>NZ_QFHO01000010.1 GCF_004920835.1 Stenotrophomonas maltophilia
ACCCCGGATAGATCGCGCGCGTGCCAGCCGCGAGGGGGGTACGGGGTAGAGCAGAAGCAGGAGCATCCACGCATGGCGTGGATCTACGGGGTGCAGTTGTTGCCTTTGACGTTGAGTCCGCCTTCAAGCGAGCCGAGCACCGCAGGTCCGGCGAGGGCGAAGAGGCGCGGGTGTCTGAGCGCAGCGAGTTCCGCGCTGTCCCTCGGCGGCCCGAGGAGCGCAGGGCACCGGCGTGCGCAGCACGTCGGCTCGCGGCCGGCGGAGCGTTTCTTTTGGTTACTTTTCTTTTCGCGAAAAGAAAAGTAACGCCCGACCCAAAGTCAGTTGTACGCCAGGCCAGCCGCAAGGCAGAGATCAACCCAGCATCTCCAGCCCGCGCACTTCGGTGATACCCAGCCCCGGCACGTCGCTGATGCTGATCTCCGATTCGTTGAAATGCACGCCGCCGCTGACCGGGTCGAACTGGCCCAGCGATGGGCCGTCGAGGTCGACCTTGGTGATCACATCGCTCTTGGCCACAGCCAGATGCACCGCGGCGGCCACGCTGATGCTCGATTCGATCATGCAGCCGATCATGCAGGGCACGCCGTAGATGCCGGCAATATCGGCAATGCGGATCGCGTTGGACAGGCCACCGGTCTTCATCAGCTTGATGTTGATGATGTCGGCCGCGCGCTGCTGGATCAGGTCCATCACCTGGCTCGGGCTGAACACGCTTTCGTCGGCCATTACCGGCGTGTTGACGCGGTCGGTGACGTACTTCAGGCCGCTGATGTCGGCCGCCTTTACCGGCTGCTCCAGCAGTTCCAGCACCACGCCGGCTTCTTCCAGCGTGCGCATTGCGTGCACGGCCTGCTTGGCGGTCCAGCCCTGGTTGGCGTCCAGGCGAAGCAGGGCGCGGCCTTCCACGGCGGCGTGGATCGCCTTGACCCGTTCGATGTCCAGACCGATGTCCTTGCCGACCTTGATCTTCAGCGACTCGAAGCCGCGTTCGATCGCCGACAGCGAGTCAGCCACCATCTTGTCGATGTAGTCCACGCTGATGGTGATGTCGGTGGTGATCACCGGGTCACCGCCACCCAGCATCTGGTACAGGGGCGCGCCATGCAGCTGTGCCCACAGGTCGTACAGCGCGATCTCCACCGCCGCCTTGGCACTGCTGTTGCGCTCCATCGCGGTCTGCACCAACGTGCATAGATGGTTGAGGTTGACCACGTCCTGGCCGATCAGGCGCGGGGCGATGAAGTGCCGGATCGCTTCTATGATCGAGCCGTGGGTGTCACCGGTGATCACCGCAGTGGCCGGCGCTTCGCCGTAGCCGGTGTGGCCGGTGTCGGTGCGGATCAGCACCACCACGTCTTCCACGGTTTCTACCGTGCGCAGGGCGGTCTTGAACGGTGTTTTCAGCGGCACGCGCAGCATGCCCAGTTCGATGGCAGTGATCTTCATTCAGGGGGTCTTGGCACGCAGGCGTTGGATGTTGGTGATGCGGTCGATGTAGCGGACGCTGTCGCTGGCCATCATCGGCTCCAGCGGGGTGACCGAAACACCATTGAGATGGGCCTGCACGCGCTTGCCGTCGGCACCGAACCAGCTGCCGCCCGCGGTATCGTGGATCACCCAGGTGCGGCCATCGACGTGGCCGATGGCCATCATCACGTGGCCGGGGATGTAGACCAGGTCACCCACCTGCAGATCGCTGACGGCGCGGTCGCGCACGGCCTTGCCGTCCTTGGCGGTGAACGGCAAGCGGTCCAGCGCCGGGCTGACCGCTTGCGCGCTGGTATTGCGCGGCAGCAGCACGCCGAAGCTGCGGTAGATCTCGGAAACGAAACCGCTGCAGTCGCGGGTGTCGTAGTCGTGGCCCCAGCCGTAGCGTTCACCGAGGAATTTGAAGGCCTGCTGCAACAGCAGGCGCGGGGTCAGCGGCAGGTAGTCGGCTGCGGTGTCCTGCGAACGCGGCAGCAGCGCCGGCACCAGCTTCAACCGGCCATCGCTTTCGCGCACCGGCAGCTGCACCACCCACGCGGCATGTGCCTGCTGGCCGTTCACCGGCTCGGCGGCCGGCCACTCGGCCAGCACCGGCAGGCGCACGCCCATGTCCAGCTGCAGGCGCGACACGCGGGGTTCCTCCGGGGCGTAGGTGGTCTGTGCGGTGGCGCCGGTGACGATCCGGTACGGCCCCTTCGCGCCGTAGCCGAGCACGGTGGCTTTGTCGCCGCTGGCGATGGCATCGGCCTCGATCCACGCGCTGTAGCGTTCGCTGTGCACGAACAGCCAACGGCCATCGGCGCTGCGATGGACCACGGCGACCTTGTCGCCGGGGAACAGTGCCGATTCCTGGAAGCGGTCGATGTCGGTGTCGCCGACGGTGCTGAAGACGCGCTCGCGGGTGGGGAAGGTGCGCAGTGCGGCGCGCTTCACCACCAGCCCGTATTGCGGTGTCGTCTGCGCGGGAATCGCATCAAGACCGAGGTTGGCTTCGATTGCGCTGCGCAGTGCTGGGGTGATGGCCTGGCCCTTGTCGTTGTACAGAGTGCGGGCGGGCCAGCTCGACAGTGCGGTGATGCTGCCGCGCACCGCCGCCGCATCAAGCTGTGCGGGCAGCACGGCGATGTCCTGGATGTGGCTGTCCTGCGCCCGCATCCGCGCGTTCTGGGCGTCGATCTGCGTGCGGTCGAGGACCGGGGTGTCGGCGTTCTCGAGCCGTGCTGCCCAGTAGTCCGGCGTGAGGTAGGCCTCGTGCAGGCCGATCACATAGGGCAGTGGCGCGCCGGGATCAGGCGTCGGGGCAGCGAGTGCGAAGGCCGGGGCGGCCAGCACGCACAGGGCCAGGGTCAACCGGCGCGGCCAGTGCCAGCGCGGTTCGCGGGAAGCCAGGATCATGCGCTGCACACCCTCCTCGAATGCCTGTTGGAATATTTATTCCTTTCGGCGTCGAAAGCAAGAATAAATTATTGACCGGTCTCCCGGCCCGTGTTACACAGCCGTTACCACCCGCGCTTGGGAAGTGTCGCTGTGGATCCTGCCGTTCGCAAACTGCGTCTGCCTGCTGCTGCCGGCCTGAGTGCCGCGCTGCTGCTGTGCGCGTGGTCCGCAGCAGCGCAGCCACCGCCGTCGGCCACGCAGTTCGCGCAGTTGGTGCAGCTGATCGATGTCGGGCGGTTCTCCGAAGCCGGCAGCGAACTGGATACCTGGTCGGCTGCTGACGCAGCCGAGCCTGGCGTCAGCGAACAGGACATCGCCTTCCAGCAGGAGCGCATGCGGCGAATCCGCCTGGATTTCTCCTTGGACCAAGCCGCTGCCAAGGCGGCGGTGCGGCGCTGGATTCCCGACCTGACTGACGAAGAATTCGCACGCTGGGACCAGCTTGGCCTGATCGAACATCTCGATATCGACGGCACGCGCTGGTACTTCAAACGCGCACCGTCGAACCTGTTCCTGCTCAGCGACCAAGCGCGCGCACGCCGCCGCGCGGATGCGCCCATGCCGGCGCCCGGCCCGAACGAAGTGCTCAATGCTCACCATGCGCGCGTGATCGCGGCGGCAGAACAGAGTGGCCAGGCCTCGGTGCTGCCGCAGCGCATCGAATTCACCCAGTCGCTGACGGTCAAGGCCGATGCGGTGCCTGCCGGCGAAATGGTTCGAGCGTGGATTCCATACCCGCGCGAAATTCCTGGCCAGCAGGAGCAGGTGCAGTGGCTGGGCAGCACCCCCGGCAGGGCGCGCGTGGCACCGGCCAGCACGCAGCAGCGCACCGCCTATCTGGAAGCAAAGGCGGTGGCTGGGCAGCCGATGCGCTTCGAGATCCGCTACGCGCTGACGATCTTCGCGCGCCACACCGCGATCGATCCGGCCAAGGTGCAGCCGACACCGGCCGACCCGGCACTGAAACCCTACCTGTCCGAGCAGCTGCCGCATGTGCGCTTCACCCCGGCGCTGAAGCTGTTTTCCGACCAGGTGTTGCAGGGTGAAACACGCCCATACGAAGTGGTGCGCAGGCTGTTCGCCGCGGTCGATCGCATTCCGTGGGCCGGCGCGCGCGAATACTCCACCATCAGCAACATCAGCGATTACGCACTGCGCGCCGGCCATGCCGACTGCGGACAACAAACCTTGCTGCTGATCACGCTGCTGCGCATGAACGGCATTCCCGCGCGCTGGCAGTCGGGCATGGTGTTCTCCGACGATGGCAGCGGCTACAACAACCTGCATGACTGGGGGCAGGTCTACCTGGCGCCGTATGGCTGGCTGCCGATGGACGTGACCACTGGTGCGCTGGCCAGCGATACGCCCGCCCTGCGTGATTTCTACCTCGGTGGCCTCGACGGCTACCGCATCGCCTTCAACGACGATTTCGGCCAGGCCCTGGTGCCGGCCAAGCAGTACTACCGCTCGGAAACGGTCGACTCGCAGCGCGGCGAGGCCGAGTGGTCAGGCGGCAACCTGTACTTCGACCAATGGAACTACGACTTCCAGTGGCGGGTACTGCCAGCCGGGCAACGCTAGCGCGACACACCACCCACACCACCATTCAATTCTTGCAGGAGAGAGCAGGGGATGAAGGCTTACACCATCAAGCGGGCGGCCTTGTGCATCGCCCTCGGCACGTGCCTGGCAACACTGGCACCCAGCGCACTGGCACAGGATGGTGCCGTGGTCGGTCGCCTTACCAGCGACGCCGGCAGCGTACCCGCAGGCGCCACGGTCACCGTACGCAATCCGGCAACCGGCTTTGTGCGTTCCGTGCAGGCCGACAGCAAGGGCAGCTACCGTATCCCGCTGCTGCCGGTCGGCACCTACGACATGGAGGTGAGCCTGCCGGGCGGCGCGGCCAGCCGCGTGGGCCAGGTTACGGTCGGCCTGGGCAGTGCAACCACGGTGAACGTGCCGCTGGGTGCGGTCAGCACGCTGGGCACGGTCGAGGTGCGCGCTCCGCAGGTAGTGTCGATGGTGGACGTGAAGTCCACCGAATCAGCCACCAACATCACCCGCGAGGAGCTGGCGCGGTTGCCGGTGGATCGTGACATCACCGCAGTGGCGCTGCTGGCGCCTGGCGCAGTGAAGGGCAAGGGCTCACTGGGCGGCCAGGGCATCTCATTCGGCGGCTCGTCGGTGGCCGAGAACACGGTCTACATCAACGGCCTGAACGTCACCGATTTCTACAACCGGGTCGGCTTCTCGTCAGTGCCGTTTGCCTTCTACCAGGAATTCCAGGTCAAGACCGGCGGTTACTCGGTGGAGTTCGGGCGCAGCACCGGCGGCGTGATCAATGCTGTTACCCGCTCGGGCAGCAACGAGTTCAAGGCGGGCGCCGAGCTGGTGTTCGAACCGCGCGCGTGGCAATCGCAGGCACGCGATCGTTATGACGGCACCGGCAGCCGCTACATCAGTGCTCGCCAGGACGACTACAGCCGCAGTGCGCTGAACGTGTTCGCCTCCGGCGCGCTGGTGCAGGACAAGCTGTTCTTCTTCGGCATGTACGAAGCCCGTGACTATCGGCCGAAATCCACCAACGATGCCGGCACGTTCCTCAACCAGGGCAAGGCCGATGAACCCTTCTGGGGCGGCAAGCTGGACTGGCAGATCACCGACAACCAGATGCTGTCGCTGTTCGGCTTCTCCGACCGCAACAAGACCCTCACCGATGTCTATCGCTACGACTACGGCAGCGGCGACATCATCGGTGAGCGCAGCAACCAGGTCGTCAATACCGTGGGCGGAAAGAACTGGTCGGGCACCTACAGCTGGCAGGTCAACAACGATCTGACCATGAAGCTGATGTATGGCGAGAACAAGCGCAACCGCGTGCAGAGCTCGCTGATGGACGACAACTGCAACCGCGTGTTCGACAACCGCACCGCGGCCGACGGCATTCCGCCCAGCCTTCAGGGTGACCGCAGCTGCACCAGCAGCTCGCAGCTGGAATCGGCGCTGGATACGCGCAAGGCGGCCCGCGCCGACTTTGAATGGTCCATCGGCAATCACCTGCTGCGCTTCGGCCTGGATCGCGAGGAGAATACCTCTGACTACGAGCGCGCTTATCCTGGCCCCGGTGGCCTGCGCTATGACATCTACTACCGCACGCCGGGCAGCCCGCTCAATGGCGGTACGGTACCGGCCAGCGGCCTGGTGGCACGCACGCGCCGCTATGAAGTGGCCGGCTCGTTCGAGACCATCAACTCGGCGTATTACCTGGAAGACAACTGGCAGGTCACCCCGAACTTCCTGCTCAACATCGGTGCACGGGTGGAGAGCTTTGACAACAAGGGTGGCGACGGCGACAGCTACATCAAGATCGACAACATGGTCGCGCCGCGTCTGGGCTTCTCGTGGGATGTGCGTGGCGATGGCACCACCAAGGTGTTCGGCAACCTGGGCCGCTACTACCTGCCAGTGGCCAACGTCATCAACATCAAGCAGGCCGGCGGCTTCCTCGATGAGCGCACCTGGTATGAGTTCCTGGGCTACACCGGTGCCAGCAACAACATTCCCAACCTGGGCGCGCAGATCGGCCCGGTCGACAACTCGCAGGGCGATGGCAGCGTGCCGGACCTGCGTGCGGAAGTGAACCGCGACATGGACCCGGTCTACCAGGATGAAGCCATCCTGGGTTTCCAGCACATGCTGAGCGCGTCGTGGTCGGTTGCCGCCAGTGTCACCTACCGGCGCCTGCACAACGCCATCGATGACATGAACATCACTGCTACCGGTCAGTGTGGTGCGATCGACGGCGTGTGGATCATGGGCAATCCGGGGCGCACCAACAGGGTGTGGGGCGATACCAACTGCGATGGCAGCAACGATGGCTGGATCGACATCGATACCTCCAAGGAAGGCTGGGCGTTGTACGACGACGATGGCAACTACGTGGGACAGCGCGGCTGGGTGAAGCCCAAGCGTGACTACAAGGCGCTGGAGCTGCAGGTCGACCGGGCCTGGGACGGCAAGTGGGGCTTCAATGCGTCGTACACCCTGGCTTATGGCCGCGGTAACGCCGAAGGACCGGTGAATTCGGATACCGACTTTGCTGATGCCGGCCGCACCGAGAACTTCGACAACCCGTGGGTCAACTACCGGGGCTACGGCTACCTGGCCAACGACCGTCGCCACCAGTTCAAGTTCCGTGGCAGCTACGCGTTGACCGAGAACCTGAGCGTGGCCGCGACCCTGGGCGTGCAGTCGGGCAGCCCGATCACCCGCTTCGGCGCCGGCAACCCGTTCGACGACACCGACTTCCACAGCTACTACGTGTGCGTGTCCAACTGCCAGTCGACGGTGCCGTCCGAGCGCGTCTTCGTGCATTCGCCGCGCGGTGGCGACGGCCGCACGCCGTGGACCTACGACCTCGATGTGAGCGTGTCCTACAAGGTGCCGATTCCCACCGATCTTCGTCTGAAGCTGGCGGTGTACAACGTACTGAACCAGCAGCGCGTGGTCACGGTGGACCAGGATTACGAGCCACAGGACAGCATCGGCACGCCCAATCCGATGTATGGCTACGGTACCGGCTTCCAGTCGCCGCGCTATGCGCAGCTGACCGTGACCTGGGCCTACTGAGCTGAGGTCCCGGAGATCAAGGCGCCCATGTACAGCCTGCTGATTCTGGCGGCGTTGGCGGTTCCTTCCGCTTCGGCGGTCGATACCGCATCCATCGATGCGGATATCGCCGCCGTGGTCCGCGTCGAGCATCTGCCCGGACTGGCGATGGCAGTAGTCGAGAACGGGCGCGTGGTCTATCGCCATGCCGAAGGGGCGCGCGGTGATGGAGGCCGCATCGATGACGACACGCTGTTCAAGATTGCCTCCAACAGCAAGGCGATGACCGCCGCGCTGCTGGCACGGCTGGTGCAACAGGGCAAGCTGCGCTGGGACGATCCAGTGCAGCGGCATCTGCCGGGCTTCCGCATGCATGACGCGTGGGTCGGCCGGCAGATGCAGGTGCGCGATCTGCTGATCCACAACAGCGGTCTCGGCCTGGGCGCTGGTGATCTGATGCTGTGGCCGGAGCCGAACACGTTCACCCGCGCCGATATCATCGCCGGACTGGCGCACCTGAAGCCGGTCAGCAGCTTCCGCAGCCACTATGCCTACGACAACCTGATGTACGTGGTGGCCGGTGAAGTGGCTGCTGCGGCCGGTGGCAAACCGTACGACCAGCTGATGCGCGAGCAGGTGTTTGAACCACTGGGCATGACGCGCTGCCAAGTGGGGGCATGGTCGGTGAAGCGCGTGGGCAATGTGGCGCAGCCGCACGCCTGGCGCGGAGATCGCAATGAGGTGGTGAACGCCGACGGCGAGACCAGCCCTGACCTGCCGTCGATGGCAGCTGGCGGCATCCGCTGTTCGCTGCGTGACATGACGCGTTGGATGCAGGTGCTGCTGGATCCTGCCCTGGTGCCGGACTGGCTGGGCAACGAGCAGCGGCGCACGTTGTGGACCCTGCACATGCCGATGCCGCTGGGTGAGCGCCAGCGGCGCTGGGACAACGCGCACTTCCATGGCTACGGCTATGGCTGGCGGGTGTCCGACATGGATGGACAGTGGAAGGTGGCGCACACCGGCACGCTGTCGGGCATGTATTCGTCGCTGGCGCTGCTGCCCGATCGCAAGGTGGGCGTGGTGATGCTGATCAATGGCGAAGGCGAGGACGCGCGCACGGCGTTGATGCAGGCTGCGCTGAAGCGCTTCACCGCAGCGGACCGTGCGCGGCCTGCGATGGAGTACCTGGCCGAATTGAAGGCAGACCAGGCAACGCGGGCAGCGTCCGGGCATCAGCGGCCAGTGACGTCGGACGCGCGGCAGACGTCGGCGTCCGATCTACAGCACTGGCAGGGCCGCTACACCGACCCCTGGCTGGGCCCGGCCTCGTTGTGCCCGGGCAAGGACGGCCTGCGCTTCAGCGTGGACAGATCGCCGCGGCTGCAGGGTGCCGTGCTGCAACTGCAGGGGCGTTGGCTGTTGCGCTGGGATACGCTGGGCGAAGACGCGCAGGCGTGGCTGCAGCCCGGTGACGGTGCGCCGCCCACGCTGGACCTGCGTGCCATCGACCCGGACATCGACTTCAGCTATGACTTCCAGGACCTGCATTTCACTCGTACTGGCGATTGCCCTGGCGGCGAGCGCCAGCGCCGCTGAGCCACCGCGCGTTTCACCGGCCACCGATGCAGCCAGCGCCGGATTGGTGGAGATCCGCACGTTGTCGCCAGGCATCGAGATGGACATCCGCTACGCCGGCGCCAACAACTTCACCGGCGCGCGCGTGCCGGGCTACGAGGCGCCGTCCTGCTACCTGCTGGCGCCGGTGGCGAAGGCGCTGGCGCATGTGGAACAGGACCTGCGCGCGGATGGCTTTGGCCTGCGCATCTATGACTGCTATCGGCCGGTGCGTTCGGTGCAGGCCTTCATGGCCTGGGTGAACGACCCCAGCGAGCTTTCGCGGAAGGCGCTGCAGTACCCGGACCTGGACAAGCCGCGCCTGCTGGCCGACGGCTATATCGCCGAGCGCTCCGGCCACAGCCGCGGCGCCACGGTCGATCTCGGTCTGCTGGACTGCCGCAACGGCCGCTGCAAGCCGATGGACATGGGTACCGACTTCGATTTCTTTGGCCCGCGTGCGCATACGCAGACGAGCGGACTGAGCGATGCACAGCAGGCCAATCGGCAGCAGCTGGTAAGCGCGATGGCCCGGCGAGGCTTCGCCAACTATCCGAAGGAGTGGTGGCACTACACCCTGCAGCCCGAACCGGACCCCGGCACCGCGTACGACGTGCCAGTGCTTTAGGGGTTATCGGCAGGGCTGCGCCCTGCACCTGCAGAGGCAACGGCAACGGCCGAAGCAACAGCTGGCATTCCGTGGGATGGCGGAGTGGGTCCGGTTGCGTGGGACGCTGCAAGTACGTCCATGTAAGCTCGACCAAGCCCCAAGGATGGGTTCACGGCGGCCCCGCGCACTCACAGTGCCCCGCCAACCCTCAGTATGCCGCTTTGGCTTTGGCTGTTGCTTGAGGCCTCGGCAGGTGCAGGGTGCAACCCTGCCAATACCCTTACACTGGCCGCCATCCCACCGTTGCCCACCCGATGAACCTTCCCCTGCACTTCGGCCTGCTCGGCACCCTGGAAGCCGGCGCCATCGCCCTGCTGGTCGGGCTGCTGGTGTACTTCCTGTGGTCGCAACTGTGCCGGCTTCTGCACTGGACAGTGGGCCACGCGATCGGCTGGTCGTGTGTCATCGCCGTGATCATCTCCGCCGGCCTCGATGCCTGGAAGCTGTTCTACATGGGCATCGTGCGGCTGGAGTCGCCGCTGTACGCGCGCCTGTTCCTCGCCACCATCCACGATCCGAACGAACTCGGCAGCCGCGTGGTGCTGGAAATCGCCGGTGCGCTCGCCGGTGTTGCCCTCGGCTGGGTGATGTTCAGTTCGCGGTCATCGGAACAAACCGTCGACTGACGCAGGTTTTTCGTTGGTACCCGGTTAAATCCGGGTGCGCTGAATGCGCAGCTTATGAGCCACTCACTCCACCCTAACCACCGCGCTAATGCATGCGCGCGAGCCAGTGGTTAATCGTGCGTGTGGAGGCGGATCATGGCCCAAAATCGATTCAGAAAGGCGGTGGCAGGGTAGGTGCCGTGCGGAGACAACACGCCGCGCAACACCACCCAATTGGTAGGAGACACCCCTGATGACTATTCGCAACCGCAAGCCCCTGATCGCCCTGATCGTCGCCGCCGGCAGCGTGCTGGCCATTCCGGCGATGGCCCAGTCGGCCAAGCAGCAGGCCGCGCAGGCACAGAACGAGGCTGCACAGGCGCAGCAGTCTGCAGCGCAGGCAGGGCAGGCCGCTGACCAGGCGACCAATGCGGCCGCGGCGGCTTCGGCGCAGGCCAATGGCGGTGGCCAGACCTGGGCCAGCATCGATACCGATGGCAACGGCACCATCAGCAAGACCGAGGCACAGGTGAACGCAGGCCTGGCCCAGGTGTTCGACCAAGCCGATACCAACAAGGACGGCGAACTGAGCGCCGATGAGTACAAGGCCTACGTGGCCGCGCAGCAGGCCGGTGCGGGTGCCGGCGCGGCGCAGGGCCGCTGATCCACGCCTGATTCGGGAAGACCGGTGCATGGGGACCCGGGCGGCTGCGGCCGCCCGGGTTTTTCTCGTCATCGCTGCCCCTGTATCCTTGGCCGATGAATACCCCCACGCCTGCGCCGTCGCGCGCCATCGGCCTGGTCGGTTTTGACGGTGACGATACGCTGTGGAAGAGCGAGGACTACTACCGCAAGGCCGAGCAGGATTATCTTGACCTGCTGTCGCGCTACGTCGACGTGCATGACACCCAGACCGCGCGTCACCTGCTGGAAGTGCAGCAGCGCCATCTGGGTACCTTCGGCTACGGCGTGAAGAGCATGACGCTGTCGATGATCGAAGCGGCCATCGACATCACCGGCCAGCGCATCGAGGCCAAGGACATCCAGCGCATCCTGGAGATCGGCCACGACACTCTGCGCCACCCGGTCGAGCTGATCGACGGCGTGCGCGAAGCGGTGGCTGCGATCGCCGAAGATTATCCGGTGGTGCTGATCACCAAGGGCGACCTGTTCCACCAGGAAGCCAAGATCAAGGTCGCCAATCTCGCCGAGCTGTTCCCGCGCATCGAGATCGTCTCGGAGAAGGACCCGGAAACCTACGCCCGCGTGCTGGCCGAATTCGACCTGCCGATGCAGCGCTTCGTGATGGTCGGCAACTCACTGCGTTCGGACATCGAGCCGGTGGTGACCCTGGGCGGCTGGGGCGTGCATACCCCGTACGCAGTGACCTGGGCACACGAGACCCAGCACGGCGTGGCCGATGACGAACCGCGCATGGTCACCGCCGACACCGCCCACGATTGGCCGGCCGCACTGGCGGCGATCGAGGCCAAGGCCTCGGCGGCGGCCTGACAGGACCCGGCGGCTGCGGCAGAATCGGGGCATGAACCTCCGACTGCGCACACTGTTGTTGTCCCTGCTGCTGGCGCCGGCCACCGTGCTGGCCCAGCAGACCGCCGAGCGCTCGGCGGCCTACGAGGTGGAAACCGGCGACAGCTGGGTCGATGCCCAGCTGCAGGACGTCAATCACTACGCCGAACGCTACCCGGACGCCTTCCTCGACGAAGTGTCGCGTTATGCCAGCGTGCCGCGCGGCTACATCAGCGCGCTGTTCACCACCCATGGCTGGCAGGCCGGGGACATCTACTTCGCCTGCTTCTGGGCCAAGGCCAGCGGCCAGACCTGCCGCGACAGCGTGCGCGCCTTCAGTCAGGACCCGGAGGGCGGTTGGGAGGCGGTGGTGAAGCGCATGCCGACCAAGCCGGACAACCTGCATTACCGCGCCGTGCGCCACGCCATCGTGGCCAGCTACCAGCACTGGGACCGGCCGATCACCCTGGATGCCACCCTGAAGCGCCAGCTCAAGCGGTAGTGCTGGCCGCTGCCTGATTCTGGTGGGTGCGAACCTTGGTTCGCACGCCTTTTGCTCCTTCCCCCCCCAGACCAGTGCGAACCAAGGTTCGCACCCACCAGGCCTACCGGGCTGGGCGCCATGTTGCTCTGCATATCGCCGTCGCCGCGCGCTCCGGCGACAATACGGGTTCGAGCTGTTCCCCGTTCCCGTAATCGAGTGACTGATGAGCGCCTCTTTCGTTTCGCCTGATGTGATCCGCCGCCTGTTCGCGCAGGCCATGTCCCGCATGTACCGCACCGAAGTGCCGTTGTACGGCACGCTGGTGGAACTGGTGGAGCGGATCAACGCGCAGGTGCTGGAGCAGGACCCGGCGCTGGCCGCGCAGCTGCAGCGCAACGAGGAGCGTGCGCGCCTGGACGAAGAGCGCCACGGGGCGATCCGCGTAGGCACCGTGCAGGAGCTGGCCACGCTGCGCCGCCTGTTCGCGGTGATGGGCATGTACCCGGTCGGTTACTACGACCTGTCCGTGGCCGGCGTGCCGGTGCACTCCACCGCATTCCGCCCGCTCACCGGCGCGGCGCTGGCGCAGAACCCGTTCCGCGTGTTCACCTCGTTGCTGCGCCTGGAGCTGATCGAAGACGAAGCACTGCGCGCCGAATCGGCAAAGATCCTTGCCCGCCGCCGCATCTTTACCGATGGCGCGCTGGCGCTGATCGACCAGGCTGAGCGTGACGGTGGCCTGTCGCAGGCCGATGCCGGGCGCTTCGTCGATGAAGCACTGGAAACCTTCCGCTGGCACGGCGATGCCACCGTCGATCTGCCGACCTACCACGCGCTGCACAACGCGCACCGGCTGGTGGCCGACGTGGTCAGCTTCCGCGGCCCGCACATCAACCACCTGACCCCGCGTACGCTGGACATCGACGCCGCACAGGCGGCAATGATCGAGCACGGCATGGCGGCCAAGGCGGTGATCGAAGGGCCGCCGCGCCGCGCCTGCCCGATCCTGCTGCGCCAGACCAGCTTCAAGGCGCTGGAAGAAGCCGTGCATTTCCCGGACAGTGAGGGGGGGGATGCCGGTACGCATACCGCGCGCTTCGGCGAGATCGAACAGCGTGGCCTTGCCCTGACCCCGAAGGGCCGCGCACTGTACGACCAGCTGCTGTCGCAGGCACGCGATGCCGGTGGCGAAGGCAGCACCGGTGGCGGCTACGGCCAGCGCTTGCAGGCGGTGTTCGCCAGCTTCCCGGATGACCATGACACGCTGCGCCAGGAAGGACTGGGTTACTACCGCTACCAGCTGACCGACGCCGGCCGCGCCGCACCGGAGCGCGTGGCCGACCTGCCGGCCGAAGTGCTGGTGGCCGCAGGCCTGGCCACGGCTGACCCGATCGTCTACGAGGATTTCCTGCCGGTCAGTGCCGCAGGCATCTTCCAGTCGAACCTGGGCGGTGAAGAACAGCGTGCGTATGCCGCACACGCCAACCGCGAGGCCTTCGAGCAGGCGCTGGGCGTGGCGGTGAATGACGAGTTCGAAATCTACGAGCGGCTGCAGGCCGAATCGCTGGCGGCGCTGCGCGCCGTTTGAGGGTAAAGCCGGCCGCTGGCTGGCTGTTCTGGGGAGCCGGCCAGCGGCCGGCACTACCCGATGTCCGTACCTGGGGTCAGAGCCCTTTCCAATGGAAAGGGATCCGACCCCGACGGCAATCAGCCCTTCATCGTGCCGGTATCCAGCCAACGCTGGTGCCACGACAGCGCTTCCGGCAGCAGGTGCGGGGTGTGCTTGCCGTAGCTTTCGCGGCTGGCACGGTCGAAGTAGTCCTGCAGCTGCGGGCGGAAATCCGGGTGCGCGCAGTTGTCGATCAGCACCTGCGCACGCTTGCGCGGGGTCAGCCCTCGCAGATCGGCCAGGCCCTGTTCGGTGACGATCACCGACACGTCGTGTTCGGTGTGGTCCACGTGGCTGGCCATCGGCACGATCGCCGAGATGGTGCCGTTCTTCGCGGTGGACGGGCTCAGGAACGCCGACAGGAAACCGTTGCGCGCAAAGTCACCCGAACCGCCGATGCCGTTCATGATCCGCGTGCCCATCACGTGCGTCGAATTGACGTTGCCGTAGATGTCCACCTCGATCATGCCGTTCATGCCGATGCAGCCGAGGCGGCGCACCAGCTCCGGATGGTTGGAGATTTCCTGCGTGCGCATGATGATGCGCTCGCGATAGAAATCGATGTTCTCCTTGAACGTCTCGTTGGCCTGCGGGCTCAGCGCGAAGCCGGTGCACGAAGCGTAGCTCAGCACGCCGTCACGCAGCAGATCGAGCATGCCGTCCTGGATCACTTCGGTGAACGCGGCCAGGTCGCGGAAGCCGCTCTTGGCAAGGCCGGCCAACACCGCGTTCGGAATATTGCCCACGCCCGACTGCAGCGGCAGCAGGTTCGGCGGCAGGCGGCCCTTCTTCACCTCGTGCTTGAGGAATTCGATCAGGTGCGAAGCGATCTGCTCGCTGGTCACATCGATCGGGCTGAATGGGCTGTTGCGGTCCGGGCCGTTGGTGCGCACCACGGCCACGATCTTGTCCGGGTCGCAGCGCAGCGCGGTGTCACCGATGCGGTCGTTGGCGTTCACCAGCGGAATCGGCTTGCGGTGCGGCGGCAGCGCTGTGCCGTAGTAGATGTCATGCATGCCGTCGACGCCGGCCGGCTGCCATTCGTTGACCTCAACGATCACCTTCTTGGCCAGGTCCAGCCAGGTCTTGTTGTTGCCGACCGAGGTGGACGGCACCAGCGAACCGTCTTCGCGGATGGCCGAGACTTCGATCACGGCGGTATCGATCTCGCCATAGAAGCCGAACCACACATGCTGGGCCACGTGGCTGAGGTGGATGTCGATGTAGTCCAGCTTGCCCTCGTTGATGCGGTTGCGCGCATCCGGGTCGCTCTGGAACGGCATGCGCATGGCGATGCCATCGGCCTTGGCCAGCGCGCCATCGAGTTCCGGCGCAGTGGAGGCGCCGGTCATCAGGCTGATCTGGAAGGGCAGGCCCTGGGCGTGCACCGCTTCGATGCGGCGGGCCAGTTCGACGGGAACAGCCTTGGGGTAACCAGAGCCGGTAAAGCCGCTCATGGCCACGGTTTCACCGGGCTGGATCAGCGCGGCTGCGGCCTCTGCGGAGACCACGCGGTCACGGAGACGCGCGTTGGCGATGCGATCAACAGACATGACGACACGTGTTGCTGGGGGGAATCCCGATTATCGGCCATCCCCCGCCGTACGGGGGGTTCTACCTTCGTGGAATGGCTTTTCCCGCAGGGGTCACCCAAACCCGCCGGTTTTGTTTTGCAGTGCAGCGTGCAAAGTGCTTTCGCAGCCCGCACGATGGACCTGCATCCCGACGTGGGGGAGGGAGCAGAGCCCGCTGGCAGTTCGCTGCAAGCGGGCTTTTTTTATTGCCTGTCGCCCAGTATGAATGCGCGGCTCCCATCGGGGGTCGGATCCTTTTGCCACAGGCAAAAGGCTCTGACCCCACCAGCGGCATCAACCGGCGGCATCTCGGGGTCAGAGCCCTTCGCCGTTGGCAAAGGGATCCGACCCCGTGAGAATCAGCCCATGACCCTCGCCCCCGCTGACCTGCCCGCCTCCCTGCAGCCCCTTGTCGACCGCGCTTTGGCCCGTCTGGCCCAGGTCCTGCCCGAGCCCGTCCCGGCCGACCTGCTGCCGTTGCTGAACCAGCTGGCGGTGGCCAGCGACTTCGCGCTGGACACCCTCGTGCGGCAACCGGCCTTGCTGGCACAGCTGGCCGCCCCCGGCTGCCCGCCGATCCCGGCGCCGGTGCTCGATCCGCTGCAGCCCAGTGACTGGCCGGCGCAGATCCGGCGCTGGCGCACTGCGATGTCCACGCGGCTGATCTGGCGTGACCTGGCCGGCCTCGACGACGTGCCGCAGACCCTCGCCGGTGCCACCACCCTCGCCGAGGACTGCCTGCGGCTGGCACTGGACGCCCTGCAGCAGGAATTCGCCCAGCGCCACGGTGTGATCGCCGATGAACACGGCACGCCGCAGCAGCTGGTGGTGTTTGGCCTCGGCAAGCTCGGCGGTGGCGAGCTCAACTTCAGCTCCGATGTGGACCTGGTCTACGCCTATCCGCAGGGCGGTGAATCCGATGGACCGCGTCCGTTGGCGGCCGAAGAGTATTTCGCCCGCCTCGGCCAGCGCCTGGCCAAGCTGCTGGACGAAACCACCGTCGATGGTTTCAGCCACCGCGTCGACCTGCGCCTGCGTCCGTTCGGTAGCGCCGGCCGCGTTGCGCTGTCGTTCGCGGCGATGGACCAGTATTTCCAGCGCGAGGGCCGCGACTGGGAACGCTATGCCTGGTTGAAGGCGCGCGCGGTGGCCGGCGACATCGATGCCGGCGAGGCGTGGCTGCAGACGCTGCGCCCGTTCGTGTACCGCCGCTACCTGGACTTCACCGCGCTCGACGGCCTGCGCGAGATGAAGGCGGCAATCACCGCCGAAGTCGCGCGCCGGGAACTGCACGACGACATCAAGCGCGGCGCCGGTGGCATCCGCGAAATCGAATTCCTGTGCCAGGCGCTGCAGCTGATCCGCGGTGGCCGTGAACCGGCACTGCGCGAGCGTCGCCTGCTGGTGGCGCTGGACGCACTGGTGGCCGCCGGACAGATCGCGCCCGAGGATGGCAGCGCGCTGCGCGAGGCCTACCTGTTCCTGCGCCGATTGGAAAACCGCCTGCAGATGCTGCGTGACGCGCAGACCCATGTGCTGCCCAATGATGCACTCGACCGCGAACGCATCGCCGTGGGTCTGGGCTATCCGGATTGGGACGTGCTGCGTGCGGCGCTGGCGGAACAGCAGCAGCGGGTCAGTACTGAATTCGCCGCGCTGCTGGCGCCGCGCAAGGGCCAGGCCGCGCCCGACGCGCTGGCCAACTATTGGCGCAGCCTGCCCGAAGGCAGCAATGCACCACTGCTGGCCGAAGCCGGTTTCCTCGATGCCAACGGCGCCGACCAGTCGCTGCGCGATTTCGCCCAGGGCACCGGCGTGAAGTCGTTGTCCGATGCCGCGCGTGCGCGGCTGGATCGCGTACTGCCTGCGCTGCTGCATGCGGCCACGCGCTCGCCACAGCCCGATGCCGCGCTGAAGCGCGTGCTTGGCCTGCTGCAGGCGGTGCTGCGCCGGACCAGCTATCTCGCCTTGCTGGACGAACAGCCCAGCGCACTGGCGCGGCTGGTAGACGTGCTGGCGCGCAGCGCGTTGCTGGCCGAGCGCCTGGCAGCGTATCCGCTGCTGCTGGACGAACTGCTGGACGTGCGCGTGTCCGGGCCGATGCCGGATGCCGCTGGCATGCTGGCCGAGTGCCAGCAGGTGCTGACGGTGGAAGATCCCGAATCCGCGCTGCGTTGGCTCAATGAAACGCGGCTGGCACTCAGCTTCCGCATGGCGATGGCCACGCTGGATGGCCGCCAGGGCGCGGTCGACAGCACCCGGCAATTGGCCGAACTGGCGCAGGCGGTGGTGGTTACCGTATTGGCGATGGCCGAGGCGGACATGCGCGCCGCACACGGCGAGATTCCCGGCGGGCGCTTCGCGATCATCGGCTACGGCAGCCTGGGTGGACTGGAGCTGGGCTTCGGCTCCGATCTGGACCTGGTGTTCCTGCACGACAACCCGGCCGGCGTGGATGCCAGCGATGGGGCACGGCCGCTGGAACCGGGGCGCTGGTACGCACGCCTTGCGCAGAAGGTGATGGCGCTGCTCGGTGCAGTCACCGCCGCCGGCCGCCTTTACGACATCGACGTTCGCCTGCGCCCGGATGGCGGCAAGGGCTCACTGGTCTCTTCGCTGGCCAGCTACACCGAATACCAGCGCGAGCGCGCGTGGACCTGGGAACACCAGGCTTTGGTGCGCGCGCGGGGCGTGGCCGGTGATGCCAGTCTGCTGGCCGATTTCGAACAGGTGCGTGCGCAGACGCTGGGGCGCGAACGCGATGCCGGTGTGCTGTATGCGGACGTGCTGAAGATGCGCGGCCGCATGCGCACCGAACTGGACCGCAGCGATGCCGCGAGGCTGGACCTGAAGCAGGGTGCCGGTGGCGTGGTGGACCTGGAGTTCCTGCTGCAGACCGGCGTGCTGGCGCGTAGCGCGCAGCATGTAGCGTTGCTGCAGCCGCGCGACACGCCGTCGTTGATCGATGCGCTGGCGGTTGTTGGTTTCCTGCCGGAAGACACCGCACAGGCGCTGCATGGAGCGCATGCCACGTTGCTGGACGTGGGCCTGGCCTGCACGCTGGACCGGCGGCCGCGACTGGCACCGACGACGCCGGCGATTGAAGATGCATGTGCCGCGATTGCGGCGGCGTGCAGAGCTGCAGAGTTGCCGTTCGCCTGAGCGGCGGATGGCGGAGGTCTGCAGTTGGTAGATGCCAACCTTGGTTGGCATGAACGCAAAGCGCCAACCAAGGTTGGCACCTACCAGAGCGACAGCGGTCAGCCGGCCGCGCGCAGCGGCGCCATCTTCCACAACAACGCGCGGAACGGGGCCAGCAGGCACACGCCGATCGCCAGCTTCACCGCCAGGTCGCCGGCGGCCCAGCTCACCCACGGCAGGGTCGAACCGGCAAACGCGATCGACCAGAAAATGGTGGTATCCACCGTCGCGCTGCAGGTGGTGGCTACCATCGGTGCGCGCCACCAGCTGCCACGGCGCAGGCGGTCGAACACGGTGATGTCCAGCAGCTGCGCCACGATGAAGGCCGAGCACGAGGCAATCGCGATGCGCGGGGTGGCCACCCAGATCGACAGCAGTACCGCCACCGCAAAACCAATCCACGCCACGCGGCGGGCAGGGCCCGGGCCGAAGCGGCGGTTGATCAGATTGCTGACCAGGAACGCGACCGGGTAGCTGAAAGCACCCCAGGTCAGCCAATCGTTGATCGGGTACTGCACCAGTACGTTGGACAGCAGCACCACCGCGCCCATCGCCAGTACCGCCAGCACCAGGGCGCGGGCGGTCAACGGGGCAAACACAGGGGCAGGACGCACGGACATGGCGAGCCAGGGGGACAAAGGGGATCGCCCATTATCCGCCCGGGCTGCGGCAAAGCCAAAACCGGTCGTTCAGCTTTACAGCGCTTCGCTCATCACGTCGCCGGCGGCGTAGGCGGTCGGCACATAGGCCAGCGCCTGGCCCTGCGCGCTCTTCACGGTCCAGCCGGCACCGGCCTCGGTGGGGTCGAAATGCACCTGCTGGCCGACCACGAAGGCCGCCGTCTGGTCCTCATGCACGCGCGCCGGCCAGCGCAGCGTGGCGGTCTGGTCGGCCTTGTCGGGCACCTGCAGCTGCACCTGGCGTTCGCCCGCCGCCGTGGTCTCCACCTTCTTCACTTCCATCGGTGGCAGCGGCACCGCCTTGGTGCGGTGGGCTTTCTCACGGCGCTCGCTGGCCTTGAACGGCGCCTTCGACAATTCAGACAAGCCCGCCGACGCAGCGAGGGGCACTGACACCACGATCAGCGAGGTGATCAGCACGCTGGCCTCGCTGCTGTTCAACTGCGGCGCAGCGCCAGCGTGGACGGTGGGCACCATCAGCGCCGAAAGCAGCAGAGCAGTGGCGGGAATGCGCAGGCAACGGAACATGGAGACCTCCTGGTCAGGGTGGGGACGGCGGCTCAGCGCCGGGTATCGAAAATGTCGCGCGGGCCGGTGGCCTCGGGCAGGTATTCCAGTGGACGGCCCTGGTTGTCCTTCAGCTGCCAGCCCTGGTCGGCCCCGGTCGGCTCGAAGTTCACGGTCTGGCCCACGGTGAACTGCACGGCCGGATCGCCGATGCCGCGCGGGTACTGCATGGATGCGGTGTTCTGCGGATCGTTGGCATCACGCAGCAGCACTTCGCGGCGGCCATCCACGGTGGTGGCGATGGCGCTCACCTGCATCTGCGGCAGCTTGATCTGCTGCTGACGGGCCAATGGGCGACCCGCGTCGGCTGCATCCTGGGCTTCCTTCGCCGCTGCCGCGCGGGCCGACGCCACCATCTGCGTGGACATCTCCAGGCTCGGCCCCTGCGGGCCCGGGTCGTGGATGATCACGATGCGGCGTTCGGCGTGGGCGGCGGTCGAGCAGGCTAGGCCGGTGAGAATCAACAGCGGCATCAGGACAGCGTGCGAAAGGCGCATCTCGTTCTCCTTGCGGGATTCAGGGGCTGGCTGCGGCGGCACCGGCCACCGGCACGTGAGGGATCACCAGTTCCTGCTGCAGCTGGCTGCGCTGGTGCAGGAAATCGAACACCGATTCCACCGTCACCACCGAATAGTTGCCGGAGATGCGCTCGCCGGCCGGATGGTCGGTGGTGGTGGCGTTGGCCACGAACAGGCGCGCACCCACGCGCTTGCCGAGGCCGATATGCAGCACGCTGGGCTGGTACTTCTGCTGGCGCAGCCACTGCTGGGCCTGCTCACGCTTGACGATGGCCGGCGCGCCATCGGCCTGCGCCATCGCCGCCGCCAGCACTTCCAGCACCCACTGGTTGGAGTTCTGGTAGTCGGTGGCGAACGGGTAGGCGACCACGTTGTACCTGGTTTCGTGCAGCGCCTTTGGCTGGATCGACGGTGACACCAGCATCGCGCGCAGTGCTGCACGCAACGGTGCGGATGGCACGCCGATGCGCAGATCGGTATGGCCACCGCTCTCGCCGACGAAGTTGCCCAGCCCTTCGTGGTACAGCTGCGAGCTGTCGGTCTTGCAGCGGTTGAGCAGGTGCATCGCGCGCCAGCGGCCATCGTCCTCGCGCAGCAGGAAGGCCAGATGGCTGTGACGCAGGCCGTAGCGGCTCAGGTCCTGGCCACCACGTGCGGCGACCACCACGTCCACATCGGGCAGCGCGTCCAGGCGCTCGGCGGTGGTCCAGGCCACGTCCAGCATCGCCGCCTGCGAGGCCACGCTCGGGTAGCGCTCGCGGCACTCGGTGCTGTTGGCCCATGCCGGTGCGGTCGCCAGCAGGCTGGCGATCAGCAGCGCGGCGCGGGGCAGGCGGGAAAAACGATCCATGTCGATACCTTCAACGGCGGGCAGGCCCGCGCGCCGATCATACGCCGGTCAGCGCAGCGGGCGGTCCACGCCCTTGCGCTTGAGTTCCCGGTCACAGGCGTCGCTGATCGGCGCGATCGGCAGCGGTGGGCGCTCGCCAGTCTTCGGATCGCGCAGCGCTGGCTGTTCGCGGTATGCATCCAGCTGCTGCTGGCACTGGTAAGAAATCGGGTCCAGCTCGGTGGGCGTGGTGGAGCAGGCAGCGAGCAGGGCCAGGGGCAGCAGGAGCAGGGTACGCATGAAGACGTTCAGTGTGATGGGGGAAGCTGGACTCTAACCGTGCAGGCGGATCCAAATGTTCAGAAATCGCTGGACGAACGGGGTAGAGCCGGCCGCTGGCCGGCAATGGCAGGGGCTTCGGTAATGCATATAGCGTTGCCGGCCAGCGGCCGGCACTACCTCAATGCCAAACGCTGCTTCACTTGCGCGGCGATCCGCGCGGTTTCGCGCAGCGGCTCGATACGGTCGTACTGCCAGTCCAGCCAGTGCGGCTGCAACCGCCCGCGCTCGCGCAGCTGCTGCTGGAAACGTGCCAGCCGCCCCTGCGCGGTATCAGCCAGCGCCACCGTCACCGGCATGCGCGTGGCACAGGCTTCAGAAAGCAGGTTCACCGAATCGGGCGAGACGACCACGCGGTTGGACCAGCCCAGCAGGCCCGCGTACGGGTTCACGCCGTCGCCGCCATCGCCCCAGATCACATGTGGCAGATCGGCGAACTTCGCGCGCAGGATCTCGGCCAATGCCGGTGGCGTGCGCCGCGAAGTCGTGGCCAGCAGGCTGCCGCCCTCAGCGCGGATCTGATCGGCCAGCGCCTGGAACACGCCCACCATCGCTGCCTCGTCCCACGGGGCCAGCGGCGTCGGTCCACCCACCAGCAACGCGGTGCGCGGGCCGGGCAGGGTGCTGAAGCTGGCGAACGCGGCACGACCCCAGGCCAGCCAGTCGTCGTCCACCGGGTTGAGGCTGCCGAGCAGGGTCAGCACATTGCTGCCACGCAGAGCATCGTGCTCGGGCACCACCACCATGTCCCAGTGGCGGGCGCTGATGCGCGGGTCGAGGATCTGCACCACCTGGCTGCCACGCGCACGCAGCACGCGCAGGGCGCCGGCGGACTGGCGGCCACAGCCGATCGCCAACGGCGGGGCGTCCGCAGCTAGCGTCGCAAATGCCTCGCCGTAGCCGTCCACATCGCCCGGCAGGCGCCGTGGCGACAGCCAGCGCCAGGGCGCACGGGGCTGCAGGACCAGTGGCTGATGGGTACCCAGACGCAGCGCCGAGGCCAGCGCGACCGCCTGGCGGACATTGCCGGCACGGCCGTCAGTGACCGTCCAAGGCGCGCTCGATCGTTTCACCATTGGCATTAATTCGTTTCAGTCCTGCTGGGTGTTGCAACAGTCGCGACACTCTACACTGCGGCTCGTCGATTCGCCCCGCGCCGCCCGCGGGCACTGACCTTCCCTTAGCCGCCCTGGAGATCCACTGATGTCCCACGCGCTCGACGTTGCTGCCCTCGACCAGCTGTTCCGCACTGCCCGCACCCAGAACGCCTTCCTCGACAAGCCGGTCCCGGCCAGCCTGCTGCAGGAACTGTACGACCTGGTGAAGTGGGGCCCGACTGCGGCCAACACCACGCCGGCCCGTTTCGTCTTCGTCACCTCGAAGGAAGCCAAGGCCAAGCTGGCCCCGGCCCTGTCCGAAGGCAACCATGACAAGACCATGGCCGCCCCGGTCACCGTCATCATCGGCTTCGACCTGGACTTCCACGAGAAGCTGCCGTACCTGTTCCCGCACACCGATGCCAAGGCCTGGTTCGACGGCCCGCAGGAAGGCCGCCACGAAGCCGCCATCCGCAACGGCAGCCTGCAGGGCGCCTACCTGATCCTGGCCGCGCGCGCGCTGGGCCTGGATGCCGGTCCGATGTCCGGCTTCGATGCGGCCAAGGTGGATGAAGCCTTCTTCGCCGGCACCTCCATCAAGTCGAATTTCCTGGTCAACCTGGGTTACGGTGACTCGGCGGGCCTGTTCCCGCGTCTGCCGCGCCTGTCGTTCGACGAAGCGGCGCGCATCGCGTAAGTCGTTGTATCGGTTTCGGGCCCGCCGTCCCGCGGCGGGCTCTTGCTACACCGTGTACCCACCCTACGATCCGGAGAGTTCCTGAGATGAGCGCCACCCGTAAACTGCTGCTGCCGCTGGCCCTGACGCTGGCCATCGCCGCCTGCTCCAAGCCGGCCGACACCGCTGCCCCGGCCGCCGATGCCGCCGCCCCGGCCACCACCGGGCAGGCCGCCACCCCGGCCGCCGATGCCGCTGCTGCCGCGCCGGCCGCCGAAGCGATCAAGATCGCCTCGGGCACCTACAAGCTGGACCCGACCCACACCGACGTGCTGGCCCAGTGGAGCCACTTCGGCTTCTCCAACCCGAGCGCACACTTCGGCAACGTTGAAGGCACCCTGGTGTACAACGCCGAAGACGTGACCAAGTCCACCGTGGAAGTGAAGCTGCCGCTGAGCGGCCTGAACAGCTTCACCGCCAAGTTCGACGAGCACCTGAAGAGCGCCGACTTCTTCGACGCCGCCAAGTTCGCCGATGCCACCTTCAAGAGCACCAAGGTGGAAGCTGCTGGCACCAACAAGCTGAGCGTGACCGGTGACCTGACCATCAAGGGCATCACCAAGCCGGTCACCCTGGACGTGACCGTCAATGGCGGCGGCGAGCACCCGATGGCCAAGGTTCCGGCCGCTGGCTTCGATGCCACCACCACCCTGAAGCGCAGCGATTTCGGCGTCGGCGCGTATGCCCCGAACGTCAGCGATGAAGTGAAGATCCGCATCACCACCGAAGCCACCGGCGAAAAGCCGGCCGCTTGATGCACCCCACTCACTCGTCGTGAGAAGGCAGAAGGCCCGCTGAAAAGCGGGCCTTCTTTTTGGGTTCTGGTAGAGCCGGCCGCTGGCCGGCTGCGGACCTGGATTCGGTGGGTGCGGACCGTTGGTCCGCACGATCCCTCAGCGCAACGCGCCCAACCATGCAACGCACGCCTCGCTCGGGCTCTGCTTGGCCTTCACCGTCATCCCGCTCACGCGCGCGAAGGTCTGCGCGGCCTGCGCCACCACCTGGCGCGCGATCAGCGCTGCCTGCTTGGTCGCGGCCTGCTGCTTGCGCAGCTGCACGATGTTGATCGACGGTCGGCCCACCGGCGCGTACTTCTGGTCGCGGCGCAGCACGTCGGCCACCTGTGCCACTTCGAATTCGGCCTGCAGGTAGCGGTGTTGTGCCTCCACCAGCTCACGCAGCGGCGCGCGCAGCGCGGCCGGGTCGGCGAAGGTGGCCAGTGCCGCGTCGCAGGCGGCGTCATCGGCAAAGCGGGTACGCAGCGCATCCACGCTGGCCAGGGTCAGTTTGGCCATGTGGGCCTCGTTGCTGCAGGAAAGGAGCGCGATTGTCGCACTGCTTGCCGGGTCGTGCCGGCCGCTGGCCGGCAATTGCATGGGAGTGTGCTGACCAACGGTCCGCACCCACCGGTCGGCGGGTCCGCATCCACCTGATGCAAGGAGCAGCCGAGCATGGGCTCGGCTCTACAATGGCCTGCTTTTCATCCACGGAAGGAAGACCCATGCAGGACACGCAGTACTGGTTGAACGAATTCTGGACGGGCCTGAGCGTGCTCGATCTGCTGGGCGGCAGCGTGCTCGGCACATTGCTTGGCCTGGTGCTGGGCATCTTCGCCTGGCGCTGGCTGCATCGCCGCGCTTGGCTGCAGCGGCAGAGACGCTGGCATCACTGGCTGCTGGCCAGCTACGTGGTGCTGCTGCCGCTGGCCACCGCCTTCTTCGGGCTGCAGCTGGGCTTTACTGCCGGCGCACACCGCGCACTGTTCAAGCAGCTCGATCACTTCCAGCCGCACCTGCAGACCCTGGTGGAAGGCTGGAGCGAAGGCTTTACCGATTCACTGGACAACCCGCGCATGCGCGAGGCATTGCGCAGCCAGGGCACGGTGGGCGATGTGGCCGACACCATTGCCTCGGCCTATCTGAGCGAACATCCGTTGCCCGGCCTCGATCGTCTCGGTGACGGCCCATTGGCACGTGGCGCGGGATGGGTGATCGGCAAGGTGCGCGAGGGACTGCTGCGCGGCATGCTGGAAGACACGCTGGTGGACAAGGCCGGCACGATCGGCCTGGAGCCCAAGGTGGTGCGCGAGGCGCTGACCATGCATGTGGATGAGCTGCTGCACACCCGTGGCGTGCTGCGGCTGGTGAAGGCGCAGATCAACGGCATGATGCCCGGCGTGTACTTCGGGCTGCTGTTGCCGTTGTTGATCATTGCGCTGCTGGTGGCGCTGGAGATCTGGGCCGCGCAGCGGTCCGGATGGACGCGGCAGGTGGCGTCCAGCACGGTAGTGCCGGCCGCTGGCCGGCAGCTGCGGGTACCTGCCGAAGGTTCATGAGGTTGCCGGCCAGCGGCCGGCACTACCCATTCGAAGGCGTGCGGACCAACGGTCCGCACCTACCGTCTTTTGCTCAATCGCCGTCGGTTTCGTCCGGGTGGGCCTTCCAGTAGCCGGTCGAGCGGATCCAGTCGCGCGGCACGCCCAGGTGGCCTTCGATGAACTTGCGCATCATCCGCGCGCGGCGCGATTCGGTGGCGATCCAGTAGAAGACGTCGCCGTCCGGGGCCTCGAAGTCGGTCAGCATGTCTTCCAGCAGCGTGCTGCTGGCCGCCGGGAAGCCGTTGCGCTCCAGCCAGTGGATGCGCACGTTCTCGTACTGCGGCAGGGCCTGGCGTTCGGCCTCGTCGCTCACTTCAACGAAGGCCTGCACTTCGGCGCCGTCCGGCAGCACGTCCAGCCAACGGGCGATGGCCGGCAGCGCGGTTTCATCGCCGATCAGCACATAGGCATCGTAACTGTCGGCCACCACGAACGAGCCGCGCGGGCCGCCGATCACCAGCACATCGCCAGCCTGCGCCTGCTCGGCCCACGGCCCGGCAATGCCCTGGTCGTGCAGCACGAAGTCGATGGCCAGCTCGCCGGTTTCGTGGTCCCACCAGCGCGGGGTGTAGTCGCGGGCCGGCGAGGGCTCCTTGCCGTCCGGGTAGCTGCGGCCTTCGGCGGTCAGCACCGGCAGCACCATCTCGCCGCTGCTGTTGGGGAAGAACAGCTTGATGTGGTCGTCGGCGCCGGGCGAATCGAAGCCGGCCAGATCGTCGCCACCCAGCACCACGCGGCGCATGTGCGGGGTGACCTCTTCGGTGCGCAGCACGGTCAGTTCACGGAAGCGCACATCCAGGCGCAGGCGCGTGTTGTTGTGTTCGGTCATGGGGCTACCTGTAAAGGTGTCGCGCGGGGGCGCGCGGCGTAGGGGCGACCTGGCTGGATTCAGTCTGGCTGGGTCGTTGAAAAGGATTGGGTCTCGCTACCGGCCGTACCGTTGAGCAGCGCGGACGCCCGCGTCAGCAGCGCCGCTACTTCTTCCGCCTCGCCCTCGGCCCAGCGGCCGTGGTGATGCACCAGCGCCCGCTTGAACTCGCGCAGGGCGCCGGCCAGCGGCGGCGGCAGCGAGGCCTTGGTGATCTCGCGGGCGCGGTCGAAGGCGCGTCGCTGCGCCAGGCGCACCTGGGTGCGCTGCACCTTCAGCTCGAACTCGCCGGCGGTGGTGATGCGGAAGATCCGCTTGCCATCCACTTCCTCGGCCTCGATCCAGCCGGCCTGCTCGAAGCTGGCCAGCAGCGGGTACATGGTGCCGGCGCTGGGCGTGTAGGCCTGCATGAACTGGTTGCTGATCAGCTGCATCAGCTCGTAGCCATGGCGCGGCTGCTCGCCGATCAGGGCCAGCACCAGCAGGCGCAGGTCGCCGCGGCTGAGCACCCGCGGCTGGCCGTTGCGGCGCGGCACTGCCGGATCGGTGGAACGGGCTCTGGGAGAAGCGGTACGGCTCATTTCGATATATCGGTAAACGAGTGTGCAAACGATATATCGATATATCGAAGCCGACAATCATCGATCCGGCCACAAGCAGGTCCGTTTTGGGCCACGGCCGGCCCCGCGCACAGCAAAAGGGGCGCCCCTTGCGAGGCGCCCCGGCGATGCTGTGGAAGGGAGCGGGGCGGCCAGGCCCCTCACTCACGGTCTACCCTGGGCTCAATGCCAGCGCCGATCCAGAGGCGGGTGCGACACGTTGTCGCCGGTTCAGCGCCGGCTCGCGCTGCTGATACCGCAGGGGCGTGGAGCTGCCCCACAACCGTCATCGGCAGCGGTAACACTGCGTCCTGCACATGGGCGCAGCGGCCCGCAAGCGACAGCCCGCGCAGCCAACAAGGCCCGCCGCAGGGCCTTCAGCGGGTCCGGCAAGTCCCTTGCGGACACTGGCCGGTTGCATCCATACGCCTGCGTAGCCAAGTGACGAAAGCCCTTGGTGCGCTACACTTTGCGGTCTAGAAATCTATACAACAGTCGCGCGCGTGCGTGCGGTTATGGGAGCGCTAATGAACTGGTTGAACGAGGTGCTGAACAACGACCCGAATCCTGTGGAAACCCAGGAGTGGATCGAGTCGTTGAAGGCCGTTATTGATGTCGAGGGCTCCGAGCGCGCGCATCAGCTGCTGGAAGGCATGGTGGAACTGACCCGTCGTTCGGGCGCCTACCTGCCGTTCTCTCCCACCACCGAGTACGTCAACACCATCGAGCCGCAGCTCGAGGCCAAGAGCCCGGGCAATGCCGAGCTGGAATGGCGCATCCGCTCGATCATCCGCTGGAACGCGATGGCCACCGTGGTCCGCGCCAACCGCAAGCCAGGTGACCTGGGCGGCCACATCGCCTCGTTCGCCTCCGGCGCCACCCTGTACGACGTGGGCTTCAACCACTTCTGGCGCGCCCCGAGCGAAAACCACCCGGGCGACCTGCTGTTCATCCAGGGCCACAGCGCTCCGGGCATCTACGCGCGTTCCTTCCTGGAAGGCCGCATCAGCGAAGAGCAGCTGGACAAGTTCCGCATGGAAGTGGACGGCGGTGGCCTGTCCTCGTACCCGCACCCGTGGCTGATGCCGGAATACTGGCAGACCCCGACCGTGTCGATGGGCCTGGGTCCGCTGGCCGCCATCTACCAGGCGCAGTTCATGCGCTACCTGGAAAACCGTGGCCTGATCGAGAAGTCCGACCGCAAGGTGTGGTGCTTCATCGGCGACGGCGAGAGCGACGAGCCGGAAACCCTGGGTGCCATCGCGCTGGCCGGCCGTGAAGGCCTGGACAACCTGATCTTCGTGGTGAACTGCAACCTGCAGCGCCTGGACGGCCCGGTGCGCGGCAACGGCAAGATCATCCAGGAACTGGAAGGCGTGTTCCGTGGCGGCGGCTGGAACGTGATCAAGCTGCTGTGGGGCGGTTACTGGGATGCCCTGCTGGCCAAGGACAGCGACGGCGTCCTGAAGAAGCTGATGATGGAAACCGTCGACGGCGAATACCAGAACTGCAAGGCCTTCGGCGGCGCGTATACCCGCGAGCATTTCTTCGGCAAGTACCCGGAAACCGCTGCGATGGTTGCCGGCCTGAGCGACGACGACATCTGGCGCCTGAACCGTGGTGGCCACGACCCGCACAAGGTGTACGCCGCCTACCACCAGGCCGTGAACACCAAGGGCATGCCGACCGTCATCCTGGCCAAGACCGTGAAGGGTTACGGCATGGGCAGCGCCGGTGAGGCACTGAACCCGACCCACCAGACCAAGAAGCTGGACGATGAGGCGGTGCGCCACTTCCGCGACCGCTTCAACATTCCGGTGACCGACGCGCAGCTGGCCGACGGCCAGGTGCCGTTCTACCACCCGGGCCCGGGTTCGCCGGAAGTGCAGTACCTGCAGGAACGCCGTGCCGCGCTGGGCGGTTACCTGCCGCAGCGCCGCCGCAAGGCCGACAAGACCTTCGTGGCGCCGAAGCTGGAAGCCTACGACCGCCTGCTGAAGAGCAGCGGCGAGCGCAGCTACTCCACCACCATGGCCTTCGTGCAGAGCCTGAACATCACCCTGCGCGACAAGGAACTGGGCCCGCACATCGTGCCGATCGTGGCCGACGAAGCCCGTACCTTCGGCATGGAAGGCCTGTTCCGCCAGATCGGCATCTACGCGCCGTTCGGCCAGAAGTACAAGCCGGTCGACGCCGACCAGCTGATGTTCTACCGCGAAGACCAGAGCGGCCAGGTGCTGCAGCAGGGCATCAGCGAGCCGGGTGCGATCAGCTCGTGGATGGCGGCCGGTACCAGCTACTCGGTCAGCAACGTGCCGATGCTGCCGTTCTACATCTACTACAGCATGTTCGGCTTCCAGCGCGTGGGCGACATCGCCTGGCAGGCCGCCGACATGCGTACCCGCGGCTTCCTGCTGGGTGGCACCGCTGGCCGCACCACGTTGAACGGTGAAGGCCTGCAGCACGAAGATGGCTTCAGCCATCTGGTGGCCGGTGGCATCCCGAACGTGCGCAGCTACGACCCGACCTTCGGCTTCGAAGTGACCGTGGTTCTGCAGCACGGCACCAAGCGCATGATGGAAGACCAGGTGGACGAGTATTACTACGTCACCCTGATGAACGAGAACTACACCCACCCGGAAATGCCGGAAGGCGCGGCCGAAGGCATCGTCAAGGGCATGTACCTGCTGACCGACGCCGGCAAGCCGAAGAAGGGCGAGCTGCGCGTGCAGCTGCTGGGTTCGGGCACCATCCTGCGCGAAGCCATTGCCGCGGCCGAGCTGCTGGACAAGGACTTCGGCGTGACCGCCGATATCTGGAGCTGCCCGAGCTTCAACGAACTGCGTCGCGATGGTTTCGACGTGGAACGTGCCAACCGCCTGCACCCGGAAGGTGAGCAGCGCAAGGCCTACGTGACCGAGCTGCTGGAAGGTCGCCAGGGCCCGGCAATTGCCGCCACCGACTATGTGCGTGCGTATGCGGACCAGATCCGTGCGTTCGTGCCGATGTCGTACACCGTACTGGGTACGGATGGCTTCGGTCGTTCGGATACGCGTGCGAACCTGCGTCGGTTCTTCGAGGTTGACCGGTACTACATCGCGCATGCCGCGATTGCAGCGCTGGCGAAGGAAGGGAAGATGACCGCGAAGGATGTGGCCCGGGCGATCAAGCAGTACAAGATTGATCCGGAGAAGGCTAATCCTGTTGGGGTTTGAAGGAAGCGAGGTAGAGAAGTTTTCACATCTTCTCTAGACCGCCTGATTTGTGGTCTGCATTGGAGAAGAGGGGGGCCGTCAATTTTGCGGCCCTCTTCCTTTCGAGCTATTCCGCAAGGCGGTTGAAGTATTTTTTGTGAACGTTTATGGCTGGACGACTGCTTGGAACTGAGTTCCCTGGGCAGCGACTGCTTGATCTGAAGTGAGGTGGAGCCCTAACTTCAGCTGAACCGTGCACTATAGGCCACTGCGACCATTGCTTATTCGCAGGTTCTAAGACTGTGAATTTGCACAATGCACCGTTGAAGCTCAAGAGAGCTTGAATCAGAAATCTTGTCGTGCGAAGTTGATACCGCGATCTTGCGATCATTCCTCCGTGCGATTCAATTACACACGGGAATTAAAATTATGTTGCCAGTCGTTTCATTGTTTTCCGGTGCGGGTGGCCTCGATCTTGGAATCAAAAAGGCAGGAAAGGGAAAGTTTGATTTTCGCGCCTGGGTAGAAGCTGACGTTGATTGCAGGCGCACTCTGGTGAAGAACAAGATGGCGTCAGAGAAAACTGGCTCACTCTTCGGTGATATCGAGAATGTCAGTCCTATCGAATTAATGGCCGCCGCCAAGCTGTCCCCAGAAGAAACCTTTCTTTTGGCGGGGGGGCCCCCGTGCCAAGCATTTAGTACGGCAGGATCGAGAGGGTCTGTCCAGACCCCCCAGGGAAGAGTAGTGCATTCTTACTTTGAGATGGTTCGGCATCTTCGACCACGTTTCTTTCTCTTCGAAAACGTTAGAGGGCTATTATCTGCTGCGCTTGAGCACTTGCCTTTGAGTGAGCGGAAGCACCCGCAGGAAATTGCGCAGCGTGAAGAAAATCAGTTGGGTTCGGTGATGCGTTTGCTTGTCTTGCCGACGTTCAAAAGTCTCGGTTATGAGGTCGCATACGGATTGCTTTGTTCCGCAGACTACGGTACTGCGCAAGTACGTCATAGAGTTTTTATCATTGGCAGCAGAGATAAGGAGCTGCGTTCGGGGGTCTTTAGAAAGATCACGGGGCGCGAGCTTTCCGTTAATGACCTGGTTCCTGCGACTCATCATCGCCTCGCACCGTATCCTCCAATAAAGCCATGGCGAACCCTCCGCGATGCAATTGGGCACATGGGCGAGAAGGAGCCACTGCATAGTGATACTTATGCATATAGTGCGGAGCGTGCAGAAATATTTAAAAATATTCCCGCAGGTAGAAATTGGAAGTTTGTACGTGAAAATCCGGATCTATTTCCTCCGGGATATTTGGAGGAAATCATGGGTTCCGCAATTAACTCGGGTGGGGGTAAGGAAGGGTTTTGGCGTCGTCTTTCTTGGGACTCTCCCGTTCCAACGCTTACTGCTCAGCCGCAGCAACTTGCATCTAGTCTTTGCCACCCTTGCTTCGAGCGCCCACTCTCCATTGCAGAATACGCGGAGCTTCAAGATTTCCCTGCGTCCTATCATTTTGAAGGCTCAAAATCTTCCAGGTACCGGCAGATAGGTAATGCGGTGCCAGTTCGAATGGCTCAGGCGGTTGTTTCTTCAGTCTTGTCTATTGCCGGGGAAAATTAATGACAGTGCCTAAAGATATTGTTATCGGGCGGTTGAATTTAAATGTTGACACTCTATTGAAGAGTGGTTCAAGGATGGTTAAAGGGCTATTTCTTTCTGAAATAGTTTCTCCGTTCAGGAGTTCTGGGAGGAGTGGGGAGGCATCCCCGTTTATAAAGACGCTTTTTCCTGAAATTCGACTTGCTGCGATGCTGGAGCGCTCTCTTAATACATCGTTGGGGTGGGGGTGGGACAAAATCGCTGGGGACATAGCGCGTGCGACGCACGGGAATGCTGAGGTTGGATATTTTGTCTCGGGGCAGATTCCCGCTGCGACGTCTGCGCAGATCGATGCTTTATGTGCAGATTATACAAGTGGAGATGATCACGGCTCTCCTTCCACAGCCAATGAGCTCACTCAGATTTTAGCTGGTGCGTCAGGCCCGGGAGCGCGCGAAAACGTAAGAGAGAAGGATGATGTCTTTTATGTTTCGATGGATGGTTTTGAGAATCATGTTGAAATCAAGACGCCGAAGCCAAATTATGATCAGATGAGAGCCGCAAAACGCAGAATCCTTCGGCTTCATGCTGTACGACATCCGACTTCGGTTCGCGCCTTTGTTGGCCTTCCATACAACCCCAATGGTCTGTTCGGAGACTATGGTTGGCCGACCACTAAGTATTTTATGGATTTCGATAAAGATATTTTGGTTGGGAGGGAGTTTTGGAATTTTATTGGTATGTCCGATCAGACATATGATGATCTGCTTGATTGTTTTTTGCAGGTTGCGGAGGGTCGCCGTGCAGAGCTGATTGAGCTATTGGAAGGCAATGTCTAGGAGGGGGTTTGCATGATTCCGTTTGAGAGATTCAATGAGATTGCTAGCGACTTTTATGACCCAGAATTTTCGGATCGCTATTTGGCGCGCAGCTTTGCCCTGGGCGTTAGCAGCGTCGGGGCTGACGGCCGTGAGGCGTGGGTAGTGTTGCGCAGCGAAGTGAATGGCACGCGAGCAGTGGAGCTTCATTTAGAAGAATCTCACGGGTCGCCCGATGACGAACTTGATGTATCGGTTGCAGTATCAGCGACCTTCGCAGTCTGGTTGGAGATAGCTGGAGGAGGACTCCCCGCTGCAGTTTCCTCGGCAGATCGTGGTGATCTGTACATATCTGGCGCACTTCCTTACTTTATCCGAAACGTACGCCTCCTGATGGAAATGGTGGTGTTATTTGGTGTTTCAGTTGAAAGTAATGCTATCCGATAGGGGGAAGGTTCGGCGTTACCACTAACGCCAGCCATGTCGCTGCCGACGCCCCGGCATGGGGAGCGGGAGAATTTCGCTTATTGCTGTGGCTAACAAATTCCCATTGGCTGGCGTTTCGTGCGGAAAATGTGGGTTATAGCTGTGGGGCTATTGCCCAATGTTCGCTTATAGACAGCGCTACATACGCGGTACGGGGAGATGGCGCTGGTCTACCCGCGGCATGCACATTTTAATCGGCCATTGCCTATATTCGATTTCAGTGAAGCCTTGTGCCTGTGAATGCTTCTGTTCGATATGGAGCACGGTGTACTCAATCTGCCAGAGGGTTAGGGCTCGAAGTCATGAGCCGATTGCGGTCGAGAAGATGGCAAGTCATCCTCCAGTTCCCAATGCCTTCAACTGCGTGGGTCAGCGCTCTCTCAACAAAGATCTGATCTCATATCGCGATTTCCGTCAATGAAGACTATGACGAGTAACGATTTGGAATTGCCCAGCAGCACGTAGGGTTTGCCTTCGATGCTTAGCTCGAAGAACTTCCCATGGGGTTGTCCAGCTTCTAGTGACAACTCGTTCGGCGATGCGAACCTTGAGATTCGGATTGCGTCCTCTTGCATGGTGGAACACTCGGCATCAGAGATTCGCTCACAAGTGCTGATCTCAACCTGGGCTTGGGACATGGTTGCCAACCCAAGGGTCGCGATGAACAGCGCGACGGCAAGCGCAAGAGGAAGGGTGAAAAGCTTCATGATTCGCCCTCAGAACAGGAAGCTACTCCTGCACCGCCAACCGCTCAGCCACCTGCGCAGTCAACGCCACACACGCCATCTTCAACCCTTCCATCACCCGATCCCCCAGGTACTCCTCAGGCGCACCATTCTGCCGCGTTCGCTCCGCAGCCAACATCAGCTCCGCCACCACGCGCAGCCCAGCCAGCGCGCAATCCGCATCCGCCAACTGAAGGCAACGCCCCGGCAGTTGATGCCGTTCCGGCCAAGGCTGGCCATCCGCAGCAGCACCGGTTCCGATGCGGCGCAGCGTGGCAACGAAGGTGTTGGGATCGACGGACGGTTCGCGCTCGGCTTCGGCGTTGTCCGGATCGTACTGCGCGTGCAGGGAACGGAAGTCCGATGTGTTCATGGCAATGCTCCGTACAGGACAGATAGCAGCGCCACCAATAAAGGCGGCGGACGGTGCGTGGCTCGAAAACCGGTAAGTACCAGACCGGCGGGCACGAAGGCCCCCACGCACCGCCCGCCATAGAACGCGAACGGATTGCCAGCCGGCGCCACACAAAAGGTGACGCCGGCCGGCAAGCGCATACATCTGGTACATAGACGGGTTTTCGAGTCCCGCGCCACCCTTTTTCGGTGGCACGCCAAGAGATACCCGCGTAGAGGCCAGATGCCAAGAAACTGCAGAGCTGACGATTGCCAGTCCTGACGCTTTCGGGATTGTCGCACACGGTGTTAAGCCGGCAAGCGATTGCGCCGCAACGGTCTTGAGGGGCTTGGCGCTATTGGCCCCAAGCGCAGGATGCCTACAGCCAGGCCCACGGCGTAGGACCAATTACGACAGATTGGAGCAGCAGTTCAGCCGGGCTGCGCCTCGGCCGTGGGCACGAAGGTCATACGGACCCGAACCCGCGCATGCAGCGCGACTCCTTCAACCACGACCGGCTCGAAGCGCCACTGGTCCACTGCGGTAAAGGCCGCGCGATCAATCTCCCGCAGTCCGCTGGACTGCGCCACCATCACGTTGGAAACGTGGCCCAGCTCATCCAGTTGAGCAACCAACAGCACCTCCATGGAAACCTTCAGCAAGGCATCGGACGGCGTAGCAGGGGCCGTTGAATACACAACGGCAGGCGCCTGCCGCAGCTCGAAGGTGGGGTTGTCACCGCGCTCTACGAACACTTCAATGGAAACCTGCGGATCTGCCGCCATGGCCATGGCAGGTGTAGCGCCCAGCAGCATCAGAACGAGGTTCAGTGCCAGGGGGGTGTTCAAACGAGGCATACTTGGTTTCCATTCCGGTGCGCTACCAGCATAGCGGCCATGCCCTGGCATCGCTTGCCTTGAATGCCGGCGTGCCGGACTGCTGCGCGGATCACATAGGCGCGGCCGGCCGTGGCCACAGCGCATCGTCGCGCTCCAGGTCGTAGTCGCTGCCGAAGGCCAGCGCCGCCTCGCGCGGCGGTAGGTCTGCGTAGCAGCCCAGCAAGTACTCATCCATGCCGGCATCGCGGTGGTCGATGGCGAACAGGTGGAGAAGTTCCCTGTCGAAGGCTTCCAGCCATGCGGGGTCGATCTTGGTCATGTCATCCTCCAGAGGGGAAAGGGAGGATGGCTGGAGCGCGTCTCAAGGCGTGGGACGCATGCTTGACCAGGTTCCGAATCTCGCAGTGATCTGATTGCACGAGGTGGAAGGTCGGGGTAGAACGGGGCAGACTCGCTACGGCGCATCATAGCTAAAGAAGGCGGAAGAGCATGGAAGCATCGAAGTCGAACCAGCCTGTTCCTGGCAAGTACTTCCTCCTGATGCCTGATACCACGCGTGGGGGAAAGGGGCACGGCGTTGTGTTCGAGAACGCGAAGCGGCTGCGCATCCCGCCTCGCCTGATCCTGCGACCAGAAGAAGGGGGATTTCCCCCCATGGCGGAGAAGCCGCTGCTGGTTTACTCGGCAAAGAAGGGGAGCCTCCCAGAGGATCTGGAGGGGGCATGAGCGGCTACTGGATGGTCTCCGAACGATTACGCGGTGCTCTTGTGTCTGTAGATCCGGCTGGCTTCGAGTTTGTAGAGTGTGACTACCGCCTTGCCGATGGATCCAAGGGCCCGCGGTACTTCCTGTGCGATGTAACCCGTGAACGCGATGCGGTGGACGAAGAAGCCTCGAAACTTCGGATCATCACTGACGCAGGCTATCGAGGTGGGAAGTTCTACGACCTAAGGGGCGGAGCCAGTCTGGCGTTCCGCAAGCAGGTCATAGGTCAAGCCAGAATATTCCGGACGCCTTACTCGGGAAACTTCGTCTTCTGCGACAGAGAGCTCCGCGACGCTGTGTGGAACGCTGGAATCGGTGGGCCGCGTGCATCGCGAGGCCTCTGGTTCACTGACGCGGCCAGCATCTAAGTCAGAGTTCTGAAGGCCGGACTTTTGGGCGCCTTTGATATTCGCTTCAATTGCTTATGAGCGCCTTCGATTCACATCAACAACGTGGGATGAAAAGCATGCGATCGGACTCCACCCATCAGCCGCGCAAGGGCGAGTTCTTCAAGCTTCGACCGGATGCTACCCGAGGAGGGAAGGGCCACGGGGTGGTCTTTGATAACGAGGATGCGTTGCTTGTGACTCCCAGGCTGATACTTTTGCCCGAAGCCCGTGGCCTCCCTCCACTGCGTGAAACCCCACGCTTGGTCTATCGGGAGCGGCAGGGTGTACCTCCACAGGATCTGGAAGGCGGGTTGAGCGGCTATTGGCTGGTCTCCGAGCGTCTGCGCCAGGCTATGGAAGAGATCGACCCTGACGCGTTCGTTTTCGCTGATACCGACTATCGCTTGGAAGACGGTTCAAAGGGACCAACCTACTTCCTTTGCGACGTGGTCCGTACGCTGGATGCCTTGGATGAAGAAGCGTCCCAGCTCAACATCGTGATCAGCGATGAGTACGCGGCAGGAAAATACTACCGCCTGACCGGTGATGTCCGGTTGGCGTTCAATCGCGAGGCGCTGGGATCGGCCCACGTGTTCAGATTGCCCTTCCATGGCGGGGTTTTCTGCGACCGAACGTTCAAGGATGCGGTGGAAGCTGCCGGCATCGTCACGGCCAAGAGATCCAACGGGCTCTGGTTTGAAGATGTGGTGAACTGCTGAGTCGGTCCCGTCGGCGCCAAGCTCGTGACCGATGCTGCAAGTATGCGGAGTGCGGTACATGCCTCAAATTCGGAAGGGAACAAGCACATGCCCACGTTAGAACGTAATCAGCCTGCGCCTGGCGAGTTCTATCTGCTGATGCCTGACACGACCCGAAGGGGAAGAGGGCACGGCGTTGAGATCGAAAATGAGGACGCACTGCTGACGCCTCCCAGGCTGATCATACGCCCGGAAGAAGGCGGTTTTCCTCATCTGGCGCAGAGACCGCGTCTGGTGCTCGATCCAATGCTGGGGGATCCACCGCAGGACCTCGAAGGAGGAATGAGTGGCTACTGGTTGGTATCAGAGCGCCTCAAGAAGGTCTTCAATGAAATCGATCCCGTTGCCTTTGAGTTCGTGGAGTGTGATTACCTGCTTCCGGACGGCACAGAGGGCCCAGCGTACTACCTGTGTGAGGTTGCTCGCGAACTTGATGCCGTCGATGAGGCGGCATCGAGGTTCCGGGTCATCGTTGATGAGGGCTATCCGGGCGGGAAGTTCTACGACCTACGTGGCGGAGCAAGCTTGGCGTTCAAGAGGGAAGTAATCAGGGATAGTCATGTCTTCAGGAGCCCGTACTCCGGCGATCTTGTGTACTGCGATCGCATGTTCCGGGATGCCATGAGGGATGTGGGAATCGGAAGTGACAGAGAAACGCGCGGTCTGAGGTTCAAGGACGTATTCAGAGTATGAGCGAATTTCACACCGCCTTGCTGTCAGGTCCAAGTGTGATCGATGTAAGCTCTCTCACAGATCGCATTGCAGGAAGCCCAAAGGAAAACGACGATGGAACCTATGGCAATCAATGAACCTGAATCGGGAAGATTCTTCCTGTTTGCGCCGGAATTGGAAAGCAATCGTCGTTTCAGAGGAGCGATCTTCGAGAACGTTCAGGCGCTGCTGTCGCCACCTCGGATAATCCTCAGGCCAGAGAACGGTGGATTTCCCGAGCTCCGGGAGAAGCCCCGAATTGTGTTCGATGCCTCTCAGGGGCCTGCGCCGCGGGATCTGGAGGGTGGTTTCAGCGGGTACTGGCTGGTCTCGGAGCGGCTCCAGCGCGTAATGAACGCGTTGGATCGAGGTGCCTTCGCATTCGCCGAATGTGATGTTCGCTTTGCAGATGGCGCGCAGGGCCCACGTCACTTTTTGTGCGACGTAGTGAGAGAGCTGGACGCGGTGGACGAGGATCGTTCACGGCTTGATATTGAGATTGACGATGACTTCGTCAATGGCAAGTTCTACTCGATTGCAGGCGGTGCCAGCTTGGCCTTCAAGAACGATGTTCTGGCAGGAGCGCATGTCTTCCTCACGCCATTCAGTACGTTCGTAATCGCTGATCGTCAGTTCGTGGATGCTGTGCATGCGGCGGGAGTGCCGGATGATCCGGAGTCGAGTGGAATATCTTTCATTGATGCATCAGATATCTGATTAAGTGCGGCTGCACGGAAGGAGCCTCCAGATGCCTCGAGCCGTTCCCAGCTTTCAGCAACATCACGCCATTGAGCAACAGACGCTTGGCAATAGTCGCTTGCTCAAGGCTCTGGCTGATGCGGGTCGCTTCAACATCGATGCCGATCAGAACCTGATCAATATGCCCCACGACAAGGCGCTCGCGCAGGCCTTGGGTGTATCACCTCACAGCGGCGGACCGATTCGTGAGTATCGAATCGGATTGGAAGCCAATCTTGCCCGCCTCGAGCAAAGCCGGGATGGCCGAGCAGCGCTGGCCGGCGACCCGGAGGCAATGGATCGCATCGCTGCCAAAGTTCATCGGTTGAGCGACATTTCACAGGTCGGCCTGGTCAACGGCGATCTGAGAACGAACACTGCTTTAGGACAAAGCACCGATCAGGCGCGTGCACAGACGAGGGAGTTCTACAGGAGGCCCGAGGAGTACGCCCTGCAGCACTCTGGACAGCTGGAGCACCACCAGCAGTCTTCCGTTCTTTCCAGGCAATGGAGCGTCGTTACACCCAACGAGAGCCGCGTTGTATACACGCTCCAGCACTTTCAAGGGTCCGGACAGCCGCTGATACGTGGCGGCAACATCGAGCTGCAGCGCAACGGATTGTCGAATGCCATCGCTGATGCCCATCACGCCGGGCGTCTCCAAATTTCCCCGGGCGGCGTTCTTGTAGTTGAATCTGTTCTTGGTGAAGAGGCCGCGTCACGCCTTCGTGCTCCGGTCGGGCAACGCGGCGGAGTTGCATTGGACCTCCTCCTCGGCGAAGCCTCCACCAGCCAACTGATCCGCTCCGGCGGCCTGCTCGCCTCTGGCGCCGACGCTGTGATCACCGCCCGCCGAACCTCGCAACTGCTGGAAGAAGGCAACGGCACCGCCGCTCAGTCCGAGCTCACCCACGCCCTGGCGCGCAACGGCGGTGGGTGGATCGGTGGCATGGCCACGGCATCGGTGATCGGCACCTCCAGCTTCGTCCCTGCGGCCATCGTCGCGGGCGATGCGCTGCTGATGAGCAAGGCGTTCGACAAGGGCGCCGATTTGCTCGACAACCGCGCCGTCTACCGGCAGACCGACAAGGCGGACGTGACATGGCAGTTCAATGGCCTCAACTGGCAGCGCCAGGCGGCCATGGACAGTGCGGGCGACGGCCTGGGCAATCCTGCCGAGCGCAGCGTAGGTGCCAGCTACGAGAAGGCCCGTGAGCTGGGCGCGTATGCCCATGTAAAAGCGGTAGAGCTGGCGCTGGGTAAGGCACCGCCGCCGCAAGATCCCTTCAGCATCCCGGCGCGGGACGGCGAGGGCCGCCTGGACAATCCCAACTGGCACCGCGATGCGCAGACCGAGCAATGGACACGCCAGGTCAAGATCGGTGTGTCCGGTGCCAATGACCGGGGTGTCTACGAGACGCAGACCGCCAGCCCAGAACGCGCCAGCGAGCTGAATCGCGAGGCAGTGCAGCGCATCGAGAGCAACATCGCCCATGGCAAGGCCGGCATCGCCGCCAGCTATCTGGAGGCGCGCGCCGCCACCCGTGCCAGCGACTTCGTGCCGCTGGTGCCCGAAGCGGTGGAGCAGGCCCGCGCCGAGAGCGACGCCGTTCTTGGCTCGGACAACCAGCGCTACCAACGCGATGAGGCTGGCCAATGGACGCACGCCGGCCAAGCAGCGACAGGCAACATGGCGCTGGAGCTGGAACTGACCCGCACCATCCAGCAACCATCGCTTGAGCATTTCAACCAGAACATCGCTGCATTGGAAGCGCGGCCGTTGCCATCGGCAGGCGAGATGAACCAGAACGAGCTGCGCCACAGCTACTACGCTGCGGGCGTTGCGCTGTCACCGGCATGGGAGCAAGCGATTGCGCTGGCCACGGCACGCACGCGCGAGCAGCACGGCATTACGGGTCCCACGCTGCAGGAACTGGGGCCCGCAGCCGAGGGCAACGCGGGCGCCTCCCGGCCCATCACCCATTACCAGGTAGGTCAGGATGGCGTGGCGCGCGCCGTCGCGACCACCAGCACGCAGGAGCTGCAGGCCGCATGGAATGAGGTGCGGACGCGTGCCAATGAGCAGGCGCCGTTACCGGACTCGCCCGAGCTGCGCATTGCCGCGCTGTCGGCGGGTGAGCAGGAGGCTTACCGGCAGGCACTGCAGGAGGCCAATCGGCAAGGTGCTGCACAGGTGGATGCAGGGCAGGCTGCACGAGCGGCCGCGCAGGTGGCACATGGCGACAAACCATCGGAGCAGGGCGGGAACGTGGAAGCGCGGCCTGAAGAGCCGGCGACTGCGCAGCCCATCGCGCCTGCGACGGTTGCGGCATCGTCGCCAGCGACAACGGTCGCACCACCACCTACGCCCGCGCCACAGGACAAGCCCGCGCCTCAGCGGCACGCCGAGCAGCGCGATCCGCCGCGGCGTGAGGCGGAGCCCCAACCTCAGCCCCATCCAAACAGCGAGGCGCCCACCGAAAACCGTACTGCCTCACAGACGCCGGAGCCCACCGAGCCTATGCAGGCGCACCCGGCCGCACCTGAGCGCGCGACGCCACACGCTGCCGCGCCTCTGGCAGCGGCAACGCGGGCGGTGCCCACGCAGCGCACAGAGCAGGTACCGGAGCCGGAGCCGGAGCAGATGGCTGCACCTGTGATTGCTCTCACTCCACAGCAGGACATGGCAGTTCAGGAGGTCGAGCCGGTGCCCTTCAAGGAGCCGCTGCCTGCTGAGCCTGCGCGCGATCCATGGCCTTTGGAGCAGGAAGCGGCACAACACGTGCCAGAGCCCGAACCGGCTCCATTGGATGACCTTCAGCCCGTCACTGCGGCTGTCACTGTTCCTGCCGAGCCCACGATAGCGCCAAGCCCTGAGCCGGCCGCGCCCGCACCCGCACCGGATGAGGCATCGGCCCCGAATCGGGCGCTGCAGGACCCCACGCAGCCCGGTCACCCCGATCATGCGCTGTATCAGCAGATCCGCGAGGGCGTGGAAGCGCTGGATGCAAAGCACGGCCGCAGCTTCGATGAAGTCAGCGAACGCATGACCGCCAGCCTTCTGGTACTGGCCAAGGACAACGACCTGGAACGGGTGGACCATGTGCTGGTGAGCAACGCTACGCACGAGCACTCTGCCGGGCACACGCTGTTCGTGGTGCAGGGCGAGCCGAGCAATCCGGCCCATCAGCGCGCTGCGATTCCGACCGAGATGGCGGCGCAGACACCGGTGGAGGAGTCACTGCAGCAGTTCGACTCTGTCAGCCGTGAAGCGCATCAGCGCGCGCTTGCAAATCAGATGGATCAGCAGCTGGAAGACCAACGGGTGCAGCACGATATACAGATTCGTGCGGCGAGTATGTGATTCGATGGAACGTGCACTCAAGTTCAGGTGGATGCTGCCGATAGGGCGTTACGCGCGTGCGTTGCGCGCGGGGCCGAAGCTCATCGATGAGCTTTCGATGAATTGTGAATGCAGATGGATCCGCAATGAAAGCAACAGATCTGATCGAATCGTTGACCCGGAAGTTGGGAACCACCTCGCAGGGTGAGCTGGCCGCTGCTCTGGGGGTATCAGTGGGAACGCTGATCAACTGGAAGAATCGCGACGAGGACCTTAGTGCCAATCAGGTGGCTTCCGCGTTGGCGAAGTCGCGGGAAGCGGCCGTGGATGAGTCGCAGTTCAGGGCGATCCAGCCAATTGTAGAGTTCTATACGATTGACCGGTGCCTGACCAAGCAAGAGAAGAGTTGGCAGGTTTTCAACGGTGGTTCGGGCGCGAGCAAGTATGCGCAGGGAGTGAAGGCCGAGCTTGAAAATAGCTGTGGCATCTACATCTTCTATGATTCCCGTGGCCAGGCCTTGTACGTCGGAAAGGCTCGTGAGCAATCGCTCTGGAAGGAAATTAACCTGGCCTTCAATCGACGGCGCGATGTACAGTCCATCTCGCTGGTTAGCCATCCTGATCGGAATCGGGAGTTCAAGCCAGGCTACGAAAAGCTTCGCCAGCCGAAACGGGTCAGTCTCGAGCTGTTCGACTTGGCTGGGTACTTCAGTGCGTACGACGTGGACCCGGGGATGATCGATGATCTCGAAGCCCTGATGGTTCGTGGCTTTGCCAACGATCTTCTGAACATCCGCATGGAGACGTTCGCCCACTCGCGAAAGTGACCGTTCCGCGCTGGGTGGCGTGCAATCACGTCACCGGCGCAACGATCACCGGTTGCAGTACCCGCTCTCGCGGGATTGCCGTCTGGTTCACACATTCAGCAAGCCGATCCCGCAGCTTGGGCCTCTCCACCTGCCCCCCATCCCACCTATGCCATCATCCGGCCAGGACCGCAGCACCCATCAAGGCTGAACAGGCATGGAGCAGGCAACACGCTACACCGCAACGCTGTACCTGGCCGCCCCCGGCACCCCACTGAAGAGCGGGGGCATCTCGCCGCGCGGCCATATGTACCTGCAGGTAGCCGCAGACGACGAGGCCCACAGCTACGGCTTCGCACCACGGCGCCATGCGCCAGGCGAAACCCGCACCGGTGTGCAGTACGCGCAGGTGCGCCACGACGATGCCGACGAGCATCTGGACCCGTACTACAGCCGCACCCTGGAAATCACCGAGGAGCATTACGGCTGTCTGCGTGACTTCGCTGAGGAACCGGCCGAGTTCGAATTCGATGTGGATCGCCCGGCCACCATCAACCGCTGCAGCGATTTCGTCTGGGCGGCGTTGCATTACGCTGGTCTGCATCCGCTGCCGGCGCCGCTGGATGGCGGCAGCAATCTTGGCGAGTTCGCGGTGCTGTTCAACCTGCCGGAAATCCAGTGCATTGCCGCACCGTTCCCGGGCAGCGATCTGAATGCCGAAACCCATCATGCGATGCCCGAGCGCGAGGCCGAACATCATCGCCAGGGCGACCGCGCCAGCGATGAGCCGCCGCCGACGCCGATTGAAGTGGCCGGCACGCTGCTGGACCCCTCGCATCCGGACCATCGCCTGTTCGCGCAGCTGATCCAGAAAGTGGCCGAGCTGGACGCCGCGCATGGCCGCCCGTTCGATGCGGCCAGCCAGCGCATCAGTGCCAGCCTGCTGGTGCTGGCCAAGCAGAACAATCTCTCGCGTGTGGACCACGTGCTGCTCAGCCAGCCGACCAGGAACAGCCATGTCGCCGAAAGCATCTTCATCGTGCAGGGCGACCGCAACGACCCGGCGCACCGCCGTGCCAGCATCGCCACCGAAGTGGCGGCCAAGACCGATGTGGCCGATTCGCTGCGCTTGAAAGAGCAGTAATCCGCGCGCCTGCCATACGCGCGCCGGCGCACGCCACGCCCCCCACCTGCTACCATTCCCCCGCTACCCAGCCAGCCCACCCCGCGCAGACAGATGCAGGTCGGGCCGTCGTAGAACGGCCCAGCGAGCCAGGACACCCTCCCGTGCCCATTCAAGGACGCTCGCATGTTCCGTAATCCTCTCTTCCGCTCGGCCGCCTTGGCCGTTGCCGTTTCGCTCAGCCTCGGCGCGCCCTCCGCGTTCGCCGACAACGCACCCGCCGCCAGTGCCACCGCCTCTGTGCAGCGCCAGGCCGTGGCCAAGGGCCTGTACGAACTGGCCTACAGCCCGAAGCAGAACGCCGTGTTCGTGGCCTCGTCCGGCGGTTTCGGCGATGACGCCGGCCCGGCCCAGGTGCTGCGCCTGAACCCGACCACGCTGGCCGTGGAAACCCGCATCCCGCTGGAGCGCAAGGCGTTCGGCGTGGTGCTGGATGACGCCCACAACCGCCTGTACGTGGGCAACACCGTGGACCTGTCGGTGACCGTGGTCGACACCGCGCAGAACAAGGCTGTCGGCACCATCCAGTTGATGGAGAAGAAGACCGGCAAGGACGGCAAGGCCGCCTACACCCACGACCTGCGCGAGCTGGTGGTCGACAGCGCCGCCAACCGCCTGTACGTGACCGGCCACAGCAGCCAGCCGGACGTGAGCAGCGTGCTGTTCGTGATCGATACCAACACGCTGAAGGTGATCAACACCATCGACGGCCTGGGCAATGCCAAGGCGCCGGGCCTGGCGCTGGATGCGGCCAACAAGCGCGTCTACACCAGCAACCTGCTGGCCGATCTGGTGGTGGTGGGCACCGATTCGAACAAGGTGGTGGCGCAGCACAAGATCGCCGCCGAGCAGCCGATGAACATCGCGCTGGACCCGGCCGGCAAGCGCCTGTTCGTGACCGACCAGGGCTCGGAATTCCTGCGCGGCTACCAGGCCAAGAGCAGCGGCCTGGTCAGCAAGCATCCGGGCCAGCGCGTACTGGTGCTGGACCGCAGCACCGGCAAGGAACTGGCCAGCATTCCGACCGATGCCGGCCCGCTGGGCATCCTGCTGGATGCACCGCGCAAGCGCCTGTACGTGACCAACCGCGAAGCCGGCACGGTGACCGCCTACAACAGTGACAGCTATCAGAAGGTGGCCACGTACACGGTGCCGACCCACCCGAACAGCCTGGCGCTGGATGCGAAGAACAACGTGCTGTTCGTGAGCATCAAGAACGGCGAGAAGGACAACAAGGGCGCTGACGAGAGCGTGGCGCGGATTCAGCTGTAAGCGTTCGCGCTGGATTGATGGGGCCCGCATCCTCGGCCGTCGGTCGTGGAGCGGGTCCCTTTCTAGTTCGGTCGTGGAGCGGGTCCCTTTCTAGTGTTGTAGCTCGTAGAGCGTTGGATTAGGAAGTGTTGCAAAAGCAGGGGGTGGCCGCTTGTTGTAATCGTCTTGCGGCTGTAGCTTCACTGCTTCTGAAACGGGGGCGTTATGAGCGACAACAGGAAGTTCATTGAACTGGCATTTGAGAGGCTGAGCAAAGAGCTTGGGATCTCGAAGAAGTTCGTCGTAGACCTCTACGCTGAAGAGAACTCGTGGAGCTTCACCTCGAAGCTGGCGCAGCTGGTTGAAGGCACCTTCACCCACGCCATCGTTGAAGCGCTGGGAGAGCCGAAGGCCCGGCGAGTGGTCAGCAACATGACGCAGGCATCAAGGATCGAGCTGCTGCGCGATCTTGGATACGTCGACACGAAACAGAAGACTCTGTTTCTGGCCGTTGCCGAGATCAGGAATCAGTACATCCACAACGTATCCAATGTTGACAGGACGTTGGCGGACTACATCCGGGCGCAGGAGCCGCGCGATGCAAAGGCGCTTTACAACAAGTTCCGGCCGTTCTTTGTGGGACAGGATAAGGCAATGTCACTGGATGCGTTCATTGCCGACTGCAAGGTACAGATGTTCTATGCCTGTTCGCTGCAGTTGCTGAAGGTCCACGGCGATGTGAGCGGGGACAAGGCCAGAAAGGACCACGAAGCACGCCGTCTTGCCGAGGCAGGCAGGTTGTTGCCGGCAAGGAAGAAGGGCGAGATGTTTCCGTTGGATCGACTGACGGTGAGCAGCTATGTCACGCAGGCCAGAGACATCCTGAAGCGGGAAGGGCTGTTCGTTCCGGAGTTCAAGTAGCAGAGAGAGCAACCGCCTCCGCGCCTGCTTACCCCATCCGCGGCGCGGGATTCTGCATTTCTTGGGCCTCCGGCTCGACCTGCTGCTGCGCCGCCAGCCCCAGCTTCTGCATCGACTGCTCCACCGGCGTCTGCGCCGCCACAGCGGTCGGCATCATCGCCCGCAGATGCGCGGGGTTGGCCGGGTCGCCCTGCACCACAAAGATGTTGTGCCCGGCCGGCTGGTTGGCCGTGGCATTGCTGACCAGCACATGGTCGACCTGCTGCAGGCCCTGTTCGCGGGCGAGCACGGTCAGGCTGGCAGTCAGGCGCTCGCTGGTCTGGTCGAACGGACGGCCGTGCTGGGCGTCCAGTGCGGCCACGCCTTGGCGGACCTGCTGGTTGAGGCCATAGTCGGGGTGATTGGGGGTGATGTCTGCCATGGCGATCGAACGGTAGCGGTGGGTCGTGGTGGGCCCGGTCAGTATAGATCCGGCCCGTGTAGCGCGCCCGAGGGGTCAGTCCGCCGGCCGATGGTCGTAGCTGATCACCCGCTCGGCCAGCCAACGCCCATCCACGCGGCGCCAGACCTGGATGAAGCGGGCCTGGCCTACCCAGCGCTCCACGCCGTCCTTGCCGCGTTCATGGAAGCGGTGGTCGCCGATCTCCAGCGCCCGTTCGTCGTGCAGCGGGAACACTTGCAACGAAGGTTCCACCAGTTCACGGCGCAGGCTCCAGCCGCCCTTGCGCGCATTGCTGCACATGTTGGCCACGCTGCGGCGGAAGTCCTCGCGGCTGCTGGCCGACTTGCCGTCCTTGTCATGGAAGAACTCCATGTCTTCGGTGGTCATCGCGGCGGCCTTGTCGGCGTCGCAGGCCTCGAACGCCACTGCGAACAACTGTGTATCCGCCTGGCGGATCTGTTCGCGCAGGTCATCGGTGGACGGCGCTGTGGCGACGAGGCCGGCAGCCAGCAGGGGCAGGGTGAGCAGCAGCATGGCGGAAGCTCCAAGGATGGTTCGCGCAAGCTCGCATGGCATCTGGGCCGCTGCAGCAGGTCTGCGACGAAACGGGCTTTCCGCGGAGCGAATGCCCGCATTGGCGGCCCGGCCGAGGCGGCGTCGCCTGTGCAGGCGATGTCATGGCGACCGACGATTCCATCACGGTCGCGATAGGCGGCGGCCAATAGCCTGAAAGCCTCCCCTTCCACAGGAGCTCCCATGCCTGCTTCCCGCATCCGCCTGCACGTTGAAGACACCGGTGGCGACGGTCGCCCGGTCATCCTGATCCACGGCTGGCCGCTGTCCGCCGATGCCTGGAAGACGCAGGTGTCGATCCTGCGCGATGCCCAGTATCGGGTGATCAGCTACGACCGCCGCGGCTTCGGCCGCTCCGACAAGCCGGCCGAGGGCTACGGCTACGACACGCTGGCGGCGGACCTGGCCGGGTTGATCGAGGAGCGTGACCTGCGCGACGTCACCCTGGTCGGTTTCTCGATGGGCGGCGGTGAGGTGGCGCGCTATGTGGCCAATCACGGGCAGGATCGCCTGCACAGCGTGGTGTTTGCTGCTGCGGTGCCGCCGTATCTGCTGCGCAGTGACGACAATCCGGAAGGGCCGCTCACCCAGGAAAAGGCCGATGAAATGCGCAGCGGTCTGGAGAAGGATCGCGAGGCGTTCTTCGATGGCTTTACCCGCGATTTCTTCAGTGCCAATGGCCAGCTGATGGTGACCGAAGAGACGCGTCAGGCGGCGATCGCGCTGTGCCATCAGTCCGATCAGACGGCGGCGCTGGGGTGCATGAAGGCGTTTGCTACCACCGACTTCCGCGAAGACTTGAAGAAGATCGCGTTACCAACCTTGATCCTGCACGGTGACAGCGATGCCATCGTGCCGTTTGAAGGTTCTGGCGAGCGCACACACCGAGCCATTCCGGGCAGCGAAGTGGTGATCCTGGAAGGTGCGCCGCACGGCTGCAACACCAGCCATGCTGATCACTTCAATCTGGCACTGCTGAACTTCCTGAAACGGTAAGCTGCCGCGATGCGCGAACCGAAGACACCGCCTTGGAAGAAGCCCAATCCCAAGGGCCAGACATCGCAACCGCTGTCGGCCGCCCAGAAGGAGGCGGCGCGGCAGCGTGCGGAAGAGAACGGGCGGCGTTATCCGAATCTGGTGGACAACATGTGGGCGGCGAAGCTGCCACGCGGATCCTGATCTGTGGAGTCGAGCCATGCTCGACTCCGCTCTGCATCCATCCACGCATGGCGTGGATCTACTGCAACAGCAGCCGAGCATGGGCTCGGCTCTACAGGTCGGCCAGCGGCATCCAGCCGGGTTTCCACCAGGGTGAGATCTTGCCCTGACGGACGGTGATTGCCTCAACCGGTACCCCAGCCAAGCGCGCAAGCTCAGCACGCAGCCATTCGGCGTCCACCGGCACGGCCGTAGCCACCTGCAGCCGATCACCCTGATGCCTCACCTGTACCGGCAGCGTAGCGTGCGCGTCATGCTCGCCGCCGGTGCGTCCGATCGGGTAGCGCATCGTTACCGGCCGTGACAGCTGCGCCAGTGCTGGCTGCCACGCCTGCAGCACGAGAGGCTGTCTGGCAGCGGGTACATGTACTTCAGCAATCGTGGCCGTGTAGCCGGTGATGCTCTCGACCATGACCTGGAAGCGCGCACCATCCGGCATGACGAGCACGGCGGCGATCAATGCGGAGAGCGAAACGAGCACTGCCGCGAGGTTCCAGCTGTGCGGCGCGGTGGCCGGGCGAGTTGCGGTGCGCAGGCCCGGTTTGCGTCGCAGCTTGCGCGCGTAGGTGCGCCGGTCCTTCCGGCGCGGGCTGCTGCTGTGCTCGGGCAGGTTCAACGGAACCCGTGGAAGGCGCGCTGCGCGGGCCTTGATCAGGCGCGACAGCAGCATCCACGCGATCACGAACGCCAACAGCGGAAGCAGCGTTCGCACCCACAGATACAGCGTGACCATCCACAACACCTCTACAGACGACCATCCATGCTCATCCACATCCTACCGGGACCGCGCGGCGGTTGTCGTATCCGCCAGCCGACAGGCACAGGGCGCTTGGTTAGGATGATCCTTTGTTGTCACGGATGAACCGATGGTCTCTGCTGCTACCCGCTTCTGTCGTATCTGTGGTCCCGGCCCGATCCTGATGGTGCTGCAGGTGGTGGCGCTGCTGTCGATGGCGCTGGCAGCCGGCTTCTTCCATTACCGCGTGGATCTGCTGCTGGAGCCGGTGGATGAAACCTGCGGCGGCCCGGATCCGGTGGCACGCATGCAGGTGGCGGAGCAGTTGATGGCCCGTTCGCTGGCGCTTGAGCCTTGGCAGCCGCTGCATTGGATTCCGCTGGCCGGCGTGACACTGGCCATGCTGGGCGCGATGTCGATCAGTCTCTATCGGCTCGGGCGCCTGCCGGGGAGACTGCGCCTGGCCAACTGGGGAATGATGGCACTGCATGGCGTGATACTGGCGTTGGCCAGTTGGGCGCTGCGTCTGTACGACACGGCATGGACCAGCGTAGCCACACTGTCTCCTGCGGCGTGCATGGTTGAGCTGGGTGAGCAGGGCAGGTTGCCGCTGGCGCAGGCGCAGCAGGTGGTGTTCGAGATCCTCACCCATGAGCATGCGCCGCTGCTGCGCAACCCTGATGACCTTGCCCTGGTGCTGGTCGCGTTGATGCTGATGGCGATGACTGCAGGATTCATGCTGTGGCGGGCGATCGTGCGCGAACGTCAGGTGCCGTCGCCCAGCCCATAGCGGGTGTGTGACCAACCACGCGCCCGCAATCGCGCTAAAGTCAGCACTTCGCTCCTGCAAGGATGTGCTGATGCGTTGGTTGCTGCGTGCTGTGCCGTTGCTGCTGTGTTCGTTGGGGGTACACGCCGCCGAAGTGGACCGCCGGATTGCGGTGACCATCGACGACCTGCCGTGGGCACGGGTGGATGAGATCGTGCCGCCGGACCTGCAGGCACGTCATGAAGCGCTGATGGCGCAGCTGCGCCAGGCGGGCGTGCCGGTGGTCGGCTTCGTCAACGAGAACAAGCTCGAGATCGACGGGCAGGTGCAGCCGGCGCGGGTGCAGATGCTGCGCGACTGGCTGGACGCCGGCTACGCGCTGGGCAACCACACGTACTCACACATGGATCTGAATGCCAAGGGCGTACCTGCGTTCCAGCAGGACTTCCTGCGTGGTGAAACGGTGCTGCGGCCGTTGCTGGCCGAGCGCGGGCTGAAACCGCAGTGGATGCGTCACCCCTATCTGCGTGCCGGGCGCACGCCGGAACAACGCGCGGAGATGGATGTGTTCTTCAACGCACATGGCTACCGCGTGGCGCCGGTGACGGTGGACAACGGTGAGTGGGTGTGGGCGTTCGCTTATGCCAACGTGATGAACGAACAGCCTGACTCACCCGAACGCGAGGCAACGCTGGCGCAGCTGCGCAAGGGCTATGTGCCCTACATGCTGAACAAGTTGGACTACTACGAGAAGCAGTCGCAGGCGCTGCTGGGCTATGCGCTGCCGCAGGTGTGGCTGATGCATGCCAACGAACTCAATGCAGCCACGTTTGCCGAACTGGTGGCGGCGACGAAGCGCCGCGGGTACCGCTTCATCTCGCTGGAGGACGCGATGCGCGATCCTGCTTACGCGCGTGGTGCCGAGGGCTACAGCGGTCGCTACGGACCGAGCTGGCTGCACCGTTGGGCGATGGCGGAGAAGAAGCCGAAGGACTTCTACGCTGGTGAACCCGAGGTGCCGACGTGGGTGATGAAGCTGGCGAAGGTGGATTCGGAGTGAGGCTCAGCGCTTGACGGCCAGCACACCGTCCAGCGCCAGTTCGGCCTTGAAGCCGGCCTTTTCCAGGCGTTTGGCCACTTCACGCGGCACGTCGCGGCCGCTGGTCAGCTTGTTCGGCGCGCCGGTGTAGTGGAACAAGCGCCCGCCTTTGCGGATGACGCGGGCGAGGTGGTCGTAGAACACCTGTGAGTACAGTTCGCCGGCGATGCCGAAGCGCGGCGGGTCGTGCAGGATCGCGTCGACGCTGCTGCTGGCCACCTGTTCAATCTGCTGTGAGACATCGCCATGGCTGAACTGCAGGCGGCCACCGGTGGCAGCCGAATCCGGATCCGGGGACCACGGGTTGAGCGTGCGCAGCCACATCACGTCGGCGTTCTTTTCGAACGAGCGGATCTGGCCGACACCGGCCTCCAGCGCGCAGGCGGCGAAGTAGCCCAGGCCACCGCAGGTATCGAGGATGACCTTCCCGGCCGGGGCGACCAGCTCCACCTTGCGGCGCGCGTCCTCGAACGGTGACAGCTTCGAGGTGGGCAGCATCTTGATACCGTCGATCTCGAAGGTCGGTGCGCCCCATTCGGTCGGCACCAGCTTGATCAGCGAACCGCTGTAGCGCGAGATCGGCGCGAAGTCCTCGCCGTCCCAGTAGTACAGCGTGCGGTCCTTCAGCTTGCCCGGCCACGGGTAGGCCTGGCCACGGAAGTGGAAGCCGTCGGTGTTCAGGGCCACGGTGTCCTGGCTCCGGCCCAGGTCGAGCGATCCCTGCCAGTCGGCAGCGCCCTTGTCATGGGCACGGCGCAGGGTGTCAGCGCTGTCGCGGGTCAGCAGGGGGCCGGTGTAATGGGGCACGGCGGGTACCGGGGCGGTTCGGGGGAGGGCATGGTACCGCAGCTGTTGTAGAGCCAAGCCGATGTCAAAGTAGATCCACGCCATGCGTGGATGCAGGCAGGGAGGAGTCGAGCGTAGGCCCGACGCTACCGCTGGTACAGCTGAAGCCGTGCGTGGCTCCTTCCCCTGAGATCATGCCGACGCCACGCGATGGCTGCATGCCCTGCAGCGCGCACGACCGACGATGGACCTCCTGGGTTTCCGGTGGCTGCCGATCAAAGTCATAGCGCAGGCTGCCGTCTTCCTGCAGCAGCCAATGCACGGTAACGCGCTCATGGCGACCATCACCGAGATCCCAGTCAAGTGTGCGCATGATCAGGGTCTGGCCATCGGGCAGTTGCCGGACTTCGTCATAGGCGCCCTGGGTCTTCGGCGCGCTTACCGCAAGCAGCAGAAACAGCAGCATTGGCATCGCTCCTCAAAGAAGACAGGTTGTACCCATAGTGCCCTGCGCCGCCATCAGAATCATTGCGTCTTACAGGCACTTCACTGCATACACCGGCCCGGCCCCGATCAGCATCAACGCCATGTAGTCACTGTCGCTGGCTTTGCCCTTCAGCGTCGCGCCCTTGTTGAAGTGGAAGATGCCGAAGCCGCCGGCCATGCGGATCAAGGCGCTGTCGATCTGTTCGGCGTCGTCGCGGAAGTAGCGGCTGATTTCACTGCGGGTGGCCTTGTGCAGGGCATTCGGCTCGCGCTGCCACTGGTCGCCGCGGCTGAAGGAGACGAAGTACTGGCCGCCTTCCTTCTCGATGCGGAAGTCGGCCGGTTTGCGCGCGCTGGTGGCGAAGCAGCCCTGCAGTGGGTCGGCGGAGAAGGGAAGCCCGGCGTCACCGTTACAGGCAGTGAGCAGCAGGAGTGCACCGGGCAGCAGCAGGCGGAGCGTGCGCATGGGATGTCCCGACGGGGCAGGTGCGGCTAGTGTAGGCAGCACACGGGCACGGTCCGTACAGAAATTCGGCAAGCGCAAAGGGGTTTTCGGATGGCGCAGGGCAAGGCACCGTGGTGCGGCGTGGCCAGTTGGCTGGGGATCGTGGTGGGCTGGGGCGCGGGCACGTTGGCGGCGCAGGCGGCGGGAGACAACAGCCTGGCGGCGGGGCTGGGCGTGGGCGTGCTGGGCGCGGCACTGGTGGGCGGTGGCTTGGCAGTAGCTTCGCGCGTGCGCGGTGAGCGCTGGCCGTGGATCGGCATTGCCGGCGTGGTGCTGAGCGCGCTGCCGCTGCTGATGTACCTGCTGCGGATGATGTTGAAGCTCTAGCGGTAGTGCCGGCCGCTGGCCGGCACCAACCGGGTGCATCCGTCGTTCATGAGGTTGCCGGCCAGCGACCGGCACTACCCGGCGTGGATCATGCGCTGCGGTGAATCTCCACCGTCACGTGCACCAGCTCCTCATGAATCGCCAGCGCGTTGCGCACGGTATCGGCATCCAGACTGACGTCGCTGGTGACCACGCTGGCGCTGACCGCGTACTTGCCGCGACCCACTTGCCAGACGTGCAGGTCCGCTAGACGTGCCGGCCACGGACCCTGTTCGATCACTTGGCGGACTTCGGCCACCACCGGTGCATCCATCTGCGCGTCGAGCAGGATACGACCACTGTCACGCAGCAGGCCGATCGCCCAGACAGTAACCAGCACGGCGCCGACCAGGCCCATCACCGGGTCCAGCCAGGTCAGGCCGAGCAGCTTGCCGCCGAGCAGGGCGACGATGGCCAGTACCGAGGTGGCGGCGTCGGCCAGCACGTGCACGTAGGCCGAGCGCAGGTTGAGGTCGTGACCGTGTGCATGGCCGTGATCGTGGTGTTCGTGGTCATGCCCGTGATGATGGCCATGGTCATGCCCGTGGTGATGATGCGCGTGGCCCGGGCTGTTGTGCAGCCACCATGCGCAGAGCAGGTTCACGCCCAGGCCCACCGCAGCGATGGCGATGGCTTCGTTGTAGTGGATGGGGGCGGGCACCCACAGCCGTTCCAGCGATTGCACGGCCATCAATGCGGCGACGCCAAGCAGGGCGATGGCGCTGGTGTAGCCGGCCAGGATCTCGATCTTCCAGGTGCCGAAGGCGAAGCGCGGATCGTGTGCGTAGCGCCGCGCACAGCGGTAGGCGAACACCGAGAGGCCCAGCGCCAGCGCGTGCGAACTCATGTGCCAGCCGTCGGCGAGCACGGCCATGGAGTTGAACCACCAGCCGCCGACGATCTCTACCAGCATCATGGCGACGGTGAGCCACAGGGCGCGGCGGGTATTGCGTTCGGCCAGCGGGTTGCCATCGTCGAAGCGGTGTTCGTGGCGGCGGGCGGCGGCGAGGGCGTCCAATTGCATGGCGGTGGGAGCTGGAGTGGATACCCCCATAGGGTATATGATCCCGCCATGGCCCATGTACACAAGAATCGAAAGCAGCTGCTGACACGGGTACGCCGTATCGCGGGTCAGGTGGCGGCGTTGGAGCAGGCGCTGGACACCCCCGAGGGGGAAGCGGGTGACTGCGCGGACGTGCTGGTGCAGGTCGCCGCCGTGCGCGGTGCAGCCCACAGCCTGCTGATGGAGCTGCTGCACGAGCACCTGCAGGAACACGTAGTGGGTGCCGACGACCCGCAGAAGCGGGCGGACGAGGCCGAAGTGCTGGTGGAACTGCTGCGCCGCTACGGCAAATAGCAGGGGTAGTGCCGGCCAGCGGCCGGCACTACCCGTGCCGGTGCCGCGCGTTCCAGATATGGGTGGCGGCCAGCAGCAGGCTGCCGGTGACGGTCATCGGTGTTTCCCAGGCATGCGTTGGCAGCGCGAGCGCGCCGGCCAGCAGCAGGCCTAGACCCACGCCGGCGGTGGCCCAGGCCAGTACCGGCAGCGGGTGACGGCGCTCGGCCCGCCACAGCGCGTAGCCGGTCAGCGGCAGGGCGATGGCCACGAACAGCAGGTGCACCCATTCCGCTTCGGCCCAGGTGCCGAACAGCGGCAGCGCGGCGGCAAGCAGGGGCAGCGCCAGGCAATGCAGCAGGCACAGGCTGGACAGGGCGACCGCGCCGGCATCAAGCAGGGCGGCAGAAGGCGACTTCATCGGGGGAGGTTCCTTGCGCGACAATTGTTATACAGTAACATTTCCGTTCCGCAGCCAACCCGCTCCGACATGAACACTGTTTCCCGCGCCGACCGTCGCCTTCCGGTCACCGTGCTGTCCGGCTTCCTGGGGGCCGGCAAGACCACCCTGCTCAACCAGATCCTGCGCAACCGCGAGGGCCTGCGCGTGGCGGTCATCGTCAACGACATGAGCGAGGTCAACATCGATGCGCAGCTGGTGCGCGAAGGTGGCGCCGAGCTGCGCCGCACTGAAGAGACACTGGTGGAATTCAGCAACGGCTGCATCTGCTGCACGCTGCGCGATGACCTGCTGCAGGAAGTGCGGCGCCTGGCCGATGCCGGCCGCTATGACTACCTGCTGATCGAATCGACCGGGATCGGCGAGCCGATGCCGGTGGCGGCCACGTTCGCGGTGCGCGACGAGCACGGGTTCAGCCTGAGTGACATCGCGCGGCTGGACACGATGGTGACGGTGGTCGACGGCAGCGCATTCCTTGCCGACTTCGGTTCGACCCTGCGGCTGGCCGAGCGTGGCCAGCAGGCCGGGCCGGATGACGACCGAGGTGTGGTCGACCTGCTGTGCGAGCAGGTCGAGTTCGCCGACGTGATCGTGGTCAGCAAGGTCGACCAGGTGGACGACGAGGTGCTGCAGGACACGCTGGCAGTACTGCGTGGCTTGAACCGCGACGCCAAGCTGCTGCTGTCGAGCTTCGGCGACGTGCCGTTGACCGAACTGCTGGATACCGGCCGCTTCGACATGGAGCGTGCGCAACGCGCGCCGGGTTGGGTGAAGGAGTTGCGTGGTGAGCACACGCCGGAGACCGAGGAATACGGCATTGGCAGCTTCGTCTACCGCTCGCGTCGTCCGTTCCACCCCGCGCGATTCGCCCGCGCGCTGCAGTCGGGTATGCCCGGCGTGATCCGCAGCAAGGGCTGGTTCTGGCTGGCCAACCGCATGGATTGGGTAGGTGAACTGAACACCGTGGGCGCGGCGACGCGCACGCAGGCGGCGGGCTTCTGGTATGCCGCGCGCGACCGCGTGCGGGCTGGGCTGGAAGACACCACACCGTTGTTGCCGCCGACGCCGTTGCCTTACAGCGACCTGGGATGGGCGCGGCAGCAGGCCGATTGCTGGAGCGCGCCGCTGCCGGGGCTTGAGGAATTCCCGGATTCGGCCGCGCACACGGCGATGCAGCGGCTGTGGCACCCATTGTGGGGTGATCGCCGCCAGGAGCTGGTGGTGATTGGTGTGCACATGGACGAGCGCGCGGTGCGTGCGGAGCTGGATGCGTGCCTTCTCAACGACCAGGAGCTGCGTGCGGGGCCATTGTTGTGGCACCAGTTGCCGCAGGCGTTCCCTGTGTGGAAGCGTTGACGGTGCATTGATGATCCATGGGTTGCCGGCCAGCGGCCGGCACTACCCCAGGTCGATACGTCATGCGTGGATGGATGCATGGCGGAGTCGAGCATGGCTCGACTCTACAGACTGTCGCGCCATTGCCAGCTGTTGGCGGTGACCTGCAATACCTGCGTCGGCCGCAATGCCTGCAGCAGATGCAGGTCGTGGCTGACCATCATCAAGGCACCCGGCCATGCCGCCAGCAGTTCTTCCAGTGCCTGCAATGCGCTTAGGTCCAGTGCATTGCCGGGCTCGTCCAGCAGCAACAGCTGCGGCGCGGGATCGGCGTACAACACGCTGGCCAGTGCGCCTTTCACCCGTTCGCCATCGCTGAGGCTGCTGGCGGGGCGCTGGATGCGCTGTGCGTCCAGACCCAGCAGTGCGAGCCGAGTGCGCAGTTCGCCCGGGTCCGCACCCGGATTGGCGGCCTGTACGCTATCGAGGATGCTGTGCTCGCCGGACAATCCCAGCAGTTGCTGGTCGAGCAGCGCCAGTGGCGCGTGGCGTTGCACCGTGCCATCGCGCGCTCGCAGCTGGCCGGCCAGCACACGCAGCAGGGTGGATTTGCCACTGCCGTTGTCACCGACCACGGCGATGCGCTGGCCGCGACGGATCTCCAGCTGCAACGGGGCACTGCAGCCATGCGGCAGCACCAAGGCCTCGGCCTGCAGCAGGCGCGTGCTGCCACGTTCCCCCGCACCGGCAAACAGCGCCAGCTCCGGTGCCGCATGAACCGCGGATGCCGCTGCACGCAGCTGCTCTGCACTGGCCTGCAGGCGCTCGGCCTGCACCTGCTGCGCGCGCCCGTGACTGGCTTCGGCACGCTGCTTCTGGCGGCCGAGCAGGATCGGTGCCTGGTTGGCCTGCTTTGCTTCGCGATTGCCACGTGCCTGACGTTGCTGCTGGCGTTCGTTCTGCTCGCGCGCGCTGCGTTGCTGCTGTCGGTGCTGGGCGCGCGCATGGTCGAGCTGGGCGGCGGCGGCTTCGCGTTCGGCGGCGCGCACTTCGGCATAGTGCTGCCACGCGCCGCCATAGCGATGTAGGCCACGCCCATCGAGTTCGACAATCTGCTGCATGCGGCCCAGCAGCTCGCGATCATGGCTGATCGCCAGCAGGCCGCCGCGCCATTGCTGCAACTGCTCGTACAGTTGCTGGCGATGACGGGCATCGAGGTGGTTGCTGGGTTCGTCCAGGATCAACCAGTCGGCATCGCTGGCCCACGCGCCGGACAGTGCCACCTGCATCGCCTGGCCGCCGCTGAGGCGCGCAGCAGGGTGGGCGTGATCGAGATCATCGGGCAAGCCCAGCGCCTGCCATTGTTGCTGCAGGCGTTCGCGCAGGTCCCAACGGTCGCCAACGCAGGCGAAGTCGGCCTCGTTGACGCTGCCGGCTTCGATGCGTGCGAGCGCGGACAGCGCTTCACCCACACCGGCCAACTCACCCACGGTGCCGGCTGGTGGATAGCCCGGTGTGGGCAACAGGAACACGCGGCCGCTGCCACGCACCTGGCCACTGTCGGGCGATAGCCGTCCGGCCAGCAGGCGTGCGAGCACGCTCTTGCCGGCGCCATTGGCACCGACCAGGCCGGTAGCAACCGGTTCGAAGGAAAACGTCAGATCGGAAAACAGCGGGCGGCCGTCGGCCAATCGATACGACACGCGATCGAGCGTGAGGGAATGCGGGGTCATGCGACCTCCATGGATGCCGGGTTCTCCCCTGCGCGCAGGGGCGGGAAGAGTCAGGCCGTCTGTTGCGAAGACGGCGGCATCAATGGCGCATTGGTCGCGAGCCTCTGGGAGGAGTGAGGGGAGATTATACCGCCCGCAGGGCATGCGAATTGTAGAGCCGAGCTGCTCGACTGCTTTTGAGGAGCAGTCGAGCAAGCTCGACTCTACGTGGCACGGCCATCGAGCGCGGATCTACCGGCCTACGGCACGGTTTCCAGGCGTTCGCTGACGAAATCGATGAACACCCGCAGCTTCGGCAGCACATGGCGGCCGGAGGGCCACAACAGGTGGAAGATGCCGCAGGAATGCACATGCTCGTCCAGCACGGTGACCAGGCGACCATCGGCCAGCGCATCGCGCACCGAGTGCACTGGAACGAAGGCCAGTCCGATATCGCGCAGTGCCAGCGCCACGCGCGCTTCGATGGTGTTGGCCACCATGTGCACGGGCAGTTCCTGCGGGGCTTCATTGCCGGGCCACTGGATCGGCCACAGCTCCAGCTTGCCGGTGCTGGGGAAGCGGTAGTGCAGCAGGGTGTGTTGGAGCAGGTCGGCCGGCGCACGCGGAACGCCGCGGCGCTGCAGGTACGCCGGCGAGGCAACGATGCGGCGCGGGAACACGCCAAGGCGTCGGGCGTTCATGCGTGAGTCGCTGGGTTCGCCGACGCGCAGCACGGCGTCGAAGCCTTCCTCGATGACATCGACCAGCCGGTCGCTGAAATCCAGGTCCAGACGGATGTCCGGGTAGGCGGCCATGAACTCGGCCATCAGCGGCAGGGTGAGATCACCCACCAGCGGCAGGCCGATGCGCAGCGTGCCGCTCGGTGCGGCATGCGGCTGCGCCAGTTCGGTGCGCGCGGCATCGCGCTCGTCGAGGATGCGCCGGCAGCGCGCCAGGAACAGCTGGCCCTCGGCGGTGAGGGTGATGCTGCGCGTGCTGCGGTGGAACAGGCGCACGCCCAGTGCGTGCTCCAACCGCGCAACGCACTTGCCGGCGGCCGAGGCCGAAATGCCCTGCAGGCGTCCGGTCTCGACGAAGCTGCGGGTGTCGGCGGCATGCACGAAAGTCTGCAGATTGGCGAGGTTGTCCAGGACTGACATGGGCGTGTGGGGGAATGAAAGCGGCAGGGTAGGTGGCTGCGATCACGTGGGAAGGCACCGCCACCGCAACACTGTGGTGCGGGGCGGCGCGGCGACCGTTGCGGCCTTGCAGTTCCGGCCATCATGCCGATTGCGGACTGCACGGTCCATGATGCCCGGAGCGGCAACCGGCTTTTTGCACGGGGGCGTGCTGCCTAACGTGGCGGCCTCTCCCCACGGATCACCGCGATGAACGCTGCCCTTTCCCTTTACCGCGCGCCGGCCCTGCCGTCGGTACAGCGGTTGCTGCAGCAGGTCCACCCACTACGCCTGGTCGGCGCGGTGGTGCTGGTGCGCGAGCACGGCGTGCTGCGTCATGCCAGCGCCACCGGCCTGGCTGATCGCGAGTCGGCCACGGTGATGCGCCGCGACCAGCTGTTCCGGCTGGCATCGGTGAGCAAGCCGCTGCTGACCACGGTGATCCTGCGCCTGGTGGCCGAAGGTGTGCTGGACCTGGACGCGCCGGTACAGCGTTGGCTGCCGGACTTCCGTCCGGCGCTGGCCGATGGCAGCACGCCGCCGATCAGCCTGCGCCAACTGCTCAGCCACAGCAGCGGGCTGGGTTACCGCTTCCTCGAAGCCGATGCGGATGGCCCGTACGCACGGGCCGGCGTCAGCGATGGCATGGATGCGAATCCGCTGACGTTGGCCGACAACGTGCATCGCATCGCGCAGGCGCCGCTGCTGTTCGCACCAGGCAGCCAATGGCTGTACTCGTTGGGCGTGGACGTCGCTGGCGCCGTGGCTGAAGCCGCGACCGGTGAAACCCTGCAATCCCTGCATGCGCGGCTGCTGGCCGCGCCACTGGGGCTGGCCGACACCGCATTCGCGACCACCGACGTGGCGCGGCTGGCCACGCCGTATGTGAGTGACGCACCGCAGCCGCATCGCCTGCAGGAAGGCGAGGTGGTCGCACCCTTCGAAGGTACGGTCGGCATCGAGTACAGCCTCGCCCGTGCTACCGATGCCAGTCGTTACCCCTCGGCCGGTGCTGGACTGATTGGCAGCGCCGACGAGGTGATGGCGGTGCTGGAAGCACTGCGCGACGTACAGGCCTCGAATCTGTTGCCGCCCGCGCTGGTGGCGGAGATGGCCACTCCGCAGGTGGGCGAGCAGGGGCCGCCGGAGCCGGCCGGCTGGGGCTTCGGGCTGGGATTTGCGGTGCTGCGCGATGCCGCCGCCAGTGGCACGCCACAAAGCGAAGGCAGCTGGCGCTGGGGCGGTGCCTACGGCCACAGCTGGTTCGTTGATCCCGCGCGCGGACTGAGCGTGGTGGCGCTGACCAACACCCTGTACGAAGGTATGGATGGCGCCTTCGTCGATGAACTGCGTGACGCCGTCTATGCCGATCTGGAGGCTGCGCGATGAGCGGCCATGCCATTGATGCGGCGAGTCCTGCCGGCGAAGCTACACGCCTGCCGTGGGCCGGCCTGCTGGCGCTTGCGGGTGGCGGCTTCATCACCCTGCTGACCGAGACCCTGCCCGCCGGTGTATTGCGGCCAATGGGCGAGAGCCTGGGTGTGAGTGATGCCGCGGTGGGCCAGCTGGTCAGCGTGTATGCGCTGGGATCGGTGATGGCCGCACTGCCGATGACCGCGTTGACCCAGCGCCTGCCACGACGCCCCTTGTTGCTGGCCGCCATTGCCGGCTTCGTGGTGGTCAACACGCTGACCGCCGTGAGCAGCAGCTATCCGCTGATCCTCGCCGCGCGCTTCCTTGCTGGCGTCTGTGGTGGCCTGCTGTGGTCGCTGGTGGCCGGCTACGCCGCTCGCATGGTGGTGCCGTCACTGCAGGGCCGCGCGATTGCAGTGGCGATGGTCGGTTCACCGCTGGCGCTGTCGCTGGGCGTACCGGCGGGCACGTTGCTGGGCCAGCAGATCGGCTGGCGCTGGGCGTTCGCGTTGATGAGCGTGCTGGGTGTCGGGCTGCTGGCGTACGCGCGCTGGACACTGCCGGCGTTGCCGTCTGCCGGTGCCGGCCAGCGCATGTCACTGGGCACGGTGTGGCGCATGCCCGGCGTACGCAGCGCGCTGGCGGTGATGGTGCTGTACGTGCTGGCGCACAACGTGCTGTACACCTACATCGAACCGCTGGCGGTGGACGCCGGTGCCGGTCCATGGCTGGACCGCCTGCTGCTGGCCTTCGGTGTGGCTGCCATCGTCGGTATCGGCATTGCCGGTTGGGGCGTGGATCGCCACTTGCGTGCGCTGGTGTGGGCGGCGGTGATCGGCTTCCTGCTGCCGGTGCTGGCCCTGCTGCTATGGCCGGGACAGGCAACGGCGCTGCTGCTGGCGACGATCCTGTGGGGCGTGGCGTTCGGCGCCGTGCCAACCCTGTTCCAGACCGCACTGGCACGTCGCGCGGGTGCTGCCGCGGATCTGGCGCAGTCGATGTTGGTTACCGGCTGGAACCTGGCGATTGCCGGCGGTGGCGTCGCCGGCGGCGTGCTGTTGCAGGCCAGCGGCCCGAGCCAGCTGGGCTGGCTGCCGTTGCTATTGCTGGCGGTGACCGTGGCGTGGCTGCTGGCACGGCCGAAGGCCTGGGCGTAGCTGTTGATCAGCGATGACGCGGTACCGGCCAGCGGCCGGGACTACCGTGGTCCACGTCATCCACGCATCGCGTGGATCCACCGAGCGCAGCGACCCGCGTTTGCTTTTGCTTTCTTCTGTTGATTCCGTGGTGGGACGCCGCCGGAACCTGTCAGAGGCCGGGGCGGTCGGGTTCGCGGGGGTGTCTGCGGCATGGATGCCGCGGCCAAGCCCCCATGGACGGGTTTACGGCGTCCCCCGCGAACCCGACCGTCCCGGCCAACCCCGGGATAGCCGTACGCGACCCACCACGAGGGGCTCCGCCGTTGGCCGCCTTACTCGATCCTCTCACGCTCGATCGGCACACTCCGCGGGTTCTGCATGTGCTCCCGCGCCGCGCCATAGCGCTGCTGCCGCTTCTGATGGAACACCACGAACTCATCCCGTGGCAGCGGCCGCGAGAACAGCCAACCCTGCGCGAACTCGACCTTCCGGGTATGCAGATACGCCAACTGTGCCTCGGTCTCCACGCCCTCGGCGACCACCCACAGGCCCAGCTCCTTGGCCATGTCGATGATGTGCGGCGTGACCGGACTGGTCGCACTCTCGGTGCCGATCGCATCGATGAACGACTTGTCGATCTTCAGTGCATCCAGTGGCAGCTGCTCCAGGTACTGCAGGCTGGAAAAGCCCACGCCGAAGTCATCGATCGCCACGCTGTGGCCGGCCCGGCGTGCCTGCGCCAGCATCGTGCGTGCGCGGTCCAGGTCGAGGAAGCCGTGCTCGGTCGCTTCCATCCAGATCTGCTGCGGCAGGATGCCGCTGCCGGCCATGTGCTTGGCGATCAACTTCAATGCACGCCCACTGCTGATGTCCTCGGCGGCGAGATTGATCGCGATGTGCGCGCTGCGGTCGGCCACCAGCAGCTCGCGCATGTCGCGCACCACGTTCTCGATCACTAGATCGGTGATCGCGCCGATCATGCCGGTCTCTTCGGCCAGGGGAATGAACAGGTCGGGGCGGACCTGGGTGCCATCCTGACGCTGCCATCGAATCAATGCTTCGGCGCCCACGCAGATGCCGGTATCCAGTTCGATGATCGGCTGGTAGTGCAGGTACAGCTCGCGGCGGCGGATCGCGGTGGCCAGTTCGCCGCGCAGCGACAGCCGGCGGCGCGACAGCCAGATCACCAGGCCGGCACCCACGGCAGCCATCAGCAACCCGAGCGGCACGTACAGCCATGCCTGCTGGCGGAAGGTGGCGGCCAGTGCCGTGCGTGGCGTGGTGGCGATCGCCAGCCATTCGCCATTGCGGGCGGTGGCGTAGAGGGTGTTGCGGTCAAGCCCTTCGCCCGGGTTGCGCAGCAGGGTCTCCAGCAGCGCCGGATCCATGCCGTCCTGCTTGGCCAGCAGGCGGCCGTCCGGGCTGGCCAGGGCCAGGCGCACGTTGGGGTCGGCGATGACATCGACGAAACGGCGCGGGTCGACCAGCACGTCGTAGGCGCCGTACAGGATCGACAGCACCTGGCGGCGCCCGCTGGTTTCGGGGCGCACGTCCACCGCGATGCCGGCCCCTTCGCTGGTCACATGATCGGCCTTGGGCTGCTTCACATCGGCCAGGAACGGGCCCCACGACGTGCAGCGCAGCGTGCCGCCTTCGAAATAGCCCATCTGGTCGATCGACGGCGTGGTCATCACCAGGGTCTGCATGCGCCGGATATGGTCCGGGCTGCACGGCACGTGGACGCCTGCCTCCGCCGACTTCAGCGCGGCCAGCGCGTCATGGTAGGACTGGTCGGAACGGCGCAGGGCGCGGCCGGCGATGTCGCGCAGGCGCTGCTGCTCGACACTGACCGCACGGTCCCAGGTGGCATAGGCCATCACCGCGATCGGCACAGCCGCGGCCAGCAGCGCCAGCGCGGTGCCACCAATGATGATGCGCAGGCGGCTCATGGCTGGAGCTCCGGCGGGGCAGGCAGGTCAGGGCGCATGGTCAGGGCCGGTCCTTGGGCAGGTGCGGCTATCTGAGCATGGCGCCGGGCCGGGCGGAATGGGACGAATCCGGTATTCGGTCACAATGTGGTGAAAGCGACCGCCATTGACGTAATCGGGCCATCTGGCGCTGGCGCTCCTGGCCGGGGAGGACTAACGTCGAACGCTTCGCCCGCCCCAGTCCACGCCCATGACCGAGCCCGCAACGCCCCCCGAGCACCTGCGCCGCAGCCTGTCCAACCGCCACCTGCAGCTGATCGCCATCGGCGGTGCCATCGGCACCGGCCTGTTCATGGGCTCGGGCAAGACCATCAGCCTGGCCGGCCCGTCCATCGTCTTCGTCTACCTGATCATCGGCGCGATGCTGTTCTTCGTGATGCGCGCGATGGGCGAGCTGCTGCTGTCCAACCTGCAGTACAAATCCTTCATCGACTTTTCCACCGACCTGCTAGGTCCCTGGGCCGGCTTCTTCTGCGGATGGACCTACTGGTTCTGCTGGATCGTCACCGCCATCGCCGATGTGATCGCCATTGCTGCCTATGCACAGTTCTGGTTCCCGGGACTGGAGGCCTGGATACCGGCACTGGCCTGCGTGATGCTGTTGCTGGCACTGAACCTGGTGACGGTGAAGCTGTTCGGCGAAATGGAATTCTGGTTCGCGCTGATCAAGATCGTGGCGATCTGTGCGCTGATCATCACCGGTGCGGGCCTGGTGGCGTGGGGCTTCACTTCGCCCAGCGGCCATACCGCCGCGCTGTCCAACCTGTGGAATGACGGCGGCATGTTCCCGATGGGCCTGGTCGGCTTCTTTGCTGGTTTCCAGATCGCGGTGTTCGCCTTCGTCGGCATCGAGCTGGTCGGCACCACCGCCGCCGAGACCGCCAACCCCGAGCGCAATCTGCCCAAGGCGATCAACTCGATCCCGGTGCGCATCATCATCTTCTACGTGCTGGCGCTGATCGCGATCATGGCGGTCACCCCGTGGCGCCAGGTGGTGCCGGACAAGAGCCCGTTCGTGCAGCTGTTCGTGCTGGCCGGCATCCCCGCCGCGGCCAGCCTGATCAACTTCGTGGTGCTGACCTCGGCCACGTCTTCGGCCAACAGCGGCATCTTCTCCACCAGCCGCATGCTGTACGGCCTGGCCGAGGAAGGCCACGCGCCGCGCGGGTTGTCGAAGCTCTCGCGCGCCGCAGTGCCGGCACGCGGCCTGCTGTTCTCCTGCCTGTGCCTGCTCGGCGGCACGTTGCTGATCTACCTGATCCCCAACCTGGTGACCGCCTTCACCCTGGTCACCACGCTGGCGACGGTGCTCTTCATCTTCGTCTGGTCGCTGATCCTGGTGGCCTACATGGTCTACCGTCGCCGCTACCCGGAGCGCCACGCCGCCTCGATCTTCAAGATGCCCGGTGGCGTTGCGATGTGCTGGGCCTGCCTGGTGTTCTTTGCTGGCGTGCTGGTACTGCTGAGCCTGCAGGCCGACACCCGCCAGGCCCTGATCGCCAGCCCGGCGTGGTTCGTGCTGCTGGGCGTGGGGTACTGGGTGCGTCGGAGGACCGCGAAGTGATCCAACGTCTTCGTTCCATCGATTGATCCATCGTCTCCAGACGCTTCATCCACGCATGGCGTGGATCTACTGTCAGCCGCAGGGAACTATCGAAGGCGGGGTGGGTCCGCTGGCGGGAGTCTCCGCGGCATGGATGCCGCGGCCAAGCCCCCAGGGATGGGTTTACGGCGTCTCTCGCCAGCGGACCCACCCCGCCTCCCCGCAGGAGGTCGGCCATTGCCGTTGCGTGTGATCTGGCCTCTGCAGGTGCAGGGCGCAGCCCTGCCAAATCCCCCATTCACTTGGTGTTAGCGGGCGCGGCCGGATCATCCGGCCGCCATGTCCCGCCACCCCTTCCTGCTCGCGCTGTTGCTGCTGCCCAGCCTGTGGCCCGGGCTGGCCGCCGCGCGCACGGTCTACCGCTGCGTGCAGGGCAATACGGTCAGCCTGGCCACCGCTCCCGAACCCGGCTCGCGCTGCACGCCGAAGGAGATCGACGACAACGCCGTCCAAGCCCCGAATCTGTGGGGCAACATGGGCGTGTTCAGTGGCGTGCTGTACGAACGCGAGCAGGACGGCGCGCTGGTCTATTCCACCCGCAACCTGCCCGGTTCGCGGGTGTTCCTGAAGTTCACCGTGGCCACGCCGCCGGGCGAGCCCGCGCACGAAGGCCTGGGCAAGGTCGGCAAGCCGCAGCTCGCGCAGCATGCCAAGCAGTTCAAGGCCGCTGCCAAGGCCACCGGCGTGGATGACGCATGGTTGCGCGCGATCGCCCACGCCGAAAGCAATTTCGACGCGCTGGCGGTCTCGACCAAGGGCGCACAGGGCGTGATGCAGCTGATGCCGGATACCGCGCAGGAGTACGGGGTGAGCGATCCGTTCTCGCCGCAGCAGTCGATCGATGGCGGCGCCCGCTACATGCGCGCGCTGCTGCGCCGCTACAACGGTGATCGGCCACTGGCCGCCGCCGCCTACAACGCCGGCATCGGAGCGGTCACCCGCTACAAGGGCGTGCCGCCCTATGCCGAGACCCTGGCCTACGTGGACAAGGTGATGGCCCTGTATGCGCGCTACCGCGAAGCGATGGGCATCCGTACCGAAGTGCCCGCGCGATAGGCTGGCGGTGCTGGATGTGTCGTGTAGAGCCGAGCCCATGCTCGGCTCATGCTGCCGGCAGCCGAGCATGGGCTCGGCTCTACAGGGCGTCTGCTCAGCGTGAGGTCGCGCTGCCGACCAGTTCGTAGCGTTCGATGCGGCCGACGCGGGTGATTTCTGCCTGCACGTCGGCGCGCTGCTTCAGCGCACGCCAGGCCGCATCGATCTTCACGTCACCCGGCAGCGACGGATAGGTACGCATGTCCTGCAGGCTGGCCAGTGTTTCGCCACGCTCGACGGGGGAGCGCAGTTGTTCGATCAGCACGGCGGCCGCGCCATCCAGATTGCCCTCGTCCAGCAGCATTTCGCGATGGAACAGGCGGGCGTCACCGCCCTCGGCGAGGATCGCCGCGCGAGCGACGTCCATTGCCTTGGCATCGCCACGTTCGCGCGCGGCGGCAAACTGCAGCAACGCCTGTGCTGCCTTGCCGTAGCCGCCGAGGCCCGGCATGTCATTCACCGCTGCGGTGGCGTCCTGCACGCGGCCCAGCGAGCTGAGCACGAAGCCGACGTTGAACTGGTGCTCGGCGCCATCCGGGCCCAGCGCACCGATGCGCGCAGCCAGCTTCGCGGTGGCCAGCGCGTCGTCGGTGCGTCCCAACCGACGCAGCGCGGTGAACCGGCTGTTGAGCAGCCACGCGACCCACTCGGCTTCGGCCGCCGACGGGGATTCACCTTCGGCCGCTGCGCGGGCCATGCCATCGGTCAGTGCCAGGACTTCCTCGTTGCGGTCGAGCATCAGCAGCGTATTGCTGAACTCGGCCATGCGCGCGTCCAGGGCGCGGTCGAGCAGGCCGGACACACGCAGTTCATCGAGATGCTTCTGTGCGGCCTGCACCGGATCGAAGCGTGCATCGCCGCGGTCGACATAGCGATCGAAGCGCTTGTCACTGCGCAGGCGGATGATTTCGGCCGGGCCATTGATGCGTGCCAGCGTGGCCGGGATGTCGTCGCCGCGACCGTTGTCGGCCTGCAGCGTGGCCAACGCCAGCCACAGCCCGGTCGGCTCCACGCCACCGCCTTTCCAGCCGTTGTCGAACAGTGCCTGCAGCAGTTCCATGCGTCGCTGTGGCTGGTCGCGCAGGCGGTACTGCAGGTAATTGATCGGCTGGCGCTCGATCGGCAGCGGGCCCTCGGCGTGCTTCAGTGCCTGAACCAGGTACCGGGTAGCCGGAGCCGGCTGGTTTTCGGAAAGTTCCAACGACACCAGGGTCAGCAGGATCTGTGCATCGTCCGGCAACGATTCCTGCGCCTGCTGTAGATAGCGCCGGGCCTGTGCCGGCTTCTTCTGCATCAATGCGGTCCAGCCCGCTACCTGCGCGGCGCGACCACGATGCTCGGCATCGAAATCATCCAGCAGCGGATCTTCCATCAGCTGTTCCATGGCGATCAACGCGCCCAGCGTATTACCGCTGCGTGACTGCTGGATCGCTTCGTCCCAACGGGTGGCATAGGCCGTATGCACCGCGTCGCTGGTGACGGACGGCTTCTGTGGCGCCACCGCGATGGAGGCGGAGGCAGGGGCAACTGACAGGGCGGCGAGCAGCAGGGCAGTGAGGGGGAGAAGGCGGGGCATGGAGATTCTCCATCCGTGGGAAGAGCATTGAACCTGCTGCAGGCAGCGAGGACAAGCGTGATGGATGGAACTCTGGCGATCAGGAGTACGTTTGGCCATGGCGGATCGCGCGCGCAGCGTCTATCGTCGGTGCCTCTTCAGATTGCAGGCAGAGGCAACGCAGCACGATGGCACGGTGGCAATGGATGGCGGCGGGGGTCGCGTTGGCAACGGCGGTGGCATTGGCCGCGACCTGGTGGGATTCACCGCTGCAGACCTTGGCTGAACCGGCAGGCCCGGCGCCCACGCCGCTGGCCTGGACCGCACAGATCGAGATGCTGGCCGGCGATGGTCATCCCGGTGACCGCGATGGTGCGTCTGCGCAGGCCCGCTTCGCCGATCCCCATGCGTTGCTGCGCAGTGCCGACGGCAGCATCTACTTCACCGATGCCGGCGACAACAACCGCATCCGCCGCCGCCTGCCGGATGGCCGCATCGAGACCGTGGCCGGGCAGGGCGAGGGGCGCATCGACGGCCCTGCACTGCAGGCCAGTTTCAATACGCCCTCGGGCATCGCCGCCGATGCGCAGGGCAACCTGTACGTAGCCGACACCGGCAACCACGCGATCCGCCGTATCGGCACCGATGGCCAGGTGACCACGCTGGCCGGTGGCGAGCAGGGTTACGCCGATGGGCCGGCCGCGCAAGCGCGCTTCGATGCACCGATGGGCATCGCGGTGGACGCGCAGGGCCAGGTCTATGTGGCCGACACCTTCAACGACCGCATCCGGATGATCGGTACCGACGGCAACGTGCGTACCCTGGCCGGCGGCGAGCGCCCGGGGTTGGCCGATGGCCTGGGCGTAGCGGCGCGCTTCGATACGCCGGTGGCGCTGGCCTTCGATGCCCATGGCGCGCTGCTGGTGGCCGACCTGTTCAACAACGCGGTGCGTCGCGTCGGTGCCGATGGCACGGTCAGCACGCTGCTGGGCGATGGCGGCGTGATCAATGGGCCGCTGTCGCTGGCCACCACGCACGACGGCGTGCTCTACGTGGGTGACCTTGATGGCCGCATCGTGCAGGTAACACCGCAGGGCCACCAGATCGCACTGGTGGGCAACGGCCGCCTGCCGCGCCTGGCCCGGCCCAGCGGTCTGGCGATGGATGCCGACGGCAGTGTGCTGGTCGCCGATTCCGCCAGCTATCGCCTGCACCGCCTGCGCCCGCTGCCAGTGGGTGATTTGCCGGCACCGGCGCTGGTCGGGCCCGCTGCCGATGCAGCGTTGCCGGACACCGGTGGTCGCTGGCCATTGGCACCGCAGGACGGCTGGCATGAAGTGGTCGGCACGCTGGGCGAGGTGCGCGGCAACTTCAAGGGCGAGAGCCGCCACCACCTGCACGGCGGTTTCGATGTGCGCGGCGATGTCGGCCAGACCGTGTTGGCGATCGCCGATGGCAAGATCAGCAGCCCGGTAGCGGCGTGGAGCCTGGGGGGGCAGGCCGAGGGCCTGGCAGTGGACCGCCTCAAGTACATCCACATGCGGGTCGGCCGCACCCCGCGCGACCAGCCGTTCGATGCGCGCTGGCAGGCGCTGTACGACGAACAGGGCAAGCTGGAGCGCATGCGGGTGCGTCGCGGCATGCGCATCCACGTCGGCGATCGCCTGGGCAGCATCAACAACCAGGCGCACGTGCACCTGGCGGTGGGCACCGGCGGCTTCGAAACCAACGCCGTGGCGCTGGGCTTCCATAACTACGCCGACCACTTCGCACCGCGCATCACCGATGTCGCGCTGCTGGACGACAACGACCAGCCGCTGGCGGCGGGCAGCGACGGCGTGGTGATGCTGGCGCGGCAGGGACGTGGCGTGCAGATCGTGGTCGAAGCGTGGGACCAGGTTGACAACAACCTGCCGCGGCGCCGGCTGGGCATGTACCAGGTGGGCTACCAGATCCTCGATGCCGGCGGACAGCCGCTGCAGGGCTATGAGCAGCCGCGCTGGAACATCGTGTTCAACCGCATGCCGCCGCAGAACGCAGCGGTGCGCGTGGCCTATGCGCCGGACAGCGGCATCACCGTGCATGGCAGTGCGGTAACCCGCTTCCGCTACCTGGCCACCAACACCGTGCGTGATGGCCTGATGGAAACCGGGCGCTGGCAGCCGGCGGCATTGCCACCGGGCGAGTACACCGTGCGCGCCAGCGTGCGCGACTACAGCGGCAACGAAGGCGTGGGTCCGCGCGAGATCAGAGTACGGCTGCTGCCATAGCCGCAGCCGGGGCGCCGCAGCGTTCGCGCTCGGCGTCCATGTCTTCCAGCGGCCGCACTTCGATGCTGCCGAAGCGCGCCCACGGGAAGTCGCGGGCGACGCGCATGGCTTCGTCGCGGTCGCGGGCGACGATCAGGTTGAAACCGGCCAGCAGTTCGCGGGTCTCGGCGAACGGGCCATCCAATACACGGCTGTGGCCATCGCGCACGCGCAGGGTCTGCGCGGTGTCGACCGGCTGCAGCTTCTGCGCGGCAAGCAGCGTGCCTTCGGCCTGCAGCTTGTCTGCGTGGGCCAGGCAGTCACGCATCAGCGTGTTGAATTCTTCGGTGGGCAGGGCCTGGAGCAGGGCAGGCTCGATGTAGATCAGAAGCAGGTACTGCTGCATGGCACGGTCCTGGCGGGGGCGGGGTGTCCATGATGGCGCAGGTTTGCCTGCGGGCATGCTGCAGCGCGAAAAGCCGCCTGCGGCGGGCGATCGGCGAAGGCGTGCTTTCCACGGAAGAAACAATTTTCAGAGGACGTGTCGATTTCCAGCCCCCTGGTTCGTTGTACCCAGTGAAGGGCACGCACCACGCGTCCCCACGGGAGACCGCAATGAAAGTGATGGTGATCGTGAAGGCCAACGCCGACTCCGAAGCCGGCCGCATGCCCAGCGAACAGGAACTGTCCGAAATGGGCGCCTTCAACGAACAACTGGTGGCCGCCGGCATCATGCTGGCCGGTGAAGGCCTGCACGCCACCCAGCGCGGTCGCCGCATTCATTTCGGCAGTGGCGCGCCCAAGGTCGAGGCCGGTCCGTTTGGCCCCGCCAGCGAGCAGATCGCCGGCTTCTGGCTGTGGGACGTGCGTTCGCTGGATGAGGCCGTCGAGTGGGCCAGCCGCGCGCCGTTCAACAGTGGTGGCACGCTGGAGCTGCGCCCGCTGATCTCCGCCGAGGATTTCGGCGAGGCCTTCACCCCCGAATTACAGCAGCAGGAACAGCGTCTGCGTGCACAGCTGGAAGGTTGACCCGATTCATTTCCCCCGCCGGGCATGGCCCGACGCTACCACCCTGAAACCCACGACGGAGCATTGCCATGAAATTGATTCCCTTCCTCGGCTTCAGCGGCCAGGCCCATGAGGCGATGGCGTTCTATGCCAAGGCACTCGGTGGCCAGGTCACCTCGGAAATGAAGTACCGCGACATGCCGCCCTCCGATGGCTCGCCGGGCTGCAACGAGATGCCGCCGGAAACCCTGGACCACGTCGCGCACAGCCAGCTGGAAATCGGCAGTGCCATCGTGATGGCGGCCGACGGTCCCGGCGGTGGCGAGGGTGGTTCGACCACCATCAATGTCGACGTCGACAGCATCGAAGAAGCCGAACGCGTGTTCGCGGCGCTGGCCGAAGGTGGCCAGGTGCAGATGCCGATCGCTGAAACGTTCTGGGCGCATCGCTGGGGCATGCTGATCGATCGCTACGGCAAGCCGTGGATGGTCAACTGCATGAAGCAGCCGTGATTCCTGCCTCTTTCATCCACAAGGAGCTTCACCGATGAGTGCACCGCAACCGCAGATGATCTTCGTCAACCTGCCCGTGCAGGATCTGAACGCGTCCAAGGCCTTCTTCGCCGCACTGGGCTACAGCTTCAACCCGACCTTCACCAACGACGATGCGGCCTGCATGGTCGTCAGCGAGAGCATCTTCGTGATGCTGCTGACCCAGCCGTTCTTCAGGCAGTTCACCAACAAGGCGATTGCCGATGCGCACAGCCACACCGAGGTAATCACCTGCCTGTCGGCCGACAGCCGCAAGGCGGTGGACGTGATGGTGGACAAGGCGCTCGCGGCGGGTGCCAGCGAACCGCAGCCGGCGCGCGACTACGGCTTCATGTACCAGCGCGGCTTCCAGGACCTGGACGGCCATCTCTGGGAAATCGCACACATGGACGGCGAGCCGGGCTGACGGCCGCCGCAAGGGAGAACCCTCATGGCTTACGTGGATGCTTACGTGCTGCCGTGCCCACAGGACAAGGTGGCGGCCTACCGCCGCCTTGCCCGCAAGGCCGGTGCGGTGTGGAAGGACCATGGAGCGCTGCAGTACATGGAATGCGTGGCTGACGATGTGGAACCGGGAAAGAGCACGTCGTTTCCGCGTGCGGTCAAGTCCAAGCCTGGCGAAACAGTGATCGTCGCCTTCGTGGTGTTCCGTTCGCGCGCGGCGCGCGACCGTATCAACGCGAAGGTGATGGCGGACCCGCGGCTGGCATCGTTGGGCCCGAAGGACATGCCGTTCGATACCAAGCGCATGTTCTGGGGCGGCTTCAAGCCGATTGTTGAAGCGTGAGCTGCGGCGCTTGTGCGGGCCCGGTGCGCGTGCTGTGATCGGCGCATGCTCGAGCCCGCACTGACGCAGCGTCTGGAAACCCTCTGGCGGATGGAATCGCCGGTGTTGATCGCGCGCCTGGCGCGGCTGCTCGCGGGCGATGTCGGCCGCGCCGAGGAGCTGGCCCAGGACACCTGGCTGGCCGCGCTGGAGCGCTGGCCGGAGCAGGGCATCCCGGACAACCCCGGAGCCTGGCTGATGACCACTGCGCGCAACCGTGCCATTGATGTGCTGCGCCAGCACCAGCGGGTGGCGCAGCAGCATGCGCAATGGGGCGAGGAGCTGCATCCGGCACCCTTGCCGGCACCGGATGACAGCCAGGCGCTGGAAGATGATCTGGGTGACGACCTGCTGCGGCTGATGTTCGTGGCCTGCCATCCGGTGTTGCCGGCTGACGCACGGGTGGCGTTGACCCTGCGCCTGCTTGGTGGCCTGACCACCGTGGAGATCGCGCGCGCGTTCCTGCAGCCCGAGCCGACCATCGCCCAGCGCATCGTGCGTGCCAAGCGCACGCTGGCGCAGAAGCAGGTGCCCTATGAAGTGCCGCGCGCGGAGGCGATGCCAGAGCGGCTGGGGTCGGTGCTGGAGGCGATCTACCTGGTGTTCAACGAAGGCTATGCGGCCAGTGCCGGTGACGACTGGATGCGTCCGGCGCTGTGCGAGGAGGCACTGCGGCTTGCGCGCATCCTGGCGCACCGGCTGCCGGTGCCGCCGGTGCTGGGCCTGCTGGCGCTGATGGAGCTGCAGGCCTCGCGTGCCGCAGCACGGACCGATGCGCACGGCGCGCCGGTGCTGCTGGACCAGCAGAACCGTGCGCGCTGGGACTGGCTGCAGATCGAGCGCGGGCAGCAGGTACTGGCACGCGCGCTGGCAGCCGGTGGTGGCGATGATCCCTATGTGCTGCAGGCACGCATCGCGGCATGCCATGCGGCTTCGCGCCACGCCGAAGCCACTGACTGGCCGCGTATCGTCTCGCTTTATACACAGTTGCTGCAGGTGCAGCCTTCGCCGGTTGTCGCATTGAACCGGGTAGTGGCGGTGCTGCGCTGCGAAGGTGCCTTCGCTGCATGGGCACAGTTGCAGCCGTTGCTGGACGATGCGCGCCTGCGCGATTACGCACCGTTGCAGGTGGTGCGTGGCGAGGTACTACAGTCGTTGGGGCGCGAGCACGACGCACGTCACGCTTTTGCGGAAGCCGCCAGACTCAGCCAGAACCAGGCAGAGCGCGGCCTGCTGCGGCAAAGGGCCGGTCTGCCCCCCGTGGAGTGACCCCGACGAAGGCAGCACTTGTCGGCGGGCGCGCGAGCCGTTATGTTTCGCGCCCAGTGGACGCATGCGCGTCTGCTTTCCGTGCGTATTGACCGAGGAGCGGTTGGATGTATTCAAGGACGAAGAGCGCATCGCGCGCTTTTGCGCGCCTGCTTGCCTGTGCCCTGTGCGTGGCCGTATGGCCGATGGCCGTGCAGGCCGCAGACAAATCGCAGCAGGCCTACTGGGCCGGTTTTGCCTATACCGCCGATGCCGCCGCCGTGCAGGCGACCACGCCGCATGCGCACGCGGTGCTGGAAAAGCGCGGCCTGATTCCACTCAACCAGACCCTGGTCCAGGCGCTCAAGCGCCGTGCGCCGGCCCACCTGGAGCTGATCGACCAGCCGGTCGCGATGCTCGACGGCACCACAAGCGCCACCGTGCTGGCCGCAGCACTGGATCGGGAGCTGGTGTCGGTCGAACCGATCGGCAACCAGTACAAGGTGCTGGTCGAGGTGGCGCTGCAGGCGCTGTTCTTCGACTTCCGCGAGCGCCAGGTGATCGCTTCCTATCCGCTCACCCTGCAGCGCATCGACGTGCAGGACTACCGTCCTGACAGCGACGATATCGACGCGATCGTCGCTGATCTGCTGTATGGCAACGCCAGCACCAGCCTGTCGCAGGTCCTTGCGGCCAGCCTGGCCCAGGCCAAGCTGCCGGACGCTGCGGTGCGCCGCCTGCAGGTGGGCGGTGTGACCCTGTCCGATGCAGTGCGGGCCAAGTTGCCGGACCCGAAGTGGGAAGCGCCGCTGCGCGCCACCCTGGCCCATGAACTGTCCAAGACGCTGTCGTCCAACACCGGTGTCGGCCTGCTGCCGCCGGCCTCGGGCCAGGCGATCGGTGGTGCAATGGCTGCACGCTTTGCCGACGGCAAGGTCTACCAGCTGAAGATTCCCGAGCCGGACTACGTCATCAACGTGCAGGTCGATGCGCTGAAGAACGGCGTCATCGAAGAAACCGCGGCGATGAAGACGATGCTGTTCGGCGCCTTCTTCACCGCCAAGGTGACCGAGCCGTTCTCCGGCAAGGTCTATTTCGAACAACCGCTGCGCAAGGGTGCCACCAAGGTGGTGCCGGTCACGCAGTGGCAGGTTGACCAGTGGTCGGCCAGCTACGAAACCCTGCTGGCCGGCTTTGATGCCTTCGCCGGCGCCGCCGCCAAGCGTGCCGATTCGCGCGCCTGGCTGGACGAGCAGAAGCCGGGCGGCCGCCCGTTGCAGCAGCAGACCCAAGCCCTCCAGGAGTTGATCAAGTCATGTCGTTGATGCGTACCATCCTGCTGTTCCTCATCGCCCTGGCGGTGGCCTCGCCGGTCGCCGCGCAGACCGCCAGCTCGCGTGGTACCGGTTCGGCCAGCTACAGCCTGCGCCTGAGTGCCGACACCCGCGCCCAGGCCATGAACAAGGCCAAGGTCAATGCGCTGGAGGCGTACATCGCTGAAACCGGTGCGGCCAAGCTGCGCCTGTTCGAAGCCCGTCGCGCCGAGTTCATCGGCGAGATCGACCGCTACGTGCTCAGCGCCGTGCAGCTGTCGGACACCGAAGACAAGAAGGCCAAGACCTACAGCGTCACCGTCCGCGCAGAGATCAATACCACCCTGCTGCAGACCAAGCTGGATGCTGGCTCGGCCGTTGCTGGCGCCACCGCTGCGCAGCGCTCGCTGTTGACCTTCCTGTTCATGGCACGCTCGCAGGACACCGTGCAGTCGTTCCAGGACAAGGAATACCGCCGCACCGACGTCAGCTCCAGCTACAACGAGAACACCCGTGAAGGCGACAGCTTCCGTGGCAACTCGGTCAGCACCAACGGCAGCATCAACCAGAATGCGTCGATGTCGGTCACCAGCGGCGGCAGCACCACCCAGCGCAGCGACAACATCAGCTGGAAGGTGGCCAATGCCGCCGAGGTCAACACCGCGATGACCGGTGCCTTCAGCGCCGCCGGCTACGAGGTGGTCGAAGCCGAATACGTGGAAGGCGAGTCGCGTGGCCTGCTCAGCATCGAGCGCATCCGCAAGGATTTCAGCACCGGCAACGATCTGTCTGCAGCCACCCTGCGTGACACCGCCAACGGCATCCGTGCAGCCAACATCCCGTATATCGCCGTCGGCACCCTCGACGTCGGCATGCGCGACCGCGACCCGGCCAGTGGCAACACCCGCGTGTTCGTTACCGTCACCGGCAAGGTGCTGGACGTGACCGGGCGCTTCCCGCGCACCGTGTCGTCGGTGGGTCCGGTGCAGTTCTCCGGTACCGGTCCGAATGAAACCGTGGCCCGCACCAATGCCCTGCAGCTGGCCGCCGAGAAGGCTGCCCAGCAGATGATCAACGAGCTGAACGTCAAGGCGGTTCGTTGACGTTACCGCTGCGCTCGCCGGGCATTACCCGGCGCTACCGGCTCTGGTGGGTGCCGCGCTTGCTCGGCACTGACCCGCTGCAATACCCGTTCTTGCGCGCCGCAGTGCGGCCGTCTCTCCCAAAGGAATCTCACATGATCCGTACCACTGCTCTCACCCTGGCCATCGCGGCTGCGACCCTGTCGATGCCGGCCCACGCCCAGTTCGGCAAGCTGAAGGACCTGGCCGGCGCCGCTACCGGCACCTCCAGCAGCAGCGCCTCCAGCGCCGCCGCTCCGGACGAAGCCGCGCAGGAAGCGCTGGTGCGTCGTTTCGTCAGCTCGCAGTCGCACTCGCTGCAGGCCCAGACCTCGTTCGCCCGCGCCTTCGGCCTGGCCGAGCAGGTGCAGCTGCTGGAAGCGGAGCGCCAGGCGCTGTCGTCCGGTTCGGTCAGCGTCGATGCCATGAAGAAGTCGGTGTCGGTCAGCGAAGCCGCCCAGGCGGCGATCAATGAGCGCCAGGCCGCACAGCCGGAACTGAACGCTGAGTCCAAGCAGCACTACGCCGAAGGCCTGGTCTCGCTGCTGTCTTCAGCCGCTGAAGCGCAGAAGCTGGGTGGCGAAGCCAGCAGCTTCACCGCCGGCATGAAGAACCTGGGCGCGACCCAGCTGGCCACCGTCGGCCGCAAGCTTGCTGCCGGTGCATGGGTGGCCAAGGAATCGCCGGGCTTCATCAAGGGCCTGTACGGCTCGTCGAAGCAGGCGCTGACCTTCGCCAAGCAGAGCAAGGTGAAGGTGCCGTCCAACGCCGACTCGATGCTGGGCCAGCTGGACAAGATGGGCTGATCCGAGGCGAATCTCCATGCGTATGACTACCCGTTTGATCGGCCTGGGCCTGGCCGCCACGCTGCTTGCAGCGTGCGGCAAGCAGGACGCCCCGGCCGCCGCGCCTGCCAAGGACAAGGCAACCAGTGCACTGGCCAGCAATGCGCCAGTGGAAGCAGCGCCGCTGCGTGGCACGCCGGATTTCGGCGGTACCACCCAGGTCGCGCGTGAAGCCGACGGCATCGGCAGCACCCCGGAACTGGCGGTGCTGGCGGCATTGCAGTCGGCGGTGGCGCAGGTCAACGGCGTACGCGTGGCCAGCCAGATGCAGAGCCTGCGTGCAGGCCTGCATGTGGATGTGGATGGCGAACACGTCGGCGATATCCGCGCCGACGCGTTCACCCAGCAGATGATCGCCGGCTCGCAGGGCGCAGTGCTGGGTTATGAAATCCTGTCGCAGGATGAAGTGCGTCAGCTTGACGAGGAAACCATCGCCCGCGTGCGTGCCAGCGATGAAGGCTGGAGCTTCAAGGGCTCGGCCTCGGCCAGCGCTTCCGGCGAAGCCTCGGCCAAGGGCGGTTCGGCGTCGGCCAGCGTCAAGCAGAGCTATGACGAGAAGGTCAACGTCGATGCCAAGCGTGGCGCCAGCTCCTACGATTCCGATGTGACCCATCGCAGCATGCGCAGCTACTGGAAGGTGCGCGTGCGCGCACAGATCGCCCAGTACCGCGCACCGGACGAGCAGGGAAAGCCGAAGATCGTGGTCGCCCTGCCGCGCACCAAGGCCGGCAGCTATGCCGTCGGCGACGGCCGCGTGGACGCGGACGAAGTGGCCGATGCGATCCGCGCACGCCTGTCCGACACACTGACCCAGACCCAGCGTTTCATCGTGCTGGATCGCGAGTTCGGCGACGAACTGCAGGCCGAGATCGACCACATCAACAGTGGCAACGTGCGTCTGCAGGACACCGCTCGCGTCGGCCAGCAGCTGGCAACCGACCTGATCCTGATCCCGACCATCGAACGCTTCGAGTATCCGCGCAGCGTGCGCAACCTGCGCATGTCCGACCGCCAGGTGACCTCGTACTCCGGTGGCGGCCGCATCACCCTGCGTCTGATCAACGCCACCACCGGCCAGGTGGTGATGTCCGACAGCTTCGATCATCAGCTGGCCTCGACCGGTCCGAGCACCCTGCCGCGCGTGGTCAATGGCCGCAACATGGCCGCGGCGATGATGGAATCGCTGTCCGGCCAGATCGGCACCACCATCGTCACCACGCTGTTCCCGGTGTCGGTGGTTTCGGTGGACGGAGACCAGGTGGTGCTGAGCCAGGGCGGTGACACCGTGCAGGCCGGCCAGCGCTGGCAGGCCGTGCGCCTGGGCGAAGAACTGAAGGACCCGCAGACCGGCCGCTCGCTGGGCCGCAGCGAGCACCCGTGCTGCACCATCCGCATCGACCGCGTCGCCGCGCAGACCTCCTACGGCACCATCGAAGACGGCGTCGACGCCATGCGCGGCGGCTTCCGTCCGGGCCAGATCGAACTGCGCCAGAAGCTGGGCAGCAAGCCGGCTGCCGCCGCTGCTGGCGGCGCGACTGCCTCGGCTGCGCCGGCCGCCACTGCACGCCCGGCAGCCAAGCCGAAGCCCAAGCCCGCCGCCGCCCCGGCCGAAGACCCGAACTGGTAACACGCCAAGGCAGCACACAGATGGGGTCAGAGCCCTTTCCCGCCGGGAAAGGGATCTGACCCCTTCTTGTTTCGGCCCGTGTCGACCAAGGTCGACACCCACCAACAGCAGCAGAAATCTGTCGAAGGCGGGGTGGGTCCGGTTGCGGGGGTGTCCGCGGCATGGATGCCGCGGCCAAGCCCCCAGGGATGGGTTTACGGCGTCCCCCGCAACCGGACCCACCCCGCCATCCCACGGAATGCCGCTGTTGCTTCGGCTGTTGCTGTTGCCCTGGCTTCGGCAGGTGCAGGGCGCAGCCCTGCCGAATCCCATTACACTCCAGAAGGATTTCCCTGCTGGAGAGAGCAATGAAACGAGCAGTACTGGGCCTGCTGGCCCTGTCAGTGTCGAGCGCACTGATGGCGGCCACCCCGAAATTCGATGGCGCGCGGATCTCCGCCGACGTCAAGGAACTGGCCTCCGACGCCTACGAAGGCCGCTCCCCGGCCACCGCCGGCGAACAGAAGACCATCGCCTTCCTCAGCAAGCAGTTCGCCGACGCCGGCCTGCAGCCGGGCGGCGATCTCAAGGACGGCAAGCGCCTGTGGACCCAGGCGGTGCCGCTGCGCAAAGGAGACATCGTCGGCGCACCGCAGCTGGCGCTGCACCAGGGCGGCAAGACCGTGCCGCTTGAGCAGGGCAAGCAGATTGCCGTGCGCGCTGCCATGAACGGCGCCAGCAACGTTGACATCAGCAAGGCCCCCCTGGTGTTCCTCGGCTACGGCGTGAAGGCGCCGGAACGCAACTGGGACGACTTCAAGGGCGTGGACCTGAAGGGCAAGATCGCCGTCGTGCTGATCAACGACCCGGACTTCGAAACCGGCCAAGGTGATTTCGACGGCAAGGGCATGACCTACTACGGCCGTTGGACCTACAAGTACGAAGAGGGAGCACGCCAGGGCGCGTTGGGTGTGCTGATCGTGCACGAGACCGCACCGGCTTCCTATGGCTGGGCCACCGTGGCCGGCTCCAACACCAACACCATGTTCGACGTGGTGCGCGACAACCCGGCCGAGAGCCATCCGCTGCTGGAAGGCTGGATCCAGCGCGACCTGGCCGTGGAGCTGTTCCGTTCGGCCGGGCAGGATTTCGAAGCGCTGAAGAAGAAGGCGCAGCAGCGTGACTTCACGCCGGTGCCGCTGACCGGTGCCAGCCTGGATGCGAAGTACGCGGTGAAGACCGAAGTGATCACCTCGCACAACGTAGCCGCGCGCCTGGAAGGCAGCAGCCACCCGGACGAGACCGTCATCTACAGTGCGCACTGGGATCACATCGGCGTGGGCGAGCCCGACGCACGCGGCGACCGCATCTTCAACGGCGCTCTGGACAATGCCAGCGGCACCGCATCGCTGATCGAGCTTGCCCGCGGTTTCGCCAAGCAGAAGCGCCCGCAGCGCTCGGTGCTGTTCCTGGCGGTGACCGCCGAAGAGAAGGGCCTGCTGGGTTCGGAGTACTACGCCACCCATCCGCTGTATCCGCTGGAAAAGACCGTGGCGATGATCAACATGGACGGCATGGCACCGTTCGGTCCGTCACGTGATTTCGGTATCTATGGCGCAGCGCGCTTCGAGTTGCTGGACCAGCTGAAGGACGTCGCGAAGGGCTGGGACATCCGTTACACGCCGGACCCGAAGCCGGAAGCCGGCCTGTTCTTCCGCTCCGATCACTTCCCGTTCGCCAAGCGCGGCGTGCCCGCGCTGTCGTGGTCGGCTGGCCAGGACTGGGTGGACGGCGGTGTGGCCGCAGGCAAGAAGGCCTCGGAGGACTACACCGCCAAGCGCTACCACCAGCAGGGCGACGAATGGCAGCCGGACTGGGTGTTCGCCGGTGCCGCCCGCGACCTGGAAGTGCTGTACACGCTGGGCAATCAGCTGGCCAACTCGCGCAGCTGGCCGAACTGGAGCAAGGACGAGTCGTTCCGCGCCGTGCGTGACGCCAGCGCCGACCAGCGCAAGTAAGGCAACGCGCCGGGGTTTGCCCGGCGCCTCCTGGTAGTGCCGGCCGCTGGCCGGCAACCCTGTGATGCATGCGGAGATAATGGGGAGCCGGCCAGCGGCCGGCACTACCAGATGGGCTTCCATCCCCGCTTTCCGGCCCTTCGTCGCAGGCCGCTTGCTTGCCCGATGGGCCGCCCTATGCTCGGCTCACCCCCTTCCACCAAGGCGCCGCCGTGATCGCCAGCCTCTCCCTCATCCTCCGTCACCTGCTGGCCTGGGCCGCGGCACTGTTCGTGGCCGGCATGGTCTGGAGCGGCATTTTCAGCGGCATGAACGACGGCCCCGGCTGGGTGTTCGGGCTGCTGGTGATGTTCCTGATGATCTCGGCGCTGGGCAGTGCGGTGACCCATGTGCGCCGGGTCTGGCTGGTGGCCGGCCGCCTCGATGGCGCCACCCTGTCCGGGCGCCAGCGTCGGCAGATCGAACTGCCGATGGATGCCGGCCACGCCTTCGCGGTGGTCGAGGCGGCGGTGGGCGAGCTGCCGCGGGTGGAGGAAGTGGAAAGCTCGGCCGGCAGCCTGCAGGTGCGCGCCTATGTACGCCGCGTCGATCTGTGGAATGGCCGCCAGCCATCGCGCTGGAACCTGCCGGCGCGGCTGGCGATCAAGCGCAACAGCGTGCTGGCCACGGTCACGCCGGGGCAGGGCACCAGCACCGTCACCCTGCTGTTCGAACCGGACGCAGGCTGGTGGGCCGACCTGTTGGCGCTGGATGAGGGCAGCAACTACGAGAATGCCGAAGCGGTCACCCGCGCAATCAGTCGACGCGTTGCCGACCAGCGTCGCGACGAGCAGGCCGCCGCCGAACAGACCCAGGTCGAGAAGGAACTGTCGGTGGCGCGGCTGAATCTGCTGCATGCGCAGGTCGAACCGCATTTCCTGTACAACTCGCTGGCCAACGCGCAGGTGCTGACCCGCACCGATCCTGCGCGCGCAGAACAGATGCTCGGCCATCTGATCCAGTACCTGCGTAGTTCGCTGCCGCAGGTGGACGAATCGGTGTCCACCCTGGGCGTGGAGCTGGAGCGCACCCGCGCCTACCTGGAGATCCTGCGTATCCGCATGGGCGCGCGGCTGGCGGTGGAAGTGCAGGTGCCAACCGAACTGCATGAGGTGAAGCTGCCGGCGATGGCGCTGCAGACGCTGGTGGAAAATGCCATCAAGCACGGCCTGGAACCCAAGCCCGGCGGCGGCACGATCTGGATCCTCGCGCGTGGTTTCGATGATCATGTGACGGTGACGGTGGCCGACGATGGCCTCGGCTTCGGCCAGGGCACCAGTGGCACCGGCATCGGCCTGAAGAACCTGCGCGAGCGCCTGCGCCTGACCTGCGGCGAGCAGGCCGGTGTGGCGATCGTTGCCAACTTCCCCAGCGGCGTGGCCGCGACCATGACACTGCCGCAGTCGGCCAAGGAACGCAGCCATGCCGCTTGAAGCGCTGATCGCCGAAGACGAAGAACTGCTGCGGCAGTCACTGGTGGAGCAGCTGGGCCGGCTGTGGCCGGAACTGAAACTGGTGGCCGAGTGCGAGGACGGTGCCAGTGCGCTGGAGCAGCTGGCCGAGAAGCAGCCGGATATCGCCTTCCTCGACATCCGCATGCCTGGCATCAGCGGCATCGAGGTGGCACGTTCGCTGTCCGAATTGAGCCCGCGTACCCAGGTGGTGTTCGTCACCGCCTATGACCAGTACGCCATCGATGCGTTCGAGCAAGGTGCGATGGATTATCTGCTGAAGCCGGTGAGCGACGAGCGCCTGTTGGCCACGCGCGAGCGCATCCTGTCGCGGCTGCCATCGACGCGCCAGGACGACGCGGTACTTGAACGCCTGCTGCAACGGCTGGGTCCATCGCAGGGCAGCGCCGATCACCCGCCGCTGGCCTGGATCACCGCCAGCAACGGTCGTGAGACGCAGCTGATCATGCTGGAGGACGTGGCCTACTTCCGCGCCGACAACAAGTACACCACGGTGGTCACCGCCGCCGGCGAAAGCCTGCTGCGCACGCCGCTGCGCGAGCTGCTGGAAGTACTCGACCCGCAGCACTTCCGCCAGATCCATCGTTCGACCATCGTCAACATGAAGGCGGTGGCGGCGGTGAGCCGCGACGATACCGGGCGCGGTGTACTGCGCCTGCGCCAGCGTGCGGAAACACTGGTGGTCAGCCAGCCCTTCATGAGTCTGTTCCGCGGCATGTAGCCGCCCCGCATCTTCCGATACGCGGAGCTTTCCATGCGTTCCTTCCTGCTTATGGGCCTCGCTGCTTTGGCACTTGCCGGTTGCCAGAAGTCCACCGAGACCGCGATCACCCGCACCAACGCCAATGGCGTGGACACGCTGTACAGCAAGCGCACCGTGGTGGATGGGGTGGCGCGCTTCGAGTGCATCGCCAGCCGCAGCGGCCAGTGCCACTACCTGGTGCTGGACCCGGCCTGCAGTCCCGATGCCGTATGTGCGAAAGCGCCGATACGGTCGTTCGCGGTGGCGGTGGGCGAGACGCGGGAGTTCAGTGACCTGCCGAAGGGCTTCAACCAGTGCGTCAACGAGGAACGGAAAGAACAATGCCACCGTGAGTGATCACGGTGGCATTGTGGGTCCCCCCGCTTCCCCGAAGGGTCAGTAGGCTGGCTGCAGCGTCAGTTCGTGGTGGTGCTCGGTTTCACCCACGTGGTTGAGGCGTCCCACCAGTTCCGAATGCTGCTTCATGCGCCCGATCTCGGTCATGATGCGGATGTCCTCGTGGCGCAGTTCACGCCGGGCGGTGACCGCCTGCTTGTAGTCCAGCACTTCCGGATAATGCTCGGCCAGGTCCAGCGCCTCGGCCACGTGCTCGACGCTGTCGGCCTTGGAACTGATCCGCGCGCGGCTGTTGAACGCCTTCATCCAGCGCTCGAAACCGGCGGTGTGGTCGAACATGTTGGCCATGAACCAGATCACGAACAGGATCGATACCCATGAGCCGAACACGATCACCACGCGGGTGAAGGTGATATGGAAATCGTCGCGCCACAGGTAGTTGGCAATCAGGCCGAGGATCAGCAGCGACGCCGCCTGCCAGCCCACGATCGAGGCGATCAGCCATTGGCACTTGGCCTGGGCCAGCACAGCCACTTCGTCGCGGATCTGCTGCTCGCTGAGATTGCGCCAGTGCGCGACCTGTTTATCGAACGGGCTGCTGTAGAGCTCGTTGTCGCGAAGCAGAATTCCCAAACCCTTGAACAAAGCAATCATGGCTGGCTCCTTGTGGAACGTGCGTCGATCAGCGTTGGACGGTGTGGCGGGTTCAGTTCTAGCACTTCCAGCGAGCCGTGCAATGGGGCCAAGGCCAAGCGGCGTAAGGCTTCTGTCTGAATGAGTGAATGTTGCTGCGTTGCAGCATCGCGGCTGCAGCCTGCGACAAGATGTCGCAGGGTGAAACGTGCTGCGGCCGCACATGAAACCGTGGCTGAGTGCGGAGACTCGCCGTTGGCGTCGTGATCGCCCAGAATCGGGGCCGACCGCGCAGCGCGTGGCCGTTCTTCCGCCTTTCCTGGACCTGTGATGCCGGCTCTGCTGCAGCGATTCTCCCGCCCCGTGACCGCGCCGATCCGGCGCTGGGTCCTGGAGGCCTTCCCGCGTGGCCAGAGCGGCATCGATTACGACCATCCGCTGGGTGACCCGGGCTGGTTCGGCCCGGACAGCGTCACCTGGCGGCTGCACGCCGAATTTCCGTCGATGCTGGCCGGCGGCCTGTGCGCACTGATGCTGCAGACCCTGCACCCGCGCGCGTTGGCCGGGGTCTACGACCACTCCAATTTTCGCCAGGACCTGGTGGGCCGCCTGCGCCGCACCACGGCCTTTGTGGCCGGCACCAGCTATGCGCCTGCCGGCGAGGTCGAGATGCTGGTGGCCAAGGTGCGCCGCATCCATGCGCAGATCCGTGGGCAGACCGCGCAGGGTGAGGGGTATGCCGCCGATGATCCGCAGTTGCTGACCTGGGTGCATGTGACCGAAGCATTCGGTTTCCTGCAGGGTTTTCGCCGCTACGGGCGCGAGGTACCCGAGCCCATTGCCGACCGCTATTACGACGAGTACCGCCGCGTGGCCGAAGCGCTGGGTGCGGTGGATGTGCCGTGCAGCGAAGCGGAAGTGGCGGCGTACTTCTGTGCGCGGCAGCCGGAGCTGCGCGTGGACGAGCGCTCGCGCGAGGTGCTGGAGGTGTTGTCCGGTGTGCGTCTTCCGGTGCCGGTGCCAGGCCTGTCGCGCGAAGTGTTCCTGGGGGCCGGTGCCGCGCTGCTGCCGGACTGGGCCGAAGGCATGCTCGAACGCAATGGCCGCCAGCGGGCGCAGGCGGCCGCGTCGGCGAAACTGATGCGGGGCATGGCGCCGCTGTTCCGCCGCGCGCTGCCCGATGGCCTCGCCAGTCGGGCCTGCACGCGCGTGGGCGTGTCAGTGGCGGTGTTGCGCGAGTGGCCTGAACTGCTCCGGTAGGTGCCAACCTTGGTTGGCACGCGTTTCGCGATAAAGCTTTATCCACGCATGGCGTAGATCTACTGACACCATGGTTTTGGTAGGTGCCAACCTTGGTTGGCACGCGTTTCGTGCGGTACCGCAGAAGCGCCAACCAAGGTTGGCATCTACCAGGGCGGATTCCGTAGTAGATCCACGCCATGCGTGGATGGGCTTCACCCGGCCGACTTCAACCCGCGCAACAGCATCTCCAGCGCCGCCGTCGCCTGCCGCAGGCGCGCGTCGCCATCCTCGCCCTCGGCGATCCAGAACGCGGCCTCGGCCAGGCTGCCGTAGATCAGCGACGCCAGCGCCTGCGCATCCACCGGCGCCACCACGCCCTGCGCCACCAGATGTTCGATCAGGTGCTGCATCGAGTACACGCAGTGGCGCTGCGATTCCGGTGAGGCGCCACCCAGTACCGCGCGCGCATCACGCAGCACGATGCGCTGGATCTCCGGTTCCAGCGCCATCTGCAGGTAAGCGCGGCAGCGCTGCACGAAGCCGTCCCACGCGTCATCTGCAGCATCGCTGATCGCCTGCAGGCGTACATCGGTCTCGGCATCGAGCTGGGCAACCACCGCTGCCAGCAGCCCTTTCTTGTCGCCGAAGTGGTGGTACAGCGCGCCGCGGGTCAGCCCGGCCTGCGCGGTCAGGTCGTCCATCGAGGTGGCGGCATAGCCATGCTCGCTGAACACCCGGCGGGCGGTGGTCAGCAGGCTGGCGCGGGTTTCTTCCATCTCGGCGCGGGTGCGGCGGACCATTCGGAGCTCCTTACATACGTGGCGCATGATTATTTACATACAGGACGTATGAATGTAGTCTCATATTCATACGCTCTGTATGTATTGTCGTGGCGCTTCCCGCGTCAGGCAAGTCGCTGCCCTGGAGATTGCGATGGCCACCCCTTACCGCGACCTGTTCGCCGCCCCCGGCACCGCCGGCCTTGCCCTGGCCGGGCTGCTGGCCCGCCTGCCGCTGCCAATGACCGGCATCGGCATCATCACCCTGCTGTCGCAGCTGCGCGGCAGCTACACACTGGCCGGCACGGTGTCGGCCACCTTCGTGCTGACCTACGCGCTGCTGTCGCCACAGGTATCGCGCTGGGTCGACCGCCATGGGCAGGGCAGGGTGCTGCCGTGGGCCACGGCGGCCAGTGCGGCCGGTCTGCTGTTGCTGCTCGCGTGCACGCTGCTGGCCGCACCGGACTGGACCCTGTTCGCCACGGCGATGCTGGCCGGCTGCATGCCCAGCGTCTCGGCGATGGTGCGCGCGCGCTGGACCGCGATCCATCGCGGTCGCCCGCAACTGCAGACCGCCTACTCGCTGGAGACGGTGTTCGACGAGGTCACCTTCATTGCCGGGCCGCCGTTGGCGGTGGGATTGTCAGTAGCGGTATGGCCACAAGCTGGCGTGCTGGCTGCAGCCCTTCTGCTGGTGATTGGAGTGACCGCACTGGTCCTGCAGCGTGGCACCGAGCCGCCGCTGCAGCACTACGAAGGTGCAACACCCTCGCACTCGCTGTTGCGGCAACCGGAGATCCGCCCGCTGGCGTTGCTGATGCTGGCGATGGGAGTGATCGTCGGCACGGTCGACATCACCAGCGTGGCCTTCGCCGAACAGCGTGGCCAGCCCCTCGCAGCCAGCGTGGTGCTGTCGGCCTATGCGCTGGGCAGCTGTGCGGCAGGCCTGCTGTTCGGTGCGCTGAAGCTGCAGGTGCCGTTGCAGCGCCTGTTGCTGCTGGGCGCAGCGGCCACTGCGCTGACCACGCTGCCGCTGCTGGGGGTTGGCAGCGTGCCGGCACTGGCTGCAGCCGTGCTGCTGGCCGGGCTGTTCTTCGCGCCGACGATGATCGTGGCGATGTCGCTGGTCGAACAGCACGTCCCCGAATCGCGCCTGACCGAGGGCATGACCTGGCTGCTGGCCGGATTGAACATCGGCGTGGCGCTGGGCGCGGCGCTGTCCGGGCAGAGTGTCGATGCGGGGGGTGTGCGCAGCGGCTTTGTCGTTGCGCTGGTGGCAGGCGGTGGCGTGCTGCTGTTTGCCGTGCTCGCGCAACGTGCACTGCGCCCGTCTGCGTCGACCACATCCCCTGAAGGAATCGTCCCGTGAGCGTTTCATCGCCTGCGCATGCCGCGCCTGTGCATCGCCATCCGTGGTGGGCGGTTTCCGCCGTCGGCCTCGCCACGTTCTCGGTGGTCACTACCGAAATGCTGCCGGTGGGCCTGCTGACGCCGATCGCCGACAGCCTCGGTGCTTCCGAAGGCACCGCCGGCCTGATGATCTCGCTGCCGGCCCTGCTGGCGGCGTTGTTCGCGCCGCTGGTGGTGGTAGTCGCCGGTGGCATTGATCGCCGCCGCATCCTGTGTGGGCTGCTGGGCCTGTTGCTGGTGGCCAACATCGCCTCGGCTCTGGCACCCGGTATCGCCTGGCTGCTGGCCGCGCGCGTGCTGGTGGGGCTTTGCATGGGCGGCATCTGGGCCGTCGCCGGGGGCCTCGCGGCGCGCCTGGTGCCAGCACAGCGGATCGGCCTGGCCACCTCGATCATCTTCGGTGGCGTGGCCGCCGCCTCGGTCCTTGGCGTGCCACTGGGCGCGCTGATCGGTGATGCATTGGGTTGGCGCTGCGCATTCGCGGCAATGACGCTGTTCAGTGCGGCGGTCCTGCTGCTGCATGTGGTGGTGGTTCCCGCGTTGCCGGTGGCAACGTCGGTGCGGCCAGCGCAGTTCGTGCAGCTGCTCGGCCATCGCAGCCTGCAGCGCGGCCTGTGGTTGACTGTGCTGCTGGTGTCCGGGCACTTCATCGCCTTCACCTACGTGCGGCCGCTGCTGACGACGGTGTCGGGCGTGGATGCGAAGTGGATCGGCGCCCTGCTGTTTGCCTATGGCCTGGCCGGCATCGCCGGCAACTTCATCGCCGGTCCGATGGCCGCACGGCATCCGCGTGGAATGCTGCTGGCGATTGCCTTGGGCCTGCTGCTGACGCCGCTGTTGCTGCTGTGGGTGGGCAGTACGCCGGCCGGCGGCATTGCGGTGCTGCTGTTGTGGGGCCTGGCCTACGGCGGTGTGTCGGTGGGCCTGATGGGCTGGATGATGAAGGCGGTGCCGCAGGCCGTCGAGATCGCCACTGCGCTGTATGTGGGCGTGTTCAACATCGGCATCGCAGCGGGCGCGTGGGGCGGGGGCCGTCTGCTGGATGGCATCGGGTTGCACGCCAACCTGTGGGCTGCGGCGGTGTTGGCTGCGAGCGCTCTGCTGATGGTTGCCACCACCCGCAGGTAGATCCACGCGATGCGTGGATTCCCACCCCGTGCCGACCAAGGTCTGCACCCACCAGAGCGAGGCATGTGCCAACCAAGGTCGACACCCACCAGAGCGAGGCATGCGCCAACCAAGGTTGGCAGCTACCGGGAAATGGAACGGGCGCCTTGCGGCGCCCGTTCCAGTTACATCACCACACCTTGACCCGCTTGTCCGGGGCCAGGTACAGCTTCTGGCCTTCCTTCACTTCGAACGCGGGGTACCAGGCGTCGATGTTGCGCACGGTGAGCGCGCGGAACTGGCCCGGTGCATGCACATCGGTCAGCAGCGAGTTGCGCAGCGCCTGCTCGCGGCTCTTGCTGCGCCAGGCCTGGGCAAAGCCGAGGAAGAAGCGCTGGTCCGGCGTGAAGCCTTCCAGGGTCTGGCCCGGCTTGCCCTGCAGCGACAGCTGGTAGGCATCGTAGGCAGTGCCCAGGCCGGCCACGTCGGCAATGTTCTCGCCCAGGCTCAGCTTGCCGTTGACGTGCACGCCGGGGAACGGCTCATAGCTGCTGAACTGCGCGGCCAGCGCATCACCGGCGGCGTTGAACTGCTTCAGGTCCTCGGCGGTCCACCAGTTGTGCAGCTTGCCGGTCTCGTCGAACAGCGCACCGGCGTTGTCGAAGCCATGGCTGATCTCGTGGCCGATCACCGCACCGATCGCACCGTAGTTCACCGCATCGTCGGCAGCGCCGTCGAAGAACGGCGGCTGCAGGATCGCGGCGGGGAACACCAGGCGGTTCTCCAGCGGCACGTTCATCGCGTTGATGGTCTGCGGCAGCATCGCCCACTCGCTGTGGTCGACCGGCTTGCCCAGCTTGGCGATGTTGCGCTGGTACTCGAACAGTTCGGCACGCTGCGCATTGCCCAGCGCATCATCGCGGCGGATCTCCAGGCCGCTGTAATCACGCCACTTTTCCGGGTAACCCATGCCCACGGTCAGGCCGGCGACCTTGGCCTTGGCGCTGGCCTTGGTCTGCGGTGACATCCAGGCCAGCGCATCGATGCGCTTGGCGAAGGCCGCGATGATGTTCTTCGCCATCTCGTCGGCGCGTTCCTTGGTCTTCGCGTCGAAGTGCTTCTCGACGTAGCGCTTGCCGATGGCCTCGCCTACTGCGTGGTTGGCGTCATCCACCGCGCGCTTCCAGCGGTCGCTCTGCTGCGGGGTGCCGCTCAGCGCGGTGCCGTGGAAGGCGAAACGGGCGTCGGCGAACTTCTTCGGCAGGTACGCCGCAGCACGGTCCAACGCGTGGAAGGCCAGGTAGTCCTTCCAGGCGTCCAGCGGCTCGGTGGCGACCAGCTTGGACAGGCCAGCCACGGCCTTGGGCTGCCACACGATGAAGTCCTGCTGCTTGCCCAGCGCCGCTGCATCGAGGAAGGCGTTCCAGTCCATGCCCGGTGCCTTGGCATTGAAGTCGGCCTGGGTCCAGGGGTTGGCACCCTTGGTCACGTCGTTGGTTTCTTCCTGGGTGGCGTGTGCCTGCGCGATCTTTGTCTCCAGTGCGAGGATGCGCTGCGCCTTGCCGGCCGGGTCGGCAACGCCGGCCAGCTGCAGCATCTGCGCGATGTAGGCCTGGTACTGCTTGCGCAGTTCGGCCATGCGGCCACCACCCAGGTAGAAATCGCGGTCGGGCATGCCAAGCCCGCCCTGCACCAGGTACGGCGCGGTGCGGTCCGGCTGCAGCATGTCCACCGACACCCACAGGCCAAACAGGCGGTCGGTGTAGAAGTTGGTCGCATTGAGCAGGTCGACATCGGCGCGCATGTCGCCGCCGAGCGTGCGCGCCAGGCCGGCCTTGTCTGCGATGGCTTCGATCGCCTTCAGCTGCGGCTGCACCGGCGCGAGGCCGTGCTGCTCGATGCCGGCTTCATCCATGAAGGCGGCGTAGTAGTCGCCGATCAGCTTGTCGTCACCGTTGGCCTGGGCGTTGCCGGCAGCACCTTCGAGGATGGCGCGGGTATCGGCCAGGGTCTTTTCGGCGATGACGTTGAAGCTGCCGAAGCGCGAGCGGTCGGCGGGGATCTCGGTGTTCTTGACCCAGGTGCCGTTGGCGAAGCCGAAGAAGTCGTCGCCGGCGGCGATGCTGCGGTCCATGCCGCTGGCATCGAAGCCGAAGTTGCCCAGCATCGGCTTGGCCGCTGCGGGTGCGGCATCGGCCGGCGCGGCGGTACCGGCGGCCGGTTGGGCCGGGCGGTCGCAGGCGGCCAGGGACAGGCTGGCAACGATGGCCAGTGCCAGGGTGGGACGGCGCAGCTTGGACATGGACTTCTCTTGCAGCGGAAAACCCCAAGTCTAATCCGCCCCGGCCCAGCTGGCCGTTCCGTTGCACCGCAGCGCCTGTGCAGGATCTGGCTGAACGCGCGGATACGATCTTCACGGCGCCAGCTGCGTGGTGCATGCTGGCCGCTGGAACCCTGCGCGGACACGGGGAGGTGGCCATGCGGGGCGGTGCCAGGCGTCAAGAATGGCGTCCGCCGGCCGTTGAGGTCGGGGACGTGGAGGATTCGTTCGCGCATGAAGCCAGCCGACTGCACAAGGAAGACCGACCGATGCCCGCGCTGAAACGGGCGTTGGCCCGGCCGCTGCGCGCCATCACCTGGGGCGGCGTGCTGCTGGGCGTGTTGCTGGTGGCTGGCTTGACCACCATGCTGGCCAACGACCACCACCGCCGGCTGGAGGCTGCGCAGCGCCAGAGCCGCGCGCTGGCGGTGGGCAGCGAGCGCCTGCTGGCGCTGGAACTGCGCAACCTGGAACGGGCGATGTCCGGCATCGCCGCCGACGCCGCCGAACTGTTCCGCCGCGTGCCGGTACAGGCGCCGGCACTGCTGGATGCCGCCATCGGCGGTGTGCTGAGCCGCCATGCCGAGCTGCACAGCATTGTGGTGCTGGACCGCCACGGCCGCGCGATCACCGCCGGCAAGGGTGATCTGAACCTGCCGCTGTGGACCGACCCGCAGCGGCGCGGGCAGGGCAGCGCGCTGTACATCGGTCCGCCGCAGCAGGCCGGCGACGATGGCTGGGTGGTGCCGCTGGCGTTGGCGATGGCCGACGATCGCTGGCTGCTGGCGCGGCTGCGCTGCGGCGAACTGCAGCGCATCATCGGCGGGCTGGATGTGGGCCCGAACGGACTGGTCTCGATCAGCGATGCCGAGGGCTACATGCTGGCGCGGGTGCCGGATCCGCATGGCACGGTCGGCCGTCGCTTCGACCTGCCTCGGCGTGACCTGCTCGGCAAGCAGGCGGTGGTCGAGCTGGGCAGCGTGCCGGGCGTGGTCGATGGCGTGCCACGGATCATCACCATCAGCACGCTCGAGCGCAGCCCGCTGGCGGTGCAGGTCGGGTTGGCCGATGAGGACGTGCTGGCGCCATGGTGGCCGTACCTGCAGGCGTCAGTGGCGATCGTGCTGGCCTACGTGGGAGTGCTGCTGGTACTGCTGTACGCCGTGCGCCGCAGCACCCTCCGCCAGCAGTCGATGGCGGAGGAACTGAAGACCGGCCACGCCGAACTGCGGCTGGCGCACCAGGTGGGCCGTGTCTGCACCTGGTATGTGGACGAGGACGCGGCACTGCTGCGCTGGTCGCCGCTGGCCCGTGAGATCTTCGGGGTGCAGACCGATGCGCTGCCGGTGGCTGATTTCTTCGCGCGCGTGCACCGTGATGACGCCGCGCGCCTGCAGCACGCCTTCGACCAGGCGTTTGCCGGTAGTGCGGTGCTCGACCAGGTGTTCCGGCTGGTGCTGCCCGGTGGCGAGGTGCGTTGGGTCGGTGCGCGTGGCCAGCGGGTGGAGGTGGCTGACAGTGAGCGGCGCATGATCGGTGCACTGACCGACCTGAGCGAGCGCTACCAGGCGCGGGAGCAGATGGGCGAAGCGGAGCGTCGCTTCCGCCTGCTGTTCGACCGCAACCCGGCGCCGTTCTGGGTATTCGATCCGGACACGCTGCGCTTCATCGAGGTCAACGATGCCGCTGTGCGCCAGTATGGCTACAGCCGCGAGGAATTCCTGGCGATGAGCATCCTCGACATCCGCCCGCGCGAAGGCTGGGACGAGGTGAAGGGCGCGATCGCCAAGGCCCGGGTCGGCGAGCTGCAGGACGCCACCGTGCGACTGCACCGGCGCAAGGACGGCAGCGTGTTTGAAGTACGTGCACATCTGTCCCGGCTCGACTTCGACGGCCAGCCGGCATGCCTGGTGCTGGCCGAGGATGTCAGCGAACGGCTGGCCTATGAGCGCGACCTGGCCTACCAGGCGCGGCACAACCCGGCCACCGGCCTGCTCAACGTGCGCGCGCTGACCGAACAGCTGGACGAGCACGATGCGGGCTACACCATTGCGTTCGTACAGCTGCGCGGCCTGCAGCTGGTGGCCGATACGCTGGGACGCGAGATCGGCGATGCGGTGCTGCAGTCGATGGCCACCCGGCTCGGCGGGCTGGGTGCACGCTGCGGCACGCTGGCCTTCCAGCCGGCAGAAGATTTCGTGTTCGCCATCAGCACCGGGCAGGATGTCCAGCGCGTGCTGGACGACCTGCTGCAGATCGTATCGGCGCCGATGCGCGGCAAGGATTCGCTGCACCAGTTCGAGCCGCGTATCGGCGTGGCTACGCACGTGGCCGGTGACGGGCACAGCGCTGAGCAGGTGATCGGCATGGCGGCACAGGCCGCGCATGCAGCGCGCGCCGAGGGCAATGTGGTGGTCTGGTTCGACGCGGCGGTGACCACGCGGCTGGCCGACCGCCTGCGCCTGGCCGGGCGCATCCATGCCGCCATCGACAACGAATTCCAGCTGTACTTCCAGCCGATCCGGCACGCCGGCGATGGCAGCCCGGCAGCGCTGGAGGCGCTGCTGCGCTGGCCGCAGGCTGATGGCAGTTTCATTCCGCCCAACGAGTTCATCCCGTTGTGCGAAGACACCGGACTGATCCTGGCACTGGGGCGCTGGGTGATCCGCGCGGCGGCGAAGGCACAGCGGCGGCTGGTCGATGCCGGTTGGGGCGAGCTGCCGATCGCGGTCAACGTGTCGGCGGTGCAGTTCTTCAACAGTGACCTGGTAACCGAGTTCACGCGCGCGCAGCAGGACTTCGGCCTGGCTCGCGGCGCGTTGCACGTGGAGCTGACCGAGAGCAGCCTGATGCGCAAGCCGGCGCAGGCGATGCAGACCATGCAGCGCCTGCACGAGCAGGGCATCAGCGTGTCGCTGGATGATTTCGGTACCGGCTACTCGAGCATGTCCTACCTGCAGCACCTGCCGCTGGACATCCTGAAGATCGACCGCAGCTTCGTTGCCGACGTGGAAACCAACCCACGCAATGCCTCGATCTGCCGCGCGCTGCTGTCGCTGGGCCACAGCATGGGGCTGACCATCATCGCCGAGGGCGTGGAAACGCCCGGGCAGCTGGACTGGCTGGCCGCGCACGGCTGTGACCAGGTACAGGGCTATCTGCTGGGCCGGCCGGCGCCGCTGGAGCAGATCATTGATGCGCTGGACGAGGTTCCCGCCTGATCGGGTTTCGCATCTGCCGGCCAGCGGCCGGCACTACCCGAGCGAAACATGACAGTAGTGCCGGCCGCTGGCCGGCAGACGCCAGACTCGGCTACACCCCCGCATCCACCAGATGGTCGATGAAGCTGCGCACCTTTGGCGCCAGGTGGCTGCGGCTGGTGTAGACCGCGAAGATGCCGATCGGCGAGGCCTCCCATTCGGGCAGGATGCGCACCAGGCGACCATCAGCCAACGCGTCTTCCAGCAGGAAATCCGGTTGCAGGATCACGCCCATGCCGGCGATTGCTGCTTCGCGCAGCACGTCGCCGTTGTTGGCGTGCAGCAGGCTGCTTACTGCCACCTTCACTTCGCCACCGGGCCCCTGCAGCGGCCAATGGTCACCGGCGGACCAGTAGCTGTAGCTCAGGCATGCATGTGCCTGCAGCTCCTGCGGGGTCTTCGGCGCACCGTGCACGGCCAGGTACGAAGGTGCGGCGCACAGGCTCACCCGCGATTCGCCCAGGCGGCGGGCGATCAGCGTGGGGCCGGGCTCGCGGGTGATGCGGATGGCCACGTCGTAGCCTTCTTCGACCATGTCCACCAGGCGGTCGGACAGGGCCAGGTCCAGTTCCACCTGTGGAAAGCGCTCGCGGTAGCTGGCCAGTAGTGGCCCGAGGCGAGCGATGCCCCAGCTGACCGGCGCGTTGATCCGCAGCGTGCCCGAGGGCTCCAGCGCCTGTGCACCGATGCTGGCCTCCAGCGCGTCGAACTCGGCCAGCAGGCGCACGCACTGGGCGTAGTAGGCGGCACCGGCACTGGTCGGGCTGACCCGGCGCGTGGTGCGGTGGAGCAGGCGCGTGGCCAGGCGCTTCTCCAGCGCGGCGACGTGGCGGGTGACGCCGGCGGTGGACAGGTCCAGGGCCTGCGCGGCAGCACTGAAGCCGTTGCGCTCGACCACCGCCACGAACACGCGCATCGCCTCGAGGGTGTCCATTGTTGCGCCTTTTGAAATAAATACGGTCGAAAGATCGTATTTATCGATCCGTGAAGGCGCAATAACCTGTGGTCACTCCCTCAAGGTGTTTCCCCCATGCACACCACGACTGCTCCTGTTTCGCCGCTGGCCCCGTATGGCGCCACCCTGCTGCGCCTGGCCCTGGGCGTGCTGTTCCTGGTCCATGCGCTGACCAAGCTGCTGGTGTTCACCCCGGCCGGTACCGCCGCGTTCTTCGAATCGCTGGGCCTGCCTGGCGTGCTCGGTTACCTCACCATCGGCGTTGAGCTGGTGATCACCGCCGCATTGCTGCTGGGCATCTACGCACGCTGGGTGGGCCTGATCGGCGTGCCGCTGCTGCTGGGCACCATCGTCACCGTGCATGGCGCCAATGGCTTCAGTTTCGCCAACGCTGGCGGCGGCTGGGAATACCCGGCGTTCTGGGCGCTGGCGCTGGTGGTGCTGTTCCTGGTCGGCGACGGCAAGTGGACCCTGCGTTCGCGCTGATCGCCGCTTGATCCTGCAACTGGAGAATTCCATGTCCCGCCTGCCTTCGCTGTACATCTCACATGGTTCGCCGATGACTGCCCTGCATCCGGGCCAGGTCGGCGTGCGCCTGGCCGAGCTGGCGCGTGACCTGCCGGCGCCACGTGCCATCGTGATGGCCTCGGCGCACTGGCTGGGCCGGCAGCCGCTGGTCGGCGCGCACCCGCAGCCGCCGACCATCCACGACTTCGGTGGCTTCCCGCGCGCGCTGTTCGAACTGCAGTACCCGGCGCCGGGTGATCCAGCGCTGGCCGAAGAGGTGGCCGGCCGTATCGCCGCCGCTGGCCTGCCGGTGGCGCTCGACCCGCAACGTGGCCTCGACCACGGTGCGTGGGTGCCGCTGCGGTTGTTGCGCCCGCAGGCCGACATCCCGGTGGTGCCGGTGTCGATCCAGCCGCTGCTTGGCCCCGAGCACCAGTTCGCGCTGGGCCGCGCGCTGGCACCGCTGCGCGAGCAGGGCGTGCTGCTGGTCGGCTCGGGCAGCATCACCCACAACCTGCACGACTGGGGCGATTACCAGGACGGCAAGGAAGCGCCGTACGTGCGGCCTTTCATCGAATGGGTGGAGCAGCGCCTGGCTGCTGATGATCGCCAGGCCCTGTTGGACTATCGCCGGCAGGCGCCGTTCGCCGAGCGCGCGCATCCCACCGATGAGCACCTGCTGCCGCTGTTCTTCGCAATGGGCGCGGCCGGCGAGAGTGGCTTCGGTGCCCGTCGCATCGATGCCGGCATCGACGCCGGATTCCTTGCCATGGACCTGTACCGCTTCGACGGGGCATGAGCCGGGGCTGACGCGCGGCGGCCGTGGTCGCCGCGGTCGTGGCCGCGTGTGGTAATTTTTTCCGGGTTTCCGGCGCTGGCCCCCCGTGCCTCCCCGCGCGCCGCTTCCTGGAAGAAGCATGCATACCATCGAAGTCGTCCTGGCGATGCTGGTGGCCGTTGTCGCCAGCGGCTACCTGGTTCGCGTCCTGCCGTTCTCATTGCCGCTGCCGCTGGTGCAGATCGGCCTGGGTGCGGTGATCGCCGGGGTGTTCAACCGCGGGCACGCGCTGGAGCCGGAAGTGTTCTTCCTGCTGTTCCTGCCGCCGCTGCTGTTCCTCGACGGCTGGCGCATCCCCAAGCAGGGCCTGTTCCGCGATAAAGGCGCGATCCTCGAGCTGGCGTTCGGCCTGGTGGTGTTCACTGTCATCGGTGCCGGCCTGTTGATCCACTGGATGATTCCTGTGATGCCGCTGGCGGTGTGCTTCGCGCTCGCGGCGATCGTGTCGCCGACCGACCCGGTGGCGGTCGGGGCGATCGCCTCCAAGGCGCCGATTCCCAAGCGCCTGATGCACATCCTGGAAGGCGAGTCGCTGCTCAACGATGCGTCCGGCCTGGTCTGCTTCCGCTTCGCGGTGGCGGCGGTGATGACCGGTACCTTCTCGCTGGCCACGGCCTCGCTGACCTTCCTGTGGGTGGCGGTGGCCGGCCTGGCGGTGGGCGTGGCGGTCACCCTCGGCGTTTCCACCTTCCAGCGCTGGCTGTGGCGCCGCTTCGGCGAGGAGCCGGGTGCGGCGATGCTGGTCAACCTGCTGATTCCGTTCGCGGCCTACCTGCTGGCCGAAGAGATCAATGCCTCGGGCATCCTGGCTGCGGTCGCGGCCGGCATCTCGATGAGCTACGTGGAAATGACCGGCCGCGTCTCCGGCAGCATGCGCGTGCAGCGTGCCGGGGTCTGGAACATGCTGCAGTTCAGCTTCAACGGCATCATGTTCGTGCTGCTGGGCGAGCAGCTGCCGGGCATTGTCGAACGTGCCACCACCACCATGAACGAGAGCGGCCACCAGAGCGCGTGGTGGTTGCTGGTCTACGTGCTGGTGATCAACGCCACGTTGATCACGCTGCGCCTGCTGTGGGTATGGCTGTCGCTGCGCTGGAACCTGCTGCGCGCGCGGCGTCGCGGGCTGGAGCGTGGCGAGGCACCGAACTGGCGCATCGTGGTGGCCACCTCGGTGGCCGGTGTGCGCGGTGCGATCACCCTGGCCGGCGTGCTGACGCTGCCGTTGTTCCTGCCTGATGGCAGTCCGTTCCCGGCGCGCGACCTGGTGATCTTCCTGGCCGCGGCGGTGATCCTGTTCTCGCTGGTCGGCGCCAGCGTGGCGCTGCCGCAGTTGCTGAAGGGCCTGCAGCTGCCGGCCGATTCGGGCGAACGCAAGGAAGAAGACCTGGCACGCAGGCTGTCATCGAAGGCCGCGCTGGCGGGGGTGGAGCGCATGCGCCAGCAGATGGTGATGAACCAGAACACCGAGAACGTGCAGTTGTACAACGACGCCGCCTCGCGGGTGAGCCTGCTGTACCAGCGGCACCTGGAGAAGGACAGCGACGGGCCCGACGTGGACCCGGAGAAGGTGCAGCGCATGGAACTGGGCTATCGCCAGCTGCGCAGCGCCGGCCTCAATGCCGAGCGCGAGGAACTGTTCCGGCTGACCCGGCGCGGGGTGATCTCCGATGAGATCTCGCGACGCCTGATCCGCAACCTGGACCTGCTGGAATCGCGCAAGCGCGAATGACGTTGCGGTTGGGCGCCGTCGATCGGGGTCAGATCCCTTTCCGCAGGAAAGGGATCTGACCCCAGGATCCGAGAGCCGTGCTTATTCCGGCTTCGTTTCCAGGAAATACGCCTCGACCTTGCCCTTGACCTTGATCGTCATCGGGTTGCCACGGCGGTCGCGGGCCTTGCCGGCCTGCACGCGGATCCAGCCTTCGCTGACCGAATATTCTTCGACGTTGTCGCGCTCGACGTCGTTGAAACGCACGCCGACGCCGCGCTCCAGCGCCTGCGCATCATGGAAGGGGCTGGCCGGGTTGATCGCCAGGTGGTCGGGAGGGGTATCGCTCATCGCTTCATTCAGGGTGACGGCCACCAAGGCCGGCTTCAGCGCTACAGGATAAACCGTAGAATGCCCGCCTGCCCCAAGGAGTGCCCGCCATGCCCGACAACAGCGATTATTTCGACTTCGAAGAAGACGTCCAGGATTTCGACGAGGCCGATTTCGAGGCGCGTGTCTGGAACCTGCTGGTGCTGATCAATCCGGGTGATGACGAACAGGCCCTGCAGCAGTTCAACCGCTGGCGCGAGCAGCTGGCCGAGCAGGGGCAGCCGCTGGAGGCTGACAGCGACTGGCTGCCGGCCCTGTTCACGGCCATCGCCTGGCAGTCGGGCTTCGAGGTGGAGCGCGACGACCTGGATTCGCTGCAGTCGGCGGTCAATGAGCTGTCGGCGCGCTTCAACGTACAGCTGGACTGGGGTGGTGACCTCGATGACGAGGACTTCGCCGAGGACCTGGACGGTGTGCAGCTGATGTCCAGCGCTTTTGATCGCCTGCGCGAACACAACTACACGCTGTGGAGCGTGGATGCCGGCAGCGATGGCTTCACTGGCGTGATGGCACTGACCCGCGACGATGACGCGATGCTGGCGCTGTGTTCGCTGCTGAACGTGGAAATCCGCTTGGGCAGCGACCCGTTCTGAGATTGATCGGTAGCGCCGGGCCATGCCCGGCGGCTTTTCACCGCGCTGCGCGCTCGCAGGGCATGGCCCGGCGCTAACCATCTACGGCCGGTACTGCGCCCTGGCGTTGGCGATCACCGCTTTCACCAGCGCGCGGTCGGTATGCCGGGAAATCGCGCGGGCACCCCGCGCGATTGCCTGCGCACGCAGGTCTGCAGTGACATCGTAATGCGCGCCGCTGGCCTTGTTCTGGAAGGCCCGCGGTGGAATGCCGAGCTGCGCGGCCATGGCGTGCAGCTCGGGCAGGGTGTCGGCCATCAGGTGCGCCCAGCGCTGTCCGCGCCAGGGATGCACCGCGTCATCGACGTAGACCGACACCGCCGTGGCCGGATCAGGCCTGCGGCTTACCGTCGGCGTCGGCGGCCGGGGTGGCCTCGGCGTCGGCAGCGCCTTCGGCGCCGGTGGTCTCTGCAGCAGCCTCATCGGCAGCTGCTTCGCCTTCAGCGGCTGCGTCTTCGGCCTGCTCGCTGGCGAACTCGGCCACCAGCTTGTCCAGGTACTCCTCGGCGGTCTGGCCGGCTTCAGCGGCCAGGGTGTCCAGCAGCTTCTGCATCAGCTCGGAGTATTCCAGGGTGACCGTGCGGCCTTCGGCTTCCTGCATGTTCGACAGGTGCTTGAGCATGGCCAGCATCGGCACCGGGTTGTCGGCGTTGCCCATGGTCTGGCCACCGATGGCCAGCAGCCACTCACGGCCCTGAAGGCCGATGGCGGCCACGGCCTGGCCGTCTTCGCTGAGCAGCACGGCATGGTTCTGCACCTGCTCGCGCGCGTTCAGACGGAGGAACGGACGCTTGGCCTGCTGCTTCTTGCGCTTGTCGCGCTTGGCCTTGGAGTTCTGGGACATGGGGTGGAATCACCTGAAAAGGAAAGACCGCCATTGTAGCGGCCGGGCGCAGGTGGGGTCAGATCCCTTTCCCTTGGAAAGGGATCTGACCCCGATTCAGCGCACCGGCCCCTGCGCCGCCTGCACATCCGGGTCGGCGGTGGTGGCCGACAGCCCCACCTGCGGGCCGGCACCGGCCAGTGCGGCCTGCTCGGCGGCCTGGGTCATCACCACGATGCTGATGCGGCGGTTGATCGGGTTCTGCGGGTCGGCTTTGTCGAACAGCACCGACGAGGACAGGCCGACCACGCGGGTGATCTTGCTGTCTTCCAGGCCGCCATCGATCAGCGCACGCCGTGCGGCGTTGGCGCGGTCGGCGCTCAGTTCCCAGTTGCCGTAGCCGCGCGCGGCCGAATAGGCGGTGATGTCGGTGTGGCCGGTCAGGCTGATCCGGTTCGGCACGTGGTTCAGGTACTCGGCCAGTTCGTGCAGGATCTGCTGGGTGTACGGTTTCAGGGTGGCGCTGCCGAGGTCGAACATCGGCCGGTTCTGCTTGTCCACGATCTGGATGCGCAGGCCTTCCGGGGTCAGGTCCAGCAGCAGCTGGTCCTTGAACGGTTCCAGCGCCTGGCTGCGGCTGATCGCTTCCTGCAGTTCCTTCATCAGCGCTTCCAGCTGCTGCTTGTCGCGCTGCTGCTCGTCCACCGGCTGCGGTATCGACTTCTGCTGGTTCTGGAAGGGATCGTTGCTGTTGCCGCGCGAAACATCGGTGGCGCCGCCGAGCTTGATCATCGAGGTGCTGGCACCGCCCGGCCCGGCCATGCCTGGCGCCGGCGTCGCGCTGGAGCCGACCAGCGGGCTGGGGTTGCGGAAGTACTCGGAAATGGCTGCGCGCTCGGGCTTGCTGGTGCTGGCCATCAGCCACAGCACCAGGAAGAAGGCCATCATCGCGGTCACGAAGTCGGCGTAGGCCACCTTCCACGAACCGCCATGGTGGGCGGCGTGGCCGGCCTTCTTGACCCGGCGGACGATGACAGTGGGCTTGGTTTCGGCCATGGCTTACTTGACTGTCTTCAGGTGCTGCTCGAAATCGGAGAAGGCCGGGCGCACGTTCGACGGCAGCGTCTTGCGGGCGAATTCCAGCGCGATCTTCGGGTTGTAGCCACGCAGGCAGGCCAGCAGGGCGGTCTTCACCGACTCGTAGATACGGCTGTCCTGCTCGGCGCGGGCTTCCATCGCCGCTGCCATCGGGCCGACGAAGCCATAGCCCAGCAGGATGCCGAGGAAGGTGCCGACCAGCGCGCCGGCCACGTGGCCGCCGACCTCGACAATGTCGCCGCCGATCGAGCCCATGGTGATGACGATGCCCAGCACCGCCGCGACGATGCCGAAACCGGGCAATCCGTCGGCGACCTTGGTCAGCACCTGCGACGGCGCCATCGCCTCGGCGTGGTGCTTTTCCAGCTCCAGTTCCAGCAGCGGCTCCAGCTCGTGCGGCTCGATGTTGCTGCCGATCATCAGGCGCAGGCAATCGGTGATGAAGTCGATCAGGTGATGGTCGGCCTGCACCTTCGGGTAGTTGCCGAACAGCGCGCTTTCAGCCGGGCGCTCGACATGGTCTTCCAGCGCCATGAAGCCCTCGCGGCGGGCCTTGTTGAGCAGTTCGTACACCAGGCTGAGGACGTCGATGTAGTCCTGTTGCTTGTAGCGCGGGCCCTTGAACACGCCGACCATGGCCTGCAGGGTCTGCTTGACCGTCTTGGCCGGGGTGCCGACCAGGAACGCGCCCAGTGCGGCACCGCCGATGATGACCAGTTCGTAGGGCTGCCAGAGCGCACCCAGGCGTCCGTGGGCCCCGAGGTAGCCCCCGAGCACGCTGATGATGACGACCAGGAATCCAACGATGATGAGCATGGGGCGACGCAAGGAGGGGGGATATCTCCTTGTCGGCCCGTCGCCCGGTTTTCTGAAGAGGGAATTCTGTGAAATCGGTCAGCGGGGTATTTCAGCCCGCCACGCCGCTTTCCGCACCGCCACGCTGCAACGGGTCAGGCCAGGGCTCGCCGTTGCCGGTGAACGAAAGTGAGACGGAGTTCAGGCAGTGGCGCTCATGGGTCGGCGGCGGGCCGTCGGGGAACACATGGCCCAGATGGCTGCCGCAGCGCGCGCAGGTGATCTCGGTGCGGACCATGCCGTGGCTGGTATCGCGGATCTCGCGCACGTGCGCCGGGTCGAACGGAGCAAAGAAGCTGGGCCAGCCGGTGCCGGAATCGAACTTGGTGCTGGAGCGGAACAGCGGCAGCGCACACAGCCGGCAGCAATAGACGCCCTCGCGCTTGTTGTCGAGGAACACACCGCAGAACGGCGCTTCGGTGCCGTGCTGCAGCAGCACGCGGCGCTCCTCATTGCTGAGACCGGCAACCAGCGCCTCGGTCTGGGTGGTGGTCGGGGGCGTCAGGTCGAAGGCAGTCATGGCGGCACTCCGTGGGGTCGATGGCTTGGGGATGCCCACAAACGTGGGGTTGTCGGCGCGACCTTGCAAGTGTGATGGCCGTTCATGGGCGGCACACAGGCGCAGGCGCAAGGTGAATGCGATCCATACCGGAGCGTGCCATGAAGTCCCTTTCCCTGCTGCTGGCCCTGCTGCCCGCGCTGGCGCTGGCTCAGGTGCCGACCGGTAATCCGACCGTCACCCGCAGCAGCACCACCGTAGCCCCCCAGCCGGTGGTGCCGCCCGTGCAGCCAGCGAGGCCGCAGCCGCAGGTGCTGCCTTCGCCGCAGCCAGTGCAGCCGATCAAGTCCACCGGCCCGGCCCAGGTTGCGCCGGTCCCGGCGCCGAAGCCGTCCAGCAAGGTCTACGACCGCAACGGCCGCATCATCCCGGGTGTGCGCCCGGCCGGCCCCAACCGCGTATTCGATTCGCGTACCGGCCGCTATTACGACAGCATGCCCAGTAGTGACGGCCAACAGATCCGGTAGCGCTGGCCATGCCCGGCCTGAACGCACGAAAACAACATCCTGCCGATCACTGCTTTTTCGCCTGCGATTAACCGTTCCGGGACCAACGTGACCGTGCGCCGGCATTCCGCCGCCGCATGTCCTTCGTCCACTGGATCGCGATCATGAAAAACCAGCAGAACCGTCATCCCGGCAAGGAACCGCAGGGCCGTAACCCGCAGCAGCAACAGCAGCAACAACAGCAGCAGATGGACCCGCAGCAGCCGCACAAGGGTGGCAAGCAGCAGGAGCAGCGCTCGCAGAAGCACCCGCAGCAGCGTTGACGGTTGCCATGACCGGGGTCAGAGCCCGCTGCGCGGGATCCGACCCCTTGCCGAATCCTGACCGGGGTCGGATCCCGCACCGCGGGCTCTGACCCCAACCGCAGCGGCGCCTCAATCCGGAATCGGCAGGCTCAGCGTCTCCTTCACCTCTTCCATCACGATGTAGCTCTTCGACTCACGTACATGCGGCAGTGTCAGCAACGTGCTGCCGAGCAGCTTGCGGTAGGAGGCCATCTCGCTGATCCGCGCCTTCAGCAGGTAATCGAAATCGCCCGACACCAGGTGGCACTCCAGTACGTTCGGCAACTTCAGCGCCGCGCGCCGGAACTCCTCGAAGATGTCGCCGGACTTGTAGGCCAGGCTGATTTCCACGAACACCAGCAGGCTGGCCTTCACCGCCGCCGGGTCCAGGTGGGCGTGGTAGCCGGTGATCACCGCTTCGCGCTCGAGCCGGCGCACGCGCTCGGTGCATGGCGTGGTCGACAGGCCGACCCGCTCGCCCAGTTCGGTGAAGGAGATACGGCCCTCGGCCTGCAGGATGCGCAGGATCTTGCGGTCGATCTTGTCCAGTTCGCGGGTACGGGTGGCCATGGCCGTCAACCTTGGGGAATGAATTGCAGGAGAACATCCTGCCGGTTGATTGCAAATCAGGCAAATCAACTGGTATTGGCTGTCTATACTTCCCCAATTATGGTCCCGGCACGCTCCAGTGCAGGGAATGATCGGGTTGGAGAAGTCCCATGCGAGTCCTAGTTCTCGGCAGCGGCGTGATCGGCACCACCAGTGCCTGGTACCTGCGACAGGCCGGGTTTGAAGTCACGGTCATCGACCGCCAACCCGGCCCGGCGCTGGAGACCAGCTTCGCCAATGCCGGCCAGCTGTCGTTCGGCTACACCTCGCCGTGGGCGGCACCGGGCGTGCCGAAGAAGGCGATCGGCTGGCTGTTCGAGAAGCACGCGCCGCTGGCGATCAAGCCGGGCATGGACCTGGCCCAGTACCGCTGGCTGTGGCAGATGCTGCGCAACTGCACGCATGAGCGCTACGCGATCAACAAGGCGCGCATGGTGCGCATGTCCGAGTACAGCCGCGACTGCCTGAACGAGCTGCGGGCGCAGATCGGTATCGAATTCGAAGGCCGCGACCTGGGCACCACCCAGTTGTTCCGCACCCAGCAGCAGTTGGACGCCTCGGCGCAGGACATCGAGATCCTGGCCCAGTACGGCGTGCCGTACGAGGTACTGGACCGCGCCGGCATCATCCAGGCCGAACCGGCCCTGGCCCATGTCGACGGCCTGGTCGGCGCGCTGCGCCTGCCGCGTGACCAGACCGGCGACTGCCAGCTGTTCACCCGCCGCCTGGCGCAGATGTGCGTGGACGCCGGCGTCGAGTTCCGCTTCGACCAGGACATCACCGGTCTGGTCTCCGATGGCGAGCGCATCACCGGCGTGCACGTCAACGGCACCCTGGAAACCGCTGACCGCTTCGTGGTCGCGCTCGGCAGTTACTCGCCGGCGCTGGTCGCACCGCTGGGCATGCGCCTGCCGGTGTACCCGCTGAAGGGGTATTCGCTGACCCTGCCGATCACCGATCCGGCGATGGCACCGACCTCGACCATCCTCGATGAGAGCTACAAGGTGGCGGTCACCCGTTTCGACGACCGCATCCGCGTCGGAGGCATGGCCGAAGTGGCCGGCTTCGACCTGTCGCTGTCGCAGCGCCGCCGCGAGACCCTGGAACTGGTGGTCAGCGACCTGTACCCGAAGGGCGGCGACCTGTCGCGCGCGCAGTTCTGGACCGGCCTGCGCCCGGCCACGCCGGATGGCACGCCGGTGATCGGCGCCACACCGTTCCGCAACCTGTACCTCAACACTGGGCACGGCACGCTGGGCTGGACCATGGCATGCGGCTCGGGCCGCTACCTGGCCGACCTGATGAGCGCACGCCAGCCGCAGATCAGCACCGAAGGCCTGGATGTTTTCCGCTATGGCCAGTACGGTCACGCCCCGCAACATGAGAACCGCACATGCGTCCTGCCCGCGCGCTGATTGATCTGGGCGCCCTGCGCAGCAACTACCGCCTCGCCCGCGAACTGGGCGGTGGCAAGGCCCTGGCGATCATCAAGGCCGATGCCTACGGCCATGGCGCGGTGCGCTGTGCGCAGGCGCTGGAAGGCGAGGCCGATGGTTTCGGCGTGGCCACCATCGAAGAGGCGCTGGAACTGCGCCAGGCCGGCATCCGTGCGCCGATCCTGCTGCTGGAAGGCATCTTCGAAGCCAGTGACATGGCGCTGGTGGCCGAGCACGATTTCTGGTTCGCCGTCGGTTCGCCGTGGCAGCTGGAGGCGCTGGCCGCCTTCGACAGCCCGCGTCCGTTGACGGTGTGGCTGAAGCTGGACAGCGGCATGCATCGCCTCGGCCTGGGCGTGGACAGCTTCCGCGCCGCGCATGCGCGCCTGTCGGCGCTGCCGCAGGTCGAACGCATCGTGCTGATGACCCATCTGGCACGTGCCGACGAGCTGGACAGCGAACGCACCCACGAGCAGGCGGCGACGTTCGCCCTTGCCATCGACGGCCTCGAAGGCGAGACCAGCGTGTGCAATTCGCCGGCGCTGCTGGGCTGGCCGGATGTGCGCAGCGACTGGGTGCGCCCGGGCCTGATGCTGTACGGGGCCAATCCGTTGCCGGACAACACCGATCTCACCGCGCGCCTGCGCCCGGTGATGACCATGCAGTCCAAGGTTATTGCCGAGCGCTGGATCGAGTCGGGGGAACCGGTGGGCTATGGCGCCCGCTTCGTCTCCAAGGCACGCACCCGCGTCGGCGTGGTCGCGTTGGGGTATGCCGATGGCTATCCGCAGTTCGCGCCGAATGGTACCCCGGTGCTGATCGATGGTCAGCCCGGCGTGCTGATCGGTCGCGTGTCGATGGACATGCTGACCGTGGACCTGACTGCACATCCGCAGGCGGGCGTTGGCAGCGTGGTGGAGCTGTGGGGCAATGCGCCGACGCTGTCCGAGCTGGCGCCGCGCTGCGGCGTGAGTGCGTACCAGCTGCCGTGTGGCGTCAAGCGCGTGGCCAGGGTGTACATGTAGAGCCGAGCCCATGCTCGGCGCTGTGACTGCGTGTCGACCAAGGTCGACACCTACCGATGGGCCTACCGCGCAGCGGTGGCCTGGCTGGCCAGCTGGCGCTTCACCCAGTCATCGATCAGGCGCTTCTCATAGCGCAGCGGATCACTGTCGCTCTTCAGCCCTACGTTGTGCAGATAGCCGGTGTCGCTCAGGCGCGCATCGCCTTCGCTGATGATGCGGCCGCTGGCATCCTTCAGCGTGTACTGCAGGCTGATCCGCGGCGGGTAGATGTCACGCATGATCCGGATGTCACTGCCGCGGGGGCCATGCCAGGGCTCGTAGTCGCCGGCGCGCTTGATGTCGACCAGGGTCACGTCGAGGGTCTGGCCAGGCTGCAGCGGCTTGGCCGCCGTGGTCTGCAGGTAGCGCGCGAGCTGCTGCACCCAGTCGCCGCGCTCGGCTTCGAAGCGGTTGGTGCTCTGGCGGATCTCGGTGAATTTGGCCGGATCATCCCATTTCACGCTGACCGGGCCATCGGCCTGTAGCGCACGTGGTGCCTGCGCATCGGTCACGGTGCGCGGGGCCGCGTTGGCGCCGCCCGCCACCAGGGCGCCTGCCAGCAGGGCAATCGCGAGTGAGCGTTTCATGACGGTCTCCTGCGTCCCACCGATGGGGACGATGTTGATCACGGATCGAGTGTGATCCTGCTTCCAGGCAACGGCAATGGCCGATTGCGTCACATACAAGAGTGGTTGCCGCCAATTCATTGTCGTCAAGCATGACTGACGGCGCTTGACGCTGTGAATACGCTCTTTGGAAGATGCTGTGCCTCCAACCCGGCCTGTCCAAACGCCCTTGTCCACACTGCCGCCCCTAGTGGAGCGCCCACCGATGATGGTGCCGGCGCCCGAACCCGACCTGCATCATGGCGTGCTTGAGCGCATCAACGCAGGTTTCTGCGTGATCCAGGTGCTGTTCGATGGTGATCGTGCGGTGGACTACCGTTTCATCGAGGTCAACGATGCCTTCGAGCGGCATACCGGACTGAAGGACGCACGCGGCCAGCGCATGAGCGCGCTGGAACCGCACCACGAGGAAGACTGGTTCCGCATCTACGGTGAAGTGGCCCGCAGCGGCCGCCCGGCGCAGTTCGAGATGGAAGCGCGGGCGCTGGGCCGCTCGTTCGCGGTCGACGCGGTGCGCGTGGGGCGCCCGGGTGAGGACAAGGTCGGCATCCTGTTCTTCGACATCACCGCGCGCAAGCAGATGGAAGTTGAGCTGGGTGAAAGCGAAGCGCGCTTCAGTGCGCTGGCCGATGGCCTGCCGATGCCGGTCTGGGTGCTGGACGAGCGTGGCCATGCACGCTTCGTCAACAGCGCCTTCAGTGAGTTTTTCGGTGGCGACGAAACGCGCGTTCCCGAGGATGTGTGGCGTGGGCTGGTGCATCCGGACGACGCCTCGGTGTTCGAGTACGAGCTGCAGGAGGCCTTGAAGGCGCAGCGCTCGATGCATGCGTTGGTGCGTGCGCGGCGTGCCGATGGCCAATGGCGCTGGCTGGAGATGAATGCACGTCCACGCTTTTCGCGGATGGGCCGCTTCATCGGCCTTGCCGGCAGCAGCCCGGACGTGACCGAGCGCCGCGAAATCGAACTGGCCCGCGAGGAACTGCTGCAGTCCGAGCGTGCCGCGCGCAGCGCGGCCGAGAACATGGCGCGGCTGAAGGACGAATTCCTGGCCACGTTGTCGCATGAGCTGCGCACGCCGCTGACCACCATCCTGGGCTGGAGCGAATTGTTGCTGCAGCGCGTGGACAACACCAGCCCGCTGTACAAGGGCCTGGGCGTGATCGCCAACAGCGCTGGCGCGCAGAAGCGGCTGATCTCGGACATGCTCGATCTCAGCAGCATGCTGCTGGGCAAGGTGCAGCTGGAAGTGGAAGTGCTGGATCTGTGCGGCGTGCTGGGCGAAGCGATCGGTGCGCAGGAGCTGGTGGCCGAAGGCAAGGCGCTGGATGTGCACCTGCAGCTGCCTGACCGGCCCAGCCTGGTGCTGGGCGATGCCACCCGCCTGCAGCAGGTGTTCTGGAACCTGCTCTCCAACGCGATCAAATTCACCCCGGCCGAAGGCCGCATCGACGTGGCCCTGCAGGCCGATGGCAATCACTGGGTGATCACCGTGCGCGATACCGGCGACGGCATCGCGCCTGAGTTCCTCAACCACCTGTTCAGCCGCTTCCGCCAGGCCGATGGCACCACCACCCGCCGCCATGGCGGCCTGGGCCTGGGTCTGGCGATCGTGCAGCAGCTGGTCGAGCTGCACGGCGGCACGGTCACCGCCGCCAGTGAAGGGCACGGCCACGGCGCTACCTTCACCGTGCGCCTGCCGCAGCACCTTCCGGATGCCGAGCGCCGTCCGCTGCGCGAAGTAATCAGCGGGCCGATCCTGGAGCCGGTGATCGTTGAACCGTATCCGCTGCGCGGCATGCACGTGCTGGCGGTGGAAGACCAGCCGGAAGTGCTGGAGTACCTGCGGCGCATGCTGGAAGAGCAGGGCGCGAGCGTGTCCGCGGCCAGTTCCGCAGGCGAGGCATTGGCATTGCTGGCCGACACCGGCCATCTGCAGTACCACGTGATGCTCACCGATATCGGCATGCCCGGCATGGATGGCTACGGCCTGGTGCGTACGCTGCGCGAGGACATGGGCGTGGACGCGCTGACCCTGCCAGCGGTGGCGGTGACAGCACTGGCGCGCGCTGACGATCGCCGCCGTGCGTTGGCGTCGGGCTTCCAGGAGCATGTGGCCAAGCCCTATTCGGTGGCGCAGCTGGTGTCGGCGGTACGCAAGGTGCAGGTGCCGCGCGCCGACAGCGCGCTGCACTGAGCATTCACGGCTGATCGGCGACCCTGCACGCAGGAGGTCGCCGATGTCCCGTATTGCTCCCCGTATCCATACCGATCCGGCGCAGATCGCGCGCCTGGAGGCCCTGTTGCCGCAGCTGGAAGGCGAAACGCAGGTGGAACTCATCCTGCAGGACGGTCGCCGGCTGCTCGGCACCGTCGCTGTGAAGCCGACCGTGCAGCAGTACCGCAACGATGCCGGCGACGAAGGCAGCAACGGCCAGCTGCGTTTGGACGACTACGACACGCCAGTGCAGCAGCACCATGTGTGGTTGGACGAGATCGCCAGCATCAACCGCCTGCCACCCAAGCCACCTTGAGCCGGTGTAGAGCCGAGCCCGCCGCTCGGCTGCCGCCCGTGCGGCTGCGCCACCGCCCGAGCATGGGCTCGGGCTCGGGCGCTGCGGTGATGTCAATGCTCGAACAACGTCGGGGTCGCTTCGAAACGGCGTGCGTATGCGCGCTCCTCTGCGACCCTCGCCACCTCGTCGTCGGCCAGGTCCGGCGCGCCGTAGACTGCATAGGCCACGCTGCCATCGGCGCCGTGGCCGACCTGGTGCAGGCGGTAGCGTGAGTGGCCACCGCCGGTATCTTCGGGGTAATGCACGGGCGGATGGCTGCCTTCCAGGTCCATCTCGCTGTTGTCTACCACGCCACCGACGAACAAGGCACGCATGCAGGCTCTCCTGGGGATTGGGGGAGCCTTTACCCTGAACGCTGCGATGTTTCCGGGGGATCAAGGCCCCGTTCGGGTTTCGCAAAGTGGCCGGCGAGGGCTGCGCGGCCAAGCCGGTACAATGGACGGCCCTCACGCTTTGAAGTAACCGCGCCGATGGCCTCCAGCGACGACGCCCCCCTGCAGACCCTGCTCCTGCCGTTCTCCCAAGGCGCCCTGCGCTGGCCGGAGGGCCCGGTGGCCTTCCTGCGTGCCCGCGATGGCTGGCCGCTGCGCGAAGTGGCCGGTGGCCGTGAAGTGCACTGCGAGCAGAGCTTCGCCCCGTTCGCGCAGCCACTGCAGCAAGCGGCCGGCTGGACCGTCAGCGGCCAGCTGGATGATGTGGCCGGCAAGGGCCGCTATCCGCTGGTGCTGGTGCTGCCGCCGCGCCAGCGCGAGGAAGCCCGCGCGCTGTTCGCCCGCGCTCTGGCGCTGGTTGCTGAAGGCGGCCGCATCGTCGCCTGCCAGTCCAACAACGAAGGCGCGCGTTCCGGCGAGGGCGACCTCAAGCAGCTGACCGGCCTCGGCGGCAGCCTGACCAAGAACCACTGCCGGGCGTACTGGACCGCGCCGATGCAGGGCCAGCACGATGCCGACCTGGCCAAGCGCTGGTCCGCCCTGGACGCGGTCCGCCCGATTGTCGGTGGCCGCTTCCTCAGCCGGCCGGGCGTGTTCGCCTGGGACCGGATCGACCCGGCCTCGGCGCTGCTGGCCGAGCACCTGCCGGCCGACCTGGCCGGTCGCGCCGCCGACCTCGGTGCCGGTTACGGCTACCTGTCGCGCGAGCTGCTGGAGCGCTGCCCGAAGATCACCGCGCTGGACCTGTACGAGGCCGAGCAGCGTGCGCTGGCGCTGGCCGAGCTGAACCTGTCGCCGCCGCCGCGCCCGCTGCCGCTGCGTTTCCTGTGGCGCGACGTCACCGCCGGTATCGAGCCGGACTACGACGTCATCATCAGCAACCCGCCGTTCCACACGCCCTCGCGTGCCGACCGTCCGGACATCGGCCAGCGCTTCATCGCCGTGGCCGCGCAGGCGCTGCGCCCGGGCGGACGCCTGTACGTGGTGGCCAACCGCCACCTGCCGTACGAATACACGCTCAATGAGAGTTTCGGTGCGGTGCGCGTGGTTGCCGAGCGCGATGGCTTCAAGCTGGTCGAGGCGGTGAAGGGCAGGGGGAAAGGCAAGTGAAGCTGGTCAAGCTCATCGCCAACCTGGGCTACGGCAGCCGCAAGCAGGTGCAGTGGATGTTCCGCGAAGGCCGCGTCACCGACGCCGATGGCGAGGTGCTGTACGCCGACGACCAGGTACCGCATGAAGCGGTGCGCGTCGATGGCGAGCCGCTGGACCCGCCGGTGGGCCTGTCGATCGCGCTGCACAAGCCGGCCGGCTACACCTGTTCCACCAAGGACAAAGGTCGCCTGATCTACGACCTGCTGCCGCCGCGCTACCGCGACCGCGACCCGGTGCTGTCCACCGTCGGCCGGCTGGACCGCGACACCAGTGGCCTGTTGCTGCTGACCGACGATGGCGGCCTGCTGCACCGGATCATCTCGCCGAAGTCGAAGCTGCCCAAGGTCTACGAAGTGGAACTGAGCGAGGACCTGCGCGGCGATGAAGGGGCGCTGTTCGCCAGTGGCACGCTGATGCTGGAGTCCGAGAAGACGCCCTTGCTGCCGGCTGAACTTGAAGTGCTGGATGCGCGCCGCGCACGCCTGGTGCTGCATGAAGGCCGCTACCATCAGGTACGCCGCATGTTCGCCGCCACCGGCAACCATGTGCAGGCCCTGCACCGCAGCCGAGTCGGCGGGCTGGACCTGCAGGGACTGGACGAAGGGCAATGGCGGCAGCTCACTCCCACCGACCTGGATACGCTGTTCGCTCCATGACCACCATCGCTGCGCTGCCGTTCCTGCCCGACGCCGTCATCTTCGACATGGACGGCCTGATGATCGACAGCGAGCGGGTCTCGCTGGCCTGCTGGAGCCAGGCCGCCGATGAATTCGGCCTGGGCCTGGACGAAACGGTGTTCCTGCGCATGGTCGGTCTCGGCGACCGCGATACGCACGCGTTGCTGCGTGCGCAGGGAGTCGAGGACAGCGTGATCGAAGCCGTGGCCGCACGCTGCCACGACCTCTACGAGGAACGCACGCAGACCGGCCTGCCGCTGCGGCCAGGCATTCTCGAATTGCTGGAACTGCTGGAGGCGCACGCGATACCGCGTGCGGTCGCGACCACCACGCGGCAGCCGCGGGCCAACCGCAAGCTGTCCGCCGCCGGCCTGCTGCCGTATTTCGATGCGGTGATCACCAGCGGCGACGTGGCGCGGCCGAAGCCGGCACCGGACATCTACCTGCTGGCTGCGCAGCGGCTGGGGCAGCTGCCAGAGCGCTGCCTGGCGCTGGAGGATTCACCGGCCGGCACGCGCGCCGCGCTGGCTGCCGGCATGACCGTGATCCAGGTGCCGGACCTGGTGCATCCGGATGAGGAGCTGCGCGCATTCGGCCACCGCATCGTCGGCTCGCTGTTGGACGCGCACGCGCTGCTGCTGCCGTTGCTGCCGAGGTAACAGCCCGCCCCTGACGGTGGGTGCCGACCGTTGGTCGGCACGGCATGCTTCAAAGCCCTGGTAGGTGCCAACCTTGGTTGGCACTGAGCCGAGCATGGGCTCGGCTCTACATCCATGGCAACCGCTTTGGTGGGTGCCGACCGTTGGTCGGCACGCCTTCCCATCACACCCGGCCGAACACCAACGCCGCGTTGGTGCCACCGAAGCCGAAGCTGTTGGACATCACCGTATCCAGCTTCTGCTCGCGGCTTTCGCGCAGGATCGGGAAGCTCTCCACCTTCGGGTCCAGCTCGCCGATGTTGGCCGAACCAGCAACGAAGCCATCACGCATCATCAGCAGGCAGTAGATCGCCTCGTGCACGCTGGCCGCACCCAGCGAATGGCCGGACAGCGCCTTGGTCGAGGACAGCGGCGGCACCGCATCGCCGAACACTTCGCGGATCGCGTTGAGCTCGGTGACGTCGCCCAGCGGCGTGGAGGTGCCGTGGGTGTTGAGGTAGTCCAGCGGACGATCCACGCCCTGCAGCGCCATCTTCATGCAGCGCACCGCGCCTTCACCGGACGGCGCCACCATGTCCGCGCCGTCGGAGGTCACGCCATAGCCGATCAGCTCGGCATGGATGTGCGCGCCACGCGCGACGGCGTGATCGTAGTCCTCCAGCACCAGCATGCCGCCGCCGCCGGCGATGACGAAGCCGTCGCGGTCCTTGTCGTACGGACGCGAGGCGCTGGCCGGGGTTTCGTTGAAGCTGGTCGACAGCGCGCCCATCGCATCGAACATCACGCTCATCGACCAGTGCAGGTCTTCGCCACCACCGGCGAACATGATGTCCTGCGCGCCGTGGCGGATCATGTCCGCGGCGGCGCCGATGCAGTGCGCCGAGGTCGCGCAGGCAGCCGACAGCGAGTAGCTGACGCCCTTGATCTGGTAGGCGGTGGCCAGGCAGGCCGAGACCGTCGAGCACATCGTGCGCGGTACCATGTACGGGCCGACCTTGCGCACACCGCGTTCGCGCAGCAGGTCGACTGCGCCGATCTGCCATTCGCTGGAGCCGCCGCCGGAACCGGCGATCAGGCCGGTACGCAGGTTGCTGACCTGCTCGGGGCTGAGCCCGGCATCGGCGATGGCATCGCGCATGGACAGGTAGGCGAAGGCCGCCGCATCGCTCATGAAGCGCTTCTGCTTGCGGTCGATCAGCGCGTCCAGGTCGAGGTCGACGCGGCCGCCGACCTGGCTGCGCAGGCCCGCGTCGGCGTGGTCGGACAATGCCGTGATGCCGGAGCGCCCTTCGCGCAGCGCATTCGAAACGGTATCCAGATCATTGCCGAGGCAGGACGTGATGCCCATGCCAGTGATGACGACGCGACGCATCAGAAGCTCCCGGTTTCAGTGAACAGGCCGACGCGCAGATCGCGCGCGCTGTAGATTTCGCGGTCATCCACGTACATGCGGGCGTCCGACTGAGCCATCACCAGCTTGCGGTTGATGACCCGGCTGATGTCGATCTCGTAACGCACGAGCTTAGCGTCCGGCAGCACCTGGCCGGTGAACTTCACCTCGCCGCAGCCCAGTGCGCGGCCCTTGCCGGGGGCGCCCAGCCAGGTCAGGAAGAAGCCGGTCAGCTGCCACATGGCATCCAGGCCCAGGCAACCAGGCATCACCGGGTCGCCGATGAAGTGGCAACCGAAGAACCAGAGGTCGGGGCGGATATCCAGTTCGGCGCGTACCATGCCCTTGCCATGCGGTCCGCCGTCCTCGCGGATTTCGGTGATGCGGTCGAACATCAGCATCGGATCGTTGGGCAAACGGCCGGCAGCGGCGCCGAACAGTTCACCGCGTGCGCTGGCCAGCAGCTGTTCGCGGTTGAACGCGTGGAGACGGGTCATGAAGCACAATCCTGGAAGCGAAGAACAGGGAAACAAGCGCCCGAGAATGCCCGTGGAAACTGCGCCGATCAAACATTTCAACCGTACGCAACCGTAGTGTTTTCAAGGGAATACGCGCATCCTGTTGATGTGCAACGACCATACCTGTGCGTGTGGTCGGTTCAGCCTGCCTCCGCCCTTTACGCCTGACATGACCCGACTGCGCAAGATCATCCACGTCGACATGGACGCCTTCTACGCGTCGGTGGAGCAGCGCGACGATCCGTCACTGCGCGGCAAGCCGGTGGTTGTGGCATGGCGTGGCGCGCGTTCGGTGGTGTGCGCGGCGTCCTACGAGGCGCGCGTGTTCGGCGTGCGCTCGGCGATGCCGGCCGTGCGTGCCGAGCGCCTGTGTCCGGATGCGATCTTCGTACCGCCGGACTTCGCACGTTACAAAGCGGTGTCACAGCAGGTGCGCGGGATCTTCCTGCGCCACACCGACCTGGTCGAGCCGTTGTCGCTGGACGAGGCCTACCTCGATGTGACCGAACCGAAGAGTGGCATCGAACTGGCCACCGACATTGCCCGCACCATCCGTGCGCAGATCCGCGAGGAGACGAACCTGACCGCTTCAGCCGGGATCGCGCCAAACAAGTTCCTGGCCAAGATCGCCTCGGACTGGCGCAAGCCCGATGGCCAGTTCGTGATTCCGCCGCAGCGGGTGGATGCCTTCCTGCTGCCGTTGCCGGTGAACCGGGTGCCCGGCGTCGGCAAGGTGATGGAAGGAAAACTTGCCGCGCGTGGCATCGTCACCTGCGGCGACCTGCGGCAGTGGGCACTGATCGATCTGGAAGAGGCGTTCGGCAGCTTCGGCCGCAGCCTGTACAACCGCGCACGCGGTGTCGATGAACGGCCGGTGGAGCCGGACCAGCAGGTGCAGTCGATCTCTTCCGAGGACACCTTCGCCGAGGACCTGCCTCTGGAAGACCTGGGTGAGGCGATCGTGCAGCTGGCAGAGAAAACCTGGAACGCCACGCGCAAGACCGAACGTGTCGGCCACACTGTGGTACTGAAACTGAAGACCGCACAGTTCCGCATCCTCACCCGCAGCTTCACCCCGGACCGCCCGCCGGAATCGATGGAAGAACTGCGCGACATCGCTTTGGCCCTGCGCGCCCGCGTCGACCTGCCGGCCGAGACCCGCTATCGGCTGGTCGGCGTCGGGCTTGGTGGGTTCCGCGAAAAGGAGCCGGTGGTGCAGGGGGAGTTGTTCGAGCACGACATGAACAATCCCACAGATACCTAATCATCAAACAGTGGGGTCAGAGCCCGTTGCGCAGCAGCGGGATCCGACCCCGTGCCGACCAACGGTCGGCACCCACCACCAGCAGCAGGTTCCGACAGATAGCGGGAAACTGTCGAAGGCGGGGTGGGTCCGGTTGCGGGGGCGTGAGCGCCATGGATGGCGCGACCGAGCCTCCATGGACGGATTCACGGCGTCCCCCGCAACCGGACCCACCTCGCCATCCCACGGATAGCCAGCTGCTGCTGTTGCTTCGGCTGTTGCTGTTGCATTGAGCGGGTGCAGGGCGCAGCCCTGCAAAAGAAACTCCTACTTCATGGCCACTGCATCTCGCCCTTGGCCACCTTCGCACTCAACTCCAGCGACTCCACGCCTGCCAGCTTCGGATAGCGCGACTGCATCGCCTTCACCAGCGCCGCACTGTCCTTCGCCTTCGCCGCCTCAACATCGAACGCACGAATGTAGTCTGCGGTGAAGCGCAGCGCACTGGCATCCAGTGCTGCACCCGGCGCGTAATGCCCCGGCACCACCACCTTCGGCTTCAGTGCCTGCAGCCGCTGCAGGGTCTGCAGCCAGTCGGTGTGCGACTTCGGCGTCTGCGTGTCGGCCATCCACACGTGCTCGCCCGCCACCACCGGAATGCCACCGACGATCGCGCGCAGCGACGGCACCCACAGCACCGTGCGATCCGGGGTCGGGCCATCCAGGCCGATCAGCGGCAGGCGCTGGCCTTCCAGCTGCAGGGCATCGCCGTCCAGCACCTGTGGCACCACGATGCGCACGGGCACGTCGGTGCCCATCTTCGGTCCCCAGTAGGCCAGCTTGCCGGCCTGGGTCTGCTGGATGTGGGCGACGGTCGGCGCAGTGGCGACGATGCGTGCCTGCGGGAACGCGTCCTGCAGGGTGGCCAGGCCGAAGTAGTAATCCGGATCGCCGTGGCTGATGTAGATCGTGGTCAGCTGCTTGCCGCTGGCGCGGATCAGCTCGACCAGCTTGCGCGCGTCGCTGGCACCAAACTGCGCATTGACCAGGATCGCGTCGTGGCGGCCTTCGATCAGCACCGAGGACACCGAGAACATCGCCTGCGGGCCGGGATGGAAGGTCTGCAGGTGCAGCTGGGATTTCGTCGCCATGACCGGCGCCGCGGTGGCCGGTGCGGCCAGCAACGGAGCGCTGGCGAAGGTGGCGGCAAGGGCGAGGGGAAGCAGCAGGGCAGCGGTACGCATGGGAATTCCTTGTGGCGGATGGCGAGCCGAGCGTGGGCGCGGCTCTACAGGTGGGTAGCGCCGGGCCATGCCCGGCGGCCTGGCATCAATACGCCGCGGTGATGATCTGCTTCGGATAAGCGTGCGCTTCCAGCTCAGCAACGAACGCGGCGCCGTAGTCGGCGTAGCTGATGCGGCTGTGGCCGCTTGCATCAGCGAGGAAGGCCTTGGCCTGCACGCAGTACTGACCGCGCTCTTCACCCGGGCCGATTTCGGCGGCCGGCGAGAAGAAGGTCCAGTCCAGGTCGTCCACCGCCTGCAGGCGGTTGAACGCCTCACGGTGGGCCAGTGCGTAAGGCTTGTAGGCCTCCGGGAAGGTGGGGGTATCGACCAGCTGCACGCCGGGTGCGACTTCCAGGCTGCCGGCACCGCCGACCACCACCAGGCGCGGCACGCCGGCCTTGCGTGCGGCGGCAGCCAGCTGCGCGGCGACCTCGCCGACGCGGCCGATGTCATCGCCCGGGCGCGGGCCGTAGGCACTGGCCAGCACGTCGTGGCCGGTGATGGCGGCAACCAGCGCGTCCTGGTCATCCAGCGAGGCGATCACCGGGTGGGCGCCGGCCAGTTCAGCCGGGAGGTCCTGTGCGCTGCGCACGATGACGGTGAGTTCGTGGCCGCGGGCCAGCGCGTGGCGGGCAATCTGGCGGCCGATGTTGCCGGTGGAACCAACGAGGGCGATCTTCATGGCAGGACTCCGTGGAACGGTGTGGGGTGGGAATGGGGCCACTCTAGGCCGCTGCAGTCGCTCGAAAAACAGCGTATAACGCGCTTGTTTGTTGCATGGATCGAGCATATGGACCGAATGACCGCCATGACCGTGTTCGTCGAGGTGGCCGAGCGCGGCAGCCTGACGGCCGCTGCTGAAGTGCTGGACATGTCGCGGGCGATGGTCAGCCGCTACCTGGCCGAGGTCGAGGGCTGGCTGGGTGCGCGCCTGCTGCACCGGACCACGCGCCGGGTCAGCCTGACCGGACCCGGCGAGTCGGCGCTGTTGCGCTTCCGGCAGATGCTGGCGATCGGCGAAGAACTGCAGGGCGAGCTGGCCAGTGATGATCCCGAGCCGCACGGCACGCTGCGGGTGACCGCCAGCGTCTCATTCGGGCAGAGTCACCTGGCACGGGCCGTGGCCGGCTTCGTCGCGCGCCATCCAGCGGCACGCATCGAGCTGCTGCTGGTCGACCGCACCGTGAACCTCGTGGAGGAGCGGGTGGACCTCGCAGTACGCATCGCGCGCCAGATCGATCCCAGCCTGATCGCACGGCGGTTGGCCACCTGCCGCTCGGTGCTGTGCGCGACGCCGTCCTACCTGCAGGCGCGTGGCACACCGACCGCGCCCGAGCACCTGGCCGCACACAACTGCCTGACCCACCATTACGTCGGCAAGAGCCTGTGGCAGCTGCACCGCGATGGGCGTTCGCTGTCGGTGGCGGTGGGCGGCAACATCAGCGCCAATGAGGCTTCGCTGCTGCTGGAGGCGGTGCGGGCCGGTGCCGGCATCGCCATGCTGCCGACCTACCAGGTGGCGCCGCTGCTGCGCAGTGGCGAACTGATCGAACTGCTGCCCGAATTCAGCCTGGACGAACTCGGCATTCATGCGGTGTACGCGTCACGGCGCCAGCAGCCCGCTATCATGCGGCGATTCCTGGACTTCCTGGCCGAGTGCTTCGCCAGCCCGGCCTTCCAGGATCTGGATTGGCGCCCACCGGGCAAGGAGAACACATGAACCATGGACAGGCCTTGATCGACCACAACCGTGCTGCCTGGGACCGCCAGGCCAGCGAAGTGCGCGAATGGTCGCGCCCGGTGGAAAGCTCAACGATTGCTGCCGCGCGCGAGGGCCGCTGGCAGGTACATCTGACCCCGCGCGCGCTTCCGCTGGCCTGGTTGGGTGATGTGCGCGGCCGTCGCATCCTGTGCCTGGCGTCGGCCGGTGGCCAGCAGGCGCCAGTGCTGGCCGCGGCCGGTGCCGAGGTCACCGTGTTCGACCTGTCCGATGGGCAGCTGGAACAGGACCGCGCGGTCGCCGCGCGCGATGGCCTGCAGCTGCGCACCGTGCAGGGTGACATGCGCGATCTGCACGTGTTCGCCAACGACAGTTTCGATGTGGTGTTCCACCCGATCTCGAACCTGTACGTGCCCGATGTGCGCCCGGTGTGGACCGAATGCCGGCGCGTGCTGGCGCGCGATGGCATGCTGATGGCCAGCTTCTACAACCCGGTGCTGTTCGTCGGCGCGCGCGATCCGCAGCTGGATGCACAAGGCCTGATCCGGCCGCAGTACGCCATTCCCTATTCGGACCTGGAAGACCTGGCACCGGCCGAGCGCGAGGCGAAGCTGGCCCGTGGTGACGCGCTGACCTTCGGCCACAGCCTGACCGAACTGATCGGCGGCCAGCTCGATGCCGGCTTCGTCATCGATCGCTTCATGGAAGACTGGCAGCCGCAGCCGCGCTTCCTGATCGACCGCTATCTGCCCACCTTCCTGGCGACCCGCGCACGCCGGATCGGCTGAGGCGGAACTGCCAAAAAGGGGCGGCGTACAATGGACGGCCCCACGTCATGCAGGTGCCGTTCCTTGTCGTATCCTTATCCGCTGGTCGTGTTCGACCTCGATGGCACGCTGGTCGACAGCGCCGCCGATATCGCCGAAGCACTGAACCGCACGCTGGAAGACATCGGCGTTGCGCGCGTGCCGGAGGCTACCGTGCTGGGCTGGATCGGCGACGGAGTGCGCCGCCTGGTGGAGCAGGCCGTGCATGCGGCCGGCCGCGAGGTCGACATGAGCGAGGTGATGCCAGTGTTCATGGTGCACTACCGCGAATGCCTGCTGCGCAGCCCGCGCCTGTTCGATGGCGTTGCTGAAGCGCTGGCGAAGCTGCGTGAACGCAATGTGCCGCTGGCGATCTGCACCAACAAGCCCGAAGCACTGGTGCCACCGCTGCTGCAGCACCTGGGCATCGGTGATGCGTTCGCGCTGATACTGGGCGGCGATTCGCTGCCGCAGCGCAAGCCCAGTGGTGAACCGCTGCGGCACATCGCCGCGCACTTCGGCTTGGCCGTGGGGCAGTGCCTGATGGTGGGTGATTCGCTGACCGACTACCGCGCCGCCGAAGATGCCGGCATGCCGATCGCGCTGGTGCGCTACGGCTACCCGCGCGGCCTGGACCTGGCCACTGCGCATGCGGTGGCGGTGATCGACGACCTGCGTGAACTGCCGGGGTTGCAGGGCTGATTCAACGGATAACGCCGGTCGCCGGGCGGTAACCCGGGCCGACGCAATGGGTAGTGCCGGCCAGCGGCCGGCACTACCATGAACGTTGCGCTCACTTCGGCTGGTAACGCACGCTCAACTGGTACTCGCGACCGGGCTGGTTGAACCACGCCACGGTCTCGTAGCTGCGGTCGAACACGTTGGCGGCACGCGCCAGCAGCGACCACGATGGCGTCAGCGCGTACTCGGCGCGCAGGTCCAGCGTGCCGTAGCCGCCAACCTTCACTCTGTTCGCCGCGTCGTCATAGCGCTTGCCCGCACCCTGCACGGTCAGGCCGGCGCGGAAATCGCCGAAGCGGCGGTCGATGTCCAGGCGTGCGGTCTGTTGCGCGCGGCGTGGCAGCCAGTTGTCGAACTGGGTGCTGCCGTGGGTGCGGTTGCGCGGGTCGCTGTAGCTCAGCTGCGCATTGATGTCGAAACCGGCCAGCAGCACGCCACCGGTCAGTTCGGCGCCACGGATGCGCGCCTTCTCCACCTGCTGCATTTTCATCGTGAATGCATCGTAGGTGATCAGATCATCGATGCGCGTTTCGTACACGTCCAGGCCCCAATGCCAGCCCTGGCCCTGCTGCGAAACACCGAGGTTGGCGCTCTTGGACTTTTCCGGGTTCAACGTCGGCACGCCGCTCCACGGGTCGTACAGGTCGCTGAAGGTCGGTGCCTTGAACGCCGTGCCGTAGCTGGCATTGACGCGCAGGCCGTGGCCCAGTTCCATGGCCCAGCCAACGCTGCCGGTGGCGTGATTGCCGAACTGCTGGTTGTCGTCGTTGCGTGCGCTGGCCTGCAGCTGATGGCGGCCGAAGCGGCCCTGGTACTGCACGAACACGCCGGTGTTGCGGCGGCTGTCGACGAGGTAGCCGGCACTGCTGCCATCCAGGTTGTCTTCGCTCCAGTCCACGCCGGCACTCAGCAGCTGGCCCTCGGCCAGGCCGAAATCACCCTGCAGCGAGGCGCTGTTGCGATGGGTCTGCGCACTGCCGAACACACCCGGTGCGCCGAAGTTGTCTGACTCGTTGTCGCTGCGGCCGACATTGGCGGTGAATGCCAGGCGTTCGGACGGGGTGTAGCGCACCTTGCCGGCCAGCACCTGCTGGCGGGTTTCGGAGTAGTTGTAGTAACCGTCGTAGTGGTTCTTGCCGTCGGCGCGCAGTGCGCTGCCTTCCACGGTCCACTGGTCATTGAAGCTGTAGCCACCGCGCAGGCTCTTGGACAGGTTGCGGTAACCGTCGCGGTCGTGTTCGTCGGCAAAGCAGCCGGCGAACAGCGTAGCCGAGCCGCGGCAGGCATCAATGCCGTCGGAGTGCTGGTAGGCGATGTCGGCGCCGAACCAGCCGCGCTCGGTACCACCGCCGATGCCGCCGCTGGCTTCGCGCAGGCCGTTGCTGCCGCCACCGAGCTGGAAGTGCGGGGCGAAGTCGCCCTGGTTGCGGCGGGTGAAGATCTGGATCACGCCGCCGATGGCATCGGCACCGTACAGGCTTGACTGCGGGCCGCGTACGATTTCGACGCGTTCGATCTGCGCCAGTGGCAGGTCCTGGTACATGGCCAGGCCGAGGTCGGCACTGTTGATGCGCACGCCATCGACCAGCACCACGGTGTGGCCCGAGTTGGTGCCGCGCAGGAACAGCGAGCTCTGCTTGCCGAGGCCGCCGGAGTTGGTCAGGTTGATGCCGGCACGGCCGCGCAGCAGTTCCTGCAGCGAGGTGGCCTGGCTGGATTCGATCTGCGCGCGGTCGATCACCTGCGCCGGCGCGATGCTGTCCTGCAGGGCGATGGGGGTGCGGGTGGCGGTGACCAGGATCTGGTCGAGCGCGGTGGTGTCATCGGCGGCCTGGGCCAGCGCGGGCAGGGCGGCCAGCACGGCCAGGGACAGCATTCGGGACTGCAGCTTCATGGGGGACTCCAGGTGCCACGCACGCCCGCGTGGCGAAGGGGAGGAGCCGCGAAGGCTGGCACGCGCCGATGCCGCAGCACAGGCCGCGTCATCCAGCGCCATGCCCACCGCATCGCGACCTGAGGCTTCCGGGCCGGTCTCCGGGCTTGCCGCCAGGTGGCGCGAGGCCACCGTCCAGGCGCCTTCCCATGCCTGCGGCACAGTGGCGGTCTTGCCTGGAACTGACGTGCTTACCGTTGCGGGGGCAGCGCCGGCATGGCGTGGAATCACGCGTCACCGGCTTCCCGTTTCAACCTGCCGGCCATGGCCGCAGGTCACCTGGAAGTGCGCGCAGTCTACGGCATCGCAGGCAGCGCGTAGCGTCGAGCTTGCTCGACTGCCCTTAGAATGGCCCCTCAGATCCCGTGGTGCAGTTGCCGATGTCCGCCCGTTTTCCGTTGTACCTGCGTCGCCCGCATGGGACGCACGCATGATCCTCGACCTGGTCCGCCACGCCGGCAATGGTCGCGATGAATTCCTTGATGGCCGCAGCGATCCGCCGCAGCTGGCCCGCCTGCCACAGGAACTGGTCGAGGCCTACGGCGGGCTTCCCTGGGAGCGGGTGATCAGCTCGCCGCGGCTGCGCTCGCTGCACACTGCCATGGCACTGGCCACCCCGCGCGGGCTGGACGTGGACGCGGACGAGGAATGGGAAGAACTGGATTTCGGTGATTGGGACGGGCAGTCGCTGTTCGACCTGCCGGAGGATGCACTGGCGGCCTTCCACGCAGATCCGCATGCGTACCCACCGCCGAACGGTGAAAGCTGGGGCCACTTTGAGCGGCGCATCGCGCGCGCGCTGGATCGCCTGCTCGATGATGACGATCCGGTGCCGACGCTGGTGGTCAGCCATGGCGGCCCGCTGCGCATGGTGCTGTCGCAGGTCTGTGGCCTGCCGATGTCGCTGTGCTGGGCCTTGCGCATCGACCACGGCACCCGCCTGCGGGTGAGGCTGGAACGCGGTGAGGTAAGTGTGGTGGGCGAGCTGCTGGAGCTGCAGCAGCCCTGAGCCCACTCGCCGGGCATGGCCCGGCGCTACCGATCCCGCATCACAGTGGTAGTGCCGGCCGCTGGCCGGCATCCCCAGGAACGCGGAGGCTTCAATCCTCGTCGGCGCTCTCGGCCACGCTGTCTTCCGCGTCATCATCGGTGTCGAAGCGCTGCTCATGCACCGGGCCCGAGGCCGGGCCGGCCGCTTTCAACGGATGTGCGGCAATGCGCGCCTCATAGTCCTGCACCAGCGCCTCGCGCTGCGGCTCGCTCAGTTCCTGCCAATGGCAGTCCAGCAGTGCGCCTTCCAGCGAGTACAGCAGGTTCAGGCTGGGCTTGAAGCCTGCGCGCTTGACCTTGACGAAGGCGCCCACGGCACCAATCGCAACCAGGTCTTCGCGGCTGCGCAGGCCGACCTGGCGCAGCCACGCCGCACTCTTCGGGCCGATGTTGCGCAGCTTCGGTGCGCTCATCCCAGCGCCTCGACGAACACGCGGGCGATGGCTTCCAGGCCGGCCTGGTCGTCGGCATCGAAGCGGCCGACCTTGGGGCTGTCGATGTCGAACACGCCGATCAGTTCATCGCCACGCAGCAACGGCACCACCAGTTCCGAGCGCGAGGCCGAATCGCAGGCGATGTGGCCGGGGAAGGCATCGACATCATCCACGCGCTGGGTCACGCGCTGGCTGGCGGCGGCACCGCACACGCCCTTGTCCAGCGGGATGCGCACGCAGGCCGGCAGGCCCTGGAACGGACCGACCACCAGCTCTTTGCCGTCGTACAGGTAGAAGCCCACCCAGTTCAGGTCGGGCAGGGCGTGGTAGACCAGTGCCGAGAGGTTGGCCGCGTTGGCGATGCGGTCGGACTCGGCGTAGACCAGGCCACGGGCCTGTTCCAGCAGCTGGGCGTATTGTTCCGGCTTGCTGCCGGTAAGCGAGGCATTGGCGAACATGCCCGCAGTCTAGCAAGCGCGCCGGGCCGGCGATAATGCACGCTCTGTTGCCCCGCTGGAGCTTATCGATGCCGTTGCCCGCCACGCTGCCGCCTGCCCTGTTCGTCACCGGCACCGATACCGAGATCGGCAAGACCGCGGCCAGCACCGCGCTGCTGCATGCACTGCGCCGGCGCGGCCTGCGCGCGGTCGGCATGAAGCCGGTGGCCAGCGGCAGTGAGGATCTGGGACAGGGCCTGCGCAACGAGGACGCGCTGGCGCTGCAGGCGGCCAGCTGGCCGGTGCCGGACTATGCCGACCTGAACCCGTATGCGCTGCGGCAGCCGCTGGCGCCGGAGCTGGCTGCTGCCGAGGACGGCGTGCAGGTGGAGCTGGCGCCGATCGTGGCTGCATTCAAGCGCCTGCGCGCGCAGACAGACATCGTGGTGGTGGAGGGCGTTGGCGGTTGGCTGGCGCCGGTCTCGGCCACGCTGGACCAGCTCGATCTGGTGCGTGCGTTGCATCTGCCGGTAGTGCTTGTGGTCGGCATGCGGCTGGGCTGCGTCAACCACGCACGGCTGACCGCGCAGTCACTGCAGGCCAGCGGCGTGGAGTGCCTGGGCTGGATCGGCAATCATATCGACCCGGCGATGCAGCGCCAGGATGACAACATCGCCACGCTGCAGCAGCGCCTGCCAATGCCGTGCTGGGGGCGGTTGCCCAACCTTCCGGGGGCGAATGGCGAAGCGTTGGCGGCGCACCTGCTCGAGTGACCCTGAGTAGTGCCGGCCGCTGGCCGGCAACTGCATCCACCCGGCGATCCCGAGGTTGCCGGCCAGCGGCCGGCACTACCGTGTTGCAGCTGCCAGCTCCTTCGCGATCGCACCGAGCCGCTCCACCGCACCGATGAAGCGCGCATCCAGCGTCTGGCAGCATGAGAGTCGCAAGCAGTGACGGTAGCGCGCGCCGCGCGAATACACCTGGCCGGGCATGAACACGATGTCTTCCTGCAGCGCACGTTCGAACAGTTCTCGGGTATCCACCCCCGGCAGTTCCAGCCACAGCAGGAAGCCACCCTGTGGCTCGGTGGCACGGGTGCCGGCAGGGAAGTGTTCGGCCACCAGCTGGCGCAGGCGACCGACCTGTTCGCGGTACAAGCGGCGCATGCGATGCAGGTGGTGTTCGTAGCTGCCTGCTTCCAGATACGCCGCCACCGCATCGCCCAGCAGCTGCGGTTCGCCACCGGTGGACTGGAACTTGAGCAGTGCGATGCGCTCGGCGAAGCGCCCCCCGTCCAGCCAACCGATGCGGTAGTCCGGCGCCAGCGTCTTGGAGAAACCACCGACCACCATCACCCAGCCATCGCGATCAAACGCCTTCAGCAGCGGTGCCGGCGGCTCGCAGAACTGCAGTTCGGCGTACACCGCATCTTCGATCAGTGGCAGCTGGCGCGCGTTGACCAGTTCGGCCAGGCGTTGCTTGGCCACTGTCGGCATGGTGCAGCCCAGCGGGTTGTGCACGGTCGGCATCACCACCAGTGCGGCCAGCGGCGTGTGCTCCATCAGTGCGTCCAATGCGTCGACGTCCAACCCGTGCTGCGGATGGGTGGGCAGCTCGATGGCCTGCAGGCCGAGGTTGGCCAGCAATGGGTACAGGTTGAAGTAGGACGGTGCTTCGATGCCGACCGCATCACCGGGTTGGGTCACTGCACGCAAGGCCAGCTGCAGGGCTTCCATCGCGCCGTGGGTCAGCAGCAGCCGCTCGCTGTGGGTGTGCAGGCCCATGCGCGGACCGCGCCGCACGATCTGCGCCAGCAGTCGCGGCGAGCCGTTCGGGCGCGCGTAGGTTTCCACTGTCTGCTGACCGTGGCGCAGTACCTGCGCGGTGTGCCGGGCCAGCTGTGCGCCGGGATAGAACTGGCGTCCGCGCGGACCGGCAAAGGCCAGATCGATCACACCGGAGCGGCGTTGTGCCTCCAGCACGCGGGCCATCAGTACCTGCTGCAGCGGCGCGGTGGGTGCGGACGGAGTGTCGCGCAGCGAACGTTCCGGAACCGACAGCCGCGGCGCAACTTCGAAGCCGGCCTTCGGCCGCGGAATCACCAGGCCGGCATCTTCCAGCTGGCGATAGGCCGCGATCACCGTGTTCAGGCTGAGCCGGCGCTGCGACGCCATCTGCCGCAGCGAAGGCAAGCGGCTGCCAACCGGAAGACGTCCGCCGTGGATGGCTTCGGCCAGTTCATCCGACAGCCGTTGGTAGCGGGGTGGGATCATCGCGCTCTGGTCATCTGTATCCATCGAACTTTCCGCCATCTGGTTCTGTACCCATGATGATGGCGAGCCTAGCATGTCGTTGTCGGACGGGCCTGATCGGGGCGTGGCCGATACTTCCCAAGCGCACGGCTGGATGGCCGTGCGTCTTTTTTTGTGTGTAGAGCCGTCAGCGCATCGGAACCAGCACCGCCTCGCGCCGGTACAGCGCCGGGAACTGCCTGCCCAGCGCGGCCAGCTTCGGTGCGTCGTAGTAGCGGATGTAGGCCGCCTGCGGGTAGTTGATCATGTAGTTCTGGTGGTAGCTCTCGGCCGGGTAGAAACGTTGGCCGTTCCCGAGCTGGGTGACGATCGGCGCGCGATAGCTGCCGGCCTGGCCGAGCTGGGCGATGTAGGCGCGGCTGGCAGCCTGCTGGCGCGCGTCATCAGAGAAGATCGCCGATCGATACTGGCTGCCGTGGTCCGGCCCCTGGCGGTTGAGCTGGGTCGGGTCGTGCACCACCGAGAAGAACACCTGCATCAGCTGCCCATAGCTGACCTGGCGTGGGTCGTAGTCGATCTTCACCGCCTCGGCATGACCGGTCTGGCCGCTGCTGACCCGCTCATAGCGTGCATCGGCGGCGCTGCCGCCGATGTAGCCGGACACTGCATTGCTCACGCCTTTGACGTGCTGGAATACGCCCTGCACGCCCCAGAAGCAACCGCCGGCGAACACCACGCTGGCGTGGGTGGCGTCATTGCGGAACGCGGCGTCGCCGCTGGGCGCCGGTAGTGCCTTGGCCTGCGCGCCGGCTTCCAGCGGTGCCGCGACTGCACCGTGGTCGACCAGCAGCACGCCAGCGATCAATGCAGTAGCCACCAGGCCGGCGACACCGGCGGCGATACCTTGTTCAAAAGAGAGTTTCATCGTGTGCTCCCGTTTCAACCGAAGGTGAAGGCGTAGGCCTGCACGCCCGTGTCGAGGAATTCGATCTCGAAGCGGTGCGGGCCGACCGTGCCGCGCTGACGAACCAGCTGGTACAAGCGGTGCTCATTGACCACGCCGCTGCCATCGGCACCGACATCGCTGCCGGCATCGGCAGCGGTCAGCGGCTTGCCGTCCAGCCACACGCGGAACCGTACCGGCGTGCCGTCCTGGCTCGGTGCCAGCACCAGGTGCAGGTCCCGCGCGTGGAACTGGAAGGCGATGCGGCCACCGGCCTGCTGCAGCTGCGCGGCCTCGTCGGTGACGGTCCAGCGTCCGGACAGGCCCCACTGGTTCAGTGCCAGGGTGGTTGGCAGCGTGTAGTCGAACGGCCTATCGCTGCGTTGGCCGCCGGGTGAGGCGAACTGCTCGGCACGCGCGTGGCCCAGATAGGTCTCCGGCGAGCGCAGGTTGCTCATGTCGGCCTGCACGGCCACGCCCTGCAGGTCGGCTGCGGCGGGGTCGGCCGGTGGTGGCAGGTTGGTCTGCCCGGCTTCGGTCAGCAGCCGGCGGATCACTTGTTCCGAGCGTGCATAGTTGCCCTCGCCGAACTGGTGGCCGCGGATGTTGCCCTGTGCATCGACGAAGTACTGCGCCGGCCAGTAGCGGTTGTTGAACGCGCGCCAGATCGTGTACTGGTTGTCGAGCGCCACCGGGTACTCGACCTTCAGTTCCTGCACCGCCTTCATCACGTTGCTCGGGTTGCGTTCGAAGGCGAACTCCGGCGTGTGTACGCCGATCACCACCAGCCCATGGTCACGGTAGCGACGTTCCCATTCGTGCACGAACGGCATCGCGCGCAGGCAGTTGATGCAGGAGTAGGTCCAGAAGTCGACCAGCACCACCTTGCCACGCAGCTGCTGCGCGGTCAGCGGCGGACTGTTGAGCCAACCCGTGGCACCGTCCAGTGCGGGCAGGGTGCCTTCCACTGGCAGCGGTGCATCTGCTCCCGCATTGGGGCCAGCCATCATCATCATCGGCGGTGCCGCCGGCTGCGCACCGGGCACGGCGTCCAGCAGGCCCTGCTCGATGCGCGCGGTGCTGACCGTGGACAGGCGGGTCAGCAGGCCAGTGTCCCAGCCCAGGCCGATCGCCACCACGGCCAGCAGTGCGGCCACGCCCAGCACCTTGCGCAGTGCGTCGCCGAGGCCGAGCCGCGCCTGCAGCGCACGGAACACGCGGCCGCCGACCCACACCGCCAACGCCAGCGCAGTGATCGCACCCAATGCATAGGCAAGCAGCAGGGTACTGGTGCCGACGCTGGCACCGTGCAGCGCGGCACCGGTCAGCACCAGGCCAAGAATCGGACCGGCACAGGGCGCCCACAGCAGACCGGTGGCGACGCCGATCAGCAGCGAGGTCCATGCGCCGCCACGTCCTGCGGCGTCCGCGGCATCGGCGCGTGCGCTCAAGCGTGCACCCACACGCTGGAACGGCGCCAGCAGATGGTCGGCCAGTCGTGGCCACAGCAGCGCCACGGCAAACAGCGCCATCAGCAGCAGGGCGATCCAGCGCCCGACCTGGTTGGCCTGCGCCACCCATTGGCTGCCCACAGCGGCCAGGCTGGCGACCACGGTGAAGGTAAGCGCCATGCCCAGCAGCAACGGCAGCGTGCTGCGCAGGAATGGACGGTCGGCGCGTGCGAACACGAACGGCAGCACCGGCAGGATGCAGGGACTGAGCAGGGTCAGCGCGCCCCCGAGGTAGGCAAGCAGCAACAGCAGCATCGTCAGGCTCCGGAAGCAGAGGAAGAACCGACCGGCACCCGCCAGCCATCGGCGGTGCCATCAGTGGCGCCGGGAACGAACACCATCGCCGCACCGTTCATGCAGTAGCGCAGTCCAGTCGGACGCGGGCCGTCGTTGAACACATGGCCGAGGTGACCACCGCAGCGGCGGCAATGCACCTCTACCCGCAGCATGCCGAAGGTGACGTCGCGGTCTTCGCCGATGGCGTTGTGTAGCGGCGCCCAGAAGCTGGGCCAACCGGTGCCGCTCTCGAACTTGGTGGAGGAAGAGAACAGCGGCTGCGCACAGCCGGCGCAGGCGAAGGTGCCTTGCCGATGTTCCTTGTTGAGCGGGCTGCTGTACGGGCGCTCAGTGGCCTGCTGGCGCAGCACCGCGTACTGCGCCGGGGTCAGTCGCTGGCGCCAGTCGGCATCGCTGTGCATCACCTCGAACTGTCGCGACGGGCGCGCTTCGGCGGCGGCCGGAGCAGCGCGGCTGCAGGCCCCCAGGCCAAGCAGGCCGGCGGCGGTGGCAACACCGCCCAGGCCCAGCAGATGGCGGCGGGTGAGGGACATGGCGGACTCCGGGAAGGGGCGACGGGGCCATGCTGCGCCCGCCCGGGTCAACGAATCCTCACGCAGGATTCAATTTTTCGTGAGGTATCGGCGGCCGTCCCGCGCCACAATGCGGGCAGCCTCCCCACTGGCCCCGAGCTGCCGATGTCGACCAAACGCGTGCTGATCGTCGAAGACGATGCCCACATCGCTGACCTGCTGCGCATGCACCTGGCTGACGAAGGCTATGACGTCGCCCATGCTGCCAGCGGAGACGCCGGCCTGCGCCTGCTCGAGCAGGACGGCCCATGGGATGCGCTGGTGCTGGATGTGATGCTGCCAGGCGTGGACGGCCTGCAGGTGTGCCAGCGTGCACGCGCGATGGCGCGCTACGTGCCGATCATCATCATCAGCGCGCGCGGCAGCGAGACCCAGCGCATTGTCGGCCTGGAACTGGGCGCGGACGACTATCTGGCAAAACCCTTCTCGATGCCGGAACTGGTGGCACGGGTGCGCGCCCTGTTGCGCCGCGCCGAGGCGATGGCGCAGAGCGCGCGTATCGATGCTGGCGCGATCGAGCTGGGTGGGCTGCAGCTGGATCCGGTCGCGCGCACCGCCTCGGTGGATGGCAACGCGTTGGAACTGACCCCGCGCGAATTCGACCTGTTGCTGTTCTTCGCACGCCACCCGGACCAGGTGTTCGCGCGCATGGAACTGCTCAACCAGGTCTGGGGTTACCAGCACGATGGTTACGAGCATACGGTCAATACCCACATCAACCGCCTGCGCAGCAAGATCGAGCCGGACCCGGCCAACCCGCGGCGGCTGCTGACGGTGTGGGGCCGCGGCTACAAGCTGGTCGACCCGGCCGGAGCGGCGGCATGATCAAGCCCAATCTGTGGCAGAAGCTGGCAGCGGTGATCGCCGCGCTGATGCTGATGTGCTGCATGGCGCTGCTGGCGCTGCAGATGCGTGCCAATACCCGTCACGAACAGGAGGTGGTGCAGCGGTTGTCGCTGGGCCTGGCCGAACACATCGCCCAGCGCAGCGAACTGATGGACACCAGTGGCATGCGCGATGCGGCGGTACGCGCGCTGTTCGGCCAGCTGATGGCGGTCAATCCCAGCGTCGAGGTGTACCTGCTGGACGATCAGGGCCGCATTCTCGGCCACGATGCACCCAGCGGCCATCTGGTGCGCAACAAGGTGGACGTGGCACCGCTGCGCCGCCTGCTGGCCGGTGCGCCGCTGCCGATCCTCGGCGATGACCCGCGCAGCGCTGATGGCCGCAAGGTGTTCAGCGCCGCACCGTTGATCGTCCAGGGTCGCCAGGCCGGCTACGTGTACGTGGTGCTGGTCGGCGAACACCGGCAGATGCTCGCCGACGACCTCGCGGCCGGCAGCCAGTGGAACACCACCTGGTGGTCGGTGATGCTGGTTGGCAGCCTCGGCCTGCTGGCCGGGTTGGTGGCGTTCTACTGGGTGACCCGTCCGCTGCGGCGGCTTACCCGGCGCATCCAGGCCTTCGACATCGATGCGCCGACACCGTTGCCGCCACCCGAGCCGCTGCGCCCAGGCGAGCGCGACGAACTGGTGATCCTTGAACATGCGCATGCGCAGATGGCGCAGCGGCTGGGTGAACAATGGCAGCAGCTGCGCCAGCAGGACCTGCAGCGCCGCGAGCTGGTCGCCAACATCTCGCACGACCTGCGTACGCCGTTGTCGTCGCTGCATGGCTACCTGGAAACGCTGGCGCTGAAGGACGCCACGCTGTCGCCGGACGAGCGCCGCCGGTACCTCGGTATCGCGCTTGCACAGAGCGCCAAGGTTGGTCGGCTGGCGCGCGCGCTGTTCGAGCTGGCGCGGCTGGAGCACGGCGAAGTGCGCCTGGAGTGGGAAGTGTTCGCGCTGCCGGAACTGCTGCAGGACGTACTGCAGAAGTTCGAGCTGGCCGCGCAGGCGCGCAACCAGCACCTGCACGCGGAATTCCCGCCGGGCCTGCCGCTGGTACGTGCCGACCTGGGCCTGGTCGAGCGGGTGCTGACCAACCTGCTCGACAATGCATTGCGGCACGCACCGGAAGGTGGCCGGATCGAAGTGTGCCTGCGTGCGACCGCGGATAGCATCGAGGTGAGCGTGGCCGATGATGGTCCCGGCGTGGCAGCGGCGCTGCGAGCGCAGTTGTTCCAGGCGCCGGCCGCGCTGGGCGCACGGCGTGGCGAGAACGGTGGGCTTGGCCTGCTGATCGTGCAGCGGATCGTGCAGCTGCATGGCCGCCGCATCGAACTGCGCGACAGTGAGCGTGGCGCGCTGTTCGTGTTTGCCTTGCCGCGTGCGGAACCAGCGGCCTAGCAGGCCGCTTCGCACTCTACGATGCCGCCGGTTTCCAACGGCAGGTGCAGGCGGATACAGGCACCGCCCAGCTCTGAATCGGTTACCTCGACGTGGCCGCCATGCTTGTCGGCCACCACCTGCACCAGTGCCAGGCCGAGACCGAAACCGGGGCTGCCCGGATCCAGCCGCACATACGGCTGCAGCACCTGGCCGCGCAGTTCGGGCGCAATGCCCGGGCCGTCGTCCTCCACCTGCAGGCACAGCCAACCGTCGTTGACCGTGCTGGCGATGCGGATCTGCCGCCGCGCATAACGCAAGGCATTGCCGAGCAGGTTGCGCAACGCGAGTTCCAGCATGTGCCGGTTGACGTTGACCAGGCCGGTAGGTGAGAGCACCTGCTGCACCGGCATCGGCAGCGGTGCGAACTGGGCCACAACGCCGCGCACCAGCGCGGCCAGCTGCAGGCGCTGGCGGGTCAGCTGATGGCAGCGGCCAAGCGCGGCGTACTCGACACCGGCATCGGTAAGGTGCTGCAGCCGGTCAACGTCGGTGCGCAGGCCACCCAGCGCATCGCGCTGGATCTCGTCGAGCGCGGTGTCCTCCAGATCGGCCAGGCCGAAGCGCATCCGTGCCAACGGTGTGCGCACTTCATGCGCCACCGCCTGTGCCAGCACGCGCTGGCTCTCCAGCAGTTGCTGCAGCTGCTCGGCCATGTGGTTGAAGGCATTGGCCAGCGGCCGCACCAGCGCGGTGCCGGCACGCGGCGCACGCGTGTCCAGCTGGCCGTCGCGCATCTGCCGCGCGGCCTGCGCCAGCTGCGACACATCGCGCCACAGGCGGTAGACCATTACGTACATCGGCAGGGCTACGGCCACCATCAGGATCAGAAGCAGGATCGCCACGCCGGACACTTCGCTGTCCTGCCATCCCTCATCGGGTAGCGCTTCGTCCAACGGTCCCAGCATCACCGCATAGTCGCTGTCGCCGATCCGCTGCAGGCTGCGCATGTGTTCCAGGTCGATCTGCACGCGGCCGTTGTTGAAGGCAGGACGCTGGCTGGCTGGCAGTTCCTTCACTGCCTCGGCCAGTGGCAGCATGCGCAGCGCATAGGCGAAATCAGCGTCGAGTTCACGCGCCAGTGCGGGCCACTGGTCGCGCGGTGTCTCGGCGAAACGGTGCTGCAGCAACGAGTGGGTACCGCGCATCTCGGCCTGCAGGCCGGCCTCGGTGCGGTCTTCCAGCAGGGCGTCCCAGGCCCACAGGCCGAGCACGATCAGCAGCAGGTGGGCGACCAGGAAGCCGATGCCATAGCGCAGGAAGTGGAAGGCGTGGCCGCGCATCGCCGAGGGCGTGCGCTTCATCCCCATGCCGAGCGGCTGAACAGGTAGCCGCGGCCGCGGACGGTCTTGATCCGTTCCGGCTGTTCCGGGTTGTCGCCCAGTTTGCGGCGCAGGCGCGAAATGCGCGCATCGATCGAACGGTCCAGGCCGTCAAAGGCGATGCCACGCAGGCCGCGCAGCAGCGCATCGCGGTCGAGGATCTGCCCGGCGTTGCTGGCCAGCAGGAACAGCAGGTCGAACTCGGCGGTGGTCAGCTCCAGCAGGCTGCCCTGCAGGTGCACGTTACGGGTGGACGGGTCGATGTTCAGCTCGCCGAAGCGCAGGCTGCCGTCACGCGGCTCGACCCGGCGGTGGCGGCGCAGATGGGCACGCAGGCGCGCCAGCAGCACCCGGGGTTCAATCGGTTTGCCGATGTAGTCATCGGCGCCCAGTTCCAGCCCGAGCACCTGGTCGATGTTGTCGGTACGCGCGGTCAGCACGCAGATGATGCCGTCATAGTGGGGCCTGATCTGCCGACACACTTCGAAACCATCCTGGTCGGGCAGGCCGACATCCAGCAGGACCAGGGCGGGCTTTTCGGCCAGGATCCGGGCCACCGCGCGTTCGCCACTGCGCTCGTGGGCGACCTGATAGCCATGCCGCTGCAGATAGTCGCTGACCATCGTACCGAGGCGGGCATCGTCTTCGACCAGTACGATATCCAGCATTTTCAAGGCCTCCGTGGGGCGTACGTACCGCCACGGCACGAGCGCGGCGATGCTATCCCAGCCATCGGGCCGCCCGGGTCCTGGGGGCGGGCGCCATTCAGCCGGGGTTGCTGGCGCGCGGGCCGGGCCTCAGGCCTGGCAACAACTTGGCGTCCAGCATAGCTTGTTGCCGTTACAAAACGTTACCTTTGTGATACGTCCGGTGACCATCGCTGACAGCAAAGCGACTGACGCGGGGCAGGGGCCGGGCCGAGCATGGAGTCTCCTCCGTTCCGCGTGCCGTCCTCATGTCGCCCGCTGCCTTCTCCCTGCCGAACCTGTCCCGCCGCCGCCATTGCGGGGGTATCCGATGAGCGGCGTGGTCGGCGCCTGGCTGCCGCCGGCCGAGGACGAGCACCTGCTGCAGCAGCTGGCGCCGATGCTTCGCGCCCTGCAGCAACGTGGCCGTGGCCGCATTGGTTACTGGACCGATGCCGAGGCTGGCCTGGCGCTGGGCCACTGCCGGGCGCCGACCGACACCCCGCTGCAGCCGCTGAGTTCGGACTGTGGCCGTTACGTGCTGTGCCTGGACGGTCGCCTGTACAACCGGGCTGACCTGCAGTCGCAGCTGCGCGATCTGCCGCGCAGCTGCAGCGATGCACGGCTGCTGCTGCAGGCAATTGTCGAGTGGGGCGTGGAGCGGGCGCTGTCGCGTATCGAGGGCGCGTTCGGTTTCAGTGTGTGGGACCGCGAGTCGCGCGTGCTGTGGCTGGCACGTGACCCGGTAGGCGAGCGGCCGCTGTACTACGGTTGGTACCAGGGCCAGTTCCTGTTCGCCTCCGAACTGAAGGCGCTGCAGGCGTTCGCCGGTTTCGCGCCGAGCATCGACCAGGATGCGCTGAGCCTGCTGCTGCGCCACGACTATGTCCCGGCGCCGCACACCATCTACCGCGGCATCCATAAGCTGGTGGCCGGCGCGATGCTGCGTATCGATCTGAACGACCACGCCGCCGGTGGATCCAGCCAGGCCGCGCAGGGTGGTTCGCGCTACTGGTGCGCACGCGATGCGATGCACAGCGCCCTGCAGGAACCCTTGTACCCCGCACCCAGCCTGGAACAGGCCACCGACCAGCTCGAAGCAGTACTGCAGAAGGCCATTGCTTCACGCATGCATTCGCCGCTGGCCTGCGGCGCGTTCCTGTCCGGCGGCACCGACTCCTCACTGGTGACGGCAATGATGCAGGCGCAGTCGACGCTGCCGATCGAGGCATGGACGGTGGGCTTCGACGATCCGGGCCACGATGAGAGCGACTGGGCCTCGCAGGTCGCGCGTCACCTGGGCGTGCAGCATCACCTGCACCGGATGGACGCGCGGCAGGGTTTGGACCTGCTGCAGCGGCTGCCTCAGGTCTGGTGTGAGCCATTTGCCGACGCCTCGCAGCTGCCGACCCTGTTGGCCAGCGAGCTGCTGGGCGCGCGCAAGCCGGTGGCGCTGACCGGCGACGGTGGCGATGAGCTGTTCTTCGGCCATCCCAGCTATGGCCGCGCACTGCGTAACGCACGCCTTTGCGGTGGCCTGCCGGACTGGGTGCGTGACCTGGCGCGGCGCAGCGGCAACCGCATGAACGTCGAACGTGGGCGCCTCGGTGGCTGGCGCGCGCTGGTGGCCGAGGTTGCCGCCAATGACGTGGAAGGTCATTACCTGCAGCGCGTCACCCGCTGGCGGCAGCCGGCACAGGTGGTGCTGGGCGCGCGCGAACCAATGACGATCTTCCAGCAGCAGGACACCGCGCTGCCGGCTGAAGCGCGCATCCAGCTGCTGGATTTCCGCATGGACCTGGCCGAGGGCATCCTCGCCAAGGTCGACCGTGCCGGCATGGCGGCCGGCGTGGAGACACGTGCGCCGCTGCTGGACATGGAGGTGGTGCGCCTGGCCTGGCGACTGCCGCAGCATTTGAAATACCACGACGGTGAGCACAAGCGGATCCTCAAACACCTGCTGGCGCGTTACCTGCCGGAACCGCTGGTGTACCGCCCCAAGCGCGGCTTCGGCCCTCCGATGGCACGCTGGCTGGCCGGTCCGTTGCGCGACTGGGCCGAGGCGCTGCTGGACCCGCAGCTGCTGCGCAACCAGGGCTGCTTCGATGCAGTACGCGTGCGCGGCATCTGGGAGGCCTTCCTGCGGGGTGAGCGCAAGTGGCACACGCACCTGTGGAACGTGCTGATGTTCCAGGCGTGGCACCAGCACTGGCACGGTGGCCGCGGGCGCTGAGGCGTTGCTGTCTTGCGTGTGGCGGATTCATTCTGCATGGCGCAGGGCGGATGCCCTTGCGTACGAATGTCCTCCGGCGCCGGCCGTTGGCCGTCACCTCCCCCTTTACTTCGTACGCAAGGGCCTCCGCCCTGCGTTCGGAGTTCGTCGGCGCCCCGTTGAAAGGCTGCCACGAACACTGCGCTTTACCTGCCGCAAGCCGAGCCTCGTCGGGGTAGGCAGGGGTCTGGGCAAAGTAAAGGAGGAGGTGACGGCCAACGGCCGGCGCCGGGGGACATTTGCCCAGACCCCTGCCTGCCCCGGCGGGGCCCTTCAGTTCGCAAAGATGCCAGACGAAGAAGCGCTCTTCCATCCAGACAACAGGCAAAAAAAGACCCGGCAGAGGGAGGGATCTGCCGGGTCCGGATTGCATGGGGGGAGGGACCCATGCAATGAGCGTTGCGTCGCGTCAGTGGCTGTTGCCGTTCGCGTCCGCCGTTGATTGGTTGTAGCCCTGCACCAGTTCGGACCAGGCCTTGCCGGCCTGGAGGCCGAGGCCGACCACGTCCTGCTGGGCCTGGCCCAGCCGCTGCAGGTTGTCCTGCCACAGCTGTGCGCCCTTGTTGAGCACCCCGGCCGCGTCGTCACTGCGGGCCAGCTCGCCGAGCCAGCCGCCGGTCGCGGTCAGGTTGCGTTCCATTGCCTTCAGCTGCACCCCGAACATGCTTTCCGCGTTCTCCAACGCCAACCGGTTCGCGCGCGTTGCCGCGGCGGCGAGCTGGCGGGTTGCATCACTGAAGCGATCGCTGAAGGCGGAGGCCATGGGGGCATCAGGGAGTGGCTTGATGCAATGCAGCATACGCCGTTGATGCGGCAATGCAACAAAAATAACAAAGGCGCCCAAGGCGCCTTTGAAACACCTTTCAGATCAATGGGTTGATCAGGTCGTCGGGCCGCGGTAGCGGCAGCCGGAGGTGCAGGTTTCGTGCACGGTGATCTCGCTCAGCGCCGGCAGGCTGGGCTTGAGTTCGTTCCAGATCCACACCGCCAGGTTCTCGCTGGTCGGGTTCTCAAGGCCGGGGATGTCATTGAGGTAGTGATGGTCCAGGCGGTCGTAGATCGGCTGGAAGGCCGCCTTCACGTCGCCGAAATCCATGATCCAGCCCGTCTGCGCGCCGGGCTCGCCCTCGACCTTCAGTTCCACCCGGAACGAGTGGCCATGCAGGCGCGCGCACTTGTGCCCCGGCGGCACGTTGGGGAGGCGGTGCGCCGCCTCGAGCATGAAGACTTTGAAGATTTCCATGGCGCGATTGTACGCCGCACGCGGGCAGCGAGCCTGAGCGGATGTTGGGTCCTGGTGAAGAAATTCTTTCCATCCGGATGAAGAGATGATAGTTTCTCTTATATCCGTATGAAGAGATGTTATTGGCCGCCCCCCGGCCACGCATGGATTACTGCGGAACTTCGTCGCCCTTACCACCTCCCCCACATCGTCATGCCCAAGCACACCCTGCTCGTGGCGGCCCTGGCCGTCGCTCTGGCCGCGCCTTTGTCCGCCGCCGCCGAAACCTCCGCCGACGCCAGTGGCGAAGCCAGCACCCTGGCTGCCGTCCGCGTCACCGGTTCCAACATCAAACGTGCCGATACCGAGGCCTCAAACCCGGTGCAGGTGATTGGTCGCCAGCAGCTGGAACAGACCGGCAAGGCCACCGTGGCCGATGTGCTGCGTTCGATCTCGGCCAACACCGGCAACGCCAGCAATGAGACCACCAACAACGGCTGGGCCTCCGGCTCGGCCGGCATCGGCCTGCGCGGCCTGTCGCAGAAGAACACGCTGGTGCTGCTCAACGGCCGCCGCCTGGCCAACTATGGCTTCCCCGCTGGCGGCCTGTCCGACACCTTCGTCGATCTCAACGCGCTGCCGCTGGTCGCAGTCGAGCGCATCGAAGTGCTCAAGGACGGTGCCTCGGCGGTGTACGGCTCCGACGCCGTGGCCGGCGTGGTCAACATCATCACCCGGCAGAACTTCGAAGGCGCCGAGATCGGTGGCAGCTTCGGCGGCGCCGACCAGGGCGGCCTGCACGAGCAGAACCTGAAGTTCGTTGGTGGCCTGGGCGACATCGACAAGGACGGCTACAACATCCTCTTCAGCCTGCAGGGCTACAACCGCGAGCGACTGGACCAGGACGAGCGCAACCTGACCAGGAGCGGCATCTACACCGACAAGCCCGGCGGCCGCTGGAACGGCTGGTCGGCCAAGGGCGCACGCTATCTGGTCAATGGCACCTCCGTGCCGATGCTCGATGCCAACGGCAACTGCCCCACCGGCACCACCCGCGTTGCCAGCGCGCCGATCGACGGCCTGGCCGGTGATACCTGCGGTTTCAACCAGGCCCTGTTCACCACGCTGATCCCTTCGACCAAGCGCTACCAGGCCTATGCCAACGGTACCTTCCGCCTGAACGACAACGTCGAAGCCTTCGGCGAAGTGCTGTACAGCCAGATCAAGAGCACTGCGTGGTTCGGCAGCAGCCCGTTCTTCACGCTGGAGAGTGGCCGCTTCGCACTGAACGCGGACAGTGGCCTGGCCGAGCCGGTGTCGTCGCTGCTGCCGGCCAACAATCCGTACAACCCGTACGGCCGTGCGATCCCGATCGAATACACCTTCTTCGACCTCGGCGGCACCCTCAAGACCAACCGCTCCACCGCCTACCGCGGCGTGTTCGGCCTGCGTGGCACCACCGCGAAGTGGGACTGGGAAGTGGCGGCGTTCGGCGCGCGCAGCAGCGAGCGCGAAACCGTCTCCGGCGGCTTCGCCAACCGCTGGGCGCTGGCCGATGCGCTGGCCACCGGCAGTTACAACCTGCTGAATCCGGCCGCCACGCCGCAGTCGGTGCGTGACTCGATCAACATCGCCACGCTGCGTCCGGCCGAGTCCAAGTTGCAGGGCATCGACGCGAAGATCTCCGGCAGCCTCGGCCATACCTGGGCCGGCGAGATCGGTTTCGCTGCCGGTGTCGAGTGGCGCCGCGAGAAGCTCGACTCCAACAACCCGTGGCAGATCGATGCCGGCCTGCAGGTGCGCCCGGCCATTGCCGAAGTGCACGGCAAACGCCAGGTCAGTGCGGCCTACGCCGAAGTGAACGTGCCGCTGGCCTCGACGCTGGAGCTGTCCGCCGCCGCGCGCGCCGATCACTACGATGATTTCGGCGATGCGTTCTCGCCGAAGATCGGGCTGCGTTGGCAGCCGTTGGACTTCCTGCTGGTGCGTGCCTCGGCGTCGAAGGGCTTCCGTGCGCCATCGCTGTCGGAGAACTCCAACAGCACCAGCATCGCCTACGGCAGCGTGGTCGATCCGCGTGATCCGGACGTGCCTGGCTCGCGGCAGAACCCGACCTTCTTCACCGTTGGCAACAACGAATTGAAGCCGGAGCGGACCAAGAGCCTGAACTTCGGCGTGGTGCTGTCGCCGTGGGCCAATACCAACCTGAGCGTGGACTACTACCGCATCCAGCTGGACAACCTGGTCGGTACCAACAACACCCAGACCCTGGTCAACGACAATGTCGCCGGTGCGGTGCAGCGCGACGAGCGCGGCAAGCTGCAGGCGGTCTACAACCGCTACCAGAACCTTAGCGAGTTGAAGACTTCGGGCATCGATGTCGAACTGCGCCAGCGGATCCCGACCGCTGCGTTCGGTGACTTCACCGTGTCTTCGGCCTATACCCATGTGCGCGATTACCGTCGCCCGACCGTGGTCGGTGGCCCGCTGGTGGACTATGCGGGCAGCAACCTGGGCGCGACCCTGCCCAAGGACAAGGCGACCACCACGTTGGACTGGAAGTACGGCGACTTCAACGCGGCGGTGACCTGGTACTACACCAGCAGCTATCGCCAGGAAGCCAGCACCGCCGCCAAGGCCGTGCAGCAGCAGGTCGGCAGCTACAGCCAGTACGACCTGTACCTGGCCTACACCGGCATCGACAAGCTGACCGTGTACGCCAAGGTGCAGAACCTGGCCGACAAGACGCCGCCGTACGACGCCTCGTTCCCGGGCATCCGCGCGCCGTACGACTTCAGTCAGTACGACCTGCGTGGCCGCTACTTCACGCTGGGCTTCGACTATCGCTTCTGATCCATCTGCCGCGGCCGGTCACCTGAAGGGACCGGCCGCGCGATCGTCTGCCGTTGTGTTCCAGGGGAGTCACCGTGTCCTTGCATCGCCATGCCGTTCTTCCGTTGCTGCTTGCCGCCGCCACCGCACTGTCCTCGCCGCAGCCGGCGCAGGCGCAGAGCGCCTACTTCTTCCCGCAGGTCAGCGACGCAGCGGCGTTCGATGCATCGGTGCCCACGCCCGAGCAGTTTCTCGGCTACCCGATCGGCAGCCGTTACACCCGGCACGACCAGCTGGTGGCGTACTTCCAGGAACTGGCGAAACGCTCGGACAAGATCAGAGTGCGCGAGATCGGCCGCAGCTATGAAGGTCGCCCGCTGCTGATCGCCACCGTCACCGCTGCAGGCAATCATGCGCGGCTGGAACAGATCCGCCAGCAGCACGCGACCCTGGCCGATCCGGCGCAGCCGCGCAGTGAGGCCGGTGACAGCCCGGTGGTGGTGTGGCTGGGCTACAGCGTGCATGGCAACGAGACCTCCAGTGCCGAGGCGGCGATGTTGACCGCCTACTACCTGGTGGCCAGTCGTAGTGCCGAAACCCAGCAGTGGCTGCAGCAGGCGGTGGTGCTGTTCGACCCGGCGCAGAACCCGGATGGCCGTGATCGTGCGGCCAACTGGCACAACGCGTGGGCCTCCGATCCAGCCTCGGCCGACCCGGCCGACAAGGAGCACGTCGAGCCGTTCCCGCAGGGCCGCACCAACCACTACTTCACCGATCTCAACCGAGACTGGCTTGCCCTGACCCAGCAGGATTCGCGGCCGAAGGTGGAGGTGTTCCACCAGTGGTACCCGAACGTGCAGATCGACTTCCACGAGATGGGCAAGGACAGTACCTACTACTTCGAGCCCTCGCCGAAGAGCATGCACAGCCCGCTGATTCCGCCGGCTTCGTACGAGTTCAACAAGACCCTGGCCAAGTACCACGCGCAGGCGTTGGATGCGTTGGGGTCGCTGTACTACACCGGCGAGAATTTCGACAACTTCTCGCCGGTCTACGGCTCAACCTATCCGGACTTCCATGGTGCAGTGGGCGTCACCGTTGAACAGGCCAGTTCGCGCGGCCGCGTGCAGGAATCAGTGAACGGCCTGTTGACCTTCCCGTTCACCATCCGCAATCAGGTCGCTACCGGTCTGGGTACAGTGCGCGGCGCGGTGAGCGAGCGCAGCGGGCTGTTCGACCTGCAGAAGCAGTTCTTCCAGAGCGCGCTGAAGCAGGCCGCGCAGCAGCCGGTGAAGAGCTTCGTGTTCGGTGATGCGCATGACCCTGCATTGACCCGGCGCCTGCTGGAACTGTTGCTGCTGCATCGCATCGAGGTGCGCGCGCTGGATCGTGCAGTCAGTGTCGATGGGCAACACTTCGAAGCGGGCAGCGCCTACGTGGTGCCGGTACAGCAGGCGCAGTTCCGCCTGGTGCATTCGATTTTTGCCGAGACACCGCCGATCAAGGGCGATGTGTTCTACGGCAGCACCAGCTATGCGATCGCACCGGCGTATGGCGTGGCCTTCGCCGGCAGCCGCAGTCGTATCGAAGGCGGCGCGCGCGTAAGTGCGGTGCCGGCGGAGCAGGGCGCGGTGCTGGGTGGCCAGGCCGGGTTCGCCTATGCCATCGACTGGCGTGACTACAATGCCGGGCGCGCGCTGGCCGCGCTGCAGGCCAAGGGATTGAGCGCGCGTGCGGCGTTCCAGTCGTTCACCACAGCGACCGCACAGGGCGAGGTCAACTTCGCTGCTGGCAGCCTGGTGATTCCGGTCGCCGGTCAACCGTTGCAGGATGCGGCGTTGCTTGAGGCGGTGACCGCCGCCGCACGCGACGCCGGTGTGCAGGTGCACTCGCTGGCGAGCGGCCGCAGCCGCGAGGGCATCGACCTCGGCAGTGACGGTGTCAAGGCGCTGCGCAAGCCCGCCGTCGCGCTGGTGATGGGCGAGGGTGTGGCCGCCACCGAAATCGGTTCGGCCTGGTTCCTGCTCGATCAGCAGCTGCACCTGCCGGCCAGCAAGCTGGACCCGCAACAGCTGGGCAAAGTGCCGCTGGACCGCTACACCACCATCGTGCTGTCGGGCGGCACTTACACCGGCGTCGATGCCACGGCAGTGGCCGCCCTGAAGCGCTGGGTGCAGGCCGGTGGTTCGCTGGTGACCTACGGTAGTGCCTCGAAGTGGGCGATCGAACAGAAGCTGGCCGACGGCGAGAAGCTCGGCAAGGAAGAAGACGCTGCTGACGAAAGCCGCCGCGCGTTCGGCGACCAGCGTGACATTGCTGCGATCGAGCGCGTCAGCGGCAACATCCTCAGCGCTGATGTGGACACCAGCCATCCGCTGGCCTTCGGCGTGCCGCGCCGGCAGCTGGCGATCAACAAGGAGAACACGGTGACGTTGCAGCCGAGCGCGAACCCGTTCTCCACGGTGGTGCGCATCGATGACACGCCGCGGGTGAACGGCTATCTGTCCGAGCGCAACCGCAGCCGCGTGGCCGGCAGCGCGTGGCTGCTGGTCTCGGCGCAGGGGCAGGGCAACGTGGTGTTGTTTGCGGATGATCCGGCGCACCGCAAGTACTGGCACGGGACCGAGCGGCTGTTGATCAACGCGATCTTCTTCGGGAATCTGGTGAATCCGAGTAAAGCGCGGGGTTGAGGCGTTTGGCGCCTTGTTGGCGCCTTGATTGATGCGTGTATGGGGAGGCCGGGCGGGCTGCGCAGGACACGCCGTAAACCCGTCCTTGGGGGCTCGATGGCGCCATCCATGGCGCCAACGGTCCTGCGCACCCCGCCCGGCCTCCCCTCGACAGTTTCCTGCGGGCGCGGACGCATCAAACCGCAAGGCGGGAGCAAGGGAAAAAGCAAAGCCAGGAATTGCGACTTCGGCTTTTGCCTTTGAATTTGAATTTGAATTTGAATTTGAATTTGATCTTTCTTCCCACGGCTACCCGGAGGGAGAAGAAGGCGCAGGTAATGCTTGAAGCGGATGGGCGTGGGGCCAGCGCAAAACCGTGAGGCGCATGGATGCGCCGACCGAGCCCCCATGGATGGGTTTACGGCGTGTTTTGCGCTGGCCCCACGCCCATCCGCCCTCAGCGCAATACACCGCCGGCTCTACTCACGGTAGCTGGCAACAAAAAAGGGACGGCGCGTCAGCGCCGTCCCTCGATAGCCCCCCGCGCAGCGGGAAGCGCCATCCATGTCAGCTGGGATCAGCCGGCGCGACCGCCGCCGCCGCCCTGGCCGCGGCCACGGCCGCCACCATTGCCACCACCGCCACGACGCTGGCCCTGACCGGCGCCTGCACCGGCACGCTGCTGGCCATTGCCACCGCCCTCACGACGACCACCGCCAGCCTTCTTCGGGCCGGCATGCGCGTGACGCGGTGCATCGCCGTGCGGACGGCGCGCGTGGTTCTTGCGCGGTGCGCGCTCACCGGTTTCGTGCTCGGCCTTGCCCGGTGCACTGTTGCCCCAGCGGATCGGCACCTGCAGCTCGAAGCCCGGCACATCGCGGATATCCATGTCGCGGCCGAGCAGGCGGGTGATCGCACGCAGCAGCTTCACTTCATCCTGCGCGACCAGCGAGATTGCCTGGCCGGTGGCGCCGTTGCGGCCGGTACGGCCGATGCGATGCACGTAGTCTTCGGCCACCATCGGCAGATCGAAGTTGATCACCTTCGGCAGCTCGTTGATGTCGATACCGCGCGCAGCGATATCGGTAGCCACCAGCACGGTCACCCGGCCGGCCTTGAAATCGCCCAGTGCACGCAGGCGCTGGCCCTGGCTCTTGTTGCCGTGGATCGCCGCGGTCTTGATGCCGGACTTTTCCAGGAACGCGGCCAGCTTGTCGCTGCCGTGCTTGGTGCGGGCAAACACCAGGGTCTGCTCGCGGCTGTCCTGCGCCAGCAGGTGCAGCAGCAGGTCGCGCTTGCGGCCGCCATCGACCGGGTGCACGCGATGGGTGATGGTTTCAGCGACGGTGTTCTTCGGCGTGACCTGGATCTGCTCCGGGTTGCGCATGAATTCCAGCGCCAGCTGGCGGATGTTGTCCTCGAAGGTGGCCGAGAACAGCAGGGTCTGGCGGTTCTGCTTGGGCAGCTTGGCCAGGATGCGCTTGATCGAGGGCAGGAAGCCCATGTCCAGCATGCGGTCGGCTTCGTCCAGTACCAGCAGTTCAATGCCGGACAGGTCGATGCTGCGACGCTCCAGGTGGTCGATCAGGCGGCCCGGGCACGCCACCAGCAGGTCCACGCCACGGCGCAGGATGTCCAGCTGGTTGCCCATGCCGACGCCGCCGTAGATGCAGGCGCTGGGAATGCGCAGGTACTTGCTGTAACCGCGCAGGCTGTCATGCACCTGGGTGGCCAGCTCGCGGGTCGGGGCCAGGATCAGGGCACGCGGCTTGCGCGGGCCGGTGCGCACTTCCTGCGAGGCGGTGCCCAGGTGCTGCAGCAGCGGCAGGCCGAAGGCGGCGGTCTTGCCGGTACCGGTCTGCGCGCCGGCCAGCAGGTCGCGGCCGGCCAGCACCAGCGGGATCGCCTGCTGCTGGATCGGGGTCGGGGTTTCGTAGCCCTGCTCGGCGAGCGCACGCAGCAGGAAGGGCGCAAGGCCCAGGGATTCAAAAGACATTGAGATTGCTCCAAGTACAAGAAACGCCTGTCCGAACGGACAGACGGGGGCAGATCAAACTGATCGGCTGACTCGGAGCGTTCCCGTGAACCGCGCTGCGAGAATTGGGTGCAGCCGGCACGGAGCGCAGGCTGGAATGCGTGACGAACGGCGTCGGAGTGGGGGCGGGCGAAGTGGGCGGACCCAGGTCGCCGGCGATCCCGGAGGGAAACGGACGGCCGCTGCAGACCCGCATAGTCTAACCGATGGTTGAGACCCCGCGCAAAATGGCCCGTTCAGGTAGTGGTTCTGTCTGCAGGGCTGCGCCCTGCACCCGCAGAGGCCGGAGCCAAGGCCAGAGCAACGTCAAAAGCCGGGTTCCTGTGGGTAGGCGGGGTGGGTCCGGTTGAGGGGGACGCCGTAAACCCATCCATGGGGGCTTGGTCGCGGCATCCATGCCGCTCACACCCCCTCAACCGGACCCACCCCACCTTCGACAGTTTTCCGCGATCTGTCGAATCTCACTCGATCAATATCGATATCTGACGGATTTCGACGACGAACGATGTGGATGTTCGATCCGTCATCGGGAAATTGGCGGGGGTGGGACCTG
>NZ_QFHO01000011.1 GCF_004920835.1 Stenotrophomonas maltophilia
GGCGGGTTGGGTCCGGTTGCAGGGGGCGCTGCAAGGCCCACTCCGCCTTCGACAGGTTCCTGCGACCTGTCGGGACGGCGTTCCGCAGTGCTGTTGGTGGGTGTCGACCTTGGTCGACACGCTTTCCCAAGGGTCAGAAGGGGTTCAGTGCCACGCGCTGAATGCGCGTCGTGGACGGGTAGACTGTGGCTCTTGTTTACATGATGACCGGTTGCCCGATGTCCGCCAAATTCCGCTGGTTGCCCCTGTTGTGCCTGGCCCTGGCGGGCTGCAGTCAGTTGGAGAATCCGGGCAATGTGACCGCTGCCGACAAGGCGGCGCGGGCGCCGGCCAGTGATGGCGAGAACATGGTGTCGATCAATGCCGCCGATGCACCGCCGCCGCCGGCGCCGCCGCGCAGCCGGGCGGATCGGCCGTGGCCGCAGGCGCAGCTGGAGAATGGCCGCGCCTGGGTCAGCTGCAGCACCGAGTATGCCGGCGATGCCGGCGACGGCACCGAGCTGGAAGGGCTGCAACGCGACCAGATCAGTCAGGCGCTGGCGCCGTGCGCCGAGCGAGGCCTGTTACGCGTGCGCTACGCCGGCAAGATCAATCCCGGCTTTGCCGAGATGATGTGGCGTTTGGCCGTGGTCGCCGACGAACAGAAGATCCACAAGCGCATCCTTGACCTGGACTCCAGTGGTGGCCAGGTGGAATCGGCGATCGTCGCCGGCGACAGCATCGGTGAATCGGGCTGGACCATCTGGGTGCGCGAAGGCTCGATCTGCCACAGCGCCTGCGTGTTCGTGCTGGCCGCCGGTGACAACCGCCTGCTGTCAGGCAAGGTCGGCATCCACCGCATGATGCGCATCAGTTCCAGGGCCACCTCGCGCGCTGAGCTCAACCGCGAGCTGCACGAGGTCTACGACAACGTGAAGGATTACCTGCAGCGCAACGGCGTGGCGGTAGGCGTGGCCGACCTGATGATGACGGTGCCCAATCGCAGCCTGCGCCTGCTGACGCCGGACGAACTGCGCCAGTACGGCCTGGACGGCACCAACGCGGTGCAGGACGACCTGGAGCGGATCAAGCAGATGCGTGCCTGTGGTGACGACTTCGTGCAGCGCAAGGACGCGTTCCTGATCGCCTTCGACCAGCAGTGCAAGCACGAAGGCGCCGACATGGAATCGATCAACAGCTGCGGCCAGGCGTTGAAGCAGCGCTTCGGCTTCCCCGATGCGGTGTGCCCGGAAGAAAGCCCACTGTCGGAGATCGATGTAGCAACGCTGCCGCCCGCGCCTTCGGAGCCACCGCCGGTGGCCGAACAGGCACCGGTGAACACTACCGCGCCCGCTGCACAGGCCGATGCAGCAGTGGTGGAAGGCAGCGCCCCGGCACGCTGACGGCGTAGTCACTGCGCTGGCGTAGACTGCGGTTCTTTCCCGAGAACCGGCGGTGTCCATGAAGCGCGTGCTCCTGCTGCTGTCCTTGCTGCCCCTGACTGCATTGGCGCAGGCGCCTGCGCCCGCCACGCCTGCACCGGCGCCCGCCCGCCCGGCACCTGCTTCGCCAGCAGCAGCAAAACCGGCCACGGCCGGCGCACCGGCGCTGACCGCCGCGCAGCAGGCGCAGGTACAGAAACAGGACGCGGAAATGGGCGCGGCCGCAGTGAAGGCGGCGCAGCTGGTCGATGCCAACCGCGCCGGCGAATTGTGGGATGGCGCTTCGGCCGTCGCACGCCGTGCTGTACCGAAGGCGGCCTTCGTCAGCCAGTTGGCCAGCGAGCGTGCGCGGCTGGGCACCCTGGCTGGCCGCGGCCAGCCGACCATCACCCGGGTCAAGTACAACGCCGGTGCGGCGGTACCCGAAGGCCTGTACATCAACGTCAGCTTCCCGACCCGTTTCGCCAACAGCGCACAACCCGTACGCGAACTGGTGTCGTTCCGTTTCGACGAGGACCATGTGTGGCGCCTGGCCGGTTACAGCCTGCGTGCGTCGGCACCCTGAGGAGATGAACGATGGCAACTGAACTGACGATGCTGGCCTGGTCGGTGCTGCTGGGCTTCGTCTACATCTTCGCCACCTCCACCGTAGTCACCCGCGAGCGCGGGATGAAGTGGAATGCCTCGGCGCGTGATGGCGAAGCCAGGCCACTCAGCCCGCTGGCCGGTCGCCTGCAGCGGGCCCAGGCCAACTTCCTGGAGACCTTCCCGTTCTTCGCCGCTGCTGCGATCGCGGTGGTGGTGGCCGGGCGCGGCAACGACACCACCGCATTGGCGGCGCAGGCCTACTTCTGGGCACGGGTGGTCTACCTGCCGCTGTATGCCGCAGGCGTGCCCTACGTGCGCAGCCTGGTCTGGGCGGTATCGCTGCTGTCGATCCTGGCGCTGGTGTTCGCGCTGCTGTGATCGTGGCCTGATCCAGATCAAGGCCGCTCAGGTCCGCAGCGCTATGCTGGCGGCGACTGAATCAACGGCAGGAGGCGCGCATGCGCAGGATGGACGTGGTGGTGGTCGGCGCCGGACCGGCGGGTCTGTGCTTCGCGCGCGCGCTGGCCGGCAGTGGCCTGCAGGTCGGCATGGTCGAAGTACAGCCGCGCCAGGCGCTGGCCGAGGCTGCCTTCGATGGCCGTGAGATCGCGTTGACCCATGCCTCGCGGCAGAGCATGGAACAGCTGGGCCTGTGGCAGCGACTGCCGGACGCCGAAGTCGCCGAATTACGCGATGCCAAGGTGATGAACGGCAGTTCGCCGTTTGCGTTGACCTTTGCCAGCAGCCAGGTCGATGGCCAGCCGTTGGGCTGGCTGGTGCCCAACCATCTGATCCGCCGCGCTGCATGGGATGCCGTGCAGGACCAGGACGGACTGGAACTGTTTGACGGGCGCAAGGTGCAGAGCGTGCAGGCCGATGCGCAGGGCCATGTGGTCACGCTGGATGACGGCAGCACGCTGCACGCGCGCCTGCTGGTGGCCGCCGACAGCCGCTTCTCAGCAACCCGCCGCATGCTCGGCATCGGCGCGCAGATGCGCGACTTCGGCAAGTCGATGCTGGTGTGCCGCATGCAGGTCGAGCGTGATCACCACCACACCGCATGGGAATGGTTCGGCTACGGCCGTACCATGGCACTGCTGCCGCTCAACGAGGGCCAGGCGTCTGCGGTGGTCACCTTGCCGCCGCGCCAGATTGAAGCGCTGCTGGCGATGGACGAAGTGGCCTTCGGTGACGCCATCAGTGACTGCTTCGAGCACCGTCTGGGCCGGATGCAGCCGGTGGCCACGCCGCAGGCGTATCCGCTGGTTGGCGTCTATGCGCACCGTTTTGTCGGCGAGCGTTCGGCGCTGATCGGCGATGCTGCGGTGGGCATGCATCCGGTCACCGCACATGGCTTCAATCTGGGCCTGGCCAGTGCGCAGCGGCTGGCACAGGGCATCGTCGAACAGCAGCGTCGCGGTGCCGACATCGCCGCCGCCGGCATGCTGGCCAGCTACCAGCGCGGTCATCGGCTGGCATCGCGGCCGCTGTACGAGGCTACCAACGCGATCGCCAGCCTGTATACCGACGATCGCCGCCCGGCGCGGCTGCTGCGCGCGGCCGGCCTGCGTCTGGCGCAGGGCGTTGCGCCGTTCAGGCAGCTGATCGCCTCGCACCTGACCCAGCGCGTGGCCTGAACGGATTCAGATCAGCCGGCGGCCAGCACGCGGATCTGGCTGTCGGCGAATTCAACCACCTGGCCTGCGCGGATCTTGCAGGCCTTGCGCAGTTCGACCTCGCCGTCGACCAGCACCTGGCCTTCGCTGATGACCATCTTGGCCTCGCCGCCGCTGGTGACCAGGTCGGCCAGCTTGAGCAGCTGCTTGAGCTCGACGTAGTCGCCGTCGAGGTCGAATTCGAGAATCTGCATGGAACGGGTTTCCTGGGAAGGGGCGCCGGATTCTGGCCGGGCCGGGAGAGGGCGCGTATTGTGCGCCAGCACGGGGCATGACGGCACACGCACGGCAACCTGTATGCATGGTTCAGGATCAATGCGGTATGATTCCGCTCTGAGCGAGTGAAATCTCCTCCAACCGAGCAGCGCCAGGGCACGCGATAAGAAGGGCGCCCAAAGCGCGGACCATCACCTTTTTTATCGCACTGCCAGGAAGACGGCAGTGTCTTCGGAGTTCCCCATGTCCCAAGAATCCCAAGCGCAGCTGCAGTTCGCGCAGCTCGGCCTGTCCGAGTCTGTCATGCAGGCGGTCACCGCCATCGGCTACGAAACCCCGTCGCCGATCCAGGCTGCCACCATCCCGGCGATGCTGGAAGGCCGTGACGTGCTGGGCCAGGCCCAGACCGGCACCGGCAAGACCGCCGCCTTTGCGCTGCCGGTACTGTCCAACATCGACCTGCAGCAGATCAAGCCGCAGGCGCTGGTGCTGGCCCCGACCCGCGAGCTGGCCATCCAGGTCGCTGAGGCGTTCCAGTCCTATTCCTCGAAGATCCCCGGCTTCCGCGTGCTGCCGGTGTACGGCGGCCAGCCGTATGGCCAGCAGCTGTCGGCGCTGCGTCGCGGCGTGCACATCGTGGTCGGTACCCCCGGCCGCGTCATCGACCACCTGGATCGCAGCACGCTGGACCTGTCCGAGCTGAAGACGCTGGTGCTGGACGAAGCCGACGAAATGCTGCGCATGGGCTTCATCGACGACGTCGAAGCCGTGCTGAAGAAGCTGCCGGCCAAGCGCCAGGTGGCGCTGTTCTCGGCCACCATGCCGCCGCAGATCCGCCGCATCGCGCAGACCTACCTGCAGGATCCGGTGGAAGTGACCATCGCGGCCAAGACCACCACCTCGGCCAACATCCGCCAGCGCTACTGGTGGGTGAGCGGCATGCACAAGCTGGACGCGCTGACCCGCATCCTGGAAGTCGAGCCGTTCGACGCGATGATCATCTTCGCGCGCACCAAGGCCGGCACCGAGGAGCTGGCCAGCAAGCTGCAGGCCCGTGGCCTGGCCGCTGCCGCCATCAACGGCGACATGCAGCAGGCGCAGCGTGAGCGCACCATCGCCATGCTGAAGGAAGGCAAGCTGGACATCCTGGTCGCCACCGACGTGGCGGCCCGCGGCCTGGACGTGGAACGCATCAGCCACGTGCTGAACTACGACATCCCGTACGACACCGAAAGCTATGTGCACCGCATCGGCCGTACCGGCCGTGCCGGCCGCAGCGGTGAGGCGATCCTGTTCGCCACCCCGCGCGAGAAGGGCATGCTGCGCCAGATCGAGCGCGCCACCCGCCAGCCGATCGAAGAAATGCAGCTGCCGAGCGTGGAAGCGGTCAACGACAACCGCATCAACAAGTTCACTTCGCGCATCACCGAGACCCTGGGCCAGGGCGGCCTGGACTTCTACCGCCAGCTGCTGGAACGCTTCGAAACCGAGCAGAACGTGCCGGCCATCGAAGTGGCTGCTGCGCTGGCGAAGATGATGCAGGGCGATACCCCGTTCCTGCTGCAGCCGCCGGTGCGTGCACCGCGCGAAGAGCGTGCGCCGCGTGAGCGTTTCGAGCGCAGCGAGCGCCCGGAACGTGGCGACCGCAACGAACGTGGCCCGCGCTTCGAGCGTGGCCCGCGTCGTGACGATGCCGAGGGCGGCTTCGAGCAGCGCCCGCGCCGTGACGTGCCGCCGCGCGGTGCACCGGAGCAGGGCATGGAAACCTACCGCATTTCGGTCGGTCACCAGCATGGCGTGAAGCCGGCCAACATCGTCGGCGCCATCGCCAACGAAGCTGGCCTGGAGAGCCGTTTCATCGGCCGCATCGACATTCACGACGACTTCTCGCTGCTGGACCTGCCGGCGCAGATGCCGTCGGACGTGCTGACCCACCTGCAGAAGGTGTGGGTCTCCGGCCAGCAGCTGCAGATGCGTCCGCTGGCGGCCGGTGAAGAGATCAATCCGGCGCCGCGTCCGTTCAAGCCGCGCTTCGACAAGCGTGGTCCGGGCGGCCCGGGCGGCCCGGGTGGTCCGCGCCGCAGTGGCCCGGGTGGCCATGGTGGCGACCGCGGTGGTGACCGCGACAGCCGCCCGCCGCGCCGTGACGGCTTCAAGCCGCGCGGCCCGCGCAGCTACTAAGCCACACCTGCGATCCTGAACATCGCCAGCCTCCGGGCTGGCGTTGTCCGTTGTGGGCCCGGAAAAGGGGACGGAGGGGATTAAGTCGCTTATGCCCGGCAGTGCGCTTATGCCGAAAACGACTTAATCCCCTCCGTCCCCTTTTCGCATGGCAAACACATTGGCGGTCATAGGCTGGCTCGGTTCCAAGGGAGGTTGTCACCGCAGCACATTCGGGGGGATCCGGGATGGGTAGGAGTGGCACGGACCAACACAGCCGGCGGGTGCCGATGACCCGTGGGCTGGGACTGCGATTTGCGTTGCTGACGGGCATGGCGATCGGATTGGTCGCCTTGTCCGCCCTTATCCAGGAGCTGCAGGCGGCGTCCACGGCCTGGATTGCCGGGCAGGGCTACTGGTCACGGGGGCAGCAGGATGCGACTGCAGCGTTGAGCCGTTATCTGGCGCGCGGCCATGCCCAGGATCTGAACGACGCGCGGCAGGCGCTGCAGGTGCCCCTGGGCGATCTGCAGGCAAGGCTGGCGCTTGAACAGGCCGAGCCCGATGAGTCTCGGGCGCGGCAGGGCTTCCTGCAGGGCGGCAATGCCCGCGCCGATATTCCGCGGTTGGTGTTCTCGTTCCGCTATGCGCGGGACCTGGGTGCGTTCCGCGAAGCGACCGCGCTGTGGCGGCAGACCGATGGCGACCTGATGGCGGTGCAGGACCTGGTGGCGGAGCTGCAGCGGCGGCACGGCGGAGGCAGCTTGCCATTGACCGATCGTGATCGCTACCTGCAGCAGCTGCGGGATCTTGATCGACGCCTGCAGGTACAGGCGCAGGCGTTCTCGCAGGCGCTGCTGCGGATGGCCACGATGGTGCGGGTGGCGACGCTGATGGTCGGCGGCCTGTCGGTACTGGCGATCAGCCTGATGGCGGTGGCCCTGGCGCGTCGCGTCGGCAAGGACCTGACCGAGCATGAGAGCCGCTTCCGTGCCGCGTTCTACCAGGCCAACGTCGGCATGCTCAAGCTCGACACCGATGGCAAGGTGATGGAAGCCAACCAGGCGATGGCCGATATCCTCGACTATCGCCGTGACGTGCTGCTGCAGATGTCACTGGGTGACCTGCTGATGGAAGGCGAGCTGGTCATCGATGGCGTGGGCCGCATCGACTGGGACCGGCAGCTGCGACCGAGCGAGCTGCGCTTCTGCCGCCGCGATGGCAGCCTGGTCTGGGGGCGCTGGAGTGGTACCGGCGTGCGCAGTGCCGGGGGTGGGCTGTCGGTGTTTGCGATCATCGAGGACGTCAGCCAGAACCATGCACTGGCGCGCGAGATCGAGCATCACGCCAGCCACGATCCGTTGACCGGCCTGATCAATCGTCGAGAGATCGAGCGGCTGCTGGAACGTTCACTGCTGCAGGTGCGCAGCGAGGGCGGCACGCATTCGCTGTGCTACATCAACCTGGATCACTTCAAGCTGGTCAACGACAGCTTCGGCCATGCTGCCGGTGACCAGATGCTGCGCAGTTTCGCCGACTACCTGGTGGCAGCAGTGCGTGATGGTGACTGGGTGGGCCGGCTCGGTGCCGATGAATTTGCGGTGTTCCTCGCCCATGCCGGGCAGGACGAGGCCAAGCGGGTACTGCAACGGGTGATCCGCAACCTGGGCCAGGCCACGTTCCCGATCAGCGAGGGCAGCCCGCAGTTGAGCTGCAGCATCGGCGTGGTCGAGGTCAGTGCCGAGGCGCCGGACGCGAACTGGTTGATGAGCGCCGCCGACAGCGCCTGCTATGCGGCCAAGCAGGCCGGGCGCAACCGTGTGCACTGCTTCAACGAGAACCGCATGGCGCTGGAGGAGCGGCGCCAGGAAGCCGAGCGCCTGCAGGGCGTCAGCCTGGCGATGGCCGAGAACCGCATGCTGTTGTATGCACAGCGCATCGCCCGGGTGGGGGATCCGTCCTACCTGCACTACGAAGTGCTGGTGCGCATGCGCGGTAGCGATGGCAGCCTGCACCTGCCCGGCCAGTTCATGCCGGCCGTGGAGCGTTATGGCATGGCCGTGGCGCTGGACCGGCACGTGCTGGGGCTGCTGTTCCGCCACCTGCAGGTCTGCCCGGCACACGTGCGCCAGCTGGGGCTGTGCAACGTCAATGTGTCCGCGCAGTCGATCGCCGAGCCCGGCTTCCTGGCCTTCGTCTGCGATCTGCTCGAGCGCAACCGCGCGCTGGCCTCGAAGCTGTGTTTCGAGATCACCGAGACCGCGGCGATCAGCAACCTCAGCCAGGCCCGCGCTTTCATCGATGCGGTGAAGGCACGCGGCTGCCGGATGGCATTGGACGATTTCGGCTCCGGCCTGTCCTCGTTCGGCTACCTGCGCCAGTTGCCGGCCGACATCCTCAAGATCGACGGCGCATTCGTGCGTGACATGGATACCGACCCGATCAGCCACGCCACCGTGCGTGCGATCAGCGAGCTAGGGCGTGAACTGCAGATGGAGGTGGTGGCCGAATGGGTGGAGACCGCCGAGGTGGCCGCCGCGCTGACCCGGCTCGGCGTGCAGGGGTTGCAAGGGTATGCGATCGAGCGACCGCAGCCGCTGGAACGGATGACCCTCAGTGACCTGAGGCCGGTGCGCCTGGTGGCGGTGAAGGGGCCTCCGGCAGCTGGCTGAACGGCCGGTGGCGACTTTGGTCTACACATGCGCTGCGCGCCCGGCTGCGATAATGCGCGCCAGGGGCGACGCGCAGTGGGCGCGGACGTAAGCAGGAACAGGATGTGGCGTGGGCGTCAGGCAGTGGCGGTACGAAACAGGGGCGCTGCTGGTCGTCCTGCTGATGGGAGTGCTGTTTCCCGATCCGGCGCGCGCGCGCATGGCCGAGGCCGGCCGGGATTTCCTGCTGGTTGGCGCACCTACGGATGAACCGACGCCGCATCGTGGCTGCACGCCCGCGATGCTGGCCGGGCCACGCGAGCAGGTAGAGGTACCGGCGCCGCCCGGGGGGTGGTCGGGGCAACCCCAGGCCCTGGATGTGTTCAACGTGTTCGCTGGCGAAGTCCGCGTACAGCATGGCGACCGCGAGATCTGCGGCAACATGCACGATGCACGCACCCGTGATTCACGCTTCCGTGCCGGCATCGGCCTGGTGGCGGTGCCGGCGGCTGGCAGCCATGAGCCGTTCCTGGTGTCGTGGCAGGCGCCGCTGAAAGCGCGCTGGGTGCCGACCTTGCGGCTGGGTGCGCCCAGTCCGGTCCAGCAGAACGATACCGCCCGCCTGCTGGTGCGCGCGGCCTGCATCGCGGTGGCGATCGCGCTGGCGCTGTCGGCATTGATGGCCTACCTGACCACCCGTGACCGCAGCTTCCTGGTCTACATCGGCGCGACGTTCGTGGTGGTGGTGTGGCAGGCGATTCTTGGCGGCTTGAGCGGCTACCCCGAACCCTGGCTGCCGGTGGGGGAGCGTGGCGCATGGTGGCTGCTGGCGCTGACCGCTGCGACCCAGGCGCTGGTACTGCCCGCTCTGTGGCGCCTCAACGGCGGGGACCGCCTGCTGCCACGCTCACGGCCGGCACAGCAGGGCGTGCTGTGGGGCCTGATGGGATTGGCCGCGCTGGTACCCTGGCTGCGCTGGGAAACCCTGGCGCTGGTCGCGCAGGGCCTGCAGCTGAGCTTCATCCTCGGTTGCCTGCTGTCACTGGCCGCCGGCATGCGGGCGTGGTTGCGTGGTGACTGCTGGGCGCTGGCAGGCCTGGCGGCGCTGGTGCCGCTGCTGGTGATGATCGCCGCCGATGCCAGCAGTGCGGAGTGGCTGCTGGAGTACCGGGTGGAAGCACTGCAACTGTCGGTGACTTGGCTGCTGATGATGGCGGCCTATGCCCTGAACCAGCGGCTGGGGCGGCTGCGCCAGCAGCGTGATGAGCTGCGCCAGCTGGCCGAGACCGACGGCCTGACCGGATTGCCCAACCGCCGCGCCGGCCTGCAGCAGCTGGCCCGGCACCTGGAGCGGGTCGATCGTGAGCGTGGCCCGCTGGTGATCGGCTTCCTGGACATCGATCTGTTCAAGGACATCAACGACCGCCACGGCCATGCGGTGGGGGACCAGGTGCTGGTGGCGGTGGCGCGCGCGCTGCGGACTGCGGTGCGCAGCGAGGATGAGGTGGTGCGGATGGGCGGCGAGGAATTCCTGCTGCTGATGCCGGGCATGCCGCGCGAAGCGGCGTCGGCGCGGCTGGATCGGCTGCGCCAGCGCATCATCGAGGCTGGCCAGGCATTGCAGGTCCCAGGGCTGGAGGTCACGGCCAGCATCGGCCTGGCACAGTGGCGTCCGGGCGAGGATGACCTGGCCGCGCTGCTGCGCCGGGCCGACCATGCCATGTACGTGGCCAAGCGGGCGGGCCGCAACCGCGTCTTCGACGGCGAAGAACTCGATCCACCCGTGCCGGAATGAAGCGCAGCGGGCGGCGATGCCGGATAATGGGCCGATGACCACCCGACTCAACAAACATATCGCCGACACCGGCTTCTGCTCCCGCCGCGAGGCCGATCGCCTGATCGCCGCCCGCCGGGTCACCGTCAACGGCCACCCGGCCGGTACCGGCGCGGTGGTGGGCGAGGAAGACCAGGTGCTGGTCGACGGCCAGCCGCTGCGCGCGCGCGTTGCACGCAAACCCGGTACCCGCCGCCACGTCTACATCGCGCTGAACAAGCCGGTGGGCGTGACATGCACCACCGAAACCTCGGTCAAGGGCAACATCGTCGACTTCGTTGGCCATGAACAGCGCATCTTCCCGATCGGCCGTCTCGACAAGGAGTCTGAAGGGCTGATCCTGATGACCAGCAACGGTGACATCGTCAATCAGATCCTGCGTGCCGAGAACGGCCATCAGAAGGAATACCTGGTGGCGGTGAACAAGCCGGTCACCGACGAATTCCTGCGTGGCATGGCCCGCGGCGTGCGCATCCACGACCAGATGACGCTGCCGTGCAAGACCTCGCGCATCGCCAAGTTCGGTTTCCGCATCACTCTGCAGCAGGGCCTGAACCGGCAGATCCGCCTGATGGCTGCCGAGTTCGGCTATCGCGTGACCCAGCTGCGCCGCGTGCGCATCGACAACATCAAGATCGGCGCGCTGAAGCCGGGCCAGTGGCGCAACCTGACCGAGCAGGAACTCCAGGGCCTGCTGCCGAAGCAGCTGGACTGGTAACGCGAGGTAGTGCCGGCCGCTGGCCGGCTGCACCAGGCATCGGATGAGCGCGGGATGCCGGCCAGCGGCCGGCACTACCCGTTGCGCGGATTGCGGACCGGCATCGGCTAGACTCCGCAGTGACCTGCCGGAACGTGACGCTGCATGATCAAGCCCGACAAGCCTGCCAACGAAGCCCTTCGGCTCGAGGCGCTGTACCGCTACCGGATCCTGGATTCGCAGCGTGAGAAATCCTTCGACGACCTGGTCGCGATCGCCAAGGCGGTCTGTGGCACGTCGATGGCGGCGGTGACCCTGATCGATGTGGAACGGCAGTGGTTCAAATCGATCCAGGGCATCGACGCGGCGGAGAACCTGCGCAGTGATTCGATGTGCGGCCACGCGATCCTGCAACCGCAGCAGATCATGGTGGTCGAGGATGCGCTGCAGGACATCCGCTTCCATGACAACCCGGTGGTGGTGGGCGACCCGCACATCCGCTTCTATGCGGGCGCGCCACTGATCAGCTCGGATGGCCTGCCGCTGGGCACGCTGTGCGTGTTCGACGCGCATCCTCAGCACCTGCCCAGCGACAAGGCCGAGGCGCTGGCGGCGTTGTCGCGGCAGGTGATGCTGGTGATGGAGCTGCGCCGCTTTGCGCTCGACATCCAGAAGCACATGCTGGAACGTGATGATTACGAGCGCCTGCTGTCGGAATACCAGGACGTGCTGCTTGCGCAGAATGCCGACCTGGCCGAGCAGAGCCGTACCGATGCGCTGACCGGCCTGCCCAACCGCCGCGCGATGGCGGCGGCGCTGGAAGAGGCGGTTGCGGTGGCGGATGGTCAACCGGGCGTCGCCTGCGTTGCGCTGCTCGACATCGACCATTTCAAGCACATCAACGATTTCCAGGGCCACTCCACCGGTGACCGGGTGCTGGCCGAGCTGGGTGTGCTGCTGCGCTCGCACTTCACCGGCCGCGGCATGGCTGCGCGCTACGGCGGCGAGGAGTTCGTGGCGGTGATGCCGTCGACCGACCTGCACACGGCCGAACTGCAGTGCGAGTTCCTGCGCCTGGCGGTGGCCGACCTGCCGCTTGGATTCCCGGTCACGGTCAGCATCGGTGTTGCCCAGCACCAGCCAGGTGAAAGTGTGGATGACACGCTGGCTCGCGCCGACAAGGCGCTGTACCGGGCCAAGGGCAATGGCCGCAACCGGGTGGAACGGGCGGGCTGAAGCACCCTCAGGTAGATCAACGCCACGCGTGGGTGAAGAATCCATTCGAATGCCGTGCGCGTCGCATTCCCTGCGATCCACGCGCTGCACCATGGCGCTACTATTCCCACGGACGCCGACCATGCTGCAGACCCTGGCCATCGCCCACTACCGTTCGTTGCACGGGTTGGTGCTGCCGCTGCAGCAGCTGAACGTGGTCACCGGCGACAACGGCAGCGGCAAATCCAGCCTGTACCGCGCGCTGCGCTTGCTGGCGGAGACCGCGCAGGGCGGCGTCGCGGCGGTGCTGGCCCGTGAAGGCGGCCTCGCTTCGGCATTGTGGGCGGGTCCGGAAAAACCAGATCGACGGGTCACTGCCGGTGAGATTCCATTGCAGGGCGGCCCACGCCAGGAATCGGTGGGACTGAAGCTGGGCTTCACCACTGACGAATTCGGCTATGCCATCGATCTGGGCTACCCGCCACCGAGCCGTTCCGCATTCGCACTGGACCCGCAGATCAAGGCCGAGGCGATCTGGGCTGGGCCCTTCCTGCGCAGTGCCAACCTGCTGGTCGACCGCCGTGGTGCAATGGTGCGGCAACGCCATGCGCATGGCTGGGATCTGGTTGACGACCACGTGTCACTGTTCGACAGCCTGTTCACCCAGGTCGGCGATCCGCAGCGCATGCCGGAGACCATCGCCCTGCGCGAGTACATCCGTCGCTGGCGCTTCTACGATCATTTCCGCAGTGATGCCGACGCACCGGCGCGGCAGCCGGCGATGGCCACGCGTACGCCGGTGCTGCATCACGACGGCCGCGATCTGGCCGCAGCGTGGGTGACCATTCTCGAGATCGGGGATCCGGGCGCACTGGCGCGCAGCGTGGACGATGCTTTCCCGGGTGCCACGGTCAGCTTCGAGCCGCTGGATGGCCGGCTGGCCCTGCGCTTCCACCAACCCGGCCTGCTGCGGCCGTTGTCGATGGCCGAGCTGTCCGACGGCACGCTGCGCTTCCTGCTGCTGGCCGCTGCGCTGCATACGCCGCGTCCGCCACCGTTGCTGGTGCTCAACGAGCCGGAGACCAGCCTGCACCCCGATCTCCTGCCGGCGCTGGCGCGGCTGATCATCGCCGCCAGCGCACGCAGCCAGGTATGGGTGGTTTCACATGCCAGCCGCCTGATCGCGGCGCTGGAACAGGCGCCCGGATGCCACTCGCTGCACCTGCAGAAGGAACATGGCCGCACGCTGTTGAGCGGGCAGGGCCTGCTGGATGCACCGGCATGGCATTGGCCGCAGCGTTGACACGGCCATCCACGCCCGGGGTGACTGCGCTCAGTCGGCGATGTTGCGTGCTTCGGCGGTACCGAGAATCTCCGGGTGCTGCACCGGCCTGCGGCGGTTCAACAACGGATGCAGGAATACCGCGCCGACGATGATCGCCACGCCCAGGTAGAACCACGGGGTGACCTCGTGCTGTTCACGCAGTAGCACCACCGCCAGCAGCACGGCATAGACCGGCTCCAGGTTGGTCACCAGCTGCACGGTGTAGGCGCTCAGGTGGCGCAGCGCGACCAGCGCCAGGGCGAACGGCAGCAGCGTGCAGAACCCGGCCAGCACCAGCAGCAGGATGCCGTCGTGCAGGTCCGGTACCACCCAAAGCGGGCTGGCCAGCGCCGGCAGCAGGTAGGGCATCAGCGGCGCCAGCAGGGTCAGGGTGAGGGTACCTGCACCCAGTTCCAGTGCCGTGACCGTAAGCGGATCGGCGTGGCTGACCATGCGCTTGTTGAGCGAGCCGAACACCGCCACCAGCAGCGCCGATATCGCGCCGATCAACACACCCAGGCGCATGCCGTCGGGCACGCCACCGACCACCAGTGCCACGCCCGGCAGCACGGCCAGGCCGAAGGCCAGTTCACGCAGCTGGAACGGCCGTTTGGCAACCCAGGGTTCGATGATCGAGGTGAACACCGGTGCCAGCGCGATGCAGGTGGCGGCCACCGAAGCGTTGGCCAGTTTCACCGCACCGTAGAAGGTCAACCAGTGCAGGGCGACCAGCGCGCCGATGCCGGCATAACCTGCCACCAGTCGCAGTGGCAGGGTACGCAGCCCGCGCCAGACCCGCGGCAGCAGGGCCAGCATCGCTGTCACCAGCAGCATGCGCCACCACACCAGCGGCAGCGCGGGCAGGGTGATCAGTTTGCCGAGGATGGCGGTGACGCCCCACAGCAGGACACAGAAGTGGATCTGCCACAGCGCTTTGCGGGTGTCGGGTGTGCTCATCGGCCTATTGTGAGGCAAGGCGGCGCCCGTCGCGCATCGGTCGTGCTATGCGCCGCCGTCTACGTGCCGCTGCAGCGCCATTGCCGCCGCAGGATTGCGCGCTTTGGCAGCGCCTATGCACAGCAGGTAGACCTCGCGCGGTATTTCCGTGGCTGCCGTGGCGAGGCAGGGCAGGTCGGCCACCGGCTCGCCGCGTGACCAGCGTCCTGCGCGCTCCGCCCAGCGCTGCTGCACCGGGGCCGGCAGGCCCTCGTTCAAGCGTGCCTGGCTGCGCTTGATCCGCGCGTAGACGAAGCCGGCACTGACATCTCCATGCAATGGCGCCTCGTCGCTGTCCTCGATCACCAGCGCCACGCCATGGCGGCGCGCGGCGGCGACCAGTGCCGGGCCATGTGCTTCGGCGTTGCGAACCTCCAGCGCGTGCTGCAGCGGCACGCCGTCCAACTGCCTCGGCAGCTGTTCCATCATTGCGCCCAGCGCTTCGGCATCGGCCGGATGGCGTGGGTCGAACTGCCACAGCAAGGGGCCAAGCCGGTCACCCAGCGCGAGCGCCGCCTGCAGGAACGGCGCTGCAGCTTCCACGGTGCTGGACAGGTCGCGACATTGCACCAGGTAGCGCGGCGCCTTCATCGAGAAACGAAAGCCCTCCGGCGTCTGCGCGGCCCATTGCGCGCACTGGGCGGCAGTGGGCGTGCGGTAGAAGGTGCCGTTGATCTCGATGCAGCGTAGCGCGCGGCTGGCATGGGCCAGTTCCTCGCGTTGCGGCAGGCCCGGCGGATAGAACATGCCGCCGCGCCATTCGGGAAACACCCAGCCACCGATGCCGCAGCGGATCGCGGCCTGCGTCGTTGCGGCAGTCACTGGCCGTGGTCCACGCGCCACGGATCGTAGCTGCCGAACCACCACAGGTAACCTTCTGGGTCGGCACAGGCGTAGCCACCTGGGTCGGCACAGGCGTAGCCACGGCCACCGTAGTCCTGGTCGGCAATGTCGATGACGATGCGAGCGCCGGCGGCCTTGGCCCGCGCGTAGTGCGCGTCGGCATCGGCAACGATCACGCAGGCGCTCTGGGTCTGGCGGCCGCCGACCTCGTCCGGCATCACCGCCAGCTTGGACCATTCGCCGCTACTGCTGCTCGAGCCGAGCATGATCATGCCGCTGCCATATGTGAGCTGCGCATGGAACACGATATCGCCGTCGGCATACACCGCCTGGACGTGAAAACCGAAGGCGCGTTGCAACCACTCGATGGCGGCCCGCGCGTCACGGTAGCGCAGGCACGGAATGATGGTCGACCCGTTGCTCGGTTGTCCGTTCTCGCCCATGACACCCCTCCTATGGCACAGGGCAGGCTGCGCCCGGGGCCGTTACCATCGCGCGAAACCCCGGTGACGGCCTGCACATGGCCGCCACCCCTGTTCGGAGATCGTGCTGGATGAAAACCTGGATTGGAGGAGCCGTGCTGCTGGCGTGCACGACCATGGCGAACGCTGCGACCCCGGAGCAGCTGAAGGACCTGGATGCCACCGTCGAGCGCGTGCGTGCACAGTTCGACGTGCCCGGCATTGCCGTGGCCGTGGTCAAGGACGGCCAAGTGGTGCTGGAACGCGGCTGGGGCGTGCGCGAGCAGGGCAAGCCGGAGCCGGTGCAGGCCGATACGCTGTTCGCCATCGCTTCCAACACCAAGGCATTCACCGCCACCTCGCTGAACCTGCTGGCCGAGGACGGCAAGCTGAAGATGGACGACAAGGTGATCGACCACCTGCCGTCGTTCCGCATGTCCGACCCGTTCGTGACCGGCCAGATGACGATCCGGGACCTGCTATCGCACCGCAGCGGCCTGAGCCTGGGTGCCGGTGACCTGCTGTTCTGGCCGACAACCTCCTACAGCAACGCTGAAGTGGTGGAGCGTCTGGGCAAGGTGCCACTGAAGGGTGGGTTCCGCGAAAGCTACGCCTACGACAACATCCTGTACGCGGTCGCCCAGCAGGTGATCGAACATGTCTCCGGCATGAGCTACCAGCAGTTCCTGCAGACCCGCATCTTCGACAAGGTGGGCATGGCCGGCACGCGCTACAACGCCGATCACCTGAAGCCGGGCGACAAGGCGGCGGTCGGCCACGCCAAGTTCGATTTCAAGGACCTGCGCACCGTCGCGCCGCTGACCTGGTCGAACAACGCCGGCGCCGGTGGAATCTATTCCAGCGCGCACGACATGGCGCGCTGGATGCAGGTACAGCTGGCCGAGGGCAAGCTGGCCGATGGCACGCTGCTGTTCACCGACAAGAGCCAGCAGCAGATGTGGCGGATGATCACGCCACAGTCGATCCCGGCGCCGAGCGTGCCGGAGCTGGCACCGGCGCGGGCCAACTTCGCCGGCTATGGCGAGGGCTGGAGCCTGAGTGACTACCGCGGGCAGAAACTGGTCTGGCACACCGGTGGCTGGCCGGGCATGGTTTCGCGGCTGACCCTGGTGCCGGGCGAGAAGCTGGGCGTGGTGGTGCTGACCAACCAGGAAGTGGGTGCGGCGTTCAACGCGATCACCCTGAGCGTGCTTGATGCCTATCTGGGCGGCGAGAAGCACGACTGGGTGGATGCCTATGCCAAGGCCGTGGCCAAGGGCCAGGACAAGGCCGACGAGGCCTGGGCCAAGCACCAGGCGGCGCGCGACAAGGGCAGCAAGCCGTCGCTGGCAATGGCCGGCTACAGCGGCACCTTCCGCGACCGCTGGTACGGCGACATGCAGGTCAGCGCCGAGGGCAAGGGGCTGCGCCTGCGCTTCATGAAGACCGCGCAGCTGAGCGGCCGGCTGGAGCATTGGCAGCACGACACCTTCATCGTGCGCTGGGACGACCGTTCGCTCAACGCCGATGCGTTCGTGAACTTCAGCCTGGACCCGGACGGCAGGGTGCGCGAGGTGCGCATGCAGTCGATCTCCGACCTGACCGATTTCAGCTTCGATTTCCAGGACCTGCTGTTCACCCCGGTGGCCCGGTAGGTGCCAACCTTGGTTGGCCTGCGGTAGGGCGCCCACCAAGGTGGGCGACTACCGGGGGGCTCAGGCGATCATCGGCTGGCGTACACATCCGGCGTGGGATACTTCGCCGCTTGCAAGAGGCGAGGGAATGCGATGTTCCGTTGGTTTGAATCCCTGATTCCGGTGTTTCCGCCCGTGGACGGGCGCATGCCGCCGCGCAAGGTGGTGCCGTTCTACCTGCACTACCTGCGCCCGGTGTGGCCGGTGCTGCTGGCCACGCTGATTGCCGGCCTGCTGCTGGCGCTGGTGGAAGTGGCGATGTTCGATTACCTGGGCCGCATCGTCGACATGGTCGCCGAGCAGCCCGGTGCCGGCTTCTTCCAGCGCCATGCCAACGAGCTGGGCTGGATGCTGTTCATCACGGTCATCGCTCGGCCGATCCTGGTCGGCCTGCACAACCTGCTGGTCAACCAGGCGATCGTGCCAGGCCTGAGCAACCGCTCGCGCTGGCTGATGCACAACTACGTGGTGCGGCAGAGCCTGAACTTCTTCCAGAACGACTTCGCTGGAAGCGTGGCCAACCGGGTGATGCAGACCGGTACCTCGCTGCGCGAATCGGCTGTGCAGATGGTCGATTCGCTGTGGTACATCGTGGTCTATACCGGCACTGCGCTGTACCTGTTCGCACAGGCCGACTGGCGCCTGATGGTGCCGTTGATCCTGTGGCTGCTGACCTATGCAGTGATCCTGATGTACTTCGTGCCGCGCGCGAAGGAACGGGCGTGGATCGCTTCCGAAGCACGTTCCAAGGCGATGGGCCGCATCGTCGACGGCTACACCAACATCCCTACGCTGAAGCTGTTCGCCCATGGTGGCCGCGAGCAGGCCTATGTGGCCGAGTCGATCCAGGAACTGGCGGTGAAGCACCGCGCGCAGACCCGGGTCACCACCGGCATGGACCTGGCCATCGCCATCGTCAACGGTTTCCTGATCGCCGGTACCTGCGGCCTGGCGCTGTGGTTGTGGAACGGCGGCCACATCACCGTTGGCGCGATCACGCTGGCGACCGGCCTGGTGATCCGCATCCACAACATGTCCGGCTGGATCATGTGGACCATCAACGGCATCTTCGAGGACATCGGCACGGTACAGGATGGCATCACCACCATCGCCCAGCCGCTGACCGTGCAGGACCGCGAGGATGCGGTGCCGCTGCAGGTGACCCGTGGTGGCGTGCACTTCCAGGACATCCACTTCCACTACGGCAAGAAGGGCGGCGTGATCGCCGGACTGGACCTGGTGGTGAAGCCGGGCGAGAAGATCGGCCTGGTCGGCCCTTCCGGTGCCGGCAAGTCGACCCTGGTCAACGTGCTGCTGCGGCTCTACGACCTGGAAAGCGGGCGAATCCTGATCGACGATCAGGACATTGCCTACGTTACGCAGGAAAGCCTGCGCCAGCAGATCGGCGTGGTCACCCAGGACACCTCGCTGCTGCATCGTTCGATCCGCGACAACCTGCTGTATGGCCGCCCCGATGCCACTGACGAGCAGTTGCATGCCGCCGTGGCCAAGGCGCGCGCCGCAGCCTTCATCGATACGCTGGTGGACGGGCAAGGCCGGCGTGGCTACGACGCGCACGTGGGCGAGCGCGGCGTGAAGCTGTCCGGTGGCCAGCGCCAGCGCATCGCCATTGCCCGCGTGCTGCTGAAGGACGCACCGATCCTGGTGCTGGATGAGGCGACCTCGGCATTGGACTCGGAAGTGGAAGCAGCGATCCAGGACAGCCTGGACCAGTTGATGGGCAACAAGACGGTGATCGCGATCGCGCACCGCTTGTCGACCATCGCGCGCATGGACCGGCTGGTGGTGATGGACCAGGGCCGCATCGTCGAGACCGGTAGCCACGCCGAGCTGATCGAGGCCGGTGGACTGTATGCGCGGTTGTGGGCGCGACAGACCGGTGGTTTCGTCGCTGCTGATCAGTGATCGTTTCGGGGTCGGAGCCCTTTCCGGTGGAAAGGGCTCCGACCCCACATCACGTCCCCCAAGGACGGAACCTTTTCCGCAGGAAAAGGCTCTGACACCGAGCCCTTTCCGGAAACCAGCATGATCCGATTCCTGTGCCCCCTGTTTCTGGCGCTCACCCTCGCCGCAACGGTTGCGGCCGCTGCGCCGGCGCCAGTGGAAGGCGACCACCTCGAGCAGGTTGTCCTGCTCAGCCGCCACAACCTGCGCGCTCCGGTGGTGGCATCGGGTGCTTTGGCCAATGCCACACCGGAGCGCTGGCCAATCTGGGACGTGGGTGCTGGCGAGCTGACCACCAAGGGCGGCGTGCTGGAGGTCTACATGGGCCGTTACATTGGCCAGTGGCTGCGCCACGCACAGCTGCTGCCGGTATCAGGCTGCCCGCAGCCGGCTGATTTCCATGCCCATGCCAACAGCCTGCAGCGCACCCAGGCCACCGCACAGTTCTTCATCGCCGGTGCGTTCCCGGGCTGCCATGTCACGGTCGAGCAGCGCATGCCGCTGGGAGTCATGGATCCGTTGTTCAACCCGGTGATCCACAACGGTGATGCGGCCTTCCGCGAACGCGCGTTGTCGGCGATGCAACAGGCGCAGGTCGCATCGTATCTGGCACCGGCGTTGGCAGTGGTGGAGGCGATCACCCGCTACCCGCAGTCGGCTGCGTGCGCAGGCCGCAGCGAATGCCACCTGACGCCGGCCGATTCCATTCTCAGCGCAGAGCCGGGCAGGGAACCGCGTACTACCGGTTCGTTGGCCCTGGCCAGCGGGCTGGTCGATGCCTTGCTAATGGAGCACTACCAGGGCAATGGCATCCCCCGCGAAGGCTGGGGCCGATTGAACACGGAGGCCCAATGGCAGGCGCTGGCGCAGATCCGCAACCGCTACCAGGACATCCTATTCGGCACCCCCGAGGTCGCCCATGACGTGGCCGCGCCGCTGCTGGCAAGAGTGAATGCGTTGTTCGAGGACCCGGCATCGCCGAAGGTGAGCCTGCTGGTCGGCCACGATTCCAACATCGGTTCCGTGCTGGCGGCGCTGGGAATCGCGGACTACACGTTGCCGGGCCAGTACGAGAAGACGCCGATCGGCGGTCTGCTGCAGTTTGAACGCTGGCGTGATCATGGGGCAGGCGAAGCGCGTTATCGGTTGGTGTATGTCTATCCCACGCGCGGGCAGCTGCGTGGTGCTATCCCGTTGACCGACGCGCAGCCGCCGGGGCGGGTGGAGCTGATGCTGCCGGGCTGTGGGCAGTCGGGTTGCAGTGAAGCGCAGTTCAAGAAGCTGCTGCATTCACCTTGAATCCGGGGATGGATGGCAGCGTCGCATTGTGATGAGACGGAGGCAGCTTCGCGTCCCGTATGCTCGGATTCGGGTAGTCTCCAGCGATCAACCAAGCGATCTCGGTGAATCATGAACATTACGGGCTTTCTTGTAATGGACGGTGATGGAGATGAAATAAGGGCGGATCCCCATGGCAGCAACATTGCCTTTACGTGTTTTGATTGTGGATATCCGGTGGTGGCCGATGCCTCGGAGAACCAACGTGGGAGCGACGAGGATTGTCCCGCTGCCTGCCGCGGGTGTGGTGTGGAGTACTTCCTCGATTTGAGACTGAACTCGAGGAAGCTGTATATCCACATCGTCTGATTGAGTGGTGGCAGAAGCGGTGCGAACCAAGGTTCGCACCCACCAGGATGGCAGGTCGCAACTGCCAGAACAGAAAACGGCCCGGGTCTTCCCGGGCCGTTCCATTTCCGACTCACACCTGATCGATCACTCGATCGGCTGGTCCAGCATCAGCTGGCGTGCGAAGCGCACCGGCGGTGCGCCGTAGGACAGCATCTGGTCGTGGTAGGCCTTCAGGTTGAACTTGTCACCCAGCTTGTCCTGCATCGCCTTGCGGGTGTCGAAGTGTTCCTGCGCACCGACGAAGTAGGTCGGCAGCTGTGCCGACGTCAGCTGTGCGCGCACCCACTTGCCGGAGGCTTCGCTTTCCTGCTGGAACGCGTCGTGGGTCATCAGGTGCATCGCCTTTTCGCGATCCCAGTTGTCCACGTGCACGCCCTGGTCGAGGATCGCGTTGGAGATCGTGCGCAGGTAGAACTTCAGCTGCACCAGGTGGAACAACGGGTCGTTGTTGAGATACCCCTGCTCCTGCATCATGCGCTCGGTGTAGACCGCCCAGCCTTCGGCGAACAGGCCCGAGCGCAGCACCGCACGCAGGGTGGAGGGGAACTTGGCCGAATGCCAGCCTTCCAGGTAATGGCCCGGCGTGCCTTCGTGGATGCTCAGCAGGTGGATCATGCGCGAGTTGTACTCACGCAGGAACGAGTCGACCTGCTTGTCGTTCCAGTCCTCCGGAATCGGCGAGACGGCGTAGAAGGTCTTCAGGTTCTTGTCCAGCGGGCCGGGCGAATCGCAGTAGGCCACGGCCACGCCACGCTGGAATTCCGGCATCAGGATGATGTCCACCGGCGCGTCGGGCAGGGTCATCAGATCGTGTTCGCGGACGAACGCAGTGGACTGGTCCAGCGCGGCCTTGGCATCGTCGACCACCTTGTCGCGTGCAGGCTTGTCAGCGTAGGCCAGTTCCAGCGCGGCCTCGATCGCCTTCTGCTGCTGCTCGTCGGTCGGCTGCGCCGGCATCTCCGGTGCGCCGGGCTTGTGCTTCAGCACGGTCTGCGCGATGCCGTACATGTCTTCGCGCACGCGCTTGAGTTCGGCGCGTGCTCGCTCGCCGATCTCCTGCCGCGACAGCGAGGAATTCAGCGCGAACTTCAGCTTCTGGTCGTACTTCTCCGCACCGATGCGGAAGTCGCCCTTGGCGTTGGGCACCAGGGTCTTGTCCAGCCAGGTCTGCTGCTCGTCCACGGCCTTCTTCAGGCCATCGATGGCGGCCTGCAGGCGCTGCTGGTCGGCCTGCGGCAGTTCGCCGATGTGCGGGGTGATGAAGGTATCGACGATGCTGAGAATGCCCTTGTTCTGCTTGGCCACCGTCTCGGCATGGATCTTTGGCACGCGGGCCGGATCCAGGTTCTCGCGGGCCTGGGCGAAGATCGCCGGCAGCTTCTCCATGCGCGCGGTGGCCGACTTCAGGCGCTCGGGCAGCGGTGCGAACTCACGGGCCATCAGGCCGTAGATCGCGCTGCCGGCCACGCCGTTGTACAGCTGCGGGTCCCACTTGCCGGACTGCATGACCTCGGCATTCCAGATCTCCGACTGCAGCTGGTTGCGCAGGATCGCCGCGTCCACCTGGTTCTCGCGGCCGAGCTTGGCCACCTCGATCTTGTCCAGCTCGCCCAACAGCGCCTTGTAGGCGGCCAGGGTCTTCTGCTGGCCGGCCGCGCTCAGGTCGTCGATCTCGCTGTCATAGCGGTGGTCGCCGATCTGGGTGGCGCTGACCGGCGAGAGCTGCATCCAGGTGTCCAGGGCGCGCTTGGACAGGTCGGCGAAGGCGGCATCAACCGCTGCGTCACCGGCCTGCTGGTTGGCGGCCGGGGTGGAACCGTTGGTCGGGGCGTCGGCCGGCTGGCAACCGGCCAGGGCGGCGACCAGGGCGAGGGCAAGAAGATGCGGGCGCATCGGCGTTCCTGTACTGGGGTCAATTCCCGAGCATAGGCCCCCGGAGCTGCTTTGTCCCCGTGCCATAGGATTACCATGGGCACTGACAAGGACCCTCCAGCGGAGCGCAGGACATGGAATACCAGGGAAGCTGCCATTGCGGCAGGATCGCATTCACCGTACAGGCCGAGGCGCCGATCAGCGACGTCATCGACTGCAACTGCTCGATGTGCCGTCGCCGCGGCAGCCTGCTGTGGTTTGCCCCGCGCGAGGCGTTCCAGCTGAGCACCAATCCCGCGGACGTGGCCACCTATCATTTCAACAAGGCCCACATCGATCATCACCATTGCCGCGAGTGCGGCGTTGCGCCCTACAGCGAAGCGGTGGACCCGCGCACCGGCACGCCGATGGTGGCGGTGAACGTGCGCTGCGTACCGCAGGTGGATCTGGCCACGTTGGCGGTGATGTCCTACGACGGAGCGGCACTGTGAGGCCGGTGCACGTGTGGATGCGCGTGGTGACGATGCCGGTGCTGCTGCTGGCGCTGGTGGCCTGTGCCAAACACGGCGATGTGGCGGCCGATGCCGGCGCCACCGCCGCCGAAGCTGCCGTTGCTTCACCGGAAGGCGCATTCCTCGCCTACGAACACGACGTGCAGGTGCAGCTGGAAGCGGCGCAGATCGCACCGCGCATCCAGCAGGTGGCGCAGGCCTGCCAGAGCGCGAGGTTCGGTGACTGCGCGGTGCTGCAGGTCGATCAGCGCAGTGGCGAGCAGCCCAGCGGCGAGGTCAAGGTGCGGATTGCACCGAAGGGCACTGAGCCGTTGATCGCGTTGGCCGGTGAGGGCGGCAAGCTGCAGTCGCGTAGCACGCGCGCCGAAGATCTCGCGCAGCAGGTCGCCGACACCGCACTGACCAAGGCGCGGCTGGAGAAGGAACACGCGCGGCTGCTGTCCTACCAGGACCGCAAGGACCTGAAGATCGAGGACCTGATGGCGATCACCACGCGCCTGTCGGAGATCGAAGCGGGCGTCGAACAGGCCAACAAGGATTCGGCGCAGCAACGCCGGCGCATCGATACCCAGCTGGTCACGATGCACTTCGATACCACATCGGGCCAGCGCAGCCGCAGCGAGATCGGTGAGGCGCTGAGCGAATCGGGCAGCATCTTCAGCACCAGCATTGCGTTCCTGATCCGCGCTGCCGCCGCGTTGTTGCCGGTAGCGGTGCTGGCGTTGATCGCGACCTGGGGTGTGCGGGCGTGGTGGCGTCGCCGACGCCGCAAGCCCTGATCGAACCGCGCCCGGTGTTCGCCGGGCATGGCCCGGCGCTACCGGAACAGACGGTGCATGGCCCGGCGTTACCGGGGTGCTTCGAGCATCGGGTAGCGCCGGGCCATGCCCGGCGAGTCCTCAGCCCTCGTCCGTCTCGTACTCGACGAACACATCAAGCTCCAGCGCAAGCTCCTGCACTGCATCGCGCACCTTCTGCGCAGTGCTCTCGTTGCCCACTTCCACCTCCAGTTCGTGGGTGCCCGGGCCGATGTCATCGGACAAACCGGCCGAACTGGAATCGTCGTCGTCCATGTGCGGCATCAGGTCGTCGGTTTCCTCGACATGCTCGATGCCGTCCAGGCCAAGCAGCAGATCGCTGATCGCACGGGCGTCGTCTTCGGTTCCGGTAATACGCAGTCGTAGCAGGGCCATGGCAGAAGCACGTAGGGGAGTTCGCCTGCAGACTAGCCAGCCGCGGGCAAAGACCGGGTGAGGGCACGGTCAGCCGGCTGTGGGCATGCGCCCCAGCAGGCTGTCCGGCAGCGCCGGGATCGGCGTGCGTTCGTCCTGGGCCTGTTCCAGCAACCAGTCGATGAACAGGCGCGCGGCCGGGCTCGGCGCTTGTCCTTCGGCATGCACCACGTAGTAGGCATAGCGTGCCTTCAACGCTGGGCCAGGCAGGCGCAGCAGCTCATAGCGTTGCAGATAGGGCTGGGCGACATGCGTGCGGGCCAGTACCGCGCCCATGCCGTACACCGCCGCACGCATCGCATCGGTGCTGTCGGCGAAGGTGTGCATCGGCGGCATGGGCGAGGGCGGACGTACACCGGCGTGGCGGAACCAGTCGCGCCAACCCTGCGGTGACAGATCACTGAGCAGCGGCAGCTCGGCGATGCGTGCCGGGTCCTGCAGCGTTTCGACCCCGGCCAGCGCCGGTGAGGCGACCGGGAACAGGTTGTCGTCCATCAGATGCTGCGCATGCAGGCCGGGCCATTGGCCCAGGCCGTAGCGGATGCCGACCTCTGGCCCGTTGTCGTCGTAGCGGTCCAGGCCGCTGCCGGTGTGCAGCTCGATGCGTATGTGCGGATGGGCCTGGGTGAAGCGCGGCAGCCGTGGCAGCAGCCAGCAGTAGGACAACGAGCGCAGCGTGGTGATCCGCAGTGGCACGCTGTCGGCGTCAGGCTGCAGATGATGGGCGACCGCGGCCACATCAGCGAAGGCCGCACTGGCGGCATCGGCCAGCTGCCGTCCCTCGGCGGTGAGGCGAACGCCTCGCGCATGACGCAGGAACAGCCGGGTCTCCAGCACCTCTTCCAGGCGTCGCACATGGTGGCTGACCGCGCTGGCGGTCAGGTGCAGTTCCTGCGCGGCCTGGGCGAAGTTCTGATGGCGCGCAGCGACCGCGAAAACGGCCAGGGCAGGAAGCAGGGAAGGGCGTAGCAGCATGTCGAGCCTCAAACCATATTTGTGGCTGGCAGCGATACTACGCGCTTGTGTGGCGGTCGTCTGCGGCCGATCCTGTGAGGCCGGACGAGGAATGCAGTGATGGTTGGAGAACGGATATGAATGCGGTGCCACAGGCGGCCGAGCGCGACTGGCGCACGCCGCTGGAATTGACCCTGCTGGGCGCCATCTGGGGCTGCTCGTTCCTGTTCATGCGGGTGGCGGTGCCATCGTTCGGCCCGTTCGCGCTGGTCGAGGTGCGGCTGGTGCTGGGCGCGCTGGTGCTGCTGCCATTCCTGTGGCAAGCGCGGGCGCAGTTTCCGCCGCGGCGCTGGCTGTGGCTGGCACCGATCGGCCTGGTCAATTCGGCATTGCCGTTCGTGCTGTTCGCCTACGCGGCCGAGCGTGCACCGGCAGCGATCGGCGCGATCTGCAATGCGATGACGGTGCTGTTCGCTGCGTTGATCGCCTTCCTGTTCTTTGGCGAGAAGATCGGTGCGCGGCGTGCGGGTGCGCTGCTGGTTGGTTTTGCCGGCGTAGTGGTGTTGGCCACGGCCAAGATCTCGGGCCTGAGCATCGGTACGGCCGTGCTGGCCGGCGCGGCCGCTTCGCTGTTGTACGGTCTGGGCGTGAACCTGGTGAAGCGGCACATGACCGGATTGCCTTCGGCTGCTGCGGCCGCCGCCACGCTGTCGTGCGCCTCATTGTGGTTGTTGCCGATGGCGCTCACCCATCTGCCGCAGGGCCCGATCCCGGGCAAGGCCTGGGGCGCGGCAATCGCGTTGGGCGTGGTCTGTACTGGATTCGCCTTCCTGATGTTCTATCGTCTGATCGGCCGCATCGGCCCGTCGCGTGCATCGACGGTGACCTATCTGGTGCCGTTGTTCGGCGCAGCGTTCGCGTGGCTGTTCCTGGGTGAAGCGGTCACGGTGCAGATGTTGATTGCCGGTGCGTTGATTCTGGGGAGTGTGGCGGTGAGTCAGAAGGGCTGAGGTGTTTTGCACGTGGTGCGTGCTGAAGGCGCTTCATTGTTCATGGGCGTCACTTTTCTTTTCGCGCGAAAAGAAAAGTAACCAAAAGAAACGCGCCGCCAGGTCGCGAGCCGCCGTGCTTCGCACGTCGGTCCCCTGCGCTTCTCGGTGAATCAGGGGACAGTGCCGAACTCGCTACGCTCAGACATCGGCACCTCTTCGCCCCTGATTCCCCTGCGATGCTCGGCTCGCTCAAGGCGGATCCAGATCAAAGGCCACAGCTGCACCCAGTAGATCCACGCCATGCGTGGATGCTTTTGCGGTTGATCTTGACCTTCCAGTCCGCCTTGAGCGAGCCGAGCACCGCAGGTCCGGCGAGGGCGAAGAGGCGCGGGTGTCTGAGCGTAGCGAGTTCCCGCGCCGTCCCTCGACGGGCCGAGGAGCACAGGGCACCGGTGCGCAGCATCGGCTCGCGGCTGGCGGAACGTTTCTTTTGGTTACTTTTCTTTGCGTACAAAGAAAAGTAACGCCCATGAACAGTGACGCACCTTCAGCACGCGCCACGCGCAGAACCCGCGACGGCGTTACTTCACCGGCACCGGAACATTGCAAAGATCGATATGACCCGCCGGGCGCTTGTAGAAATCATCCACGCGATTGCGTCGCGCTTCGACCGTATCGGCGAACGTCTTTGAATCAGTGCGCAGCACCTGGATTGGCGTGCGCTCGGCCGCCGGCACGTCGCTGGCGCGGCGGATCGACACGATCGGCGTGCGCAGCTTCGGGTCGGCATAGAAACCCATCGGCGCCGGTCCGCGCGGGGTCGCGCTGAGCAGTTCCATGCCCTTCAGCACGCGACCGACCAGAGTGATGTTGCGGTCCAGCTGACGCGGCGACTGGCCGGTCACCACATAGAGTTCGGCACCGATGCTGCTGTCCTCTTCGTTGCTGCGGCCCGCGCCCAGCATGCCGTAACAATGCGCCAGCCAGGCCTTGCCGGCCTGCGGGTCCTGGCCGACCGGGAAGCCGTCGAAGAAACCGGTCTGCGCGGCCCAGCCATCGCGATCCGGCAGCACGCTGACCTTCAGGCCTGCGCTGGCGCGCTCGAACTCGGCCGGCAGCTTGCGCGCGGCACTGCCGAACGGCTTGGCCTTGGCCGCGTCATCGGCGTCGGCATCACCGAACTGCACCACGAAGTTGTCCTGCGAACGGTAGATGCTGGTGCCGTCCCAGAAGTGTTCGTGGGCGAAGGTCTGGATGTTGGCGACATGGCGCGGGGCGAATTGCGGAGCCAGCTCGATGATCACCCGTCCGGCCGGCAGGTCCATGTACAGCAGGTTGGCCGGGTCCGGCGTGCGCCAGTCGCTGGCCGCCGAGGCGTCGAGGATCTGCTGCGGGCTTCTGTAGGGCGAGGCCGCGCTGGCCATTGCGGGCAGCAGGCAGGTCAGGGCGAGGGCGGTCAGGGCAAGGCGTCGACGGTGCGGCATGGGATCCCCGGAACATGAACGAGGGTCTGATTCTGCGCGAGAGTACGCGCCTGCGCCACGGTGGCGTGCTGGCCCTGTCCATGCAGGTGCGGCACGATGGCCATTGTCCTTGATGGAAGCAGATGATGGTGATACCGCATCCGGAAGCGCCCGAAGCCGCACTGCGCGCGATGATCGACCAGATCCTGAAGGGGTTCGTCGATGAGGGGGTGGATCGTCTGCATTGGTTGCAGACGCTGTCGCCACGAGGGTTGTTCGATCTTGATGAGCGTCGACGCAGCTGGTGGGCCCCCAACGGCGATGGCCTGCTCGACTGCCTGAAGGCCTGCGCAGCGCCGCCGGTCGATGTGCAGACGGCGGCACTGTTCCTTGCGGGCTCGGACGGCAATGGTCACACGCGCGAGGCCGCGTTGCAGAAGATGCGCTCGGTGCCCAGCCATCTGACGTTGTCCTGTGCCTTGCTCCGCTGCAATGATTGGGTGGCCGAAGTGCGCGCGGTAGCGCGGGATGTTGTGATGTCCCTGCTCGAACAGTGTGCTGTGCACCACGTGCTGAAGGCTTGGCCGATCGCTGTCCGCTTGCGCGATGCACAGCGCGTGCAACGGGAGTGGCTCGACGGCGGCCTGTTCGCCTGGCTGTCGTCGCCAGCCGCTCACCCCGTTCTTGAAGGGCTGCTGGGCCACCCCGAGGCAAGAACCCGGCTGGCCGCCTTCACCATCGCCCTGCAGATCCATCCAGACCCGGAGGAACTGCGCTCGCTCGCGCTGCTGGACAACAGTCCGCAAGTCTCGCACCTGGCACTTACACATCTCTTGGCGAACGGCGTGCCTGGGGAGATCGAAGAGAAATGTGTCGTGGCGTTGGCCGCGCCCTCCAGCGGGGTGCGTGCCGGCGCGTTGCGGGCACTGGTCGAACGTAACGTGCCGGGTCTCGATGCACACATCGAAGCTGCCGCATTTGACCGTTCGCGCAGCGTGCGCAGATTGGCGGCGTGGCTGCTTCAGCAGCGCCATGCTCCCCCCGCGATCACGTTGTGGCGCGATGAACTTCAGCAGCGTACCCGCGGGCGCTGGCGCGAGGCATTGGAAGCGTTGGGCGACCACGCCGAGGCTGCAGATGCGACCGCGCTGCGCGCGTTGTTGCCCCAGGTGTCGGCGCGCCATCGACGCAGCTGCCTGCGCGGTTGGCTGAGGGCTGGGGACGGCGCCAGTCTGGAATGGTTGCGTGCCGCACTGGAAGAGCCTGGGCGGACAGTGAACGAGCTGCTGGCCCGTGCGACGCCCCTGTGGGCCGGCGAGCTGGATCCGGTCCGGCTGGTGGCGTTCTGCCACGATGGTCCTTCGCACGTGGCACAGGTCGGCCTGCTGAGCCAGTTGCGCAGACTGCCCCTTTGGCAGCACCTCGATCTGCTGCTGGACGCGGTGCCGCAGCGCGAGGATGAGCGGGCTTGGCACCTGCGACTGGTGGAGAACTGGCTTCGGGCGAGCCAGCATTACTCACCACTGGGGGCCGCGCGCCGTCAGGCACTGGTCAGCCGGCTAGAAGAGGGCAGGCACACGCTGCCGGAGGCGGCCACCGCGCAGGTGCTGGAGGCGATACGTCGGGCCTGAATGCGCCTCGCCAACCGTCAGAGTGACTAACGACACATTCGCTATACCGAACTTCGCACTACTGTGGACTTCAACGTAGTGGAGGGCCGGTCATGTCCGAGGACGATGTCCACCTGAAGAAGTTCCAGAAGGAGCTCAGCGCCGGAACCGTGTCGCTGGCCCTGCTGGCAGTGCTGGCCCGGGCCGGCGAGCCGCTGTACGGCTACCTGATTGCCAAGGAGCTGGAGCGGGTGGGCGAGGGCGTGCTGAGCGGCAAGCAGAGCGCGCTGTACCCGGTGCTGCGGAACCTGGAGGGTGCGGGCCTGCTGGAAAGTCATGTGGAGCCGTCCAGCAGCGGGCCGCCGCGGCGCTACTACCGCATCAATGAACGTGGCCGCGAGGTGTTGGCGCAATGGCGCCAGGCGTGGCAGGCCACCCGCGATTCCGTCGATTCCGTGTTGGAGGGGGTACCACAATGAACGACCCGAGCCTGGCAGGCAGTGCCCTGCCGACCACCATTCCGCAGTATCTGGCGCAGCTGCGCGCGGCACTGGAAGGCGCCGACCCGGCGATGGTGCAGGACGCACTGTACGACGCCGAGGAGTATCTGCGCTCGGAGCTGGCGGCGCAGCCCGGGCGCAGCGAGACCGAAGTGATCGCCGACGTCGCCGGCAGCTATGGCGCACCGGATGAAGTGGCCGAGATCTACCGCGAGACCGAAGTGACGGTGAATCGTGCGTTGCGCTCGCCGCGTGCGGATACCGCGCCGATGCTGCGTGCGGCCGCGCAAGCGAGCGGCGTGGAGCCTGCCGCGCCGCCGCCGACGCCGGTGCAGCGCTCGCTGCTGGCGCGTTTCTTCGGCGTGGTGGCCGATCCGCATACCTATGGCGCGCTGTTCTACATGCTGCTGTCACTGGCCACCGGCATCTTCTTCTTCACTTGGGTGGTGACTGGTCTGTCGCTGTCGCTGGGCCTGCTGATCCTGATCATCGGCATCCCGCTGACGGTGCTGTTCTTCGGCTCGGTGCGCGGGCTGGCGTTGCTGGAAGGGCGGCTGGTGGAAGCGCTGCTGGGCGAGCGCATGCCGCGTCGTCCGCGCTACACCGACCGCAGCCGCACATGGCTGCAGCGCATCGGCGACATGTTCACCGATGGTCGCACCTGGCTGACGCTGCTGTACTTCGTGCTGATGCTGCCGCTGGGCATCATCTACTTCACCATCGCGGTGACGCTGCTGTCGCTGTCGCTGAGCCTGATCTGGGCACCGGTCGCGGCGGTCTTCAGTGGCGACATCCCCGGCGTGTACATCAACGACGTGAACGTATTGCCGATGGCGGCCTCGCCGCTGGTGGCGATCGCGGTTGCCGCAGTGGGTGCGCTGCTGCTGGTGCTGACCCTGCATCTGGCACGCGGCATCGGCAAGCTGCATGGCTTGATCGCCAAGAACCTGCTGGTGCGGCTGTAAGCGTGAATCCACGCTTTGGCAGGTGCCAACCTTGGTTGGCACGATCCATCGGATATCGGGATTCATGGTAGAGCGCCAACCAGGGTTGGCATCTACCAGGGGCGAGTTACCCCGCCTTGCGGCGCAACGGGGTGACGTTGCTCTTCTTCTTTGAGGCCTTCGCTGCCGGTGCTTCGGCATGCGCGGCGAAGAAATCGCGCACCTTCGGGTACACCACTTCGCGCCAGCGACGGCCGCTGAAGATGCCGTAGTGGCCGGCGCCTTCAACGATGAAATGCTCGCGACGGTCCGCGCCGATGCCAGTGCACAGCGCCTGCGCCGCTTCGGTCTGGCCGAGGCCGGCGATGTCGTCCAGCTCGCCTTCGATGCTCAACAGTGCGGTATCGCGGATCGCCGACGGATCGACCTTCTCGCCGTTGACCACCCACTCGCCACGCGGCAGCAGGAAGTCCTGGAACACCACGCGGATGGTATCCAGGTAGTACTTGGCCGGCATGTCCAGCACGGCGTTGTACTCATCATAGAAGTTGCGATGAGCGTCGGCGTCTTCCAGATCGCCCTTGACCAGGTCGGTGTAGAAATCCCAGTGCGAGCTGAAGTGGCGGCTGGGATTCATCGACAGGAAGCCGGCGTGCTGCAGGAAGCCCGGGTACACGCGACGGCCGGCGCCGGGATAGCTGGCCGGCACGGTGTGGATAACGTTGTTCTCGAACCACGACAGCGGGTTCTGCGTGGCCAGGTTGTTGACGGCGGTCGGACTGCAGCGCGCATCGATCGGACCACCCATCATCACCAGCGTGCGCGGCGTAGGTTCACCACGGCTGGCCATCAGCGAAACCGCCGCCAGCACCGGCACGGTCGGCTGGCACACGCTCACCACGTGCAGGCGCTCGACGCCGAGATGGCGAATGAACTCCTGGATGTAGGCGATGTAGTCGTCGAGGCCGAACTCGCCTTCGCTGGCCGGCACCATGCGTGCGTCGACCCAGTCGGTCACATACACGCGGTGGTCGCGCAGCAGGGTGCGCACGGTGTCGCGCAGCAGCGTGGCGTGGTGGCCGGACAGCGGCGCCACCACCAGCACGAACGGCTGGTTGAGCATGGTGTGCAGCTGGTCGGCTTCATTGCTGTGGCGCTTGAAGCGCAGCAGCTTGCAGAACGGCTTGCTCACTTCCTCGTGCACGACGATCGGCACGCGCTCGCCTTCGACATCGATTTCGTTGATGCCCCATTCGGGCTTCTCGTAATCCTTGCCGATGCGATGGAACAGCTCATTGACGGCCGCCAGTCGATCGGCACCGGGCATCTGCGACCACCAGTGGCCCGGGGTGGCGAAGAACTTTGCGTTGGCCTGGGCCTGGTGCACCCAGGGGGCGAGCAGGTTGCGGGTCAGTTCGTGCAGTTGATAGAGCATGCCGACCGAATATGTATGGTCATATGTTGCCGCGCAGCATATCCCATCCGGGTGTCCCGCAGGTTAAGTTGGCTGAAAATAATGAATCCGGATTCACATCCGCTCCAACGCCGCCGCATCGCCTGCCAGAGCGGGGCCGAGCCAGCAATGCGACCCTGCCGGCTGCATGCCCTGCCGGGCCAGTTCACGCCGGTACCAGCGCGCCGGGCGGGCCTGGAAGCCATCGTGGTCGCCTTCGAACGCATCCTCGGCGGCGAAGGTCTCCAGGAAGGCCACGCCCGCGGTCAGTTCAGCCACGCCGGCCAGGCCTGCGCGCAGTTCGCGATTGGGTACGTAGTGCATCACGTCCGAGCAGATCAGCAGGTCGACCGGGGCACAGGGCCGCAGCCAGGCGAAATCACCGAAGCTGGCCAGGTGCAGGTTGCGGGTCCGACCGTAGCGGCGCACAGCGTACTCGCTGCTGTCGAAGCCGAGGTATTCGACCTTCGGACGCAGCTTCAGCAGCGGTGCGCGCCAGGCGCCTTCGCCACAGCCGATATCCAGCACGCTGCGGATCGGCCGTTCCAGGTAGTACTCGGCGCTGGCCACGGCCAGAGCGACCTTGCGCGCCAGTCGAGCGCTGCCGCCGATGTCGGCGCTGCGGTACCAGCGTTGGAAGTAGGCGGCGTCGTAGGTCTTGTCCATGGATCGGTCGCAGTGGTGAAAATGGCGCTTATCGTACGGCGTTGCGGCGTGCCATGCGTCGATGTGTCGCGGCGCTGGCGCGAGGGGTGGCCCGGCCACGGCATGCGAGAATGGCCGCCAACCTACGCCAGCCGCCGGAGCGAGCGCATGCAGAGCTACTACTGGGTCAAGACCTTCCACATCGTGTTCGTGGTGGCGTGGATGGCGACGGTGTTCTACCTGCCGCGCATTCTGGTGAATCTGGCCGAGACCACTGGCCAGCCGGCGGTGACCGAGCGCCTGCAGCTGATGGGCCTGCGCCTGTACCGCTTCGGCCACTCGATGTTCGGCCTGGCGTTCCTGCTGGGTCTGGTGCTGTGGCTGGGCTACAGGGTCATCCCGGATTTCCCGACCATGGTCGCCCCCGGTGGCGCTGGTTGGCTGCACGCCAAGCTGGGCCTGGTAGTCTTGCTGCTGGCGTACTTCATCTGGATCGGGCGGCTGCTGAAGGGCGTGGCCAAGGGCAGGGCGCTGCCGTCGTCGCGCGCGCTGCGCTGGATCAACGAGATCCCGCTGCTGGCGTTCATTCCGATCGTGTGGCTGGTGCTGGCCAAGCCGTTCTGAAGTCCCGCGCGTTCGAACATGTCACTTTCTTGCTCGTGCAAGAAAGTAACCAAAGAACTCGCCGCCGAACGTGGGCCGGTGCTGCGCACCGGTTCCCTGCGCTTCTCGGTGAATCAGTGGACGGTGCCGAACTCGCTGCGCTCAGACACCGGCGACTCTTCGCGCCTGATTCCCCTGCGATGCTCGGCTCGCTAAAAGGCGGACCCAACGTCAAACGCCACACCTGCACCCAGTAGATCCACGCCATGCGCGGATGCTGTGCGAGGTACAGACAAAAAAAAGCCGGGCATCTGCCCGGCTCTTTTTTTATCCGACGTCAGGTAGCGATCAGGCCGCTTCGTACGTGCCGTAGCTGCGCAGGCGGGTATAGCGCTGTTCCAGCAGCTGCTCGGTGGACAGCTTTTCCAGCGCATCCAGCTCGTTCAGCAGTACCGCCTTCAGGCGCTTGGCCATCTGCGTCGGGTTGCGGTGGGCGCCACCGGTCGGCTCGCGCACGACCTTGTCGACCAGGCCCAGGCTCTTCAGGCGCGGGGCAGTCAGGCCCAGCTGCTCGGCCGCGTCCTTCGCCTTGCCGGCGTCCTTCCACAGGATCGAGGCGCAACCTTCCGGGGTGATGGTCGAGTAGACCGCATATTCCAGCATCACGGTGCGGTCACCCACGCCCAGCGCCAGCGCGCCGCCGGAGCCGCCTTCGCCGATCACGGTGCAGATGATCGGCACCTTCAGCTCAGCCATCTCGATCAGGTTGCGCGCGATCGCTTCGGACTGGCCGCGCGATTCGGCGTCGATGCCCGGCCAGGCGCCGGCGGTATCGATCAGGGTCAGCACCGGTAGGCCGAAGCGCTCGGCCATCTTCATCAGGCGCAGCGCCTTGCGGTAGCCCTCCGGCTTGGGCATGCCGAAGTTGCGCTTGATCTTTTCCTTGGTGTCGCGGCCCTTCTGGTGGCCGATCACCATCACCGAACGGCCGTTGATGCGGGCCAGGCCACCCATGATGGCCTTGTCGTCGGCGAAGGCACGGTCGCCGGCCAGCTCCTGGAACTCATCGAACATCACGCGGAGGTAGTCGGCGGTGTACGGGCGCGACGGGTGACGGGCCAGCTGCAGTACCTGCCACGAGGTCAGGTTGCGGAAGATCTGCGCGGTGCGCAGGCGCAGCTTGTCCTGCAGCGCGTGCACTTCCGCCTCGACATTGACCGCCGGCCCGGCGCTGGCGTTGCGCAGTTCCTGGATCTTGGCTTCCAGGTCGGCGATGGGTTGCTCGAAGTCGAGGTAGTTCGGATTCATCGGAAGCCGTCGTGTAAAGAAGGGGGGAATTCTAGCCGAATGCGTGCAAAGCACCCGTACGCCTTCGTCTGGAAGGCGACGGTAGCGCAGCCGGGCAGGGCGCGCCAGTCAGCTCAAGGCACCACCAGCGCGCTGCGGCCCATCAGCTGGCTGCGCTGGGAAACGAAGTCGTTGTAGGCCTCGTTGGCCTCACGGCCCAGCCCACTGCCCAGAGTGGCGGTGGCCGAGGTGAAGGCCATCTGTGCGGCGAAGTCCTGCTTGCGCAGGGCCTTCTGTTCATCGGCGGTGGTCGCCTTCAGCCAGCGCGCATAGACCTCGCGCAGCGGCGCGGCATGCGCCTCGAAGGCCGGCACCAGCGCCGGCAGGCTGGCCGGGGCCGGTTCCAGGCCGAACGTCGGGGCCACGTAGCCGGCCGGCTGCTCGCGCTTGAACGCGCCGGGCTCGCCCATGCCTTCTTCCACGTAGGTGATGAAATCCGGCGCGGTGAACACCTTGGCCACGATCTGGCCGCCGCTGGAATCGACGTGGGCGACCACCTTTTCCTCGGGGAACGGTTCGCGCACGCCGTAGGTCCAGGTCTTGTCGATGAACAGTTCGTGGCTCTTCTCGAACGGGCCTTCGAAGTCGACACCGCCCAGCTCGATGCCGGCCTTGCCGGTGCCGAAGTTCTTCAGCTTGCTCTCGTCGGTGACATAGATCTCGCGGGCGACCACGTACTCGCTCAGGGTCGGGTTGATCAGCCCGCCACGACCGTCGACGTAGACGATGAAGCGCACATCACCGAGCTTGTCGGTGTGCAGGCGATGCTCGCCCACGGCCAGCGAAATCGGGCGCGAGCCCTGTGCGGCCACCGGCAGGTCCTGGCCGTCGATGCTCAACGCCAGCGGCGTGTCGGTCGGGTTGTCGATCTGGAACTCGATCTTCGACGGGGAGCAGGCGGCCAGTGCGAGCGCAGCGGCGAACGGGAACAACAGGGTCTTCATCGGTAATCGTCCTTGATACTTGGAACGGGGAAAACAGAAGTTTCAGGAAAACCAGGGAGCCAGCCTCAGCTGGCCCATGGCGGGCTGTAGCGCACCTTCAGCGTGCGCACGGCCGGGTCGGCGCGCAGCGCCTCCATCAGCTTGGAATCGATGCGTACCGCGCTCTGCCCGGACACATCGAGCATGCCGGCGACGCCGCCGTGCGGCCCTTTCAGCAGCAGGTCCAGGCGCAGCGGCGTGCGGCCGGGGCGGTGGCGGTCGAGCAGGGCGTCGATGCGCTCCCATACCGGGCGCTGCTGGCGCAGGTCCAGGCGCAGCGACAGCCGCGTGGCGTAGTTGGCGCAGACTTCGTCGAAGTCCCAGCACTGGCGGATGCGCAATGCGAAACCACCGTTGAATTCGTCCTCGCGCAGGCCACCCTTGACCACCAGGATGCGGTCCTTGGTCATCAGGTGGCCGAACTCGGCCATCGCGTCGGAGAACGCGCTGCACTCGACGCGACCGCGACCATCTTCGAGCTGGATGAAGATCTGGCTTTCACCCTTGCGGCGCACGCCGACCACCTGGCCGGCCAGCACCGTCTGCACTTCCGGTCGCCAGCGCTTCTCGCCGCCGCCACCGCCACCGCTGTTGGCGCTCCAGATCTTTTCCACTGAACCCAGGTCAGTACCGACCAGGTCGCGCACATCGTCACGCCAGGGGTCGAAGGGGTGGCCGCTGAGGTAGAAGCCCAGCGTGTCGCGCTCGCCATTGAGGCGCTGCAGCAGCGGCCATTCCTCGGCTTCGGGAAGGTCCAGCTGGATGGTCACCGTGCTCGGGTCGGGGCCACCGAACAGCGAGTTCTGGCCGGAGGCACGCTCGCGCGCCATCTGCTCGGTGGCCTTGATCACTTCCGGCAGCTGCAGCATCAACGAGGCGCGATTGTGGCCCAGCTCGTCCAGCGCGCCGCAGTTGATCATCGCCTCCAGCGTGCGCCGGTTGAGCTTGGCCGAACCGACGCGGGTGCAGAAGTCGAGCAGGTCCTTGTAGTCGCCGCCCTTCAGGCGTTCGTCCACCACCGCCTCGCAGGCACCCTGGCCGACGCCCTTGATCGCGCCCAGGCCGTACTGGATGGTGTCCGGGGTGACCGCTTCGAACATGAAGGCCGAGTGGTTCACCTTCGGCGGCAGCACGGTCAGGCCCAGGTTGCGCACCTCGTCCAGGAAGCCCACCACCTTCTCGGTGTTGTCCAGGTCCGAGGACAGCGTGGCCGCCATGAACTCGGCCGGGTAATGGCGCTTGAGCCAGGCGGTCTGGTAACTGACCAGCGCGTAGGCGGCGGCGTGCGACTTGTTGAAGCCGTAGCCGGCGAACTTCTCCATCAGGTCGAAGATCGCGTCGGCCTTGGCTTCGTCCACGCCGTCCTTGGCCGCACCTTCGCGGAAGATCTCGCGGTGCTTGGCCATTTCGGCCGGCACCTTCTTGCCCATCGCACGGCGCAGCAGGTCGGCGCCGCCCAGCGAGTAGCCGCCGACGATCTGCGCCATCTGCATCACCTGCTCCTGGTACACCATGATGCCGTAGGTGTCCTTCAGGATGGCTTCGGTGCGCGGATCGGGATAGATGATTTCTTCCTGGCCGTGCTTACGCGCGTTGAAGGAAGGAATCAGGTCCATCGGGCCGGGGCGGTACAGCGACACCAGCGCGATCAGGTCTTCGAACCGGTCAGGGCGCGCGTCCTTCAGCAGGCGCCGCATGCCCGAGGATTCGAACTGGAACACCGCGCCGGTATTGCCGTTGGCGAAGATGTCCTTGTAGGTGGGCGTGTCGTCCAGCGGAATCGCGGCGATGTCCACCGGCGGAATGCCGGCGCGCTCATGGCGCTTGTTGATCGCCTTCACCGCCCAATCGATGATGGTCAGCGTGCGCAGGCCGAGGAAGTCGAACTTCACCAGGCCCACTTCTTCCACGTCGTTCTTGTCGAACTGGGTGACCGGGTTCTTGCCGAGCCCGTTCTCGTCGTGTTCGGCGTACAGCGGGCAGAACTCGCTCAGCGGCTCGGGACCGATCACCACGCCACCGGCATGCTTGCCGGCGTTGCGGGTCAGGTCTTCCAACTGCAGCGCCAGGTCGATCAGGTCGCGGACATCGTCCTCGGTTTCGTAGCGCTGGATCAGTTCGGCCGAGGCCATTTCCGAGCTGGGGCCTTCCTTGCCCTTGCCCAGCGCATCCTTCAGGTGGATGCCGAGGATGTTCGGGATCAGCTTGGAGACGCCGTCGACCAGGCCGTACGGGAAACCGAGCACGCGACCGGAGTCACGCACCACTGCCTTTGCGGCCATGGTGCCGTAGGTGATGATCTGGCTGACGCGCTCGCGCCCGTACTTGCGCGCGACGTAGTCGATCACCTCGTCGCGGCGGTCCATGCAGAAGTCGATGTCGAAGTCGGGCATCGACACGCGTTCCGGATTGAGGAATCGCTCGAACAGCAGGTTGTACGGCAGCGGGTCCAGGTCGGTGATCTTCAGCGCCCACGCCACCAGCGAGCCGGCACCCGAACCACGGCCCGGGCCGATCGGGATGCCCTGGTTCTTGCCCCACTGGATGAAGTCGGCAACGATCAGGAAGTAACCCGGGAAGCCCATCTTGATGATGGTGTTGAGCTCGAACTCCAGGCGTTCGAAGTACTCCTCGCGGGTCTTGCCCGGCGCCAGCGGATTTTTCTCCAGGCGCTCTTCCAGGCCGTCGCGCGACATCTTCTGGATCCAGGTGTCCAGGGTCTCGTCGTCGGGCACCGGGTAGTTGGGCAGGAAGTAGGTGCCCAGCCGCATCTCGATGTTGCAGCGTTCGGCCAGCGCCAGCGTGTTGTCGATCGCATCGGGGATGTCGGCGAACAGCGCACACATCTCCTCGGCCGACTTCAGGTACTGCTGGTCGCTGTACTCGCGCGGGCGCTTGGGATCGTCCAGCACGCGGCCGGTGGAAATGCATACGCGCGCTTCGTGCGCGCTGAAATCCGTCGGCGACAGGAAGCGCACGTCGTTGCTGGCCACCACCGGCAGGCCACGCTGGCCGGCCGCCATCAGTGCGAACTGGTTGAAGGTTTCTTCGCCTTCGCGGCCGGTGCGGGTCAGCTCCAGGTGCAGGCCGTCGCCGAACACGCGTTGCCAGTCGGCCAGCTGCTGCTCGGCCAGTTCATGCTTGCCGTCCAGCGCCAGGCGCCCGGCCAGGCTCTGCCGGCCAGCGAGTGCGAACAGGTTGGCGTTGCCGGCCTTCAGCCAGTCCGGGTGGATTGCAACGCCGCCTTCGGGGCGATGGCCTTCCATCCAGGCGCGGGTCAGCAGGCGCGACAGGCTCAGGTAGCCCTCGCGGTCGCGGCACAGCAGCGTCATCCGCCACGGGTCCTGCCCGTCCTCGGCGATCAGCACATCGGCGCCGGCGATCGGCTTGATGCCCACGCCTTCGGCCGCCTTGTAGAACTTGACCAGGGCGAACAGGTTGTTGAGGTCGGTCACCGCCAGTGCGGGCAGGCCAAGCTCGACCGAGCGCGACAGCAGGTTGGCCTGCTTGGCCTTCTTCGGGTCGGCCTGATCGGGTTTGGCCGGCACGCGGATGGTCGAGTCCGCCAGCGAGAACTCGGTGTGGACGTGGAGATGTACGAAGCGGGAGTTGGACATGCCGGACCAGGTTGGAGCGCGCGGGCCCCGGGTGCTGACGGGGGAATCGTCGCCGGGGTCGGGAAGCGCTGGAGTGCCTGGTCAGGGTAGCGAGGGCAGGGGGTGGCGACAAGGCTTGACGGTACGGCGATTGCGCGCATGCCGCCGGGCATGGCCCGGCGCTACCGGATGCGTTCATATTGCCGTGTACGTGGATTTCCCGGTCGCCGGGTGCGTCCACGCTGCCGCGGTAGCGCCGGGCCATGCCCGGCGGCCGTTGTTCAGGCGATCGCGATGGCGATGTCAGCCGCCGCGGGCGGCGTTTCCAGGCACTCGCGCACGGGGGCGAAGCTGCGCCGGTGCTCCAGGCAGGGCCCGTGCTCGCGCAGGGCGGCCAGGTGGGCGGGGGTGCCGTACCCCTTGTGCTGTTCGAAGCCGTATTGCGGGTGGAGGGCATGCACGTCCAGCATGTAACGGTCGCGCGAAACCTTGGCCAGGATCGAGGCCGCCATGATGGCGCGGTCGATGCCGTCGCCTCCGACCAGCGCCTGTGCCGGCAGCACCAGGCCCTTCGGCACCACGTTGCCATCGATGCGGGCGAAGCCCGCCACATGGGCCACGGCCGCAACCACGTCGCGCATACCCTGCAGGGTCGCCTGGTAGATGTTCAGGCGGTCGATGGTGTCCACGTCCACCAGCACTACGTGCCAGGCCAGCGCCCGTTCGATGATGCGATCATGCAGTTGCTCGCGACGGGCCGCGGTCAGCTGCTTGGAATCGTCCAGGCCATTGATGCGTGGCCGCGATGGATCGAATACCACCGCCGCCACCGCTACCGGCCCGGCCAGCGGGCCACGGCCGGCTTCGTCGACGCCGGCGACCAGGCGCTCCGGTTCGATCACCGCGCCGCCGTCGAACAGCGCCAGGCTGGCCGCTGCGGCGTGGCGGCGGCTCATGCCTGGTCCTGTTCGCGCATCAGCAGTTCGCCGACGGCGTCGGCGGCGCGGGCCGAGGCATTGCGGCGCAGGCGCTCATGCAGGCGGGCATAGGTGCCCTGCAGATCGGTCACCCGCTGCGGGTGGTCGAACCATTGCTGGACCGCAGCCGCCAGTTTGTCCGGCGTGCAGTCGTGCTGCATCAGTTCCGGCGCCAGGTCCTGGCCAGCCAGGATGTTGGGAAGTGCGAAACGGTCCACCTTGATCAGACCCAGCGCCTTGACCAGCCGGTAGGTCAGCTCGTTGACGCGGTAGCCGACCACCATCGGCCGTTTCACCAGCATTGCTTCCAGGGTCGCGGTGCCGGAAGCCAGCACAACCACGTCGGCGGCGATCATCGCGTTGCGGGCCTGGCCGTCGAGCACATGCGAGTACGCCACCGGCAACGCCGAGCGCGACAGCTGCTCTTCGATCAGGCGCTTGCAGGCTGGGTTGGCGGCAGGCACCACCACATGCAGGCCGGGGATGCGCTCGGAGACCTGCCAGGCGGCCTCGAAGAACGGCTCACCCAGCCGCGAGATTTCACCCAGGCGGCTGCCCGGCAGCACCGCCAGCACCTTGGCCGAGGTCGGCAAACCCAGTGCGGCACGGGCTTCCTCACGGTTGCCGTGCAGCGGAATGTCATCGGCCATCGGATGACCGACGAAGCGCGCGTCGACGCCGTGCTTGGCATAGATCGGCGGTTCCATCGGGAACAGGCACAGCACCAGGTCGGCACTGCTGCCGATCTTCTCGGCGCGCTTCTCGCGCCAGGCCCAGACAGAGGGGCTGACGTAATGCACGGTGCGCACACCACGCTGCTTCAGCCAGCGCTCGATACCGAGGTTGAAGTCGGGGGCGTCGATACCGATGAACACATCCGGCTGCCAATCCAGCGCACGCTGGCGGAACGCCGAGCGCAGCTTCAGCAGGCGTGGCAGGTGGCGCAGTACTTCGGTCAGGCCCATCACCGCCAGTTCGCTGGCATCGTGCCAGGTCTGGCAGCCGGCGCTGCGCATCGCATCGCCGCCGATGCCGGCGAATTCGGCATTCGGGAAGCGCGCCTTCAGTTCACGCACCAGGCCTGCACCGAGCAGGTCGCCGGAGGCTTCACCGGCGACGAGGGCGATACGCAGTGGGCGCTCGCTGAGCACCCGCTGCGCAGGGACGCTGCCGGCCATCGAGGCCAGCGGGATCACGGCGGCGCTGGCCGGCGCCTGGCCGGTCGCGTTGCTCATCGCAGCAACGGCCTCTCGGCGTGCTCGATGAAGTCCAGCATGGCCTTCACGTCATCGCTGCCGCGCGCCTGTTCGGTCAGCTGCTGCTTGGCCTCGGCCAGCGGCAGGCCGGCCACGTACAGCGTGCGGTAGGCACGCTTGATGGCGGAGATGCGCTCGGCATCGAAGCCACGGCGCTTCAGGCCTTCGCTGTTGATGCCTCGCGGGCGCCCCAGAGAGTCGGTGCCGACCATGGTGAACGGCGGCACGTCACCGTTGGTCAGCGCGCCCATGCCGAGGAAGGCATGCGCGCCGATGCGGCAGAACTGGTGGGCACCGGCGAAGCCGCTGATGATCACGTAGTCGCCCACGGTCACGTGGCCCGCCAGAGTGGTGTTGTTGGAGAACACGCAGAAGTTGCCGACATGGCAGTCGTGCGCCACATGCGTGTAGGCCAGCATCCAGTTGTCGTTGCCGATGGTGGTGATGCCACCGCCACCGCCGGTGCCGCGGTTCACGGTCACGAATTCACGGAACACGTTGCGGTCGCCGATCACCAGCTCGGTGCGCTCACCAGCAAACTTCTTGTCCTGCGGTTCGCCACCGATCGCGGCGTGGCCGACGAAGCGGTTGTCGCGGCCGATCCGGGTCGGGCCGTGGATGCTGCAATGGGGGCCGACCACCGTGCCGGCGCCGATTTCCACATCGGCACCGATCAGGGTGAAGGCGCCCACCTGGACGTCATCGGCCAGGCGCGCGGCCGGATCGATGACGGCGGTCGGGTGGATCCGGGGTGCGTTGTCAGTCATTCCTGCCTCCAGTGGATCAGCCCTTGGCGCCGGCGCACATGACTTCGGCCGAGGCAACGACTTCACCGTTGACCTTGGCTTCGCCGTAGTACCAGCCCATGTTGCGGATCAAGCGCTTCATCTGCACATCCAGCAGCAGTACGTCGCCGGGGACGACCTGCTTGTTGAAGCGGGCGTTTTCCACCTTGACCATGTAGAACAGCTTGGACTGCGAGTCGCGGCCGAGCGTGAGCTGGGTCATCACGCCACCGGCCTGGGCCAGCGCTTCGATGATCAGCACGCCGGGCATGATCGGGCGGCCCGGGAAATGACCCTGGAAGAAGGGCTCGTTGATGCTCACGTTCTTCTGCGCCAGGATGCGCTTGGCCTCGATGTCGAGCTCAAGCACCCGGTCGACCAGCAGGAACGGGTAACGGTGCGGGAGCAGTTCCTGGATCTGGCAGACGTCGATCGGAAGCTGCAGCGTGTCGTTCATTCTTTCTCCTTGCCAGCAGCCAGGACGCGGCGAGCCAATACGTCCAGCTGCTTGAAGCGCGCGGCGTTCTTGCGCCACGTGCGGTTATCGGTCAACGGGGTACCGGACGAGTATTCGCCCGGCTCATGGATGGAGTTGCGGACCACGGACTTGCCGGTGATCACGACCTTGTCGCAGATCTCGAGGTGGCCGACTACGCCGACGTGGCCGCCGAGCAGGCAGTAGCGGCCGATCTTGGCGCTGCCGGCGATGCCGGTGCAGCCGGCGATGGCCGAGTGCGCGCCGATCTGCACGTTGTGCGCGATCTGCACCAGGTTGTCCAGACGAACGTCCTCATCCAGCACCGTGTCTTCCAGCGCTCCGCGGTCGACGCAGGTATTGGCTCCGATCTCGCAGTCGTCGCCGATGCGGACACCACCGAGCTGCGGCACCTTGATCCACTTGCCGGCGTCCATCGCCAGGCCGAAGCCATCGGCGCCGAGCACGGCACCGGGGTGCACGCGGACGCGCTTGCCGAGCTTGACCCGGGTCACCAGGGTAACCCGGGCAATCAGTTCACAGCCGGAGTCCAGGCTGCAGTCTTCGCCGATCACGCTGCCGGTGCCGATGATGCAGTTCTCACCGACCACGCTGCGTGCGCCGATGGAGACGAACGGACCGATATGCGCGCTGGCCGCGACCTGGGCGCTGGGATCGATGACGGCGCTGGGATGGATGCCCGGCGGGCGCGTCGGCGCGATGTCGAACAGTGCAGCGATCTTGGCGAAGGTGGTGTACGGGTCCTTGGCCACGAGCGCGGCGCCGGGGGCGGCCTCGGCGTCTTCGGCACGCAGCACCACCAGCGAGGCGTGGCTGTCGGCCAGCTGCGCACGGTAGCGCGGGTTGGCGAGGAAGGTCAGCTGGCCTGGGCCGGCATGGGCGAGGGTGGCCACGCCATGGATGGCGGTGGCGGGGTCGCCATGGACCTGCAGGCCGAACTGCTCGGCGAGTTGCTGGGCGGTGTAGGTGGGAGTATTCACGGCGGGAGTTTAACGTGTGACGCCATTTCGGTCATGCAGGGTCAAAAGCGGCGCCTGCCTGATGTCCCGGGGTGATGGCGCAGGGGGCTGCCCAGGACACGCCGTAAACCCATCCCTGGGGGCTCGATGGCGCCATCCATGGCGCCAACGGTCCTGGTCAGCCCCCTGCGCCATCACCAGATGATTCCACGCGAGCGCGGGAAGTAACGGCGGCGGCGAGCAAGTAGAACGAAAACGCCGGGCAATGCCCGGCGCTTCGCACCCCGACTGGTGGAGAGCCCCCCTTTGTTAAGGGGGGCGCGCCAGCGGCGCGGGGGATAGGTGAAATGCGGGGGCAATTCACCGGAGGTGGATCAGTTCTGAGGAACGACGTTCCTCAGAACTGGCCACCGAACGTGAATTGCAGCCGCTCGACCTTGTCGCCGTCTTCCTTCTTCAGCGGGAAGGCGTAGCTGATCGAGATCGGGCCGACCGGGGCGCGCCACAGCAGGGCCACACCGGTGGACACGCGCAGTTCGTTGGCCTTGAAGTTGTCCACGCCGGTGTAGACGTTGCCGAAGTCGACGAAGGCCGACACGCGCGCCGACGGGCTGTCGAACAGGCGCGGGAAATAGGCTTCGACCGAACCGACGGTCTTCAGCGAACCACCCAGCGGCTGGCCTTCCGGATAACCGGCGGTGGCTTCACGCGGGCCGAGGGTGTTGTCCTCGAAACCGCGCACCGAGTTGGTACCACCGGCGTAGAAGTTCTCGTAGAAAGGCAGGCCCGATGCGGTGACCGAACGCAGGTTGCCATCCTTGTCCGGCACCATTGCGGTCTTGTCGCTGCCATAGCTGTCACCGTAACCAACTTCGGCGCGGGTGTTGATGACCAGCGACGGCATGATCGGCCAGTACTTGCTGATCTGGTAGTTCAGCTTGTAGTACTCGATGGTCGAGCCCGGCAGCGTCGTTTCCAGGCCAACGCGCTGGTAGGTACCGCGGGTCGGCATGAAGTAGTCGTTGCGCGAGTCGCGTGCCCAGCCCAGCTCCGTGCGCCAGGCATGGAAGGTCTTGCTGCCCAGTACGTTGATGTAGTCGATGATCGACTGCGGCGTCGAGCCCTGGTAGGTGGTGATCTGGTTGCTGTCGATGCCGAACATCAGCGAGACGGTATCGGTCTCGGTGATCGGCACGCCGAACACCACCTGCGCCGAACCATTGGTGCTGTTGTACTGCGCGGTGTTGAAGTCGGAGTAGTCCAGCTCGCGCCAGGACAGGTTGTAGCCCAGCGACACGCCGTCATCGGTGAAGTACGGGTTGGTGTAGCTGAAGCCGTAACGCTGCAGGTAGCTGCTGCGCGAGGCTTCGACCGACACGCGGTTGCCGCCGCCGAGGAAGTTGTTCTGCGACAGCTGCACCGAGGTGGTCATGCCGTAGGACTGCGAATAGCCCAGGCCGAACACGAAGCTGCCCGAGGTGGTTTCCTTGACGTTGTAGACGACGTCGACCTGGTCGTTGCTGCCGCTGACGGCCGGGGTTTCCACTTCCACCGACTCGAAGTAGCCCAGGCGCTGCAGGCGGATCTTGGAGCGGTCGATCGCGGCCTGCGAGTACCAGCTGTTCTCGAACTGGCGCATTTCGCGACGCATCACTTCGTCGGACGTACGGGTATTGCCGCGGAACAGGATGCGGCGCACCGACACGCGTGGGCCGGGAACGACCTGCATGTTGATGGCAACGGTCTGCTCGGGGCGGTTGGTGGTCGGAATCGGGTTCACCTTGGCGAAGGCGTAGCCGATGTTGGACAGCGAATTGGTGATGGTATCCGAGCTGAATTCCAGCAGCGCACGCGAGAACGTGTCGCCGGATTTCTGGATCACCATGCGCTCGACGTCCTCCTGCGGGAGGATGGTGTCGCCGCTGACCTTGATCTCGGAGATCTTGTACTGCGCGCCTTCGGTCACGCCGGCGGTGAGGAACATGTCGCGCTTGTCGGGGCTGATCGACACCTGGGTGGAGTCGATGCTGAAGTCGACGTAGCCGCGGTCCAGGTACCAGGAGTTGAGCTTTTCCAGGTCGCCGGACAGCTTTTCCTTGGAGTACTGGTCGTCACGGCGGTACCACGACGCCCAGTTGTGCTCCTTGGACTCCCAGGTTTCCAGGATGTCCTTGCTCTCGAACTTCTCGGTGCCGACCAGGTTGACGTGGCGGATCTTGGCCGCCTTGCCTTCCTTGATGGCGATCGCGATGTCCACGCGGTTGCGGTCCAGCGGGCTCACCGTCGGGGTGATCTCGACGGTGTACTTGCCACGGTCGTTGTACTGGCGGCGCAGTTCCTGGGTCACGCGGTCCAGGCTCAGGCGGTCGAAAGTGCCACCCTCGGTCAGGCCGATGTCGGACAGGCCCTTGAGCAGCTGCTCGGACTTGATGTCCTTGTTGCCGGTCACGGTCAGCTTGTTGATCGCCGGGCGTTCCTTGACGGTCACCACCAGGATGCTGCCCTGGCGGTCCAGCTGCACGTCTTCGAAGAAGCCGGTCTTGTACAGGGCGCGGATGGTCTCGCCGACCTTGCTGTCAGTGACCGTCTCGCCACGTTCCACCGGCAGGTAGGTGAACACCGTGCCCGAGCTGATGCGCTGCAGGCCATCGACGCGGATGTCGCTGACAGTGAAGGGCTCGGCTGCCTGGGCAAGGCCGGGGGCGCCGGTGACGGCGGCGAGGGCGAGGGCCAGCAGGCGGCGATTGGGGAGTCGCGTCATGTCACGTCCGGTAGGAAGGTCGATTTCATTGGTGCGGGATGCCGACGCTGTAGACGGCAACAACGTGGAAAAGTTCATCGCGGGACCAGGCCGAGGATGTCGTTGTAGAACGCCAACCCCATCAGCCCGGCCAACAACGCCAGGCCGATGTATTGGCCGGCGGCGATGGCACGCTCGCTCAGCGGGCTGCCCTTGACCAACTCGATAAGGTAATACAGCAGGTGGCCGCCGTCCAAGATCGGGATCGGCAGCAGGTTGATGATGCACAGGCTGAGCGACAACAGGGCAAGGAACTGCAGGAACCAGTCGAGGCCGCGCTTGGCCGAGACATTGGCCACGCGGGCGATGGTGACCGGCCCGGAAACGTTCTGCAGCGAGGCTTTGCCGGTGACGATGCGGCCCATCATGCCGAGCGAATCGGCCGCCAGGCGGCCGGTTTCACGTACCGCGACGGTGACCGAGTCCAATGGGCCGTAGCGCAGCAGGGTGTCGTAGGGTGGGCTGAATTTGGTCGGGAACTGAACGCCGATCTGCCAGGTGGGGTCGCCCTTGGCGTCCTGGCCCTTGCGTGGCGTGACTTCCAGCGCCAGGCGCTCGCCGCCACGCAGGACCTCGATCATGCCCGGGCCGCCGGCACGCCCCAGCGCCTGGATCTCACCGATCACCTGGTCGGCGCCGTCGATGCGCTGGCCGTCGATGGCCACGATCAGGTCGCCCGGCTGCAGTTGCCCGCTGACGACCGAATCCGGGGTCAGCGATTCCACCAGCGCCGGCTGCAGCCACGACTGCCAGTACAGGCCCGCCAGGATCGGCACCCGTCGTTCATCGAAACCGGCTGGCAGCTGCGACAGGGGGAGGGTACGCACGCGCACCTGTTCGGCCGGGTCCAGCACTTCCAGCTTCACGTCACGGCGGTCCATTGCCGCGGCGGTCAGCGCCATGCTGGCCTCGCCCAGGGTCACCACCTGGCGCTCGTCCACGCGCAGCACGCGGTCACCGCTGCCGAGGCCGGCTGTGGCGGCGATGCCGCTGACGCGGCCTATGGTCGGCGAATAGTCCTGCTTGCCGATCACGAACATCGCCCACAGCAGCAGGATGCACAGCAGCAGGTTGGCGATCGGTCCGGCGGCGACAATGGCGATGCGCTGCCAGACCGTTTTGTGGTTGAAAGCCTGGCCGCGTTCGTGCGGATGGACCTCCACCTCGCGTTCGTCGAGGAACTTCACGTAGCCACCCAGAGGGATGGCGGCAATGGCGAACTCGGTGCCGTGCTTGTCGCGGCGCGACCACAGCGGGCGCCCGAAGCCGACCGAGAAGCGCAGCACCTTGACCCCGCACAGGCGGCCTATCCAGTAATGCCCGAATTCGTGGAAGGTGACCAGCAGCCCGAGGCTGACAATCATCCACCAGACCGATCCGATGAAATCAGTCATGCAGGCTCACATTGGCGGGCAGGGGCGGCGTCGTCATGCTGGGCGAGGCGTTCGTTCAGGCGGCGGCGATGGTGTTCAGGGTGAGCTGGCGTGCCCGCTGGTCGGCGGACAACAGAACCTCAAGTGTATCGGCTGCTTGGGTCGGCAGTGTTGAAAGAGCGTTAGCAACCAGTTCCGGAATGGTCAGGAAACCGATCCGGCCCTGAAGAAACGCTGAAACCGCCTCTTCATTGGCGGCGTTCAGCACGGCCGGGGCAGTGCCGCCGGCCTGCATGGCCTGCCAGGCCAGCGCCAGGCACGGGAAGGCTTTGGTATCCGGGGCCTCGAAATCGAGCCGGCCCTGCGCCAGCAGGTCCAGCCCGGCCACGCCCGATTCGATGCGCTGCGGCCAGCCGAGGCCAACGGCCAGGGTGGTGCGCATGTCCGGCAGGCCCATCTGGGCCAGGGTCGAGCCGTCAACGAACTCGACCAGCGAATGGACCAGGCTCTGCGGGTGCACCAGCACTTCGATGCGCTCGCCAGGGATGCCGAACAGGTGGTGGGCCTCGATCACTTCCAGGCCCTTGTTCATCAACGTCGCCGAATCGACCGAGATCTTCGGGCCCATCGACCACTTCGGGTGGGCCACGGCCTGCGCCGGGGTGACCGCGGCAAGCTCGGCGCGGCTGCGGCCGCGGAACGGGCCGCCAGACGCAGTGAGCAGGATGCGGCGTACGCCGGCGCCATCGACACTGGCGTCGCGCGAGCGCAGGCACTGGAAGATCGCGCTGTGCTCGCTGTCGATCGGAATGATCTCGGCGCCTGCCTGCTGGGCGGTACGGGTCAGCAGTTCGCCGGCCAGTACCAGTGATTCCTTGTTGGCCAGCAGGATGCGCTTGCCGGCGGCGGCCGCGGCCAGGGTCGAGGACAGGCCGGCAGCGCCGACAATCGCCGCGACCACGGTGTCGCAGGCGTCGCTGGCGGCCAACTGGTCCAGCGCGGCATGGCCGGCGTGGGCCTCGGTGGACAGGCCTGCCTCGCGCAGGCCGTCGCGCAGCTCGGCGAACAGCGATTCGTCGGCGATCACCGCATGCGCCGGACGGTGCTGCCGGCACAATGCCAGCAGCGCCTGCACCTGGCGGCCGGCGGCGAGCACGGTGGCCTGATAGCGCTGCGGGTGGCGGGCGATCACGTCGAGCGTGGAGGCACCGATCGAGCCGGTGGCGCCGAACACGGCGACCCGGCGCAGGTCTGCGACAGCATTCATGGTCAGAACCCGAAGATTTCCTTGCCCAGCGCGAACACCGGCACGGCGGCAAGAACACCGTCGACACGGTCGAGCACGCCACCATGGCCCGGGATCAGGTGCCCTGAGTCCTTGGCACCGGCATGGCGCTTGATCAGGCTCTCGAACAGATCGCCCAGCACCGAGGCGAACACCGCCACCACCGAGGTGATCAGCAGGCCCGGCAGGTGTGCGATGTCGATGCCGGCCAGCCAGCCCAGGCCGACGGCCACGGCGACACCGGCCAGCAGGCCACCGAACAGGCCTTCCCAGGTCTTGTTCGGGCTGATGCGTGGGGCCAGCTTGTGCTTGCCGAAGTGACGACCAGCGAAATAGGCGCCTGAATCGGCGGCCCAGACCAGCGCCAGTGCGGCCAGCAGCCACAGGTGGCCCTGCTTGCCGGGCGGATCGCCGCCGGCGTGGATCAGTACCAGCGCGGCCCAGGCCGGGACGATGGCCAGGGAGCCGGCCAGCATCTTCACGATCCGCGAGGGTGCCGAAGGCTGGGCGCCGAAATTGAAGAAGCGCAGCCAGACCAGCGCCGCCAGCCACCAGGCAACGCCGGCCAGGGTGGTGATCTGGAACAGCACCAGCGTGCTGCCATCGGCCCAGACCAGCAGCACCATCAGCAGCAGGTTCAGCACCAGCAGCACGGTACGCGCCAGGGTGTCTTCGATCCCGGCCAGCTTCAGCCACTCCCACAGGCCGATCAGCAGCACGGCGGCGGCGGCGGCGGCCAGCCATTGCGTCGGCAGCAGCAGGATCGCGGCAATGGCGACCGGCGCCATGATCAGCGCGGCGAGGACTCGGGTCTTGGTCATGGGCTGGTGGTCTCGGTGGCCAGTGCGGCGATCTGGGCGCTGGTCAGGCCGAAGCGCCGCTCGCGGCTGCCATAGGCGTCCAGCGCCTGTTGCAGCAGGGCCGCATCGAAGTCCGGCCACAGCGCCTCGGTGAACCACAGCTCGGTGTAGGCCAGCTGCCACAGCAGGAAGTTGCTGATGCGGGTGTCGCCACCGGTGCGGATGAACAGGTCCGGCGGCGGCAGATCGGCCAGCGCGACCTGACGGCCCAGCAGCGATTCGTCGATCTGCTCCGGCAGCAGGCGGCCTGCCGCGACTTCGGCGGCCAGTTCGCGCGCGGCACGCGCGATGTCCTGGCGGCCACCGTAACTGGCGGCGATCGACAGGGTCAGTGCGGTGTTGTCGGCGGTGCGCTGCTCGGCCAGCTGCATGCGGCTGACCAGCCCGGCGCCGAAGCGTTCGCGCTCGCCGATGAAGCGTACGCGCACGCCACGCCGATGCAGCTCGTCCACTTCGCGGTCGAGCGCGCCGAGGAACAGCTTCATCAACGCGTCGACTTCTTCCTGCGGCCGGCCCCAGTTCTCGCTGGAAAACGCGAACAGGGTCAGCGCCGGGATGCCCAGTTCAAGGCAGCGCTCGATGGTGCGGTTGACCGCGCGCGCGCCGGCACGGTGGCCGATCACGCGCGGGCGACGGCGCTGCTGTGCCCAGCGTCCATTGCCATCCATGATGATGGCAATGTGGCGGGGCAGGGCAGCCGGCAACGGAGGCGGGACTGAAGGCATCGACTTCAGACCGACAGCAGTTCTTTTTCCTTGTCGGCGACGACCTTGTCGACGTCCTTGATATTGGCGTCGGTCAACTTCTGGATGTCGTCTTCGCCGCGCTTCTTCTCGTCTTCGCTGATCGCCTTGTCCTTGTCCAGCTTGGCGATTTCCTTGTTCGCGTCCTGGCGGATGTTGCGGATCGCGATCTTGGCGCCTTCACCTTCCTTCTGCACCTGCTTGGCCAGCTCCTTGCGGCGCTCTTCGGTCGGCGGCGGCATGTTGATGCGGATCGCGGTGCCCAGGGTGTTCGGGGTGAACTCGGCGTTGTAGAGACCCTTCTCGATCTCCTTGATCATGCTCTTGTCGAACGGCGTGACCAGCAGCGAGTGGGCGTCGGCGTTGGAGATCGACGCAACCTGGTTCAGCGGGGTGCTGGCATTGCCGTAGGCATTGACCGTAACCCGGTCTAGCAGGGCCGGCGTGGCGCGGCCAGTGCGGATCGAGGTGAGGGTGTGCTTCAGAGCGTCGATGCTCTTGGCCATGCGCGTCTGCGCGTTGTTCTTGATGTCGTTGAGCATCGCCCGGTCCTGGGTGTAACTGGAATCGGGCGATTATAGGCGAATACGGGACGCTGCCGGGCCTGAATCGACCCGCAGCTCGCCTGGCGCTCAGGCTCAGGCCGGATCGCGGCCCTGGACCAGGGTGCCGATGTTCTCGCCGTTGAGGATCTTCAGCAGCTCGCCCGGCTGGCCCATGTCGAACACGCGCATCGGCAGGTCGCTGTCGCGCGCCAGCGCGAAGGCGGCGGTATCCATCACTTCCAGGCCGCGGCGGATCACTTCGTCGTAGCTCAGGCTGTCGAAGCGGACCGCGTCACTGTGCTTGTTCGGGTCCTTGTCGTAGACGCCATCGACCTTGGTCGCCTTCAGCAGCAGGTCGGCGCCGATTTCGATGGCGCGCAGGGCGGCGCCCGAATCGGTGGTGAAGAACGGGCTGCCAACGCCGGCGGCGAAGATCACCAGGCGGCCCTTTTCCAGGTGGCGGATGGCGCGGCGGCGGATGTAGTCCTCGCACACGTCGTTGATCTTGATCGCGCTCATCACGCGGGCCTTGGCGCCCAGCTTTTCAAGGGCATCCTGCATGGCCAGCGCATTGATGACCGTGGCCAGCATGCCCATCTGGTCGCCGGTGACCCGGTCCATGCCGCCAGCGGCCAGGCCGGCACCGCGGAAGATGTTGCCGCCGCCGATCACCAGTGCCACTTCGGCACCGGCCTGCTGGGCTTCGATGACCTCGCGGGCCAGGCGGTTGATGATCTTCGGGTCGATGCCGTAGTCCTCATCTCCCATCAGCGCCTCCCCGGACAGTTTCAGAAGGATGCGGCGATAGGCGAGCTTGGACATAGGGACCTCGGGTGCGTGGAAATCGCGGGCGATTCTACGCGCATGCAGCGTTGCGCCAAAGTGTTTTGTGCACTGCGGCGCAAAATGCCGGCGTTCACCCCGGTCATCCGGGGCGTTCGTTCAGCCCAGTTCAGCGCCGGCGGTGGCTGACAGCTCGTCGTGGCCGAGGGCGCCGGGCGAGCGGGCGATCACCCGGTTGCGGCCCAGGTTCTTCGAGCGGTACAGCACGTCGTCGGCGGCGCGCAGCAGGTCCTGCACGTCAGCGAAGCGCTCGTAGCCGCCCTGGGTGGCCACGCCGGCGGAGAAGGTGACGAACAGCGGGCCACCCTCGATCTCGGCCATCGGCGTGGCAACGATGTTGGCCAATACCCGGCGGATTACGTCCAGTGCCACCGACTCGCTGGTATTGGGCAGCAGTGCGACGAACTCCTCACCGCCAAAGCGGGCCACGGTGTCGCTGTTGCGCAGCTGGCCCTGCAGCTTGCCGGCGAAGGCCCGCAGCACTTCGTCGCCGGTCAGGTGGCCGTGGGCGTCGTTGATCTTCTTGAAGTCGTCGAGGTCGATGAAGGCCACCGACAGTGGCCAGCCCTGGCGGCCGGCGCGCAGGAATTCCTGTTCCAGCACCGCCTCCAGCTGGCGGCGGTTGAGTACGCCGGTCAGTGCGTCGCGGTGCGCCTGGTCGGCCAGGCGCTTGGCCCGGGCCTCGAATTCGTCGGCGCGGCGGCGTGCCTGGTCGGCATCCTGCAGTTCGCGCAGGTTGCGCAGGGTCGCCAGTTCCTGGGCGTGGTCGATCAGTTCGCGCACCCGCGACGGCGAGTTCAGTCCGGCCTCGAACAGGCTGGCGATGTCCGGCAGGGCGGCACTGATGCGGGCCAGCACCTGGTCGAAGCGGGCGCTGTCCAGCTCCAGGCGGTCGTGTACCTGCTGCAGGGCGCGTTCGCGGGCGGCGTCGGCATCGGTATCCAGCCAGATGTCGGCCACCGCGCCGGACAGCTGTACGCACGCCTGGAACGGCGATTCGGCAGCGCCTTCATCCTCGCTGTGGCTGATGCTTTCCACCAGGTAGCGCGGCAGGCCCCATTGTTCGGCCACCCAGGCGCCGACATCGGCGTGGCTGCAACCCAGTTCGCTGCGCTCGCGCGCCACCAGGTCGGTGTTGTCGCCGGCCTCGCGCAGCAGCGGCAGGTAGCGTTCCGATTCGGCCTGGGCCAGGCAGAGTACGCCGAGGTCCTGTAGCAGGCCGGCCAGCATGAGCTCCTCCAGCCGGCGCAGGCCGCGGGCCTGGCCCAGCTGGCTGGCGGCCAGTGCGCTGAGGATGCTGCGCTTCCACGCCCGCTGGCGCAGGTCATGATCGGCCCCAGCGCCACCGGTCAGGCCCTGTGTGACGGTGAAGCCGAGCGCGAGGCTGATCGTGGCGTTCAGGCCGAGCATGGTCAGTGCCTGGCCGAGGTTCTCGATCCGGCGGCGGCTGGCATACAGCGGCGAATTGGCGATGCGCAGCATGCGAGCGCTCAGCGCCATGTCGATGGCGATGATGTCGGCGGCGGTGGCGATGTCCGCTTCCGGGTCCTGGGCCAGTTCGATGATGCGCAGGGCAATACCGGGCGGCGAAGGCAGGTTGCGGCAGAGCGCCAGGGCAGCTGTCAGCTCGGGAGGCATGTCGGATCGTTCAATTCCATTAGGACAAGAATACCTAGGAATACATCACAGTCCGCGACTTTCGTTCCTGCTATGTGACTGTGGATTCCCTGCGCCGAGTATCGGCCTGATTCGCGCGCAACGCAAAGACCCTGGGTGCCGGTATGCGCACCAACGGTGCGCACCCACAGATATGGCAGAGATGGCACCAGCGGTGCGCACCTGTCACCGGGGCGGGCATAAAAAAAGAGCCGCGGTTCCCCGCGGCTCCTTCTGGTCGCATCACAGCCGGGAGGCTGGAATCAGACCTGCATCGCCTTGGCAACTTCGGCGGCGTAGTCTTCCACCACCTTCTCGATGCCTTCGCCGACGACCAGCAGCTTGAAGCCTGCCACGTCGGCGCCAGCGGCCTTGACCACCTGCTCGACGGTGGTGTCGCCCAGCACGTAGGTCTGGCCGTACAGGGTCACGTCGCTGACGATCTTGTTGATCTTGCCGCTGATGATCTTTTCCAGGATCTCGGCCGGCTTGGCCTTGTCCTTTTCGGACATCTTGGCCAGCTCGATTTCCTTTTCCTTCTCGACGAACTCGGCCGGGACGTCCGCAGCCTTGTTGTGCGGCGGCTTCAGGGCAGCCACGTGCATGGCCAGGCCACGGGCCAGCTCGACGTCGCCGCCGACCAGGTCGACCAGCACGCCAACCTTGCCGTTGGTGTGGACGTAGGCGCCGATGGTGTTGTTGCCATCAACCTTCACCATGCGACGGATCTGGATGTTCTCACCCAGGGTCTGCACGGCGGTGGCGCGGGCTTCTTCAACGGTGCGGCCATCGGCCAGCTTGGCAGCCTTCACGGCTTCGACGTCGTTGGCGCCCGATGCCAGGGCGGCAGCGGCGACGGAATCGACGAAGTTCTTGAAGTTGACGTCGTTGGCGACGAAGTCGGTTTCCGAGTTGACTTCGACCAGCACGGCCTTGCCGCCATCCTGGGCCAGGCCCAGACGGCCTTCGGCGGCCACGCGGTCAGCCTTCTTGTCGGCCTTGGCAGCGCCGGACTTGCGCATGGCTTCAGCAGCAGCGTCGATGTCGCCGTTGGCTTCGGTGAGAGCCTTCTTGCATTCCATCATGCCGGCGCCGGTGCGCTCGCGCAGTTCCTTGACCAGGGAAGCAGTGATTTCCACGGGATTACCTCACGAAAGAAAGGGGTTGGGCCGGCATGGTGGCCGGCCCGTGTGACAGTGTCCTGTCGTCGCGCCATCGGCAGCGGACAGGACAGGTGGGCGCGTGGCGCCCACCGGGGCCTGGATCAGGCCTGGGCTTCGCCCTTGTCGGCAGCAGCCTTCTTGGCCGGAGCGCGGCGGGCCGGCTTGGCGTCTTCGGCCGGAGCGTCGGCGAACTCTTCTTCACGGACGGTGGCGGCGTGCGGAGCAGCAGCCTTGCCTTCCAGCACGGCGTCGGCGGCGGCGCGCGAGTACAGCTGCACGGCACGGATGGCGTCGTCGTTGCCCGGGATCGCGTAATCCACCAGTTCCGGGTTGTAGTTGGTATCAACCACGGCGATGACCGGGATGCCCAGCTTCTTGGCTTCCTTGATCGCGATGTCTTCGTGGCCGATATCGATCACGAAGATGGCGTCCGGCAGGCGGTTCATGTCCTTGATGCCGCCCAGCGAGGCTTCCAGCTTGTCGCGCTCGCGACGCAGGCCCAGCACTTCGTGCTTGACCAGCTTCTCGAAGGTGCCGTCGGTTTCACCGGCTTCCAGTTCCTTCAGGCGGGCAACCGACTGCTTGACGGTACGGAAGTTGGTCAGGGTGCCGCCCAGCCAACGCTGGTTCATGAACGGCATGCCGCAACGCTCGGCTTCTTCCTTGATGGTTTCGCGGGCGCTGCGCTTGGTGCCCAGGAACAGGACGGTGCCGCGCTTCTGGGCAACCGACGAGATGAAGTTCATCGCATCGTTGAACAGCGGGACGGTCTTTTCCAGGTTGATGATGTGGATCTTGCCGCGGGCGCCGAAGATGTACGGAGCCATCTTCGGGTTCCAGTAGCGGGTCTGGTGGCCGAAGTGGACGCCGGCTTCCAGCATCTGACGCATGGTGACCTGGGGCATTGCAATACTCCTGATATGGAACCGGCGATTCCGCCCGCGGGATAGGTATGCGGGACGCGTGGAAGCGCGGATGGTTCCGGGGTTGGGCTTCCCTGTTGCCTCCGTGGCCGAACTCCTTGCGGAGCACCCCGGCACGGATGGGGGCAGCAGGTGTGGATTCACCGGTGACGTCCGGTGTGGACGGGTTCCCGCGCACGCATGCGGCAGGAATCCGGACGATTATAGCCCGCTCGATGCGCTGGCTGCAATCACAGGGTCTGGCACGGCCAACTCGACCTCGCGCCCGTCCTGCAGCCGGGCCAGGAACCGGCCACCAGTGTAGCCCTGGGCGCGCTGGGGCAGGGCCCAGCGGCGGACTTGGCCGGGCAGGATGTAGCCGGCCAGCCCCGGCAGCAGGAGGTTGCGGCGACCGCCATCGGTGATGAACGAGAGATCGTGGAGGCGGGCGTGCAAGGCGCCCGTGTTGTTCAGTCGCAGCACGGGTTGCGACATGCCCGGTTCGACGCGGGCATGCAGTCGCGGCTGCGCCACGGGTGCGGCCTGGCCACGGAAAAGCGGCAGCGAGTAACGAGGCAGGTCAGGTACACCTGGAGCCAGCACGATCCGGTAGGCCTGCTCGCCAACACTTGGCGCGGGCTGACGTGGCAGCAGCCAGATGCGTTGGCGTGCCCCGGGGGCGAGGTCCAGCTGCGTGGGGCTGGCCAGGATCTGGTCGCTGGGCCGCAACACTTCGGCATCGGGGTGCTGTTGCCACGCCAGTATGTGCACCTGGCCCTGCCAGCGGCTTGGGCCCGGGTTGTGCAGCCACAATTCGGCATGACCACCTTCGGCCGGCAGCTGCAACGTGGTCGGCATTAGCTCCAGCGCTGCGGCAGGCAGTGCCAGCAGCAACCCAAGCAGGGGCAGCAACAGGCGCATCAGTAGATGACGGTCACGGTGGGTGTTTCGTCGTCATCGGTTGCAGGCGGCACGAGCTCGCGGATCTGTGGCGGCAGCTGTGCTGCGTCGCTGCGCTGGTGGGGTACCGGGCAGCCGGCATTGCCTGTGTCAGCGCTGCAGGCTTCGACCACGGTAAGGCGGATCTGCAACGTGTTGCTGGGATCGGCCCACGCGGGCGTACTGGCGACCAGCATCGCCCCGATCAGAAGTGCGCGAACCACCTGCCATCCACCGTGCTGAAAGACCTGCTGCGCGGTATCGGCCGAAGTGGCCGGATCTGTAGCGAAGACCGTGCTCGGCTTGCCGGATCCCGTGAAATGCAGCCGAGCGCAGGCTCGGCTCTACACATGAATCAATAGGTGATCGTCACCTGTACCAGGTCGTTGTAGGTTCCCGCCGGTGGTTGGCCACTGACCGGGGGCACCCGGCCGTAGATGGTCAGTTGCTGCGCGCTGCCGCTGCCGGTGCCGCTGGCGGTGTCGACGGTCAGGGTGTTGCCCCAGCGCTGGGTGCGGCCGGAATCGCGGTAGAGCTCGTAGTTGAGGTAGTAACTGCTGCCGCCGATGGTGGTTTTCATGCGCCGGGTGGTGGTGGCGGCTGGATTGTTCTGGCCGTTGTTGAGGCCGACCTGGAAGGCGGTGTTCTTCAGGCAGGTCAGCGTCAGTGTGGCAGTCTGGTCGATGTTGGCCGGAATGCCGCCGGTGACATTGCCGAAGTTCATGTTGGTGGTGACGTAGCTGCCGCATTGCGGCAGCACGTTGGCGGTGGCGGTGAAGCTGAAGGCGGCGCTGGCGCTGTTGGTACCGGTGGCGCCGCCGTTGCAGGTGGCGGGCACGGTGGCGGTGCCGAGCAGCACTTCATTCCAGGCCCAGGTCAATACCACGTTGGCACCATTGAACGAGCTGCTGTACGCGCCGGAAGCCAGAACCTGGTTGGCGGGGATCTGCGCGAACAATTGCGTGGTCTGCGCGCCGCTGCCGCCTGTCAGCAGCGGTACGTTGTAGGACATGGCCAGTTCCTGTGCCGGTGGCGTGCCGTGTGGGAGCAGGCCGGTGACCTGGCCGAAGCTGGCGTTGTTGTACAACTGGAAATTCATGGTGTCGCCACTGCCGGTGGCCATCGTCCGTGATGTAGTGGCACTACCGCCGCCACTGCCGGCACCGATGCCCACGCAGACGCGCACACCGGTAGTGGCCAGCAGGCTGAGGGCGGCGGTGGTGCAGGTGACCGTGATGTTCAACGTGGCTGTAGTGGGGCCGGGGGCATTGCTGTTGATGTTGCCGAACGGCAGGGTGGGGTTGGCGACGGCCGTACAGGCCGCGGTGGCGCCCGCCGGTGCGCTCGCCAGCAGGCCAGCCAACAGCAACAGGCCGAGCAGCAGCACCCTCACGGCGCCACCTCCGGGATGCACTGCAGCGGTGCCGGCTTCGGCCGCGCGCCGGCTGCCACCACCTTGGGCAGATCTGGCACCTTCACGCGGCACTGTCCGCGGCTGGTGGTGATGTACAGCACGCTGCCGGCGGCGACGTCTTCCAGATACAGCAGGCCGTCATAGCCCACCGTCGTCTGGCGGCCGTCGGGCAGTTGTACTTCGCTGCCCACTTCCAGTGGCTGTCCGTCCATCGCCAGCAGGGTCAGGCTCAGAGAGGGCCGCGAGCGCAGCTGGAAGGTCACGCGCGCACCTGCGCGCTGGCGCGGCGTCACCCAGTCCTCGATGCGGTCGGCACGCATGTCTTCGGGCAGGTCCAGAGTGTCGATCGAGACCCGGTTGCGCTGCCAGGACAGCAGCGGGCTGACCAGCAACAGGCCACGATCATCGGTGACGCCGATCAGGCGGTTCTCCAGCCGCACCGGCACGCCCCCGACGCCGTTGGTGCTGATCACCGCGAACGCGTCCGAGACCTCGCGGGTGGCGAACGCGTGCCCGCCCATCCAGACCAGGCTGCCACTGGCGCTGCCGTAGGCATAGTTGAGCCCGCCCTGGCGGGAGGCACCGAACGAATAGCGGCCGATGTCATTGAGAATGCCGACCTCGGCCAGGCCACCATTGCCGTCTTCGCCATGGCGTACCTGTGCACGCCAGCCGACACCGCCAGCGCTGCCGTCGCCGGGCACCGGCTGGGTCACGTCGGCCACCCAGCTCTGGCTGTCGCCGTTGCGCTGGCTGGACAGACTGGCCTGGCGGTTGTTGCCCAGGCTGGCGGTCACCGACAGATAGATGCTGCGGTCGTCGCTCTGGTCCAGGTTCTGGTTCACCGACAGGTAGGCTGACCAGCGCTGGCTCCAGGTGCGCGACCAGAACAGGCTGGCGTAGCGGTTGTCCTCGCCATCCGGGTAGCGCAGGCGCAGGTAGCTGGCGCTGAGCGTACCCAGCCGCAGCAGATCCATGCCGACCGTGGCCTGCTCGCTGATGCTGGGCGGCAGGTTGCCCTGTAATGCGCCCAGGTCGCGGTAGTCGCCGTGGCTGCGCACGCTGCGCAGGTTGAAGTTGACGCGCCGGTTGTTCCAGCTGTAACCCAGCGCCCACTGCCCGCCCTGCAGGCCGTGGTAATCGCTGTGCGCGTAGGCCGCGTTGAACACGCCGGCACCGCCGAGCAGCCACCAGCCGCCGACGCCGGCCTGGGTCAGGCCGCCGCCGCCTTCGGCATGGGCCTCGCCGGTGAACGAGTCGCTGATGCCGCCGCGCCAGCTGGCGTTGGCCACAGTGCGATCATCGTAGGCGAAGGAGCGCTGGCCGAAGTCCTCGCGCAGGCGGCCGACGCCGACCGACCAGTCCGACAGGCCCTTGGCCAGCAGTTGCTGGGTACCGTAGAAACTGAAGTCCAGCGTCTGCATGCGGCCGAACGCATCGGTGACCACCACCTGCGCGCTGCCGGTGCCACTGATGCCCGGCTGCGCGGCCAGCTGGAACGGGCCAACCGGCACCTGGCCGCTGTACTGACGCAGGCCATCAACGTACAGCTCGACCGTGGACGGCACCACCGCCTGGCCGAGGAAGCTGGGCGTGGGGGTCAGGACGCGATAGGGCTGCAGCCCGTAGTTGCGGCCGATCTGCAGGCCACCCAGGCGCACCGGTCGGGTCCAATCTACGAAGCCGCTGTAGAAATCGCCGACCTCCAGTGTCATCGCCTTGTCGGGGAAATCCAGGCGCCAGCGTGTATCCAGGCGCACGCTTTCGCCGCGCCAGCGACGGTCGCCGGGCTGCTGGTAGCGACGGCTGATCGCGGTGTTCTCGAAGGTGCCGTCGCCGACGCCGAACAGGCGCAGCTCCGAGCTCAGGCTGAGGTTGCCGAGCGTGTCCACCCGGCTGCCGTAGATGTCGTAGTTGAGCAGCACGCCGGGCGAGGCGCTGCCGGCGGGCGCACGCGTCTGCGGGCGGCTGAGCACGGTGGTCGGCAGGGTCAGCTGGTCCAGCGGTACGTCCAGCGCCAGGGTCTGCAGGTGGGCGTCATAGCGCACCACCGCGCCGCTGATCTGGTCCAGGTAGACCGGTGCATCGCCACTGGCATTGAAGCCGAGCTGGCGCAGGACCTCGGGGCTGGCCTGCAGGCGGCCGCGGTTCTCGATGAAGGGAAGCAGCCCGCGCGGCGTGCTGTTGAGCGACACGTCCAGGTACAGCGTCTGGCTGGCGGTCAGCGGGGTGGGGGGCGGCAGGATCGCATCGGCGGAGATGCCTGATACGTCGGCGGCCCCGGTGGCCGTTACGCCGGACACATCGGCGGCTTCGGTCGCCGCAGGAGCCAGGGCAGCAAGCAGCGCGCCCATCAACGCCTCAGCGAGCCGATGGGGGCGACAGCGGCGTCTGTTCCGACTCGCCATTGAGCTTGGCCGTGATCTGGTCGTTGTCGCGGTCGATCGCCACGCGCTCGATCGGCCAGCGCATCACCTGGCCGGGGAGTACATAGCCCAGCAGGCCAGGGTGCACGATGCGCGGGCGCTTGAGGCTGCCGAGTGCGAGATCGGCAATCTGTGCGTAGCTGTTGCCCGAATTGGTTACCTCGACGCCGTTGCGGCCATCGTCCAGCGTCACCAGGCGCGCCTGCAGTTGGGGGGCGAGTTTGCCGGACGCGGGTTGTACGAACACCGGGATCGAGTAGCGCAGGACGAACTGCATGCCCTCGGCACGGGTGGCCAGGTCCGGCACCTCGTCCACGATCAGGCGGAAATACTGTTGCACCGAGGGGGGCTCCCGGGTCGGGCGCATCACCCGCACCAGCTGCTGCTGGCCGGCGGCCAGCTCCTGCATCGGCGGGGAGGCCATCAGTTCATCGGTGGGCAGCAGTTGCTCCTGGCCGCCCTGCTGCACCCAGCGGAAGACGCGTACCTGCAGCTTCACCGGCGAGGTACCGCTGTTGGTCAGCCACAGCTCGCCGGCACGCTGGCGGGCTTCCAGCTGCAGGCTGGTGGGGGCGACCTGCAGGCTGGTGGCACCTGCCATGGAGGTCGCCAGCAGGCACAGGGCGAGCAACGCCACGCCGGTGGCGCGCCACGGGCGGGGTCCGGCCATGCGGGCGTGCTCCATCAATAGGTGATCGTGGCGGTGACCGTATCCAGGTAGTTACCGGTGGCCGGGTTGTTGGTGCTCAGGTTGAGGATCTGGCCGTAGACGATGTAAGGCACGGCCAGGCCAGTGCCGATGCCGGCCTGCGTGTTGGTGCCGGAGGTGGAGCCCCAGACCAGGGTGTGCGCGGCATCCTGGTACAGCTGGTAGCCCACGAAGTTGTTGGCGGTCACCGCGGCGTTGGTGTTCTTCATCCGGCGGGTGGTGACGTCATTGGCGGTGCTGGCGTTGGCACCCGCATTCAGTGAAATCGTGTACGGGGTCAGGGCCGAGCACTGTGCGGTCACCGTACCCTGGCCCAGGGTGGGAGTAGCGGTGGTCGAGGCGGCGGTGCCGAAGTCGACGTTGGTGGCGGCCGCCGCCGTGATGGTGCAGGCCTTGGTAACCACCAGGGTGACGTTGAAAGTGGTGGTGTCGGCGGCCAGGGCCGGGCTGGACAGCAGGACCCCGGCCAAGGCCCAGGCAAGCGGCGAACGAAGCGGGAATCGCATGGACAACCTCCCTGACCCGAAGGTCCGTTGAACAAGGCGAAGGCGGCATGTTCGGCGCCGCTTTGACGACAGTGGCCCCAGCTTAGGTGCCGTAAGTGTCTGTAATCCGTGATAAATAGGCAGGCGAAAGGGCGGACTCCATCACGCTTTCACTTTCCTTGCCGGAACCGTGCATGGCCCGGATCGCCAGTTGGGTGGCGTTCGTTCAGATTGCGGCCGGATCGGCGATAATGGGCGCCATGAGCGTGAATCTGAAAACCCCGCAGGAAATCGAGATGATGCGTGTCGCCGGCCGCCTGGCCAGCGAAGTGCTCGACATCGTCACCCCCCACGTCAAGCCCGGTGTCACCACCGAGGAACTGGACCGCATCTGCCACGACCACATCGTGAACGTGCAGGGCACCATTCCGGCCAACGTCGGCTACCGCGGCTTCCCGAAGACCGTGTGCACCTCGGTCAACAACGTCATCTGCCACGGCATTCCCAGTGAAGGGAAGGTCCTGAAGGATGGCGACATCATCAATATCGACGTCACCGTCATCAAGGATGGCTGGCACGGCGACACCAGCCGCATGTTCTTCGTCGGCACCCCCTCGGTGATGGCGCGGCGTCTGGTGGAAGCCACCTACGAAGCCATGTGGCGCGGCATCCGCGCGGTGCGTCCGGGCGCTACGCTGGGCGACATCGGCCATGCCATCCAGAGCTACGCCGAAGGCGAGCGTTTCAGCGTGGTGCGCGAGTACTGCGGCCACGGCATCGGCAAGGTCTACCACGACGAACCGCAGGTGGTGCACTACGGCCGTCCCGGCCAGGGCCTGGTGCTGCAGCCGGGCATGACCTTCACCATCGAGCCGATGATCAATGAGGGCACCCGCTACAACAAGGTGCTGCCGGATGGCTGGACCGTGGTGACCAAGGACCGCAAGCTGTCGGCGCAGTGGGAGCACATGATCGCGGTCACCGAAACCGGCGTCGACGTGCTGACCCTGTCGCCGGGCGAGTCGCAGGTCTCCTGAGCATGTTGCCGGCGAGTTCGCTGCTGGACACGCCGGCCGCGTCGCTCAATGACACGGACTGGGCTGCTGCCGCGCGCCAGGCGCTGCAGCAGGCCGACGCGCGCCTGTACCGCCGATTCGACCAGGGCGACAACATCGAGCGACTGCTGGCGCTGCGCGCGCGCGCTGCCGACCACCTGATCCGCCTTGCCTGGCAGCGATGCCTGCCCACCGACAGCGGCCTGTCGCTGTTCGCGGTGGGCGGCTACGGGCGTGGGGAACTGTTCCCGTGTTCGGACATCGACCTGCTGGTGTTCGGAGAGCCGGCGGCGCAGTTGGCCCACGAGGCCGCGCTGGCGCGCCTGTTCGCGCTGTTGTGGGATTGCGGGCTGGCGGTCAGCCACGCCGTGCGCTCGGCCGCGCAGTGCCGTGAGGCCGCTGCCGACCAGACGGTGATGACCGCACTGATCGAGGCGCGACCGATCCTCGCCGAGGATGCGACCCGTCGCGCGTTGCGCGAGGCCATCGACGACCGTGAGCTGTGGCCGGCGCGTGCGTTCTTCCTGGCCAAGCTGGAAGAACTGCGCAACCGCCACCAGCGTTTTGGCGACACCGCCGATAATTTGGAACCCGACCTGAAAGATGGTCCCGGCGGACTGCGCGACCTCAACACGCTGGGATGGATGGCGCTGCGTGCGTTCGGCGTGCGTGACCTGGAGGCGCTGGTCGGGCTCGGCCATCTGGGCGCCGACGAAGCGGCAGCACTGAAGCGCGAGCGCGCGGTGCTGGCACGCCTGCGCTTTGGCCTGCACCTGGTGGCACGTCGCCCGGAAGAGCGCCTGCGCTTCGATTACCAGAAGACCCTGGCCGCGCGCCTGGGCTTCGAAGACGACGCCGAGAACCTCGGTGTCGAGAAGATGATGCAGGGCTTCTACCGCGCCGCACTGGTGGTGCGCCGGATCAGCGACCGCCTGCTGCAGCGCTTCGAGGAGCAGTTCGATGGCGAGGCACAGCCGGAACCGCTGACCGTTGGTTTTTCCCTGCGTCGTGGCTATCTGGCCGCCAACGAGGCCGAATGGCCGCGTGGCGACATCGGCCAGGTATTCGCGCTGTTCGCCGGCTGGGCCAACAACCCGCAGGTGCGGGGCCTGCATTCATTGACCGCACGCGCGTTGGCCGAATCGTTGCCGCAGCTGCCGGCCTACGACCAGGCCGATACCGATGCACGCGAACATTTCCTGGCGCTGCTGCGCGGCCAGCGCCCGGTCGATACGCTCTCGCGCATGGCGCGGCTGGGCGTGCTCGGGCAGTGGATTCCCGCCTTCGCCCAGGTCAGCGGGCGCATGCAGTTCGACCTGTTCCATGTCTATACCGTCGATCAGCACACGCTGATGGTCCTGCGCAACATCGGCCTGTTCGCCAGCACCCGTGCCGACGAGCGCTTCTCGATCGCGCATGAAGTGTGGCCGCGCCTGCGCAAGCCGGAGCTGCTGTTGCTGGCCGGCCTGTTCCATGACATCGCCAAGGGCCGTGGCGGTGATCACTCGGAACTGGGAGCGGTCGATGCGCGTGCGTTCTGCCAGGCGCACGGGCTGAGTGCTTCCGATACCGAGCTGGTCGCGTGGCTGGTCGAACAGCACCTGCGCATGTCGATGACGGCACAGAAGCAGGACATCGCCGATCCGGTGGTGATCCATCGCTTTGCGACCCTGGTCGGCAGCCGCGACCGTCTGGACTATCTGTACCTGCTGACCTGCGCCGACATCGCCGGCACCAGCCCGAAGCTGTGGAACGCATGGAAGGACCGGTTGCTGGCCGACCTCTACTTCGCCACACGGCGTGCGCTGCGCGAGGGCCTGGAGCATCCGGTACCGGCCGCCGAGCGCGTGGCCGAAGCACGTGACAGCGTGCGTGCACTGGTGCGCGAGCAGGGTTACGACGACGCCACCATCGATCGCCAGTTCGCGGTGATGCCCGACGAAGGCTTCATCCGCCTGCGCCCGGAGCAGCTGGCCTGGCAGGCCGCTGCCCTGGTGCCGGTGAAGCAGGGGCAGGCGCTGGTGAAGGTGCGCCGGATCAGCGTCGACGATCCCGCACTGGAAGTGTTCGTGCACTCGCCTGACCGCGACGGCCTGTTCGCCGCGATCGTCATGACGCTGGACCGCAAGGGCTACGGCATCCATCGCGCACGCGTGCTGGATGGCCCGGCCGATACCATTTTCGATACGTTTGAAGTGAGCCCGGCCGATACCTTTGCCGATGGCAGCAGCGCCAACCTGGAGGCCGCCCTGCGTGAAGCGCTCAGCGGCGACCTGACCCGCTTGCGGCCGTCACGCCGCGTGGTGCCACGGCAGCTGCGCCACTTCCGTTTTGCGCCGCGCATCGAGTTCCGCGATGAGCCCGGCGCGACCCGTTTTGCCCTGGTCGCCCCCGACCGTCCCGGCCTGCTGGCCGATGTGGCGTTCGTGCTGCGCAACCAGGGCCTGCGCGTGCAGGACGCGCGCATTGCCACCTTTGGCGAACGCGCCGAAGATACCTTCGTGATCAGTGACGAACACGACCTCCCCCTGACTGAACCCGCCCGGCAGCAGCTGCATGACGCAATGCTGGCCTGCCTGGACCCTGATCGAAACGCCGGAGACCCCGCCTGATGGCCACCAAGCCCGCCAAGAAGACCGCCGCGACCACCAAGAGCGCAGCGGCCCGGAAAACTGCTGCCGCCACGCCGGCCGCGAAGAAGGCCGCTGCGCCGAAGAAGGCCGCTGCAGTGAAGGCCCCGGTGAAAAAGGCCGCAGCAGCGAAGAAGGCTCCGGCCAAGAGCGCTGAAACCACGCGCGCCGAGACCATCGCCCGCAAGTCGTTGCGCAAGCCGGCCGCGCCGGGCGTGGAAGAGCTGAAGTTCGGCATCGAGAGCGCGTTCGAGCGGCGCGCCACGCTGACCCTGCACGAACTGGAAGGTTCGACCAAGCCGCTGGTCAACCGCGTGATCGATGGCCTGGAGAGCGGCGAATTCCGCGTTGCCGAGCCGGACGGCCACGGTGGCTGGAAGGTCAACGAGTGGCTGAAGAAGGCCGTGCTGCTGTACTTCCGTGTCAACGACATGGCGGTGGTTGACGCCCGTCCGGCACCGTTCTGGGACAAGGTCGAATCGCGCTTCGCCGGCTACGACGAAGCCAAATTCCGCCGTGGCGGCGTGCGCGTGGTGCCGGGCGCGATCGCCCGTCGCGGCACGTACTTCGGCAAGGACGTGGTGCTGATGCCGAGCTTCACCAACATCGGCGCCTACGTCGGCGAAGGCACCATGGTCGACACCTGGGCCACCGTCGGTTCGTGCGCGCAGATCGGCCAGCATTGCCACCTGTCCGGCGGCGCCGGTATCGGCGGTGTGCTGGAACCGCTGCAGGCCAGCCCGACCATCATCGAGGACCACTGCTTCATCGGTGCGCGTTCGGAAGTGGTGGAAGGCGTGGTGGTCGGCCACCACAGCGTGATCGGCATGGGCGTGTTCCTCAGCCAGAGCACCCGCATCTACAACCGTGCCACCGGCGAGATCAGCTATGGCTACATCCCGCCGTACAGCGTGGTGGTGTCCGGCTCGCTGCCGAGCAAGGACGGTACCCATTCGCTGTACTGCGCGGTGATCGTCAAGCAGGTCGATGCCAAGACCCGCAGCAAGACCAGCGTCAACGACCTGCTGCGCGGCCTGGCCGACTGACGGTGACTGCGCCGGAGGATCTGGCGCAGTCCGCGATCTACCGGCATCCGTCCGACACCCTGTTCGGGCGGATGCTGCCGCGCCTGCTGCACGCCCTGCGCTGGACCCGTCTGCGCCGCGGGCTGTCGCGGCGCTGGCCGATGCCGGCCCTGGTCAGCGATGTGCGCGACGTGGTGTACGTGAGCTGGTGGGTCGACGTGCGCCACGCACCAACGCCACCGCCGGGCCATCATTACGTGGTCCATGCCGGACATACGCCTTACACCATCCTCAGCTACCGGCATGGGCACTTCGGGCCGGCGCTGGCTGGGCCGCTGCGTTCTCTGCTGCCGTCTCCCAGGCAGAGCAACTGGCGCTGGTACCTGCGCCGCGACGACGATCCGGACGGAACGCCGGTGGTGCTGTTCGATCGCAACGTGATGGACCAGCTGGCCTTCGTGGCCGGCGCCCGCGCCTTCAGCGATGCCATGCAGCCGCATCTGCCGGCACGCTTCGCGCATGTGCTGGACGCCGAAGGCGGCGGCTGTACGGGGATCGAGGGTGGGGAGGGCAGTGCACCGGACCTGCGCCTGCAGTGGCGGGCCGCAGGCGCCTGGGAGGATGCAGCATGGTCGGCCGCTTTCGGTGGTCACCACGCCGTGCTGAGCTTCCTGACCTGCCAGGACGAGGCCATCGCCCGTACCTGTGACCACCGCTGGGCCAGCACGCGCATTGCGTTGCCGGTGGACGTCGACAGCCTGCTGCCGCTGCGCCTGCTCGGCGAGTTGCATTGCCCTCGTCTGCAGGCGATGGACGTGGCGTTGCATGGGGGACTGGCCTTCCGGCTGCCCCGGGTGCCGTTCCGGGTCGTGTCCGAGCGCCTGTTGTGAGATTCTGGCCCTCTGTTTTCCAGCATCACAGATGGCCATGAGCACCACTGTCTACGGTTTGAAGAACTGCGATACCTGCAAGAAGGCGACCAAGTGGCTGGACCGCTTCGGCGTGCCGTACACCTTCGTCGACTACCGCGACAACACGCCCAGCCCGGAAACGCTGCTGGCGTGGGCGGCGCAGCTGGGCGGCCTGGGCGCGATGGTCAACAAGTCGTCCACCACCTGGCGGCAGTTGCCGGACAACCGCAAGTCCGCCGATTCCGAGGCCGAGTGGAAGCTGTTGCTGCGCGAGTACCCGCAGCTGATCAAGCGCCCGGTGGTGGTCACCACCGATGGCAAGGTCACCCAGGGGTTCAGTGACAACGGCTTCAAGGCGCGCTTCAGCGTGGGCGACGCATGAGCGCGGTGCTCGACCTGACCTGCGAGCTGATCTCGCGGCCTTCGGTGACGCCGGACGATGCCGGCTGCCAGGCATTGCTGGCGGCGCGGCTGAAGCAGGCCGGGTTCCATTGCGACCACCTGCGCCTGGGCGAGGTCGACAACCTGTGGGCGACCCACGGCCAGGGTGCGCCGGTACTGGTGCTGCTGGGCCACACCGACGTGGTACCGCCTGGCCCGCGTGAGGCCTGGGCCAGCGATCCGTTCACGCCGCAGATCCGTGATGGTGTGCTGTACGGCCGTGGCACCGCCGACATGAAGGGCAGCGTGGCTGCATTCGTGGTCGCCGCCGAGCAGTTCGTCGCCGCACATCCCGATCATCCCGGCACGCTGGCAGTACTGCTGACCAGTGACGAGGAGGGCGATGCGATCGACGGCGTGCGCCACGTGGCGCGGCTGTTCGCCGAACGCGGCCAGCGCATCGACTGGTGCATTACCGGAGAGCCATCGTCTACTTCGACGCTGGGTGACCTGCTGCGCGTAGGCCGTCGTGGCAGCCTGTCTGCCAAGCTGCGCGTGCAGGGCGTGCAGGGGCATGTGGCGTACCCGGAAAAAGCGCGCAATCCGATCCATCAGGCGGCACCGGCACTGTCCGAACTGAGCGCACGGCGCTGGGACGACGGTTATGAGAGCTTCCCGCCGACCAGCCTGCAGATATCCAACATCCACGCGGGTACCGGTGCCAACAACGTGATTCCCGGCGAGCTGGAGGTGGATTTCAACATCCGCTACAACCCGCACTGGGATGCGCCGAAGCTGGAGGCAGAGATCATTGCACTGCTTGACCGGCATGGCCTGCAGTACACGCTCAAGTGGCATCGCAGCGGTGAGCCGTTCTACACCCCGGAAGGCACGCTGCGTGCGACTGCGCGCGCGGTACTGGCCGAGCACATCGGCCGTGCCCCGGAAGAAAGCACCGGCGGCGGCACCTCGGATGCACGTTTCATCGCGCCGCTGGGCGCGCAGTGCATCGAAGTAGGACCGGTCAACGCCAGCATCCACCAGGTGGACGAGAACGTGCGCGTTGACGATCTGGAAGCACTGCCGGGGTTGTACCAGCGGCTGGTGGAACGGTTGCTGGTGTGAGCCCTGTGGTGGGGATACCCCGATCCTGCCGAGGTGGGTGCCGACCGTTGGTCGGCACGCCTCCCGCCGGGGCCGCTTCCCAGTAGGGCCGAGCCATGCTCGGCTGTTTATTCCACCAGAAGCGGCCGAGCATGGCTCGGCTCTACTCTGAAAAAATGAAGAACGGCGGCTCGATCGCTTTCTTCCAGTAGCTGGGCGCGGCCATGTAGAAGCGCTGCGCCTCGGCGCGCGCGAACCAGCGCGCGGCAGCATCGGTGTCCTTCTCCACGCCCGGCGCACTGCGGCCCAGCAGCAGCCCGGCGAAGTACTGGCCGAACACATTGCCCCGCTCACCTGCGCGCTGGTACAGCTGCAGTGCACGCGCTGGATCGCGTGGCAGGCCGACGCCTTTTTCCAGCAGTGCGCCCAGATCGACCTGTGCGTCGGCGTCACCTGCAGCGGCACGGCGTTGGATCCTCGCCACCAGCGGATGCACGGTATCGCCTGTGGCCGCTACTGCGCCGGGCAGTCCCGATGACGACGACGCATAGCGCTGGTAGACCATCGCGCGAAGGTCCCAGCGCAGCGCTCGCTGGGCATCGCCGCGCTCGCGATAGGCCTTGGCCAGGTCAAAGAACGCATACGGATTGCCGTGGTTGGCGGCGGCCATAGACCAGCGTTCGCCACGTCGCCAGGACGCGCGCAGCACCGGTGCCGGGTTGATGTGGGGGCTGTCGGCATGCTGCAGCGTGCCGGAGATCCAGATCCGGCCCAGTGCTTCTTCCGCCTTGGTGTTGTGGAAGGTCCAGGGTGTGATCGCTGCGGCACGCTCGTAGTAGGTGACGGCGCGCAGATCGTTGAAGCGCTCGAAGGTCCGCGCGGTTTCCCAGGCGCCGTCGAAGCTGCCGTCGGTTCCGCGTTGCTCCAGTACCTGTTGCTGGTCCAGCTGCAGTGTGGAAGGTGGGGGTAGGCTCTGGCAGGCGGCCAGGCCCAGGCAGAGCAGGGCGGCCAGCGCCCCGGTGCGTCCATTGCGGTGTTGCATTCCTGTTACACGGTTCAGGGTGGGCCATTATGCGCTGGCTGGCGCGGTGGCGGTCCTTCCGCGTGGTTGCCGACGCAACTGTTGCGCGGCGCCGAAAACCGGGGTAGGGTCGATGCCATGTCGATCCGCCTGGCCACCGCCGTCAATAACAACAACCGCAATAATCTGCGCGCGAATAATCGTGCGCGGCCGATGCGGGACTGCGCCCTGGGTAGATAGACAGCAACACACGCCCGGACACCAGAAAACCCGCATCAGCCGATGCGGGTTTTTTTGTGCCCGGGTGCAGTCCCCCCGGGCCTGGTTGCCGGTCGAACACCTTCCCCGTGAAATCCCCACAACAGGAGCTCTGCCATGTGTTCGATCTTCGGAATCTTCGGCCTGCAGGCCGGTGACGATCTTCCCGCCCTGCGCCGCCACGCGCTGGAGCTGTCGCAACGCCAGCGTCACCGCGGTCCGGACTGGAGCGGCGTGTACCTCGATGAAGGCGCGCTGCTGGTTCACGAACGGCTGGCCATCGTCGATCCGGCCGGTGGCTCGCAGCCGTTGTTGTCGGCCGATGGGCAGCTGGCGCTGGCGGTCAACGGCGAGATCTACAACCACCAGCAGCTGAAGGCCACGCTGACCACCGCCTACGACTTCCAGACCGGTTCGGACTGTGAGGTGATCAACGCGCTGTACCGTCAGGGCGGTACGCCAGCACAGTGGCTGGAACAGCTCAATGGCATCTTCGCCTTCGCCCTGTGGGATCGCGAGGCCGGACGGGTGCTGGTGGCACGTGACCCGGTGGGCGTGGTGCCGCTGTACTGGGGCCACGATGCACAGGGCCGGCTGCGCGTGGCCTCGGAAATGAAGGCACTGGTCGATACCTGTGCCGACGTCGCGCAGTTCCCGCCGGGCCATTACTTCGACAGCGCCAGCGGTGAGCTGGTGCGCTACTACCAGCAACCGTGGCGCGACTATGCCGACGTGCAGGGCCGCCAGGCCGACCTGGCCGAACTGCGCCAGGCGTTCGAGCATGCGGTGGAACGCCAGCTGATGAGCGACGTTCCGTACGGCGTGCTGTTGTCCGGTGGCCTGGACTCGTCGCTGGTGGCGGCGGTGGCCGCACGCTACGCGCGTCGCCGCATCGAGGATGGTGGACAGACCGAAGCCTGGTGGCCGCGCTTGCATTCGTTCGCGATCGGCCTGAAGGGCTCGCCCGATCTGGCGGCTGCGGCGATCGCTGCCGAGGCACTCGGCACCGTGCATCACGGCTTCGAATACACCTTCGAGGAAGGCCTCGATGCGCTGCCGGAAGTGATCCGCCACATCGAGACCTACGACGTCACCACCATCCGTGCATCGACGCCGATGTTCCTGCTCGCACGGCGGATCAAGGCGATGGGCGTGAAGATGGTGCTCTCCGGCGAAGGCAGCGACGAGATCTTCGGCGGCTACCTGTACTTCCACAAGGCGCCGGATGCGCGCGAATTCCACGATGAGCTGGTACGCAAGCTTGATGCCCTGCACAACTACGATTGCCTGCGCGCCAACAAGTCGATGATGGCCTGGGGCGTGGAGCCGCGTGTCCCGTTCCTCGACCGCGAGTTCCTCGATGTGGCGATGCGCTTCGATGCCGCGCACAAGATGGTCGGTGCCGGCTTCGGTGGCCGCCGCATCGAGAAGGCGGTGCTGCGCGAAGCGTTCGAGGGCTACCTGCCGGACAGCATCCTGTGGCGGCAGAAGGAGCAGTTCAGCGACGGCGTCGGCTATGGCTGGATCGACGGGCTGAAAGCGCATGCCGAAGCGCAGGTGAGCGACCGCGTGCTGTCGGCGGCCGACAAGCGCTTCCCGCACAACCCGCCGCAGACCAAGGAGGCGTACTACTACCGCCACCTGTTCGAACAGTTCTTCCCCAGCCGCGCGGCGGCCGAGACCGTGCCGGGCGGCAAGTCGATTGCCTGTTCGTCGCCGGCGGCGATTGCGTGGGATGCCAGCTTCGCGGCAGCAGCCGATCCTTCCGGCCGCGCGATTGCCGGCGTGCATGAGCAGGCGCTGGCCTGACGCTGCAATGATGGGGTCAGATCCCTTTTCTTTGGAAAAGGGATCTGACCCTGGTCGTCAACGCGCAGGGACCAGCGTCATCACGTGCTGCGCCTTGCCTGGCAGGAACGGGGTCGGTCGGCCATGCACCCAGTCTTCGTGGCCAGCCGCCCAGTACGGCGACAGCGGATGGCCGCTCTGGCCGCCGGGCATGTGCACGATGCCGTCGGCCTCGTGGCCGGGCGAAACCACCATGCGTTCGGAGGCACCGAAGTTCGGCGTCTGCACGCGTGGCATGTCGCGGTCACCGGGCAGGGGATCGGTGGGCATGCACAGCCAGCGTTTGGCGATGTCCGGCAATGCACGCGCGATGGGATGGCAGATCGCCGCAGTATTGCGTTCGCCCCAGCTGCGCTTGGCCAGAGGGCCCTGCCTGGACAGCTCGCTCTCGGTACGGCGGGCGGCATCGATCAGCAGCGCGTCCCAGCTGTCGAAGGCGGGAGGCAGCAGATTGGCCGGACGCTCTTGCAGCATCGGCCACGCCACGCCTTCCAGCTGCGCCAGGCGCGGGTCCAGATAGTCATCGCCCAGTGCCGCGTTGGCCGGTGCCAGCAGTGCATCGGACAACGTCTCCATTACCTGTGTACGGAATTCACGCACCACCCGGTAGCTCACCGAGCTGGTCGAGGCCCGGCCGCCCCATTGGTGACTGACGGACTTCAACCGCTTCAGCGCAGGATCGTCACGGTGTTCGATGACGTCATGCAGCAACGCCCACCAGCGCTGCAGGAACACCGCGCGGTCATCAAGCTGGATCGCCAGCAGGTCGTGCTCGTCGAAGCGCTCCTGGATTGCCAGCAGATCGCGGATCTGCCGCGCCCGGGCACCAAGGTCATAGCCGCCATTGCCGACGCTGGCCAGTGCTTCGCCGTCGAGGACGCGGCCGTTGGCGGTCCACAGGCGATGGTTGGGGGGATCGATCAGTGCCGGCGAGGCATCGCTGCGGATCGGCCACGGTGCGCAATCCTGGTTGCTGGCCGCAGTGAAGCCGGCCGGTGCACAGCCGGGGCCTCGGTCGGGGCGGGCGCCGATCAGGCGCCAGGCGATGCGTCCGCTGCGGTCGCCGACCACCAGGTTCTGCGCGGGGATGCCGGCGCGGTCGGCGAAGTGCAGGGCGCCATCCAGATCGCCGGCGCGGGCCAGGTCACCGAAGTCCAGGCGCACCGCGCCGGGCAGGTGCGCGACCCAGCGCAGGGCATCGCCGCTGCCATCGGCATGGGTGTGCAGGATCGGGCCCCAGGCGGTTTCGCGCACCGGGAACACCACGTCGGCCTGGCCGGCCACCGCAATGCGTTCGTCGTGCACGGTCACAGCGGCGCTGGCCGGTTCAGTCCGGTAGTCGGCAGTATCGATGTAGCTGTTGGTGAAGCCCCAGGCGACGTGTCCATTGCTGCCGACGATCACCGCCGGCAGGCCAGGCAGCGAGAAGCCAGTGACGTCGACCTGGCCGCCTGCAGCCTGCGAGTCGGGGTAACGCAGGCGCACCCGGAACCACAGGCCAGGCGCGCGCAGGCCCAGGTGCATGTCGTCAGCCACGATCGCGCGGCCGTCGGCGGTGAGCGCGCCGGCCACCGCGAAGTTGTTGCTGCCGATGACGTCCGCCTCCTCCTGCTCGGTGCCCGGCTTTCCCTTCAATGTGCGCAGATCGAGCTGGCTTGCATCGGGCAGGGCCGCGTTGCCGGTGGCTTCGCCAAACAGCGGTGCATCCCATTCGGTGCCGTCGTGGGCGATCAGCGCGTACAGCGCCGGCGGCACCACCGCGCGGATGCGGCTCAGGGCAAGCTCGGTCTGGTTGCCTGGGTCCTGCAGGTCGGCGTACATGGCCAGTCCGGCCAGCACGCTGTCGCTGGCCTGCCACGGGTGCGGTGACTGCCGCAGCAGCAGGTAGGCCCACGGCCGCACGGAGAGATCAGCCAGGCCTTCATTGACGCCGTCCACATAGGCACGCACGGCCGCGCCGTTGTCGCCCAGCGCGGTATCCAGATGCGCCTCGGTGCGGGCGCGCAGGCGGTGCACGCGCATGCGTTTGTCGGCGTCGATGGCCTTCGGCCCGAACAACGCCGACAGCTCGCCAGCCGCACTGCGGCGCATGAGGTCCATCTCGAAGTAGCGTTCCTGCGCATGCACATGGCCGAGTGCACGCATCGCGTCGGCCTGGCTGCCGGCAGTGATGGTGACCACGCCCAGCGCATCGCGTTCGACGGTGACCGGCTTGGCCAGACCAGGCAGTGCATGTTCGCCGTCGAGGTCGGCCAGGCTGCCGCGCAGCAGCAGCCACAGGCCCAGTACGGTAACCAGCACGATGGCGATCAGCACGCCCAGCACCCAACGCCATGTACGTCGCATCGCACGTCCTTTCCGAACTCGTGGGCCGATTGTAGCCGCAGGCGCAACTGCGACTGATTCCGATTAGATCACCGTATTTTGAAATGCGGCACCCTATGTCACATCGATTCACAGGAGCCCCCCCATGAAAGGCAACCCGGACGTCATCGCCTGCCTGAAGGAACTGCTGCGCGGCGAACTCGCTGCCCGCGACCAGTACTTCATCCATTCCCGCCGCTACGAGGACCAGGGCCTGTTCGCGCTGTACGAACGCCTGAACCACGAGATGGAAGAGGAAACCCAGCACGCCGACGCGCTGCTGCGCCGGATCCTGTTCCTCGGAGGCGACCCGGACATGCGCCCGCATGCCACCGAGCCGGGCAAGACCGTGGAGGAGATGCTGCAGAAGGATCTGGATACTGAATACGCGGTTCGGAACAATCTCGCCGCCGGCATGAAGCTGTGCGAGGAGAAGGGTGACTACGTGAGCCGCGACATGCTGCTGGCGCAGCTGAAGGACACCGAGGAAGACCATGCCTGGTGGCTGGAACAGCAGTTGGGCCTGATCAAGCGCATCGGCCTGGAGCTGTACCAGCTGAGCAAGATCGACGGCAACGGCGCCCCGGCGCACTGAGCCGGCGCCTCGCGCCGACCCGGTAGTGCCGACTGTTAGTCGGCCGCTTTTGCAGGGCAGCCGACCAGCGGTCGGGTCTACCAGAAGCACAGCGTTCTGTCGCCCGCCAGCACCGGAGCACCGCCAGCCAGCCTTCGCCCGCCAGCTGCTCCACCGCCCGCCAGCCGACAACGAAAAAGCCGGGGAATGCCCCGGCTTTTTCGTGTCCGGGGTCAGATCCGTTTTCGACGAAAACGGCTCTGACCCCATTGGGATGGAAAACGCCAACCGAGGTTGGCGTCTACCGGGGCAAGGCGTGTCAACCAAGGTTGACACCCACCATGAGCAGGGCCGCGGCCCTCATTCCACCGACAGCCCTTCCACCTTCTGCCAACCGCGCGGCAGCAGGTGGCCGCGGGTGGCGCGGGCGCCGAGGTAGGCGTCGAGCTCGTTGAACTTCAGGCCCATCGTGCGCTGCCCACTGCGCACCTGAAGGGTCTGGCCCGGGCTGATCGCCACGATGGCGACCACGCGTTCGGTGGCGAGCTTGGCCTTCGGGATCTCGATGATCTTGTTGCCCTTGCCCTTGTCCAGTTCCGGCAGGTCGTTGGCGGCGATTGCCAGCAGGTTGCCGGAACTGGTCACCGCCACGATGCGGTCGGTGGCGACGTTGGCCACCACCGACGGGGTCAGCACGGTCGAACCGGCTGACAGGTTCAGCATCGCCTTGCCGGCCTTGTTGCGGCCGATCAGGTTCTCGAAGCGGGTGACGAAGCCGTAGCCGTGGGTGGAGGCCAGCACGAAGCGGGTGTCCGGCTCGGCGCTGGCCAGGGTCACGAAGCTGGTGCCCGCGGCCGGCGAGAAGCGTCCGGTGAGCGGTTCACCGTTGCCACGCGCGGAGGGCAGGGTGTGTACCGGCGTCGAGTAGGCGCGACCCTCGCTGTCGAGGAACGCGACCTGCTGGGTGCTGCGTGCACGCACCGCGCCCTGCAGGGCGTCACCATCGCGATAGGACAGGGCGGACGCATCGACGTCGTGGCCCTTGGCGGCACGGATCCAGCCCTTCTCCGAGAGCACGACGGTCATCGGCTCGCTCGGCACCAGTTCGGTCTCGTCGATGGCCTGCGCGGCCTGGCGCTGCACCAGCGGCGAACGGCGTGCGTCGCCGAACTTCCTGGCATCGGCGGTCAGTTCGTCGCGGATCAGCTTCTTCAGCTTGGTCTTGCTGTCGAGGATGCCGAGGATCTTCTCGCGCTCCTTGGCCAGCTCGTCCTGCTCGCCACGGATCTTCATCTCTTCCAGGCGCGCCAGCTGCTTCAGCTTGGTTTCCAGGATGTACTCGGCCTGGTCGTCGGACAGGCCGAAGCGCGCGATCAGCGCCGCCTTCGGTTCGTCCTCGGTCCGGATGATGTGGATCACCTCGTCCAGGTTGAGGAATGCGACCAGCAGGCCTTCCAACAGGTGCAGGCGGCGCTCGACCTTCTGCAGGCGGTGCTGCAGGCGGCGGGTGACGGTGCTGCTGCGGAACGCCAGCCATTCGCTGAGCAGCATCTTCAGGTTCTTCACCTGCGGACGGCCGTCCAGCCCGATCACGTTGAGGTTGACGCGGTAGCTGCGCTCCATGTCCGTGGTGGCGAACAGGTGGCCCATCAGCTGCTCGGCGTCGACACGGTTGGAACGCGGCACCAGCACCACGCGCACCGGGTTGGCATGGTCGGACTCATCGCGGATGTCCTCCAGCCACGGCAGCTTCTTGGCGCGCATCTGCGCGGCGATCTGCTCGATCACCTTCGACGGCGACACCTGGAACGGCAGCGCGGTGACGACGATGTTGTTGGCTTCCTTGGTGAAGGTCGCACGCGCACGCACGCTGCCGTTGCCGGTCTCGTACATGTTCCGCAGGTCATTGGCCGCGGTGATGATCTCGGCGCTGGAGGGGTAGTCCGGTCCCTGCACGTGCTCGCACAGGTCGCGCACGCTGGCCTCGGGGTTGTCCAGCAGGTGCAGCAGCGCGCTGACGATCTCGTTGAGATTGTGCGGCGGCACGTCGGTGGCCATGCCTACGGCGATGCCGGTGGTGCCGTTCAGCAGCAGGTGCGGCAGCCGCGCCGGCATCCAGGTCGGTTCCTGCAGGGTGCCGTCGAAGTTCGGCGCCCAGTCGGTGGTGCCCTGGCCCAGTTCGCCCAGAAGCACTTCAGCGATCGGGGTCAGCTTGGATTCGGTGTAACGCATCGCCGCGAACGACTTCGGGTCATCGCTGGAACCGAAGTTGCCCTGGCCCTCGATCAGCGGGTAGCGGTACGAGAACGGCTGCGCCATCAGCACCAGCGCCTCGTAGCACGCGCTGTCGCCGTGCGGATGGTACTTACCGATGACGTCACCGACGGTGCGCGCGGACTTCTTCGGCTTGGACGCGGCATTCAGGCCCAGCTCGCTCATCGAATAGATGATGCGGCGCTGTACCGGCTTCAGGCCGTCGCCGATGAACGGCAGGGCACGGTCCAGGACCACGTACATCGAGTAGTCGAGGTAGGCGCGTTCTGCGTACTCGCGCAGCGGCAGTTGTTCGAATCCGTGGAACACGGGGCGGGCAAGATCGGTCATGCGGCGTTGTTACCTATTGTCGGGAGGCGGCGACGGCGGTCGCCGCTCGCAATCCTGTGATTATCCGGATGCGGCCGGGGATGCCAAGCCGCGCGCAGGGTCCAGCCCGGTTTCCAGGCCATGCCCGGCCCGCGCCAGGTAGCGCCCGGGCGGCAAACCGAAGTGGCGGCGGAACACGGTGACGAAGGCGCTGGCGCTGCTGAAGCCCAGCGCGTGGGCGATATCGGCCACGCTGCGGCCGTCGGTCAGCTGGCGCAGCGCCTCGGACAGGCGGGCCTGCTGCCGCCACTGGGCGAAGCTGAGCGTGGTCTCGTCGCGGAAGTGGCGGGTCAGGCTGCGTGGCGACAGACCCGCCCAGTGCGCCCATTCGGCCAGGCTGCGCTCGTCGGACGGGTCGGCCAGCAGCTGCGAGGCGATCTTCAGCAGGCGCCGGTCGTGCGGCATCGGCAGGTGCATGCGCTGGCGCGGTGCGGTGCGGATCTCGTCCAGCAGTACATCGATGATGTGCTGGCGCTCAGGGGTGGTGGCATAGCCCAGCGGCCATTCGCAGATACGGTCGGCCAGCGCCTGCGCCAGCTTGGACAGGCCCAGCACGCAGGGGTCGGAGGGCAGGGTGGCGCAGGCGGGCGCGGCCAGCGCCATGCCCCAGCCACGCAATGGCCCGTCGAGGGTGACCGTATGCGGCTCCAGCGGCGGCATCCAGCCGGCCGAACCCGGCGCCAGCGACCACGTGCCGTGCGAGGTTCGGGTGGTCAACAGGCCGCGCTCGACACAGATCAGCTGTGCGCGCTGGTGGTGATGCCAGTCCACTTCACGGACCAGGCCCTGCGGGCTGTCGAAGCGGAAAGCGACAACCGGAGGGCCGTCATTGCGCTCGAACCAGTCCAGTGCGTCATCACGCAGCAGGCGCTTGGGAGGGGGGATTTCTGCCTTGTTCATCATATCTGCTGGCTGAAATGTGTCATCCATTGGCTGAATTGTACTACCGGGCCAGCTGAGCGGGCCATTAAGGTGAGCGCCTTCACTGATCCAGCCCACTGCTGCAACACAGCATTCGATGCCAGATCGAATATTTCCATTGAGAAATATTTTTTTTGGAAGAGAATGCTCCCCCATGATCTGTCCTGCAACCACTCCCCCCAGCTTCGGCCTGCTGCTGCGCCAGGTGCGCGACGGCCTGGTCCGCCAACTCGACGCCTCCATGGCTGAAGAAGACCTCGGCATCGGCTTCACCCACTACATCGGGTTGAAGGTGCTTTCGAACATGGCGCCGTGCACGGCCAATGAACTGGCCCAGGCCATCGACCAGGTGCCCAGTGCGGTGACCCGTCTGCTGGACAAGCTGGAGGCACTGGGCTGCGTACGCCGCGAGCCGCATGCCCAGGACCGGCGTGCGCTGCAGATCGTGCTGACCGATGAAGGCCGCGCGCTGTGGGCGCGGCTGAAGCTGCGTGGCGACGCGGTGATGGATTACGCCCTGCGTGACCTGTCCGCCGACGAACGCACGCAGCTGCTGTCCCTCCTCACCCGAATCCGCGATTCCCTGACGACCCCATGAACCCGATCCCGCATTCCACTCTCCGCCGGTCCGGGCGCGCGCTGTTGGTATCAGCGCTGGCCCTGGCCTTGGCCGCCTGCGCCAGCAGCCGCGGCCTCAACCCGCAGGGCCACGTGCTCGATGTGGACAGCCTGCACAGCGAACGCACCCTGGCCGACACCGATCTGAGCGCCACCGGCTTCCCGGCGCAGGACTGGTGGAAGGCACTGGGCGATGCGCAGCTGGACGCGCTGGTCGCCGAGGGGCTGGCCGGCCACCCGAGCCTGGACGCTGCCGATGCGCGCCTGCGCCAGGCGCAGTCGCAGGTCGGTACCGCGCGTGCCGATCGCCTGCCCAGCCTGTCGGTGTCCGGTGGTTACACCGGTCTGCGCCTGCCCGAGTCGATGGCCGGCAGCGAGATGGGCGGCCATTACGCTGGCAGCAGCCAGGTCGCGTTTGATTTCAGCTATGGCGTGGACCTGTGGGGCGGCAAGCGCGCCGCTTGGGAAGCCGCCGTGGATGGCGCGCATGCCGCCACTGTTGAAGCCCAGGCCGCGCGCCTGAACCTGTCCACCGGCATCACCCAGGCCTATGCCGACCTGGCCTACGCGTGGCAGCTCAACGACGTGGCCGAGGAAGAGCTGACCCGCTCGCAGAAGTCGCTGCAGTTGACCCGCCAGCGCCGCAGTGCCGGCATCGACAGCGATCTGCAGGTGCGCCAGGCCGAGGCCCGCGTGCCGGCCGCGCAGCAGCAGGTGCTGGCCGCACAGCAGCGCATCGACGCCGCCCGCACCGCGCTGGCCGCCCTGGTCGGCAAGGGCCCGGACCGTGGCCTGTCGATCCAGCGTCCGCAGGCGTTGAATCCGATGGCGCTCCAGCTGCCGGGCGTGCTGCCCAGCGAGCTGCTCGGCCGTCGTCCGGACATCGTTGCCGCGCGCTGGCGGGTGGAAGCGGCCGACAAGCAGATCAAGGTCGCCAGGACCAAGTTCTACCCGAGCTTCAACCTGACCGCACTGGCTGGCGTCGTCGCACCGAACGTGGGCGATCTGCTGAAGAGCAGCTCCACCTTCGCCTACATCGGCCCGGCGTTGAGCCTGCCGATCTTCGAAGGCGGCAAGCTGCGCGCCAACCTGGCCAACACCGATGCGCAGTACGACCTGGCGGTTGCCAACTACAACCAGACCGTGCTCGATGCACTGCGCGACGTGGCCGACCAGGTCAACGCGGTGCGCTCACTGGCGCAGCAGTCGAACGCGCAACAGCAGGCGGTGGACACCGCGCGTTCGGCCTTCGACCTGGCCCAGCAGCGCTATCGCGCTGGCATCGGCAGCTACCTGGACGTGCTGACCGCGCAGTCCACCCTGCTGCAGTCACAGCAGCAGCTGGCCGGCCTGCAGTCGCAGCAGGTGCAGACCTCCGTGCGCCTGAGCAAGGCGCTGGGCGGTGGTTTCCAGCCCAGTGATGCCGATCACGCCGCGCCGCTCGCCTCCCATTCCGATTCCTCGCATTCCTGAAGATCCCTGCCATGAGCCAGACCCAAGACACCGCGGCCCCGGCCGCCCCCAACCGCCGCGGCAACCTGCTGCGCGGCCTGTTCGTGATCGTCGTGCTGCTGCTGGCGGCACTGGCGCTGTGGTACTTCATGTTCGGCCGTTGGTTCGAAGAGACCGACGATGCCTACGTGCAGGGCAACCAGGTGCAGATCACCCCGCTGGTGGCCGGTACCGTGGTCGCCATCAACGCCGATGACGGCATGCGCGTGGAGCGCGGCCAGCTGCTGGTGCAGCTGGACCCGGCCGATACCTCGGTGGCCCTGCAGCAGGCCGAAGCCAACCTGGCCAAGACCGTGCGCCAGACCCGCGGCCTGTACCGCAGCGTCGAAGGTGCGCAGGCGGACTTGAACGCACGCCAGGTGACCCTGAAGCGCGTGCGCGACGACTTCGCACGCCGCAAGGGCCTGGCCGCCACCGGCGCCATCTCCAACGAAGAACTGGCCCACGCCCGCGATGAGCTGGCAGCTGCCGAAGCGGCCGTGGCCGGTTCGCGCGAGACCGTCGAGCGCAACCGCGCACTGGTCGATGACACCGTGATCGCCACCCAGCCGGATGTGCAGGCTGCCGCCGCGCAGCTGCGCCAGGCCTTCCTCAACAACGCACGTTCGGGCATCGTCGCGCCGGTCACCGGCTATGTCGCCCGTCGTTCGGTGCAGGTCGGCCAGCGCGTGCAGCCGGGCAATGCGCTGATGGCGGTGGTGCCGACCGAGCAGATGTGGGTCGAAGCCAACTTCAAGGAAACCCAGCTGCGGCACATGCGCCTGGGCCAGGAAGTGGAGCTGAAGTCGGACCTGTATGCCGGCGACGTCAAGTACAAGGGCCGCATCGACAGCCTGGGCCTGGGCACCGGCTCGGCGTTCTCGCTGCTGCCGGCGCAGAACGCCAGCGGCAACTGGATCAAGATCGTGCAGCGCGTGCCGGTGCGCATCGCCATCGATGCCAAGCAGCTGGCCGAACACCCGCTGCGCATCGGCCTGTCGATGAAGGCCGAGGTGAGCCTGCGCGACCAGAAGGGCGAAGTGCTGCCGAGCGCAGCCGCCAAGGGCACGGTGTTCGACACCGACGTGTACGCCAAGCAGCTGCACGATGCCGATGAGGTGATCCACACGATCATCCAGGGCAACCTGCCGCAGCAGTCCAAGGCGAGCTGAGGTCGGCCATGTCCGCACAAGCTCCAGCTGCGCCCGGCTCTCCGGGCGCACCGGCGGCGCCGGGTGCGGCCGCCGGCTTCCTGCCACCCAGTGTGGCCCTCTGCACCGTGGGCCTGGCGATGGCCTCGTTCATGCAGGTGCTCGACACCACCATCGCCAACGTCTCGCTGCCGACCATCGCCGGTAATCTTGGCGCCAGTTCGCAGCAGGCGACGTGGGTCATCACCTCGTTCGCGGTCAGCACCGCGATCGCGCTGCCGCTGACCGGCTGGCTCAGCCGTCGCTTCGGCGAGCGCAAGCTGTTCGTGTGGGCCACGCTGGCCTTCGTGATCACCTCGCTGCTGTGCGGCCTGGCCCAGAGCATGGGCATGCTGGTGCTGTCGCGTGCGCTGCAGGGCTTCGTCGCCGGCCCGATGTACCCGATCACCCAGTCGCTGCTGGTCTCGATCTATCCACGGGAGAAACGCGGGCAGGCGCTGGCGCTGCTGGCGATGATCACCGTGGTGGCGCCGATCTGCGGGCCGATCCTCGGTGGCTGGATCACCGACAACTACAGCTGGGAATGGATCTTCCTGATCAACGTGCCGCTGGGCATCTTCGCTGCGCTGGTAGTGGGCAACCAGTTGAAGGGTCGCCCCGAGCACGTCGAGAAGCCGAAGATGGACTACGTCGGCCTGGTCACCCTGGTGATCGGCGTGGGCGCATTGCAGCTGGTACTCGACCTGGGCAACGACGAAGACTGGTTCTCGTCGATGAAGATCGTGGTACTGGCCTGCGTTGCCGTGGTGGCGCTGACCGTGTTCCTGATCTGGGAGCTGACCGACAAGGACCCGATCGTCGACCTGAAGCTGTTCCGGCACCGCAACTTCCGTGCCGGTACGCTGGCGATGGTGGTGGCCTACGCGGCGTTCTTCAGCGTGGCCCTGCTGATTCCGCAGTGGCTGCAGCGCGACATGGGCTACACCGCGATCTGGGCCGGTCTGGCAACAGCCCCGATCGGTGTACTGCCGGTGATCATGACCCCGTTCGTGGGCAAGTACGCATCGCGTTTCGACATGCGCATGCTGGCCACCATCGCGTTCGTGGTGCTGTCGATGACCAGCTTCCTGCGCTCGGGTTTCAACCTGCAGGTGGACTTCCACCATGTGGCCGGCGTACAGCTGATCATGGGCATCGGCGTGGCACTGTTCTTCATGCCGGTGCTGCAGATCCTGCTGTCGGACCTGGATGGTCGTGAGATCGCGGCCGGTTCGGGCCTGGCCACCTTCCTGCGTACGCTGGGCGGCAGCTTCGCGGCGTCGCTGACCACCTGGCTGTGGGCACGTCGCACGCAGGTGCATCACGCGGACCTGACCGAGCACATTTCGGCCTATCAGCCGGGCATGCAGGACCAGGTGGCGGCGATGGGGCAGGGCGACCTGCAACATGGCGCGGCGGTGCTGAACAACATGATCAACCACCAGGCATCGCAGATGGGCTTCAACGACATCTTCTTCCTGCTGGGCTGGATCTTCCTGGCGATCATCTCGTTCCTGTGGCTGGCCAAGCCGCCGTTCGGTGCCGGTGCGGGTGCGGCCTCGGCGGGCGGTGGGCACTGATCGATCATTGTCGATGAAAAACAAAACCCCGCCGGAAGGCGGGGTTTTTGTTTGCGCGTTGCTGTCAACGCCAGGCCATGTCTGTCAGGTGGCGTACCGAAGGACATCCAGGCCAAGCGCATTGGTGCGAGTCTAGCGTGTGCGATATACGCGCTTGAAAACCACGCGATCGCGGAACAGCTGGGCCAGCGCCCACATTCCTGCCACAAGCACGACGCCGCCGCTGACCCAGCCGGCAGTGGCCTGCAGGTGGCTGCCGATGAATGCGCCGCAGACAAGGGCGGCAACAGAAACAACCGCGTACGCTTCTCTGGAAGCGCCATAGTGGACTTCGGCCTGGCATCCAACGCAGACGCTTACGCCGTGGTTGGAGGCAGTGTGGCAGTGGGGGCAGATGATGCTGCGCTGCATGGAGCGTCCTTTGTTGGGGGAAGGCGCGCAGGGGCAGGGCATGGTGGGGTAGCTGCACCCGGCATCCGAGAATCTGCCTGCCGGGGGCGAGGAATCGCGAGTGGATTCCGTCTAGGAGAAGTACGAATTCGAACGAAACGTGGAATGGATCCCGAAAAGGTTGTCGCTCAGGGCGTGATAGCGACGCGCCGGTGGGAGCTCGCACGAGCAGATGGCTGCCAGGGAGGTGCCGGATACGACACACTGAGCGGCAATCGCAATGCATCGCGCATCCCAAACCGCAGGCATGAAAAAACCCGCTTGCGCGGGTTTGATCATTTGCTGAGTCATGGTGCCCAGGAGAGGACTCGAACCTCCACGAAGTTGCCCCCGCTAGCACCTGAAGCTAGTGCGTCTACCAATTCCGCCACCTGGGCGACTCAGGAGAAGAATTTTGCGGCATGGCAGCGGATGTGTCAACACTGTTTCACACTTTTTTTTCTGCTTCGACGCCGAGGTGAAGCAGCAGGCTGCGCATTGGCGGCGAAAGCGCTTTCCAGTGTGGGAAACAGGCGCACAGGCGACGCTGTGCCCACGCATCGGCAAGCGGCACTGCAACGGTATGCGTACTGCGCCGATGCTGGCGGGCGATGGAGCGCGGTACGATACCGAGGCCGATGCCGTGGCCGATCATGATGCACACGCCTTCGAAGGTTTTCATGCGGATGCGGACGTCGAGGCGGCGACCAATGTCGCGGGCCTGGTCTTCGATGTAGGTCTGCAGTGCGTTGCCGTCGGCCAGCGCGACGAAGGTCTCGCCCGCCACGTCCGCGAACGCCAGCGTGCGCTGCGGGGCGAAGCGGTGATCGGCCGGCAGCAGCAGCATCAGCGGATCTTCGGCAACCACGTGCTGCTGCAGTCCGTCAGCGTCGACCGCGTCGCTGATGATGCCGGCCTCGGCCTGGCCGGCACTGATCGCGCGTACAACCTCAGGGCTGGTGCGTTCCAGCAGTTCTACATGCAGTCGCGGCCGTTCGGCCAGCCAGGGGGCCAGCCGCGACGGCAGGTAGTTGGTCAGTGCGGCGGTATTGGCGTACAGGTGCAGGGTGCCGCGCGCGCCATGGGCGAACGCCTGCATTTCGCCGCGCAGCTGCGCCTGCTGCTGCACGATCAACCGCGCATGGTGGGCGAGGGCGGCACCGGCTTCAGTGAGGCTGACCCCGCGCGGGTGCCGGGTCAGCAGGGCTGTGCCGGCGTCGGCTTCGATGGCGCGCAGGCGTTCGCTGGCAGAGCCCAGTGCCAGGTTTGCCTGTGATGCACCGGCCGTGATGCTGCCCGCTTCGGCGATGGCCAGGAACAGGCGCAGGTCGGCGATGTCCATCCGCATGTGTTGTCCTCCTCGTGACACCAGAGCCTTCGGTACAACCGAAGGCAGGGTCGGGAAGACCGCATTGTGCGCCGATGGCCTGCCCGATCCAATGACGGCATGAACGAAACGACGTACTTCTATTTTCTGCTGGTGGCGGTGTTCGTGCTGGCGGGCGTGGTCAAGGGTGTGACCGGCATGGGCCTTCCGACGGTGGCGATGGGCCTGCTGGGCAGCGCGCTGTCGCCGGTGGCGGCGGCCTCGATGCTGTTCATTCCCACCTTTGTCACCAACGCGTGGCAGTTGTTGTCGGGCCCGTCGCTCGGGCCCATCGTGCGGCGGCTGTGGCCGATGATGCTGGCCGTGGTGGTGGTGACGCTGGGTTCGGCCGCGCTGCTGGTACGGGTGGATCGCACCTGGTCGCGCGTGGCGTTGGGCATGGCGCTGGTGATCTATGCCGCGTACGCGCTGTTTGCACCGGTGTTCCGCGTGCCAGAACGGCGCGAACGCTGGCTGGGGCCGCTGGTGGGTGCACTGTCCGGCATGGTGACTGGTGCGACCGGCGTGTTCGTGATGCCGGCGGTGCCGTACCTGCAATCGCTGGGGCTGCAGCGCGAAGAGCTGGTGCAGGCGCTCGGGCTGGCGTTCACTGTGTCGACGATTTCACTGACGACAGGTCTGGTGCTGCATGGCGCGTTCGGTATCCAGCAGCTGGGCCTGAGCGCGGTGGCGGTGGTGCCGGCACTGCTGGGCATGTGGCTGGGGCAGGTGATCCGGCAGCGGATCAGCGCACGCGTGTTCCGCGCGTGTTTCCTCGGGTTCCTGCTGCTGCTCGGGCTGGAGCTGGTGCTGCGGCCGTTGTTTTGATGGAGGTCGCCGCGCATGGCCCGGCGAACACCGCGATCCGCCTTTGTAGAGTTGAGCAAGCTTGACTCTACGCGCCCCGAATCACAGACAAGAAAAAACCCGCTTGCGCGGGTTGTTTTCTTTCTCGACATGGTGCCCAGAAGAGGACTCGAACCTCCACGAAGTTGCCCCCGCTAGCACCTGAAGCTAGTGCGTCTACCAATTCCGCCATCTGGGCGTCGAGGAGGAGAATTATGGGGTGTTGTTACGGGGGTGTCAACACTTCTGGATGAATCCCGCGATGGATTCTGGCGATGGGGCCAGAGCCTTTTCTTCGCAGGAAGGGATCCGCCCCGGTGCCGGGGTCAGAGCCGGATTCCAGGCAAAAAAAATCCCCGCCGAAGCGAGGAGTTTTTTCGTTGGTGCCCAGGAGAGGACTCGAACCTCCACGGTTTTACCCGCTAGTACCTGAAACTAGTGCGTCTACCAATTCCGCCACCTGGGCGTTCCAGAGGCGCAATTGTGAAGATGAATTGGCAGCCTGTCAACGACTTCCCTCAAATTTCTCATGCAGGTTCTTCAAAAGGCGCGCTGACCCGTTCTGCACGCCATCAACGGCTACCATGTAGGGCGATGACTACCAAAAAACCAAGCAAGGGCGGGACCACGTCCCGCAGCCAGGCCCCGAAGAAGGGCGCCAAGGCGGGCGCAGCCCGCACCACCAAGCCGGGCAAGCCGCTGCCGGGCTGGCTCCCGGAACTGGCCGATGGTGGCGCTCCGCCACGTGGCCGCAGGATCCGCAGCACTGAGGCGCCGGGCCCGGCCCCGGGCCGCAAGCTGCCGCCGACCGGCAAAGTGATCGACGATCCCTATGCCGCCCGCGAAGCAGAGAAATACGAACAACCCATCGCCAGTCGCGAAGCCATCCTGGCCCTGCTCGAGCGTTGCGAAGGACCGCAGACTGCCGAGGAGCTGGGTGCACGCCTGGGCCTGGGCGCGCCTGACCGTGCCGAGGCGCTGTCGCGCCGCCTCGGCGCCATGGTCCGTGACGGCCAGCTGGTGCAGAACCGCCGCGGCGGCTTCGCGCCGATCCAGACCCTCAACCTGGTCACTGGTGTGGTGATCGCCAACCCGGAAGGGTTCGGCTTCCTGCGCCCGGTCGAGGGCGGCGACGACTTGTTCCTGCCGCCGTATGAAATGCGCAAGGTGATGCACGGCGACAAGGTGCTCGCCCGCGTCACCGGCATCGACCACCGTGGCCGTCGCGAGGGCAGCATCGCCCGCGTGCTGGAACGTGGCATGACCCGCCTGATCGGTCGCTTCAGCATCGAGATGGGCATCAATTACGTGGTGCCCGATGACAAGCGCATCCAGCGCAACGTGCAGGTACCGCCGGACCAGACCGGTGGCGCGCGCGACGGCCAGCTGGTGGTCTGTGAACTGACCCAGGCTCCGGACAGCCGGCGCCCGCCGATCGGTCGCATCATCGCGGTGCTCGGCGACAAGCTGACCGCCTCGCTGGTGGTGGAGACCGCCATCCACGGCCATGAACTGCCGTTCGAGTTCCCGCAGGAGGTGCTGGACGAAGCCGCATCGGTGCCGCTGGTGGTGGAACCGGCGATGATCGGCGACCGCGTCGACCTGCGCAGCACGCCGCTGGTCACCATCGATGGCGAGGACGCCAAGGATTTCGACGACGCGGTGTACTGCGAGCCGAACGCCGATGGCTTCCGCCTGGTGGTGGCCATTGCCGATGTCTCCAACTACGTGCGTCCCGGCACGCCGCTGGACGAGGAGGCACAGAAGCGTGCGACCTCGGTGTACTTCCCGGGCTTCGTGGTGCCGATGCTGCCGGAGACCCTGTCCAATGGCATCTGCTCGCTGATGCCCAAGGTCGATCGCATGTGCTTCGTCTGCGACATGCAGATCGACCGTGATGGCGTGGTTTCCCACTCGCGCTTCTACGAAGCGGTGATGAATTCGCACGCACGCCTGACCTACACCCAGGTCTGGCAGGCGGTGGGCGAGGACGATGCCGGCGCGAAGGCGTTCATCGGCGACCTGCTGCCGCAGGTGCAGCGCCTGCACCAGCTGTACAAGGTGCTGGCCAAGGCGCGCGCCAAGCGTGGCGCCATCGAGTTCGAGAGCAGCGAAGTACGCTTCGTTCTGGACAACCGAGGCGAAGTGACCCAGGCCGGCATGCTGGTGCGCAACGACGCACACAAGCTGATCGAGGAATGCATGATCGCGGCCAACGTGGAGGCAGCGAAGTACCTGCTGTCGCGCCATGTGCCGGCCCCGTACCGTGTGCATGAGAAGCCGCCGGAGACCAAGTACGCCGACCTGCTGGAGTTCCTGAAGGAATTCAAGCTGAGCCTTCCGCCGTGGTCGAAGGTGCGCCCGGGCGATTACACCAAGCTGCTGAAGAAGATCCGCGATCGCCCCGATGCAACGCTGCTGGAGTCGGTGCTGCTGCGCAGCCAGAGCCTGGCCGTGTACAGCCCGGACAACAACGGTCATTTCGGCCTGGCACTGGAGGCGTACGCGCACTTCACCTCGCCGATCCGCCGCTATCCCGACCTGCTGGTGCATCGCGCGATCAAGCACGCGTTGTCCGGCAAGCCGCTGGACAAGTTCACCTACAACGCGCGCGAGATGGCGGCGTTGGCGCTGCAGTGTTCCGAGCGCGAGCGTCGTGCCGACGAGGCCGAACGCGAAGTCGACGAACGCTACCGCGCGGCGTGGATGGAAAAGCACGTGGGTGGCCAGTTCGATGGCGTGATCAGTGGCGTGACCAGCTTCGGTCTGTTCGTTGAGCTGGCCGATTCGAAGGTGCAGGGCCTGGTCCACGTGACCCAGTTGCCGCAGGACTATTACAAGTTCGATGCGACCCGCAAGACGCTGACCGGTGAGCGCCGTGGCAGCAGCTACCGGTTGGGTGACCAGGTACGCATTCTGGTGCTGAAGGCCAGCATGGAGGAACGCAAGATCGACTTCCGCCTGGTCGAGCACAAGGGCGAGGAAGAAGGTGACGGCCTGCCGCCGCTGCCCGAGCGTGGCAAGCCGACCAAGCGCACGAAAAAGAAGTATTGAAAGGTGTGCCGACCAACGGTCGGCACCTACCTCACCTGGTAGGTGCCAACCTTGGTTGGCACGACGTTACGGAGGAACCCACCATGCAGGGCCAACCCGAATACAGCGGCGGCTGCCAGTGTGGCGCGATCCGCTTCCAGGCGCGCGGTGAACTGACCGACAGTTCGATCTGCCATTGCCGGATGTGCCAGAAGGCGTTTGGTGCCTACTACGCGCCGCTGGTCTCGGTGCGCGGCGTGCAGTTCAGCTGGACCCGCGGGCAGCCGCGCTATTTCCAGTCTTCCAACGTGGTGCGGCGTGGCTTCTGCGCCGACTGCGGTACCCCGTTGACCTATGAAGCCCCCGACGGCGTGGCCGTGGCCGCTGGTGCCTTTGACCAACCCGAACGCCTGCCGCCGACGATCCAGTACGGGGTGGAGCGCAAGCTGGGGTTCGTCGACAGCCTGTCCAGCCTGCCGGCGCGGCGCACGGAGGAGGACATCGCGGCCTTGGAATTCCTGGCCACGATCGTGTCCCACCAGCACCCCGACCACGACACCCCGCACTGGCCGCCACGCAGCCGCTCCGCCGAAGGCTGAGCGGCGGGTAGCGCCGGGCCGTGCCCGGCGAGCGCGCAGCGCGGTCGGCGCCGATGCTCTACCATAGCCACCCCCTATCCGGTTCGGCCCCCGCATGAGCAAGAACAGCCAGTGGATCGTCGGCGTCAACGCCGTCGCCTCCTCCATCGAGAACGACGCCGAGAACGTCCGCGAAGTGCTGGTCGAGGCCGGTGCAAAGAACCCGCGGCTGACCGAGATCGAGGAAAACGCCCGCCGCAAGGGCATCGACGTGCGCAAGGTCAACAGCCAGGCGCTGGACGGCGTGGGCGGTTCGGTACGCCACCAGGGCGTGGCCGCACGCTATGCCGCGGCCCGCACCTACAGTGAGAACGAGCTGGAAGGCCTGGTCACGGCCGCCGAAGGCAAGGCCCTGCTGCTGGTGCTGGACGAGGTGCAGGACCCGCACAATCTCGGCGCGTGCCTGCGTTCGGCTGCCGCGGCCGGCGCCACCGCGGTGATCATTCCCAAGGACAAGTCGGCCTCGGTGAATGCCACGGTGCGCAAGACCTCGGCCGGTGCCGCCGACCTCATTCCGGTGGTGGCGGTGACCAACCTGTCGCGCTGCCTGAAGGACCTGCAGAAGCAGGGTGTGTGGATCTACGGCCTGGCCGGTGAAGCCACCGCCTCGTTGTACCAGCTGGACCTGAAGGGCAATATCGCCCTGGTGTTGGGCGGCGAAGCCGACGGCCTGCGCCGCCTGACCCGCGAGAACTGCGATGGCCTGGTCAAGATCCCGATGCCGGGCGAGATCGAGAGCCTGAACGTTTCCGTCGCCGCCGGCGTCAGCCTGTTCGAGGCCGTGCGCCAGCGCGGTTGATCGGCTTTCCGGTAGCGCCGGGCCATGCCCGGCGGATTGCTTCGCCGGGCATGGCCCGGCGCTACCGGCGATCCGATTCACGCATGGCGTGGATCGGCCGTGTCGACCAAGGTCGACACCTACCGGTAGTCGCCAACCTTGGTTGGCGCTCCCGCCGCCTTACCCCGCGCTGCCGCCCAGTGCCTTGAACAACGTCACGTCGTTGTTCAGCTGGCCCTGGCGCACACGCGCCAGCGACAGCTCGGCGTCGCGCCGGGTCTGCTGTGCTTCCAGCCAGGTGCGCAGGTCGGTGGCGCCCGCGCGGTAGCGCACTTCCTGCGCGCGTTCAACTTCCACCGCTTCGTCGTACGAGGCCTGCGAGGCGGCGACCTGGCGGACCAGCTGCTCGCGTGCCGAGAGTGCGTTGTCCACTTCAGAGAGCGCGGTGTACAGCGTCTTGCGGAAATTGGTTGCAGCAATCTGGTACGTGGTGCCGGCGATATCGGTATCCAGCTGTGCGCGCTGCAGGTTGAGGAACGGCAGCGACAGGCCGGCGCCCAGGGTGGCCACCGGGTTGCGCAGCACGTCACCCAGCGAGGTCGCACTGGAGCCAAGGCTGCCAGTGAGGCTCAGCGCCGGGTAGTACTGGGTGGCAGTGACCTTGATGGTCTTCAGGCTGTTGCGCAGCCGCAGTTCGGCCGCGCGCAGGTCGGGACGGCGGCCAAGCAGGTCGGTCGGCAGGCCCTCGGCAATGCTTGGGCTGCGAGCGCCGAGCAGGTCCTGCGGTTCGTCCTGCTGCGGCCACGGCGTGCCGTCCAGCAGGACCGTCAGCGCATTGCGCACTTCCACACGCTGCTGTTCCAGTGCGCTCTGCGAGGCCCGCTGCGACTGCAGGTTCTGCAGCGCCTGGCGCACTTCCAGGCGCGACACCGCACCGGCGTCGAAGCGTGCCTGCACCAGTTCCCGGGTACGCTCCAGCCGCTCCAGGTTGGCCTGGCCGGTGGCGATCGACTGGTTGAGATAGGCCAGCGTCCAGTACTGGGTGATGCTGTCGCCGATTACCAGCAGCGCGGTGTTCTGGCGGTCTTCCTCACTGGCCTCGGCTTCCCAGCGGGCAATGTCGCGCTGGGTGCGCAGGCGGCCCCACAGGTCGACCTCCCAGCCCAGCGACACGCCGGTGGAATAACTGCGGCGCCAGTCGTCGGTCTGGTCGGTGGCGCGGCTGGCGCTGCCGCTTACGCCCGAGGACGAGGGCTGCGGCCACAGCGCGTTGCTGGCCAGGCCGGCCTGCAGGCGCGAACGCTGGACGGCCAGACCGGCAGCGGCAAGGTCGCTGTTGGCGGCCAGCGCCTGTGCCACCAGGCGGTCCAGGCGCTCATCGCCGAAGCCGGTCCACCAGGTGTCCTGGCGGATGTCGCGGCCGGGGGTATCCAGGCTGCTGCGTGGCTCATCGGCCGGTGCGTTGAGGCTGGCATCGCCACGCCCATAGGCAGCCGCCACGCTGGGGTCTGCCACCGGATAGCGGCCCATCGATGCGCAGCCGGACAGGGCGAGCAGTACGGCGCCCGCCAGCAGCAGGCGCGAGGGAGCAGGGAAGGGAAGTGGGGTCATCATCTTCATTCGCGGGCCAGGGCCTCCACCGGGTCGAGCTGCGCGGCATTGCGCGCGGGCAGGAAGCCGAACGCCACGCCGATCAGGGTCGAGCAGGCGAACGCGGCCACGATCGAGGCGGTGGAGAACAGCACCTGGAAGTCGCTGGCGAAACGGCCGATCATCGAGCCCAGCAGCAGGGCCAGGCCGATACCGAGCAGGCCACCGAGCAGGCACACCAGCACCGCTTCAATCAGGAACTGCTGGCGGATATCACTCTGCCGTGCACCGACGGCCATGCGCACGCCGATCTCGCGGGTACGTTCGGTCACCGACACCAGCATGATGTTCATCACGCCGATGCCGCCCACCAGCAGCGCGATGGCAGCGATGGCGCCGATCAGCAGGGTCATCGTGCGCGTGGTCTGCTCGATGGTCTGGCGGATCTCGGCGCTGTTGCTGAGGAAGAAGTCCTCGGTGCCATGGCGCATCGTCAACAGGCGGGTGATCGCTTCCTGCGCCGCATCCATCGGCGTGGCGTCGTCCACGCGCACGGTGATGCTGGACACGTGGCTCTGGCCGAGCATGCGCGACATCACCGTGGTGTAGGGCAACCACACGCTCAGGCTGGTGCTGCCGCCGAACCCGAAGCTCTGGCGCTTGGCCACGCCGACCACGCGCGCCGGCACGTTGCCGAGCAGGATCACCTGGCCGATCGGGTCGACATCGGGGAAGAACTGGGTCTGGGTGTTCTCGTCGATCACTGCGACCTGGCCGAGGCCCTTCACCGCGTCACTGTCGAAGAAGCTGCCACTGAGCAGGGTCACACCCTTGACCCGGAAGAACTGCTCGCCAACGCCGCTGACCTGGGCGGTGGAGGACTGGTTGCGGTAACGCGCGGTGACCGAGGTCGATACGCTGGGCGTGGAGCTGTCGACGTAGCTCTGCCGGGCCAGCGCATCGGCATCACTGGCCTTGAGCGTCTGCACGCGGGCCGAGCGCATGTCGCCGAACCCGCGGCCGGGGTAGACGTCGATGGTATTGGTACCCAGCGCACTGATGTTCTGCAGGATCTGCTGCTGCGAGCCGTTGCCCAGCGCCACCACCGAAACCACCGAGGCGATGCCGATGATGATGCCGAGCATGGTCAGGAAGGTGCGCAGGCGGTGTGCGTTCATCGCCAGCAGCGCCATGCGGAACGCTTCGGTGAAGCGGTCGCGGGCGGCGCGCCAGCTGTTGCCGCGGGCCACGCCGGTGCTGGCCTCGCGCTGCGCCCGGTAGGTCGGCGCGTTCGGGTTGGCGCGGTCGGCAATGATCTCGCCGTCGCGGATCTCGATGATGCGCTGCGCGTGCTCGGCCACGCTCATGTCATGGGTGACGATGATGATGGTGTGGCCTTCGGCGTGCAGCTCGCCGAGGATCGCCATCACTTCCTCGCCCGATTTCGTGTCGAGCGCACCGGTCGGTTCGTCGGCCAGGATCACCTCGCCGCCGTTCATCAGGGCGCGCGCGATCGACACGCGCTGCTGCTGGCCACCGGACAGCTGGCCCGGCTTGTGATGCATGCGGTCACTCAGGCCCAACCGCTGCAGCAGCTGCTCGGCACGCGCGTTGCGCACCGGGCCGGGGCTGCCGGCATACACCGCCGGAACCTCCACGTTGCCACGCGCATCGAGGTCGCCCAGCAGGTGATAGCGCTGGAAGATGAAGCCGAAATGCTCGCGGCGCAGTTCGGCCAGCTCGTCCGGTTCCATCTTCCCGGTTTCGCGGCCGGCCACCTGGTAGCTGCCACGAGTGGGGCGGTCGAGGCAGCCGAGTATGTTCATCAGCGTCGACTTGCCCGAGCCGGATTGGCCGACAATGGCCACCATCTCACCGGCGTGGATGTCGAGATTGACGTCACGCAGCACGGCGATCACATCGTCGCCGGCCGGGAATTCGCGTCGCAGGTCGCGCAGGCGCAGCAGCGGCGCCATCGTGCTCATCGGCGCCCCATGCCCGGGCCGCCGACCCGCATCTGCATGCCGCCACGGTTGCCGCCGCCAGCGGCTGCCGCAGCGCCGCCTTCGCCGACCACCACGCGCTCGCCTTCCTTCAGGCCGGACAGGACCTCGACGTTGGCGCCGTTGTTGATGCCGACCTTGATCTTGCGCGGCTGCGGTTGGCCCTTGTCATCGACCACCCGCACGATGCGCTCGTCGCCACGACGCTTCGGCCCCAGTGCAACCGCCGGCACCATCAGCACGCCCTTGACCTGCTTGAGCAGCACCGAGACCTGTGCGGTCATGTCGATGCGCAGGGTGCCATCGGGGTTTTCGACGTCGAACAACGCGTTGTAGTAGACCGCGCTGCTGGAACTGGAACTGGACGAGCTGCTGGAACTGGACGAACTCTCGTTGGCGATCGAGGCCGGCGCCGGATTGATCTGGCGCAGCGTGGCGTGGTACTTGCGGTCCGGATCGCCCAGCGTGGTGAAGTACACCGGCATGCCGGCCTTGATCTTGACCACGTCGGCTTCGGAAATTTCGGCATTGACGGTGACCACGTCCAGCCGCGCCAGCATGACGATGGTCGGTGCGGTCTGGTTGGCGTTCACGGTGCGGCCTTCCTCGGCCACCACCGCCACCACGGTGCCATCCATCGGCGCGGTAATGCGGGTGTAGGCCAGGTTGGCGCGGGCGGTGCCCAGCTCGGTCTCGCGGCCCTTGATCTGTGCCTCGTACGACTGCAGCTGGGCACGTGCGGTCTTCAGCTGTGCTTCGGCGGCATCGTATTCCTGGCGCGAGGTGGCCTCGGCTGCCAGCATCTGCTGCTGGCGCGCGAATTCCAGTTCGGCCTGGCGCAGGGTGGCCTGCTGCACGGCGCGCTGGGCGGTGACCTGGTCCAGCGAGGCCTGCGCATTGAGCACCTGGTTCTGCTGGGTGGTGGCGTCGATCTCGGCGATCAGGTCGCCTTCCTTCACGGTATCGCCCAGCTGCACCTTCAGCGATTTGATCTGGCCCGACGCCTGCGCACCGACGCTGACCAGCTTGTAGGCGTCGATCACGCCGGTGGCCTCCACCGTCTGCTCGATGTCACCACGGCTGACCGGGGTGGCGGCGACCGCCGGGGCGGCGGGCTTGCGCAGCAGCCACCAGGCGGCCACGGCGACGATCAGGGCGAGCAGGGCGATCAGTATCAGGCGACCCCGGCGGGTCGCAGGCAACAGGCGGAACGTCACGTCGTGGCTTCACTCTCGGGGCCGCGGTGGCGGCGTTGGTGGGCATTGTGAAGACCGGGCGATGGACGGCTCAATCCTCAGGGTATGTCTCTATGTAACACTGTCGGTGAATACGCGTAACCACAGGTATCCCGCCCATGGCTGGATACACTGGTACGCATTGCCCCGGATGCGGTTCAGCTGCCGACACGGGATGATCGCGACATGGAGACTGAAAACCCGATGCATCGACTGCTGATCGTCGACGACGACAACGACATCCGCACCCTGCTGGCCGAGCAGCTCGGCCGTGCCGGCTACCAGGTGAGCACCGCGGCCGATGGCACTGCCATGCGCCAGCTGCTGGACCGTGAGCATGTGGACCTGATCGTGCTCGACCTCAACCTGCCACGCGAAGATGGCCTGACCCTGTGCCGCGACCTGCGCGCGCGTTCGAACACGCCGGTGATCATGCTGACCGCACGCGCCGAGCCGATCGATCGCGTGCTGGGCCTGGAAATGGGCGCCGACGACTACCTGGCCAAGCCGTTCGAACCACGCGAGCTGCTGGCGCGGATCCGCAACGTGCTGCGCCGGACCGAGGCGCTGCCGGCCAACCTTGAGCCGCTGGCGGTGCGCCGCGCGCGCTTCTCGCGCTGGGTGTTCGACCTGGAACACCGCCACCTGGTGGACCCGGATGACCGCGTGGTGGTGCTGTCCGGCGCCGAATTCCGCCTGCTGCGGGTGTTCATCGCGCATGCCAACAAGGTGCTGTCGCGCGAGCAGCTGGTCGCGCTCAGCAGTGGCCGCAACTACGAGGCGCAGGACCGTGCGATCGACCTGCAGGTCAGCCGCCTGCGCAACAAGCTCGGTGACGACGGCGGCCCGGACGGGCTGATCAAGACCGTGCGCAACGAAGGCTACGTGCTGGCCTCGGCCGTCAACCTGGAATAAGCCGCGATGAAGCGCCTGCGCCACTTCATGTCCTCGATGGTCGGGCGCTTGTTCGTGATCCTGCTGCTGGGCATGAGCGTGGCCGCGATCGGCGCGACCATGCTGGCCACGTCCAAGCGCCAGCAGGAATTCGAGCGGCAGAACCTGAACCGCATCGCCGACCGCCTGCAGGGCTACGTCAACCTGCTCGATGGCAACCCCGAACTGCGCGAGCGCCTGCTCGAGATTGGCGGGCCGAGCGTGCGTGCGCTGCAACCGGGTGCACGCCTGGGGCGGGCCGATACCGCGTTGATGGAAGTGCTGGATGACCGGCCGGGCCCGGTGTCGCGTGCACACGTGCACTTCGCCTCGTTCCGCTCCTGCATTCCCAAGCTGCAGGACCTGTTGCCGCCACCACCGCCCGGGCACCGCAAGCGTCCGCGCGAGCGTGATCCGGCGTTCATCCCGCCCAAGTGCCGCGCGGTGGACGTGACCCTCAACGACGGCACGCTGCTGAAGCTGGCGCTGGATTCGCCGGCGGTGGCGCACAACGGCATTCTCGCCGTCGACCCGTGGTTCCTGACCCTGCTGGTGCTGGCGATTGCCGTACTGGCGTACATCGTCGCGCGCATGGCCAGCGCACCGCTGCAGGAACTGGCGGCGGCGGCCGAAGATCTTGGCGACGACCTGCAGCGCGATCCGCTGCCCCTGCGCGGTCCGCGTGAAGTGCAGCGCGCTGCCGAGGCCTTCAATGCAATGCAGCACCGCCTGCAGCGGCACCTGGCCGAACGCACGCAGATGCTGGCGGCGATCACCCATGACCTGCAGACGCCTCTGACCCGGCTGCGCCTGCGCCTGGAGAACGTCAGCGACGAGACCCTGCGCGAACGCCTGATTGGCGATCTGGCAGCGATGCAGGCACTGGTGCGCGAAGGCCTGGAGCTGGCCCGCAGCGCTGAGAGTGCCGAGCAGCGCGCCGCGCTGGACCTGGATTCGCTGCTGGAAAGCATCGTCGAAGACACGGCCGAGGGCGGTGGCGATGTGGTCTTCGAAGGCGGCAGCGGGGCGGTGCTGATGCTGCGTCCGCTGGCCATGCACCGCTTGTTCTCCAACCTGGTGGACAACGCGGTGATGTATGCCTACCGGGTGCGGGTACGGGTCGAGCGCAGTGGTGGCGCCATCACCGTGGTGGTGGCCGATGATGGCCCCGGCCTGGCCGAAGATCAGCTGGAGGCGGTATTCGACCCCTTCGTGCGGGTGGAGACCTCGCGTTCGCGCGAGACCGGCGGTGCCGGGCTGGGCCTGACCATCGCCCGCGCCTTGGCCGAAAAGGATGGTGCTCGCCTGTGGCTGCGCAACCGTGCCGAAGGTGGGCTGGAAGCGGTGGTGCAGTGGCCGGCCAGCGCGCAGGTGACGCCACCGGGGCGCGGCGGCTGACTATCGCCGTCCCCGAGCGGTGACGCCGGGGGCGGGGTTTCGCCTATCATCTGCGTACTTCCCCAGTTCCTCTTCAATGAGCCAGCCCGTACCCGCCGGCATGCCGTACCGCGTTGCCCGGCCGTTCCCGCACGCTGCCAGGCCTGGCAGCCGCACCTGGCCACCGCCGCTGCGCTGATGGGCGGACAGGGGGACAACGAGCGCTGGGTGGAGCGCTGTGGCACGGGATTCGGTCGGGCATTGCGGCAGGGCCTGCTGTGTCTGCTGCTGATGCTGTCCCTGCCGGCGGTGGCGCAGGAGGGCGCACCGCCGCTGCGCGACTACGCCATCGATGTATGGACCTCGCGCAACGGCTTGCCTCACAACTCGCTCCGGGACATCGCGCAGACCCCTGAAGGCCACCTGTGGTTTGCCACCTGGGAAGGCCTGGTGCGTTACAACGGCCTGGATTTCACCGTGTTCGACCGCAGTACCCGACCGGGACTGCGCGACAACGGCATCGGCGCGCTGCTGGTCGACCGCCAGGGCGGATTGTGGATCAGTGATTCACGCGGCAACGTCAGCCATCGCGGCAGCGACGGCCAGTGGCGGGTCTGGGAGCATCAGGCCGGTACCCCGCAGGTGCTGATCCAGTCCATGCAGATGGACAGCCAGGGGCGGCTGTGGCTGCTGTACGAGGGCAAGGGCATCGGCTACCTGGCCGCGGACAAGGGCATTGTCTATCAGGCGCCGGCGGCTGACCTGCCGTTGGCGATGAGCTTCACCAAGCTGGTGGTCGACGCACAGGACCGGGTCTGGATCGGCACACTCGACGGGCTGGTGCTGCGCGACAACGATGGTGTGCTCAAGCGTGCGCCGGCGGCCTGGGGACTGGGCGCGGGCAGTGGCCTGTCATGGCCATACCGGGCGCCGGACGGCGCGTTGTGGATCGTCGCCGGCGAGCGCCTGTACCGCGTGGAGGACGATCAACTGGTGCTGGTGCATCGCCTGCCGGGCCAGTTGCATCTGACCTCGATGCTGCAGGACCGCCATGGCGACCTGTGGCTGGGCACCGAGAACCAGGGGCTGCTGCGCATCTCCTCACATGGCCTGGAGCGGTTGCCGGCTGGCCTGAACCTGCCGGGCGGACGCGTGGTCAGCCTGCGCGAGGATGCCGAGGGCAGCATCTGGGTGGGTGCCAACGGCGGCTTGTACCGCCTGCGCGAAACGCTGTTCAGCAGCTACACCGAGCGCGACGGGCTCAGTGGCGACTACGTGCGCACTGTGTTCGAGGATCGCGACCGCCAGCTGTGGGTGGGCAGTGCCAGCGGCCTGGACCTGCAGGCGGCGGACGGTCGCTTTCGCGCGGTGCCGCTGCACAACCGCGGTGGCAAGGCACCGTCGGTATTGAGCCTGGCGCAGGGCCCGGACGGTGATCTGTGGGTCGGCACCTTCGGCGATGGCGTCTACCGGCTGGGCCGCGATGGTCGCCTGCGCCACACCTACGCAGCGGCCGACGGCATGCCTGGCGGCAACATCCGTGCGATCAGCGTCGACCCGCAGGGCGTGGTCTGGGCCGGCACGCAGAAGGGGGGGGTACGCATCGACGGCGACCGCGTGCAGGTATCGAGCGTGCCGGGCATGCCCAGCGGCCTGATCACCGCGCTCGAGCATGACCACCAGGGCAATCTGTGGATCGGCACCATCGAAGGCATCCGCGTGCTGCGCGGCGATCGCGTGCAGTCGATCGACCTTGCACCGTTGGGCGGTGGCCGCAGCGTGTTCGGTTTCCACCAGCTGGGCGATGCGATGTGGATCAGCAGCGACCGCGGCCTGTACCGCTGGCAGCACGGAACGCTGGCGCGGGTCGGGCTGGAGCAGGGCATGCCGGTGGACGCGGTGTTCCAGCTGGTGCCGGACCGCCTGGGCAACGTCTGGATCAGCAGCAACCGCGGCGTGCTGCGCACCGACATGGCCACGCTCAATGCGGTTGCCGACGGGCGCGCGCCGCGGGTGGTGGTGGAGCGCTACAACGAGATCGATGGCATGGCCAACGCGCAGGCCAACGGCAGCTCCAGCCCATCGGCGATCCTGCGCCAGGACGGCACGTTCTGGGTGGTCACCGCTGGTGGCCTGAGTACGGTGGATCCGCAGCGCCTGCAGCGTTTCCGCGAACGCCCCTCGCCACCGGCAGCGATCGAAAGCGTGCAGGTGGATGGCGCGCCGGTGCACTGGGAAGGCCCCGAGCGCAACTACATCCCCGGCGGGCGCCGGCTGGCGGTGAGCTATGTCGGCCTGAGCTACCTCATGTCCGATCGCATCCGCTACCGCACCCGGCTGGACGGACTGGATGCCGGCTGGGTCGAGCGCGGCCCGCAGCGCAGTGTCGAATTCGTTGGCCTGCCGCCGGGTGATTACACCCTGCACGTTGCGGCGGCGCATCCAGGCGGCAGCTGGGCGCAGCAGGAAGCAGTGTGGAGCTTCACCGTGGAGCCGTTCTGGTGGCAGCGACGCAGCGTGCAGGCGCTGGGAGGCCTGCTGCTGCTGGCCGCGCTGGTGGCGTTGTACCGGTTGCTGCTGCAGCAGCTGAAGGCCAGCAACCTGCGCCTGGCGCGGCGTGTGGACGAGGCCACTTTCGACCTGCAGGCCAAGACCGTGCACCTGCAGGCGCTGAACCAAGAAAAGACCGAATTGGCCGAACGGTTGGCGCGGCAGGCCGAGGCCTTCGAGCGCCAGGCGCGCGAAGACGCGCTGACCGGCCTGGCCAACCGTCGTGCCTTTGATGAAACCCTGGCGCGCGATTTCGCCCGCTCGCAGCGCAGTGGCCATCCGCTGTGCCTGGTGGTGCTCGACATCGACCACTTCAAGGACGTCAACGACCGCCACAGCCACAGCATCGGCGATGCTGTGCTAGTGCAGGTGGCAACGGTGATCGCCGCCGCCTGCCGTGACTCGGACCTGCCGGCGCGAACCGGCGGCGAAGAATTCGCGCTGCTGCTCAACGACACCCGCCTGGAAGAAGCCGCACAGCTGTGCGCACGCCTGCGCGGCCTGTTCCACGACCATTCCGACTGGGCTGGCGTGGACGGCCTGCGCGTGACCTTCAGCGCAGGCCTGGTGGAGCTGGATGCCGACGACCGCACCCCGGCGCTGCTGTACCAGCGCGCCGACCGCGCGTTGTACCGTGCGAAGAGTGACGGCCGGGATCGCACGAGCATCGGTTGATCCAATGCAAAGCATCCACGCATGGCGTGGATCTACTGGCATTGCCGTACCAACAGTCGGCACCCATCGAGCGCAGCGACCCGCTGTTGCTCCCGCTTTTCTGATCTTCCCGTGGCGCCCGGGAAACTGTCAAAGGCCGGGCAGGGTGGGTTCGCGGGGGTATCCGCGCCATGGATGGCGCGGCTAAGCCCCCAAGGATGGGTTTACGGCGTCCCCCGCGAATCCATCCTGCCCGGCCTCACCCGCAATGCCGATTCGCCACGAGGGGCTCCGCCGTTGGCTGCTTCACCGCGGCCAGGCGTTGGCGATCGTGCAGAACAGCCGCGCCGTCTGCTCGGTGTCGTACACCGCGCTGTGCGCCTCGTTCGCATCCCAGCCCAATCCGGCGGCATTGGCCGCACGTGCCAGCACCGTCTGCCCGTAGGCAATACCGGCCAGCGTCACCGTATCGAACACGCTGAACGGATGGAACGGATTGCGCTTGTGGCCGGTGCGCGCCACGGCGGCATTGACGAAGCCGAGGTCGAAATGCGCGTTGTGGCCGACCAGGATCGCGCGCTGGCAACCGTATTTCTTCATGGCCGCGCGTACCGGGGTGAAGATGTGGTCCAGTGCCGCCTTCTCTTCCTTCGCCAGCCGGAACGGGTGGTCGAGGATGATGCCGGTCACTTCCAGCGACTTCGGATCGATCTCCAGGCCCTCGGCCGGCACCACGTGGGCACTGGCGGTCTGGCCCGGGTAGAGCAGGCCGTTCTCGTCCATCTCGATCGGCACGGCGGCGATTTCCAGCAGCGCGTTGCGCTGGCTGTCGAAGCCGCCGGTTTCCACGTCCACCACCACCGGCAGGAAGCCGCGGAAGCGTTGTGACATCGCGCGCTGCGCCTGGGGGACTGCGGAATCGGGAGCGGCGGCAGGTGCGGGGGTGGGGTCAGTCATGCGTGAATTCTAGCAGAGCGACCCTGAGCGCCCGGCTGGCCCGTGGTGCACGGGATGCCTGGGTGGGGGTGTGTCGACCCAGGTCGACACCTACCGGTGCACCACACGCTCGGGATCCCGGTAGGTGCCAACCTTGGTTGGCGCACGGTGCGCCGACCAGGGTTGGCGATTACCGGACTGCGGGCCGCGCCGTCGTGGCCGAGGGAGACCACCGCGCCAACCACGCATCCACGCTCAGCCTGCCGGCACCGGTGAAGATCAGCGGCAGCAGCATGGCCATGAACAGCACCGGCAGCTTGAAGTTGCCGAAGCCCTGGTCGCTGATCGCATAGCCCATGGCGAGGTCGGCCAGCGAGCTCCATTCCATCGGCCAGTGCACCGCATAGGTGGCCACCACGGTCAGCACCAGCAGGCTGGCGGCAGCGAAACGGGTGCCGAACCCGAACAGCAGGCAGGCCGCGCCGATCAGTTCGAACCAGGTCGCCAGCTGCCAGTTCAGCGCGGCCGGCAGCTGGTCGAACGGGAACGGGAAGGCGTCCTGCAGGTCGGCGAACCAGTTCTGGCCGTGCAGTTTCTCGCGGCCGGATTCGAAGTATTCCCAAGCCAGCAGCAGGCGCAGGCCGAGCGGGGCCAGCCAGGGGGCGAGACGGTCCAGCTGGCCGCGCGCGGCGGCCAGGGTCGGAAGGTTCATCAGGGTCTCCGTGGGAGGGGCGTCAGGGAGGAGCTGTGAGCGGGCCGATCACGCCGGCCTGCAGGAACTGCTGCAGCAATGCGGCTCCGGGTCCGGCCAGTACGTCTTCGGCCAGACCATGCGCGCTTGCCAGTTGCTGCAGATAGGCATGTCCATCGAGGCCAGGTTGTTCGCCGATGCTGGACAGCAGGTACACCGCCAGTGGACTGAGTGCGGCGAACCGAACTTCACCGTCAGCTTCGCGGCGCACCAGCAGGCCGGTCGGTTCGGCCGGCGGCTGCGTTGGCGCATCCTCTGCACCGAGTCGATGCACCGGCCACTGGTACAGCAGTGGCCAGGCCAGTGGTGAGCGCTGCAGCGGTACCTTCAGCGGATCGAAGTTGCCGGGTGCCGGCAGCGGCTCGGCCTGCAGCTGGTACAGCGCGGTCTCCACCCACTCGTAATGAGCAAGTTCGGCCAACGCCGGGTGCGGCAGTTGTGGCTGCGCCTGCAGCCACTGCACGAATTCGGCGGCCAGTTCGGTGAACAGCGGCGTCTGGCAGCGATGGGTGGCGAAGTACTGGCGGACCAGCGCACTCCAGGCCGGTTCTCCGAGCAGGCGCACGCAGACCGGGAAGCCGTTGCTCAACAGGCCGAGCAGGTTGTTGGATAGCAGCCGCTGGTATACCGCCACCCGCCGGGGTTCCAGCCCGGCCGGTGCGGCCACCGCCTGCGGATCACGCAGGTGCGCGGTGAACGCGTGCTGTTGTGCGCGCAGACTGTCGGGAGCATCAGCCATGCGCTTTCTCGGCGTGCGTGGCCTGCAGGCGGCGGATGGTCTGCAGCTCAGCCTGCAGTTCTGCATAGGGCGGGAAGTTGAAATCGCGTTCGAGCAGGGTCGGGCGCGCGCCGATGCGTGCATAGGTACGCGCCAGCAAATCCCAGACCGGGTCGATCACAGCACTGCCATGGGTATCGATCTTCAGGTCCGGGGCTTCGTCCAGGTGCCCCGCCACGTGCAGGCAGACGATGCGCTGCGCGGGCAGTCCGGCGATGAAGGTGTCGGCGTCATAGCCGTGGTTGCAGGCGTTGACGTAGACGTTGTTGACGTCCAGCAGCAGGTCGCAGTCGGCTTCGGCAAGTACCGCGTTGGTGAAGGCAAGTTCGTCCATCGCCGGTTCCGGTGCCAGGTAGTAGGAGACGTTCTCCACCGCGATGCGGCGGCCGAGAATGTCCTGCACGCACGCGATGCGTGCCGCGGTATGGCGCACGGCTTCGTCGGTGAAGGGAATCGGCAGCAGGTCGTAGAGGTGGCCGTCGTCGCTGCAATAGCTCAGGTGTTCGCTGTACAGCGGCACGCGGTGCGTGTCGAGGAACTGGCCGACCTGCTCCAGCAGCTGCGTATCCAGTGGCGCGCTGCCGCCCAGTGACAATGACAGGCCATGGCAGCTCAGAGGATGGCGCTGTGCCAATTCGGCCAGTGCATCACCGGCCGGGCCGCCGACATGGATCCAGTTCTCCGGCGCACATTCGAGGAAGTCGAAGTCACCGGCCGGCGCATCGCGCAGATCCTGCAGCAGCGCCCGGCGCAGGCCCAACCCGGCGGCCGCCGCACGAAGCGGCGACCGCGGGTGGACGACGCTGGCGCGGACGTCAGTGCTTGGCACCGCACTTGCCTTCGCCGCACTTGCCTTCGGCCGACTTCTTGTCGCCGGCCTTGGTCTTGGCACCCGCGGCAGCGCCGGTAGCGGCCTTGCCCTTGTCGGCGCCGCACTTGCCTTCAGCGCTCTTGCCGTCGGCACCACATTTGCCTTCGGCGTGCTTGGTCGCATCAGCGGCCATCTTGGTGTCCGCTGCCTTGGCATCGGTGGTGGCCTTGGCGGCCTGGCCAGCGACCAGATAGCCCTGGGCCAGGTCACTCATGCTCAGCGCCGAGGCGCTGGCGGTCATGCCCAGGCCAGCGGCCAGGGCGGTAGCAGTCAGCAGGGACAGGGTCTTGTTGGAACTGCTCATCGGTGGTGCTCCTGGGTGGTGTGGGCGGATGCCCGGGTAGCCGGCAGGGATGCCGGTGGAAGCGATGGTGCAGCGATCCTACTCAACGAATCCTCGCCAAGAACTCAAATTTTCGTGAGGTTTGTTACAGAAGGGGAGACCAGCGGCCCGGTAGGCCACGCCATGCTGGGATGAACCGCCGGAACGCCCAAAACAAAAAGGCCGCTGTCAGCAGGACAGCGGCCACCTTGGAGTCAACTCCGGTGTTGCAGTGCAGTATCAGATCTGGCCGGTGCTGGACGTCTCGTCGCGCTTTTCACGCGGCGGCAGCGGCTGCTCGCCATGCACCAGGAACCACACGTTCTCGGCGATGTTGGTGGCATGGTCGCCCACGCGCTCCAGGTTCTTGGCCATGAACAACAGATGGGTGCACGGGGTGATGTTGCGCGGGTCTTCCATCATGTAGGTCAGCAGCTCGCGGAACAGCGCGGTGTACTGCGCGTCCAGGCGGGCGTCGTCCTCGCGCAGTTCCAGCGCGGCGTCGGCGTCATTGTCGCGGTAGGCGGCAATGGCACGGCGGACCTGCTGCGCGGCCAGGCGGCCCAGCGCACGCAGGCCCTGGATCTGCGGCAGCGGCGGCACCTTGCCCAGCGCGATCGAGCGCTTGGCGACGTTGGCAGCGTAGTCACCGATGCGCTCGATGTCGGCCGGAATGCGCAGGCCGGCGAGGATCTCGCGCAGGTCGCGCGCCATCGGGCCACGCAGCGCCAGGCGCATCACATCGTGGCTGATCTGCTGCTCCAGGGCATCGATCGCTTCGTCGTTGGCGATGATGCGATGGGCAGCGTTCTCGTCGCGCTTCTCGATCACGTCCATCGCCGCTTCCAGCTGGGCGACGGCCATCTCGCCCATGCGCACGATTTCGGCCACCAGGCGCTGCTGCTCTTCGTCGTAGCTCTTGACGATGTGGTCGTTGGGAAGATTCATGTTCATTCCACTCTGTAGAGTCGAGCCTTGCTCGACTGACGTTGTCTGTAGAGTCGAGCCATGCTCGACTGACGTTTCAGCCGAAGCGACCGGTGATGTAATCCTCGGTCTGCCGCTGCGACGGCTGCGAGAAGATCACTTCGGTGCGGTCGTGCTCGATCAGGTCGCCCAGGTACATGAAGGCCGTGTAGTCGGACACGCGCGCGGCCTGCTGCATGTTGTGGGTGACGATGACGATGGTGTACTCGTGCTTGAGTTCTTCCACCAGCTGCTCGATGCGGCTGGTGGAGATCGGGTCCAGCGCCGAGGTCGGCTCGTCCAGCAGCAGCACCGACGGGCGCAGGGCCACCGCACGGGCGATGCACAGACGCTGCTGCTGGCCACCGGACAGGCCCAGTGCGCTCTGCCCCAGCTTGTCCTTCACTTCGTCCCACAGCGCGCCCTGGCGCAGCGCCTGCTCGACGCGGTCGGCCATGTCGGCCTTGCTCAGTTTCTCGTGGTGGCGGATGCCGTAGGCCACGTTCTCGAAGATGGTCATCGGGAACGGCACCGGCTTCTGGAACACCATGCCCACCTTGCTGCGCAGGCGGTTCATCGGGTACTTCGGCGACAGGATGTTCTCGCCGTCCAGCAGCACTTCACCACGCGCTTCCAGCTTCGGGTACAGCGCGTAGATGCGGTTGAAGATGCGCAGCAGGGTCGACTTGCCGCAGCCGGAGGGACCGATCAGCGCGGTCACGCGCTTTTCCGGAATCTCCAGGTTGATGCCCTTCAGGGCATGGAACTTGTCGTAGTAGAAGTCCAGTCCACGCGCAGCCAGCTTCACCGGCGACGGCGTGTGCAGGCTCTCGTGCGAGGACGGCACGGCGATGCGCTGCATCGGCACGGCGTTGGAAAGGTCGTTCATGGCGTTATCCACGGAAAGGTCAGTCATGGGAGATACGGTTGCGCAGCAGGATGCCGCGGGCGGCAAGGCTGACCAGCAACACGAAGACAGTCAGCACCAGGGCACCGGCCCAGGCCAGCACCTGCCAGGATTCATACGGGCTGCCGGCGAACTGGTTCATCACCACCGGCACCGAGGCCATCGGCTGGAAGATGTTGTTGTTCCAGTACTGGTTGCCGAAGGCAGTGAACAGCAGCGGTGCGGTCTCGCCGGAGATGCGGGCGAGTGCCAGCAGGATGCCGGTGATGATGCCGGCCGAGGCACTGCGGTACAGCACCTGCACGATCACCTTCCACTGCGGGATACCCAGCGACAGCGCCGCTTCACGCATCTGCGAGGGCACCAGGCGCAGCATCTCGTCGGTGGTGCGCACCACCACCGGCAGCACGATGAAGGCCAGCGACAGCGCACCGGCGAATGCCGAGAAGTTGCCGCCGGTCTGCATCACGTACAGCGTGTAGACGAACAGGCCGAGTACGATCGACGGCGCCGACAGCAGGATGTCGTTGACGAAGCGGACCACGGTGCCGGCCTTGCGGGCGTTGCCGTATTCGGCCAGCCAGGTGCCAGCCAGCACGCCCAGCGGGGTGCCGATGCCGATTGCCAGCGCACACATCACCGCGCTGCCGAAGAAGGCGTTGGCGAGACCGCCTTCCTGCATCGGCGGTGGCGTCATCTTGGTGAACAGATCCAGGTTGATGCCGGCCAGGCCCTTGGAGGCCAGGGTGAACAGGATCCAGCCCAGGAAGAACAGGCCGAACAGGGCGGTGGCGCAGGACGCGGCAATGGCGATGACATTGCCGATGCGGCGGCGCAGGTACAGCGAATCAGCGGTGCTGGACATCAGTTGCCCTCCTTGCGGGACAGGCGCATCAGCATCAGGCGGGCGATGGCCAGCACCACGAAGGTGACGATGAAGAGGACGAAGCCGAGCAGCAGCAGGGCCGAGCGGTAGGTTTCAGTGGCTTCGCCGAAATCATTGGCGATCAGCGCGGCGATGGTGGTGCCCGGTTCCAGCAGCGACGGCGACAGGCGCACGCTGTTGCCGATCACGAAGGCCACCGCCATGGTCTCGCCCAGGGCACGGCCGAGGCCGAGGAAGATGCCGCCGATCACCGCCGAGCGGGTGTAGGGCAGCACGATGTCCCAGCTCACTTCCCACTTGGTGGAACCCAGCGCATAGGCCGATTCCTTCAGGCGGGTCGGCACGGTCAGGAACACTTCGCGCATCACCGAGGAGATGAACGGAATGACCATGATGGCCAGCACGAAACCGGCGGTGAGCATGCCGATGCCCAGCGGCGGGCCCTGGAACATGGGACCGATGATCGGCCATTCGCCCAGGGTCTCGTTGAGGAACGGAGTGACGTACTCGGTCATCACCGGCACCAGCACGAACAGGCCCCACATGCCGTAGATGATCGAGGGAATACCGGCCAGCAGTTCGATGGCGGTACCGACCGGGCCACGCAGCCAGCGCGGCGCGACTTCGGTGAGGAAGAAGGCGATGCCGAAGCTGACCGGCACGGCGATGACCATCGCGATGGCGGCGGTGACCAGGGTGCCGTAGATCGGTGCGAGGGCACCGAACTTGTTTTCGACCGGATTCCAGTCGGCGGAGAAGAAGAAGCTCAGGCCCTGCATCTGCAGGGCATGGCGGCCGCCCCACAGCATCGACAGCGCGGCGCAGGCCAGGGCGATGAGGACGAAGATGACGGTGCCGACCAGCACCCATCGGAACAGTTTGTCGTTGCGGGCATCACGCGCATCACGCGTGGACGGGGCGGCACGGCGTGGCAGAGGCGGTGCCCGCGCAGGGCGGGCACCGTCATGTCCATCACTTCAGGTCGGTCGCCCAGTAGGCCTCGATCTGCTTGACCAGGTCGGCCGGCAGCGGCACGTAGTGCAGCTCGTTGGCCTGGGCCTGGCCGTTCTCGAAGGCCCACTTGAAGAAGGCCAGGGTGTCCTGGTTGCGCTTGGCATCCTTCGGCTGCTTCTGCATCAGCATGAAGTTGGTGGCGGTGATCGGCCACGCCTGCTCGCCCGGGGCGTTGGTGATGACCAGGTTGAAGTCCTTGGCGCTGGCCCAGTCGGCGCTGGCGGCCGCAGCGGCGAAGGTTTCCGCGCTCGGCTCGACCCAGTTGCCGGCGGCGTTTTGCATGGCGGTGTACGGCATGCCGTTCTGCAGCGCGTAGGCCAGTTCGACGTAGCCGATCGAACCCTTGATCTGCTTCACGTACGAGGCGACGCCTTCATTGCCCTTGCCACCGACGCCGTCCGGCCACTGCACCGAGGTGCCTTCGCCGACCTTGGTCTTCCACTCCGGGCTGACCTTGGACAGGTAGTTGGAGAAGTTGAAGGTGGTGCCCGAACCGTCCGAACGGTGGACCAGAGTGATCTTGCCGTCCGGCAGCTTCACGCCCGGGTTGGCGGCGACGATGGCCGGGTCGTTCCAGGTCTTGACCTTGCCCAGGAAGATGTCGGCCAGCAGGGCGCCGCTCAGGCGCAGCTTGCCGCCTTCCAGGCCTTCGATATTGACCACCGGGACCACGCCGCCGATGGCGGACGGGAACTGCGCCAGGCCGGCCTGGGCCAGCTCTTCGCTGCTCAGCGGCTTGTCGGAGGAACCGAAGTCGACCGTGCCGGCCTTGATCTGGGCGATGCCGCCACCGGAGCCGATCGACTGATAGTTGATCTTGGCACCGGTGCTGGCGTTGTAGTCAGCCGACCACTTGGAAACCAGCGGGAAGATGAAGGAAGCGCCGGCACCGGACACTTCGGCGGTCACCTTGGCACCGGCAGCGGCCGGGGCGGCGGCACCGTCGGCAGCCGGCTGCTGCGCGGCCTGCTTGTCGCCACCGCAGGCCGACAGGCCCAGGGCGATGGCCAGGGAAAGGGCGGCGAGGCCGGCCGAGTGCAGTTTCATGGTCACTCCATAGCGGGGTAGAGCCGACGGCGTCGGCGGATGCGGCTATGAAATGATGTTTTTGTTACAGCCGTATTACGGCCATGACAGAGGTGTCCTCGATCACGTTCCGACAAGGGTTTCACAGGGCTGGCTCCGACCCGGCAGGGGCCCGGAGACCCCGGATCTGCGCACCGACTCAACTACGGACCAGCGACAGCGCAGCGCCTTTCACGACCAACCCCAAAAAACAAGAAGAGCGCGAGATCTCGAGGATCTCGCGCCCGGGTGGGATCGGCGGGGGAGAGAGGGCCCGCCGATCCCATTCCTGCGGGGGAACGCGCTTACTTCAGGTTCTGCGTCCAGTAGGTCTCGATCTGGCGCACCAGGCTGTCCGGCAGCGGCACGTAGTCCAGCTGGCGGGCCTGGGCGTCGCCGCTCTTGTAGACCCAGCGGAAGAACTCCTGGGTGGCCTTGCCGTTGGCAGGGTTCTTCGGCTTCTTGTGCACCAGGATGAAGTTGGTGGCGGTGATCGGCCAGGACTCGGCGCCTGGCGCGTTGGTCATCACCAGGTAGAAGTCCTTGGCGCTGGCCCAGTCGGCGCTGGCAGCGGCGGCGGCGAACGAGGCGTCGCTCGGCTGCACGAACTTGCCGGCAGCGTTCTTCATGGCGGTGTACGACAGCTTGTTCTGCAGTGCGTAGGACAGTTCGACATAGCCGATGCCCCCCTTGATCTGCTTCACGTAGGCAGCAACGCCTTCGTTGCCCTTGCCACCGATGCCGGCCGGCCACTGGACCGAGGTGCCTTCACCGACCGAGGTCTTCCACTCCGGGCTGACCTTGGACAGGTAGTTGACGAAGTTGAAGGTGGTGCCCGAACCATCCGAACGGTGCACGACGGTGATCTTGGCGCTCGGCAGGGTCACGCCCGGGTTCAGCGCAGCGATGGCCGGGTCGTTCCAGGTCTTGATCTTGCCCAAGAAGATGTTTGCCAGCACGGTGCCGTCCAGCTTCAGCGCGCCCGGAGCGATGCCGGCAACGTTGACCACCGGCACCACGCCGCCGATCACCGACGGGAACTGGGCCAGGCCCGCAGCGGCCAGTTCTTCCGGCTTCAGCGGGGCGTCGGAGGAGCCGAAATCAACGGTCTTGGCCTTGATCTGGGCGATACCACCACCGGAGCCGATCGACTGGTAGTTGACCTTGTTGCTGGTGGCGGCGTTGTAGTCGGCCGACCACTTCGACATCACCGGGTAGATGAACGAGGCGCCCGCACCGGTGATTTCAGCGGCGTTGGCGGCGAACACGGACGACGCTGCGAAGACGGCAACGGCAACGCGCGACTTGAAGGCGTGGATCACGGGGTGGCTCCTGGGTTGATTGGGATGCGGGGTTACCCGCCCGGCGCACATTCCATAACGGTTCGATGACAGCGCAGGGACCGTTGTATGACGCAACCGTTACAGCGTTGTCCGGCACCCGCACAGCAGGGGTGTGAAGGTTCTGCGTACCGCTGGCAACGTGATGACCGATGCGCCGGAGACGGGCGTGGCCCAGTTGCGATCACGCTCTATATGTCGCTGATGGCCTGTCCGGAGTGGCCGTCAATGCCGTCGCGGCCTGGCATTCCGCAGTGATGCCGCGTCATCCACGCGAAACCAGCGGTGCCGGTGAAGGTCCCGCAGCGACAGGTCCGCGCATGAACGCTGATACGTGACGCCATATGCCGCAAGGGATCGACAAGGATGTGGCGGCAAATGAGTCGTGCGCATGACCGCACGAAGAAATCTGTGGTTGGTGCTCAGGTTGTCATTCGGCTGTCATGGTTTTAACGGAATGTTCGCAAAACGCTTGACCGGCCTGCCGGCGTGGCGTTCTGCCCAAGCCATTCCAACCCTCTGGAGAAATCCAAAATGCGTTCCCATTTGCTCGCCGCCGCGGTCGTTGCAAGCCTCGGTCTGGTTTCCGCCGACGCCTTCGCAGCTCCCGCCAGCACGGGCGTATCCCAGGCACAGCTGCAGCAGCTGCAGGCGCAGATCGCTGCCCTGCAGGCCCAGGTCCAGCAGCTGCAGAACGATTCGCAGGCGCTGCAGGCACAGTCCGATGCGCAGTCCGAAGTGAACATCACCCAGGCCCAGGCTCTGGAAGGTGCACAGAAGACCCAGACCAGCGTCGACAAGCTGGCCAAGCTGGTCAATGACAACAAGATCGGCGGTCGCATGTTCTTCGACCTGACCAACATCGACAAGACCAGCAACGGCAAGGACACCGCCGCCAGCGGCACCGGTCTGGACGTCAAGCGCTTCTACCTGACCGTCGACCACAAGTTCAACGACATCTGGTCGGCCAACCTGACCACCGACTTCCAGTACAGCTCGGCCATCGGCAACACCGAACTGTTCGTCAAGAAGGCCTACGTGCAGGGCAGCTTCGACCCGGCCTTCAACCTGCGCGTCGGTGCCGCCGACATGCCGTGGATCCCGTACGTCGAGAAGTTCTACGGCATGCGTTATGTCGAGAACACCCTGACCGATCGCCTGAAGTACGGCAACTCGTCCGACTGGGGCCTGCATGGCTTCGGCAACCTGGGCAACAACTTCAACTACGCGGTCTCGGTCGTGTCCGGCGCCGGCTACAAGAACCCGACCCGCAGCAAGGGCATGGACGTGGAAGGTCGTGCGGCCTATACCCCGAACGAGAACTTCGTGGTTGCCGTCGGTGGCTACAGCGGCAAGCTGGGCAAGGAAACCGACATCCAGAGCGCCGAGAACACCTACACCCGCGCCAATGCGATGGTCGCCTACGCCAGCAGCGACTTCCGCGTCGGTGGCGAGTACTTCCAGGCCAAGAACCTCAACAACGTGATGACCGTTGCTACCGACAAGACCAGCGGCTGGTCGGTGTGGGGCAGCGTGCGCGTCACCGACGGCGGCATCAACGTGTTCGGTCGTTACGATGACACCGACGTCAGCAAGACCCTGGACCCGACCCTGAGCGACAAGTACTGGAACGTCGGTGTCGAGTTCCCGGTCATGAAGAACCTCAAGCTGTCGACTGTGTACAAGTACACGCACCTGGCCAACGCCGGCGACAAGAAGAACGACAAGACCAAGGAATTCGGCGTCTGGGGCGACCTGTCGTTCTGATCACCTGAAGCACCTTGTCTGCAAACGAAGACGGCGGGCCTTGTGCCCGCCGTCTTTGTTCTGTCACACCACGAACGCGGTCACGCCTCGGCCGTGGTCTTTTCCTTGAACCGGCACAGGTCGGCGATCACGCAGCCCGGGCAATCCGGCTTGCGCGCCTTGCATACATAACGTCCGTGCAGGATCAGCCAGTGATGCGCGTCGAGCAGGAACTCGGCCGGAATGGCCTTCACCAGTTTGTCTTCCACTTCGCGCACATTCCTGCCTGGTGCCAGGCCGGTGCGGTTGGAGACGCGGAATATATGCGTGTCCACCGCCATCACCGGCTCACCGAACGCAGTGTTGAGCACCACGTTGGCGGTCTTGCGGCCCACGCCCGGCAGCGCTTCCAGTTCATCGCGATCGCGCGGAACTTCACCGCCGTGCTTCTCCAGCAGGATCGCGCAGGTGGCGATCACGTTCTTTGCCTTGGCATTGAACAGACCGATGGTGGCGATGTACTGCTTCAGTCCGTCCTCGCCAAGTGCGAGGATCTTTGCCGGGGTATTGGCCACCGGGAACAGGCGGCGCGTGGCCTTGTTGACGCCCACGTCGGTGGCCTGCGCCGACAGCGCGACCGCCACCAGCAGTTCGAACGGCGAGCTGTATTCCAGCTCGGTCTTCGGGTGCGGATTGAGTTCGCGCAGCCGGGTGAACATTTCCACCACGTCGGCGCGCGGCATCACGCTGCCACGGCGCGCAGGTGCGCGCGCGGTCTTCTTCGCGGCCATTACTGTTCCTTGCCGGTGGCGCGGGCCTTGGCCCGGGCGAGAATCGCGGCCGCTGCGGCGGGCAGTGCGGGCTTCATATCCGGTGCTGCGGCGGGCGTGCGCCTTGCGTCGCGTTCGGCCTCACGCCGCGCCAGACGCACGGCACGGGTGCGGTAGCGTTCGCGTGCGGCCCAGGCGTTCTGCAGCTGCTGCTGGGCCTGGTGCAGGCGTTGTGGAAGCTCCGGGTGGCCGGGTACCAGCTGTTCGTCGCCGGTACGGGCCACATAGTCCATCAGGCCGGCCTGCAGGGCGCCATCGAGATCGTCTGCCTGGACCCGGGCGAACAGTTGCGCGGGGTTGGGTCGGGATGCCATGGCGTCAGCGGTTCTGGAAGGCCGGCGGGCGGCGCTGCAGGAACGCGCTGGTTCCTTCGCGCATGTCCTCGGTGGCGAACAGCAGGCCGAACTGCGCGCTTTCGTACTCCAGCCCCGCTTCCAGGCTGCATTCGCCACCCACGTGCACGGCATCAAGCAGGCCGCGCAGGGCCAGCGGCGCCGAGCGCGCCAACTGGCGGGCGACGTCCTGCACGCGATTGTCCAGTTCGGCGGCGGGGACCACCTCGTTGACGATGCCCAGTTCCAGCGCACGCGCCGCGTTGATCGGAGCACCCAGCAGGCACAGTTCCAGGGTGGCGGCGCGGCCGCACAGGCGCAGCAGGCGCTGGCTGCCACCAAAGCCGGGAATCAGGCCAAGGTTGATTTCCGGTTGGCCGACCTTGGCGCTATCGGCGGCGATGCGCAGGTGGCAGGCCATCGCCAGTTCCAGCCCGCCGCCCAGCGCAAAGCCGTTCACACGGGCGATGACCGGCTTGGGCATGCGTTCGATCTGGCGCATCAGCGCCTGGCCCAGCAGCGAGAAATCACGTCCCTGAACCGCACTGAGTGTGTTCATTTCGGCGATGTCGGCGCCCGCCACGAAGGCCTTAGGGCCGGCACCGGTCAGCACCACCACGCGCACCTCCGGGTCGGCGGCGGCCGCGCTGAACGCCTCGGCCAGGGACTGCAGGGTCGCGGCGTTCAGGGCGTTGAGCTTGTCCGGGCGCTGGACGGTCACGGTGCGGATGGCGCCGTCGTCGGCGACAGCGATCAGGGCATCTGCCACGGGGAAACTCCAGAAACGTTAAAAAATAGTGATATTGAACTCTGCAAACGCAGACGGGTCATAGCCTGCATCGTGAGTAGCGGTTACACGTTGCGCCCGTTATCCTAACCCGTCGCCTCAGGGCGGCGCAGAACGTCCCTGAGTTACCACCCCTGGAGAACTGTTTGATGAAGTTGCGTTCTATCGCGGTCGCCGTCGCGGCCCTGGCCCTGACGGGCAATGCCTTCGCCCAGGACATCGCGTCCGAGAAGGGCAAGCTGAGTTATTACTTCGGTTACGACTACGGCAACAACCTGGCGGAGCTGACCGGTCGCGGTGAGCAGCTGGACATCAACTCGGTGGTGAAGGGCCTGCAGGACGCCTACGCCAAGAAGCAGCCGGCCATCACCGCCGAGCAGCTGAAGCCGGCCGTTGAAGCGTTCCAGAAGCGCGAGCAGGGCCGTGCCCAGGCTGCCAAGGCCGAGTACGAAAAGGCTGCTGCCGAAAACAAGACCAAGAGCGACCAGTTCATCGCGGCGAACAAGGCCAAGGCCGGCGTGCAGTCCCTGCCGAGCGGCGTCCAGTACCGCGTGGTCGAAGCCGGCAAGGGTGCCAAGCCGACCCAGGCCAGCACCGTGCAGCTGGAAGTGGCCGGTCCGTTCCCGTACGGCCAGCGCCCGACCGAAGCCCGCCCGGCCCAGCAGATCCCGTCGATCAAGGTCAGCGAAGTCGAAATGAAGGCCATGCGCGAGACCCTGCTGCAGATGCCGGCAGGCTCGAAGTGGGAAGTCACCCTGCCGCCGGACCAGGCCTACGGTGCCGACCCGCGCACCCCGTTCCCGCCGAACGTGGCTGTGCAGTTCGAGATCAAGCTGGTCAGCGTCAAGTAAGAAACAGCGTCAACATCAACGCGCCGGTGATCCCACCGGCGCGTTTTTGTTTGCGCGCGGTCGCAGAGTCGACTGTCAGTTGACTGCTCTGCGGCCAGCCTGGGGAAATCCCCGCGCTACGCGCGATAGTCGACTGACAGTCGACTCTACCGTTCACGCTCCACCTCGCAGCCAGCGTGCCGAGCGCCGCATCTTCACCCCGCGCAAATCCAGCCTAATCGCGCTACTGTTGCCGGGTGCAAACAATGGAAGAAACGGCGCGTGTTGTCGCAAGTCCCTGCATCGGCGTGTGCAAGCTGGATCCAGACCGGCAGTGCACCGGCTGCGGGCGCCATCTCGATGAAATCGCACGGTGGTCGTCGATGAGCAACGACGAACGCAGTCGCATCCTGCATCGCGTGCAGCCATTGCGCGAACAACTCCAGCAATCCCTGCGCGGCTCACTGGCCGACCATCACCGTCTGATGCGCGCGCTGCATCCGCTGGCCGATCCCCCCGCGGGCGATGGCTGGAACCGCAGCGAACTGATCGACCTGCTGCCGCCGGGACCGCCAGTGGAAGCGGCGGTGCTGGCCGGTATCGTGCCGCGCGCCAACGGTGCACAGGTGATCCTCACCCGCCGCACCGAAACCCTGCGCACGCATGGTGGCCAGGTTGGATTCCCCGGTGGTCGTACCGAACCCGATGACCGCGACGCACTGGCGGCCGCACTGCGCGAGAGCCAGGAAGAGATCGCGTTGGCACCTGGCCAGGTGCAGGCATTGGGCTATCTCGATCCGTTCGTGACCATCACCGGCTACCGGGTCACCCCGGTGGTGGCGGTGGTCGATCCGGATTTCGTGCCGGTGCCGCAACCCAGCGAAGTGGCCGAGGTGTTCGAGGTGCCGCTGGACTACCTGATGGCCGCCGACAACCTGCGCCAGGTCGAAATCAATCATCGCGGCCGCGTCCGCCACGTCCTCGAATACGGCTGGCCGGGCCAGCGTATCTGGGGGGCGACCGCGGCCATCCTGTACAACCTGCGTCGCCGCCTGGAGCAAGTGCAATGAAGCCGATCGATCCGCCGTGGACCACCCTGGTCGATGTCGCCACCCTGGCCGCTGCCCTGGGCGAGGACGTACGCGTGGTCGACGCGCGTGCCACCGCCAGCACGGCAGTGCGCGTGGTCGATGCGCGTTCCTCGCTGGCCGATCCGCAGGCCGGCAGCGGCCAGTACCTTGCGGGGCATGTTCCGGGCGCGGTGTATGCCGATCTCAACCGCGATCTGTCCGATCTGGGGCGCGTCGGCCACGGCCGCCATCCGTTGCCGGACAGCGATGCCTTTGCCGCGACGCTGGGTCGATGGGGTATCGGTCCCGACACACAGGTGGTGGTCTACGACGGCAGCGACGGCAGCATGGCCGCCTCGCGTCTGTGGTGGCTGCTGCGCCTGATCGGGCACGACAAGGTGGCCGTGCTCGACGGTGGCATCGCCGCCTGGCAGGCCGCAGGTCATGCGTTGGCAACCGGCCAGGGCGAAGTAACGGCGCTGCCGGCTTACCCGGGCCGTTTCGAAACCGCTCAGATCGCCAATGCCGACGAAATCACCGCCCGTTTGAAGCATGCGCCGGGTTGGCTGGTCGACGCACGCGCGGGCGAACGCTTCCGTGGTGAAGTGGAGCCGCTGGATCCGGTCGCCGGCCATGTGCCCGGTGCGGTCAACCGTCCGTTTGCGCTGAACGTAGTCGACGGCCACCTGCGCGATGCACAGGAACTGCGTGCCGAACTGCAGGGCGTGATTGGTAACCGCGATCCGCAGCAGGTGGTGCTGATGTGCGGCTCCGGCGTGACCGCCTGCCACCTGTTGCTGGCGATGGAAGCGGCCGGTCTGTCCGGCGCACGCATCTATGCCGATTCCTGGAGCGGATGGGTGAGCGACAGCAGCCGCCCGGTCGCGACCGGCGCCTGAGCCGCGCGGGGTCGGATCAGTTTCCCAGCGGGAAACGGCTGTGCCCCCATCGACCGACCCCATCGAATGCAGATTGGGGTCAGAGCCCGTTGCGTAGCAACGGGATCCGACCCCGGGTATCCGGCAGATCGCGGAGATCTGTCGAAGGCGGGGTGGGTCCGGTTGCGAGGGTGTCCGCGGCATGGATGCCGCCGCCAAGCCCCCATGGACGGGTTTACGGCGTCCCTCGCAACCGGACCCACCTCGCCATCCCACGCAATGCCAGCGTTTGACGTTGACGTTGACGTTGACGTTGCCTCTGCAGGTGCAGGGCGCAGCCCTGCTGCTTACTCCAACCCCTGCAGCGGCACCTTCGCCAGAATCCGTGCCCACGGGAACAACGGCCCCGGGTCGCGCTTGCGCGCCACCATCAGCGCCGGGTCATCGCTGGCCGGCACCTGCTCCAGGTCCAGCTGGTCGTGCCCGGCAATCCGCCGCAGCGACGGAAAGCGCGCTACCAGCGCCAGCAGCAGCTGCTCCAGCGCCTGCAGCTGCGCCTCGGTGTAGGGTTCGTCCATCGCCTGCTGGCGGCTGTCGAACCAGTGCGGGTAGCGGCCGGTATTGACCAGCTCGATGCCCAGCGTGTGTGCGTTCATGCCGCGCACGTGGTGGGCCACGCGTTCCGGTGCCACGTACTGCACCACGCTGCCATCGCGGTCGATGTAGAAGTGACCGCTGTTGCCGGCGCCGCTGTCGTACAGCACGCGCTCGCCGTACTCGCGGGCCATCGCCAGATCGGGCAGCTCGGTGCAGTGGATCACCACCATCTCCAGCGTGGCCGGGTCGCGCAGCGGCAGGCGGTCTTGGTAGGGCAGGGGCTGCAGCTGCAGGCCGGGCAGGAGCGGGTTGGGCATCTGGCGATGCTAGCATTGCGGCATGAACCTGCCTTTCCTTTCCTCGTTGGCCCGCTCGCCTGGAGCGCGCGCATGAGCCGCGGCCATTGCATCCTGTCCCACGGTTTCGAGAGCGGCCCGGAGGCGACCAAGGTCACCGCGCTGGCCGACGTGGCGCAGCGCCTGGGCTGGACCCATGAGCGCCCGGACTACACCGACCTGGACGCGATGAGCGAGGTCAGCCGGGTGGGCGACGTGCCGACCCGCCTGCGCCGCCTGGTCGAACGCACCGCCATCGCCGCCCAGCAGGGCCCGGTGGTGCTGGCCGGCTCCAGCCTGGGCGCCTATATCTCCGCCATCGCCTCGTTGCAGGTGCCGGTGGCCGGCCTGTTCCTGATGGTGCCGCCGACCACCATGGGCCCGATGCCGGCGCTGGACGCCGCGCCGGTGCCGACCACGGTGGTGCAGGCCTGGCATGACGAGGTGGTGCCGGCCGCAGGCGTGATTGCCTGGGCCCAGGCGCGTTCGGCGCAGCTGCTGCTGGTCGACGACGGCCACCGCCTGGAACGGCATGTGGAGGCCTCTGCGCAGGCCTTCGAGCGCCTGTTGCGCCAGCTGTGAAGCCCGGGCGCACGGCGCGCCCGCCCGCATTGACTACAATGGCAGCCCCGCCGCCCCCGGCGCGGGCCTGCCGGCCGTGTCCACGGCCCTCCCTCTTGAATGGCCCGGCTTCCTGCCGTGCCTGACCACCTGTGAACCGATCCCGTGAAATTTTTTGTCTCCTGCGCCAAGGGCCTGGAATACCTGCTTGCCGATGAGCTGTCGGCCCTGGGCCTGGAAAAGGCCACTGCTACCATTGCCGGCGTCAACGCCGAGGGCGAACTGGAGCAGGCGCTGCGGATCGTGATGTGGTCGCGCCTGGCCAGTCGTGTGCTGTGGCCGATCGATGCGTTCGAGTGCCCGGACGAGCAGGCCCTGTACGACGGCGTGCGCGCCCTGCCGTGGCACGAGCACATCAAGCCGGAAATGACCCTGGCGGTGGATGCGCACGTGTCCGGCGACAAGATCACCCATGCGCGCTTCGCTGCGCAGCGGATCAAGGACGCCATTGTCGACCGCATGCGTGACGAAGGCCTCGAGCGCCCTTCGGTCAACACCGACCTGCCGGACGTGCGCGTGAACCTGTCACTGCGCAAGGGCCGTGCCTCGCTGTCGATCGACCTCGGCGGCGGCTCGCTGCACCGCCGTGGCTGGCGAGGTGCCGCCCACGAGGCGCCGCTGAAGGAAAACCTGGCTGCCGCGCTGCTGCTGCGTGCGCAGTGGCCGCGCCTGCACGCCGCCGGTGGTGGCCTGCTGGACCCGATGTGCGGCAGCGGCACGCTGCTGATCGAAGGTGCGCTGATGGCCGCCGACGTTGCGCCCGGCCTGATGCGCCACGGCAGCCTGCCGCCGAGCCGCTGGCTGGGCTTCGACAAGGCCGCCTGGAAGACCATCCAGAGCGAGGCACGTGACCGCGAAGCAGCTGGCCTGGCCGCGCTGAAGCCGGTCATCCACGGTAGCGACATCGACCCGACCGCGATCCAGGCGGCGCGCGAGAACGCTGAAGTTGCCGGCGTCGCCCACGCCATCCGTTTCACTCGCGCAGACGTAGCCGACCTGGCTGCGCCGGAGCAGGAAATTGGCGCGGTAGTCTGCAATCCGCCGTACGACGAGCGCCTGGCCGCCGATCCGGCGCTGTACCGTGCGCTGGGCAACGCGCTGCAGAAGGCGGTGCCGCAGTGGCGTGCGAGCCTGCTGTGCGGCAACGACGAGCTGGCCTTTGCCACTGGCCTGCGTGCGGGCAAGAAGTACCAGATGTTCAACGGTGCGCTGGAATGCGCGCTGATCATCTGCGACCCGATCGCCGTGCCCGGACGCGACCCGGCTCAGCCGCGTGAGCTGAGCGAAGGCGCGCAGATGGTGGCCAACCGCCTGCGCAAGAACCTGAAGAAGTTCAAGAGCTGGCGCGCCCGGGAGGACATCACCTGCTTCCGTGCCTACGATGCCGACCTGCCCGAATATGCGGCGGCCATCGATGTCTACGAAGAAGACGGTGGTCAGCGCCGCACCTTCCTGCACGTGCAGGAATATGCCGCGCCGGCCGCGATTCCAGAGAACGACGTGCGTCGCCGCCGCAACGAACTGCTGGCCGCTGCACGGGAAGTGTTCGGCGTGCCGCCGGAGCAGGTGTCGATGAAGTCGCGCGAGCGCGGCAAGGGCGGCAGCAAGTACGGCCGTTTCGAACAGCGTGATGAATTCATCGTGGTGCGCGAGAACAATGCGCTGCTGCAGGTGAACCTGTTCGACTACCTTGATACCGGCCTGTTCCTCGATCATCGCCCGCTGCGCCGGATGATGGCCGAGCAGGCGCGTGGCAAGCGTTTCCTCAACCTGTTCTGCTACACCGGCGTGGCCAGCGTGCAGGCCGCCGTGGCCGGCGCGGCCAGCACCACCAGCGTCGATCTGTCGGCGACTTACCTGCAGTGGTGCTACGACAACCTGGCGTTGAACGGGCAGGGCGGCAACCAGCACCTGCTGGTGCAGGCCGATGCGATGGCATGGCTGGAAGGTGACCGCGGGCAGTACGACGTGATCTTCTGTGACCCGCCGACGTTCTCCAACTCCGCGCGTGCCGACGACTTCGACGTGCAGCGCGAGCAGCTGAAACTGCTGCGCGCAGCAGTGGCGCGACTGGCGCCGGGTGGCGTGCTGTATTTCTCCAACAACTTCCGCCGCTTCAAGCTGGAAGAGAACGCCATCGCCGAATTCGCCCAGTGCCGCGAGATCACCGCGCGCACCATCGGCCCGGATTTCGAGCGCAACGCGCGCATCCACCGCGCGTGGGAACTGAAGCGGTTGGGGTAAGCCGACGCCCGGGGTCGGATCCCCTGCGCAAAGCGCAGGGGCTCTGACCCCATCCGGATCTACGTACCAGGGGTCAGAGCCCTTGCGCTGCGCGCAAGGGATCCGGCCCCGGTGGCTCTGCTACACCAACGCCACCAGCAGCCCGATCACGGGCAGTGCCAGGGCCAGTGGTGCGATCCACTTCGGCCGGTACGGGTATAACCCGAACGACAACACCACGCCGCCCACGGTCATCACCCCCAGCCACAGTACCGGGCCCATTGCCCAGCCGTGGTCGACCACGCACAGTGCAAACGCTACCGTCAGTAGCACCCAACCCAGCACCCGCCATTGCGTGCGACGTGCCGGCGCGGCCGCGGCCTTGCCATGCAGGTCATGCTGGTGTTTCTCCATCGCCAGCGACAACGCGGTGAACGCAGAGAACGACAGGGTCAATGTGAGCAGCATCATGCACTGGCCTCCGCTTCGGCGGTTTCCGCAGCGTCCACCGGGGCCTTGGGTGCCGCTGCGGCGGCGGCACGCTTCTTCTTCTCGGCTGCAGACAGCGGTGGCGTCCAGCGCTGCATGCGCCAACCGCACAATGCCAGCATCGCACCGAAGGCGATCATCGACAGGTCAAAGCCGGCCAGCACCCAGTCGCCGTTGCGCAGGGTGTTGCCCAGGTGCGCATGCGTGGTCAGTGCATTGACCACCGGCACCAGCGCGAACGCGGCCGCGCCCAGGTACAGCTGCCATGCCCACATCATCCGCTTGGGCCAGATGAAGGCGGCCAGCAATGCCGCACCCCAGGCATAGAAGAACGTGTTGGCCTCGGCAGTGGAGCGTTCGGCGATGTCCAGCGGCAGCAGGCGATTGCCCCAGAAGTACGCGGCGAACGCGATCGGCAGGCCGGCGACGGTGCCGATGTTCAACGCGTCGACCAGGCGCAGGCCGAAGCCGATGCGGCCACTCTTGGCGTGCTTGGGTCGTTCCTTCACCGCCCACAGCACCACGCCGCTGGCGACCATCAGGCAGCCGACCAGGCCGGACAGGAAGAACAGCGCACGCAGGCCCCAGTCGGCGAAGCGCGCCAGATGCAGGCCGTACAGCACACCACGGGTAGCGGTGGCGCCTCCGGACGGCGGCGTCTCTTCCAGCAGCGTGCCGTTGACCATGTCGTAGCGCACGGCCGGGGTGTCGGTGGACAGGCGCTTGCCGTCACGCTGGCGGATGTCGATCACCGCATTGGCGGCGCCCGGATTGGACACAGTGAAACCGGCCACTTCCACGCCGTGCCAGTGTGCACGCGCGCTGTCCAGCAGCTGCGCGATCGGCAGCGGCGTGGCGTGGCCTTCGGCAGGTGCAGTCACCTCCGGCATGCCGCCGAAGGCTTCGCTGAAGAACTTGTCCTCGTCCTGTGGGTAGGCGACTTTCACCCCCCACGGCAGGTACATGATCATCAGGGTGACGATGCCGGTGTAGGTGATCATCGCGTGGTAGGGCAGGGCCATCACCGCGCTGACGTTGTGGAAATCGAGCCAGGACCGCAGGCCCTTGTCCTTGCGGAAGGTGAAGAAGTCCTTGAAGATTTTCTTGTGGGTGATGACGCCGGTGATGATTGCCACCAGCATGAACATCGCGCAGAAGCCGACCAGGTAGCGCGCCCACAGCACCGGGATGTAGTGCAGGTCGAAATGAAGGCGGTAGAAGAAATCACCGCCTCGGGTCTCGCGGGCCTTCAGTGCCTGCCCGGTGTTCGGGTCCAGTGTTGCGTCGCCGAAGCCACCGCGACGGCCACGGCTGGGTTCGGCCAGCTCCGGCGGCAGCCGCCAGAACATCTGCATGGCGGGGTTGCGCGGCTGCGGCAACGTTACGAACCAGTTCTCGGCCTGCGCGGCATTGGCCTGCAGGTAATCCACGGCACGCTGCGCGGCGACGTCGATGCTGACGTTGCTGGAGGGCAGCTCAGGACGCATCCAGCGGCTGATTTCCTCGCGGTAGTAACTGGCCGTGCCGGCCATGAAGATCAGCAGGAGCAACCAGCCGACCAGCAGGCCGGTCCAGGTGTGCAGCCAGGCCATCGACTGGCGGAATCCATTCTTCATGCCCAGGCCCCCAGCATGCGCGCGATGGCTGCCATCAGCAGGGTGGGGGCGAGGATGCCGACCCACGCACGCAGCGCGCTGCGGGTGGCGAACGCCCACAGCGCCGCACAGGCGGCCACCAGAATGGCCAGCAGCATGCCGGTCAGCACGGTCTGGCCACGCGCGCCGGGCAGCGCCACCGCGCAGAACACGCTGGTCACCGCGGCCAGCGCGTAGCCACCGAAGATCGCCGCCAGCGAGCGTGACAGCACGCCCCAGCGCGGGTTGGAGAAGAAGGTGCGGGGGCTGGCGGTTGCGGGCGAGCGGTCCACGGCGTTCCTGCAGGTTTCAGTGAAAAGGAACCGGCGCACCGCAGCGCGCCGGGGTTGGCCATCCGTGGCCGGGCACCGGTCGCAGAACCGGTGCCATCCATCGAGGGTCAGAGCTTCCAGCGCAGCGTCACGGTGACATTGCGTGGTTCGCCCCAGAACACGCCGTCATAGAAACCGACGCGGTTGTAATACTTCTTGTCCAGCAAGTTGTTCACGTTTACCTGCGCGGTGAAGTTCTCGTTGAAGCGATAGCCCGCCGACAGGTTGAGCAGGTAGATGTCGCCCTGTTCGATTGCCACGCGCTCGCGCTTGCCGCTGGTCAGGAAATCCGCACGCGGCTTGTTGCTCAGGCTCCAGATACCGCTCTGCCAGGTGGCGCCACCGCCCAGCCAGAAGCGGCCTTCAGCGCCGCCCGGTCGCCAGCTGGCGTTGAGGCGGAACAGATCGACCGGGATGACGGTGTTCTGGCGCACGCCCTGTGCATTGCGGCTGACGGTGTGGGTGAAGCCGGCCGCCAGGTTCCAGTTCTCACCAAGGCTGCCTTGTGCTTCGATCTCCCAGCCCTTGACCTTGTTGCCCTTGCCGGTGGAGCGGTAGGCACTGACCCCACCCGGCAGCGAGTTTTCCGGCACCGAGTCGTCGAGCTCGGCAACGTTGTCCTTCTGGCCCTTGAACACGGCCGCGGAAGCATTCAGCAGACCGTCGAAGAACTCGGCCTTGACGCCGGCCTCCCACATGTCACCGACCACCGGTTCGAGGTAGTTGTTGTCCCGGTCACGGTAGTTCTGCGGCTGGAAGATGTCGGTGTAGCTGACGTAGCCGCTGAAGTAGCGGTTGAAGTCGTAGATGAAGCCGGCATACGGAGTGAGCGAGTCGTCCGGCTTGTAGCCGCCGCGACGCGTATCGGTCAGGCGACCGGCGGCGTCATGGGTGTAGTTCCAGGTGCGCGTTTCCCAGCTGCCGTAGCGCGCGCCGAGCACCGCGGTCAACGGATCGGCCAGCTGCAGGCGCGTCGCCAGATAGGCCGCGCGCTGGCGCAGTTCGTCTTCAGAAGCCAGATAGCCCAGGCGGGTGACCTGCAGCGGCGCGACGTCGCCGTTCCAGCGGTGCCAATCCGGTACACGGGTGTAGCTGTCCGGGTAGGCAGCGGTGTCGGTGGCAGGCACGTCACCCTTGCGCACCGATTGGCCGAAACCGAGCACCAGCTCATGTTCGCGGCCGAACAGCCGGAACGGACCGCCAACGTTGAAGTCGAATACCTGCATGTCGCCGTTCTCGCCGAAGCTGCCGACGAAGGCGCTGATGCCGCTGCCATCGGCATTCGGGTAGCCGGAGGCCCCGTACCACACCGCACCGTCGGTTTCGCGCTTGGAGCGGGTATAGGCGGCCTTAGCGGTCCAGCCGTTGCCCAACTGCTGCTCAAGGCGTGCGAATGCGCTCTTTTCGATGATCGGCCAACTGCTCCAGCGGGCGGACAGGTTGGTCGAGCGCGGCAGGTTGGCGGGCTGGCCATCGGACCCCCAGTACGGCACCACGCCCCAGGTCACGCCTGTGGTGCGCGGCGACTGGTATTCGTAGCCGGCCTCGAGCAGGGTCGTGTCGGTAATGTCGGCCTGGACGATGCCGTAGAACACGTCCTTGTCCAGTTTGTAGACATCGCGGAACGAGTCACTCTGCTGTTTGGCCGCCACCACGCGCGCGCGGATGCGGCCGTCGAGCGCAACCGGGCCACCGAGGTCGGCTTCCAGGCGCTGGTTGCCCCAACGCCCGAGGGTCAGGTTGGCGCTCATCTGGAAGCTGTCGGTAGGACGCTTGCGCACGAAGTTGATGGTGCCGGACGGATCGCCGGCACCGGTGGTCAGGCCGGTTGCGCCGCGCACCACTTCGATGCGGTCATAGATCACGCTGTCGGTGTTGGTCTTGATGTACCCACCGAAGGTGTTGAGCATCCCATCGACCTGGAAATTGGTGATGTTGTAGCCGCGCGAGACGTAGTTGATGCGCTCGCTGTCGGTGACCGATACCGCCACGCCGGTGACCTGGCCCATCACATCGGACAGCGAGAACAGGCCCATGTCGTCCAGGCGCTGGCGGGTGACCACGGTCATCGACTGCGGCGTCTGGCGCAGCGACAGGCCGAGCTTGGTGGCCGTGCTGGCACGCTTGACCGTATAGCTGTCGACGATATCGCCGTCAGCGGTGACCTGGACCGTATCCAGCGTGCGCGCGGAAGGATCGGCAGTGCCGTCGGCGTGGGCCAGCGGGGCGATCATCAGTGCGGTCACGGCCAGGGCCAGCAGAGTGGGACGAGGGTGGTTCAGCGGCATTGCCATCGGTGCGATTCCATGCAGGACGAAACAGGCGATGGAATGCGCAGACGCAGCAGCCGTGCGCTCCGCGCACGTCGCCCAGCGAGTCCCATCGACGGTGCGCCACCCGTGTAGTGCGGGCGACCCGGTAGTCGGGGGATGTACACGGGCGAAGGGGCGGGTGGGTGCGTGCTTCCGTGCCCCGCTTGGCTAAGCGTACAACCGATCAGCAAATGATAGGCATTCGCATTTCGTTAATCAAGCGTGATGAATTCCGGCCTTTGCGCAGGGCGGGGATCGACTACCGCATGGGCGCCTAGAACCTGAACACCACCGTCGCTGCGTGCAGCAGCAGGCCGATCAGGCCGCCCACCAGGGTGCCGTTGAAGCGGATGAACTGCAGGTCGCGGCCCACGCTCAGTTCCAGCTGTTCGACCAGATGCCGCTCGTCCCAGCTCTTCACGGTCTGCGCGATGTGCGCGGTCACGCCTTCGCGCAGGCGGCCGGTGAGGCGCTGTGCGCCCTCCAGCAGATGCTGGTTGAGCGCCTCGCGCAGGGCCGGGTCGGCCTGCAGGCTGCTGCCCAGCGAAGCCAGGCTGCGCTGCAGGTGGCCGACCAGCGCCGAGTCTTCGCGCTGCAGGTCGCTGCGCAGGCTGGCGTGGATGCGCGCCCACAGACCCTGCACGTAGTCCTGCAGGGCCGGGTGATCGATCATTTCCTGCTTGAGCTGTTCGACGCGTTCGGCCAGGGCCGGGTCCTCGCGCAGGCGCTGCACGTAGTTCTGCAGCCAGCTCTCGTAGTCCTGGCGCAATGGATGCTGCGGCTCGGCCAGCACCTGCTGCAGTTCTTCCAGCACCGCACGCGCCAGTCGCTCGGCCAAGCTGTCGCCGATCTCGTCGATCGGCTTGACCCAGTTCACCGTGCTCGACAATGTCGGCCATTCGCGCTGGATGTAGCGCACGATCAGCTGCGAGGCGCGCTCCTTCACTTCCGGCTGCTCCAGCCAGCGGCCCAGGCGCTGCAGGCCCTCGTCCAGCACGCGCTGGTGGCGGCCATCGGCGGTCAGCAGGGCCAGCAGCTCACCGGCGGTTGAGGCGGCATTCCACTGCCGCAGCTGCTGCACCACGAACGCATGGAGCTGCCGGCGCACGGCGGCTTCGTCGAAGAAGTCCAGCGCCTGCAGCGCCCAGCCGCGGGCCATGTCGGCCAGCATCCGCGAGCGCGCCGGATCGGCCAGCCAACTGCCGAGGCGGCTGGCCGGATCGAACACCTGCAGCTTGGCCAGCAGCACCTGCGGCTCCAGGAACTGGTCGCGCACGAACAGGGCGAGGCTGTCGCCGATGCGTTCCTTGCTGCGCGGGATGATTGCCGTATGCGGGATCGGCAGGCCCATCGGCCGCCGGAACAGGGCAACGACCGCGAACCAGTCGGCCAGTGCGCCTACGGCTGCTGCTTCGCAGAAGGCCGAAACCCACGCCCAGATGCCGCGCTCGCCCTGCCAGTGGCTGACCGCGAAACCGGCCAGCATCAACAGCAGCAGGCCCAGCGCGAGGGCTTTCAGGCGCCGCAGCTGTGCGCGGCGCGGATCGTTGGCAGGCGTCATGGCGGAAGTCTAACCGGCACGGCATGAGCATCTGGTAGTGCCGGCCGCTGGCCGGCATCCGCAACGCACCCGGTACGTTCATGGGGTTGCCGGCCAGCGGCGGGCACTACCCGTTGCTTCAGAGCGCTTCGAGCTGCTTGCGCAGCGCGGCCAGCTGCGCGCGGAGGGTGTCGTTCTCGCGGGTCAGCGCGACCACGCGGCGGCGCAGCGCCGGGGCATCCTCGCCAAGCTGCTCCAGTGCCGACAGCACCTCGGCGTCGCGGCTGGCGATCTGCTCCTCGTCCGCTTCCTCGAAGTCCATCTCGGCTGCTTCCGGCTTCGGTGCGCGCGGCTTGCGCTTGGACTCGCGCACGCGCTTGGCGGCCTGCTTCAGCTCGTCCTTGCCACCAGCGGCAGCGGCGCGCTGTTCGTCTTCGGGCAGGTCCGCCACGGCAGCGGCGGCGCTGATCGAGATCACGCCGGCCTTCACCGCTTCCACTACCTCGGCCGCGGCCTGGGCGTGGATGCGTTCGATCATGCCGACCTGGCTGGTGCTCAGCTTGGCCTCGCGCGCCAACTCGGCACGGCTGATCTTCGGCGCCGGTTCCCACGGCGGGCTGTCCTCACCGGTCTCCTCGACCGCCTCGGCGGTGCCGTCGCTCTCGCGCTGCAGCTGGGCCTGCTCGACGTGCTTGCGGGCGGCCAGGATGTCGCGCTTGCGCAGCGCCAGCACGCCGCGCTGGAAGTCGGACACGCTCCGGCGGCCCAGGTGCTGCTCGATCATCCACAGGTGCACGTCTTCCATGCTCTGGAAGCGGGTGTTCTGCACGGTATTGAAGGGCAGGCCATGCTTCTGGCAGATGCCGAAACGGTTGTGGCCATCGACCAGCACATCACCCCACAGCACCAGCGCATCGCGGCAGCCCTCGGCCAGGATGCTGCGCTCCAGCGCGTCATGTTCGTCCGCGGTCAGCGGGTCGATGTAGGCCTTGAGTTCTTCTTTGACGACGATATCCATGGGCACGGCAACGAGCAGGAGCGGAACCGACCATTGTACCCGCTCGACGCCGCCGGCCCGGGCTCAGGCGGTGGCCCGGATCATCTCGCCCAGGGTGCCGGTGATCTGGTCGATCTGCGCCTTGTCCACGATCAGCGGCGGCGACAGCGCAATGATGTCGCCGGTACAGCGCACCAGCAGCCGGCCGTCGTGGAAGCAGCGCCGGAACACCTCGTAGCCGCGGCTGCCCGGCGCATCCCGGCGCGGCGCCAGTTCGACCGCACCGACCAGCCCGAAGTTGCGGATATCGATCACGTTGGGCAGGCCCTGCAGGGCATGCAGCCGCTCCTGCCAGTACTCGCCCAGCTCGATGGCACGCTCGAACAGGCGTTCTTCCGCGTAGACGTCCAGCGTGGCCAGCGCCGCCGCGCAGGCCAGTGGATGGCCAGAGTTGGTGTAGCCATGGAACAGCTCGATGGCCTGCGGCGGTGCCTGCATCAGGGCCGCATGCACGGCATCGCTGACCAGCACGCCGCCCAGTGGCACCGCGCCGTTGCTGACCGCCTTGGCGAAGGTCAGCAGGTCCGGAGTGACCCCGAAGCGCTGCGCGGCGAAGGGCATGCCGACCCGGCCGAAACCGGTGATGACCTCGTCGAACACCAGCAGGATGCCGTGGTGGTCGCAGAGCTCGCGCAGGCGCTGCAGGTAGCCCGGCGCGGGCAGGATCACCCCGGCAGATCCGGCGATGGGTTCAACGAACACCGCCGCGATGGTCGAGGCATCGTGCAGGGCGATCAGCCGTTCCAGGTCGTCGGCCAGCTCCGCGCCCTGGCGCGGCAGGCCCTTGCTGAACGCATTGCGCGGCAGGTCCAGGGTGTGCCGCAGGTAGTCCACACCACCCAGCTGCAGGCCGAACGCTTTGCGGTTGTTGGGCAGCCCACCCAGCGCCATGCCGCCGAAGCCCACCCCGTGGTAAGCCTTCTCGCGGCTGATGAAACGGGTGCGCTGGCCCTCGCCGCGCTGGCGGTGGTAGGCCAGCACGATCTTCATCGCGGTATCCACCGCCTCGGAGCCGGAACTGGTGAAGAACACATGGTTGAGCGGAGGCGGCGCCAATGCCGCCAGCCGCTGTGCCAGCGCGAATGCCGGCGGCGACCCCATCTGGAACGCGGGCGAGTAATCCAGGGTACGCGCCTGCTCGACGATGGCGTTGACGATGTGCGGCCGCGCGTGGCCGGCATTGCAGCACCACAGGCCGGCGGTGCCGTCGAGGACCTGGCGGCCGTCGACGTCCTCGTAGTGCATGCCTTCGGCCCGTACCAGCATGCGCGGTGCGGCCTTGTACTGGCGGTTGGCGGTGAACGGCATCCAGTACGCGTCCAGTGACTCGGGGCGCTGGGTGGCCAGGTCGTGCAGGTCGCTTTCGGGACGCTTCATGCCAGCTCCATCGGGTCCGATGCGATGAATGTAGCGCAGCTGCGTCACGGCGGAGTCGCGGCGGCCCCGGTATAACCAAGGCTCGTTGAATGTTGGAGCTTCCCATGGCCGATTTCCCCGACCGCAGCCATTGGCAGGCGCTGGTCCTCCAGCTGTCGATGCCGGGCCAGGCCTTCATCGACGGCCGCTATGTCGATGCCGCCAGCGGCGCCCGCTTCGACTGCATCAGCCCGATCGACGGTCGCGTGCTGGGCGCGGTCGCCGACTGCGACGCGCAGGATGTCGAACGCGCGGTACTCGCCGCGCGGCGCAGCTTCGATGTGGGCCACTGGTCGCAGGCGAGCCCGGCGCATCGCAAGCGTGTGCTGCTGGCGCTGGCGGCATTGGTGGAAACGCACGCCGATGAACTGGCCCTGCTGGAAACCCTGGACATGGGCAAGCCGGTGCGTGACGCCCGCCGTATCGACTTGCCCGGCGTGGTGCGCTGCCTGACCTGGACCGCCGAAGCCGTGGACAAGCTGTATGGCGAAATCGCGCCCACCGGCCCGCACGAGCTGGGCCTGGTCACGCGCGAGGCTGCCGGCGTGGTGGCCGCCATCGTGCCGTGGAATTTCCCGCTGCTGATGGCCTGCTGGAAGATCGCGCCGGCACTGGCGATGGGCAACTCGGTCGTGCTCAAGCCTTCCGAGCGGTCGCCGCTGAGTGCGCTGCGGCTGGCGGCGCTGGCCGCCGAAGCGGGCCTGCCCGAGGGTGTGCTGAACGTGCTGCCGGGCCAAGGTGCGCGCGTCGGCGAACCGCTGGCCCTGCACATGGACGTGGACGTGCTGGCGTTCACCGGCTCCACTGCCACTGGCGCCAAGCTGCTGGAGTACTCAGGCCGGTCCAATCTCAAGCGGGTCTGGCTGGAATGCGGCGGCAAGAGCCCGCACGTGGTGTTCGCCGACGCGCCCGACCTCGATGCAGCGGCGAAGGGCGTGGCGCAGGGCATCTTCTTCAACCAGGGCGAAGTCTGTACCGCCGGTTCGCGGCTGTTGGTGCAACGCTCGATCCGCGAGGATTTCGTGCACCAGGTGATCGCTTATGGCCAGCACATGCAGCCGCGTCATCCACTGGAGCCCGATGCACCGATGGGCGCGCTGGTCGATGCCGCGCACGTGGACAAGGTGCTGGCCGACATCGCGCGGGCCGAAGGCGAGGGTGCCCGGCTGTTGCTGGGAGGCCATCGTGCCGAGGTCGAGGCGGGTGGTTGCTACGTGCAGCCCACCGTGTTCGACCAGGTGCGGCCGGAGCAGGCATTGGCACGCGAGGAAGTGTTCGGGCCGGTGTTGGCCGTGCTCGGTTTCGAGGACGAGGCCGAAGCGGTGCGCGTGGCCAATGACAGCCGCTACGGCCTGGCCGCCGGACTGTGGACGCGTGACCTGGGTCGCGCCCATCGGGTCGCGCGCCAGCTGCGCGCCGGTAGTGTATGGGTGAATGGCTGGGACGGCGGGGACATGACCGCACCGTTCGGCGGCTACAAGCAGTCCGGCAACGGCCGTGACAAGTCTCTGCATGCGTTCGACAAGTACAGCGAGATCAAGGCTACCTGGATCCAGTTGTAACGACGCGGCTGCTCGGCTCTACATAAAGCATACAGCTGTCGAGCTACCGGCAGCGGGCGCTCACCTGCAGCACCGCCGCACGCAGCACGTCGCGGTCGGCTTCTTCGACGGCGTTCTGGAAATAGTCCATGTCCTGCTTGCCCAGCTCGCACGGGTCGACGATGTACCCCGGTGGCCACAAACCCAGCAGCTGTGCCACGCCATGCACGATCTGCTCGGGGGTCATCTGCCGACGGATCCGGAAGTAATTGCGGCGCGGCGCGAACGCGGGATGGACCTCGCGCCGACCGATCAGGCGCGGCGCCACGCCCGCTGCGCTGATGCCGTCGCCGCCATTGATGCTGCCCGCAGGCAGGTCCAGCATCAGTGGCGCCATTGCAGGCAATTCCTCGAACGCGGGTGTGCTGGCATCGTTAGGTGTCGCCGGGGGCGAGCGTGGCGCTGTCGATGCGGCCGGGCGCGCTGCCTCTGCGGTGGGCTGCGCCGGGTGCGGTTGCTGCGCAGGCACGGGCTGCTTCGGTGGCAGCCAGTACAACGTCATCCTGGCGCCTTCGTCGCTGCGCAGCGTCATCCTGCCACTGCCCAGCAGCCACACTGCCATCAACCCATGCACCAGCAGCACCACCAGCCATGCCGCCATGCGCGGCAGCTTCGGCGAATCGGACCACGACAGTGCGACTGCAGTCATCGGCAAAGCATCCATGCAGGGACCGGTGGCGCAGCCTAGCGGGCGGCCGGAAAAATTCCGTTGGCATCGGTGTCGGCTGAAACCATCGCCCCGTGCGGCCACCGGCCCGTGGCAGAATCGGGCGATCCGCCGTTACCCGTGTTGCCGATGTCGACGATCACCGCTGCCGCACCGCCCGTGAATTCCCCCCGCCGTGTCCTGCTGGCCAGCCTGATCGGCACCACCATCGAATTCTTCGATTTCTACATCTACGCCACGGCCGCAGTGCTGGTGTTCCCGCACCTGTTCTTCCCGGACAGCAGTGATCAGGCGGCGCTGCTGCAATCACTGGCGACCTTCGCGGTCGCGTTCATCGCCCGCCCAGTGGGCTCGGCGGTGTTCGGCCACTTCGGCGACCGCATCGGCCGCAAGGCCACGCTGGTGGCCGCGTTGCTGACCATGGGCGTGTCCACGGTGCTGATCGGCCTGCTGCCGACCCATGCGCAGATCGGGCTGTGGGCCCCGGCCTTGCTGGCGCTGTGCCGTTTCGGCCAGGGTCTGGGGCTGGGT
>NZ_QFHO01000012.1 GCF_004920835.1 Stenotrophomonas maltophilia
GTCAAGCAGGGCAAGCCGGGCAAGGTGGCTTTGGTCGCGGTGATGCGCAAGATGCTGGTGATCCTCAACGCCCGCAAAAGGGATGCGGAGGCCCAGATGGCCTCCGCCTGACAAGACAGTTGCTACAGGGAGTGCTTGGCTGGCGCGTCAGTCTTCGACGCGCAGTACCGCGCCCGGCTTCAGCACGCTGCTGCCGCTCAGGCCGTTCAGCGACAGCAGGGCCTTCACCGGCATGCCGTAGCGGCGGGCGATGGTCCAGGCAGACTCGCCATTTCGCACGGTGTGGCGACGGCTGCGCGGACGGTCGGCGATGGCCGCGACGGTCTTGGCCACCTGGGGCGTTGGCGCGGCTGCGGCGACCGGAACGGCGCTGGCGACCAGCGCGGTGGCAGCCTCTGCTACTGTCGCATTGGTGGCCGAGACCGGCGCCAGCACGCGAGTGGTGCCGGAGGCGCGGCCACCGCCTGCCAGGGCGGGGTTGAGGCGGGCGATCCTGGCCGGGTCCAGGGCGCGCTGTGCGGCCCATTGCTGGACGCTGGTGCCGGCCGGCAGGGTGTGGTCCTTCAGCACCGGCACGGTGCGGTCCAGCGAGGCCATCACGCGCGGCTGGTCTTCCACGTCTTCCAGCACGCAGGCCAGGGCATGCAGCTTCTCGACGTAGGCATAGGTGACCGGCGACAGGCCGGGCAGCGCCGAGGGCTTGGCGTTCTGCGCATTCATGCCAGCCTTGCGCAGCGACTGCAGCACGCGGTACTCGCCGGCGTTGTAGGCCATGGTGGCCAGGCGCCAGTCGCCACCGAACATGCCGTGCAGGGTCTTCAGGTAACGCACCGCGGCCTGGGTCGAATCGACCGCAGAGAGGCGTCCGTCATAGCCGTTGGCCATCGGCACGCGATGGTTGCGTGCGGTGGTGGCGATGAACTGCCACAGGCCGGTCGGGCCGCTGCCGTTGCGGGCATTGGGCCGGTAACCGCTTTCCACGAAGGGAATCAGGGCGAATTCGGTGGGCAGGTTGGCTTTGCGCAGTTCTTCAACCACATAACCGAACAGCACCAGTGCGTCGTCATCCTGATTGGCCAGGCGGGACGGCGCGTGGGCGAACTGCTTCTGCCAGCGCGGGCTGGTGGCTTCGGCATCGCAGCTGGGTTCGGCCAGGCCATCGCGGAAGCTGGTGAAGATCTCCTGGCCATTGCGCACCGAGGGCGCAGGCAGCGCGGACGGATCCAGCGGCAGCGCCGCAGCGGCGGTCAGGTTCTGGCTGATGCCGGCGCCCAGCGACTGTGCGCCTGCGGTTCCGGCCAGCCCCAGGACAAGGCCCAGGGCCAGCGGCAGACTTCGGCGCATCATGCGCGAAAGCCGTCTTTCCAATGCCGGAGACCGGCCATCACGTCGACGTCGTCAACGACGTCACGGCCCAGGTGTGCCGACACCGACGCACGGATCGGCGCCGTGTGCACACGCAGGAAGGGATTGCAGTCGAATTCGTTGGCCAGGGTTACCGGCAGGGTGGAACGGTCATCGCGGCGCATGGCCAAAGCCTCCTCTTGGCGCTGCCACAGGGCAGCGTTGGCGGGGTCGACATGCCGCGCGAAGACGGCATTTGACACGGTGTACTCATGAGCGCAACACAGCAGCAGTTGCGCGGGCAGGGCACCCAGCTTCAGCATCGATGCCAGCAGCTGGGACGGCGTACCTTCGAACAGGCGCCCACAGCCCAGGCTGAACAACGAATCTCCGCTGAAAAGGTGTTCAGCAGTGTGAAACGCGATGTGGCTGCGGGTATGCCCGGGCACGGATAGTACGTGGAACATCCGGCCCAGTGCCTGAACGCGTTCACCTTCGCCGACCCGCTCGGTCGCCGTCGGGATGCGCTCCTCGGCCGGTGCGATTACCCGCACACCGGGAAAACGCGCCTGCAGTGCGGGCACGCCGCCAATGTGGTCATCGTGGTGATGGGTGAGCAGGATGCTGTCCACGCGCAGGCCCTGGTCGGCCAGCGCGAGCACCGGCGCAGCATCGCCGGGATCGACGACCACGGCTGCACCATCGTCGTCGATCAACATCCAGATGTAGTTGTCCGCAAATGCGGTCAGGGCAGTCAGTCGCATAGAATTGGACCATGCCCGCGCTGCAGAGCACCCGTCAAGCGAGCCAGGCCCCGTGGTTCGACAGCGAACCGGCGGTGGCATTGCGCGTGCTGGAGCGGCAGTTGCTGCTGCCGCAGCTGTCGGTGCTGCCGACGCAGCCGTGGCTGTGGATCGCACCAAGTGCGGCGTGGCTGGACGATGCACAGCTGGGCGGACGCGGTCTGCGCCTGTTCCGGCAGGGGCAGGGCTATGCCGGCGACACCCGCTGCGCCCTGCCATTGCCGCTGGCCAATGAGAGCGTCAACGCCATCGTTCTGCAGCATGTGGTCGCGGCCGATGCGGACCAGCTGCTGGATGAGTGCGAACGCGTGCTGATGCCGGGCGGCCACCTGTGGCTGAGCAGCCTCAATCCGTTCAGCCCGTACCGCACGCGCTGGCGCCAGCATGGGCTGGTGGTGCGCACGCCGCAGCGGATCCGCCTGCTACTCGGCCGCCATGGCCTGGAGTGCGACGATATGCGCTACCTCGGTCCGCTCTGGCAGGGCGGCGGCAGCCGTCGTCCCGGCGGCTGGGCACCACTGCGCGCGGCCTGCCTGTTCCATGCCGAAAAACGCACGCTGGCCCTGCCCGGGCCGAAACCGCTGCCGGTGCGCTGGCACGGCACTGTTGCTACCTGATTCTGGAGTTGTATTGAAAACCATCGAAATCCACACCGACGGTTCCTGCCTTGGCAATCCCGGCCCCGGCGGCTGGGCTGCGCTGCTGCGCTACAAGGGCCACGAGCGTGAACTGAGCGGCGGCGAAGCGCACACCACCAACAACCGGATGGAGCTGATGGCGGCCATCTCCGGCCTGGAGTCGCTGACCGAGCCGTGCAACATCGTGCTCTACACCGATTCGCAGTATGTGCGGCAGGGCCTGACCCAGTGGCTGCCCGGCTGGATCCGCAAGAACTGGAAGACCGCTGGCGGCGACCCGGTGAAGAACCGCGAGCTGTGGGAGCGCCTGCAGGCGGCCACGCTGCGCCACCAGATCGACTGGCGCTGGGTGAAGGGCCACTCCGGTGACCCGGACAACGAGCGGGTGGATACCCTGGCCCGCAATGCGGCCATCCAGATCCGCGACTCCAGCCCGGTAAACTGAGCCCATGCGTCAGATCATCCTCGATACCGAAACCACCGGCCTGGAATGGAAGAAGGGCAACCGCATCGTTGAAATCGGCTGTGTGGAGCTGTTCAAGCGCCGACCGACCGGCAACAACTACCACCAGTACATCAAGCCGGACTGCGAGTTCGAACAGGGCGCGCAGGAAGTCACCGGCCTGACCCTGGAGTTCCTTGATGACAAGCCGGACTTCGCGCAGATCGCCGACGAGTTCCTGGCGTTCATCGATGGCGCCGAGCTGATCATCCACAACGCGGCGTTCGACCTGGGCTTCCTCGACAACGAGCTTTCATTGCTGGGGCCGCAGTACGGGAAGATCACCGACCGCTGCACCGTGATCGATACCCTGGTGATGGCGCGCGAGCGCTTCCCGGGCCAGCGCAACTCGCTGGATGCGCTGTGCAGGCGGCTGGGCGTGGACAATTCGCACCGCGCACTGCACGGCGGCCTGCTCGATGCGCAGATCCTGGGCGACGTCTACATCGCCCTGACCTCGGGCCAGGAGGAGATCGGTTTCGGGCTGGGCGATGACGATGCCGGCGCTGCCGGTGCGGCATTGCTGGCCTTCGATACCAGCAAGCTGTTGCCGCGCCCGCGCGTGGTGGCCACGCCGTCGGAACTGGAAGCGCACACCGCACGCCTGGAGCGGCTGCGCAAGAAGGCCGGCCACGCGCTGTGGGATGGCCCGAAGGTGGAAGAGCCTGCCAGCGTGTAATGCCTGGGATGGGGTAGTGCCGGCTGCTGGCCGGCAGCGCCGTATCCACGCGTGGCGTGGATCTACCGGTTAGTGGCAGCGCACCAGGATCACGCTGATGTTGTCGCGGCCACCGCCATCGAGCGCGGCCGCGACCAGCGTATCCACGCATTCCTGCGCGCTGGCATCCTCGAAGGCGAGGGTGCGGGCAATGCCGCGGTCGTCCACTTCCTCGGTGAGGCCGTCACTGCACAGGAGCAATTGCATGCCCGGGCGCAGTTCGCCGCTGGTGGTGGCCACGTTCAGATGCGCTGGATCGGTCACGCCCAGTGCCTGGGTGACGACGTTGCGGTGCGGATGCGCACGCGCCTGTTCGGCGGTGAGATTGCCCTGGGTGACCAGTTCCTGCACTACGCTGTGGTCCTGGCTGAGCTGGGCCAGCTGGCCGTCGCGCCACAGGTAGGCACGGCTGTCGCCGACCCACGCCACTTCATAGCGGTTGCCGTGCACGCGTGCGGCCACCACGGTGGTGCCCATCGGCAGGGTGTCGTTGCGGCGGCGCGAGGCGCGGATGATCTCTTCATCGGCAGTACGGATGGCCTGCGCCAGCGGTGCCCCGCGACGGATCTCGCGCACGATGGCCTCGCGTGCCAGCGCGCTGGCGACCTCGCCGCAGGCGTGCCCGCCCATGCCATCAGCCACCAGCCAAAGGCCGAGCTCGCTGTCACCGTAGTAGGTGTCCTCGTTGAGCTCGCGGCGCATGCCGGGATGGGTGAGATGTCCGAATTCGATCATGGTGGGCAACGGGCGCGGTATTGCGGGGGAGACGGGCATCATCGGGTGGTGGCCGGGATCCGGCAAGGCATGCACCCGGGAAATTTTCATCGGGTTGTTCGTAATGACTTGTCGTCGGCCTCACTTCCTCGTATGATGCGCGTCCCCGGTCCGCCGGGGACCACCCGGAGAGGTGGCAGAGTGGTTGAATGTACCTGACTCGAAATCAGGCAGGCGTTTATAGCGCCTCGGGGGTTCGAATCCCCCCCTCTCCGCCAGATAAAAGAAAAAGGGCTGCCGAAAGGCGGCCCTTTTTCTTTTATCTGGCGCGGGACGCGACGCGCTTTGCGCGTCGCCCCACACGTTGCTGCGCAACCTATGGGCCCCTCCCTTTGCCTGCCTCTCCCCGCCCCTGTCGGGGCAGCCTCTCAACAGAGGGGCTTGTTGCTCCAGATGCATCTGTACATCCACGCCATGCGTGGATGCTCTTCCTGCCGAGCTGAACCATCCACGCATGGCGTGGATCTACCCATTCCATCGCGAGCTGCGAGTTAAACTGCCTGCCTCACCTGCTGGAGCTTTCCCCATGACCGCTGAAATCCTCGTCCCCGTTTCTTTCGGCGAGTTGCTGGACAAGATCTCGATCCTGCAGATCAAGTCCGAGCGCATCAGCGACGAAGGCAAGCTGGCCAACGTGCGCAAGGAGCTGTCGGCGCTGGAGCAGACCTGGATGGCGCACCCGGCGGCGGTGAAGGACATCGCCAAGCTGCGTGCCGAGCTGAAGGCGGTCAACGAGCAGCTGTGGGATATCGAGGACGACATCCGCCTGAAGGAGAAGGCGCAGGCGTTCGACCAGGGCTTCATCGACCTGGCGCGCAGCGTCTACCTGCGCAACGATGAGCGCGCGCGCATCAAGAAGGCGATCAACCTGGCGCTCGGTTCGGCGTACGTGGAAGAGAAGTCGTACCAGGATTACGCGCAGCGCGCGTAATCCCGGCCAAAGGGGAGATCCACGCCATGCGTGGATGGCGACTGCCGCTCACCCCAGGTGGTCGGCGACGTAGCGTTCGAACGCAGCGATACCGTCTTCGACGCTGATCAGTTCCATCACGTCATCGAACTCGATCTTGGTGCCCCACTTCAGGTCGGCAGCCTGCTTGCCCAGATACTTGCGCGCGGCGTCGTCGTAGCGGTCCACGCAGTAGCGGCGGTCCGAGTAGGGGCCGCTGCGGTGCGGGTTGCTGGCCGCGTGCAGGCCCAGCACCTTGGCACCCATGGCATTGGCGATGTGCATCGGGCCCGAATCCGGGGTCATCACCAGGTTGGCGCGGGCAAGCAGGGCAGGCAGCTGCTTGAGCGTGTCCTTGCCGACCAGGTCCAGCGCCGGTGTATCCAACTGCGCCAGGATGGCGTCGGCCATGCTGCGCTCCAGTTCGCTGCGGCCGCCACACAACACGACCTTCCAGCCACGCTGTGCGGCGTGGCTGGCAACGGCGGCATAGCGGTCGGCGTACCAGTTGCGGCGCACGTGGCTGGAGCACGGCGAGATCATCAGCACCGGACGGCCATCGTCCTTCCACTGCGCGGCGGCCCACTCAGAGGCCGCCGGCGGCACGGCCAGGTCCCAGCTGACCTCCGTCTGGCGCAGGCCCATCGGCTCGCAGAAGCTGCCAATGGCGTCGAGCACGTGGATGCCGGGGCGGTCGGGAATGCGTTCGTTGATGAAGAGACCATGCAGGTCCTTGGAGCGGCTGCGGTCATAGCCGATGCGGCGTTCGGCCGGAATGAACGCCGACAGCAGGTTGGCGCGGAACGCGACCTGCATCTGCAGCAGTGCCTCGAAGCGACCCGGCGGCAGCTGCTTGCGCAGCTCCTTGACGCCGGCCATGCCGCTCTTCTTGTCATAGGCATGGAAGGTCACGCCGGGCAGGCCCTCGAGGAGCTTGTGACCGGCCTTGTCGATGATCCAGTGGATCGGCGTGTCCGGCCGCGCAGCCTGCAGCGTGCGCACCAAGGGCACCACGTGGGTGACATCGCCGAGTGCGGACAGGCGCAGGAGGCACAATGAGGAGGACGCTGATGCCATGTGTTGTTAGACTCAAAGAAATGGTCGCATTCGACGCCAATGAAGCGCTGACGCCATGCCGCGAGGGTCGCGGCATCGGGGCCATTCTGTTCGACCGCGAGCGGCTGCGGCAAGCCGAGGCCGACCTGTTCTCGCCCCAGCACTGGGGCAGCAAGGCCCGGCCGGTCGGCGAGGGTGGCCGTGGAAGCGCCTGGTTCATCGATGCGCCGTTCGGTACCAGCGTCCTGCGCCACTACCTGCGCGGCGGCCTGGCGGCGAAAATCAGCCATGACCAGTACCTCTGGCGCGGCGCCGATCGGACCCGCAGCTTCGCCGAATTCCGGCTGATGCGCGCATTGCGCGAGAAGAAGCTGCCGGTACCCCGGCCCCTGGCGGCGTTCTACATGCGCGAGGGCCTGCGCTACCGGGCGGCGATCCTGATGGAGCGGATCGAGGGCGTGCGCTCGCTGGCCGATCGCGCGCTGGTTGCCGGCCGTGGAGCGCCTTGGGAAGAAACCGGGCGATTGATCGCCCGCTTTCACCGGGCCGGGCTGGATCATGCCGACCTCAATGCGCACAACATCCTGTTCGATGGCAATGGTCATGGCTGGTTGATCGACTTCGACCGCGGGGTGATCCGCATCCCGGCCACCGCCTGGCGCGAGCGCAATCTGAAGCGCCTGCTGCGCTCGCTGGTCAAGCTGCGCGGCGAGCGCAGCATGGAAGACGTGCAGAAGGACTACATGCGGCTGCGCCGCGCCTATGACATGGCCTGGAACCGGGGCACCTGATGGACTGGTCGTTGCGTTTCCTCGGCGTCGGCAATGCGTCGGCGGTCGAGCTGGGCTCGCCGATGTCGGTGATCGAGCGCGAGGGGAGGCCGTGGCTGACCATCGATTGTGGTGGTGAGGGCCTGACCGCGTTCAAGGGCCACTACGGGCACATGCCGCAGGCGCTGTTCGTCACCCATGTGCACCTGGATCACGTGGCCGGCTTCGAACGGTTGTTCGTCGACACCTTCTTCAGTGGGCAGCGGCGCGGCAAGGTGCGCCTGTACGTGCCGGCGACGGTGGTGCCGCTCCTGCACAAGCGCATCGGCGATTACCCGAACGTGCTGGCCGAGGGCGGCGCCAACTTCTGGGACGCGTTCCAGCTGATCGTGGTGGGCGATGCGTTCTGGCACGAGGGCGTGCGCCTGGAAGTGTTTCCGGTGCGCCACCACTGGCCGGAGACTGCCTATGGCCTGCGCCTGCAGGGTGCGCTGACCTGGAGCGGCGATACCCGGCCGATTCCGGAAATGCTCGCCCGCTTCGCCGATGACAATGAGCTGATCGCCCACGACTGTGGCCTGCACGGCAACCCGTCGCATACCGGCGTGGATGATCTGGAGCGCGAGTACAGCGCTGAACTGCAGGCGCGGATGATGCTCTATCACTACGCCAGCAAAGCCGACGGCCAGGCGCTGGCCGCGCGTGGACACCGTGTAGCCCAGCCAGGGCAGTGCGTGCCGCTGGCCAATCCGACCGCCCCGCACGTCCTGGCCCAGGACCCGCCGTGAGCGCTGCCGGCCGGCCTGCCGATGCGGCGCTGGCTGCCGCACTGGAGGCGCTGGAGCGCGCCCTGCACAGGCCACAGGTGCGCGGTGACCGCGAGCGCCTGGAGGCGCTGCTGGACGAGGATTTCAGCGAGATCGGCAGTTCCGGCCGCTGTTATGGGCGTGCCGCTGCGCTGCAGGAGATTCCGCAGGAGCGGGCGGAGGTTGAGATTGAATCGGGCGACTATGCCGTGTGGCTGCTGTCCGACGGCCTGGCACAGGTGCGCTACCGCAGCCGCAACCACGTTGATGGCCAGGCCCAGGGCTGGGTGTTGCGCAGTTCGCTGTGGCGACGGCACGCGCAGGGATGGCGGGTGGTGTTCCACCAGGGCACGCCTGAAGCACGTTAGCGCCGGGTCATGCCCGGCGAAGAGCGCCAACCAAGGTTGGCAGCCACCAGAAGTGGGGCAGCGCCCGAAAAGGCGGTGGCCCCGCCGGCTGACCTCGGCGCCCGCGTCGATCGATACCGTTGCTGCCTTCCGGCCCTGGCGGGATTTTCGACCTAGCGTCGCGAGGGGCCGACGGGGCCACCATAGAGACGTTGGCCGCCCAGAAGGCGGCCAGTTCGCGGATCAGGGGAAGCAGCGCGCGTCGCGCCGGAGACCACAGCCGGACTGCGCATCGGCTGGCCGATGGCAGGCGCGTATTCTAGCCCAGGCATGCACGCCGGCGCCAGCTTCATGCGCTGAATCAGCTGTAACCCCTGACCGCAGGCAACGGCCCGGGCCAACCGGCGTTGCTAGAATGCCGGCCAGGAGGAACGACCTCCCCCACATCGGGAATCAATGACCAGGACGGCCTGGCCCTACCAAGAGGAGGGCTGTCATGGCCTGGATCTATCTGTTGTTCGCCGGCCTGCTGGAAATCGTCTGGGCCGTGTCCATGAAGCAGTCTGAAGGCTTCACCAGGCTCACCCCTACCGTGGTCACCATCATCGGCATGATCGCCAGCTTCTGGCTGCTTGCGGTGGCCATGCGCAGCCTGCCGCTGGGTACCGCTTATACGATCTGGACGGGCATCGGGGCGGTTGGCGCCTTCGTGGTCGGCATCGTGTTCCTTGGCGAGCAGGTCAGCCCGATGCGGATCGGTGCGGCGCTGCTGATCGTTTCCGGCCTGGTGCTGATGAAACTCTCGAGCAGCTGAATGCATTTAGTTGGGCGGAGAAAGGAATCTCCGCCTGCTGCAGGTATATGCATTTTCGGCAAAACCATTTTGTCCGCCCGTTTTATTTGACGTGCGTCATGAAAATAACGAGCTTGATTCACATGCCGCTGGCGCCATCGGCCGCACAGTGCCGCCATTCGTCATCCGAAATCGGGGAGTTTTCGCCTTGACGGACACGTTGGCCTGCCTGTTCCAGGTGCGGTCGCGTGAAGATGTGAAGATTTTCAGAAGTTAATGAAGCCAGGCCTTGTTCCCATGTCGGGAACCGGGGTGGGCCGCATTGTCTTCAAAAGAACCTGCCTGCAGTGCCATCCGGTCTTTTCATGGAGATTTACCGATGAACCGCATTTACCGTCTGGTTTTCAATCGTGCCCTCGGCGTAATGCAGGTTGCTTCGGAGGTCGCCCAGAATCCCGGCGGAAGCGCGGTCTGCGCAGGGCGGGTGCCGCGATTGCGGGCGCACCAGTTGGCGGTGGCATTGGCTGCCATGCTGGCCAGTGGTTCGGCGTTCGCGGCTTGCTCGACACCGGGACCGAATATCAACTGCACGGGTACCACCAACAACTTCGCGGATGCCACCAATGGTGTCAATGTAACCGTGGCGGCCGGCGCGAATGTAGGAAGCACTGCCGGCCTGGGCAACTCGATGACGTTGAGCGGTAACGGCATCCAGCTCACCAACAACGGCACGATCGGTACCAGCGTAGGTATTTTTGCCGCCTCCGGCGCGGTGCTGGGCAATGCGAGTGGCCAGACGATCACCGTCGACAACACTTCGACCGGCACCCTGCAGGGCTTCATCGATGTCGCCGCCCTGTTGGGTGCGAGTGGGCGTGCGCTGTCCGTGCAGAATGGCGCAAGTGGCGTCACCACGATCAACAACGCCGGCACCGTCAACATGAATTTCCTGTTGGGCGGAATCGGTACGGCCGATGCGCCGGCCATCGTCAGCTACGGCGGCGCGCGAACGGTTCTGAGCAATACCGGAGGGATTACCGGGCGGGTCGGTCTCGCCGGATCGGCGGCAGGCAATTCGGTGACCAACAGCGGCACGATCACCGGCAGCGTCTACCTCGGCGATTCCACGCTGGGGAATACCTTTACCGCCGTATCCGGGTCCAATGTGGCAACTGGGACCGGGGCGTCGGCGGGCATCGATGTGCTGGGCGGTATCTCGGTCTCGCTGGCAGCGGCCGGTACGGTCAACGCAGGTGTCGGTACTGGTGCAGCCAACAACACGCTGGTGCTGCAGAACAGCCCGACCGGCCCAGGCTCCGGCACCGGCGGGGCGCAGACCACGCTGGGCTGGAACCAGTACCTCAACTTCCAGCGGCTGACCGTCAACAGCGGTACATGGAACCTGCAGGGAGCCTGGACCGGAACCGGGCCCACGACGCTCAATGACGGTCTGGTCAATTTCAACAATGCTGCCTCCTTCGGCACCGGGCTGTTCACGGCCAACGGCGGTGCCATTGCCGCCTCCACGGCGGGCCTGAACCTGACCAACGCCTTCAACCTTGGCGGCAACCTTTCCCTCGGCGGAACCAATGCGTTCGGCCTGGGGGGCGTGCTTTCAGGCGCTGGCGGCCTGGCGGTCAACAACACCGGCATCGTCACCCTCGGCGGCGCGAACCTGTTCTCCGGCGGCGTCAACCTCAATGCCGGTGGCCTGCTGCTGGGCAATGCGGGTGCTCTCGGCTCAGGCACCCTCACCGTGGGTGGTCTGGCGTCGCTGGACACCACCGCCGCGTTCAACCTGAGCAACAACCTGATCGTCAGCGGGGGCGGCACGCTCAACCTGCTCGGCAACAACAGTCTCGGCCTCAACGGTTCGATCTCCGGCGCCGGCAACCTGGTCAAGGCGGGGCCGGGTACGCTCACCTTGAATGGTACCAACCTGCTCACGGGCTCCTTCTCGGTCACCGGTGGTGCGCTGGCATTGGGCGCCGGTGGCAGCCTGTCGCCGACAAGTGCGATCTCGCTGAGCGCAGGGACCAACCTCGATCTCTCGGTTGCGGCCAGCCAGACCATCGGCTCACTCGCCGGATCCGGTGCGCTCAACCTCGGCGCGCACAGCCTCACCCTTGGTGGCCTGAACACCAGCACCAGCTTCTCCGGCGTCATCGGCGGTGTCGGTGGCGCGCTGGTCAAGGTCGGTACGGGTACCCAGACCCTGTCTGGTGCCAATACCTTCACCGGTGGCGTCGCGCTAAACGGCGGCGGCCTGCTGCTGGGCAATGCTGCTGCGCTGGGCAGCGGTGCACTCAGCGTCGGCGGCAACGTGACGCTCGATGGAACCACGGGAGCGCTTGCACTGGCCAACGCGGTCAACCTGGGTGCGGGCAGCATCCTCAATCTGCCCGGCAACCAGGCGCTGACGTTCAACGGCGTGATCGGGGGCACCGGCAGCCTGGTCAAGAATGGGGCGACCACGCTGACACTCAACGGTGCAAATAGCTTTGGTGGTGGGCTGGGGCTCAATGCCGGTGGCCTGGTCCTGGGCAATGCCGGCGCGCTCGGAACCGGCACGTTGAATGTTGGCGGTGTGACAACGCTCGATGCCAGCGCGGCGCTGAGCGTGGGCAATGGCATCAACCTCGGTGCAGGTGGCCTGCTCAATGTACTGGGCAGCAATGCACTGACGCTGGGCGGCTCCATCGGTGGTACCGGCAGCCTGGTCAAGAACGGTGCTGCCACGCTGACGCTGGGCGGCGCGAATACCTTCACCGGCGGTCTGGCGATCAATGCCGGCAAGGTCGCGGTGGGCAGCGGCGGAAGCCTGGCGGCCGGTGGTGCGGTCAACCTGGCCGGCGTTGGCGCGGACCTGGACATCTCGCTCGGCGGCAACCAGACCATCGGCGCGCTGTCCGGTATCGCCGGCAGCACGGTGACGCTGGGCAGCAGCACGCTCACCTTCGGTGATGCCACCAACCAGACGTTCGCGGGCGTGATCGGCGGTACCGGCGGCCTGGTCAAGCAGGGCACGGGCATCCAGACGCTGAGCGGCGCCAACACCTTCAGTGGGGGCGTGAATCTGACGGCGGGCGGCCTGCTGCTGGGCAACAACAGTGCGATCGGCAGCGGTGCGTTGACGGTTAGTGGAAACGGTACGCTCGATGGCTCGGCCGCACTGAACCTCGGCAATGCCATCAACCTGAGCGCGGCGCTGACCCTGCCGGGCAGCCAGAACCTCACGTTGGGCGGCAACATCACCGGCACCGGCAGCCTGACCAAGAACGGTGCCTCGCTGCTGACCTTGAATGGCACCAACACTTTCAGCGGGGGACTGAATCTCAACGCGGGCGGGTTGTTGCTTGGCAATGGCGGCGCGCTTGGCACTGGTGCCCTGAACGTGAGTGGCAGTGCGTCGCTTGACGGCAGCGCGGCGCTGAGCCTGGCCAACAATGTGACCCTGGGCAGTGGGGCTGTGCTGTCGCTGCCGGGTTCGCAGGCGATCACGCTCGGCGGGGTGGTTTCCGGAGCCGGTGGCCTGGTCAAGAACGGCGCCAGCACGCTCACGCTCAACGGCGCCAACAACTTCGCCGGTGGGCTGACGCTCAACGGCGGTGGCCTGATGCTGGGCAACGCTGGCGCACTGGGAACCGGGTTGCTTGCCGTGGGCGCGAACGCGACCCTGGGCAGCACGGTGGCATTGAACCTGGGCAATGCCATCGATCTCGACGCCGGTGCGCAACTGAGCCTGACCAGCAATGAGAATGTTGCTCTGGGCGGACTGATCACCGGCACCGGTGGCCTGATCAAGACCGGCACTGGCGTGCTGTCGTTGAACAACAGCAACACCTTCAGTGGTGGCCTGGCGCTGAACGCGGGCGGCCTGTCGGTTGGCGCCAGCGGTGCACTGGGTACCGGTGCGCTGAACATCGGCGGCAATGTTTCGCTGGATGCGAGTGCGCCGGTTTCGCTGGTCAATGCAGTGAACCTGGGCACCAACACGCTGACCCTGCCGGGCAGCAACAATCTCACCCTGAGCGGCGTGGTGGGGGGAACCGGTGGCCTGATCAAGAACGGCGCCTCGACGCTGACCCTGTCCGGTGCCAATACCTTCCTCGGTGGCGCTGCGGTCAACGCCGGTACGCTGGCGCTCGGCGCGGGAGGCAGTCTTGCCGCCGCCGGTGCGGTGGACCTCGCCGGTGCCGGCGCGACGCTGGACATCTCCGCGGCGGGTGCAGGGCAGACCATCGGTGCATTGAACGGCATCGCCGGCAGCCATGTGGCGCTGGGCACGCAGACGCTGACCTTCGGCGGCGCCGGCAACGGCAGCTTTGCCGGTCTCATCGATGGCAGTGGTGGATTGATCAAGGCTGGCGCGGGCGTGCAGACGCTGTCCGGAGCCAATACCTTCAGTGGCGGCGTCGCGCTCGATGCCGGCGGCCTGATCCTCGGCAATGCCGGGGCGTTGGGTACTGGGGCGCTGGGCATTGGCGGCAACGTCAGCCTGGACACGACGGCTGCGCTGGATCTGGCCAATGCGGTGAACTTCGGCGCGGGTTCGCAGCTGACGCTGGGAGGCAGCAATGACCTCAGCCTGGCGGGCGTGCTGGCCGGTGGCGGCAGCCTGGTCAAGAACGGTCCGGGCCTGCTGACGCTCAACAACACCAATACCTTCGGTGGTGGCCTGACCTTGAACGGTGGTGGCCTGGTGGTCGGTGCGAACGGCGCACTCGGTTCCGGCGCGCTGGCGGTGAATGCCAGTACCACGCTGGATGCAGGCGCCGCGGTGACACTGGGCAATGCAGTCACGCTGGGCTCGGGCGTTGCACTGACATTGCCGGGCAGCAATGCGTTGACGCTGTCGGGTGTGATCGACGGCAATGGCAGTCTGATCAAGAACGGTGCCACCACGTTGACGCTGTCCGGTATCAATACCTACACAGGAGGTACCACCATCAACGCCGGCACACTGGCGCTGGGGGCGGGTGGCAGCCTTGCCGCAGCGGGTGATGTCACGCTGGGCGCAGGCGCTGGCTTCGATATCTCCGGTGCCGGTGGCAGCCAGACCATCGGTGCGCTCAACGGTGCGGGTGGAAGCACGCTGGCGCTGGGCGCAAACTCGCTGACCTTCGGCACAGCGACGAACGCCGCGTTCGATGGCGTGATCAGTGGCGGCGGCGGTCTGGTCAAAGTGGGCGCGGGCGTGCAGACGTTGTCCGGTGCCAACACGTTTGGCGGCGGCGTGACGCTCAACGCAGGCGGGCTGGTGCTCGGCAATGATGCGGCGCTGGGTACCGGTGCATTGACCGTCGGCGGTGCCGCCACGCTGGACACCACCGGCCTGGCAACGCTGGCCAACAACATCGCGCTCAATGCCGGGCTGACCGTGCTCGGCAGCAATGCGCTGACACTCAACGGTGTCCTTTCCGGGGCTGGCAGCCTGACCAAGAATGGCGTCGCGACGCTGACCTTGAACGGCATCAACACCTACACCGGTGGCACCAACATCAATGCCGGCACGCTGGCGCTGGGTGCCGGTGCCAGCCTGGCGACGAGTGGTACCGTCAACCTCGCCACCGGTGCCACGCTGGATCTGTCTGCCGGCAGCGGCACGCAGGTGTTCGGTACGCTGGTCGGCAACGGTACGGTGAACCTTGGTGCCAGCTCGATCGAAGTCGGCGGTGCCACCAATGGCACGTTCAGTGGCTCGATCGCAGGCACGGGTGGCCTGACCAAGGTCGGTTCGGGCATTGAAACGCTGACCGGCACCAATACCTATACCGGCGGCACCTTCATCAACGCCGGCACGCTGGCGATTGGTCCGGGTGGCAGCCTGGCTGCGGACGGGGCGGTGACGCTCACTGCGGCGGGAACCGGCTTCGACATCTCGGCGTCCGGCGCCAGCCAGACGATTGGTTCGCTGGCCGGCGTGAGCGGCTCCACGGTCAGCCTGGGCGCGCAGTCGCTGATCCTCGGCGGCATCGGCAACAGCGTGTTCGACGGTGCGATTTCCGGCACCGGCGGCCTGGTCAAGAATGGCGCCGGCATCCTCACGCTGGGTGGCGCCAATCTGTTCAGTGGTGGCGTTGCACTCAACGGCGGTGGCCTGATGGTCGGCAACAACGCCGCGCTCGGCACTGGTGCGCTGACGGTGGGCGGCAACGCGACGCTGGATGCAACGACAGGCGTCAGCCTGGCCAACAACATCGGGCTTGCAGCGGGCGTCAACCTCGACCTGCTCGGCAGCCAGGCGCTGACACTGGGCGGTGTGATTTCGGGTACCGGTGGCCTGATCAAGAACGGTGCGGCTACCGTGACCCTGACCGGTGCGAATACCTACACCGGAGGCACCACCATCAACAGCGGCACGCTGGCCATCGGTGCTGGTGGCAGCCTGGCGTCGACCGGTGCGGTGAACCTGGCCGGTTCCGGCACCCTCGACATTTCGGCCGGCAACCAGAGCATCGGCTCGCTTGCAGGTGTGGCCGGCAGCACCGTGGCCCTCGGTGGCAGCTCATTGAGCCTGGGCGGCACGGTGGACAGCACCTTCAATGGCGCGATCAGCGGCAACGGTGGTCTGATCAAGAACGGCGCTGGCGTGCAGACGCTCAATGGTGCGAGCACCTTCAGTGGTGGCGTAACGCTCAATGCCGGTGGCCTGGTGGTCGGCAACAATGCTGCACTGGGCACCGGCGCGGTAACGGTGGGGGGTAATGCCACGCTCGATTCGAACACCGCGGTGACGCTGGCCAACAACTTCATCCTCAACAACGGGTTGACTGTACTCGGCAGCAACAACCTCACCCTCAACGGCAGCCTGAGCGGCACTGGTTCGCTGACCAAGGACGGCGCGGCGACGCTGACCTTGAACGGTACCAATACCTATACCGGTGGCACCTTCATCAATGCCGGTACGCTGGCATTGGGCGCTGGCGCGAGCCTGTATGGCAGTGGCATCGTCAACCTGGCTTCGGGGGCGACCTTCGACCTGTCGGCGGGCAGCGGCACGCAGCAGTTCGGCACCCTGGTCGGCAACGGTACGGTGAACCTGGGCGGCAACACCTTGACCATTGGTGGTCCCGTCAATGGCACGTTCGGTGGTTCGGTGGGGGGGACCGGTGGGCTGATCAAGGAGGGCAGCGGCACCCAGACCCTGACCGGTGCCAATACCTTCACCGGAGGCACTACCATCAATGCGGGCACGCTGGCGATTGGCGCCGGTGGCAGCCTGGCATCGAATGGCGCGGTGACATTGGCCAATGCCGGTACAGCGTTCGACATTTCTGCCGGTGGTGCGCAGAGCATCGGATCATTGGCCGGTGTTGCCGGCAGTACGGTCGCGCTGGGTGGCAGCACACTGACCCTCAATGGCGTGGGCAACACCACCTTCGCTGGTGACATTACCGGCACCGGCGGATTGGTGAAGAACGGGGCGGGTGTGCAGGCCCTGACCGGCGCGAACACGTTCAGTGGCGGCGTGGCACTCAACGCCGGTGGCCTTGCCTTGGGCGACAACGCTGCACTGGGAACCGGCACGCTGACCGTGGGTGGCGACGCCAGTCTGGACGGCACCAGCGCGCTGACGCTGGCCAATACCGTGCAGCTGGCCAGCGGCACGTTGACTCTGGCCGGCAGCAACGCGCTGACCTTGAACGGCCCGATCAGCGGCGCTGGCGGCCTGCTCAAGGATGGCGCAGCAACGGTCATCCTGGGCGGTGCCAGCACCTATACCGGCACCACCACCATCAACAGCGGCACATTGGCGGTGGCGGCCGGTGGCAGCCTGTCCGGTGCCAGCACGGTCAACCTGACCGGCGCCGGCACGTTGGACATCAGTGCCGGTGGCAATCAGAGCATCGGAGGCCTGGCCGGCGTGACCGGATCCAGCGTGGTGCTGGGCGGTGCGACCCTGACCACCGGCGGCAACAACGGCAGCACCACCTTCGGCGGTGTGCTCAGTGGCACCGGCGGCCTGGTGCAGAGCGGCACCGGCACGCTGACCCTGAGCGGCGACAATGTGTATACGGGCGGCACCACCATCAATGGTGGCAGCACGCTGCAGATTGGCAACGGTGGCAGCACCGGCTCGGTGCTGGGCGACATCACCAACAACGGCAGCCTGGTCTACAACCTGGGCAGCACCGCAACCGTGGGCGGCGTGGTCAGTGGCAGCGGTGGCCTGACCCAGGCCGGCAGCGGCACGCTGGTGCTGACCGGTAACAACACCTATACCGGCGGCACCACCATCAATGCCGGCGGTACGCTGCAGATCGGCAACGGCGGTGCGACGGGTGCGATTGTTGGTGACATCACCAACAACGGTGCGCTGGTATCCAATGTGGCCGGCAACACCACGCTGGATGGCACCATCAGCGGCAGCGGCGGCCTGACCCAGGCCGGCGCCGGCACGCTGACCCTGACCGGCAACAACACCTATACCGGCGGCACCACCATCAACGCCGGTGGCACGCTGCAGGTCGGCAATGGCGGCGCGGCTGGCGCCATCACCGGCAACGTCGCCAACAACGGCAGCCTGGTCTTCGACGTGGCGGGCAACACCACGGTCGGCGGCGCGATCAGTGGCAGCGGTGGCCTGACCCAGGCGGGTAGCGGTGTGCTGACCCTGGTCGGCAACAACACCTACTCCGGCGGCACCACCATCAATGCCGGCGGCACGCTGCAGGTCGGCAACGGTGGTGCGACCGGCGCCATCGCTGGTGACATCACCAACAATGGTGCGTTGATTTCCAACGTGGCTGGCAACACCGCGCTGGGCGGCACCATCAGCGGCAGTGGCGGCCTGACCCAGGCTGGTAGCGGTACGCTGCTGCTGACCGGCAACAACACCTTCACCGGCGGTACCACCATCAATGCCGGCGGCACGCTGCAGCTGGGCAATGGTGGTGCGACCGGTTCGATCGTGGGTGACATCACCAACAACGGCACGCTGCTGTCGAACGTGGCCGGCAACACCACGCTGGGCGGCACCATCAGCGGCAGCGGCGGCCTGACCCAGGCCGGCAGCGGCACGCTGACCGTGACCGGCAACAACACCTATACCGGCCCGACCACCATCAACGCCGGCGGTACCCTGCAGGTCGGCAATGGCGGCGCCACCGGTGCGATCGGCGGCAGTGTGGCCAACAACGGCAGCCTGGTGTTCAACGTGGGTGGCAACACCACGGTCGGCGGCGCCATCAGTGGCAGCGGCGGCCTGACCCAGGCCGGCAGCGGCACGCTGATCCTGGGCGGTAACAACACCTATACCGGCGGCACCACCATCAACACCGGCGGCACGCTGCAGGTTGGCAACGGCGGCGCGAGCGGATCGATCGCCGGCAACATCAGCAACAACGGCAGCCTGGTGTTCAACGTGGGTGGCAACACCACCGTGGGTGGCACCATCAGTGGCAGCGGTGGCCTGACCCAGGCTGGCAACGGCACCCTTACGCTTACCGGGAACAACACCTATACCGGTGGCACGACCATCAATGCGGGCGGCACCGTGCAGGTGGGCAACGGTGGGGCCAGCGGTTCAATCACCGGCAACATCACCAACAACGGTGGCCTGGTCATCAACACCGGTGGCACCACCACGCTGGGCGGCACCATCAGCGGTGGCGGCAGCATCGTGCAGGCAGGTCCGGGCGGCCTGAACCTCGGCGGCAACAGCGGTGGTTTCAGCGGCACCGGCCAGGTCACCGGCGGTGGCCTGAATGTCACCGGCAACATCGGCGGCCAGTGGACCATCGGCAGCGGCACCACGCTGTCCGGCACCGGCACCATCGGTGGTACCGGCGGTGGCGTGACGGTATCCAGCGGCGGCGTGCTGTCGCCGGGCAATGGCCCGGGCAATGGCAGCGGTGCGGGCAACGGCACCGGCACGATCACGGTGGGTGGCAACCTGACCTTGTCGCCGGGCAGCACGCTGGGCATCGATCTGGGTGCCACCGGCAGCGACACGGTGCAGGTGGGTGGCAGTGCCAACGTGGGTGGCAGCACCGTGCAGGTGAACACCATTTCGCCGAGCACCAGCTACCAGCAGGGCCAGCAGTACACCGTGATCAATGCGGGCGGTGGCGTAAGCGGGCAGTTCGCCTCGGCGACCACGCCGTCGGCCTTCCTGACCATCACTCCGGTCTACACGGCGAACACGGCCAATCTGCAGATCGATGTGGCGCAGACCGCGGCCTTCACCACGGCGGCGAAGACGCGCAACCAGTACAACACCGCTGCAGCGCTGGACAGCCTGCCGCAGAGTGGCTCGGCACTGGGGCTGTACAACACGCTGCTGATGTATGACGCGGGTACCGCGCGCGCGGCGTTCGACCAGCTGTCCGGTGAAGTGCATGCGGCCAGCCGTGCGGTGCTGCTGTATGACAACTACCTGGAAGAAGGCATCCGCCAGCGTCTGGGCAGCGAGCTTCCGACCGTGCGCGGCGAGCGCGCGTCGGCCTGGCTGGCTGGTAGTGGCAAGGTGTTCCGCCAGGACGGTGACGGCAACGGCGATGACATCCGCTCCAACCGCAATGCGCTGATGGCAGGCGTGGACTGGCAGCTGGGCGAGCACGTGGTGCTGGGTGCAGCGGCCGGCAACGAACGGCTGGATACGCGCCTGTACGATCGCAGCTCGCGGGCCCGCCTGCGTGGCAACACCTTCGGCCTGTATGCACAGGGCCAGTGGAGCAACGGCTTCGCGGTCGGTGGCAGCGCGTCGCGCGGTGACTATCACACGCGCACCACGCGTGAGGTGCCGCTGCTGGGCCAGACCCTGTACAGCCGCCAGGATTCGGACGTGACCATCGCCCAGGTGGAAGGCAGCTGGACCTGGACCCGCGGCAGGACCCAGCTGCAGCCGTATGTGCAGTTCACCAAGCACTGGGTCGACAGTGATCGTGCGGTAGAACAGGGCGGCAGTGCTGCGCTGGTGCTGGAGGGCGGCAAGGACACGCTCAATGTCAGCACCGTGGGCGTGCGTGGGCGCTGGGACGTGGGCAGTGGCGAGCGCTTCCCGGCGCAGCTGACGGTCGGCCTCGGCTGGCAGCATGCATCGGGCGATACCGACGTGGCCAGCCGCAACCGCTTCGCGGTCGGTGGCAACGCGTTCGATGTGTACAGCGCGGTGATGGCACGCAATGCGCTGGTCAGCCAGTTGGGCGTGGCGGTCGGCCTGGGCCGCAACAGCCAGCTGTCGATGTTCGTGCAGGGCCAGCACGGCGATGGTCGCCGCGATGTTGGTGGTCAGATCAACCTGCGCGTCGGATTCTGAGCAGGGGATGCCAGCGGCAGATCCACGCCTGCGTGGATCTGCCGGCTGCGGGAGGCTACAGCACCCGTTCCATTTCCACGGCGTCGATCCCGGCGCCGTGGCCATCGGGCACCACACGTGTCACCTGGAAGCCCAGACCGGCGTAGAAGCCCTGGGTGTGCTGGCTGGTACTGAGTGTGATGCGATTGATGGCTGGATCAGTTTCGGCCTGACGCAGGCGCGCCAGCGCCAGTTCGCGCCCCAGCCCCTGCCGGTGCAGCGCGCGCTTCACCATGCCCCAGCAGAAACCGGCACTGCCATCACCGCGTCGCGACAGGCCGCCACAGGCCACGAGGCTGCCATCGCGCTCGATGACCAGGAATGCACAGTCCATTGCCTGCTCACGCAGGAAGCGTTCAAAGTCGCTGCGCTCTTCGGGCGCAAAGTAGGTGGGTACGTTGCTGTCGAAAATCGACAGGCAGGCGGTTACGTCACTGCGGCAGTAGGGGCGGGGTGTCATGAAGGAACGTCAGGGTGGTGGCGGACACATTGTGCGCGAGGTCCGTGCCATTGATGTCTGAACATGGCGAGTCCGGAAACCGGTTCGGAGGCAGACTGCAGGTCCCCGTCATCAGGAGGTTCCATGTCCAACGCTCACGCCAGTTTCGTGCAACTCCACCACGGCGCCGATCTTTACGTGCTGCCCAACGTATGGGATGCCGGTGGCGCCCGCCTGGTCCAGCAGCAGGGCGCTCGCGCGGTGGGAACATCGAGTGCTGCGATGGCGTGGTCCTGCGGTTATGCCGATGGCGGTGCGCTGCCCGATACCGCGCTGCTGCAGCGGGTTTCCGAAATCGCTCGTGTGGTCTCGTTGCCGGTCACGGTCGATATCGAGGACGGCTACAGCGATGTTCCCGATGCGGTCGCTGCGCGGGTGCTGCGGCTGGTGGAGGCGGGTGCGGTCGGGATCAACATCGAAGACGGCGCCGGCAGTCCTGCGGCGCTGGTGGACAAGATCACTGCCATCCGCTCGGCGCTTTGCGGGCGATCGCTTTTCATCAATGCGCGCACCGATGTGTATCTGCGCAGCCTGGCTGAAGGTGATGAGGCCGTCAGGATGAGCATCGATCGGCTGCAGGCCTATGCACGTGCCGGTGCCGACGGCGGCTTTGTGCCGGGGCTGCGTGCGCTGGACGAGGCTGATGCGGTTGCCAGCGCCGTGCCGCTGCCCCTCAACCTCATGTGGCTGCCTGGAATTGCGTCGCTTGCTGCGCTGTCGCAGGCCGGCGTGCGGCGGCTGAGTGCAGGGCCCGCGTTGTTCATGCACGCATGGGCGGCGACGGTTGCGGCGACCACGGATTTTCTCGGCGGCACGATGGCGATGCCCGAGGGCGCACCGGGGTATGCGGCCTTGAACCACCTGTTCAGCGAAGGGTGAGGGTGCTGGGGACGGGAGCAGCGGGAGGCTGGGGCATGGGCGGATAGTCGATTCGACCGGGCCGAGTCATCCACGCATGGTGTGGATCTACTGATGCAGCTGGAGGAACAAGCCCCTCTGTTGAGGGGCTACCCCGACAGGGGCGGGGAGAGGCGGGCGGAGAGAGGGGGATCCAGTTGAGTCCGACCCAATCCATTGAACCGCTTGGCATTCACAAACCGGGAGTGCCCTGTTTTGTGCCCGGCGCATTGTAGGACTATCCAAGCATGCACGGATAGCTCCGGGGCTCCTCCGTGTGCCTTTAGAGAATGCCGCCTGGGTCGCCGAGGGCTGGTCGCGGGATAGCTACTCCAATTGGTCCTACCCGCTGGACCCGACTGCTCAATGAGTCATCTCAGGGCCTCCTAGTGGCTAACCACTTCGCTGCGAACAACGGGCACCCGGCGAGGGGAGAGGGTCGAGTCAGTATCGCGTCGGGGGAACGCTGACCAAGCCGGAACAGTATTGTATCGAGATGCTGAAAGCATTCGATGCTGAGGCCAACGACAATCAGAATTTCATGATTTGGTTCATTGAACATCAACGAAAGGTTGGCGTGCCCCTCGAAAACTACGTTCCGTATGGGATCGTCGAGCTCGTTGACACGCGAAACTCTATCGGCGAGAAATGGCGTGCAGTGACGGAAGACGCATCCTGCTCAAAATGGTGGACACAGGTCCAGAAAAACATGTGTGGGGTAAAGTAATGCGCGCGAGATCGATTCTGTTTACGGCCATTTTGGCAGTCATCGCCACGGCTTGTTCAGAACAACCCGCCCCAGACAAGGGCGCAGTGACACCGGCGGCAGAAGGCGCCGCGTCGTCCCACTCTGTTCCGGGACAGACACCACGCGCTACCACGTCCCAGCACTCAACGGGTGGTCAATCCCATAGCTTTGACGCGGCCGTGGTTGCGCAGCGCTTGTGCACTGGAGACTGCCGTGACGCCGGCCCTCTGCAAGCAAGATCGCAAGAAGAGGCCGAATGGCTAATTCGGCATCAATATCCTTCGCAGGCTGAACTCGAGCGGCTTGGATCTGAATCGCTGGATGTATTGCAGCAAAAGGCGTCAGTGGGCGACTCCACCGCAGCCGCGGTGCTGGGAAAACGGATTGCCTTGGAGAAAAACTTCATGGACGGCCAAGTCATGCTCCGAAATCAGGTGCTATCGGGCAACCTCTATGCGCTTTACGCTATCTCAGAGTCGTATCGCGAATCGAAAGTGCCAAACGCGGTAGATGGTGCAGCATATCTCCGTTTGGCTTACATCATGGGCGACCACAAAGCAGCGACCGAGATTGCGAAGATGGGTCTCAGCTCTGCGGAGCTGGCGGCTGCCGACAGGAGAGCGTCTTTGCTCTACAAGGGATTCGCAGGAGACCAGGTGCCTGATCCGCGCCCACAAGGGTAGTCGCATATGGTGCAGCAGGGTGCCCTCTTAAGGGCACCCTGGCTTCGCAGGCATGGGCAATAATGCAGTGCGGGTCGATGTAAGCCATCGACCAGCGCGCCAGAGCTCTCCGCATTTTTCCCTTCTTCTTCCCTTGCTTGGCGGCATTGGCTGCTTTTCGCTTTTTCTTCATGGTTCGGCGCAAGCTTCGCCGCTCGTGTCGTAACCAGCGGCTTTCAGGAGTTTGTCGGCGGCGCGTGCCGCTGCTAGGACGTTTGCCCCCCTAGTGCTTAACGCGTTTTCGCCGTTGCGCAAGCCCGGCGGCGCAGGAGCGCCGCCACTACCATTTTGCCGACAGGGAGCCGAGCGGCAGCGAGGCCAGTCGATCTGCCAGTGCTCGGTCACCGTCCCGTCTGCCGCCTTGGTCCGGTTCAAGATCAACTGCTGTAGCGGGTCACCATCGGTCAGGTGCTTGGCAGCGCGTCGATGTCCTCTTCCTTGATTCCCATACGTTGCTCTCTCAGCGCCTCGAAAGCCCGGGCATAGCGCGCCGTCAGTTGCAGGGCGCAGCTGGGCCACGGCCAGCTCGGTCGTGCGCAGGCGGCGTTTGAAGACGCGATGGCCTGGAGATCGGTGGGACCCGTTGCCGGAACGACCAAAGCTCAGAGGGCGCGCGAACGAGATGGTGTGGGATGCGCATCGAGAGATGTGTCCCGATTTGTGTCCCGCCGAAGGTCATCCCAGAAAAGCAAAAACCCCTGCGTTAACAGGGGTTTGCGTAATCTGGCGGAGAGAGGGGGATTCGAACCCCCGAAGCGCGGTTTAGACGCTTACACACTTTCCAGGCGTGCTCCTTCAACCACTCGGACACCTCTCCGGATCCCTGCCATCGGCAAACGCCTCAGCAGGGGCGCAGATTCTAGCGGGCTGCGCGACACTTCACAAGCACCCCAGTCAGGAACCTGCGAAGGACGCGCCGGAGGCGAGGGGGCTGGACAGGCATGGCACAATGGAACATCCGATGGAAAACGGTGGCCTGATGTCCTATCTCGTCCTTGCCCGCAAGTGGCGTCCGAAGCGTTTTGCCGAGCTGGTGGGCCAGGAACACGTGGTCCGTGCGCTCAGCAACGCGCTGGACAGCGGCCGGGTCCACCACGCGTTCCTGTTCACCGGCACCCGCGGCGTGGGCAAGACCACCATCGCGCGCATCTTCGCCAAGTCGCTGAACTGCGAGCAGGGCACCAGCGCCGACCCGTGCGGCCAGTGCGCGGCCTGCCTGGACATCGACGCCGGGCGCTACATCGACCTGCTGGAAATCGACGCCGCGTCCAACACCGGTGTGGATGACGTGCGCGAGGTGATCGAGAACGCGCAGTACATGCCCTCGCGCGGCAAGTACAAGGTCTACCTGATCGACGAAGTGCACATGCTGTCCAAGGCGGCGTTCAACGCGCTGCTGAAGACGCTGGAAGAGCCGCCGGAACACGTGAAGTTCCTGTTGGCCACCACCGATCCGCAGAAGCTGCCGGTCACCGTGCTCAGCCGCTGCCTGCAGTTCAATCTCAAGCGCCTGGATGAGGACCAGATCCAGGGCCAGATGACCCGCATCCTGGCTGCCGAGGAGATCGAGGCCGACAGCACTGCCATCGTGCAGCTGGCCAAGGCCGCCGACGGCAGCCTGCGTGACGGCCTGTCGCTGCTGGACCAGGCGATCGCCTACGCCGGCGGCGCGCTGCGCGAGGATGTGGTGCGCACCATGCTGGGCACGGTTGATCGCACCCAGGTGGCGGCGATGCTCGACGCACTGGCCGAGGGCGATGGCCAGTGCCTGTTGCTGGTGGTTGCCGCGCTGGCCGAATTCTCGCCGGACTGGAGTGGCGTGCTGGAAGCGCTGGCCGAAGGCCTGCACCGCATCCAGGTGCAGCAGCTGGTGCCAGGCGCTGCGGCTGCCGCCGAAGGCCTGGACGCGACAGCCTTTGCCGAACGCCTACGCCCGGAAGTGGTGCAGCTCTGGTACCAGATGGCCTTGAATGGTCGTCGCGACCTGCCGCTGGCGCCGAGCCCGCGCGCCGGCTTCGAAATGGCCGTGCTGCGCATGCTGGCGTTCCGCCCGGCCGCGGCGGTCCCGCCGGTGCCGAAGTCGGTGGACGGCGCAGGCAATGCGTCGGGCGGCAATGCTGCCGGTGGCGGCACCGGTGCGGGTACCCATGAAGCGACGCCGGCGACTGCCGCCGCTTCGGCAAGCCCGGCCGTGGTGGCGCAGTTGGCCGCTCCGGCGCAGGCTGCGCCGCGCGAGCCTGAACCCGAACCTGAGCCGGCCCCGCAACCGGAGCCGGATCCGACGCCGGAACCCGAGCCGGTTCCAGTGGAAGAGCCCGTGTCGTCGCCGCCGGTAAAGGCCGAAGCAGCGGCGCCGCCGTCCGCTGAAGCAGAAGCGGGTGATGACCTGCCGCCGTGGGCCACCGACGAAACCGGGGCGCGTGACGAGGCGCTGGCGGCCGAGATGGCTGGTCCGGATGCGGCGATGGTCGCGCCCTGGCATGAGCCGCCGGCTCCCGTCGCGGTCCCCAGCGAGCCTGCGCAGCCCGAACGTCCGTTCCGCGCCGAAGGCATTGCCATCGCGCCGGCCGAACCGCCGGGGCCGGCGCGTGATGCCCCGCCGCTGGAAGGTGTCAGCGATCTGGCCAGCGCCGAGGACTGGCTGGACCTGGTCGCCAACAGTGGCCTCAGTGGCCCATCGAGGCAGTTGGCCGCCAATGCCGCGTTCATCAGCTGCCAGCACGGGACCTTGAAACTGGGCCTTTCGCCCGGATTTGAATACCTGCGCTCGGAGCGCGCGCTGGCTGCGCTGGGCGAGATGCTGGAGAAGGCCCTCGGCCAGGCGCCGAAGATCGTGGTCGAGACCGTGGAAACCGAACACGTTCCGGCCGAGACCCTGCACCAGCGTGCCGATCGCCAGCGTGGCGAGCGGCAGCAGGTGGCAGAGGCTGTTTTCATGGACGATCCGGAAGTGCAGGTGCTGATCCAACAGCACGGTGCCCGGGTTGTTTCCGATTCCATCCGTTCTTTTGACGAGTAAGACACTATGCGCGGCAACATCGCCCAACTGATGCAGCAGGCCCAGAAGATGCAGGAAAACCTGCAGAAGGCCCAGGAAGAAATCGCCAAGATCGAAGTGACCGGCAGTGCCGGTGGCGGCATGGTCAGCGTGACCCTGACCGGCGCCAAGGAATGCCGCAAGGTGCGTATCGACCCGTCGCTGGCCAGCGACCCGGAGATGCTGGAAGACCTGATCGCCGCCGCTTTCAACGACGCCTCGAACAAGATCGATGCCGAGTCGAAGTCGAAGATGGGGTCGGCCACCGCCGGCATGCAGCTGCCGCCAGGCATGAAGCTGCCGTTCTGATCTTCAGCGGGGTGCCTGTTGTTGCGGGCACCCCGCAGAGTCGAGCTTGCTCGACTGTCTGCAGCAGTCGAGCAAGCTCGACTCTACACATACCCGTCGGGCATGCCCGGCACGATCGAAGCACCCTGCCGTGTCCGCACCCCTGCTTGAACAATTGATCGACGCACTGCGGGTGCTGCCTGGCGTTGGCCAGAAGACCGCGCAGCGGATGGCCTACCACCTGCTCGAGCGCGAGCGCGAAGGTGGCCAGCGCCTGGCTGAAGCGCTGTCGCTGGCGGTGGAGCGCATCGGCCATTGCGCACAGTGCCGCGATTTCAGTGAAACCGAGCTGTGCCCGACCTGCGCCAACGGCAGCCGCGAGCGCAGCCAGCTGTGCGTGGTGGAATCGCCGGCCGACCGCCTGGCGATCGAGAACGCTACCGGTTTCCGTGGCGTGTACTTCGTGCTGCAGGGGCGGCTTTCGCCGCTGGATGGCATCGGCCCGCGCGAGCTGGGCCTGGAGCAGCTGGAGCGGCGGCTGGCCGAAGGCGAGGTACGGGAGCTGATCATCGCCACCAGTGCCACCGTCGAGGGCGAGGCCACCGCGCATTACCTGGCGCAGCTGGCGCGCGCACGAAAGGTTCAGCCGAGCCGTTTGGCGCAGGGGCTGCCGCTGGGTGGTGAACTGGAATACGTCGATCGCGGCACGCTGTCGCACGCGTTCGGGACGCGCAGCGAGTTCCGCGATTGAGCGCTGGCCGGGCATCGTCCGGCGCGGCCGGCCTACAATGCGGGAGACATTCCCGCCGAGGCTGACCATGAGCAACGAAACCCTCTTCAGCAAGATCATCCGTCGCGAGATCCCGGCCACCATCGTCTACGAGGATGACGAGGTGCTGGGCTTCAAGGACATCGCACCGCAGGCGCCGGTGCACGTGCTGTTCATTCCGAAGAACGAGATCATCCCGACCCTGGACGACCTGCAGCCGTCGCAGGCGCACCTGATCGGCAAACTGGCGCTGGCCGCTGCCGAGTATGCGCGCCGCGAAGGCTTCGCACGGGACGGCTACCGCATCGTGATGAACTGCCGTGAGGACGCCGGGCAGACCGTGTTCCATATCCACATGCACCTGCTGGCCGGTGGGCAGCTGGGGCATTTCGGTACGCCGGGGCGTTGAGCGCAGGGCATCCATGCCATGCGTGGATGAAAAAAGGCCGCCCGAGGGCGGCCTTTTCCGTCATGCCTGTGCGGTGACGATCACCACCAGCCCCAGCGTCCATAGCCACCCCAGTACGGGCCATACGGGCCCGGGCCCCACGGGCCGTAGGGGTAGGGCACCACGTCGACCTGGCGCTGTTCCGGCCACAGGTAGATCACATCGGCCGACAGCTTCGGCAGGCGGTAGTCATAGTCGCCGATGCGGGTGTTCTGGTAGCCGTCGATCTTGCCGATGAAGGTCACGTCACGGCCGGCTTCGAACACGGCCGGGTCGTAGAAGCCGGCGCGGCAGGCGATGAAGCGGCCGTCGCTGGCGTCGGACGAGGTGGTGTTCGGGCGGCCACTGGCGTTGAGCGGGCGCGAGATCATCTGGAAGCAGGTCTCGCCCTGGCCGGGCTTGGTTTCGATGATGCGGCCGCCCCAACGGACGGGCGTGCCGACCTGCTGGGTGGCGACCGAGTCGCGCGGGGAGACCAGGCTGAACTGTCCCTGCAGCGGCTTGGGGGCCGTGGCGCAGGCCGACAGGGCCAGCGTGGCCACAGCGGTGAGGAAGAACTTGGTGTTCATGGGGAGGCTCCGGAAGTCGGGCGATGCCTGCGCAGGTCCCGCAATAATGAAGCGAGGTCGGTGCAAGTTCCAGCGTAGCGCGCGTCGTCGAAACGCTGGCTGAGCGCCAGCAGTGCAGGATCGGGGCGGCGGGCATGTACCCGACGCGCCCAGTCCTGTGCGGTTTCATGCGGTTCGCGGGCCAGGCCGAGGCGGGCGTAGCGGCGGCCCAGCCGGTGCCAGGCGCGCAACAGCGGATCACGTTCGCGTTCGCCGCGGGCCAGCAGCCAGGCCATCCACGCCAGCGCCATCAACGCAGCCGTCACGAAGCCGGCTATCAGTTGTGCCGGCCCCAGGTCATCCAGCCCGAGCGGCTTGAGCAGCTGCTGCTGGCGGCGGGCATCGAAGGACAGCACCAGATCGTTCCAGCCGCGGCGCAGCCAGTCGCCCATCTGCCCCAGTTGCAGCCAACGCTGTTGCAGCGGGCTGTCCGTGCCGGCCTGCAGGCGGTCGTCGAGGGTGTCGAGAATACGTTCGGGGGCGACGGCAGCGGTGGGGTCGACGCGCACCCAGCCACGTTGCGGCAGCCACACTTCGGCCCAGGCGTGGGCGTCCATCCGCCGTACGATCCAGTAGTCGCCAAGGCGGTTGCGGGTGCCGCCGGCGAAGCCGGTCACCACGCGTGCCGGAACGCCGGCGCCGCGCATCAGCACCACGAAGGCGGCGCTGAAGTGTTCACAGAACCCGGCTTTGTAGCCGAACAGGAACTCGTCGACCGGATCGCGTCCTGCCGGGGGCGTTTCCAGCGTGTAGGAGAAATCGGTGGTGATCCATTGCAGCGCGCGGCGGACGATGGCTTCGTCATCGCCACCGGCGTCCTGCCGCCATTGCTGGGCGAGGGTTGCCGTGCGTGGATTGAAGCCGGCGGGCAGCTGCAGCGTCGCGCGCCGGAGGTAGGGCGAGAGCGTGCTGTCGAAGTGCTGTGGTGGTGCCGAATGCAGTCGCCAGCGGCTCAGCGAGGCCAGCGAGCGCTCGCTGCTCAGGCTCATGTCCGCGTCCAGCGTGCTGCCGGCAGGGGCGCGGCTGGGCAGGTCCAGCGCCACCAGCTGACGGCGGTCGGTGGGCTCGTAGTCGATCTGGTAGTCCCAGCCCTGCACACCGGCAACGACGACTGCCGCAGGCCGCCGTGCGCTGGCCCGGTCGCGCGTCCAGCGCCGGCCATCGAAGGCAGTCAGCACCGGGCCACGCCAGTAGCGTTGCGTCGGCTCGGGTACGGCACCGAAGAACTGCACACGCAGCGCCGGGGTGTCGTCGGCCATCAGGTCCAGCCATTGGCCGGGTTCCATGCTGTCGGACAGCCCCGGCGTGCCGACGGCACGTTCGGGAACACCCCACAGCGGCGTTGCCAGGCGCGGGAACAGCCAGAAGCTGGCCAGTGCCAGCGGCAGGCCGATCGCCAGCAGACGACCGACACTGCGCAGCTGCCCACGCAACGGCAGGCGGCCGGCATGGCCTTCATCCTGGGCCAGGCGTTGCAGTGCAAGCAGGGCGCCGACACCGGCCAGGGCGGCCAGGGTCGTGGTCAGTGGTCCCTGGTCGAGCAGGAATGCGGCAAACGGAGCAAACAGCGCAAAGCCGAGCAGGCTGCGCGCGTCACGCAGGCTGCGCAGTTCGCTGGATTTGATCGCCAGCATCGCCGCCAGCAGGGCGCAGCCGGTATCGCGCCCCGGGCGCGCCATGCCCATCTGCCAGACGATGGCGGCGAGCATGCCCAGCACCAGCAGCAGGCGTATCGGCATCGGCAGCACGCGTCGCCAGGACAGGGCAGCGGTCAATATCGCAGCGATCGCGATCACCACCGCCAGCAGCGGTGGCAACTGCAGCAGCAGTGGCAGCAGGGCCAGCGCCGCACAGGCCAACGTCCAGGCACGTGTGCTGCGATCCAGTTGATCGAGGGGATCAGCCATATGGCATCAGCGCCAGCGCGCGCAGGCACAGGTGGTGATGGTTCGCGCCCTGGCCGGGCCCGAACGGCGGGTGCGCCGGCAGCAGCAGAGTGTAGCGGCGGCCCTCGCGTTCGGCCATGCCGACCCAGCGCGCCAGCCGCGCGATGCGTGCTTCGTGGCCCAGCGGTGCCAGCATGCGCCAGTCCAGCACCACTTCGATGCCGGCCGGCCTTTCGTACTCGCGCACCAGCAGACTGTCGCGGCGTGCCGAGTGCTTCCAGGAAATGCTGCGTGGCGCGTCGCCGGCGCGGTAGGGCCGCAGCTGATGCAGTTCCTCACCACTGGCATGGGCACGCGTGTGCAGGGGATCGTTGCCACTCTCCGGAAGTGCAGGTGCGGTTGTCTCGGCCAGTGGATAGACCAGCAGCGGTTGTTCCGGCCACACCCACGACCACGCCCGTACCAGGCCCAGTGGCTGGGTGGTGGACAGGCGGATGCGCGGCAGCTCCAGCCAGCCGCGGCGTTCGCTCGGTACCTCCAGTTCCACCTCACCGCGACCGTGTGCCGGCAGTGAGGTCCAGGTTTCGCTGTCGCCCAGCTGCAGGTGCAGGCCATGGCGCGCGCGCGGATCGCGCAGCGACAGGTCCACGCGCAGGCGCAGCGGTTGCCCGGCCGGCACCGGCTCGGCGGAGATCGCATCGATCTGCACGCCGGATAGCTGCAGGTGCGCGGCAATGGCACTGGCGATGGCCGCTGCCGCCAGCAGCAGGGCCAGCAGCAGCGCTGGATTGTTGTTGTAGTTCAGCGCGCCGAGGAGCATGGCGGCCAGCAAGGTGGCAACGAACAGGCCGAAGCGGGTGGGCAACACATAGATGCGATGGCGATCCAGTCGCTTCGGCAAGGCTTCTGGCCTGCGCGGCCGGGCCATCAGCTGCAGTCGTGCCCAGCGTGTGGCCACGTTCAATCCACCGCGACGGTCTGCAGGATCGCACGCGCCAGTGCCGGCCCCGAGCTGGATTCCGCCTCCGCCACCAGCCGGTGGCCGGCCACTGCCACGAACAGGGTCTGCACGTCTTCGGGCACTACATGGCTGCGGCCAAGCATCAGCGCATGCGCCTTGGCCGCACGTAGCAGGGCCAGGCCTGCACGCGGTGACAGGCCGACGCGTACACCAGCGTGCTGGCGGCTGCGGGTCAGCAGCGCCTGCACGTAGTCGATGAGTGCGTCGCTGGCATGCACCTGGCCGACCGCATCGCGCAGCGCACGCACCTGGGTATCGTCCAGCTTCGGTACGGCGCGTGCGATCAGGTCGCGGCGGTCGGTGCCACGCAGCAGCTCGCGTTCGGCCTGTGCACTGGGGTAACCCATCGCCAGCCGCAGCAGGAAGCGATCCAGCTGCGAATCCGGCAGCGGGAAGGTGCCGGACAGGTCCACCGGATTCTGCGTGGCGATCACGAAGAACGGATCGGGCAGCGGATGGGTCTGTCCATCCAGAGTGACCTGCTGCTCGGCCATTGCCTCCAGCAGTGCGCTCTGCGTGCGCGGTGGCGCGCGGTTGATCTCGTCGGCCAGCAGCACGTGGGTGAACACCGGGCCGGGATGGAACTGGAACTGGCGGCTGCCCGCTTCATACACCGAGACGCCCAGTACATCGGCGGGCAACAGGTCGGAGGTGAACTGCACGCGCTGGAAGCTGAGGCCGAGGCTGCTGGCCAGTGCATGTGCCAGCGTGGTCTTGCCCAGGCCAGGCAGATCCTCGATCAGCAGGTGCCCACCGGACAACAGCGCGACGAAAGCCAGCCTGACTTCCGGCACCTTGCCCAGCACCAGTGCATTCACCTGATCCTGTGCCTCCCGCAGGGCCTGTCTCAATTGATCGGTTAGCATGCTGGGGTTGGGGGACGAAGCTGGCATGATCGTCTCAGTTCTGGAATCCACTCGATTATCCATAGAGCGATGCAAGGCGAACAGCGCGCACGAACGATATTTCTCTGGTTATGGACGCTGGTCACAGCGGCCAAGCTGGTGGTGGCCGCGCGCCTGCCACTGTTTGTCGATGAGGCGTTCTACTGGCAGGAAGGCCAGCATCTGGCGGCCGCCTATTCCGATCTGCCCGGGTTGACTGCATGGCTGGCACGACTGGGCGTGGAGATCGGTGGCCACCACGTCCTGGCGTTGCGCCTGCCGTTCCTGGCCATTGGTGCATTGCTGCCGCTGCTGGTGGCGCGCATCGCCACGCGTTGGTTCGGCAACGTGGCCGGATGGCAGGCCGGCAGCCTGACACTGTTGATGCCGTTGTCGGCCACGCTGGGGCTGCTGGCGGTGCCGGACGTGCCGATGGCACTGGCGGCCGTGATCTGCCTGCACGCCGGTGCGCGCCTGCTGCACAACGTCGATGCGTCTTCGGCGATGAAGCTGGCGCTGGGCCTGATGATCGGTGCGCTCAGCCACTATCGCTTCATCGGCGTCATCGGCGTGGGCTTTGTTGCCTTGCTGGCGCTGCCGCAGGGACGGCGCATGCTGGCTGATCCACGCGTATGGGTGGCGCTTGCAGTGGGCGTGCTGGCCTGGCTGCCGCTGCTGGCGTGGAATGCGGACAATCACGATGCCGGGCTGAAGTTCCAGGTGGTTGAGCGCCATCCCTGGACTTTCGAATGGGCCGGGCTGTGGTTCCTGCTGATCCAGCCGATGCTGGTTACGCCGATCCTGTGCATCGCGATGTGGAAGGTGGCGTTGGCGGGCACCCGCAGCGGTGGCGGCGCGCGCGTGCAATGGCGTTACTTCGGCCTGGTCGGTGGCGTATCAACGCTTGGCATCTTCCTGCTGGGATTCTTCACCGACGTCGAGCGGATCAGCTTCCACTGGCCACTGCCGGGCTATCTGGCGCTGCTGGTGGCGGTGCCGGTGGTGCTCAACGGCTGGCCGCGCTGGCTGCGCCGTACCGGCTGGTGGCTGGCTGGCGCCGGCATGGTGCTGGCATTCGGTTATTACCTGATGGCATCCACGCCTTCGCTGCGTGAGCAACTGGCGGGCAGCAAGTACTACCCGCGCAACTTCGCCGGTTGGCAGCCGCTGGCGGTGGCGGTGCGCGATGAGCTGCAGCAGATGCCAGCCGGCACGCGCGTGCTGGCCGGCAACTTCAAGGTCGGGGCCGAACTGGGCTTCCAGCTCGGCAATGGCGATATCGAGGTGCTGCCGCATCCGCTCAACGACAAGCACGGCCGCACCGCGCAGCTGGCGCAGTGGGGGTTGCTGCACGAGGGCGAGCGTGCGGCGCCGATGCTGTTGGTGCTGTCGCCCAGTGACCAGCGTTACCGCGATCTGCTGGCGCGCTATCACGCCATCTGCGGGCAGGTCGGGCCGTTGCCCGCGCCGCGGGTGGTCAGCAGCGATCATGGTTTCCAGCGTTTCCTGCTGTTCCGCCTGCCGGCACAGCGCGCGGCGGGTCCGTGCGTGACCCCGGCGATGGCGTGGCTGGATGCGCCATCCAACGGTGAAAAGGTTTCGGGCACGCTTGCCATCAAGGGCTGGGCGTTCAAGGACGGCGTCGGCCTGGCGCGTGTCGAGGTGCTGGTCGATGGCCGCTCTATCGGTAGCGCGCAGTACGGGCGTGTGTTCGACGTACGTCACACCTGGCCGGACAGCACCGACCCGCGGCATCCGGCGGTGGGCTTCGATGCGTCGCTGGATACCGCCACTCTGGCACCGGGCCGGCATTGGCTGGGCCTGCGCCTGCATGGCAACGATGGCAGCGTGGAAGAGTGGCAGGAGCAGCCGTTCGAGGTTCGTTGAGTCCGGCTTTTGCAGAGTCAAGCCATGTTCGACTGCTTCTGTTCCAGAGGGCAGGTGGCCAGGGAAATGCAGTCGAGCATGGCTCGGCTCTACAGTTCAGGGCACCGCGAATCCCGCTCTGCGCAGCAGCCCGCACAGCGCGATCAGCGGCAGGCCCACCAGTGCCGTCGGGTCGCGGTTGTCGATCGCCTCGAACAGGCTGATGCCCAGGCCCTCGCACTTGAAACTGCCGGCACAGTCCAGTGGCTGTTCTGCGGCTACGTAGCGGGCGATCTCGTCCTCGCCCAGCGCGCGGAAACGCACTTCGGTCAGGTCGATCGCCGTGAAGGATTCTCCGTCTCGCGTGAGACTGATGCCGGTATGGAAGCGCACGGTGTGTCCGGACATTGCCTTCAATTGCGCGCGGGCCGCCTCGACCGTGCCAGGCTTGCCCAGCGGCTGGCCGTTCAGGTCCGCCACCTGATCCGAGCCGATCACCCAGGCGCCCGGATGACGGGCAGCCACCTCGGCGGCCTTGGCGGCCGCCAGTCGCATGGCCAGGGCCAGCGGGGCCTCACCGTCCAGCGGGGTTTCATCCACGTCCGGGCGTGCGCAGTCGAAGGGCAGGCCCAGCCGTTGCAGCAGTTCACGACGGTAGCGGGAGGTGGAGGCCAGGATCAGCGGCATGCGACAATACCGGGGCAGGGCGCGGCAGTCTGGCCCGTCCGCAACGCCAGCGGCAAGTCCTGTATGGCGGGCATTTGACAGCCGCCGCCCCGATCCTTAGTATTCAGCGGCTTATGTCCGCGAACGTGCCCGAAACGCTGGATGCCTGGCGGATGGTTGTAGCGCGAAGGCGCTTCGACGGCCAGGTCTCCCTGGCTGAATTGACCCGCCTGCAGGGGTTGGTCGCCGATACCGACGGTGAGTGTGCCTACTCGCTTGAATTCGGTCGCGACGACATCTTGCGGGTATCCTATGTGGAACTGACCATCGACACCGCGTTGCCGCTGACCTGTCAGCGCAGCATGCAGCGATTCCTGTTGCCGGTGAAGGTGACCCAGAGGCTTGGCCTGATCCGCGACGAGGACGAGGAATCGTCCTTGCCGGAGGAATACGAGGCGTTGCTGGTGCCGGAAGATGGCCAGCTGCGTCCGCTGGACCTGGTCGAAGACGAGTTGGTGCTGGCGGTGCCGGTGGTACCGCTGTCGCCCGATGGTGAAGCAGTCGACAAGGACTGGGCACCGAGCGAAGAAGAAACAAAGAAGGCCAACCCGTTTGCGGCGTTGGCGGCCTTGAAGAAACAATAGCAGCCGGATTGTCGTCGGCGGCTGCGGCGAAAGCGAAAGTGTGCTGGGCGCTGGCGTCCTGCGCGACGATACGACGAAGCAAAAACGAACCGAGTTTGGAGCAATCCCATGGCTGTCCAGAAATCCCGTGTCACCCCGTCCCGCCGCGGTATGCGCCGTGCGCATGACGCCCTGAGCGCCAAGCAGCTGTCGACCGACCCGACCACCGGCGAAGTGCATCTGCGTCACCACATCACTGCCGATGGTTTCTACCGCGGCAAGAAGGTCATCCAGACCAAGACCTCGGCCGTCGAAGAAGATTGATGTGCCGGGAAGGCCGCTGCCTCCGGGCAGCGGCCTTTGCCTTCTTTCCCGGGCTTGCCGGTGATCGGCGGCCTGCGCAACAGGAAACATGATGAGCAAGCGGATCTATTCGAGGATCGCGGGCACCGGCAGCTATTTGCCGGAAAAAGTCCTGACCAACGCCGACCTGGAAAAAATGGTCGAAACCTCGGATGAGTGGATCCAGTCGCGCACCGGCATTCGTGAACGGCACATCGCGGCCGAAGGCGAAACCACCAGCGATCTCGGCTACAACGCCGCGCTGCGCGCGCTTGAAGCGGCCGGCATCGACGCTTCGCAGCTCGACATGATCGTGGTCGGTACGACCACCCCTGACCTTATTTTCCCGTCCACCGCGTGCCTGATCCAGGCAAAGCTCGGTGTGGCCGGATGCCCCGCCTTCGACGTCAACGCGGCCTGTTCGGGTTTCGTGTTCGCGCTGGGCGTGGCCGACAAATTCATCCGTTCCGGCGACTGCCGGTACGTGCTGGTGATCGGCGCCGAAACACTGACCCGCATGGTCGACTGGAACGATCGCACCACCTGCGTGCTGTTCGGTGATGGTGCCGGCGCCGTCGTGCTCAAGGCCGACGAAGAGACCGGCATCCTCAGCACCCACCTGCATTCCGATGGCAGCAAGAAGGAGCTGTTGTGGAACCCGGTGGGTGTCTCGACCGGGTTCAAGGACGGCACCAACGGTGGTGGCACCATCAACATGAAGGGCAACGACGTGTTCAAGTACGCCGTCAAGGCGCTGGACTCGGTCGTGGACGAGACCCTGGCTGCCAACGGCCTGGACAAGTCCGACCTGGATTGGCTGATTCCGCACCAGGCCAACCTGCGCATCATCGAAGCCACGGCCAAGCGCCTGGACATGTCGATGGAGCAGGTCGTGGTCACGGTTGACCAGCACGGAAATACCTCGTCCGGCTCAGTGCCGCTGGCGCTGGACGCTGCAGTGCGTTCGGGCAAGGTCGAGCGCGGCCAGCTGCTGCTGCTGGAAGCCTTCGGTGGCGGCTTCACCTGGGGTTCGGCCCTGCTGCGCTATTGATAGTGCAAGTTACGACAACGTGAAGTCTGTCGTTACGGCCCCTCTGGGGCCGTAACGCGTTTAAGGAGGACCTGTCATGGTTGAGCCCATCGTCATCGAAGGGCAGCGTGCCTGGCTGAAGCAGTACGGCAAGGGAAGCCGGGCGCTGGCTCTGGGCCTGCTCAATTTTGTTGCCCGCCGTTTCCATCTCGATGCCCTGCGCCCGCCACCGCATCGCGGCGGTGATGCTGCACGCGAAACCGAAGCCCGTCGCCTGGCTGAACTGCAGGCGCAGGGAGTAAACGTGCCGGATGTGCTGGGTACCGGTCATGCCGCGCTGGTGATCGGCGACAACGGCAGTTCGTTCAATACCTGCCTGCGCGAAGCCGACGAGGCTGGTCGCGACCGGTTGGTGATGGCGGCGATGCTGGCCATTGCCGAGGCGCATGCGCGCGGGGCCTATTTCGGCCAGCCGCTGCCGCGCAATCTCACCTGGGACGGCCAGAACGTGGGCTTCATCGACTTCGAGGAAGATCCGCTGGAAGTGATGGATCTGTCCGAAGCGCAGGCCCGTGACTGGCTGATGTTCGGCTATGGCGTCGCCAAGTATTACGCCGACCGGCCCGAGCGCCTGCAGGCGATGATGGCCGAGGCGATGGGCGACGTTCAGGCACCGGTGCGCGAGCATGTGCATGTGGTCAGTGGCCGCCTTCGCAATCTGGCCAGGGTCTGCATGAAGCTGGGCCGTTCAGCGCGCGCGCTGGCGCATTCGATCTTCATCGCCCATGGCGCCAGTACCGCTGGCGTGCTGATGCTGGTGGGCCTGTGCGTGGATTTCCTCGCCGACGGCGATCTGGACGTCCTGCAGCTGTTCTGCTGATCGTCGGCTGGGGTCAGATCCCTTTTCCATGGGAAAAGGGATCTGACCGCGGATCTCCAGCGCCCTGCGACCACCATGGACCATACGCGTGCATACGCGCACGTACAGACGACACGGCATGTTCCCCCTTATCATGGCCCGCTTCGATTGCAACAAGCGGATGACCGCGTGACCGTATCCACCCTCGCTTTTGTCTTCCCCGGCCAGGGCTCGCAGTCTGTGGGCATGCTGGCCGAGCTGGCTGAACTGCACCCGCAGGTGCGTGAAGCCTTCACCGAGGCATCCGATGGTGCCGGCGTCGACCTGTGGGCACTGTCCCAGGGCGGCCCGGAGGAAATGCTCAACCGTACCGAATACACCCAGCCGGCCCTGCTGGCCGCAAGCATCGGCGTGTGGCGCGTCTGGAATGCCGTGGGCGGTCCGCGCCCGTCGGTGCTGGCCGGTCACAGCCTGGGTGAGTACAGCGCGCTTGTCGCCGCTGGCGCGCTGAGCCTGCACGACGGTGCGCACCTGGTGCGCCTGCGCGGCCAGCTGATGCAGGAAGCCGCGCCGGCCGGCGTCGGTGCCATGGCCGCGGTGCTCGGCGCCGAGGACCAGCTGGTACTGGACGTCTGTGCCGAAGCCGCGGGCAGCCAGGTGGTGGTGCCGGCCAATTTCAATTCGCCGGGCCAGATCGTGATCGGCGGCGACGCCGATGCGGTCGATCGTGCGCTGGCGCTGCTGGCCGAGAAGGGCGTGCGCAAGGCGGTCAAGCTGGCGGTCAGCGTGCCGTCGCATACCCCGTTGATGCGTGAAGCTGCCAACCGCCTGGCCGAAGTGATGGCCGGCCTGTCCTGGCAGGCGCCGCAGCTGCCGGTGGTGCAGAACGTCGATGCCAAGGTGCACGACGGCGTGGACGCGGTCCGTACCGCGCTGGTGCAGCAGCTGTACCAGCCGGTGCAGTGGACCGGTTGCGTGCAGGCACTTGCCGCCCGCGGTATCACCCAGATTGCCGAGTGCGGTCCGGGCAAAGTGCTGACCGGCCTGGTCAAGCGCATCGACAAGGCCATTGACGGCCGCTCGCTGGCCACTCCGGGCGACTTCGAAGGCGCCCGCGAGGCGTGGTCGGCCTGATTGCCCCTGTTCCTGCCGACCGTGCCGGTCGCCGCTGCAAGCGGCATGGGCGCGGCGGCCGTCCCAGCCTGAGGAAAACATCATGAGCAAGCCCCTGCAGGGTGAAATCGCACTGGTCACCGGTGCCAGCCGCGGCATTGGTGCCGCCATCGCCGATCTGCTGGCCGCCCAGGGCGCCACCGTCATCGGTACCGCCACCACCGAGTCCGGCGCTGCCGCGATCGGTGAGCGCCTGGCTGCCCACGGTGGTCACGGCCGTGCCCTGAACGTGACCGACGCTGCCGCACTGGACAGCGTGCTGGACGGCATCGCCAAGGAATTCGGCCCGATCTCGATCCTGGTCAACAATGCCGGCATCACCCGCGACAACCTGCTGATGCGCATGAAGGACGAGGACTGGGCGTCGATCATCGACACCAACCTGACCAGCGTGTTCCGCACCAGCAAGGCGGTCATGCGCGGCATGATGAAGGCACGCAAGGGCCGCATCATCAACATCGCATCGGTGGTGGGTGTGACCGGCAATGCCGGCCAGGCCAACTACGCGGCTGCCAAGGCCGGCATCATCGGCTTCAGCAAGTCGCTGGCCAAGGAAATCGGTTCACGCGGTGTCACCGTCAATGTGGTCGCTCCCGGCTTCATCGACACCGACATGACCAAGGCGTTGCCGGAGGAAGCGCGTACCGCGCTGATCAACGACATCGCCCTCGAACGCCTGGGTTCGCCGGAAGACATCGCCCATGCGGTGGCCTTCCTGGCCGGCCCGGCTGCCGGTTACATCACCGGCGAAACCCTCCATGTGAACGGTGGCATGTACATGCCGTAAGCAAGGGGCGCAGGGATTGCGCCGCAAGTGGTTGATCTGCTGGGCTTTTTGCTGCGATGCAAGGCCGCGCTGGTTTCCACTACACTATCCCACGGCCATCGCCTTTGATGGCGACCACTTTTGAACCACAACTCCATCTGGAGCGAGATCCCATGAGCACCATCGAAGAACGCGTCAAGAAAATCGTCGTCGAACAGCTTGGCGTCAAGGAAGAAGAAGTCACCACCAGCGCATCGTTCGTCGATGACCTGGGCGCTGACTCGCTGGACACCGTCGAGCTGGTGATGGCGCTGGAAGAAGAATTCGAGTGCGAGATCCCGGACGAAGAAGCCGAGAAGATCAGCACCGTCCAGGCCGCCATCGACTACGTCAAGGCCCACGTCAAGGCCTGATGTCAGACGGCAGTGCGCGCGCGGGCTCAGGCTCGCCGCGCACCGCACCCCATGGGGCCGCTGTTGCGGCCCCGTGTGTTTGGGCATTACATCGAAGCAAACCGAGTTACCCGTAGAAACCATCCGGGTCAGGAGAAACAGCAATGAAGCGTCGCGTCGTCGTAACCGGCCTGGGTATCGTCTCGCCGTTGGGCAATGATCTGGCCAGCAGCTGGGAAGGCATCACCCATGGTCGTTCGGGCATCGGTCCGCTGACCAACGTTTCTGATGCCTATCTGGATCGGTTCACCACCAAGATTGCAGGTGAGGTCAAAGGATTCGACATCACCGCCGACAACGAACTGTTCGGCAAATTCCGGGTCAGCGGCAAGGATGCCAAGAAGATGGACCCGTTCATCCATTACGGCCTCGGTGCCTCGTTCATGGCCCTGCATGATTCGGGCCTGGAGATCACCGAAGCCAATGCCGATCGCATGGGTGCCATCGTTGGCGCCGGCATCGGCGGCCTGCTCGGCATTGAAGAGCAGACCATCGAGTTCCACGAGGGCAAGAAGATCTCGCCCTTCTACGTGCCCAAGACCATCATCAACATGCTGCCGGGCCAGCTGAGCATCATCACCGGCCTGAAGGGCCCGTCGTTCTCGGCGGTGTCGGCGTGCGCGACCTCGAACCATTCGATTGGTACCGCGATGCGCATGATCCAGTACGGCGATGCCGACGTGATGGTGGTCGGTGGTGCCGAGCGCGGCTCCTCGCCGACCGCGGTGGGCGGCTTCTGCGCGATGAAGGCCATGAGCACCCGCAATGACGCCCCGGAACAGGCCTCGCGCCCGTGGGACAAGGACCGCGACGGCTTCGTGCTGGGCGACGGCGCCGGCATCCTGATCCTGGAAGAGTATGAGCACGCCAAGGCGCGTGGCGCGAAGATCTATTGCGAACTGGCCGGCTTCGGCGCCAGCTCCGATGCGTACCACATGACCGCGCCAAGCGAGAACGGCGAAGGTGCCGCGCGCTGCATGGTCATGGCCATGAAGGACGCCGGCGTGACCCCGGAGCAGGTGGGCTACCTCAATGCGCACGGCACCTCCACGCCGCTGGGCGACCTGGGCGAGACCATGGCGATGAAGACCGCCTTCGGCGACCACGCCTACAAGATGATGGTCAGCTCCACCAAGTCGATGACCGGCCACCTGCTGGGCGCTGCCGGCGGCGTGGAAGCGATCTTCTCGGTGATGGCGCTGCAGGACAACGTCATTCCGCCGACCATCAACCTGCAGCAGCCGGGCGAAGGCTGCGACCTGGACTACGTGCCCAACGAAGCGCGCCAGGCCAAGGTCGATGTGGTGATGTCCAATGGCTTCGGCTTCGGCGGCACCAACGGCACGCTGATCTTCAAGCGCGTCTGACCGAGTTGTAGAGTCGAGCCATGCTCGACTCCACGTTCTACGGAGCCGCCGAAAGGCGGCTTCCGTGCATCTGAACCCCCGAACTGGCTGCCATGACCCACGCACCAATGATCCACCCGCTGCCGCATCCGATCGACCTGCTGGCCCTGCAGCAGCACGACCCGGTGCGCTTCCCGCTGCTGATGGAATCCACTGCCTCGGGCACCGCCCAGGGCCGCTGGAGCCTTCTGCTGGCCGCGCAGGGCGATTGCCTGCGGCTGGATGCCGATGGCCGGGTGCGTGATCAGCGCGACGTGGTGCAGGCCGGCAGCTTCCTGCAGGCACTGGACCGTGCCTGGCAGCACGAACGGCTGCCGCATGATGGCAGCCACAGCCTGCCGTTCCGCGGCGGCTGGGCGTTGATGCTGGACTACGAAGTGGCCAGCCAGATCGAAACCGTGCTGCCGGCGCGTGCACGCGATGACGGCCGCCCGACCGCGTTGGCGCTGCGTTGCCCGGCGGCGGTGCTGCACGATCACCACAACGACGCCAGCTTCGTCATCGCCGAAGCCGGTGAGCACGCGCTGCTGGATGCGCTGGTGGAACTGGCCTCGGCCGCACTGCCCAATGCAGGGCAGGGCTGGCTGCCGCCGCAGTCGGTCGGCGAGGACGCGCCGCAGCGCTTCACCGACGGCGTGCGCCGGGTGATCGAATACCTGCGTGCCGGCGACGTGTTCCAGGTGAACCTGTCGCGACGCTGGAGCGCGCAGTTCGCCGCACCGGTCAGCCCGCAGGCGTTGTACGCGCAGCTGCGCCGTGCCAACCCCGCACCGTTCGCCGGCCTGTTCAGTGCGCACGGCCGGCACGTGGTCAGTTCCTCGCCGGAACGGCTGGTGTCGGTGCACGCCGGCCATGCGCAGACCCGGCCGATTGCCGGGACGCGTCCACGTTTCGAGGGCGACGACGATGCCGCGCGCATCCAGGAGCTGGTCGGCCACCCGAAGGAGCGTGCCGAGCACGTGATGCTGATCGACCTCGAGCGCAACGACCTTGGGCGCATCTGCCTGCCTGGTACCGTGGTGGTCGATGAACTGATGACCGTGGAGAGTTACGCGCACGTGCACCACATCGTCAGCAACGTCAGCGGCCATCTGCGTCCGGACGTGACCCCGGGTGAAGTGATCGCCGCCACCTTCCCTGGCGGTACCATCACCGGCTGCCCGAAGGTGCGTTGCATGCAGATCATCGGCGAGCTGGAGCAGGTGCCGCGCGGCGCCTACACCGGGGCGTTCGGCTGGCTGAACCGCGATGGCGACCTGGACCTGAACATCCTGATCCGCACCGCCGAAGTGGACGGCCACGAGGTCAGCTTCCGTACCGGCGCCGGCATCGTGGTCGATTCGGATCCGGACAAGGAACTGGACGAGACCCGCGCCAAGGCCCGTGGCCTGCTGCGCGCGCTGGGCCAGCAGGGCTGAGGGCAGGGCCTCCCGCCGGGCATGGCCCGGCGCTACCGATTCCGGTTTTGGTGGGTGCCGATCTTGGTCGGCACGGATGCGGGTGTCTGCCACCCCGGTCATGACCCCACACCACCGGCACGGTATCCTGCACGACGGAATCGAGTTCAGAGGTAGTCCATGGCGGGAGCCAAGCGCGGGTGTCTGTTCGTGGTAACGCTGGTGGTGGTGCTCGCCGCCGTCGTGGCCGGCGCGGGCGCGTGGTTCTTCTACCAGCAGGCCCGGTTCGCCGACACCCGGATCACCCCCTCCGCCGAGAGCGTGGTCATCGCCAGTGGCGACGGCATGAACACGGTGCTGCGCAAGCTGCGCGACGCCGGCGTGGACGAGGGCCAGGACGCGCAGTGGCAGCTGCTGGCGCGCCAGCTCGATGCTGCCGGCAAACTGAAGGTGGGTGAGTACGCGCTCAGCGGCGACCTGACCCCGCGTGAGCTGCTGCTGCGCATGCGCGCCGGCAAGGTGCTGCAGCATCGCGTCACGCTCATTGAAGGCTGGAATATCCGCCAGCTGCGTGCGGCACTGAAGCGTGCCGAACCGCTGCTGCACACCACCGACACCCTTGATGACGCAGCGCTGATGGACCGCCTCGGTTTCGCCGGCCAGCATCCGGAAGGCCGCTTCCTGCCGGAGACCTATGTCTATCAGCGCGGCGACAGTGACCTGGACGTGCTCAAGCGCGCCCACGGTGCGATGGAGAAGGCGCTGGACGAAGCCTGGGAAAGCCGTGCGCCGGACCTGCCGATCAACACGCCTTATGAACTTCTGATCATGGCGTCGATCATCGAGAAGGAAACCGCGCTGGCCAGCGAGCGCCCGCAGATTGCCGGGGTGTTCATGCGTCGCCTGAAGATCGGCATGCGCCTGCAGACCGACCCGACCGTGATCTACGGCATCGGTGCTGCGTACGACGGCAACATCCGCCGCCGCGACCTGACTACCGATACGCCTTACAACACCTATACCCGTGCGGGCCTGACCCCGACCCCGATCGCCATGCCCAGCCGCGATGCGCTGATGGCGGCTGCACAGCCGGCCGCAGGTGACGCGCTGTACTTCGTCGCCGTAGGCGATGGCAGTGGCGCGCACGTGTTCTCGCCCAGCCTGGACCAGCACAACGCCGCCGTAGCCCGCTACCTGCAGCAGCTGCGCCAGCAACGCACCAAGGAGACCCCGGCGCAATGAGTCCCGCGCTGCTTCGCCATCCCCGTTTCGTCAGCCTGGAAGGTGGCGAGGGCGCGGGCAAGACAACCGCCATCAACGCCATCCGTGACTGCCTGCGCAGCCACGGCCACGAAGTGGTACTGACCCGCGAACCGGGCGGTACGCCGTTGGCCGAGCGCATCCGTGGCCTGGTGCTGAAGCCCGATGCCGAAATCGCTGCCGAGCCGCTCAGCGCCGAAGCCGAGCTGCTGCTGGTGTTCGCTGCACGCGCGCAGCATGTGCGCCAGGTGATCCAGCCTGCACTGCAGCGCGGCGCCTATGTGCTGAGTGATCGCTTTACCGATTCCAGCTATGCCTACCAGGGCGGTGGCCGTGGCCTCGACCCGCAGTGGATTGCCGACCTGGAACGCCGCGCGGTGGGCCTGCTGCCGGGACTGACCCTGCTGCTGGATGTGGACGTGGCGGTAGGCCGCGCGCGTGCCAACGGCCGCGACCTGTGGCCGGACCGCATCGAAAGCGAACAGGACGACTTCTTCCAGCGCGTGCGCGAAGTGTTCCGCAGCCGTGCGCAGCAGGACCCGCAGCGCTTCGCGCTGATCGACGCTGGCCAGGTGCAGGCGCGCGTGGCCGCGGATGTGGTGGCGCGTGTCGAGCGTTGGCTGCAGGACGGGGAGGGCGCATGAGCACGTTCTCGCCCTGGCAGCAACGCGCGTTCGAACAGACGGTTGCCGCGCTCGATGCTGATCGGCTCGGCCATGGCCTGCTGATCTGTGGCCCGGCCGGGCTGGGCAAGCGCGAGGTGGCGTTGGCCCTGGCCGACCACGTGCTGGCGCGCGGCGATGCCGCGCACGCCACCCGCACCCGCCAGCTGATCGCCGCAGGCACACACCCAGACCTGCAGCTGGTCAGCTTCATTCCGAACAAGAGTGGCGACAAGCTGCGCACCGAGATCGTCATCGAGCAGGTGCGCGAGATCACCAACAAACTGGCGTTGACCCCGCAGTACGGGGTGGCGCAGGTGGTGATCGTCGACCCGGCCGATGCCATCAACCGCTCCGCCGCCAACGCACTGCTGAAGACGCTGGAAGAGCCACAGTCCGGCCGCTATCTATGGCTGATCAGCAGCGACCCGGCGCGCCTGCCGCAGACCGTGCGCAGCCGCTGCCAACGCCTGGAATTCAAGCTGCCGCCGCGCGATGAAGCGCTGGCGTGGCTGCAGCAGCAGGGCCACAGCGAAGCGTCGGCGCGAGAAGCGCTGGACGCCGCGCGCGGCCATCCCGGCCAGGCCGACAACTGGCTGCGCGAAGATGGCCTGAGTCTGCGCCGCGAAGTGGGCCGCGAGCTGGAACAGCTGGCCGCCGGCAAGACCGGCGCGGTAGAGCTGGCGCAGAAGTGGTGCGCCGATGACAACGCGGCGCTGCGCCTGCGCTTCGCTGCCGACCTGGCGCTGGCCCAGGCCAGCACCGATGCCTTGACCACGCCGGAGCGATTGCACAAGCTTGCAGCCTGGTTCGATGCGGCCAACCGCACCCGCGACCTGCTGCGCACCACGGTGCGTGCAGACCTTGCGGTGGTCGAGTTGCTGCTGGCCTGGAACAAGGTGAACGAGCGGCCTGCCGCAAGGGGAAATCGATGAGTGCCAGCAACGCCCGCCAGGGCATCCTGTCCCTGGCCGTGAAGGACAAAGCCGCGCTGTACAGCGCGTACATGCCGTTCGTGAAGAACGGCGGCATCTTCGTACCCACACCCAAGCGTTACTTCCTGGGCGACGAGGTGTTCCTGCTGCTGACCCTGCCCGATTCCAGCGAACGCCTGCCGGTGGCCGGCAAGGTGATCTGGGTGACCCCGGCCGGAGCCCAGGGCAACCGCACCGCCGGCATCGGCGTGCAGTTGGCCGAGGGTGCCGAAGGCGAGGGCGTGCGCCACAAGATCGAGACCCTGCTGGCCGGCCTGACCGGCTCGGACAAGCCGACGCATACGATGTGAGGTGGCGCTGGGCCACGCCCGGCTGCGCACACCGAAAACGCCTGTGAACATCCATGTGAAAATGTGTTGACGGCCTCTGAAAAGCCCCTATAATGAGCGGCTCAGCAACACCGGGCGGTTAGCTCAGCGGTAGAGCATTGCCTTCACACGGCAAGGGTCACAGGTTCGATCCCTGTACCGCCCACCATGTTGCAGAACGAAGGAAGCCTCCAGCAATGGGGGCTTTTTTGTTGCCTGTGATTCCGTAGTGCCCGCCGAAGCGATCGCCGTTTCAGCCGGGATCCTCCAGCAGCTCGCGCGCGATCATCGCCGTTGCATCCAGCAGGTCGTGGCCGCTGCCAGCGCGCGCCACCACCGCCAGCAGACTACGGCCCACCTCGGCATTGCCGCTGGTCAGTTCCATCTCGCCTTCAAAGCACAGATCGGCCAACCATTCGTGGGCCTGTTGCAGCCCGCGCTTGCGGACGCGGCGGAACTCCGCGAGCAGCTTGGCCTGGCCGGCCTCACGCTCCCCATCGGCAAGCAGGCCGATGGCACCGCCGTGCGCCGCGCGCCAGATGGCCGGCAGCGGGCGACCGTTCGCGTCCACCACGTCCGCTGAGAACTGCGCGCAGTACATCTCGTAGCGTTTGCCCGCCGTACTGCGGGGCACGATGCCGGCCGCGGCGAGCAGGCGTTCGGCTACATCCAGTTTGCCGAACTTCAAGCGCAGCAGAGCAGGGCGGCTCAGCTGTTGTGCCAGCGCCTGCTGGTTGGCGGCGAACCAGACGTTCCAGCCCACGCTTGCGCGACCTTCCAGTGCGGCCTTGAAGTACTCCAGGTGTTCGGCGTCCATTGCGGCCTCCTGCGTTTCCGGCGCGATTGTAGCGGGCGCACACCCGAGCCGGTCAGGCATCGCCGGCGGAGAGGCAGTGATGTGCCTGGCGCACCAGTTGTCCTGCGGCCACGATCAGCCCGTCGGTATGGAAGGCGCCCAACTGTTCGTCCGGGCCGCCTTCGTTACGCGCGCGGTCGGCGGCCTGCAGCCGCCCACTCCGACCGTGCATATGACGACTCCAGAGCGGCGCCGCCATGGCAACTCCGTCACCCGGCGCACGCCGGCGGGAATGTGTCGCGGATGAAGGCAGAGGGTTCCATCCCTGCGCTGTCCCACCGCCCCGGGCAGGCGTAGTCTCAGCCCATTGCCGTGCCCATCCGCCCTGGAGTGCCACCATGCCGCTCGCCCGCATCGATCTTCGCAAAGGTAAATCCGCCGACTACCTGCAACGCGTCGGCGAAACCATCTACCAGGCCATGCGCGCGGTGGGCGTGCCGGAAAACGATCGCTTCCAGATCTTCCAGGAACACGAGCCCGGCACGCTGATCTACGACCCGGGTTACCTGGGCGTGGACCGCACCGACGACTTCATCTGCATCCAGATCACCTGGAACGAAGGACGTACGCTGGAGCAGAAGAAGGCGCTGTACGCCGGCATCGCCGATGGCCTGCACGCGGCGGTGGGCATCCGCCGCGAGGACGTGTTCATCAACCTGGTGGAAGTGAAGAAAGAGAACTGGTCGTTCGGCAATGGGCAGGCGCAGTATGTGACTTGATGCGGAGAGCATCCACGCATGGCGTGGATCTACACCTCGCTGCCCACCTGCTCGTCCTCGGTCGCTGCGGCGCTGCTGGCCGCTTTCACTGCGTCGGCACTGTTGGGCTGTTCGCATTGGATGCTGGTGACGTAACCCTCGCTGCCGATGCTGTGCTCGGCATGCTTGACCAGCCACCGCCCATCCACGCCGTCGCGGAAGCCCTGCATCACCACCGTGGCTTCGGCCATCAACGTCTGGCGGCCGGGCAGGGTGTAGCTCAGCTTGCGCGTCTGCCGCGCCTGTTCGCGTTGCTTGGCGCGGGCTGCTGCTTCGGCGGTCGCGCGGTCGGCGTAGGCCATGCGCAGGCGCACGATCGGTTCACCGCTGCCCACCTTCACCTCCTGGCGGTTTGCGCCGCGTACATCGCGGTAATAGGCGATGGTGGTCCCGGCCTTCTCGCGTGAGGCGATGGTGACCTTGTAGGCACTGCCATCGGCGGGGGTAAGGGTGACGTCGGGAATGCGCTCGCCACTGGCCGTGGTGGATTCGCCGCGGGTGACGAACATCAGGCGTCCGCCGCCCGGCTTGGCGATGGCGTCATGCTGTTTGCCCAACCGCAGCAGCAGGTTCATGTCCGACTCCTGCGACTGCACGGTGAGCGGCAGCACGATCGACGCCAGCGATTCACTCACTGCTGCGCTCAGTCCGTGCTCGCCCGCCATGCGCTGCACCATGCCGCCGATCGTCGTGCCCTTTTTCCAGGTGCGCGTCTTCTGCGTCTGAAGATCGTTCTTGCCACCCTTGCTGGCCTCGAAGGGCGCCGCGCGTGCGCGCAGGGTCATGCTGCCTGGATAGCCGGAGATTTCCACTTCATCGCAGATGTACAGGCCCATGCGCCGCACCTCGCCGTCATAGCCGATGAAGGCCTCCAGCTCGGCACCCACGGGAGGCAGCTGGATCGGATCGGACGGATCGTGGTCAGCCAGCTGCAGCTCCAGCGTGTCGGCGGTGTTGCCGGTTTCGTCCGTGATGCGCAGCGACTTGAAACGCGACATGATCTTGTCGGTGATGTCTTCGCTGTTGGCCACCACACGGAAGGCCGGTTCGACGTTCAATCCCACAGCGATACTCCCGAGCGTTCATTGGCTGGACGCTGTACATCCGGCAGGGTGATCACCAGGCCCGCAGGCAGTACCGCGCCGCGTGCGGCCAGGCCGGGGTTGGCATCGAACACCGCGCGCAGGATGGCCGGTGATTGCTCGCCGTAGAGCACGTAGGCGATGCGGTCGACGACGTCGCCGTCGCGGGTGTTATACGTTCGTGCCATGGCTGTGCTTCCGCAGGGAGAGGGTGAAGGTCTGCTGGCGGATGTCGCCATCGGGCGTGAAGTGCTTGCTGGTGGCTTCGATCTTGTCGATCACCCACAGGCCGAGGTTGCCACCACGGCCGGTCAGCAGCCGCTGTGGCTTGCCCTGTGCGGCCAGCCTGCGCAGCTCCGACATCTGGTTGCCCTTGCCACGGAACTCGTGGTTCAGCACGCCGGGCAGTGTCATGGTGGCCTGGCCCGGACCGGTGTACTGCAACGCGGCCAGCTGGCCGACGCGTTCCTGTGCCTGCCAACGGAACTCGTTGGATTGCTGGATCTCCTGGAACACCGCAGTGTTGAGGCTGAACTTGAAGCCGCCCAGCATCAGCAGCACGGGTGCGTTGCCTGAATCGTTGCTCTGGAAACCGGACAGCAGCTTGTCGAGGGTTGCGGTTACGAACTCGCGCTTCATGCTTAGTTCCTGTCTCCGAGGGTGGCGCGGGCCTGTACGGCCTGCTGGTGCTGCAATGCATTGGCGGTACGCCGCGCCAGTGCCTCGCTGGATTCCCCCGGTTGCTGGTGGATGGTGATGTTGTTGGTCTGTTGCTGCTGCACGGTGGTGGGCATGCGTGGAGTGCCCGAGGGCATCGACGGTGCCTGTCGCCCCTGCTGCGCGCTGCCGAGGTCTGCCATGCGCCGCTTGAGGCCATCGCCGTCGTTGGTGCCGACCGCGTACGCGACACGTGCCATGTCACCAATGCCGCCGCCGCCGTTGGCTGCCATCGCGCCATAGGCCGCCTTGCCCACGTTTGCGCGGTCAAGGGCGATACCGGCGCCTTCGACGGCCTTGTCCTTGAGGAAGCCCAGGCCACCGCCCACTTTGCCTGCCACCCAGCTGATGCCATCCAGCAACGGCTGCAGCTTGCCCATGATCCAGTCGATGGCCGCGCCTGCCGACGCCATGATCGCGTCCCAGGCACCGCCGAGCGTGACGGTGATCCAGCCGGCAGCGATGCCCAGCGTTTCGCCCAGCCAGACAACGGTCTGCACCACGCCCCCGATGACCTGGATGACCATGCGGAAGTTGGCCAGCAGGGCCTCACCCACCAGCGAGCCGATCTCGGCCACACGCGAAAGCTCGTTGCCGGTGTACTGCGCCGGCTCCAGCATCTTCGACAGCCAATCCCAGGCCTGCCCGATCAACCCGCTCATGACTTCCCATGCCGGGCGCAGCGGTTCGACGGCGCGCATCAGTTCGCCCATGGCGGCAGTGCCCGCGCCACTGAGACCGTCCCAGACGCCACCGAGGAAGGCCTTGATGGGTTCCCAGTACTTGCGTACCAGCAACGCGCCGGCGGTGATGGCGGCGATGGCCAGCGTGATCGGCCCACCGCCGATGGCACCCACGGCGGTGGCCACCACGCGGAAGCCGGACGCCAGGCGCATGGCGGTCGGTCCGAACTGCCCCAGCTGGGCCAGCAGGCTGCCGCCGCGGAACAGTTCGAACGCCTTCTGCACGGCCAGGATCGGGCCCTGCAGGAAGGTCCAGGCATAGCGCACGCCGAGCACGGCGGTGCGCATGCCCATCATGCCGACCACTACCTGGGTGGTGTTGGCAATCAGCTTCGGGTTTTCCTGCACGAACGAGGTCACCCCGTTCAACAGCTCGGTCAGCTTCACCGCTGCTTCGCCCACCGCCGGCAGCAGCGCGCTGCCGAAGGCCTTGGACAGATTGTCGACGGCGATCTTCGCGCCTTCGATCTTTTCCGGATCGCTCTGGATCTTTGCCGCGAAACCGGCATCGGTGGTGCCTGCCGATGCGTAGAGGGCCTTGTCGCGGATGCGGGTGTATTCGTCCCAGTTCTGGATCATCGGGCGCACGAAGTTCTGCGCCTGCGCATCGCCGAACAGCTTGCCGATCTTCGCCTGGTCACCCGAGGTGGCCTGAATGATGCCCTGCATCGCTGCATCGAACGGATTGCCGCCGGTGCTCTGCGCCTCATTGATGATCCTGCGCAGGTCCAGCTTGAAGCCCTTCTTGGCCTTGGCCTGCAGGTCCGGCGAGAGGATGCTGGCCATGAAGCGCTGCATGTTGCCGGCGGCTTCGTCGGCGCCACCGGCACCCTGGCGGGCGACATCCAGCGCCGCGCCCATGGTGGCTGCGGCCGCATTGCCATGCATCTGCAGTGACTGGAACGCGCTGCCCAGCACCGGCAGCGCGCCCGCCATGTCCTTCAGGCCGACACCGCCATCCTTGCCCGCCACGACCAGTACGTCCAACGCCGATTGCAGCCCGCTGGGATCGATCTTCAACGCCTGCTGCAGGCCGGACGCAGCAAGGGTGACATCGTCGATGCTTTCGCCGGTGGCGGTGGTGGTGCGGCCGATTGCACCGAGGCTGGCCTGTGCGGCCTGCGCGTCGATGCCGGCTCCGACCAGCTGGCCGATCGCGCGCTGCAGCTCGCCGGCGCCCTGATAGGTGCGCCCTGACTCGGCCAGGATGGTCTCGCCCAGTGCCTTGACCTGGGCGCGGGTCAGGTTGGCGGCATTGCCGATGGCCTGGTTCTCGCGCACGAAGCCGGCGGCGTTCTCCACCGGCTTGGCCAGCGTGGTGATGGCATTGCCGAGCATGCCACGTGCATCGCCGAACGCCGATCCGAGTTTCTCGCGCTTCTCGAGATTCGCCGTGCGCTTGTCTTCGATGCGCTGCAGTGCTTCCTGCGACGCTCGCAGCGCATCAGCTTCGATGCGCATGCGGGCGAACTGGCTGCTCGAACTGCCCATGACATTGAGCTTGCGCTCGAGCTTGTCCGCTTCATCGCCAAGGCGCTTCAGGCCATCCCTGCTGAAGGACAGCGCGTCCTGCAGCGACTTGGAGACCGAGCCGCCGATCGTGATCGTTGTCGTTTGAACGTTACTCGCCATGTACCGGCAATCCCTGTATCCACCAGATGAACTTCGACACCCGCAGCGTCATGATCTCGCCCAGGCCCCAGCCGGTATGCCCGGCCAGGGCGAGTGCTCCCTGCCTGATCTGCGGCAGGGTCAGGTGGTAAAAAGCGCGACACCGGCCTGCAGGCGGGCGTAGTCGCGCAGCGGCATCCTGCGCACGTCGTCGGGTGCGATCTCGCACAGGTTGGCGATCATCCGCACTTCGCGCTGGGCATCGGTGCCCTTGTCGTCCTGGTAGCGCTCCATGTCTTCCACGGTCGGCTCGCGCATGCGCAGCACTGCGGTGTCCATGCCATTGACCTGGCGCGGGCGGGAGAGGGTGATTTCGGCATAGCCGTCGCGCTCGATGACGGTGTCGGCGGTGGTCTTGGTCTTGCTGGACATGGATGTGTTCCTGGGTATCGATGGAGTGCGGTGGATGCGGGGGCGCGATGCGCCCCCGTGTACTTCAGTGCGGGGTGGGCTCAGATGCCCAGTGCACCGCGGATGCCGGCCAGTGCGTCCACGCCGCCCTGGCGGGCGATCATGTTGGTCACGTCGATCTCCTGCACCACTTGCGCGCCATGGGTCAGCTTGTAGTAGCTCAGCGCCAGGCCGACCTTGACCGTGCCCTTCTCGCCGACCTTGGTCTCGCCGCGGTCCAGCGACTTCACCTTGCCGCGCATGTTGTGCACGACCTGGGAGACCGTACCGTCGTCGGCTTCCAGCGCCTCGCGGGCGGTGAAGCCGTACTCCTTGCTTTCGATGACGTGGAACTTGGACATGATCTCCGCGTCATCGGAGGCGAAGGTCACTTCGGCAGTCAGCTTTTCGTGGCCGAGGACGATTTCGGTCGGTGCGAGCATGCCGCCGGCCTGGAAGTCCTCGGTCTTCAGCGTCAGCTTGGGAGCGGTGAAGGACATCACGCTGCCGGCATAACCCTTGCCGTCGACGTAGAAGTTGAAGTTCTTGCGGATCTTGCGCGCCATGCTTAGAAGATCTCCGAGACGTAGTTGTTGTTCATGTGCATGCGGAAGGTCAGCTGCTCACCCGGGTAAGTCGGAGTGAAATCGAAGTCCCAGTAGAAGCGGCCCTGGGCCACGCTGTCCGCTGCGTTCAGTTCCGGGTCGATCCAGCAGTTGCCGCCGAGGATCGCGCCCTGGGTCTTCAGGCCGCGCAGGAAGGCATTGACGCCTTCGCGCACGTCGTCGACGTAGGTCTTGCTGATGCCGCGGTCGACGGCCCACAGATGGGCGGCCTCGAGGCTGTCGGCGATGATGTCGGCAGTGCGCACCACGCACAGGAACTGCCACTTGGCGTCGATGCTGGCGGTGCGGTTGCCCCACAGGCGGAAGCCACCTTCGCGGATGATGGTCGCCACGTTCGACTGGTTCAGCAGGTTGGCGCGGCTGCTCGCATCGGACAGCCCGAAGTCGATCGCACGTGCGGTACCGACCACACCGTTGAGCTCCAGGTTCGACGGCGATGCCCACCAGCCACGTTCGTTGTCGCTGCGGGCGATGGCGCCGGCCACGGCACCGGAGGCGTAGCGGGTGACGATGGCATCACCGGACTGCACCAGCAGTGCCGGGTCGACCACGTAGACACGCTTGGAGCCGGTCAGGGTGGTGGTGCTCTTGGCCGCGTCGTCGTTGCTGTTCGGGCCGTCCTTGATGATCACCGCGCGCAGCTTGTCGGCGATGCCCAGCAGTTCGGCTACGACCGGGTTGGCCAGCAGCTCCGTGTCGCGCTTTTCGTGGGTATGGGTGAAGCCCGGTACCGCCAGGATGCGCGGCTTGATGCCGACCACCGACTTGGCAGCCAGCAGCGCGTGTACGCCGGTGTAGGCACCGGTCTGCGCGTTCACGCCGCCCAGCACGTTGGCCAGGGTGTCGTTCTCGGTGGCGCCCTTCTCGACGCGGATGACGACGACGACGGCGTTGGACTGGTCGAAGATGGCGTCGAGCTGGCCCGGAAGGGTACCTTCATCGACTTCGGTAGCCGCGTTTGCGAGCAGCTTTGCGGCCTGCGAACGCGAGGTCACCAGGACCGGGGTGTTGTACGGGAAGGCGTTCTTGTCGGCGCGGGGCGCGGTGCCCACGATGCCGATGACGCTGGTCGAGGCAACAGCGATCGAGCGGGAACCACCATCGATGTTGACGACCTGCACGCCATGCAGAAATTCGGCCATGCGTTGTTTTTTCCTTGGTTGGGTGGGTGCTGCGGTCGCGATCTGCGCCGCATGGGTAAATGTTCGTATCTGGCCGCGGCTGGATTAATTGCAGCCGTGGCCCGGCATCACGGTTGCGGCAGCGGCGCCACTTCGGGTTCGGGTGCAACCACCATCACCCACGCCGTGCTGGCTTCGTCGAAGGTGACCGGGTAGCTGCGGTCGCGGGGCGGTGCAAGGTCGGTGACCGTGGACGGCAGCGCAACGCCGCGGGGTACGGCGGTGGCGAAACTCGCATCACGCTTGTTCCACAGCGGCCGCGTGCTGTAATCCGGCAGCAGGGCCCATTCGCGGCGGCTGGCGTTCCAGGCGTTGTACTGCGCAGTGGTGCCATCCAGCTTGAACGGTTCCGAAAGGGTCACGTCCTGGGGCAATGGCTGGCCGAGCACGAGGCGATTGGGCACCGCCATCGCCGTGCGCGTGTCCCACAGCATGCAGTTGCGGAAATCGGCCACCATTTCCCAGCGTGTGCCGTCGTCGGCCAGGCGCAATGCCTGGTACTCGCCTGCAGGTTGGCGGGGGGCGACATCCACGGTGAAGTCGGGCAGGTTCCATGCACCATCGGGCGATGGCTGCAGGCGGACCTTGCCCACGTAGGCGCGGGTGTCGGGATCGTAGGAGTGCGCGAAGCGCGGTTCGGTAGGCAAGCTCATGTCCTCAGTACGCGATGCAATAGATCATCCGCAGGCCGGCCGGCAGGTTGCGGTCGCCACCGGCGTTCTCCACCACGATGGTGTGGGTGTGTGAACCGGCGTCGGCAGCCGAAGCGGCATGGCCGTGGTCACCCACCTGGGCGATGGAGATGGTGTGCGAGTGGGCGCCGGCGCCGTTCATGCCGATGTTGTGGCCGTGCGCGCCTGCACCGTCGGTGGTGAAACTGTGCGCGTGGCCACCGGCCGGGCTGGTGTACGGCCAGGGGTTGTCGTAGTCCAGGTTGCCGCGCGAACCGGCGTGATTGTTGTAGTCGGCGCCCCACGGATAGGTGGTTCCGGATTCGGCGAATGCGGTGAGATGCTGGTGATCACCAATCCAGGAGGTGCCACCGGTATGCCCATGGTGACCCTGCGAATCGGTCCATGCGCCGTGCGCGTGGTCACCGACGGCGCTTGCGCTGGCACCATGGGAATGGGCACCGCCTGCACCTACCGAAATGGCATGGCTGTGGTTGCCTGCCGCTGCCGTGCTTGCACTGTGGGCGTGGCGGATCACCTCACCCTGGGTGAAGCTGCCGACAGCGTCCGGGTTCAGCGTGTGGGTGACCACCGTACCTTCCTGCATTGCAGGCAGGTTGAAGGTGGTCGCACCATCACCAGCGCCGTAGCGGGTACCGATGGCGGCAAACAGTGCCGGATAGCTGGCACGCAGCACGGCGGCACCGTTGCACAGCAGCATGCCGCTCGGTGCGGTGGCACCGGCGAACAGGATCACCTGGCCGGGCACGTGCACGCTGGACGGCACGCCGGTCATGTTGCGCCAGTCCAGGTAGTGGGTGCCGTGCCGGCCATCAAGCAGGTCGGCGTCCAGGCCCTTGTCGGCTCCCTCGTCCTTCAGCGCCGCCGATTTCAGGCCCAGAGCGGAACGGAACGCGGCATCGGTGGCGACCGACAACAGCGTGCGCACGAACTGGGTCGGTGCGCTGGCGCCGAAGCGCTTGTCGATGAAAGCGCGCAGGCCACGCGGGGTGACAGCGCGTTGTGCATCAGCACCGTCCTCGGTTTCGGTGGAGGTGGCCAGCTCGACCACGCCCTGTACCTCGGTGGTGGAGGGCGGGTAGATGAATTCGGCATTGCCGAACTCGATCAGCGCGGTATCCACTTCGCTGAAGCGGATGTCGGTAGAGAGCAGCAGCATCGAGGCCGCGGTCTTCTCCATGATCGGATCGGCCTGGCCGAAGGTTGCGAACAGCGTGCCGTCGCCCAGGTACAGGCCGAAGCCCCGCAGGCTGTAGGCCGTTGCGCTGTCGTCGCGGATGGTCACGTGCAACGTGTCATCGCCCACGGCCTTGCCGCCGAAGGTCGAGACGCGCTTGATCTCGCCGGGCAGCGTGGTCTGCCCGGCCGACGGCGTGAACGCGGTGGAAGTCAGGCCGATCTCGGTGATCAGTACGGCGCTGGTGCCGGTATTGGGTGGATTGACCAGCTTGGCGAAGCCGGCTTCGGTGATTTTCAAGCGCATGCGGGGTTTACTCTCCGATCAGTTGGATGCGGCGGAAGGTGGTGCCATGGGCGCCGGCAAGCGCACCGATACCGGTGCTGGCCTGCATGCCCTGGGTGAAGGTGAAGTGCGAACGCACCGGCTTGGTGCGGGTGATCTCGCCGATCACGTCGTCGACGAACTTGGCGGTGGCGGTCTCGCCGCCCTGGTTGGCGATGGTCATCACCGCTTCGAAGGTGTGCGGCGCGCCGGGCGGCTGCATCTCCCACCATTCGCGGATCAGGATCGAGCCACCGAAGGCGGCGACCACGTCGCGCACGCTGCCCCAGGTGCCTTTGCGGCGCTGGATCGCGATCGCGGCGCGAACGCGTGCACGCTTCACTGCCTCCGGCCAGTAGGCCTTCCATTCGTCGACGGACAGCGCCCAGGCCAGCCACGGCAGCAGCGCGGCGGGGCAGCGATCGGCATCCCAGAGTGCGGTGATGTCCACCGGCAGGGGACGAGTCACCGCAGCACGTGCCAGCGCCCGCTCCGCCTGGGTGGCGTTGGGCGGCAACAGGTTGGCTGTGGTCGGTACCCTGACCAGGGCATCGCCGTCGATGATCGCGCCGGGCACGGGCAGCTGGCTGAGTGTGATCACGTTGTTGGTCACGCTGTAATCAGTCACACCCACCGGCACTGGCATGGTGCGGATGTAGCTGGTTGCCTCACGACCTTCCTCCACCTGCACGCCCCAAAGATGGATGCGGCTGTCCGGCTTCAGGTCGGTGTTCCCGGTTGCCCGTCGATCCAGCACGATGCTCACGCCCCGTGGTGCGTCATCCGCGGTTGCGGCATAGGTGTAGCTGTAGCGCTTCCACTCGGTGCCCACCTGCAGACGTGTCCTGCCTGGGCCGGTCGTGCGCATGCCGAAGTCGATGACGCATGGCTCGGTTGCACGCAGCCAGACGCTGATGGTGCGCACGGCACCATTGGGAAACACGCTGCTGTCCTCGTCCACCAGGCCGGCGAAGTTCTGGTCCGGACCCCCGGTCGCGTCGGAAACGGGGAAGGACCAGGCAGTGGGGCTGCCATCGGGAGCGGGATGATAGAACGACAGGTTCGCCGGCTTGACGTGGAAGCCTTTCCACCAGGTGTGACTGAAGGCACCCGAGAACCGCTGCAGGTTGCGCCGCAGCGTATCCGACAACTTAATCCGACCTTGCCAGTCGGTGCGGTACACCGATTGCAGGGTGGCCAGCGAGCCACCGGGATGGCGGAACTGCAGGTTGTGCCCATCGACCGCGCCGCGCAGGCGCGCATTGACCAGGCGCGTGGTGGAATCACTCATCGTTGCCGCCATGGGTCAGGGTCACGGCGGTGCAGTAGGTGGCCTGGGTACGGTCCACCACCACGTCGGCTGCCGGGCTGGCAATCTCCACGCGCTGCACGCCCTCAGCATGCAATGCGGCGAACAGGCCCGAGCGGGTGACGTCGCGACCGAGACGGTGCGATTCGGCGATGTAGCGGTCCAGCCGCGTGCGCGCTTCCGCCAGCACGACCTGCGAATCCGGACCTGCGAAGGTGTAGAGCGTGGCACTGACCATGTAGTTGACGATGGCAGCGGTACGCACCAGCACGTGGTCGGTCAGCGGACGCACATCGGCTGCACCCAGCTTGGCTTCGACCGCGTCGAGCAGGCCCCGGGTGGCAGTGCCATCGGCTTCGCGCGACAGCACCGATACCACCACCTCGCCGGGCGAGGAGCTGGTCGCGCTGGCATCAAGCACGCGCGGGTCCGCGCTCAACGCGTGGAAGATGTAGGCGCCTTCCGGTCCGGCCACACTGAAGCCTTCCGGACCCAGCTGGATGCGGCGACGGAAATCCTCATCGTTCTCGTAACGCGGCGGGATGCCCTCCTGCGGCTTGCCAGGGTCCAGCATCTGGCGGCCGATGCCGAAGATCGCGGCCAGCTGGTCCAGGTCACTGCCGACCGCGTAGGCCAGCATCACGCCGCGTGCCGCATCGTTGACGCGCTGGCGGTCGAGCAGGCGCAGGTAGGTGCAGACCTCCAGGATCTTGAAGGCCGGGTCCGACGGCAGCAGCGCATCGAAGGTGGGATCCAACGCCTGCAGCGCGGTCAGTGATTCATCGAACAACGTCTCGAAATCGAGCACTTCGATGACCGCCGGTGCGGGCAGCTGGGAGAGATTGACACTGGTGAACGAGCCGGATGCCACGGTTAGCGAACCTCGATTCCTTCGATGGTGATCGCCTCGCCGTCGGGCAGATGGATTCCGGTCACTGCCAGGATCATCACGCCAGGGGCGGGGAGGGAGACGTCGACGTTCTCGACGTGGAGCCGGGGTTCCCATCGCGCGAGTGCGTCGACGGTGGCCGCGATCAGGTCCATGCGCAGCGAGCGGTTGGTCGGCGCATCGATCAGTTCGAATACGCGCGAGCCATACTCGCGACGCAGTACGCGGGAGCCCAAGGGCGTGGTGAGAACGTCACGCACGGATTGATGCAGATGGGCCAGCCCATCCAGTGGTTTGCCGGTGTTGGCGTCGATTCCTCGCATGGCCTCTATCGTCGTGGAGTGCGGGTTTTCAGGGCATTGCACGCGTGGCCGTTCAGGGCTGCGCGGGCGTGGTCGGTGCAGTCGGTCCCTGCGCGGTGTGCGTATGGGCCTTGAGGCCGATGGCGCCGGCCTTGATCTCCGCCGGCGTGCTGATGTCCTTGCCGGCGGTGATCGCGCCGGCAACCTCGAGGTCGCCGGTGGCCTTGATCGACGGCGTATCGAGCAGCACCGATTGCGTGGCCATCACCTGCGCATTGCTGCAGTGGACAATGACGTTGCCACTGCCGGCGTGGACGGTCAGCGTGGTGGTTTCCTGGTCGTACTCGACAAAGCTGCCGTCGGCGAATTCAGTGCGCTGCCGCAGGCGTGAATCGGCCGGTGCCGGGAAACGATCCTGGTACAGGCTGCCCAGCACCAGCGCCTGGCCTGGATCACCGTAGGGGCAGGCCAGCACCACCTGCTCGCCCGGCTCCGGTGCACACCAGCTGCGCACGCCGGGCCCGGCACGCCGCTCCAGCCAGGGAATCCAGTCGGTGAGCATGCCGTCGGCATCAATGCGCACGTGGCCATTGGCCTCATCCAGCTCGCGCACGACGCCGATCATCAACAGGTTGGCGATCAGCCTGGCGTGTTCGGCGCTCATGGTGCCGCTCCCTCGATGGACTGGTAGCGGGCCTGGTGATCGCTACCGATCTCCGGCACGAAGCTGTAGAAGGCCTGCGGCACCACGCCACCGGTTTCTTCCCAGCTGTTGCTGCCCAGGGCGACCGGCAACGACCACTCGACCACCCAGGTGCGAAGCCCGGGCTGTGCCGTTGCGGGATCCTCGGGCAGCGCGGCGATCACCTCGATCGCCCCACTGGGTGCGCCTGGGAATCGGCCGAGCTGATGCAGCCAGCTCGCCAGGCCAACAGCGGCGTTACGCAGCTGCATTGCTGCGCCTGCAGTGGCGGTGGCCACGACGATGCGCGCTTCGAAACGCAGCACGGCCTGCAGCTGCCCGCTGCCGTCGTCGTTGTCCTTGCCGCGATCACAGCGGGTCAGTGCCAGCAGGCAGGCCGGCGTGACCGGCCCTTCGGCGCTCGCGTCGCGATAGAACTCGACGGTTGCGAAGCCCGGAAAGCGCGCGCGGATCGCGGCTTCGATAGCGGCATGCAGCGCGTCGAGAGTGGAAGGTTGGGAGTCGTTCGCCATGTCAGCTCGTACGTTGAATGGGAGGACGCGCGTGATCAGGGGCGACGCGCGCTGTCTGCATGTAGTGTTGCCATCACCCGGGGTGGGCGGCATTGCAGGCGTGGCCTTAGCCGGCTCAATACGGGCCGTGCGCGCCTGTGGTGTCACCGGCGGTACATCCGGCTGGTTTCACCAGTGGCGCGCCATTGAGGGTGAAGCCCTGCTGGCTGCCGAGGCTGCACAGCAGGGCGCGCAGCTGATCAGCCAGTTCGTGGTAGTGCCGCGCCACGGCGACGTGGTTGCGCAGCAGCGCATCGTCGTCCGCGGCCTGCAGGTCCGGCAGGGCTCGCGGCGCGCGCAGCTGGGCTGGCGCGATGTGCAGATCAATGCTGAGAGGAGCCTGCGTTGGCTTCGCGCCAGATGCGCACGAACTCAGCGTCAGCATTGCCGCGATCACGGCGAGGGGTCTTGGCATGGGTCTCGATGTCCTGTTGCAGTGCGTTGAACTGCTGGCTGCGCGTGGCCTGTGCGGCGACGTGCTGTGATTCGGCCTGTGCTCCGGCACGTGCGTTGGCCTGGTCCTGCTGGTGGGCGGCCTGGGCGATGCCGGCGCGCAGGGCCTGCTGCGCCGCCTGCACCATGGCGACGGCGCGGTCGGCACTGCGGTCGCGCAGTGTCCAGCCCAGCCAGGCGCAGACCACATGGCTGGCGACCAGTGCAAGCAGGGCGATGCGCATCCGGAGCAGGATCGGCATCAGGAAAGGCTCCCACCGGCGGCGCTATAGGCCGCGCGCAGCGTCTCCAGCGCATGCTCCTTCTGCCCATATCCGGCGCCCGGCAGCGAGGCCCAGATCCCCCGTGCCGCGCTGACGGCGGCGTCGAAGCGGCCGAGGCGGACCAGTTCGTAGGCACCGCATTGCTTGAGCAGGGCCACCGCAGCACGGTCCTGGGACACCGGCCGGAAATCGGGCAGGGCCAGGCGAGCGCGCAGGTCGTCCCAGGTACTGCGCAGGAACTGGTAGCGGCCGGCCGCACTGGACTTGATGCCGTAACGCGGCAGCGATACCAGCACGCGCGGATGATCGCGGTAGTCGCTGAGCAGCTGGCCACCGACGATCACGTCGTAGCCACGGTCACGCGAACGCTGGCGCGGAATATCGGTGCCTTCGGACACGGCCAGCATGTCCAGGAACGCGGCGACGTTGGTGCCGCCGAGGGCGCTGGCTGCAGCGGCGGTCATGCGGCGGCTCCCGGCTGCTTGCGCACCAGGTCCAGCAGCGCAGCTATCTGCACGCTCTGCTGGGTGACCTGGGCACGCAGGGCGCTGACTTCACCGCGCAGCTGGCCGATCTCCTGGGCCATCGCTTCGCGTTCGTGCATCAGCTCATCGGCACGCGTGCGCTCGGCCGCCAGCTGCTCCTGCAGGGTGCGCAGGGTGTTGCTGGTGGCCTCGTCGGCGGTACGGTCGACCTTGGCCGAGGACAGCCATTGTCGAAGCCACAGCGATACCGCGATCACCACGCCGGAGGTACCGCCCAGGTACTTGGCCCAGTCCGGCACACCGGCCAGCAGGTCGCTCTCGTTCATGCGCGTGCGTACCCCTTGAGCAGGGCCGGGTGGACCGGTGGTGGCGGCGTGGAACGGGCGCCGCGCAGCGCGCGCTTGATGGTGGTCTGCGAGACGCCGAACTCGCGCGCGACATGCTCGCGGGGCGTGCCGCTGGCCACCGCGCGTGCGATCTGCTCGCGGCGCTCATGTGCACTGGCGGCGAAGCACGATGCCAGGAACAGCAGCTCGCCACCGAAGTGAGCAACCAGTCGCTGCGCGACCTCAAGGCCAAGGATGTCGATCAGCCGGTGCTGGTCGGGCAGGCTGGAGGGGACGTAGACGATGACGCGATGGCGTCCGGTGGTACTGGAGGTGGTCGGCGGCCACGCACGCACAAGCGTGAGGGCTGCGGATTCGCCGATGACCTCGGCCAGGGTCTGGATGCTGTCGGGCAACGCGTTCATGGGAAGTCTGTTCAGTGGCATGGATATCCACTGTTGCCATCCCGTGGCGTCGGTCAACACCTTTCATCTACTTTCATTGCGGCGTGCTGAAGGCGTTCAGGGCCGGCGGTGAGGATCGGTGAGTGCCTCCAGGTGCAGGTCTCTGAAGCGCTTTTTCAGGTTGTCCGGCTGTGTCCGGACTTCTGCCGCTATGCAGTACTCCTTGTCCTCACCGCGAGAAAACAACGGCAGGGCAAGGGCAGGCGGCAGGTACAGGGTGAGCATGACGCAGGACGGCCCATCCTCATGGTGCGTGACCGCTGAAACGAAAAAGCCCCGGACGATGCCGGGGCTTCAGGACTGCAGGTCAGGCTGGATCAAAGATCGAACACCAGGTTGCCGCCGGTCTTGCGCGGTATGTAGCCGGCATCGCGCAGCCAGCGCGCCGCGTTGACCTGGTCCATGCGCTTGACCGGGAAGCGGTTGGCGAACATCAGGAAGCGTGCAACGGTGATCGACTCGCCCTTGCCCTTGAGAGCAGCCAGGGTTTCGGTGAACCATGGCGCAGGCGGCTGCTGGCTGCCCGGACGGGCGGCGGCACGCGGCTGCAGTGCATTGCCGGTCCCGGTTTGGGCATTGGCCAGCGAGCACAGCGAAATGAAGATCGCATCCAGGCTCACGATGTCCTTGCCACCCTTGGGCTGCGACTTGAACAATTCGATGGCCTTCTGGCGCGTCGACGTGAACTGTTCGACCTCCATGACATTTCCTCTTTTCTAAAGCGGTTGGGGATGCAGGGTGACGGCAGGTGCCGTCGGTGTTGGGGGACGACCTTACCGCATTTTCGCCGATGATGGGCCACGGACCGGCATCAGGCCGGGATCAGGAAGCGCTGCGCGCTTCATCATGCAGGCATCTGCGCCATGCGTTCAGATCCACCCGTGGCGCATCAGCTGGTCCAGCGTATTGCGTACCAGGTCGGCTGGCGTACGGTCGTTGCATACCTCGATGTCGATCAGTTCGTCCGGTAGTGGTTGTTCACTGGCGTGCAGGTCGCTGCTGTGCTGGCCGGGGCGGACGACGCGGATCACGACACCCCCGCGGCGACGAATCGCGCGGGCCTCGTTGGCGAAACGGACATCGGGAACCAGGCCACCTTCCGGCAGGCGCGAGAACAGCGAGCGCACCCACAGCTCCGGGTGGACGCGATCGCGCCCCCATTCAGTGCCGGCACTCTGCATCATGTGGCGAGGCGTGAGGTCGGCCAGCCAGTCGATGGCATCCTCCTTGCGGCTGTCCAGTTCGCGCAGGGACAGGCCGAGGATGGAGGCGACGAACTGCCGCAGCGGTGCGGCGAAGCTGTCGCACGGCAGGGCCAACGCCGAGGCGAGGCCATTGGCAAGGGTGTCCTTGCCGGCACGCTTGCCGCCTGCAATACCGATATAGAGCGGTGGCCGCGCCAGTGATGCGCTGCGCAGCGGCACGCGGCCGAGTGCGGGGCCGGCGCGGAATGCGGCCAGCGTGGCGGCGATCATGCGGTGACCGTTGTCGAGCGAGGTGGGGATCATGCGGTATCTACTCCTGGGAGGATGCGACAGGCGCGGCGACGATCAGGAATCGCGGCTGGCCACGCTGCGGGCGCGAAGCATGCGTTGGGTGATGCGTCCGCCACGTGCGGCAGCGGCGATCGGGTCGAAGCACAGCATGGCGGAGCGGGTGCGACGGCCGGCGGCCAGATGGTCGCGGATGGTGCGCTCGGACAGGATGGGAACGCGTTGATGGATCTGCTGCACGGTCAGCTGTTCGCCTTCGAAGGCATGCAGGTGGGCGCGAGGCATGGCGTGTGCTCCTGGAAGGTGGCGTAGCCGGTGCATGCATCTTGCCCGCCGGGATAACTTTAGTCAACACCTTTCATCTACTTGTATCCTTATGTGCATTGTCCGGATGGGCGGAGGCCCATATCCGCAGTGCCAACGCCGCAAGACGGTCGCGCTCGGCATGGCCACGGATTGCCTGCACACGTTCCAGATACTGCTGACGATGCCGGCGCGGGCTGACCATCCTCCAGCGGCCACAGGCATCAATGCAGCGGTAGCCCCCAAGCTGCAGCAGGCGGCGTGCTTCGCAGGCGAGTCGCCAGTCCGTGGTGTCGGTGCCGGCCTCGCGACCATCGTGGGTGCGTGGCATCAGAACGGGCCCGCCGCGTGTTCGGCGAGGGTGAGCTTCCGTAGCGGCATCAGCCAGACCTTGGCGCGCTCCTTACCCACCACTTTGGTATGCACGCCATGACGCTTGACCACGTAGGCGGCGGCCTCGTTGACCTCGCGGCGGTTCGGCTTGTCGATGCCTACGGCGATGACGATCTCGGTGGCGCGGTACTGTGCGCTCCAGTGCTCGGCGGGGAGGGACCAGTCGAAGTGGCGGTCGATCAGCTCGGCGATCGGCGAGATCGGTTCGTGCTCGCTGTTGGTGGCATTGAGCGCATCCAGTTCCTGGCTGGACAGGTGCCAGGTCTCACCGTCGCAGTACAGCGCGTGGGCCTCGGCCCAGACCTGCTGCATGTCGATCCGCGCCGGTTCGCCCAGTGCCACGGCATGTACGGTCCACCAGCGGGTGTTGCCGGTGGCATCACGCAGGAAGCGCTCATCGTTGACACTGGCGAACAGGATGGTACGCCGCGCATAGCGCGATTCCGTGCGCGCATAGGGGCGACGGATCTCATCGTGGCTGCGCGAGATGAACGACTTCAACGCGGCGATGTCGGTGCGGCGGAAGGTCGCGTCGACCTCACCCAGTTCGACGATCCACTTGGAGATGACCTGCTTGACGCTGTCCTTGTTGGCCGGATCAAGCACCACGCCGTCGGCGATCAGCTGCAGCCCGGCGGGTGCCAGCTGCCGCGCCCAGCGTGTCTTGCCCAGGTTCTGTTTCGACACGAAAGTAAGTACCCCACGGGCGACCACGCCGTCCGGTTCGAACGCCGCGGCCACACCGGAAATCAACCAGCGCCGCATCAACACCTCTTTCAGGATGCGGCCATCGGCCATGCGGGTCGGTTGGGCCTCCTGCACGGTATCGAAGAAGTCCTGCAGGCGTGACTGGCCATCCCATGGCTGCGAAGTAATCCAGCTGGCGACCGGGTTGTAGGGATTTGCCTCGGCCACCTGGCACAGGTTGGTCTCGAAACTGGCCGTTGCCATGCCGGCACGGTGCATGCAGTCCATCACTTCGCCGGCGGCGACCTCCTTGGCATTGTCCACCGTGGCCTGCAGGCCCGGTACCAGGATCTCCAGGTCCTTGCGGATGACGTTGTAGCGCACGGTCACCCCGGTACGCCGGCACAGTTCGGCCAGGTTGCGCGCGGTCGGCAGCGGACGGCCACGCGCGCTGATGTCCGGGAACGGAGTAAAGGTGTCGAACGCGGACAGATTGCCGGGCACCAGGTAGCGCGCGGCGTGCGCCCGCTGCGGTTCGTTCTCTGCCGGGCATACCTCCGGTGCCGTCGCTGGCAGGGGCAGCAGCTGGGCGCGTAGTACCTCCAGGCCTTCGCGCAGATGCAGGTCGTTGAAATCGGTGGGGCGGTCATCAGCGCCATGCATAATGGCGAACTCCGGCCACACCACGCGTGCGTCGATCTCCGCCGCAGCATGGGTGGCCTGGGTGACGCCGGGGTTGTCCAGTGGCTGCCGGGTCCATTGGTCGTTGTCGGCGCAGAGTACGAAGGTGGCGTCGGGCACGGCATTGCGCCAAGCGCGGGCCACCGATGCAAGGTTGCCCGCGTCCCAGGCGACCACCACGCACCAGCCGGTGGCCTGGCGGATCGATTCAGCGGTGGCATAACCCTCGGCGATGGCGATGGGGTGCCCCGGCTGTGGCTTGCCGATGACGTGGAAGCAGCCTTGCTTGCGGCCGCCCGGCAGGAAGTCCTTGTCGCGTGCGAGTGCGGGATCCACGCGAGGAAAGATCGCCTGCAGCGAGACGATCCGGCCCGCTGTGTTCATCACCGGCACCAGCAACGCGTTGTCGATGTGACGGAACACCAGCCCGTCGCTGTTGCGTACCGGCCATGCTGCCACGCGCAGGCCATGCGCCTGGATGCCCTTGCGCACGAGATAGGGATGGCTGCCATCGGCGGGCACGGCGCGGTTCCACAGAACGTTGGCGGCCTTGGCCGCCGCATCCTCGCGCTCGCGCTGCTGCTGTTCGCGCTCGGCGCGGGCCCGTTCCTGGCGCTGGCGGATCGCGCGCTGTTCGGCTGCGCTCAGCATGGTCGGTGATTTCGCGCACCAGGCATGGCGGGTTCCGGTACGCCAGCTGCCGAACTCACCGGCCGGGACGTTGTCACCGAACAGCACGGCCCAGCCGTTGCGGGTGCCGCGGCGGTCGCCCTCCACGTGGAAGCGCACCAGCGTGCCGTCGGCATTGAGTGCATCGCGTCCGCGTGCGTCCGGCACGATGCCGTGTGCATGCATGGCCTGCAGGAACGCGGGAACGACGTTCTGTGCTGGGTGCGGTGTGTGCATTGGGCGGAGTCCCCTTGAAACATGGTTCGATTCACAGCGATCCGTGGCGGCAGGGTGCTGTGCGTTGCCTGCCGTGCGCAGGCCATGCGGCGGCTGCCCGACGCGAGGTGGTCAGTAGGTGGTGGGATGTGCTGAGGCGCTCATGGTGTCGGATCACTTCGCCTTTTGCAATCCCTTCCACTACCTTTCATCCCCAATTGCTTGCGGGGTGTGGAAGCTCGCGTGGGAGATGCGATGGCGATCGCAGATCGCCTTCATCAGCGTGTTCCGTCGCAGTTGGCGAGAACCGGTTTTCCGATGATGGCGTGGCCGTTCCGCACGGCCGCTTTTCCTCTCTCAATCGCCCTGTCCGGGCGCCCATGCACAAGGAGCCTGCATGCCTGAAACCGACCTCGCCGAAGCACACCGATCCGATGAAACACGCGCGTCGTGCATTGCCGCCGCAGCGTTCTCATTCGGTGCGACCACCCCTCGATAAAATACGACTGGCATGACGGACACCATCGACGAAGCGCAGGAACTGGAAGCGCGCCACCTGCAACGCGCATTGGCCCAGCACGCAACGCGGGCCAGCAGCGTTGCCCCTCTCACGCCCATTGGGGAATGCCACAACCCGGACTGCAGCGAAGACTTCGACAACGATCCGGCCAGGCTGTTCTGTGGGCCTGCCTGTGCCGAGCGTTTCGAAGCCATCCATCAACACCGCAACGCATAGGAACAGGGGACATGTCTCTGAACAGCAACGACGCTGGCTTCACCGAACGCATCGCCGGATTGTCGGCCGAGCTCGCCATGCTGGTGAGCCTGGTTGAGAACCACATCCATCTGCAGCTGGCCGATCTGGCGGATGCGGGGGACGTGGATGCACAGGAGCGATTCGCGATGGCCGACCCGGAGCGCTGGTTGGAGAACGCCCGCAACAGCCTGCAGGCGGGTGTCATGTTCCTGGAGCGCGCAGTGCAGCAGCCGGTGCGGTTCTAGCGTTGCCGATCGGGGGCGGAAGGGGCCGGCCAGGCTGGGCGCCCTTCCGTCCCCTCCGGGATGATCAGTGCGCCTCGCGAGCGAGGCTGCGTCATAACGTCGCACCACCTGCGGAGCAACCCTGAACGTGGTCCAAGGTTGGCTGCAGCCCCGTAGAATGGCGGCGTGCGACGTTCTGCTTTCCACCGCCGGTTCCAGGCCCTGGCATGGCTTGCCATGCTGCTGGTGCTGCTCGCCCCGCTGGTGAGCCGCTGGCTGGCGAGTGGTCACGTTGCGGCCACCGCACCGGTGGCAGCCATGAATCACGCGATGCACGCAGAGCATGCGCAGCAGGCGATGGAAGGGCACCACGACCATCACGCGACGGCAATGCAGCACGGTGAGGCCGCGCCAAAGGCACGTGTCGATCCACATGCTGATCATGAGATGGGCGTGGACTGCGATTACTGCCTGATCGCCGGCCGGCTGATCACCCTGCTGGTGGCAGCGCTGTTGCTGTTGGCGCCGATGGCACCGGTGTGCCGCGCGCTGCGTGGTGCGGTGCGGACGTTGCCGCAGCGGATTGCAGGAACGTTGGGTGCACGGGGACCGCCGGTGGCTGCGGCTGTCTGAGCCGAACACGCGGTCATTCATTCGATTCGATTGAAGTCGCCGGGCATGGCCCGGCGCTACCGCGTGCACATTTCTTTCTGCTGCCCGGCCGACCGGGCGGCCCTGCATGCCGTGAACAAATGAAAACGAGCCCCAACTCCGTGCGCCTGCGCAGGGCGGCGTTGCCTGTCCTGTGCGCGTTGCTGCTGCACACCGCTCCCCTGCTTGCCGCCGACACGGCTCCCCCCACCACGTTGGATACGGTGCGCGTGGTCGACACCCGCAGCGGTGAACTGTCTTCTGCCGCCAGCGCCGGCTCTGCGCTGGGCCTGAGCGTGCTGCAGACGCCGGCCAGCCTGACCATCGTTTCGCGCGATCAACTGGAGCAACGTGGTGACAGCAACCTCAGCGAGGCGATCAGCCGCGCCGGCGCGATCAGTGCCATGCCGCACCCCGGCAACGGCCTGAGTGCACTGTCCAGCCGTGGCTTCACCGACGGCGCCTCGGTGATGCGGTTGTATGACGGGCTACGCCAGTACGGCGGCGTGGGCATCACCTTCCCGTTCGACACCTGGTCGATCGAGCGCATCGAAGTGCTGCGTGGACCGGCTTCGGTGATCCATGGCGATGGGGCGATTGGCGGCGTGATCAACATCGTGCCGAAGAAGCCTTCGCGCGGTGCCATCGAGAACGAGATCAGCGTGACCATGGGCAGCGAAGACACCGCGCGCCTGGGCTTCGGCAGCGGTGGCGCGCTGACCCCGGAGCTGGCCTACCGGCTGGATGTGAGCGGGAACTACGGCGGTGGCTGGGTCGACCGCGGCCGCAACAGCGATGCCACTTTCTCCGGTGCATTGCTGTGGCAGGCGCGCCAGGACCTGCAGCTGACCCTTACCCACGCGCAGGGTTACCAGAAACCGATGCGCTACTTCGGCACGCCGCTGGTCGAGGGGCGACAGCTGGAGGCGCTGCGCCACCGCAACTACAACGTGGAAGACAGCGACATCCGCTACCGCGATCGCTGGACCCAGCTCGATGCGCTGTGGACGCCGAACGCGAATGTGGAATGGCGCACGCGCCTCTACCAGATCGACAGCCAGCGCGATTGGCGCAATGCCGAGGCCTATGTCTACAACCGCGCCACTGGCTTGATCGATCGATCGGGCAATACCGAGATCACTCACAACCAGGACCAGACCGGGCTGACCTCCACGCTGCGCGTGCAGGGAACGGCGGGTGGCCTGCAGAACAGCTTCGCGGTGGGCCTGGACGCCAACCGCGCGCACTTCAAGCACACCAACAACACCTATGCCGGCAGCTCGGGCCCGGTCGATCCGTTCGATCCGGTGCCGGGCCAGTTCGCCAGCGATGCGCCGAACCTGCCGCGCTACCGCAACAGTGCCGAGCAGTTCGCGCTGTTCGTGGAAGACCGGTTGGCGCTGAGCGAGCGCTGGTCGGTGCTGGGTGGGCTGCGCCACGACCGTGCACGTATCGATCGTACTGATCTGATCAACGGCCAGAACGCGTTTTCGAAGACCTACAGCAGCACCGGCTGGCGTGCAGGTACGGTATTCGCGCTTCGGCCGACGCTGAGCCTGTATGCGCAGTACTCGCAGGCGGCGGATCCGGTCAGCGGCCTGCTGATGATCAGCCCGGCCAACGGTGCATTCGACCTGGCCAAGGGGCGGCAGATCGAGGTCGGCCTGAAGCAGGCCTTCGAGGGCGGGGAGTGGACGCTGGCCGCGTATCGCATCCGCAAGACTGGCCTGCTCAGCCGCGACCCGCTGGTGCCGGATCGCCGGGTGCAGGTGGGAGCACAGACTTCCCGGGGCATCGAGGCGTCGTTGAACTGGAACTTCGCGCCGAAGTGGTCGCTCGATGCCAATGCCACCGTGCTGAAGGCCGAGTTCGAGGATTTCCTGGAAACCACCGGCTCGCCGGCGGTGCTGGTGTCGCGTGATGGCAACGTGCCGCCGAACGTGGCCGAGCGGCTGGCGAACGCATGGCTGAGCTGGCAGTTCCTGCCGGACTGGAGCGCAGGCGCTGGCGTGCGCTATGTCGGCAAGCGCTACGCCGACAATGCCAACACGCTGGAGTTGCCCGGCTACAGCACCACCGATCTGGCGCTGACCTGGCAGGCAGCACCGCGCACGCGCCTGACCGCTCGCATGTTCAACGTGTTCGACAAGGCGTACTACGCAACCGCGTACTACACCAGCACGCAGTGGCTGCTGGGCGCGGATCGCCGCGTCGAGTTCACCGTCGATCATCGCTTCTGAGGACGCGCACCATGTCGCTGCGATCGAAGGCCAAGCGCTGGACCTATCTGGTGCATCGCTGGCTCGGCATCGGCGGATGCCTGCTGATGCTGCTGTGGTTTGTCAGCGGCATGGTGATGCTGTTCATCGGCTACCCGAAGCTGACGCCGGGGGAGCGCTTGGCAGCCTTGCCCGTGCTGGGGGACGCCCGCGACCTGCAGGGGCTGTCGGTACTGCCTGCCGCGGTGCAGGCCGAGCCGGAGGCCGTGGCCCTGACCACGTTGCGAGGCGCGCCTGCGTATGTGGTGCGCACGGGAAGCAACGTTGGGGCGTGGTCAGCCGTCACTGGCCAGGCCCTGCTGCCGGTGTCGGCACAGCGTGCCGAAGCATCAGCTGCACAGTTCGCCGGCGGCCAGGCGTTCGTGGGCGCGATGCGGGTGGACGAGGACCGCTGGACGCATTCGCGTGCACTGGACGTACATCGGCCGCTGTACCGGGTGGAAGTGGGAGGTACACAGCCGGGAGACCTGTACGTGTCCTCGCACACTGGCGAAGTGGTACTGGATGCACCACGGGTGCAGCAGCGCTGGAACTACGTGGGCGCGTGGCTGCACTGGTTGTACTTCCTGCGCATGCAGTCGGTGGACCCGGTGTGGACGTGGGTGGTGATCGTGTTGTCCGCGCTGTGCACGGTGGCGGCGGTCAGCGGCATCGTGGTCGGGGTGTGGCGTTGGCGTTTCCGTGGTCACTACCGTTCCGGCGCGAAGACACCGTACGTCGAGCCGTGGATGCGCTGGCACCACCTGATCGGATTGGTGGTATCCGCCTTCGTGTTCACCTGGATCTTCAGCGGGCTGATGTCGATGAACCCGTTGGGGGTTTTCAGCAGCACACGCGAGGCGATCGACAGCGGCCGCTATCGCGGTGGTGCGGCGGCGGTGGATGGCGCATTGGGTGCCCCGGCGGCGCTGCTGGCGACGGTCGATGCTACGCGGTTCAAGCCGGTGGAGGTCCAGTGGCGGCGCATCGGAGGTGAACTGTTTGCGGTGCTGCTGGATGGACAAGGCGATACCCGCATCGTGTCCCAGGTTGAAGGGCAGCTGCAGGTTGCGCGCCAGCTGCCAGCGGCATGGCTGCTGCAGAAGGTGCGAGCCATGTCCGATGCACCGGTGCAGGGATTCGTGATCCGGCAGGCGCCGGATGCGTACTTCTATCCGCGTGCACCGGAGGCCATGAATGGTGCGGCGGTGCGCCGCTTCCCGGTGGCAGTGGCGGACTTCGGCGATGCCGAGGCGACGCGCGTCTATCTCGATCTGGCCACCGGCGATCCGTTGCTGACGATGGGGCATCGGGAACGGGTGGGGCGCTGGCTGTTCTACTTCCTGCACAGCTGGGATCTGCCAGCGATGCTGCGTCAGGAAGGTGCGAGGCTGGCTGTGTTGCTGCTGCTGAGCGCTGCTGGCACGGCGTTGTGCGGGACGGCCACGGTGATCGGCTACCGCCGGTTGCGGATGAAGGTGCGGCGGCGCTGATGCTGCCAGTCACACCCGCAGCCAGCGCGTCGACATGGCGACCATCAGCAGCGCCACGGCGACGCCGATGAACGCAGCGATCAGGCCGAAGTGGTTGGCAGCAAAACCGATCAGTGCCGGGCCAGCAAGGATGCCGGCAAAGCCTAGCGTGGACACGGCAGTAATCGCCAGCGCACCCGGCATGCGGGTCTGGTGCCCGGCCAGCGAGAACAGCGCGGGCGCGATGTTGGCGCAGCCGAGGCCGACCAGCACATAGCCGATCAGCGACGCCTGCCACGGCGTGACCAGCGTCAGCACCAGCACGCCAGCGGCGGCAAGCAGAGCACCGAACACGATCGCGCGCTCACGGCCCATACGCGCTACCAGCGCATCGCCGAACAGGCGTGCGACGGTCATGGTCAGGGTGAAGGTCACATAGCCGATACCGGCAATGCTGGCATCGACGCGGCGCACATCGCTGAGGAAGACCGCGCTCCAGTCCAGCATCGCGCCTTCGCCGAGGAAAGCGACGAACGCCAGCACGCCGATGAACAGCACGATGCCGTGCGGAATGGCGAGCATCGGTGTGTCGTGCGGCATGCGCTCGCTGTGCCAGTACGCCGCCGACAGCAGCATCACCAGCAGCATGGCGCCGACACCGATCAGCACCGATGCCAGTGGCGGCAACTGTGCGGAGAGCAGCACGGTCATCGTTGCCGCGCCGAGGAAGCCGCCGATGCTGAAGAACGCGTGGAAGCCGGACATCATCACCCGCCGCGCTTCGCGCTCGACGATGACGGCCTGCACGTTCATCGTGCAGTCCATCGCGCCGACAGCTGCGCCGAACACGAACAGCACCATTCCCAGCGCCCAGGCCGAACCGGCGAGTGCCAGGCCGGGCACCGTCAGGCAGATCAGCAGGCTGCTGGCCACCATCACCCGGCGGCAGCCCAGGCGTGCGGCCAGCACGCCGGACAACGGCATGGCCAGCAGCGAACCGGCACCGAGGCAGAGCAGCACCAGGCCCAGCGTAGCGTCGTTGATGTCGGTGCGCGCCTTGGCGAACGGCACCAGGGTGGCCCACAACGCGGTGGCGAAACCGGGAATGAAGAATGCAGCGCGGGTCGCGTGCTGTTCGGCACGTGGGCGGTTGGCGAGGGACATGAGCGGTACGGTCAGGGCGGGGTGGGGTGTACCGCGATACCGGCGGCGCGGAAGCGCGCGGCCAGTGCGGGCGGTGCCGAGGTGGTCAACACCAGATCGTCGATCTCGTCGAGGCTGGCGATCTGCCAGTTGCCCCGGGCACCGAGTTTTTCGGTGGTGGCGGCGACGATGACGCGGCTGCTGCAGGCCACCATCGCGCGCTTCAGTGTGGCTTCTTCCGCATCCATCGCCCACACGCCGGTGTCGCCATCCACCGCGCATGGGCCGGGCAGGTACACGTCGGCGCGCAGGCGCTGCACCTGGGCCAGTGTTTCGGCACCGACCGCGCCGCCGCCGCGGGCGAGGCGGCCGCCGATCAGCTGTACCGAGGTGCCCTCGTGCTGGCTGGCGGCGGTGGCGATCTGCGGGGCGTTGGTGATCACCGTCAGACCGAGGGCGGCTGGCAGCTGCTGGGCGATGGCCAGATTGGTCGAGCCTGCATCGAGCAGCACTACCTGGCCGGGCTGCAGCAGGGCACAGACGCGGGCGGCCAGTTCGGCCTTGTCGCCACGGTCGCGGGTCAGGCGCTCGCGCAGCGGGCGCTCCTTGGGCGGCGGCAGCACGGCACCACCGTAGACGCGTTGGCACAGCCCCTGGGCAGCCAGCTCGCGCAGGTCGCGGCGGATCGAATCCTCGGAAACCGCATAACGGCGCGCCAGTTCAGCGGCCACCACACGGCCCTGTTGGTGCAGTTCGTCGAGGATCAGCTGGGTCCGCTGGGCGGGAAGGGGGCTGGGATCGGAACTCATGCTGGGAGTGTGCATGTTCGTGCATTAACGTGCAACAACGTGTGATCCGGGATAGGTGGACGCACGCCGGCTGGACTGCCGGTGAACCCGCCCGCGTCCGGGTCTATGGATCACCTTCGTGGCCCGGCATCATGACGGGGCCACCGGCATGGAATCCCCGATGTCCCCCACCGTTCACCGCAAGCTGCGCATCGGCGCGGACCAGTACACCGGCCAGAAAGTGGTCGACCAGCAGTTCCACGAATGCGACTTTTCCGGCGCGGACCTCACCGCCACCGAATTCATCAACTGCAGTTTCTACGATGCCGACAGCCGCGCCGGCTGCCGCTTCAATGGTGCCACGCTGAAGGAAGCCAGTTTCCGCAGCTGTGACATCAGCATGTGCCATTTCAGTTTCATCAAGGCGTTGGGGCTGGAGATCAGCGAGTGCCGCGCACAGGGTGCGGATTTCAGCAACGCCAGCTTCATGAACCAGATAACCACGCGCAGCTGGTTCTGCAGCGCCTTCATCAAGAAGTCGAACCTGCGCTACGCCAATTTCTCGCGGGTGACTCTGGAGAAGTGCGAACTGTGGGAGAACCGCTGGGACGGCGCCAACGTGAACGGTGCCAGCTTCGCAGGATCGGACCTGTCCGGCGGCCAGTTCGAGGGTATCGACTGGAACAGTGCCAACTTCACCGACTGCGACCTGACCAACTCCGAGCTGGGCGAGCTGGACCTGCGCAGCACCAACCTGCGTGGCGCCACGCTGGACGTGCAGCAGGTGGCGCTGTTGATGCAGCGCATCGGTATCACCGTAGTGCCGTAGGCTTCATCCGGCGTACGCCACCCAGCCCTTGAAGCTGAAGCCGGCATAGAACAGCTCCACGTCGTCGAAGCCGGCCTCCTGCAGCAGCGCGACTTCCTGCTCGGGCGCCAGCAGCGGCAGCCGCTCGGCAATCGCTTCGATCGCGCGCTGCGCATCGGCGTGGGCAACCCCCGAAGCTTCCGCGAACGCCGCGTAGCGCTGCAACCAGCGCAGCTTGCCGACCGGATCCTGCGGCACGCTGTGGTGGGCGACAACCAGAGGGGCACCCTGGCGAAGTCGCTTGTGTAGCTCGCGCAACGTATGCAGGCGTTGCGTGGCGTCGAGGAAGTGCAGGGTCAGCAGGCAGCTGGCACCATCGAAGCGCACGTCCGGGGCATCGTCGATGTAGCCTTCCAGCAGCTCAACGCGTGCGTTCAACGGGCCCAGTGTCTGCTCGGCCAGGGCCAGCATCGGCGCAGCCGGGTCCACGCCCAGCAACTGCCAGCCCGGCTGCGCCACGGCAAAGGCCTTCAGCTCCAGCCCCCCACCCGCACCCAGCACCAGCACGCGGCCCTCCGTCGGGACGCGTTCGGCCAGCAGCAGGCGGCTCATCTGCTGCAACGCGAGGAAGCCCGGCACCTGGCGCTGCGGCGCTTCGGCATAGCGGGCCACCGCCTGCGGGTCGGAGAACGTGGACATGCGCGGATTCCTGCGGAGGGGACATACCACTGTAGCGCGCCGTGCAAGTGCCTTTGCGGCTGGACGCTCCCGCCTGCGCTGGCCGGTTCGCAACCAGCTCAGCGCAGTTCCCGCGTCAGCACCTGCCAGATCCGCGGGTCCTGGCACTGCGAGACGTTGAAACGTACATAGTCGGCCGCGCGCTGCGACTGGCTGAAGGCATTGCCCGGGGCCAGCACGATGCCTGCGCGCAGGCATCGCCGGGCCAGTGCGGCGGCATCGCGACCGTCTGGCAGCTGGCACCACAGGAACAGGCCGGCTTCCGGCTGCAGCCACGGCGTGATGCCCAGAGTCTGCAGTTTCCGCTGCGTTTGCCGGCGCGCATCGGCCAGCCGCGAACGCACCGACTGCATGTGGCGGCGGTAGCCGCTGTCGGTCAGCGCGATGTGCATCAATTGTGCCGCGAGGTGTCCACCGCCGAAACTGGTGGCCAGCTTCAGGTCGGTCAGCGCTTCGATCCAGTCATGGCGTGCGGCGATGTAGCCGCATCGCGACGCTGCCGACAGTGTTTTGGAGAAGCTGCCGACGTGGATCACCCGTGACAGCCCATCGAGTGCGGCCAGCCGTGGCGCGGGGCTCAGCTCGAAGTCGGCGAAGATGTCGTCTTCGACGATGATCAGCTCGCTGCGTTCGGCCAGGCCAAGCAGACGATGGGCGGTGCTGGCCGACAATACGGCGCCGGTTGGGTTGTGCAGCCCCGAGTTGGTGATGTACAGCCGCGGCGAATGCGCCTGCAAAGCGTGTGCGAATGCTTCAAGGTCCGGGCCGGTTGCAGTGTAGGGCACGCCGATCGCCTGCACCTGGTGTGCCTTCAGCAACGCGTGGTAGTTGAAGTAGCTGGGGTCATCGACCAGCACGCAGTCGCCGGGTTTGAGCAGGAAACGGCAGATCAGCTCGACCGCATGGGTGCCCGATTCGGTCAGCAGGATCTGTTCCATGGGCGCATCGATGCCCACGGCAGCCGAACGCCGCTGCAGCAGCTGGCGCAGCGCGGGCAGGCCGAGCGGGCCGGCGTAGTCGACCAGCTGTGACGCATCGGCGCGCGCAAGCCGGCGCAGGCCACGACGCATGCCGTCGTGGTACAGCCAATCGCTGGGCATCCAGCCACAGCCCGGTTTGAGATGGCCGGCCGGTGTTTCCAGCGATTGCCGCGACACCCACAGCGGGTCCACCGCGCGATCCAGCCGGGGCTCCATTTCGGCAAGGGCGAGTGGTGCAGCAGGCCCGCTGACGTAGAAGCCCGAGCCCGCGCGCGCGCTGATCACACCCTCGGCGGCCAAGCGCTCATAGGCCTCGACCACGGTGGAGACGGAAACCCCCATTGCGCTGGCCTGTGCACGGACCGAGGGCAGGCGCGAGCCGGGGCCATCGATGCGCGCGCTGATGCGGGTGCGCACCGCCTGGATGACGGATTCGATGCGGGTGAGGGGGCGTGGCATGGCGGACTGTAGTGGAAGTGTGGGCAGTACAGTTACTTGCGACTGTACTGGATTGTAGCTGGGGCCGCGCCGTCTCGGGTGCTTCCATGGAGATCCCGCCGGGTGCTGCCCGGCACGACAGGAGTACAGGCGTGGAACGGTCGGCGAGTGGTTGGATCAATGGCTTCATCGGCGTGGTGATTTTCGCGGGCTCGTTGCCGGCAACCCGTCTGGCAGTGCTGGAGCTGGACGCCGGATTCGTCACCGCTGCGCGTGCCACCATCGCCGCCGTGCTTGGCGTCAGCCTGTTGTTGCTGCTGCGCCAGCCGCGTCCGCAGCGCACCGATCTGGCGGGCCTGGCCGTGGTCAGTTTCGGCGTGGTGGTCGGCTTTCCACTGCTGACCGCACTGGCCCTTCGCCACGCTTCATCGGCACACACCATCGTGTTCCTCGGCCTGCTGCCGCTGAGTACTGCTGTGTTCGGTGTACTGCGCGGTGGCGATCGGCCGCGTCCCGCATTCTGGTTGTTCTCGCTGCTGGGCAGTGCCTGCGTGGTCGGCTATGCGGTACGCAACGGCATCGAGGCCTCGCTTCAGGCTGACCTGCTGATGCTGGCGGCAATCGTGGTGTGTGGGCTCGGCTATGCCGAAGGTGGTCGGCTTGCCCGTCACCTTGGCGGTTGGCAGGTGATCAGTTGGGCGCTGCTGCTGGCACTGCCGGTGATGCTGCCGTTGGCGGTGCTGATGCGCCCGGCCTCGTTCGCGGCAGTCGGTGCTTCGGCGTGGTGGGCACTGGGCTACGTGGCGGTGTTCAGCATGCTGATCGGTTTCCTGTTCTGGTATCGCGGGCTGGCCCAGGGCGGGATTGCCGCGGTTGGTCAACTGCAGCTGCTGCAACCGTTCTTCGGCCTGGCCCTGGCTGCGCTGCTGCTGCACGAATCGGTCAGCCTCAGCATGGTGCTGGTGACCGTGGTCGCGGTGATCTGCGTGGCAGGCGCGCGCCGCTTCAGCCGCTGAGCGAAAAAGGGGGCGGAGGGGATCAAGCCGTAACTTGCCACACTGTGCCTGAAACGCCTTAATCCTCTCCGTCCCCTTTTCGACGATAGCGTGCGCGTATCGTGGAGGGCGGCGAACGGTATTGGCTGCGGCCCGCGTGTTTGGTTGAAGCTGTGCGGATGAAGCCGATCTCGCGTATTTCCTTCGAAGGCCAGGTGGGCCTGGTGACCGGCGCCGCCGGTGGACTGGGCCTGGCCTACAGTCGCCTGCTGGCCGAGCGTGGCGCGCATGTGGTGATGCATGACGTCGGTGCCGGCACCGATGGCCGTGGTACCGATCCGCTGCGCATCCAGCACAGTGCCGAAGCGTTGCAGGCGCGGGGGCTATCGGTGCAGGCCGTCAGTGATCCCATCGACCATCGCGCGGGTTGCCACGGGCTGGTGCAGGATCTGCTGCAGCAGCACGGCCGTATCGATTTCCTGATCCACAACGCCGGCTGGGTCGAGTACCAGACGCTGGAAGCGATCGAGGACGAGGCGCTGGAGCAGATGCTGTGCCTGGCCGCGAAGACGCCGCTGTGGCTGGCGCAGACGGCGTGGCCGGCGATGCGCGCGGCGGGCGGTGGGCGCATCGTCATCACCACGTCCGATCGCGCGCTGTATCCGCAGTACGCACAGCGCGGGCTGTCCGCTTACGCGATGGGCAAGCTGGCCGCGCTTGGCCTGGTCAATGTGCTGGCACTGGAAGGCGCCGAGCACGGTATCGTGGCCAACGCCGTTTCGCCGGTGGCGAAGACCCGCATGTGGGGCGTCGACGGCGAGCCCGACGAGCTGCATCCGGACGCGGTCGCACAGGGCGTGGCCTATCTGGCGTCCACGCGCTGCCAGGACGGCGGATGGGTGCTGCGCGCAAGCAATGGCCAGTTCCACGCACTGCGCCTGCAGGAGGCCGAGCATGTGGCGTATCCGCGGGATCTGCGCGCGGTCAGTGCCGACAGCATCGAGTCGGTGGCCCTGCAGTGGCCGGCCATCGCCCGCGCCAGCGTCGACGTGCGCGGCTGAAGGCGTACTCTAGGCGGGTTCCCACTGCCTGCATCGAGATGATCGACCTGCGCCTGCTTCGCCAGTTCGTGGCCGTGGCCGAAGAGCTGCACTTCCACCGCGCCGCGGCCCGCCTGCACATGTCGCAGCCACCGCTGACAGCGGCGATCCGGCGGCTGGAAGACGAACTGGGCAGTGAACTGATCGTGCGCGGCAATCGTACCCTGGGCCTGACCACGGCCGGGCAGACCTTGCTGGTTGAGGCGCGAGCAACGCTGCAGCAGGCCGAGCAGGCATTGCAGCGCACGCGCGAAGCCGCCGCCGGGCAGTCTGGCAGCCTGCGCGTGGGCCATGTGGGTAGTGCGCTGTATGGCCGCCTGCCAGGCCTGATCCGCCGCTTCCGCCAGCAGTACCCGCAGGTGCAGCTGCATCTGCAGGAAGCGACCTCGCGCCAGCAGCAGCTGTGGCTGCGTGAGCAGCGCATCGATGTCGGCGTGCTGATTCCACCGATTCCCGCGGCCGAGCTGGTACTTCACGACTTCGACCACGACCGCCTCGCGATTGCGCTGCCGCGTGCACATGCGCTGGCCGACGCACCAGAGGTCAGTGTGGCGATGCTCGCCGATGAGCTGTTCGTTTCATGGCCGGCGGGCGAGGGCATCGGCTTTCATGCGCAGGTGCTGGGCCTGTGCACCGCGGCAGGATTCACCCCGCGCGTGGTGCAGGAAGTGCATGGCATGCACGCGGTGCTGTCGCTGGTGGCGGTTGACGCCGGCGTGGCGATCGTGCCGGCCAGCATGGCCAGTTTCCGTTCGCAGGAAATCGTCTATCGGCTGGTGGCCGATGAAGCAGCGCGCTTCGCGCTGCAGTTCTGCACGCGGCCGGAAGCACCGTCGCCGGTGCTGCGCAATTTCCTGGATGCCGCGGCCGCGCGCTGATCCGGTGGATCAGCTGGTCCTGAGCGCTGCGGAGCAGATGCGCAACGGCATCGTCGATTACACCTGCAGGCGTGCGCCAGGCCAACGCGCCGGGACCTGACCGCCGCCTGCGCTGTGCTGTTGCACCTGCTGCTGCGGCGGCCCGCGCTGGTCGCCATCAGAACCGATAGCTGATGGTGCCGCTCACCACGCGCGGGTAGCCGGCGAAGCAGTCGCCAAAGGTGCGGCACGGCGCGTAGTAGCGCTTGCCGGTGAGGTTGGTGATGTTCAACGCCATCGTCCAGTCGGTCACCTGCACTTCCATCAATGCATCGGCCAGCGTGTAGCTCGGAGTGATGATGCGCCCGCCATTGCCCAGCGACACCGTATTGCCCACATGGCGCACGCCCAGGCCCAGCCGCAGGCGTGCGGCATCATCCAGCTGGAAACCCTTCGACACCCAGGCCGAGGCCAGGTCCTGCGGGGTGTCGTTGAGGCGCTGGCCCACTTCCAATGCGAAATTGCTGCGGCTGACCTCAGCCTCGTTGCGCGCAACGGCGGCGGTAACCGTCAGGTCGTTGGAAAACTGGAACTGGCCTTCCAGCTCCACGCCCTTGGAGCGGATCTGGCCGGTCTGCACCACATTCAACACATTGTCCGGATCGTTGGTCTGGCGATTGGTTTCGGTGATGCGGTACGCCGCCAGCGTCAGCAGCAGGTTGCGCGCGGGTTGCCACTTGATGCCGGCCTCGGACTGGCGGCCGCGCATCGGCTTGAAGGCGCTGCCGAACAGATCCTGCCCCGACACTGGCAGGAACGATTCGCTGTAGCTCAGGTAGGGCGAAACGCCCGCACCCAGTTCGCCGATCAGCCCGGCGCGATAGGTGGTGGCGTTGTCGGTCTGGCTGGGCTGGCCTTCCGTCTTCGAGCGGGCATGGTCGCGGCGCGCGCCCAGCACCAGCGAGACACGGTCGGCCCAACGGATCTGGTCCTGCACATAGACACCCAGCTGGGTGGAGGTCTGGTCCGGCTGACGATCCCAGCCACGCACGATCGGTGCTACCGATACCGGGGTGTAGATGTCGATCGGCGTGCCGGTGGCGTCCAGCCGCTGCAGCTGCTCCTTGTACTGGCTGTAGTCCACGCCGGCCAGCAGCAGATGCTGGAAGGCACCGGTGGCGAAGTCGAACTGCAGTGCATTGTCGGCGCTCAAGATCTGCACGTCGGGGCGGGTGCCGTAGGCGGTGCGGTTGACCACGCGCCGCTCGGCGTCGATGAAGGGGTTGGTCGGATTGCTGTAGCTGTCCACGTACATCTGCTGCAGGGTGGTCCTGCCATCGATGTAACGCACTGCCGAGCGCAGGCTGAGCATGTCGTTGAAGCTGTGGTCGAACAGCGCGGTCAGGCTGTACACACGCGAGTCGATGCGGTCGAAGCCGGGATCGCCGATGAAGGTGGACGGGTCGAGGCGGCGTCCGGGCGGGGCCAGCAGGGTCGCGGCCAGCGGCAGGAACTGCTGGCTGGAGCCGGTCTTGTCATGCTGGTAGCTGGCCAGCAGGGTCAAGGTGCTGCGTTCGCCGCGCCAGCTGATCGACGGTGCCAGGTAGACGCGGTCATCCTTCAATACATCGGTCTGCATGTTCGATTCGCGCACCAGCCCGACGAAGCGGCCGGCAAGCGTGCCGGCATCGTTCAATGCGCCGCTGATGTCACCCTGCAGCTGCCTGCGGTCGAAACTGCCGAGCTGCACGCCGACCTCGCCGTTGAGGGCGCCGAAGGTCGGGCGCTTGCTCATCGCATTGATGATGCCGCCTGTGGCGCCGGCACCGTACAGCACCGAAGACGGGCCGCGCAGCACTTCCACCCGTTCCAGGCCGTAGATCTCCGGGCGGGCGAGGGGACTGAAACCGTAGCTGCGGCGCAGGCCATCCTGGTACTGCACCGGGTCCAGCCCGCGCACCGAGGTGGCGTCGTTGCGGGTATCCAGGCCCCAGGCATCGGCGGTGACGCCGGCGCTGTAGCGCAGCACTTCCTGCAGGTTGTGTGCGCCGCGATCGGTGAACAGCTGCTGGGTGACCACGCTGATTGCCTGCGGCGTCTCGGTCAGGGCGGTGTCGGTCTTGGTCGCGGTGCTGGCCCGCTCGGCCACCACCGTTACCTTGTCCAGGGTGCGCGCCGCCGGGTTGTCCTGGGCCTGGGCGAGGGCCGAGGCCAGCAGGGTGGGCAGGGCGAGCGTGTACAGCAGCGGACGGGACGGCAGGGCGGGCATCGGGAATGATCCGGGAAGGGCGGTGACGGCGGATTATCCGGATGCTCGTCCTCAAATACAAATGATTCCCAAATGCAATTGACGGTGATGAGCCCGCTTCAGGGCAGGCCGTCTGCGGCGCCGCGGATGCTCATCCAGGCGCCGCCGTCGGGGGTGCTGCCGGCGCGGACACGGAAGCCGTGCAGACCGGCAATGGCGGCCACGATCGACAGCCCCAGGCCAAAGCCGGGCCCTTGCCCGGCACTGCTGCTGCCGCGGAAGAAGCGCTGGTAGATCAAGGTGCGGTCCTGCGGCGGGATGCCCGGCCCGTTGTCGATCACATCGATCCGGGGCGCGCCGTGGTCCTCCACCGCGCGCAGCAGGATGCGCCCGTGCGCAGGCGTGAACTGCAGGGCGTTGGACAGCAGGTTGGCCACCGCTTCGAACAGCAGTTCGCGATCACCGCGCAGCATCCCGATCTGCGGCGCCACCTGCAGCTGCAGATCCTGTTGCTTCTCTTCGGCCAACGGCAGGTAGAACTGGTGCAGCTCCTGCAGCAGGTCGGCGATGTCGACCTCGTCGAAGGCCGAACGGCGCTGGTGGCTTTCCAGCTCGGACACGCGCAGCAAGGCGGCGAAGCGCGCCATCAGCATGTCGGTCTCCGCCAGCGCCTTGTCCAGCGGGTCCGCATGCGGGTCGTGTTCGTCCAGGCCCACGCGCATGCGGTAGAGGTGTGCACGCAGGCGCGTGAGCGGTGTACGCAGGTCATGCGCGATGCTGTCGCACACGCCTTTGACCTCGGTCATCAGCTGTTCGATGCGTTCCAGCATCGCGTTGACGATGCTCGACAGCCGGTCGATTTCATCGCGGCGGTTGGACACCGGCAGGCGCTGGCCGAGGTCGCCGGCAATGATGCGGTTGGTGGCCGCTTCGATCTGCTGGATCCGCTTCAATGGGCGCCGGCGCAGCAGATGCCAGCCCACCAGCCCGGGGATGACGGTCAGTGACACGCCCCACAGCAGTGCATCGAGGATGATGCTGTTGACCGCCATCAGCTTGCCGTTCTGGCGCACGAACACCAGTGTCCGGCCATCCCGGGTCACCACGCCGAGCGCGCTGCCACCGCTCTCGTGGCGGCCATCGACCAGCGTCCAACCCGCTACCTGATGCGAGTTGCCATCCAGCGGCAGTCCTTCGGGGATGGCCGTCAGCGGGCCCGCCATCGCCACGCCGGCCTTGTCGAACAGCCCGTACGTATACACCTGGTGCAGGTCAAAGCGCTGGCTGTCGCGCAGCGCGTCATCCAGCGCCGGCCCGTCGAAGCTCATGAACAGATGGGCGCGCTGCTGCAGGCCCGATTCGGTCAGGTCGTTCAGGTAGTCCGAGATGCGCCAGTACATCACCCCCAGCAGCAGGCTGGACCAGGCCACGAACAGGATGCAGTACAGGCCCAGCAGGCGGCTGCTGGATGAGCGCCAATGGTCAGGATTGCGCGTCGAAGACATAGCCGGTTCCACGTACGGTCAGGATCGGCTGCGGGCGGCCGGGTTGTTCGATGCGTTTGCGCACGCGGCCGATATGCACGTCGATCAGGTTGGTGCCCGGATCGAAGTGGTAGCCCCAGACTTCCTGGAACAACATGGTGCGGGTGACCACCTGGCCGGCGTTGCGCACCAGGAATTCGAGCAGCTTGAACTCGGTCGGCAGCAGCGCGATTTCATGCCCGCCGCGTCGCGCCGAACGGGTCATCAGGTCCAGTTCCAGGTCACCGGCGCGCAGTACGTTGTCGATGGCGCCAGTCGGGCCTTGGCGCCGGATCAGCACTTCCACGCGTGCAGCCATCTCATCGGAGGCGAAGGGCTTGGTCAGGTAGTCGTCGCCACCGGCGCGCAGGCCACGCACGCGTTCATCCACGTCCGACAGCGCGCTGATCATCAGCACCGGCGTGGTGATGCCTTCACGGCGCAGCGTGGTGACCAGGGCCAGCCCGTCGATGCCGGGCAGCATGCGGTCCAGGGTGATCACCGCGTAGTCGCCTGCACGTGCCAGCGCCAGGCCACGGCCGCCGTCGCTGGCCAGGTCCACGTCGAAGCCGTGGCTGCGCAGTTCAGTGGCGATTTCCTCTGCGGTGACAAGATCGTCCTCGATGGTGAGTACGCGCGGCATGGGCCAGTGTGCAGAGTGGGACAGGGGCATCCTCGCAATCGTGGGCAGCGACTGCAAATGAAAAATGTTTCATGCGTGATTTAGCAGGATCGTGCCGCCGCGTCTTCTATATTCGGCGCCGAACGCTCCCCCACGCGTGGAACCTGCAGCCGATGATCCCTCCGAACCCCTCCCGTCCGTACCGCGCCTGGCGGCTGCCGCGAACCGCGGGCCTGCCGCTGTTGGCGCTTGCCCTGGCCGGCCTGCTCAGCGCCTGCGGCAAGGACGCGCCCAAGCCGGGCGCCACGGCACCGGAGGTGACCGTGCTGACCCTGCGCAGTCAGCCGCTGGCACTGCAGCAGGAACTGCCCGGGCGCAGCGTCGCCTCGCAGGAATCGGATGTGCGCCCGCAGGTCGATGGCGTGCTGGTGAAGCGCCTGTTCGAGCAGGGCCAGTGGGTGAAGGCCGGGCAGCCGCTGTTCCAGATCGAGCCCGCGCTGTACCAGGCTGCGCTGAACGAGGCGCGGGCCAACCTGAAAACTGCCGAGGCCGCTGCGGTGACCGCGCGCCTGCGGGCGCAGCGCATGCAGGCGCTGGGCAAGGACCAGCTGGCCGCGCGCCAGGACGTGGATGATGCGGTGGCCGGCGACCAGCAGGCCGCCGCCGCCGCGCAGGCCGCACAGGCCGCGCGTGACACGGCCAGCACACGGCTGGGGTTTGCCACGGTGACCTCGCCGATCGCAGGCCGCATCGGCCGCGCGCTGTTCACCCCGGGTGCGCTGGTTACCTCCGGCCAGGCCGATCCACTGGCACGGGTGCAGCAGATGGACCCGATGAACGTGGACATCACCCAGTCCAGCAATGAGTATCTGGCACTACGCCGCGCCATCGCCGACGGTGGCGTGCAGGCCGATACTGCGCCGGTACGGCTGCGCCTGTCTGATGGCACCGACTACCCGTTGCCGGGGACGCTGGAGTTCGCCGACATCGACGTGCAGCAGGAAACCGGCAGCATCACCCTGCGTGCGCGTTTCCCCAACCCCGATGGGCAACTGCTGCCAGGCATGTACGTGCGCGCGCTGGTGGGGCAGGGGACCCGCCAGCAGGCGCTGCTGGTGCCACAGGCTGCGGTGGATCGCAGCCCCAAGGGTGAGGCGCAGGCATGGCTGGTGGACAAGGACGGCAAGGCACGGCTGCGGCTGTTCCGCACCGCGCGTGCGATCGGCGACCAGTGGCTGGTGCTCGATGGCCTGGCTGCCGGCGAGCAGGTGGTGGTAGCCGGCGCGCAGGGCCTGGCCGATGGCATGACGGTGCGGGTGAAGCCTGCGCCAGCTTCCACCGCGAAGGACTGAGCGCATGCTGCCGCGCTTCTTCATCCATCGCCCGGTATTCGCCTGGGTCCTGGCGATCTGCATCATGGCCTTCGGCACCATCGCGGTGACCCAGCTGCCGGTGGAGCAGTACCCGGACATCGCACCGCCGCAGGTCAACATCACCGCCAATTACACCGGGGCCTCGGCGCAGACGGTGGAAGACAGCGTCACCCAGGTGATCGAGCAGCAGATCAAGGGTATCGACCATCTGCTGTATTTCTCGTCCACCAGTTCCTCGTCCGGGCAGGCGCGCATCACGGTCACCTTCGACCAGAGCGCCAACCCGGATATCGCCCAGGTGCAGGTACAGAACAGCGTCAACCAGGCGATCAACCGGCTACCTCAGGAAGTGCAGCAGCAGGGTGTGACGGTCGCGAAGTCGCAGGGCGATTCGCTGATGGTGGTCTCGCTGTACGACACCAGCCGGCGCATGGAGCGGGTGGATGTTTCCGATTTCCTGGTCAGCAACGTGCAGGACCCGATCAGCCGCATTCCCGGTGTCGGCGAGATCAACGTGTTCGGCTCGGCCTACGCGATGCGCGTGTGGCTGGACCCGCACAAGCTGCGCGCCTATGACCTGATGCCATCGGACGTGCGCAGCGCGATCCAGGCGCAGAACACCCAGGTGACTGCCGGCGAGCTGGGGGCGTTGCCGTCCAGTGCGACGCAGAGCCTCAATGCCACCGTCACCGCGCAGTCGCGCCTGCAGACTCCGGAACAGTTCCGCGCGATCATCCTGCGCACGCTGCCCAGCGGCGCGGCGGTGCACCTGGGCGACGTGGCGCGGGTCGAGATCGGCGCGGAGAATTACCAGACCAGCAGCTTCCTCAACGGCTATCCGGCTGCGGGTTTCTCGGTGACCCTGGCCTCCGGCGCCAACGCGCTGGCCACTGCCGATGCAGTACGCGCGGAGCTTGAACGGCTGCGGCCTACGTTCCCGCCCGGGCTGCAGGTGGCCTATCCACGCGACAGCACGCCGTTCGTACGGGTCTCCATCGAAGGGGTCATCCACACCCTGATCGAGGCGATCGTACTGGTCGTGGTGGTGATGTTCCTGTTCCTGCAGAACCTGCGTGCCACGCTGATCCCGGCGATCACCGTGCCGGTGGTGCTGCTGGGCACCTTCGGCGTGCTGGCCGTTGCCGGATTCACCATCAACACACTGACCCTGTTCGCGATGGTGCTGGCGATCGGCCTGCTGGTCGATGACGCGATCGTGGTGGTGGAGAACGTGGAACGCATCATCCACGAAGAGCACCTGCCGCCACGCGAGGCAACCGAGAAGTCGATGGGCGAGATCACCGGTGCACTGATCGGCATCACCGTGGTGCTCGGTGCGGTGTTCCTGCCCATGGCGCTGTTCGGTGGCTCCACCGGCATCATCTACCGGCAGTTCTCGATCACGATTGCATCGGCCATGGCGTTGTCGGCGCTGGTCGCGCTGACCCTGACACCGGCGTTGTGCGCGACCCTGCTCAAGCCCTCGTCGGCGCAGAAGCCACCGGGGCGCTTCTTCGCCGCGTTCAACCGTGGCGTCGAACGCAGCCAGTCTGCCTACCAGGGCAGACTCGGCGGCGTCGTCTCCCGGCCGCGGCGATGGATGGCGTTCTACCTGCTGCTGGTGATCGCCATGATTGCCTTGTACGCACGCATGCCCACCGGCTTCCTGCCGGTGGAGGACCAGGGCCAGGTGACCTTCCAGTTCTCCACGCCGGAAGGCACGCCGATGGCGCGCACCGAGGCGCTGGGCGAGCAGATCAGCCGTTACTTCATGGAGCACGAGAAGCAGAACCTGGACGTGGTGTTCGTGGTGGTCGGTCGCAACAACGCCGGTACCGGCCAGAATGCGGGGCAGGGCTTCCTGGCACTCAAGCCATGGGACGAGCGCAAGGGCGACAACACCGCAGCGGCGATCATCGCGCGCGCCAATGCCTATTTCCGCAAGCTGCCCGATGCCAAGGTCAACGTGCTGGCGCCACCGGCAGTGCGCGGCCTGGGCCAGTCCAGTGGTTTCGAACTGTGGCTGCAGGACACCAGCGCGGCCGGACGCGTGGCGTTGCAGGCTGCGCAGGAGCAGGTGGTGCGCGCGGCGGGCGAAGACGACGGGCTGACCTCCGTGCGCTTGAACGGGCTGGGCGACAAGGCCGAGCTGCGGTTGGACATCGACCACGCCCAGGCCAGTGCGCTGGGCCTGGCACAGGCCGACATCAATTCCACGCTGTCTGCCGCCTGGGGTGGCAGCTACATCAACGACTTCCTCGACCGCGGCCGGGTCAAGCGTGTCTACATGCAGGGCGACCAATCCTACCGCAGCGTGCCCGACGACATTGGCCAGTGGTACGTGCGCGGCGGCAACGGCCAGATGGCTTCGTTCGCCAGCTTTGCCAGCAGCCACTGGGCGCGTGGGCCGCAGCTGCAGCAGCGTTTCAACGGCCTGCCGGCGATGCAGATCCAGGGCAGCGCAGCCGAGGGGCGCAGCTCGGGTGAAGCGATGCAGCGCATGCAGGCGCTGGTGGCCGATCAACCCGGGTTCGACCTGCAGTGGAGTGGCCTGTCCTACCAGGAACAACTGGCCAGCAACCAGACGTTGTGGCTGTACACCGCCTCCATTGCTTTCATCTTCCTGTGCCTGGCCGCGCTTTACGAGAGCTGGACGGTGCCGGTGGCGGTGGTGCTGGTGATCCCATTGGGCGTGATCGGTACGGTGCTGGCGACCACGGCTGCGGGCTTCGTCAACGACATCTACTTCCAGGTCGGTCTGCTGACCACCATCGGCCTGTCGGCGAAGAACGCGATCCTGATCGTTGAGTTTGCCGAAGCGCGCTATCGCGCCGGCAGTTCGGCGGTGGAAGCGGCGCTGCAGGGCGCGCGCCTGCGCCTGCGCCCGATCGTGATGACCTCACTGGCCTTCGTGGCCGGCGTGATCCCGCTGGCGCTGGCCACCGGTGCCGGTGCGGTCAGCCGCCGTGAAATCGGCATGAGCGTGATCGGCGGCATGCTCTCCGGCACTGTGTTGGCGGTGGTGCTGGTGCCGTTGTTCTTCGTGCTGGTACGCCGTCTGGGACGATCACGGCTGCAGCACTGAGAGTGGGCCGCGGTTGTCATCTGACTGCCGCAGGGCCCTCACCGGTTCTTTGCCCAGGCATCGCTAGCGTACAGGTCCCCGTCCCCCACGGAGACCCGCCATGTGGCTGCTCGACCATCTCTGGCCTGGCCGCAGGCCGTTACCTGCCCCGGTTGAAGCGCAGCCCCAGGCCGCGCCGAGACGGCCCTGGCTGAAGCGCCCGGTGCGCGCCGGGCGCAGTGGCATGGCACCGTGGCAGAAGGTCGCCGCACCGCCTCGGCGCACCCGCCACTAGGTGCGGCGGTCGGCCGGGTGGTTGACCCCGTCGTTGACCGGTATCACGCCCAGCGCGAACGGGTCGATGCCCTCCAGGCAGGCCACGTTGTAGCCGTACTGGTCGGGGTTGGAGCGCCGCCGGTGGTGGGTGTAGATGCCGCAGATACCGCAGAAATAGTGCTCGGCCACATGGGTGTTGAACTGGTACAGCTGCAGGTGGCCCTGCCCACGTACCACCTGCAGGCCCTGGCGGGTGACGCTGGCGGCAATGGCGCCGCGGCGCCGGCACATCGAGCAGTCGCAGCGGCGAGGTTCGACAATACCGTCCGGCAGGTCCAGCAGCAGTTCGACCGTGCCGCAATGACAGCTGGCGCGGTGCCGGGGTTGGACCGGAACGCCGGCCACGGAAGTGATGCCCATGGTTTCTCCTCGGGGATGGAACGCGACCGCAGGGCCGCTGCCGACGCTGCGCCAGCCTGCCTGAACGGACCGTAGATGCCACGGTGAACCCGCTTGTGGCTAACTATGCGGCTTCGAGACCGCGACAGGATGCCAGTGAAAGCCGCAGGACGTTGGATGACAGGAAGTGCCACGGTGCTGCTGGCGCTGTGGGTGAGCGGGCTGCTGGCCTACCAGTTGCCGGGGCCGGGTTGGCTGGCCAACGGCGTGGCCGTGCTGTGGCTGCTGGTTGCGCTGTGGGCATCGTGGCGGGTCGCGCGGGGCCGTGCCTCGCGCCGACTGGGCCTGGCCTTCGGGGCATCGCTGGCACTGGCCGGCCTGTGGTGGCTGCTGCTGACCCCGCGCCAGGACCGCGTGTGGGCCGATGACGTGGCCCAACGCCTGCACGTGGTGTCCTTCGACGGGCGCCACGTGGTGCTGGACAACGTGCGTGACTTCACCTGGCGCAGCGAAACCGACTACGACGCGCATTGGGTGCGCCGCGAATACAACCTGGACCAGCTGCGCTCGGCCGACCTGGTGCTGTCGTACTGGATGGGCCCGGCGATCGCCCACACCCTGATCTCGTTCGGCTTCGAGGATGGACGCCACGTGGTGTTTTCGCTGGAGATCCGCAAGGAGCGCGGTGAGTCGTTCTCCGCTCTGGGCGGCTTCTTCCGCAAGTTCGAGATGACCCTGGTGGCTTCGGAGGAGACCGACATCATCCGCACCCGCACCAACGCCCGTGGCGAAGATGTCTACCTGTACCGCCTGCACGGCATGGACCGCGCGCAGCTGAAGGAACTGTTCGCTGCGTATATCGCGCAGGCGCGCGAGCTGGATGCGAAGCCGGGCTTCTACAACACGCTGACCAGCAACTGCACGACCATCGTCTTCGACCTGGCCCGGCATATCGCACCGCGCCTGCCGCTGGATTACCGCCTGCTGCTGTCCGGTTACCTGGCCGAGTACGCGCAGGAGGTCGGTGCGCTCACGCCGGGTGTGCCGTACACCGAACTGCATGCCAAGGGCCGCATCACCCAGCGCGCGCTGGATCTCGGTGATGGCGCCAATTTCTCCACCGTAATCCGCCAGGGCGTGCCCGGCACCGAGCAGGACCCGCAGTAATGACCCAACTCTTTCTGACCCGCTGGCAGCGCCTGCTGCCGGTGTTGTTCGCCGCCTTCCTGCTGCTGGGAAGCAGCGGCTGCGCGATGGTCACCGTCAAGCAGGTCAAGTCCAGCGATTCGCTGGTCAACAAGCGCGCGGATGTGCTCAACACCGGCAAGCTCAGCCCGGCCGCGCGTGAAACGCTCAGCGCAGCGGGCCTGGACGAATCGCAGTGCGAGAAGGACTTCCTGGTCTGCCGCAGCACACTGCTGATGACCGACGACCTCAACGTCGAACAGCGCCTGTCAGCATTGTCCGAGTTGTGGGTGAAGGCCGCGCTGGCGCTGACGCCGAAGAAGACCGCTGCCGGTGATCCGCCGATGAGCGATGCGGCGCTGGATGCGTGGCTGGAGGCCGCGCGCTATGCGTACGCGTACCTGTTCTACAGCGGCCGCTCGCCGTCCGATCGTGCCTTCGAGGACCGGCAGACACAGGTGCGTGACTACTACAACTACGCGGCCGAAAAGGCGGCAGTGGTGTTGTTCGTGCGCGCGCGTGCCGCTGCACTGGCCGGCGAGGACTATACGAAGCCGATCACGGTTGGCAGCTGGTCGCTGGCGTCCAACTACCAGCAGCTGGGTCTGAAGAGCATTCCCGCGCAGCTGGTTCCGGCCGGCACCGTCAGCTTTGTCGGCCTGCGCAGCACCTATCGCCGCGATGGCTTCGGTGCCGAGCTGGTGATGGTGATGGATCCGCCGAAGCTGGTCGCACCGGTGATCGCCCCGGATGGCCCGAAGGCCGAAACCACGCAGGACGACGAGAACGACGAGAACGACGAGCGTCGTGGCCGCCGCCATCGCCATGACGATTCGGTGCCCGAGTTCAGTGAGATGTCCTCAATCAACGTCACTGCGCTGCTGCGGTTCGAAGGCAGCAGCCTGGAAGACGTGATGCGCACGCGCCGGGTCGAGCTCGATGCCTATTCGCCGGAAGCCACCGAGCGCATCACCCTGCACGGCGAGCAGGTGCCGCTGGCCGGCAACTTCACTGCCGCCTACGGCCTGTGGCTGGCGCAGAGTGGCTTCGCCCGGCAGTCGCTGCGCACCCTGTTCGGCATGAGCGAGGGCATCGGCGAGCCGCACATCTACCTGATGCAGCCGTGGGATCCGAACCGCCGCATCATCTTCATGCTGCACGGCCTGGCCAGCAGCCCGGAAGCGTGGGTGAACCTGGCCAACGAAATCATGGGTGATCCCGAGCTGCGCCAGAAGTTCCAGGTGTGGCAGGTCTACTACCCGACCAATGCGCCGATCGCGTTGAACCGGTACGAGATCGCCAACGCGTTCAACGACACGCTGAAGCATTTTGATCCCAACGGCAGCACGCGTGCGTCGAAGGACATGGTCTACATCGGCCACAGCATGGGTGGCGTACTGGCGCGGCTGCTGGTGAGCGATTCCGGCGATGTACTGTGGAACGACCTGCTGGCCAACTACGATCTGAAGGGTGAACGGTTGAAGCGGGTGCAGAACAAGCTGGGGCCGCTGCTGCATTTCAAGGCACAGCCGAACGTGGAGCGTGCGATCTTCATCGCTGCCCCGCACCAGGGCACCGACATCGCAGGCAACAAGGTCGGGCGCCTGATCGGTCGCCTGGTGCGGCTGCCGCTGACCATCCTCGGCAAGTTCGAGGATGTGTTCCTGGCGCTGGCGCAGGCCGAGCAGCAGGTCGACGGTACCGCCAAGCCGAAGATTCCCAACAGCATCGACAACCTCAAGGCCAGCGACCCGTTCGTGAAGGCCGCCGCGCAGCTGCCGATTGAAGCCGGCCTGAAGTACCACTCGATCATCGCCCAGCGCAAGCCGGAGCTGCCGGTGGAGAAGTCCGATGATGGGCTGGTGCCGTACTGGAGCGCGCACCTGCCGGGTGCATTGTCCGAGAAGGTGATCATTTCCGGCCACAGCGTGCAGGAAACCCCGCAGGCGGTGCTGGAGGTGCGGCGCATCCTGCATCGCGACGTCGATGATGTGGGGACCGGCGCGAGACCCTGACCGCTGCGGTCGCCGGGCCATGCCCGGCGGAATCCGTCCGGCGGCGCTACACCCGCCGCGCGATCACCGTGGCCAGCAGTGCCAGGCCGAAGGTAATCACCAGGCACAGGAAGTAGCCGGTGTGTGGTGCGGTTTCCACGAACAACGCGAACACCGCACCGGACACCGCCAGTGCGGTGGTCACCGACAACGCTTCGCTCAGCTGCAGCGCCGAGGTGTTGGCGCCCTGCTCATGCGGCGCCGACAGCGAAAGCGTCAGCACCGACAGGCTGGCGTAGATCATGCCCATGCCGAAGCCGGTCAACGCCCAGCCGACCAGTGCGACCGGCAACGGCACCGCATTGAACAGCACCGCCAGGGTGGCGGCGATACCGATCGTCATCAGCGGCGTGCCCACGCGGAGCAGCTGCTGGCGCGACCATCCGCGCTGTTGATGGCCCTGCAGCCAGGAGCCCGCGAACCAGCCCAGCGCACCGAGGCTGAGCACGGCACCGGCCCAGCTGGGCGAGAGTCCGCGCTCGCGCTGCAACAGCAGTGGCAGGTAGGCCTCGCAGGCGAAGAATGCTGCTGCAGCGATGCCGCGCAGGGCGATCACGCTGGGCAGGCCGCGGCGCAGCAGCAACGTGCCGGCTGGCAACAGGCGGTGCACGCAGAACAGCAGCGCCAGCAGCGCCACGCCGATGCAGAGCAGGGCCGGCACGCCGCGTTGCTGGCCACCGAAGTACAGCAGCAGGGCCGCCAGCGAGGCACCGCCGGCCCAGCGCACCACGTTGCCGCGTCCATCGTCGCTGCTGGCAGCATCAGTGGATTGCATGCGTGCCAGTGCCGGGCGCAGCAGCAGCGCGGCCGGGACCGCCAGCAGCGGCACCGCCAGGAACACCCAACGCCAGCCGAGGTGCTGCACGATCAGGCCGCTCAGTGCCGGGCCGATCATCGACGGCACTACCCAGCCTGCGGAGAACGCGGCAAATACCTTTGGCCGCAGGTGCTCGGGGTAGCTGCGCCCGACCATCACATACAGCGACACCGAGATCGCCCCTGCACCCAGGCCCTGCAGCAGTCGGCCCGCCACCAGCATGCCCATGCGCATCGCGAAGCCGGCCAGCAGCAGGCCCAGCACGAAGCAGGCCAGCCCATACCACAGCGGCCGCGCCGGCCCCTGGCGGTCGGCCCAGCGCCCGGCCAGGGTCATGCCGATCACGCTGGTGGCCAGCGTTCCACCGAACGCAAGTGCATACAGGCGCAGGCCATCCAGCGCCTCGGCTACGGTTGGCATGGCTGCGGCTACCGCCAACGCCTCGAAGGCGTGCAGCGCGACCAGCGCGACCATGCCGATGGTGGTGGCGCGGTAGCGTGCTGACAGGATCGAAGTGTCGGCCGACGTGCTGGCGTCGATGGAAGAGGCAGTGGGGGTCATACGGGTCAGGTGCGGGCCGCGCTTGTCAACTGGCGGCGAAGATAGCAGCATGACACCTCAACTGCAGTTGAGGTCAAGCAATGGTGTCCCAGGATCTGAGCGTTGGCGAGGTATCCCAGCGCAGTGGCGTGGCCATTTCCGCGCTGCATTTCTATGAGCGCAAGGGGCTGATCAGCAGCCTGCGCACCTCGGGCAACCAGCGACGCTACAGCCGTGACGTGCTGCGCCGGCTGGCCGTGATCCGCGTGGCGCAGCGGGTGGGCATGCCACTGGAAGCCGTTGGCCGCGCTTTTGAAAGCCTGCCCGAGGGCCGCGCACCGACCAAGTCCGACTGGGCCAAGCTGTCCGCACGCTGGCGCACCGAACTGGAGGAGCGCATCCACATGCTGCAGCTGCTGCGCGACGAACTCACCGGTTGCATCGGCTGTGGCTGCCTGTCGCTGCAGCACTGTCGCCTGGCCAACCCGGGGGACGTCCTCGGCGAACGCGGCGACGGCCCGATGCGCTGGGAATGACGCACGGGAAAGGGCCCGGCTCCGGGTAGCGCCGGGCCATGCCCGGCGGATCACCAGACCGTGATCGTCTCGCCGCTCTGGATGCCTTCCACCGCGCGCTGGAACGCCAGTGCCGCGCGCTGTGCGCTCACCGCTTCAAAGCCGGGGAAGTAGGGCCCGTAGGCGGCCATCGATTCGATCAGCACGTTCGGGCTGACCACGTTGATGCGCAGGCCGCGCGGCAGCAGTTCCAGCGCAGCGGCACGCACGAAGCCTTCCAGCGCGGCATTCACCGAGGTGGCGTTGGCGCCATCTCTGATCGGCTGTGCGCTGACGATGCCGCTGGTCAGGGTGATCGAGCCCCCGGCGCTGAGATGGTGCTGCGCGGTCAGTGCCAGCCGCACCTGGCCCAGCAGTTTGTCCTGCAGGCCGATGTTGAACTGCTCGGGCGTCATGTCCTGCAGCGGGCCGAAGTGCAGCTTGCCGGCGGTGGAGATCACCGCATCGACCGGGCCGGTGCGCGCGAACAGTTCGGCGACGCTGGCGTCGTCGGTCAGGTCGACGCGCAGTTCGCCGCTGTTGCGGCCGGCGGTCAGGATCTGGTGCTGCTGGCCAAGCTGGCGCGCGACTGCCTGGCCGAGGGTGCCGCTGGCACCCACAAGGAGAATCTTCATGGCGGTTCCTTGCGAGAGGGGGATGAGCGCAGTCTGCGCCCTCACATATGTGTTCGGTAAGGGGCGTATGCTTCGAAGATTCCTAACTAAGGGTTAGCAATGGATACGCTTCGCTGCATGCAGGCCTTCGTCGCGGTGGCCGAGCGCGGCAGCTTCACTGGCGCCGCCGATCAGCTGCAGGTTTCGGCGGTGATGGTGGGCAAGTACATCCAGCAGTTGGAGACGCACCTGGGGACCGCGCTGCTGCAGCGGAACACCCGCCGCCAGCGCCTGACCGAAGCCGGCAGCGCCTACCTGGCCGGGTGCCGGCAGGTGCTGGAGCAGGTGCAGCAGGCCGAGGCCGATGTCGCCGGCCTGCAGGTGCAGCCACGTGGCCTGCTGCGGGTCAGCGCGCCGACTACCTGGGGCAGCTGCGTGCTGGCACCGCAGCTTGCCGGCCTGCTGCGCGCGCAGCCGCAGTTGAACATCGAGCTGGACCTGAGCAACCGCCGCGTGGATCTGATCGAGGACGGCTTCGACGTGGCAATCCGCGTCGGGCCGCTGCCGTCACAGGAAGTGGTGGCGCGGCCGTTGCCGCCGTACGCGATGAGCCTGTGCGCGGCACCGTCCTACCTGCGTCGGCGTGGTACGCCGCACACCCCTGGGGATCTGGTCGGGCATGACTGCCTGAGCCATCTGGCCTGGCGCGGCGGCCATGGTTGGCAGCTGGCCAACGGTGAACAGGTTGATTGGGAGGCGCGGCTGACCTGCAACGATGGTGTTGCACTGCGCGAGGCCGCCGTGGCCGGCGCAGGGCTGGTGCTGCAACCGACCGCGCTGCTGGCCGGCGAGATCGCGGCCGGGCGGTTGAAGCCCCTGCTGCGCGACTACCTGCCGGAACCGCGGCCGATGCACCTGATCTACCTGCCGGATCGACGGCCGCGTCCGCGCCTGCAGTGCTTCGTCGATTTCGTCATGGCCACATTGGCGGACTGATCACAAGCGTGGGTGGTTGCCGACCGTTGGTCGGCACCGACCTGAATCAATCATTCGCCGCAGACAGCTCCTGCCCACGCACCTGCGCGGCGCGCAGCGCCGTGTCCACCAGCGCCTCGAAACCACCGGCCTGGAAGCTCTGGATCGCCGCCTGGGTGGTGCCGTTCGGCGAGGTCACTCGGCGGCGCAGTTCGGCCGGGCTTTCGCCGGCTTCATCGAGCATGCGCGAAGCACCCAGCAGTGTCTGCACCACCAGCGTGCGCGCTGCTTCTGCAGGCAGGCCCTGGGCGATACCCGCTGCTTCCATCGCTTCGGCCAGCAGGAACACATAGGCCGGCCCGCTGCCGGATACAGCAGTCACCGAATCCATCAGCGCCTCACTATCGATCCACACCGTGCGCCCGGCACTGGCCAGTACCTGTTCGGCGCGCGCGTGCTGCTGCGCATCCACTGATGGCGTGGCGTACAGCCCGGTCACACCGGCGCCGAGCAGGGCCGGGGTGTTTGGCATCGCGCGCACCACCGGCAGGTTGCCGCCCAGCCAGCGTTCCAGCTGGGCGCTGGTGATGCCGGCGGCAATGGACACCACCAGCGGCCGGTTCGCCTGCGCCAGCGCCTGCAGCGACTGGCACACATCGCGCAGTACCTGCGGCTTCACCGCCAGCAGCCAGGTATTGCCCTGTGTGGCAGCATCGGCGGCGTTGTCGTGCACCTGCACGCCGAAATCGGTGGCCAGTGACTCGCGCAATGCGGCCACCGGTTCGGCCACGTGGATGTGCGCGGCGGGTACGCCCTGGCGGATCAGGCCGGCGATCAGGCTGCGGGCCATGTTGCCGCCGCCGATGAAGGTGATGGAATCAACTGCCATGGAAGTCTCCTTGGAATATCAGGCCGGGCGCGGGCGCGCGCCGAACAGAGCGGTGCCGATGCGCACCAGGGTGGCGCCCTCGGCGATGGCCTCGGCGTAGTCGCTGCTCATGCCCATCGACAGCGTGTCGACATGCGTGTGCTGGGCGCCCAGCGACTGGAAAAGTGTGCGCATGCGCACGAACGCGTCACGACGGCGCTCGGCCTGTGGCCACGGTGCGGGAATCGCCATCAGACCGCGCAGGCGCAGCTGGGGCTCGGCGGCAATTGCGGCGGCCAGCGCGTCCACATCCTCTGGTGCACAGCCATGCTTGCTGGATTCGTCGTCGATGTTGACCTGGACCAGCACGTTCAGCGGGCCGCGCGCGGCCGGGCGATGGCGTGCCAGTGCGGTCACCAGCTTGGGCCGGTCCACGCTCTGTACCCAGTCGAAGTGGCTGGCCACGGCCTCGGCCTTGTTCGACTGCAGGTGGCCGATCAGGTGCCATTCCAGTTCCAGGTGCTGCAGCACCTGCATCTTGGCCAGTGCTTCCTGCACGTAGTTCTCGCCGAAGGCGTGCTGGCCCTGTGCGGCCAGCGCGGCCACGGCCTCGGCCGGCTGGGTCTTGGACACCGCCAGCAGGCGTGGATCGGGCCTGCCAGCGGCCTCGGCGGCGGCATGCAGGTTGCTCAGGATCTGGGGCAGGGGAGTGGCCACGTAACGCGTTCCGTTGAATCAGGAGGCTATACTGCCGCCCGGGGAAAGATCCTTCCAGTCGAAGCCGTTATTGGGGAGTAGCCGCTCATGGATATCGCCGAGCTGTTGGCGTTTTCCGTAAAGAACAAAGCGTCCGACCTGCATCTGTCTGCAGGCCTGCCGCCGATGATCCGCGTGGACGGCGACGTTCGCCGGATCAACATCCCAGCCCTGGACCACAAGCAGGTCCATGCGCTGGTGTACGACATCATGTCCGACAAGCAGCGCCGCGATTACGAGGAATTCCTCGAAGTGGACTTCTCCTTCGAGATCCCGTCGCTGGCGCGCTTCCGTGTCAATGCGTTCAACCAGAACCGCGGCGCTGGTGCGGTGTTCCGTACCATTCCGTCCGAAGTGCTGACCCTCGAGGACCTGGCCTGCCCGCCGTTGTTCCGCGAAGTGATCCAGCAGCCGCAGGGCCTGATCCTGGTCACCGGCCCGACCGGTTCGGGCAAGTCGACCACGCTGGCGGCGATGATCGACTACATCAACAAGAACGAATACGGCCACATCCTCACCGTCGAGGATCCGATCGAATTCGTGCACACCTCGCAGAAGTGCCTGATCAACCAGCGCGAAGTGCACCGCGACACGCATGGCTTCAACGAAGCGCTGCGCTCGGCACTGCGTGAGGATCCGGACATCATCCTGGTCGGCGAACTTCGTGACCTGGAAACCATCCGTCTGGCGCTGACCGCGGCGGAAACCGGCCACCTGGTGTTCGGCACCCTGCACACCAGTTCGGCCGCCAAGACCATCGACCGCATCATCGACGTGTTCCCGGCCGGCGAAAAGCCGATGGTGCGTTCGATGCTGTCCGAGTCGCTGCGTGCAGTGATCTCGCAGGCGCTGCTGAAGAAGGTCGGCGGCGGTCGTACCGCTGCGTGGGAAATCATGGTCGGCACCCCGGCCATCCGCAACCTGATCCGCGAGGACAAGGTGGCGCAGATGTATTCGGCCATCCAGACCGGCCAGCAGTACGGCATGATGACCCTGGACCAGCACCTGCAGGACCTGGTCAAGCGCAGCCTGATCACCCGCAACCAGGCCCGCGAGTACGCCAAGGACAAGCGTCTGTTCGAGTAAGGCGAGGCAATGGCGGGGCAGCGCGCAGCAAGGCGCGGCTGTCCCCGCGATGTTCCCTCCACCGACCGATTCCTGGAGCCTTTCGTGAACACCACTGCCACCACCATCGATTTCACATCGTTCCTCAAGCTGATGGCGCACCAGCGCGCCTCGGACCTGTTCATCACCGCAGGCATGCCGCCGGCGATGAAGGTCAACGGCAAGATCTCGCCGATCACGCAGACACCACTGACCCCGCAGCAGAGCCGCGATCTGGTGCTGAACGTGATGACCCCGGCGCAGCGCGAGGAATTCGAGAAGACCCACGAGTGCAACTTCGCCATCGGCCTGTCCGGTGTCGGCCGCTTCCGTGTCAGCTGCTTCTACCAGCGCAACCAGGTGGGCATGGTGCTGCGTCGTATCGAGACGCGCATTCCGACGGTGGAAGAACTGAGCCTGCCGCCGATCATCAAGACGCTGGCGATGACCAAGCGCGGCATCATCCTGTTCGTCGGCGCCACCGGTACCGGTAAATCGACCTCGCTGGCGGCGATGATCGGCTACCGCAACCAGAACTCGACCGGCCACATCATCACCATCGAAGATCCGATCGAGTTCGTGCACAAGCACGAGGGCTGCATCATCACCCAGCGCGAGGTCGGCATCGATACCGACAGCTGGGAAGCAGCGCTGAAGAACACCCTGCGCCAGGCGCCGGACGTGATCATGATCGGCGAGGTGCGTACCCGCGAGGGCATGGACCACGCCATCGCGTTCGCGGAAACCGGCCACCTGGTGCTGTGCACCCTGCATGCCAACAACGCCAACCAGGCGATGGACCGCATCGTCAACTTCTTCCCGGAAGACCGTCGCAACCAGTTGCTGATGGACCTGTCGTTGAACCTCAAGGGTGTGGTTGCGCAGCAGCTGGTGCCGTCGCCCGATGGCCGTTCGCGCAAGGTGGCGATGGAGATCCTGCTGGGCACGCCGCTGGTGCAGGACTACATCCGCGACGGCGAGATCCACAAGCTGAAGGAAGTGATGAAGGATTCGGTCCAGCTGGGCATGAAGACCTTCGACCAGAGCCTGTTCGAGCTTTACCAGGCTGGCGAGATCAGCTACGAGGACGCGCTGCGCTACGCCGATTCGCAGAACGAAGTGCGCCTGCGCATCAAGCTCAGCCAGGGCGGCGATGCCCGCACCCTGTCGCAGGGGCTGGATGGCGTGGAGATTTCCGAGATCCGATGACCGGACGGGCGCCTGCGGGCGCCCTCTGCTCCGGGATGACTACAGCGCCGGATGCACGCCGGCGTGAACCTGCCAGGGAGGCCTGCATGCGTGCGACTGTGAGCGTGATACTGGCCATCGCCGTGCTGCTGCAGGCCGGCTGTGCCCGTACCCCCGAACCGGCTGCCCCGGCCGAGGACTGCGACGATCCGCAGGCGCATGCCTGGTATCTGCTGCCACCGCCTGCACAGAGGCGTAGCAGGGACCCGCTTCCGTTCCTCGATTTCACCGGGTTTGCGAGGGCATCCTACAGAGACGCGTTGCGGGATCTCGATGGCTTGCCGGAGCCGTCGTTCCGCTGTGGCAGCGTACCGGTCCAGGCGTATCGCTTCGTCTGGCATACCCCATTCTTCCCGGGCGTGGTAGTACGCGCCCAGCGCAATGCAGCGGGCCAGGCGTGGATCGTCGGGCGCAGTGTGCGCGATTTCGAGATTCCCGGATCGTCACCCGGGCGTCCATCCACCGTCATCAAGGGCGGTACGTGCTCTCCACCGCGCGCGCTGAGTGCGGAGGAATGGAAGGCCATCGCCGCCGCGTTTGCGCTGTTGCAGGGCGAAGACTCGAGCGCTGGGCTTGATGGCTCATCGTGGATTTTCGAGTCCGTGGTGGACGGCCAACAACGCTGGTTCGCGCGATGGGTGCCGCGGGATCCGGCGTTCCGCAACACTGGCAGGATGATGGTGGAACTGGCGGGTTGCACTGACACGCTGCAGGCCATGGAATGACCGGCGTGCTGCCGATTGATGAATTCCAGTCATGACCGACTGCCATCCAGTCGGTTCAATCCTCACCTGCTGCAGGCGTATCGTCAGCGCTCCCCCTCTGGAGCACGACGATGCAGACACGTGAACTCGGCCGCAGTGGCCTGAAGGTTTCCGCCCTCGGCCTGGGCTGCATGGGCCTGAGCCATGGCTACGGCCAACCGGTGGAGCGCAGCCAGGGCATCGCTCTGCTGCACGCCGCCGTCGAGCGCGGCGTGACCTTCTTCGACACCGCCGAAGTGTACGGCCCCTACACCAACGAAGATCTGCTCGGCGAGGCGCTGGCGCCATACCGCGACAGGCTGGTGATCGCCACCAAGTTCGGCTTCAAGGATGCGCGCGTCGATACCGGGCTGGACAGCCGTCCCGAGAACATCCGTGCGGTGGCCGAAGCCAGCCTCAAGCGCCTGCGCACCGACCATATCGACCTGTTCTACCAGCACCGCGTCGATCCCAACGTGCCGATCGAAGATGTCGCTGGCACCGTGCGCGACCTGATCGCCGAAGGCAAGGTCGGCCACTTCGGCCTGTCCGAGGCCAGTGCCGCCACCGTGCGCCGTGCGCATGCGGTGCAGCCGGTCGCCGCCGTGCAGAGCGAGTACTCGCTGTGGTGGCGTGAGCCGGAGCGCGAGCTGCTGCCGACGCTGCAGGAACTGGGCATCGGCTTCGTGCCGTTCAGCCCGCTGGGGCGTGGCTTCCTGACCGGCGCGATCAACGCCGATACGACCTTCGACGCCAACGACTTCCGCAACACCGTGCCGCGTTTCGAAGTGGAGGCGCGTCGTGCCAACCAGGCGCTGGTCGACCGTATCAGCACAATCGCCGCTGCCCGAGGTGCCACCCCGGCGCAGGTGGCGCTGGCCTGGCTGCTGGCGCAGGCGCCGTGGATCGTGCCGATTCCGGGCACCACCAAGATCCATCGCCTGGAAGAGAATCTGGGCGCGGCCGACCTGCAGCTGGCACCGGAAGAGCTGCGGCGCATCGCGCAGACGTTGGAGGAAATCTCCATCGTCGGCGAGCGCTACAACGCGCAGCGCGCCGCGCAGGCCAAGGGCTGACCACCGGGCCATCTTGCCTCTGGTGGGTGCGGACGGAAGTGGGTGCGGGCCGTTGGTCCGCACTCCTCAGCTCATCCAGCCATCGGCCCACGCAGTGCGTCAAGCACCGTCCGCATCGCCACGGTGACATGGCGGCGCGACGGGTAATACGCGTAGTAGCCATCGAAGTGCGGGCACCAGTCGTCCAGCACCGACTGCAGGCGGCCATCGTCCAGCATCGGCTGCACCTGGTCTTCCGGCAGCCAGGCCAGGCCGCTGCCGGCCAATGCGGCAGCACGGGTCATGCCCATGCTGTTGAAGATCCACTGTCCGCTCACGCGCACGCTCAGTTCGTTGCCGTCCTGGCCGAAATCCCACGGCATCAGCCCGCCATGCGTGGGCAGGCGCAGGGTGACGCAGTTGTGCTCGGCCAAGTCGTGCGGATGCCGCGGCACCACGTGCTGGCGGAAGTAGCTGGGCGCACCAACCACGCGCATGCGCAGTGGCGGGCTGACCGGCACGGCGACCATGTCGCGCGCCAGCCGTTCGCCGAGGCGGATGCCGATGTCGTAGCGCTCGGCGACGATGTCGGCCAACCCGTAGTCGGCAGCCAGTTCCACCTTCAGGTCCGGATACTGCTGCAGCAATGGCGCCAGCCGCGGCCAGGCGATGTACTCGGCGGCATGGCCGGTGGCATTGATGCGGATGGTGCCGGCTGGTCGGTCGCGGTACTCGGCCAACGCGGCCAGTTCGTCCTCGATCTCGGCCAGGCGCGGAGCGAGGGTCTCGAGCAGGCGGGCTCCAGCCTCGGTGGTGGACACGCTGCGGGTGGTACGGGTCAGCAGGCGCACGCCGAGTCGCTCTTCCAGGCCGCGCATGGCATGGCTGAGTGCGGACTGTGAAACGCCCAGCTGGGCGGCGGCCCTGGTGAAGCTGCCCTCGCGGGCGACGTGGACGAAGGCCTGCAGGTCATTGAGGTTTTCACGGGGCATGACGGGATGATACGGCTCCCGGATTGAACGGATCTGTCGATTTCCTGCTCCCCGGTTCGTCGTACCGGTACATCCATCGCAAGGAGCTTCCGCATGAGCACTGAAAAGCCCAAGGGCCCGGCCTCGTACTTTCCCTCCATCGAGAAGACCTACGGGCAGCCGGTGGCGCACTGGTTCGGGCTGCTGGCGAAGCAGCCTGGCCTGAAACACATGGAGCTGGTCAGTTTCCTGAAAAGCGAGCATGGGCTGGGCCATGGCCACGCCAACGCGCTGGTGGCGCACCATCTGGCCGGGAAGGGATGAGGCAGGCAACGCTGCGCTGAACGGTCGTGTGGGGTCAGGCCACACGGCATCCAGAGTCAGGCAGACTGGGCGTCCATCCCGAGGCAGGACGCCCATATGCAGGTCACGCTGGACGCGATCACCGTCGACAACTACGAAGCCGTGTGCGATCTCGACGTCAGTGAGGCGCAGCAGGATTTCGTCGCCGGCAACACCTGGTCGCTGGTGCAGGCCGCGTTCCATCCCGGCTTCCAGACCCGTGCCATCCAGGCCGACGGCGAGCTGGTCGGATTCTTCATGTGGGTGCCGGAGACGCCGCAGCGCATCTCGATATGGCGCTTCATGGTCGATCAGCGCTGGCAGGGGCGTGGCATCGGGCGCCGCGCGCTGGAACTGGCGCTGGAGCAGATCCGGGATACGCCCGGCCTGGTCGAGATCGAGATCTGCTACAACCCGCACAATCCGGTGGCGGGAGCTTTCTATGGCAGCTTCGGTTTCGTAGAGACCGGCATGGACGATGATGGCGAGGACATGCTGGCCGTGCTGCCGGTGACGCCTCCGAAATAACCTGAATGGGCGAGCGCAGCTGAACGATTTCATCTGCAACTGTCATGCAGATCGTGTCTAATATCGCTCCCCACCTGCTGTTCCCCCGCCCGTATGTCCCTTCCCGCCCATGGCTCCGCGCCGTGCGACGACGCTGACGGCCACCTGGTCACCGCTGGTCCGCTGACCCCACCGCCCGACAGCGCCGGCACCACCGCCGACGAAAAAGCGCTGCGCCACTCGATTGCCGAGGACGTGCAGGGCATGGTGCTGGCCACGATGGTGGCCTCGCTGGGCCTGGCCATCTTCGCCAAGGGTGGGCTGATGATCGGCGGCATGGCCGGCATGGCCTTCCTGCTGCACTACTCGATGGGCTGGAACTTCGGCCTGGTGTTCGTGCTGGTCAACCTGCCGTTCTACTGGGTGGCGCTGCGGCGCATGGGCTGGGAATTCACCCTGAAGACCTTCGCCGCGGTCACCGCCTGTGGCGTGCTGACCGACCTGCTGCCGCGCTGGATCGATTTCTCGCACATCAACCCGCTGTATTCGGCGATCGTCGGTGGTGCGTTGTCTGGCCTGGGCATCCTGTTCTTCATCCGCCACCGCGCCAGCCTCGGCGGCATCGGCATTCTTGCCGTGTACCTGCAGCGCACCCGTGGCTGGAGCGCCGGCAAGGTGCAGATGTCCTACGACGCCTGCCTGATGGTGGCTGCGTTCTTCGTGCTGTCGCCGTCGAAGGTGTTGTACTCGGCCATCGGCGCGGTGGTGCTCAGCCTGGTGCTGATGTTCAACCACCGCCCGGGCCGTTACATGGGCGTGTGACGATTCGACGGTAGTGCCGGCCGCTGGCCGGCAACACCTGCAGCATTCCGGAGGCTGCCGGCCAGCGGCCGGCACTACCGGGAGGCCTGCAACCACGGCGGCGACAGCTTCAGCAGCCGCGCGTGCACCGGGCAGTCCTCGGCGTGCGCACCGGGCAGGTAGCCCAGGCTCATCAGGAACTCGCCGGTGATCTCACCGCCGGTGAAGCGGAACGTCTTCTTGAACAGCTTCACCCAGTCGGCCTTGCTGCGCGGATGGTGCGCGTCCAGCCAGCCCGCGAAGCTGCCGTGGCTGGCCCGCAGCTGCTGGATCACCTGCGCGTTGTGGATCGCCGCCAGCACCTTCAGCCGGTTGCGGATGATGCCCCCGTCCGACAGCAGCCGCTCGATGTCCTGCTCGGCGTAGGCTGCAACCCGATCCACATCGAAGCCGTCATAGGCCGAGCGGAAGCCCTCGCGCTTCTTCAGGATCGTCTCCCAGCTCAGCCCGGCCTGGTTGATTTCCAGCACCAGCCGCTCGAACAGCTCGCGCTCCTCACGCTGCGGAAAGCCGTACTCGTTGGCGTGGTAGTAGTCGTGCACCGGATGACCCGGGGCGATGAGGCAGTAGCCGCTCATGGGGAAGACTCGTTGGATTCGGGTTCGGGATCGATGGCCAGCGCGGGGCGCCCGCCGATGGACAGCATCGGCCAGCGCGGTGGCACAAGCGTGAGTTCGCCATCACGCAGGGCCTGGTTGATCGCCTCGGCTTGGCCGCTGACGGTGCCGAACAGCGAACCGGCCCGGTGCCACTGGGCATCCCTGCCACGTGCGTACAGCACGCAGTCCGGCCCACGGTGGGTGTACAGCTCGCACAGCAGCACCTCGGTGCTGCCGTCGCCATCCAGGTCCCGATGCACGATCAGGCAGTCACGCTCGCTCTCGGCACAGGATTCGCCGTTGATCGCGCGCGTGGCCAGCGCCTGCCACCAGTCGGCGGGCGGCGAGGTGGATCCCTTGGCCAGCTTCAGCGCGCGCTGCAGGGCGGCGACATCCTGCGGGCCCTTGTCCAGGCGGGTGCCGCTGTCCCAGCGTGAGGTGCGTGCCAGCGCATCGGCGATCACCTGCGGCGCGTTGGCATCGGCGCGGATCGCCGGATCGTCCTGCAGTCCGCGCAGCGCCTGCACGCCGCGGCGGCCGAGGTCGAAGCGCAGTACGTTGACGTCGCTGCTGGTGATCGCCGGCGGGTCTGCACGCAGCCGTGCCAACTGGCTGGACAGGGTCAGCCGCACCGGGTCCAGCAGCGGCGAGTTGCCCAGCAATGCCAGTGCCAGCACGGCCCAGCACATCCAACGGTTGATCGGCTCCAGCGTCTGCAGCCAGCGGCCCTGCCGGCGCACTACCGCCAGCGCGTAGCCCAGCGCATAGCCGGCCACGGCCAACGCGATCAGCACCGCCCAGAAGCGGTCCAGGGTCCAGCCGTACTGCACCACGCGCAGGCCCAGTGCATACAGCGCCAGCACCGCATAGACCGGCAGCGCCAGCAGGCTGGCCTCGACCAGCCGGCGCAGCACGACGGGGTAGGGCGCGGTGTCGTCTCCCTGCTGGTAGACCGCATTGGTGAACGACACCAGCAGCAGCGACAGCACCAGCAGCAGGCTGGCGGCCGAACGGGTCTTCCACAGCGGTTCCAGCCCGGTCAGCGGCAGGCTCAGCACGAACAGCACGGCGATGAACGAGAGCAGCGGCAGCAGCCCGCGACAGATCGCGAACAGCACCTGGCGGGTGATCTGGATCGCGCGGTGCTGGGTGCGCCCGATCAGCACACCGAACCCGGCCAGGCTGCCGGTGGCCAGCGCGATGAACGCGTCCTGCCGGAACAGGTCGCGGAAGAAGGTCACGTCCAGCAGCTGGAACAGGGCCGCCCACAGCCACAGCAGCAGCCAGGTCAGCCCGGTGAACAGCGCCGCCAGGGCCAGGGTCAGGCCGTTCTGCCAGGCACGCTCGAACAGCTCCGGATAGCTGGCGCGCCAATGCCCGTGCTGCAGCTGGAACTGCCACCAGGGCAGAGCCACGAACACCGCCACGGCCATGCCCAGGGTCAGCGGGAACTGCAGCGCGCCCGAATCCAGCGCGGTCTCGCCGTTGAGGTTCCAGCCGATCCAGGCGGCCAGCGCCAGCACCACCGCCGAGCCGAGCGCGGCCTGCAGCCACAGGCGGCGCTGGCCCAGCTCGACCAGGCTCAGCGCCACCGCGCTGGGAATGGCCAGCACCCAGGCGTACCAGCAGTAGCGCCAGCCGATATCGCGGAACGGCCACGCATCGGACAGCTCCTGCGCGGCATACAGCATCAGGCCCTGCAGCAGCGCGATCAGAACGATGGCGCTGCGTGCCGGCAGGGTCAGGGGCGATGAAGACTGCATCGACGACCTTCCATGGCAAAGCACCATCCTAGCCGATCGCCGCACGCGTCCATCGCGCGACCATCCCGCCCCCAGCAGGTAGAATGGGGGCATGCCTGTTACGCCGACTTCCCTTGCCGATCACCTGCTCGTCGCGCTGCCCTCGCTGCTCGACGCGACCTTCGCCCGCAGCGTCGCGCTGATCTGCCAGCACGACGAGAACGGTGCGATGGGCGTGCTGGTCAACCAGCCTTCCGAGTACACGCTGGGCGAAGTGCTGGCACAGATGGACATCACCACCGTTGATGGCGACCTGCAGGCGCGCATGGTGCTCAACGGCGGCCCGGTGCATCCCGAACGTGGCTTCGTCATCCATGACGATGCGCGGGCATGGGATTCCAGCCTGGTCGTGGGTGAAGGCCTGTACCTGACCACCTCGCGCGACATCCTCGAAGCGATGGCACGTGGCGAAGGCCCGGCCAATGCCGTGGTCACGCTGGGCTGTGCGGGCTGGGGGGCAGGGCAGCTGGAAAGCGAACTGTCCGAGAACAGCTGGCTGACCGTACCGGCCGACGCCGAGCTGGTGTTCCAGCTGCCGCTGGAGCAGCGCTGGCAGGGCGCGGCCTCGCGCATCGGCGTGGACCTGTTCCGCCTGACCGACTACAGCGGCCATGTCTGAGCCGGCGGCGCCCGCACCGGTTTCTCCTGCTCCGGCCATCCGCCGTGACGGCACCGTTCTGGGTTTCGATGTCGGCTCGCGGCGTATCGGCGTAGCCATCGGCAGTGCCTTCGCTGCGCATGCGCGCGCGGTGGCTGTGGTCGATGTGCACGGCAACGGCCCGGACTGGACCGCGATCGAACGCCTGATCAAGGAATGGAAGCCCGATGGCCTTGTGGTGGGCGATCCGCTCACGCTGGACGGCCAGGACCAGCCCAATCGCAAGCGGGCGCAGGGCTTTGCCCGCCAGCTGCGGGAACGTTTCAAGCTGCCGGTGGTGATGATCGACGAGCGTTCCAGCTCGGTCGAGGCCGCACGCCGCTTCGCTGTCGAGCGCGCCGAAGGGCGCAAGCGCCGCCGTGATGCGGCCGCCCTCGATGCGGTGGCCGCGGCGGTGATCATCGACCGCTGGCTGTCGTCGCCGGACGACGCCACTCCCATTCCCTGACTGCCCGACACCGCCATGACCGCCCAGCAAATCGATGCCTCCGGACGCCTGCGCCACCTGTTGACCCTGGAGGGTCTGCCGCGCGAGACCCTGCTGCAGCTGCTTGACCGCGCAGGTCAGATCCGCGATGCCGCAGTCGGCCGCGTCGGCAACAAGCGCCACGTGCTGGCCGGTTCGGCGGTATGCACGCTGTTCTTCGAGCCGTCCACGCGCACCCGCAGTTCGTTCCAGCTGGCGGCGCAGCGACTGGGCGCCGATGTGCTCAACTTCGATGCCTCGACCTCGTCCACGCGCAAGGGCGAAACCGCCTGCGACACGCTGCGCAACCTGGAAGCGATGGGCGTGCGCGGCTTCGTGGTGCGCCACCCGGATGACGGCGCCGTGGCCGCACTGGCCGAAGCGGCGGGCGAGGGCACTGCACTGATCAACGCCGGTGACGGGCGCAGCGCGCACCCGACCCAGGGCCTGCTCGACATGCTGACCCTGCGCCAGGCCAAGGGCCCGGATTTCTCGAAGATGAAGGTGGTGATCGTCGGCGACGTGAAGCATTCGCGCGTGGCCCGCACCGACCTGCATGCGCTGCGTACGCTGGGCGTGGGCGAGATCCGCGTGTGCGGCCCGCAGTCGCTGCTGCCGGATGACGAGACCCTGAAGGGCTGCGTGGTCGGTGATGATTTCGACGCGATGCTGGAAGGCGTCGACGCGCTGATGATGCTGCGCCTGCAGCGCGAGCGCATGGAAGAAGGCCTGGTGCCGTCGCTGGAGCAATACCACGCGCAGTACGGCCTGACCAACGAACGCCTGGCCCGCGCCGGCAAGGACGCAGCCGTGCTGCATCCAGGCCCGATCAACCGCGGCGTGGAAGTGACCGACGAAGTGGCCGACGGCCCGCAGTCGTGGGTGCTGCGCCAGGTCGCCAACGGCGTCGCCGTGCGCATGGCCGTGCTGGAAACCCTGCTGGGCTGACCCCGCTCTGGTAGGTGCCAACCTTGGTTGGTACTGCTGGTGTGGTGGGTGCCAACCTTGGTTGGCATTGGCCTACCCGGGCGAAGGTGATTTCCCGATGTTCAAGGAACATGCGCCCGCCCATGCTCTTCTGCATGAACAGCACCCGCCTCCTGCTAGGCCGTCATTCCCGTATCGGCCAGAGCTACATCCTCACCACGAACGTGGATGGCCGGGCGGCTCTGTTCGCCAATGACGCCGTTGCGGTTACCGCCATGCAGGAGTTCCAGCGTCTGGATCTGGAAGGTCTGACCCATTCGATCGCCTACGTTGTCATGCCGGATCACGTCCACTGGTTGATGCAGCTGCGCGCGGCATCGCTCGACGTTGTCATGAGGCGCTTCAAGTCGCGTACGGCCGTGCACGCAAACAGGGTACTGGGCAGGGTGGGGCGCTTCTGGCAGTCCTGCTATCACGATCACGCGATCCGCTCTGATGAATCGCTGTTCCGGCATGCAATGTATTTGATGGCGAATCCGATCAGGGCGGGGCTGGCAACGCAGCTTGGCGAGTACCCGCATGCGTGGTGTGGGTGGGAACTCGAAGGTTCCTGTGCCAAGGCGGAGTTTATGGGGGCGGACAGATAGTGCCAACCAAGGTTGGCACCCACCGAAAGCAGGTTCCAACCTTAGTGGGTACCTACCAAAACCAGGCTCCAACCAAGGTTGGCAGCTACCATGAGTTGGGGTTCAGCGCTTCTGCGCGAACAACCATGCCCACATCGTGGGATCCGCATACGTGGCGTCCCAGGCGTTGTGGTTGCCTTCGGGGTATTCGGTGTAGCGCACATCGCGTGCGTTGGCGCTTTGGAATGCGACGTGCAGCCTGCGGTCGTCGTCCGGTGGCACCACGTCGTCCAGCGCGCCGTGGAAGATCCAGATCGGCGTGTGCTGCAAGCGCTGCGCGATCACGGCATACGGATCGGTTTCCTGCGCGACGTGCTCGACGAACAGGGTCGGCCGCTTCGCACGCGGTGCCAGCACGGCACCGCACACCGGCACGATCGCAGCAAAACGGCGTGGGTCGTCCAGGGCGATGTTCCAGCTGCCGTAGCCGCCCATCGACATGCCGGTCAGGTATTGCCGTGCCGGGTCGGCGCCGAATTCGGCGATCGCTGCATCGAGTGCCGCCAGCGCGACACGGTTGTTGTGGCTGCTCCATTCCTCGTGTCCTGGCACCTGCGGGAACACCACCAGCGCAGGGAAGTCGGGGTGCTCGCGCAGATAGGGGCCCAGTCCCGAGTAGGTCTGTTTGACACCATCGCTGCCGCGTTCGCCGGAGCCGTGTAGGAACAGGATGACCGGAAGGTTGGTGGGAGCGGCGGCCTGCACGCCGGCCGGAATGAACACCTGGTAGTAGGCGGTCTCGCCATCCACCTTCACCGCGCGGGCTTCGAAGCGCCCGCGCGCGCTGTCTGGAAGCGATGTGCAAGCGGTCATCGTCAGAATGGCCAGCAGTGGCAGCCAGCGCGACAGCGAACGGACCATGGGCTTTCCCGTAGCGGCAGGATCGTCTGCATCGTAGTCCGCCGCGATCAGCCTGGCATCGTGCGCTGCGTCACTCCGGGCGCGGGAAGCTGGCGATGATGTCCAGCTGCTCCTGTGCTTCGGTATTGCCTTCGGCGGCGGCTGCCTGCACCTGCGCCATGTCCGGATGCAGCACCACCAGCAGCGGGTTCTCGCAGACCGGGCAGTCGTACTCGGTGGCGTCTTCGTCCAACTCCATCACCATGGCGCGCGAGCTGCCCTTCCATTCGCAGGCCGTGCAGGTGTACTGCTGGTCACGCCAGCCGGGCTGGAAGTAATTTTCGATCGTCGTTGCCATGGGTGTTCCAGTGGGGATCGGGTCAGCGCCCCGCGCGGCGGGGATCCGACCCTTGATACGGTCAGTGCAGCAGCACCAGGGTGGCCAGGCCGAGGAAGGTGAAGAAGCCCATCGAGTCGGTCACGGCGGTCAGGAAGATGCCGCTGGCCAGCGCCGGGTCGAAGCCGAAGCGTTTCAGCGTCAGTGGCACCAGCACGCCGGCCAACGCGGCGAACAGCAGGTTGCAGGTCAGCGCGATGGCGATCACCGCCGACAGGCCAGGCGAATGGAACCAGGCGAGTACGATCAGGCCCAGTATCGAGCCGAGCACCACGCCGTTGAGCAGGGCCACCCGTACTTCCTTCCACAACAGCGTGCGTGCGTTGGAACTGCCGACCTGGCCCAACGCCAGGCCACGCACCATCAGCGCCAGTACCTGGGTGCCGGCGTTGCCGCCGAGGCCGGCAACGATCGGCATCAGTACCGCCAGCGCCACCAGCTTGTCGATGGTGCCTTCGAAATGGCCGACCACGCTGGAGGCGAGGAAGGCGGTGCACAGGTTCACCGACAGCCACATCAGGCGTCGGCGCATCGCGCGCCAGACCGGGCTGAACAGATCCTCGTCCTCGTCCAGGCCGGCGGCGCCCAGCGCCTGGTGCTCGGCTTGGCCACGGATGATGTCGACCACGTCATCGATGGTGATGCGGCCGATCAGGATGTTGTTGTCATCCACCACCGGCGCGGAGATCCAGTCATGGTCGGAGAACTGCCGCGCCACTTCCTGGTCGCTCTCGCCGACATCGATCGCCGGTTGCTCATCGTCGATCAGGCGGTTGATCGGCGTGGTGTCCTCATGGGTCACCAGCGAGGCCAGTGAAACCCGGCCCAGGTACTGGTGGCGACGGCTGACCACGAACAGGTGATCGGTGTGGTCGGGCAGTTCGCCGCGCAGGCGCAGGTAGCGCAGCACCACGTCGACGTTGACGTCGGCGCGCACGGTCACCACGTCCGGGTTCATCAGGCGGCCGGCGCTGTCCTCGGGGTAGGACAGCACCTGCTCCAGGCGCTCGCGGTTCTCGCGGTCCATCGACTTGAGGACTTCGTCGATGACCGTGTCCGGCAGATCCTCGACCAGATCGGCCAGATCGTCGATGTCCAGGTCTTCGACCGCGGCGATGATCTCGTCCGGGTCCATGTCGGCGAGCAGGCTTTCGCGCACGTCGTCGCCGACGTGGACCAGCACCTCGCCGTCATCTTCCGGATCGACCAGGCCCCAGACGATCTCGCGTTTGCCGGGCGGCAGCGATTCGAGCAGGTTGCCGATCTCGGCCGGCGCCAGGGTATTGACCAGGCGGCGCACCGGGCCCAGTCGGCCGCTGTCCAGCGCATCGGACAGCATCCGCAACTGGCGCGCAGTCTTGTCGTGGCGTACAGCCTCAGCCATCGCAGCTCCCGCGGGATAAGAAAAGCCGCGATCCCGGCAAGGATGCGGCAACAGGGGTGTTCAGCGCGTCATTATCGCAAGGGGATGTTTCACCGGATACCCCGGCGGCGACGAGACAGGGTCAGATCCCTTTTCCCGCGGAAATGGGATCTGACCCCAGGCGTGCATGCCCGGCGAGCGGGTGGTATCAGGCCGTATCCGCCACCAGCGCCAGCCAGCGCTCGATGGCACGGCGGTCGCGGGCGGCAAGCAGCTTGGGAGCTCGTGCGCGCAGTGCGCCCAGGTCGGCGTCGCGGATCGCGCGGCGTACTTCCAGCAGGGTGCCGGGGTGCAGGCTGAATTCGGTCAGGCCCAGCGCCAGCAGCAGTGGGGTCATCCGTGCATCGCCGGCGATCTCGCCACACACCGCCACCGGGATGCGATGGCGCACGCCGGTCTCGATCACCATCTGCAGCAGCCGCAGCACCGCCGGATGCAGCGGCGAGTACAGTTCGCCCAACGCTTCGTTGTTGCGATCGGCCGCCAGCAGGTACTGCACCAGGTCGTTGGTGCCGATCGACAGGAAGTCGACCAGATCGATGAAGCTCTCCAGCGCCAGCGCAGCGGCCGGTACCTCGATCATTGCCCCCAACGGCACATGGTCGGACACCATGTGGCCTTCGCCGCGCAGCTGTTCGGTCAGCTTGAGCATGCGCCGGCGCAGCGCCAGCAGTTCCTCGCGGGTACTGACCATCGGCACCAGCACGCGCAGCTTGCCGTAGGCCGAGGCGCGCAGGATCGCGCGCAGCTGGGTATCGGCCACCTTCGGCCGCGCCAACGACAGGCGTACGCCGCGCAGGCCCAGTGCCGGGTTTTCCTCGTTGCTCAGCGTCAGGCCGGTGCGATCGGCCTTGTCCGCACCGAGGTCGAGGGTGCGGATGGTCACCGGTCGCCCGCTCATGCCCAGTGCGGCATCACGGTAGGTCTGGAACTGTTCTTCTTCGTCCGGCAGCTCGTTGCGCTGCAGGAACAGGAATTCGGTGCGGTACAGGCCCAGCCCGTGTGCGCCCAGCGCATGCGCCTGGGTCACGTCCTCCAGCGATTCGGCATTTGCCAGCAGAGCAATGTCGACCTGGTCGCGGGTGCGGCTGGGCTTGCTGCGCAGGCGGCCAAGTTCGCGCTGCTCGCGTGCGTGCTCTTTCAGCCGTGCACGGTAATCGCGCAGGTTGTCGGCCTGCGGGTTGGCGGTGATGCTGCCGTCGGCGCCGTCGATGATCAGCACGTCGCCATCGGCGATGCGGCTGAGCAGCTGCGGCACGTTGACGATCAAGGGCAGGTGCAGGCTGCGCGCCAGGATCGCACTGTGCGACAGCGCGCTGCCGGCGGCGGTGACGATGCCGACCACGCCCTGCGCCTGCAACTGGGCAAGCTCGGAGGGCGCGATGTTGTCGCAGACCAGGATTTCACCGGCCAGGCCTTTCATCGCTGGCGGCCGCTCGGGCTGCAGGAAGGCGTGGATGCGGCCGATCACATGGTCGAGGTCGTCCATGCGGCTCTTCAGATAGGCATCGTCCATGCCATCGAAGACCTTGGCCAGGCGGTCACGCTGCAGGCGCAGCGCATAGCCGGCGCTGTAGGGGCCGCTGCGGATCAGCTCGTCCAGCCCGAACAGCAGCTCGGGGTCGTCCAGCAGCAGTGCATGCAGGTCGAGGAACTCACCCACTTCCTGGTTCAGTGCACCCTGCAGGCGCTGTCGCAGCTCGTGCATTTCCGTGCGTGCGGCATCCACGGCACGGTGCAGGCGGGCCAGTTCGGCCTCGACCTGGTGGACGGCGACCCGTTGCTCGGCAACCTCCAGTGCATGCGGCAGGCGCACCCGGGCGCGGCCCATCGCGGTGCCACGGGCCGCACCATGGCCGGCCAGCAGCTGTACCGGCCGTTGGCCGGAACTGACCTGACCGGCGCGTGCGCGTGGCACGCTCAGTTGTCCTCGTCGAAGCGGCGCTCGAACAGGCCTACCACCGCCTCCATCGCGGCGGCTTCGTCCTCGCCGTTGATCCGCACGGTGACTGGGGTGCCCTGGCCGGCGGCCAGCAGCATCACGCCCATGATGCTCTTGGCGTTGATCTCACGGCCCTTGGCGGCCATGGTCACGTTGCAGCGGAACGGCGCCAGGGTCTGCACCAGCTTGGCGGTGGCCCGGGCATGCAGGCCCAGGCGGTTGCTGACGGTGAGTTCTCGTTCAAGCATCGTCGACTATCGCTCCATTACGGGTACCCGCCGCGGCTGTGGCGGGCAGTTGATCCAGTCCCTGTTCCGGATAATTCATCACCCGCAGCAACATCGGCAGGCTCAGCGCCGACACCCGGCGAACCGGGGTCCCCAGCCGGGCCAGCTGCCCGGCAAGGTTGGCGGGGCTGGCACCGTACAGGTCGGTCAGGATCAGCACGCCATTTCCCCCATCGACCCGCCGCAGGGCGGCCGAGGCGAGCGGAAGCAGGGCGTCCAGGTCTGCGTCGAACGGTACTTCGAAAGCTTCTGTTTTCAGCGGCAACTGCCGCAGGAGCCGGGTCGCCACGTCAAGCAGGGCGGTCCCGACCCCGGGATGTGTTACGAGGAGAATGCCACAGGTCATTACTGCACGTTAACAGGTCAAGGTGAATTGGCGATAGCAGCAGGAGAGGGGCACAGTGTCCCGTATTCAGTGTTGCTCGGGTCAGAGCCCTTTTCCGTTGAAAAGGGATCCGACTCCATCCGTTTTTTCGATGCCTGACAGAGATTCATCCACGCATGGCGTGGATCTACCGTGTCGACCAAGGTCGACACCCACCAACAGCACACGGAATCTGTCAGAGGCGGGGCGGGTCCGGTTGCGGGGGTGTCCGCGGCATGGATGCCGCGGCCAAGCCCCCATGGATGGGTTTACGGCGTCCCCCGCAACCGGACCCACCCCGCCATCCCACGTAATCCGGCTCTTGCCGTTGACGTTGCCGTGGTTTCTGCGGGTGCCGGGCGCAGCCCGGCCGCCCCCCCTCAATCCTGTTCGCGGTGGTAGGTCGCCACGTCTTCCCAGCCCATCTCGCGGGCATGCCGGGCCATGCGCTCGGCCAGGAACACCGAGCGGTGCTTGCCGCCGGTGCAGCCAAACGCCACGGTCACGTAGCTGCGCGTGCCATCCCCCAGCTTCGGCAGCCAGGTATCGAGGAAGTCCATCAGCTGGGCCAGGTAGCGCTGCACGTCCGGTTGCGCTTCCAGGTAATCACGTACGCCCGGTTCGCGGCCACTCAGCGCGCGCAGGTCCGGATCCCAGTGCGGATTGGGCAGCACGCGCGCGTCGAACACGAAGTCCGCCTCGGCCGGCACGCCGCGCTTGTAGGCGAACGATTCGAACAGCAGCGACAGGCGCGTGGCGTGGTCCAGTGCGAACTCGGTGATGATCCGCCGCCGCAATTGGTGCACGTTGAGCGCGCTGGTGTCGATCACCGCATCGGCTTCGCGGCGCAACGGCGCGGTCAGCTCGCGCTCGCGGGCAATCGCTTCGGGCAGGGACAGGCCCAACTGGCTCAACGGGTGGCGACGGCGGGTGTCGGCATAGCGCTTGAGCACCGCTTCGTCGCTGGCTTCGAAGAACAGCACCTTCACTTCCACGCCGGCATCGGTGGCCAGCTGCCGCCAGTTGTCCAGCTGGCTCAGGTCGGACTGGCCGCGCACGTCGATGCCCACCGCCAGGCGGCGCGGAGCACTGCCGTCATGGTTGGCCAGCAGGCTGCGCACGAAATCGGGCAGCAGGTTGATCGGCAGATTGTCCGAGCAGTAGTAGTCCTGGTCCTCGAAGGTCTTCAGGGCGACGGATTTACCCGAGCCGGACAGGCCGCTGACGATGATCAGGGTCGGGGCGGAGGGGATTGCGGTGCTCATGGACAGGCTCTTCGAGGGACGGGGGAATCAGGGTGTTCGCCGTTCCAGCAGGTTGCTGTGGCGGGCGATGAACATGGCCGCCGGGTCGATCCCCTTGGTGCGAAGGATGTGCAGGCGGGTGGCCGCCTCGGTCAGCACGGCCAGGTTGCGGCCGGGCATCACCGGCAGGGTGATCAGCGGAACATCCAGGTCCAGCACATGGCGGGTGCCCGAATCGCCGGTCAGGCGCTCGTAGCCATGTGGGGTGGGTTCGGTCATCGGCTTGGTCAGGTGGACGATCAGCCGAAGGTACTTGTTCTTCTTTACAGCCGTGTCGCCGAACATCTCGCGCACGTTCAGCACGCCCAGCCCGCGCACTTCCAGCAGGTCCTGCAGCAGTTCCGGGCAGGTGCCATCGAGCACGTCGGGGGCGATCTGAGTGAACTCGGGGGCGTCGTCGGCCACCAGGCGGTGACCGCGGCTGAGCAGTTCCAGGGCCAGCTCGCTCTTGCCTGATCCCGCTTCACCGGTGATCAGCACGCCGATGGAGTAGATCTCCATGAACACGCCATGCAGGATCACCCGCGGCGCCAGCGTCCGGGCCAGGTGGTAGGACAGATGGTTGAGCAGTTCGTGGCCGCGCTTGGGTGACAACCACAGCGGCGTGCCGGATTCATCGGCGGCCGCGCGCAGGTCTTCCGGGCACGGCTGGTTGCGGGTCAGCACCAGCGCCAGCGGATGCGACTGCATGATCTTCTCGATGGTCTCCCAGCGCTGGCGCGGTTCCAGCGCATCCAGCCAGGACAGTTCCTCGGTGCCCAGGATCTGCACCTTGTTGGGATAGATCGCGTTGAGGTATCCGGCCAGCGAAGGGCGACGCGACACCGTGTTGCCAGCCTCCAGCTCACGCTTCTCGCCGGACTTGCCTGCGGCCCAGCGCAACCCCAACCGCTCGCGCTGCTGTTCGAACAGTTCACGGGCGGTGATGCTGGTATTCATGCGGCGCTCGCAGGTGGGGTCAGCTCCAGGGCCTGGCGCAGGGCCCGCGCATCGCCGGCCGCGCGCAGGGCATCGCGGATGGCGGGCGTCGAGAACAGCTCGGCCAGCTCGGACAGCAGCATCAGGTGCTGGTGGGTGTAGTGAGAAGGGACGGCCATCGCGAACACCAGGTCCACCGGCTCATCGCCACCGAAGTCGACCGGGGTGGCCAGCCGCAGTAGCGCGCCACGGGGGCGGTCCAGGGTCGGCGCGCGGCCGTGGGGGATGGCGATACCGTGGCCGATCGCAGTGCTGCCCAGCGCTTCGCGCTGGCACAGGTTCAGGTAGATCTGTTCAGCGTTGGCCTGGCGGCAGGCCAGCAACCCGGCGGCGGCCTTCAGGACGCTGTCGCGGTCGGTGGCCGTGCAGAGCTGGGTCTGCACGGCCGCCAGGAGGTCAGTCAGGGGCATGTCTGCGGGGAACGGTGGCGATCAGCCACCATTGTCGCCCACCGGCAGTGGCGCGTGCTGCTGTTTTTTCTCCTTGTGCTTGATCACCAGACGGTCAAGCTTGTCCGCAAGCAGGTCGATCGCGGCATACATGGTCTGGGCATTGGCCTCAGCGTGCAGGGTCTGGCCGGGAATGTTGAGGCTGGCGTCGACGTGGTGTTCGGTCTTCTGCAGCTTGAGGGTCACCCGCGCTTCGCAGTGCTGGTCGAAGTGTTTGCCGATCCGGGCCAGCTTCTCCTCTACATAGGACTGCAGGGCCGGGGTGACTTCGACATCTTTGCCAAACGTTTCGATGCGCATCGGGTTTCTCCTGTGTTCGGATGTGCCAATGAACCTCTCCGCCGGGCGCGGCGGCGCGTCAAGCGATTCTGACCCTTTCGTGCGAGGCGGAGATGTTCATGGCTTCACGATACTTCGCCACGGTGCGCCGCGCTACTGGAATTCCCGACGATTTGAGCAGGTCAGCCAGCTTGGCGTCAGAAAGCGGCTTGCGTGGATTCTCGTCGTCGATCAGGCGCCGGATCATCGCCTGGATGGCCGTGCTGGATGCCTCGCCGCCGCCTTCGGTATCGATGCCCGAGGCGAAGAAGGCGCGCAGGGGCAGGGTGCCGCGTGGCGTACGCACGTGCTTGCGGGCAATCGCGCGCGACACCGTCGATTCGTGCAGGCCGAGCTCGGCGGCGATCTCGCGCAGGGTCAGCGGCCGCAGCGCCTGTTCGCCGAATTCAAGGAAGCCAGCCTGTTGCAGGATCAGGCTGCGTACCACCCGCAGCAGGGTTTCGCCGCGCTGCTGCAGGCCCTTCAGCAGCCAGCGCGCTTCCTGCAGCTGTGCACGCAGGTAGCCGGCATCGGCCTCGCCACAGCGGCGGATCAGCTGTTCGTAGCCGCGGTGGATCACCACCCTTGGCCCGGCATGCGCGGCCAGTGCAGCGCGCCACACGCCGTTCTGCCGCCACACCACGACATCGGGTACCACGTAGGTGTCCTGCGACAGGGGGGCGATCTGCGTGCCCGGCCGTGGATCCAGCGAACGCAGCAGGGTCACTGCAGTCTCGACCTCGGCCAGCGGCAGTTTCAACTCGTGGGCCAGCCCGGCCACGCCGCTGCGCGGCAACCGTTCCAGCGGGCCCGCAGCAATCTGTCGCGCCAATGCCAGGCCCGGTGTGGTGTCGTCCAGCACCTCCAGCTGCAGCTGCAGGCATTCGCCGAGGGTGCGCGCGGCCGCGCCGACCGGATCGAAACGCTGGATCCGGTGCAGCACGGCAAGAATCTCGTCCTGGTCGGCATGGATGGCCGGCAGCAGGGTTTCGGCGATGCCTGCCAGCGGTTCGCGCAGGTAGCCATCGTCGTCCAGTGCATCGATCAGTGCGGCACCGATGCTGCGATCACGTGCGGACAGGTGCGACAGGTGCAGCTGCCACAGCAGATGATCGGCCAGGGTTTCGGTTTCGGCCACGCGTTCGGCGGCGCTGCCGGTATCGTCGTCATCGTCGAAGCTGCCCCCGCTGCCGGCCGCGCTCCAGTCCAGTTCGGCCGGCGCCCAGTCGTCGCCGTTGTCGGCACGTTCGGCCGCTGCATCGCCGTCGGGGTTGTCACTGGTTTCGTTGGCGGCGCTGCTGCTGTCACTGCTGTCGGCCCAGTCCAGCAGTGGATTGCTTTCCACTGCCTGCGCGATTTCCAGTTCCAGCTCGGTGCTGGACATCTGCAGCAGCTTGATCGCCTGTTGCAGCTGGGGCGTGAGCACCAGCTGCTGTCCCAACGATGTCTGCAGCCGAGTCTTCATGCCTGTGCCGAAAGGAAGGAGAGGGACCCGGCGCTTGCCGTCACAGCTTGAAGGAATCCCCAAGGTAGACGCGACGCACGTCGGCGTTGTCCAGAATCGCTTCCGGCGAGCCCTGGGCGAGCACGCTGCCCTCGGCGAGGATATACGCGCGGTCGCAGATTCCCAAGGTCTCGCGCACGTTGTGGTCGGTGATCAGCACGCCGATGCCACGCTGCTTGAGGTGGGTGACGATGCGCTGGATCTCCCCGACCGAGATCGGGTCCACGCCGGCAAAGGGCTCATCGAGCAGGATCAGGCGCGGTTGTGCCGCCAGTGCACGGGCGATCTCGCAACGGCGGCGCTCGCCGCCGGACAGGCTGGCACCGAGCTGGTCGGCCACGTGGCCCAGCTGCAGTTCGTCGAGCAGGCTGTTCAATTCGCGCTCGCGGCCCTTCGAATCAAGGTCCTCGCGCAGTTCCAGCACCAGGCGGATGTTGTCGGCCACGCTCAGCTTGCGGAACACCGACGGTTCCTGCGGCAGGTAGCCCACGCCCTGCTTGGCGCGGGTGTACATCGGGTCGCCGGTGATGTCCTTGCCGTCAAGCACGATGCTGCCGGCATCGGCGGCGACCAGGCCGACGATCATGTAGAAGCAGGTGGTCTTGCCGGCGCCGTTCGGGCCGAGCAGGCCGACCACTTCACCGGCGTCGAGGGTCAACCCGAAATCCTTGACGACTTCGCGTTGCTTGTAGCGCTTGCGCAGGCCCTTGGCGACGAGCATTACTTCTTGCTCCCGGCCGGTGCCGCCGGCGTGCTGGCCTTGGGCTGTGCAGCCGGCGCCGCCGGCGTCTTGTTCTTCGGTGGAATGACGGTGCGCACGCGGCTGCCGTCGCCGCCGGAATTCATTTCACCGCTGCGGGTGTTGTAGACCATGCGCTGGCCGGCATTGGTGCCGCGCGCGCTGGTGACCTTGTAGTTGCCGGTCAGGGTGATGATCTCGGTCTTGATGTCGTAGTCGATGCGGTCGGCCAGGGCGTCCATCCAGGTGCCATCGTCGAGCTGCTGCTTCATCTTGGCCTGCTTGCCGGTGAATACCACGCGCACCGCTTCACCGTCCTTGAGGTAGATCTCGGCCTCGGACGAGCGCAGGTCCAGCGTGCCCTGGGTGATGACCACGCCCTGCGACAGCACGGTCTTGCCGTCGCCGGTGAGCATGCCCGACTGCGCGCCGGAATCGATGTGCATGTCTTCGTTGCGATCGGTGGACTTGGCGAAGGCGGCGCTGGGGACAAGAAGACCAAGCGCGAGCACGGCTGCAAAGGGAATCTTCATCGGGGTCCGTTCTACCGGTGGGGGCCTCCCGGGTGGACCGGGGGCGTGCGGGTGGGGCTGCCGGCCCTGCGCCTGTCCGGAGACGTCGCAGGCTGGCGGCGGAATCAGTGCTTGGGCGTGTAGCGGCCCTTGGACTGGCTGAGGAAATGATACGTGTTGTTCTTCGAATCCACCTCGAAGCCCACGCCGGACTGTTCCATGCCGGGGCGGGTCATGGTCACCAGAGCGTCGGTACGGGCGCGGTTCTCCTTGGGGAACACGTCCAGGTGATCGGTGCGGAAGGTGGTCGGCACCGTGCCCGGTGCGGCCGGGCTGTCGCCGGCCACGTTGCCGCGCAGCTTCATCTCGTCGCCCTTGGCGCTGAGCCAGCCGGTCTCGGCGCGCAGGGTCCAGTGCTTGCCATCCTTGTCCGGCATCTCGAACAGCGGGGTGGCGATATTGATGGTCTGGTCGCCGCGCTGGCGCTCCAGCAGCGGCGCACGCAGGGTGGTGGACTCCTTGCCGTGCTCATCCAGGGCGACGATCTGGAAGTCGTGCAGGATGTAGTCCACGCCGACTTCCTTGCCGTCATTGGCCGGTCCCTTGTCCCGGTTGCGCAGCGCTGCCCAGCTGCTGAGCAGGGCCGCCAGCAGCAGGCCGATACCGAGGAGGGTGCGCCAGTTGAGCGAAGGAGCATTCATGCGCCGAACCTCGCCAGCACCGCATCGACATGGCCCTGAGCGGCCAGCAGGACGTCGCACAGTTCGCGTGCAGCGCCACGGCCACCGTCGGCGCGGGTCTGCCAGTGCACGCGCTCGGCGATCCACGGGTGCGCGTTGGCCGGCGCCACCGCCAGCCCGACTGCGCCCAGCGGTGCCAGGTCGGGCAGGTCATCGCCCATGAACGCCACCTGTTCCAGGCCGATGCCGTGCTGGGCACACAGGGCCTGCACGCTGGCCAGTTTGTCGCCCACGGCGATCTGGGTATCGATGCCGAGGTCGGCGCCGCGCCTGAGCGCGGACTGGCTGTTGCGCGCGGTGATCAGCACGGGGTGGATGCCGTGCTGCTGAAGCAGTTTCAGGCCCAGGCCGTCCTGCACGAAGTACGCCTTGCTCTCGTTGCCGTCCTTGTCGTAGTACAGCTGACCGTCGGTGAGGGTGCCGTCCACGTCGAAGCAGGCCAGGCGGATACGGGCCGCAGCGGCATGCAGGTGGGCAGGGAAGGCGGGCAGGGGGGACCAGGGC
>NZ_QFHO01000013.1 GCF_004920835.1 Stenotrophomonas maltophilia
CTCCCGCCCAACTCACAGACAACCCAGAGCCGGCTGTTGCTGTTGACGTTGCCCTGGCTTGAAGCAGGTGCAGGGCTGCAAGCCCTGCCGAACCCCCCACTACGGTAGGGTGGGCCGATGCGGCGCTGCAGCTTGGCGTCGCCGCATATTTGATTACACTTGAAACTTGTTTGCCCATGACTCCGGACACCCACCCATGAAGCTTGGTTCTTTGAAGGAAGGCGGCCGTGACGGCACCCTGATCGTCGTCTCGCGTGACCTGCGCCACGGCGTGCGCGCCACCGGCATTGCCGTCACCCTGCAGCAGGCCCTGGAAGACTGGAGCCACATCGCGCCGCGCCTTAACGCGCTGTACGAATCGCTCAACGCCGGCGACGCCGATGGCGTGTTCGACCTTGACCCGCAGGCACTGGCCGCGCCGATGCCGCGCGCCTATGAGTTCGTCGATGGCAGCGCCTACCTGCCGCACGTCGAGCGCGTCCGCCGCGCGCGTGGTGCCGAGGTGCCGGAGAGCTTCTACACCGATCCGCTGATGTACCAGGCCACCAGCGCCGGCTTCCATGGCCCGCGCGATGCGGTCAAAGTGGTCAGCGAGGACTACGGCATCGACCTGGAAGCCGAGATCGTGGTGATCACCGACGACGTGCCGATGGCGGCCACCCCGGAACAGGCTGCGGGCCATATCCAGCTGGTCGGCCTGGTCAATGACGTCTCGCTGCGCAACCTGATTCCGGGTGAGCTGGCCAAGGGCTTCGGCTTCCTGCAGTCCAAGCCGCGTTCGGCGCTGTCGCCGGTGTTCGTCACCCCCGATGAGCTGGGCGCCGCCTGGCAGGACAGCAAGGTGCACCTGCCGCTGCTGACCCACATCAACGGCCAGTGGTTCGGTGCGCCGGAAGCGGGCGTGGACATGCAGTTCAACTTCGCCCAGCTGGTCGCGCATGCGGCCAAGACCCGTCCGCTCAGCGCCGGCACCATCGTTGGCTCGGGCACCATCGCCAACGAAGACACCAGCAAGGGTGCCTCCTGCTTCGCCGAACAGCGCGTGGTCGAAACCCTGCGCGACGGCAAGCCGAGCACGCCGTTCATGTCCTTCGGTGATGTGGTCCGCATCGAGATGCTCGATGCCGCCGGCAACAGCATCTTCGGTGCGATCGAGCAGCGCATCGAACAGGCGGCCAAGCCCTGAGCATGGAGGCGGCGATGGAGATCCCGGTCGACGACGGCATCGTGCTGTACACCTACTGGCGGTCCAGCGCCGCCTACCGCGTGCGTATCGGCCTGGAGCTGAAGGGCCTGGCCTGGGAGGCCCGGCCGGTGCACCTGGTGCGCGAAGGCGGCGAGCAGCATCTCGACGCCTATCGCGCGCTCAATCCGCAGCAGCTGGTGCCGACCCTGCTGCATGAAGGGCATGCGCTGACCCAGTCGCTGGCGATCCTGGAGTACCTGGATGAGCGCTTTCCGCAGGTGCCGCTGTTGCCAGCTGATGCTGCCGGTCGTGCGCGGGTGCGTGCGCTGGCCCAGCTGGTGGCCTGCGACATCCACCCGATCAACAACCTGCGGGTGATGCAGTACCTGGAGCGCAGCCTGCAGGTGCCGGCCGACGCCCGCACGCAATGGACCCTGCACTGGATCGCCGAAGGCTTTACGGCGATGGAGGCAATGCTGGCCAACAGCCGCGACACCGGCACCTTCTGCCACGGCGACCGCCCAGGCCTGGCCGACATCTGCCTGTTGCCGCAGCTGTACAACGCCCATCGCTTCGGCCTGGACCTGGCGCCGTACCCGACTCTGCGCCGCATCGAGGCCGCCTGCCAAGCGCTGGACGCCTTCGAGTGCGCACGCCCGGAAAACCAGCTCGACGCGGCCTGAAAGAAAAAGGGGACGGAGGGGATTAAGTCGTATGTGCACTTACGACTTAATCCCCTCCGTCCCCTTTTTGCTGCAATCGGGCCAGGTCATCGCGGAACAACCGGTAGGCATCCTCGCGGCGCGCATCGTCAGTCTGCCGCAACACCCATGCCGGGTGCACCGTGGCGTACCCGCGCGTGCCTTCCTCGAGGGCGTGCCAGCGTCCGCGGTCGCGTGAGAGGTCGAAATCACGACCGAATACCGAGGCTGCCGCTGTCGCGCCGAGGCACACGATCACCTGGGGTCGCACGCGGGCGATCTCACCCATCAGCCAAGGGCGGCAGGCCTGGATGTGGCGGCTTTCCGGCCGCTTGTGCAGCCGCACCTTGCCGCGCCGTTCATGGTGGAAGTGCTTCACCGCGTTGGTGAGGTACAGCTGGGCGCGATCGATTCCCAGTTCCACCAGTGCGCGGTCCAGCAGCTGGCCGGCAGGTCCTGCGAACGGCTGTCCGCGCAGGTCCTCGGTATCGCCAGGCTGTTCTCCGACCAGCATCACCTTGGCGTCTGCCGGCCCCTGCCCGAACACGGTCTGCGTGGCCTGCTCCCAGAGCGGGCACTGGCGGCAGGCGCTGGCCTGTCCGCGCAGATTCTCCAGGCTGCTGGCTTCGGTCGCCGATGTCGCAGCGTTCGCTCGCAGGGGAATCCGGCGCTGCGGTGCCTGCGCGGGACGGTCATGCATTTCCTGCACGCGGTCGGCCGCATCGCGCACCAGGCGTGGCAGCAGCTGAGCTTCCGGCAGGTGGCGCCAATACTTCGCCGGCATCTCCTGCATCATCATCCGTGTATTGAGTCGCGCCGGATTGAAGATGCTGGCGTAGTAGGTCTGCCACAGTGATTCGCGCGCATCCTCGGCCGGGGCATCCTCGCGCCGTGCGCCGGGGCCGAAGGCAAGTGCCTGCCCATCCCAGGCGACGCTGCGCGAAGGCGTGAGAATGGCCCAGCGCATGCCGGTGAAGCGGCGCGCGAAGAACGGCGCGACCCGATCGACAATGTAGTGCTGTGGCTCGAACCAGGCGATGAACGCATCAGGTTGGCCAGGCACCTCGCGGAAGCGCACGAATGCCTTCATCTTGTGCGTGTCACGGCGGACCGCCTGGGCCATGGCCATCGCCCGCAGTACGTCGGCATCGGCGGGGTTTGACAGCACCGAGCGTTCGCCATGGGTGATGCGCCACAGCAACCGGTACAGGAGGGCCATGCGCTGCCCGTCGCGATGACACAGGCAGGTGGCCGCCAGCTCCAGGAAGTCGCGCGGTACGTTCGGTGTGCCAGCATCGGCCTGCACGGGCGCCGAGGTGACCGCGGGTGCATCCAGCAGTGATGCGTCGCTGCCCTCCAGCCAGTCCAGCTGCTCCGGCGCGACGTCGCGCAGCAGGGCTTCACGCGCACCGTTGCGCCAGGCCTCCAGCGACCATGGCGGATCCACCCGCAGCGACCAGCGCTGCGCGTCAGGCCGCGGACGGTGCATCGAACAGCGAACCCTGTCGCGGGGGCGGGGCCAGCTGCGCGCGCAGCGCCGCCGGGTCGTCCAGCGCCTTGCGCGGATGATGGTCAGCCAGCAGCACGAACGGCAGCATCTTGCTCATCGGTGCCTTCAGGCGCGCGATGTCGGCCACGCGCAGCCGCCCGTGGCGGCGTGCCATCAGCACGCGCTTGACGTTGCGCACGCCGAGGCCGGGAACGCGCAGCAGCATTTCCTTCGGTGCCCGGTTCAGGTCGACCGGAAAGCGCTCGGGGTGGCGGATCGCCCAAGCCATCTTCGGGTCGATGTCCAGGTCCAGCATGCCGTTCTGGGCGGTATCGGTGATTTCTTCCACGCCGTACCCGTAGAAGCGCAGCAACCAGTCGGCCTGGTAGAGGCGATGTTCGCGCTGCAGCGGGGGCGGTTGCAGTGGCAGCTGCCGGCTGGCGTCCGGAATCGGGCTGAACGCGGAGTAGTACACCCGGCGCATGCGGTAGTTGCCGTACAGCGCATCGGCGCTGGCCAGGATCTGTTGGTCGTTGGCCCCGTCCGCGCCGACGATCATCTGCGTGCTCTGCCCGGCTGGTGCGAAACGGGGAGGGCGCGGGCGTGTACTGCGGCTGGCCGTCGGCGCCAACGCTGCGGGGGCTTTGCGCGCCTCCTTGGCTTCCTCGATGCGCCAGCGTAGTTCGCCCATGGCGCCGCGTATCGAATGCACCGTCTTCTCCGGCGCCAACGCGATCAGGCCGGCTTCGGTCGGCAGTTCGACGTTGATCGACAGGCGGTCGGCGTAGCGCCCGGCACTGGCCAGCAGCTCGGGCGAAGCCTCGGGAATGGTCTTGAGGTGGATGTAGCCGGCGTAGCGGTGCCCTTCGCGCAGTTGCCGGGCAACTTCCACCATCTGCTCCATGGTGTAGTCCGCATTGCGGATGATGCCGCTGGAAAGGAACAGCCCCTCGATGTAGTTGCGCTTGTAGAAGTCCAGGGTGAGCGCGACCACCTCGTCCACGCTGAAGCGCGCACGGGCTACGTTGCTGGATACCCGGTTCACGCAGTAGGCGCAGTCGTAGACGCAGAAGTTGGTCAGCAGGATCTTCAGCAATGAAACGCAGCGGCCGTCCGGCGTATAGCTGTGGCAGATGCCCATGCCTTCGGTGCTGCCAATGCCGCCGCTGGCGCGCGAATCGCGCTTGCCCGAGCCACTGGAGGCGCAGGAGGCGTCGTATTTGGCGGCATCGGCCAGGATGGCCAGCTTGCGGATGGTTTCCATTGAGGAAACCTACGGATGAGGGGTCTCATTGGATGAGACCGCCCCTGAATCCTTCAGGCTTTCGCCGGGCATGGCCCGGCGCTACCGGTATCGAAAGAGCAGTGCGGGGATCAGAAGCCGTGGGTGATGCTGGGCGCACCGGCCGAGAAGTCGGCGTACGGGTCGTGGTCGCCGCTGCTGCCTTCGGACAGGCGGAACTTCAGGGCCAGGCCATCACGCGAGTCAGCCGCACGCAACGCTTCCTCCTGCTCGATGGTGCCGGCCTTGGCCAGCCGGAACAGGCACTGGTCGAAGCTCTCCATGCCTTCTTCCAGCGAGCCTTCCATCGCCGCCTTGATCTCGTGCACCTGGCCGCGGCGCAGCAGGTCGCGGATCATCGGCGTATTGATCAGGACCTCGGTGGCTGGCAGCCGGCGGCCTTCCTTGTTCTTCACCAGGCGCTGGCTGACCACCGCACGCAGGTTCAGCGCCAGGTTCATCAGCACATTCTTGTGCGCGCTTTCCGGGAAGAAGTTGAGGATGCGCTCGATGGTCTGGTCGGCGTTGTTGGAGTGCAGGGTGGCCAGGCACAGGTGACCGGTCTCGGCGAAGGCGATCGCCGCCTCCATCGTTTCCGCGTCCAGGATCTCGCCGATCAGGATCACGTCCGGTGCTTCACGCATCGCGTTCTTCAGCGCGTTGTGGAAGGCATGGGTGTCCAGCCCGACCTCGCGCTGGTTGACGATCGACATCTTGTGCTTGTGCAGGTACTCGATCGGGTCCTCGATGGTGAGGATGTGGCCGGTGGTGGTGCTGTTGCGGTGGTCGATCATCGACGCCAGCGAGGTGGACTTGCCGGAACCGGTGGACCCCACCACCAGCACCAGCCCACGCGGGGTCATGATGACGTCCTTCAGCACCTGTGGCAGGTTCAGCTCTTCGATGCTCGGGATGCGGCTGCGGATGGCGCGAATGACCATGCCGACTTCGCCGCGCTGCTTGAATACATTGACCCGGAAGCGCCCGGCATCAGGCAGGGCGATGGCCATGTTCAGCTCCAGCTCGCGCTCGAACTGCGGCACCTGGCCCTCGTCCATCAGCGAGTAGGCGATCTTCTTGACCATGCCCGGTGGCAGGCCGGTATTGCCCAGCGGATAGAGCTTCCCCTCGATCTTGATGTAGACCGGAGCCCCGGTGGTCAGAAACATGTCCGAAGCGTTCTTTTCGGTCATCAGCTTCAGGAAGTAGCCGATATCCATTGCGAATTTTCCCCAACGAAACGGTCGACGCCCGTTGCCAGCACGGTGTCGGCTTGACGACAATGGCCGTGAACCGACAACCGGTACGGCCTCCCCAATGAAACGACTTAGCTTCGCACGAATGCGCCATGGCCTGTATGTGATGGCGTTTGCATTCGCACTGTCTGCCCCCGCTTGGGCGCAGGACGCCGCACTGGAACTGGCGCAGGCCCGGCAGGCGGTCGACAAGGCCACCCAGGCCGATGCCGACCAGTACGCTCCGGACCTTATCGGGCTGGCCCGGCAGGGGCTGGAGCAGGCCCAGCGCGCCGCCGGCGACCGCCGCGAGCGCAAGAACGCCCCGGCGATGGCCCTGCGCGCCGCCGCCGATGCCGACCTGGCCCGCGTCCGCAGCGAGGAAGCCACCGCCACCGCGCAGCTGCAGCTGCGCCGCAACGAGGTCAACCAGCTGCAACGCCAGCTGTCGACCGGGGAGGACCGCCGGTGAAGCCGATGACCGCCGCAACCCTGGCCGCGCTGCTGGCGCTGCCGACCCTGGCCGTGGCCGCTGACAACCCGATGGTGGCGCAGCTGAGCCAGCGCCTGATGGCCATCCAGGCCAATCCCGACACGGCTGAGCTGGGCGCTTTCGAGCGCATGCAGGCGCAGCAGGCCATCGCCACCCTGGACAAGGCCAAGCGCCGCGACCAGGAATTGGCCACCTACCTGGCAGAACGCCGCGTCGAGATCGCCGAGACCGCCGTGCGTACCGCACTGGCGGCGCGTGAGGTCGATCGTCTCGAGCGTACCCGCAGCGACCTGCTGATCGAGGCCAGCCGCCGCGATGCTGCCCGTGCCCGCCAGGAAGCCGAGCAGCTGCGCATGCAGGCGCAGATGCAGGCCGAGGAGGCAGAGCGCCTGCGTCAGGCCGCCGAGGCCGAGACGCTGGCCCGCCAGGATGCCGAGAATGCCCTGACCAGCGTGGCCGGCAAGCAGCAGCAGCGCCTCAGCGCCGCGCAGCAGAACGCTGCCAAACTGGCCCGCGAGGAAGCCGAGCTGGTGTCCGGGCAGAAGCTGCCGGGCTCGAAGTTCGACGGCCGCGGTGAGGTGTTCACCTTCAATGGTGACGCCTTCGCCGCCGGTGCCTCCAGCCTGTCCGGTGGTGCCCGCAACCAGGCCAAGGCACTGGCCGAGTATCTGAACATCGGCAAGAAGGGCCGCCTGCGCATCGAGGCGTATGACAGTGCCAATGGCGTCGGCCAGAAGCGGGCCGAAGCGCTGCGCGATGCCCTCGTTGCCGGCGGTGTCGCAAGCAACCGGATACAGCTCAGCGGCAAGAAGGCAGCGTCCACCCGGGCGCGTTCGGCCGAGGTCATCATCGCCCCGTAATTGATTGATATTGTTTGTTTTTCGTTGTGATGAGCATTCAGCCTGAACCCCGCCCCGGCGGGGTTCGGTCTTTTTGACGCAGGGGCTTGAACCCCGCCCGGAGCAGGCGTAGGGTCAATCGTCCGGGACGCAATGCCGCGGACCGGACGATGGGAGGGCCGGGCCGATGCAAGCAGGGCGCGAACCGCAGCGAATCGACGTGCGCAGGCCAGTGCCGCAGGTCGTTGCAGGCGTCCAGGTGGCCATCGACCGGCGCTCCTCCATGAACAACGCCCCGTGCCTTGCAGCCGGGGCGTTCGTGTATCTGTCGAAGGAGGTCCATCATGTTTGAAGATCAGCCCCAGAGCGAGATCGACGCCCGCCGCGCGCGCGATCCGGAGTTCCGGGCACTCCATGACCAGCACCGCAAGTTGAACAAGAAGTGCATGGACGCGGAGTTGGGTGTACTCCCGATCGATGATGTCACCCTGGGTCGCATGAAGCGTGAGAAGCTGCTGGCCAAGCAACGTCTTCTGCGAATGTACGAGACACCGCTTCCAACGACGTCCCCCGCGCATTGACGCACCCCGTCACGCCCGGAACGGCGTGACCTGGCCAGAGATGGCCCCGCCGGGCGCTCATGCCCCGGCATCGCGGCACCGCCGATGAGGCGGCCGCGCCAAGGCACCACAGGCGGTGGTGCCTTGGCCTGCAGGCACAACTCACCGATGCGGGCGGTACCGGTCTCCTCGTCGATCCGGGGCCGTCCGCATCCCTTTTTTACGGTGGGCAGGCTGCGGCCATGCCGACCTGACTTTCATCGCCATCCGTCGGATAATCATCGGTCCGGCCCTGCGTGGCGCGAACCGAAAGTCCCCGAATGCCCATCCACTCTTCCGTCCTCGAACTCATCGGTCAGACCCCGATCGTGAAGGCCCAGCGCCTGGACACCGGTGTCTGCGAGCTCTACCTGAAGCTGGAGAGCGCCAACCCGGGCGGATCGATCAAGGATCGCATCGGCCTGTCGATGATCGAGGCCGCGGAAAAGCGCGGCGACCTGAAGCCAGGCGCGACCCTGGTCGAGGGCACCGCCGGCAACACCGGCCTGGGCCTGGCCCTGGTAGCGCAGCAGAAGGGCTACAAGCTGATCCTGGTCGTTCCCGACAAGATGAGCCGCGAAAAGATCTTCAATCTGAAGGCGATGGGTGCCGAAGTGCGCTTGACCCGCTCGGACGTGGCCAAGGGTCATCCCGAGTACTACCAGGACCTGGCCAAGACCATCGCCGAGCAGACCCCGGGCGCCTACTTCATCAACCAGTTCGGCAACCCGGACAACCCGGCCGCGCACGAATTCGGTACCGGCCCGGAAATCCTGGAGCAGATGGACGGCGACCTTGACGCCATCGTGTTCGGCTGCGGCAGCTCCGGCACCATGACCGGCCTGTCGCGTGCCTTCGCGAAGCTGTCGCCGAAGACCGAGCTGGTGCTGGCCGATCCGGTCGGCTCGATCCTGGCCGAGTACATCAACGACGGCAATCTGAACGACAAGTCGGGCAGCTGGCTGGTGGAAGGCATCGGTGAGGACTTCCTGCCGTCGATCTCCGATTTCAGCCGGGTGAAGAAGGCCTACGCCATCTCCGATGCGGAGAGCTTCCACACCGCGCGCGAGCTGCTGGGCAAGGAAGGCATCCTCGGTGGTTCCTCCACCGGCACCCTGCTGGCGGCGGCGCTGAAGTACTGCAAGGAGCAGACCACGCCGAAGAAGGTGCTGGTGCTGGTGCCGGATACCGGCAACAAGTACCTGTCGAAGATGTACAACGACTACTGGATGCTGGACAACGGCTTCCTGCAGCGCCCCCAGCACGGCGACCTGCGCGACCTGATCCTGCGCCCGTATGGCCAGCGCGACACCGTGGTGATCGGCCCGAACGACCTGCTGACCACCGCCTATCAGCGCATGAAACTGTATGACGTGTCGCAGCTGCCGGTGCTGGACGGCGACCAGCTGGTCGGTATCGTCGATGAAAGCGACGTGCTGCTGCATGTCTATGGCGATGAAGCCCGTTTCCGCGACCCGGTGGCGACCGCGATGGTCAGCAAGCTGGACCGGCTGGACGTGAAGTCGCCGATCGAAGCGCTGCTGCCGGTGTTCGACCGCGGCCAGGTGGCGATCGTGATGGACGGTGACGCCTTCCTGGGCCTGATCACCCGTATCGACCTGCTGAACTACCTGCGTCGGCGTGTTCAATAAGCCGCTGATCGCAGATGTTCGCCGCTGAATCCTGGTTTATCCGCGTCAAAGGTCGTTAAGGCCGCGCTGATAGACTTCCGCACCTTCGATGGCGCCGTGCGTCGGCGCCCCTCAGGAAAGAACATGTCCAACGCTACTTCCCAGGATCGCGCCCTGGCCCTGGCTACCCTGGCCATCCACGGTGGCCAGTCGCCGGACCCCAGCACCGGTGCGGTGATGCCGCCGATCTACGCGACCTCGACCTATGCCCAGTCCAGCCCGGGCGAGCACCAGGGCTTCGAGTATTCGCGTACCCACAACCCGACGCGCTTCGCCTACGAGCGTTGCGTGGCCTCGCTGGAAGGCGGTACCCGTGGCTTCGCCTTCGCTTCGGGCATGGCCGCCAGCTCGACCGTGATCGAGCTGCTGGACGCCGGCAGCCACGTGGTGGCGATGGATGACATCTACGGTGGCAGCTTCCGCCTGTTCGAGCGTGTGCGTCGCCGTACCGCTGCGCTGGACTTCAGCTTCGTCGACCTGACCGATCTGGCCGCGTTCGAGGCCGCCATCACGTCGAAGACGAAGATGGTCTGGATCGAGACCCCGACCAACCCGATGCTGAAGATCGTCGACATCGCTGCGGTCGCCGCCATCGCCAAGCGTCATGGCCTGATCGTAGTCGTCGACAACACCTTCGCCTCGCCGATGCTGCAGCGTCCGCTGGAACTGGGCGCGGACCTGGTCCTGCATTCGGCCACCAAGTACCTCAACGGGCACTCGGACATGGTCGGTGGCATGGTTGTGGTTGGCGACAACGCCGAACTGGCCGAGCAGATGGCCTTCCTGCAGAACTCGGTGGGTGGCGTGCAGGGCCCGTTCGACAGCTTCCTGGCCTTGCGTGGTCTGAAGACCCTGCCGCTGCGCATGAAGGCACATTGCGCCAACGCGCTCGCCCTGGCCCAGTGGCTGGAAAAGCATCCGGCGGTGGAGAAGGTGATCTACCCGGGCCTGGCCTCGCACCCGCAACATGAGCTGGCGGGCAAGCAGATGGCTGGCTACGGCGGCATCGTCTCGATCGTGCTCAAGGGCGGCTTCGACGCGGCCAAGCGCTTCTGCGAGAAGACCGAACTGTTCACCCTGGCCGAGTCGCTGGGCGGCGTGGAAAGCCTGGTCAACCATCCAGCGGTGATGACGCATGCATCGATCCCGGTGGCGCGGCGCGAGCAGCTGGGCATCAGTGATGCGCTGGTAAGGCTGAGCGTGGGTGTTGAGGATCTGGGGGATCTGCAGGTGGATCTGGAAAAGGCGCTGGCGTGATGATCAGTGGCGTACAACGCAAGGCTGAGCTGCTCTGGGCATTGTCCCAGCGTGAGATCGCTGCACGGTTCAAAGGATCCTACGGTGGCCTCTCCTGGTATGTGATCCAGAACCTGCTGTTGCTGACGCTTTACTCGTTCGTGTTCGGTACGCTGTTCAAGAACCGATGGGGGCAGGGTGATCATCCGTCGGGCAACTTCACCGTCGCGCTCTTCATCGGCTTGATCGTGTTCAATCTATTCGCCGAATGCGTCACGCGTGCGCCAACGCTGATCCTGGCCAATGCGAACTACGTGAAGAAAGTTGTTTTCCCCCTTGATGTGCTGCCCGTCGTCACCCTGATCACGGCTGTGTTCAACGCGTTCGTGGCGATGCTGGTGCTCATTGCCGTGTCCTGGTACCTGGATTCGCCCATGCATTGGCAGGGGCTGTGGATCCCGGTAATTCTTCTGCCGCTGATGGTGTTGATCTTGGGAGTGACCTGGTTGCTGGCGGCACTCGGAACCTACATCCGCGATATCAACCAGATGGTGACGTTGCTGATCAGTGCCTTCATGTTCCTGTCGCCGTTGTTCTACCAGATCACCGCGTTGCCAAAGGCCGCGCAGACCTGGGTGATGTTCAATCCGTTGACATTGCCGATGCAGGAATCACGTGCGGCATTGATGCTTGGCCAATCCCCGGATTGGGCTGCGCTGGGGGTCTATCTGCTGATCGCCCTGCCGGTGGCAGCCTTGGGCTACATGTTCTTCCAGAAGATGCGTGGAGGCTTCGCCGATGTCATCTGACGTCTCGATCCGGGTCCACAATCTGTCCAAGTGCTACCACATCTATGAGAAGCCCGCGCACCGCCTCTGGCAGGGTCTATTGGGTGGACGGCGAAAGTTCTACCGCGATTTCTGGGCGCTGCGTGATATCGACTTCAGCGTGCGGAAGGGCACGACGTTCGGCGTCATCGGAAAGAATGGCTCTGGAAAGTCGACCTTGCTGCAGATCGTGTGCGGCACGTTGTCGCCTACCAGCGGCAGCGTCGAACGTGTCGGCAAAGTGGCAGCGCTGCTGGAACTGGGGGCAGGCTTCAATCCCGAATTCACCGGGCGTCAGAACGCGATTCTCAGTGGCGGCATCTATGGCCTGACCACTGCGGAAATCAACGAACGCCTGCCGTCGATCATCGAATTCGCAGAGATCGGTGAATTCATCGATCGCCCGGTCAAAACGTACTCCAGTGGCATGTTCGTGCGCCTGGCCTTCTCGGTGATCACCCACGTCGACGCTGACATCCTGGTCATCGACGAGGCGCTTGCCGTGGGGGATGCGCAGTTCACGCAGAAGTGCATGCGCTGGCTGCGCAAGTTCAAGGAGAACGGCACGCTGGTGTTCGTCAGCCATGACAGTGGCGCGGTGCGAAGCCTGTGCGACCAGGCCATGTGGATCGAGCATGGCCGGGTGCAAGCGATTGGCGATGCCAAGAGCGTGACAGAGAAGTACCTGGCCTCTTTGTTCAACCAGTCGCAGAGCAGCGCACCGGAACGAGACCATGCCGTGCAGGACATCCTGTCGGCCGAGGACTGGAAGGATCAGCGCCAATCGATGATCAATGGCAGCACGCTGCGCAATGACATCCAGGTGATGCAGTTCACGCCGGAGAGTGCATCCTTTGGTCAGGGCGGGGTGGAAATCACCCAGGTGGTGCTGGAGGACCGCGAACATAACCCGCTGTCGTGGGTAGTCGGCGGCGAGGCGGTATCGCTGGTCGTGCAGGCGCGCGCACTGGTTGATCTGCAGCAACCCATTGTCGGCTTCTTCCTGAAGGACAAGCACGGGCAAACACTGTTTGGCGACAACACGTACCTGACTTACCTGGATGCCCCCCCCATGGTCAGTAGCGGCGAGCGCTTCCGTGCGGTGTTCAGCTTCCCGATGCCGATCCTGCCGGTGGGTGACTACAGTTTTGACGTCGCTATCGCCGAGGGCACCCAGCTGGACCATCGGCAGCTCAAGTGGGGGCATGACGTACTGATCGTCCGCTCAGTGTCGACCAGCGTCTCCACGGGGTTGGTGGGCATTCCCATGCTGGAGGTCGCAATCGAGGTGGATGCCAATGAAGATTGAAGATCGCGTTTCGCCATACGACTACAGTTTCGATCCGGAAGGGCCGAGTACCGCTGCCCGCATCTCGCGGATGGTGGGACAGGGGCAGCGGGTGCTTGAACTTGGCTGCGGCTACGGTGTCATATCGCGTCAACTCAGCCAGGCACAAGGGTGCACAGTGACCGGCGTGGAGATCGATCCGATCAGTGCCGATCAGGCTCGTCCCTACCTGAATGCGTTGCATGTTGGAACTCTGGAAGGTGACGACTGGTTGGCCGCGGTTCGCGGCACCTACGATGTGATCGTCTGCGCGGACGTGCTGGAACACCTGCGTGATCCTGCATACACACTCGGCCAGCTACTGACCCTGCTGGCTCCGGACGGCCGTCTGGTGGCGTCCGTGCCCAACGTGGGTCATGCCGGCATCATCGCTGCATTGTTCTGCGGGCGCTTCGACTACACGCCGACAGGGCTGCTCGACGAAACCCACCTGCGCTTCTTCACCTGGGATTCGCTGGAGCGCATGCTCAACGCACAGGGCCTGGAGGTTGCCAGGCGCGAAGCAGTCAATGCCGGCGGAAACCACGAGCAGTTCCTTGAGTACTGGCAGCCTCTGCCGGAACCGATCAAGCACATGCTCAACCGACATCCCACCGCCAACGTGTTCCAGTTCGTGCTGGAGGCGCGTCGCAGTGAAGTGCCGCAGCGCCCGTGGCGGGTCGAGGATGCAGAAGCGCTGCAGCGCTGGGCCGACGAGGTGGCGAGTGGCTGAAGTGACCCTCGCAGACCACGCTGCACTGCCACGCGTGAGCGTGGTGATCCCGTCCTACAACCACGCGCGCTTCATCGGTGAGGCCATCGAGTCTGTGCTGGCACAGACGATGTCTTCTCTGGAACTGATCATCATCGATGATGGTTCCAGGGATGATTCTGTGTTGGTTGCAACTGCCATGGCGGCAGAGGATGACCGGATAAGAGTGGTGCGCCAGGACAACGCGGGGTCGCACGCGGCGATCAACCGTGGCTTGTCAAAAGCGCGGGGCGCATGGCTGGCGGTCCTCAACTCGGACGATATCTGGGAGCCTGAGCGGCTGGAGCAGATGCTCAAGCACGCCGAGCGCGAAGATGCGCAGTTCCTGTTCAGCGATATCCGCCTGATTGATGCCGATGGCGAGTTCATCGATGACCCGTCTCATTGGTGGAACTTCAGCGTGCAGCGTTTGCGCGAGCGCGTGCGCAGCGAAGGTGTGGTGAACGGGCTGCTGTATGGAAACTTCACTGTTTCCACGTCGAACTTCCTGTTCCGCAAGGAGTTGTTGGCCAGTGTTGGCTGGTTTCGGCGCTTCCGCTACAACCTGGACTGGGACTACGTGCTGCGCTGCCTGGATACCGAGGGCGTGAAGGTGGAGTTCGTCGACCAGCGTCTGATGCGCTATCGGTTGCACGGTGACAACGCGATTCTCAGTGGCATGCCCGGCGCTGCGGCCGAGGCTCAGCTGATCACGCGGCAGATCTACCGTCGTCGGATGCATGCACCCCAGAGCCTGCTGCTCAGTCACCACCGGCATGACCGCCTGTTGCGTCGCTACCTGCAGGGCCAGGTCAACAAGTACCGCGAGTCATTCCATGCAGTTGAAGCAGATCGCGATGCTCATGTAGAGCTTCTGAAACAACGCCAGCAGTTGATCGAGGCGGAGCGGCGCCAGCGGGAGCAGGCCAGCGAAGCCGAGCGCCGGCAAGCGCAGGTGGTCGAAGCAGAGCTGCGTGAGGCGCTGATAGTGCAGCAGGAGCAGCAGGCGTCGCTGGAGCAGGTGCACGAGGAGTATCGCAAGCGTGCACACGCCCAGCGCATGGATGTATACGGCGATTCTCTGCGGGTGAGGTACGAGCGGGACCTGCAGCGTTGCCGCGAGGTGCGGATGCTGGAACACCTTGAAGGGCGAAATCTGCCAGGCTCCCCAGCCTACGGAATGCCGTTGAGTTTGCGTCAGCGCGTGTCGCGCGCCATCAGGAGCGCGCGCCGCATCAACGAATCCATCGGCTTCCTGCGCAATGGAGTCACGGCTGGTACGGTCCGGCATGTCGCGCGTGATCCTCTGCCGATCGTGCCCTTGGTAGCAGAGGTGGCGGTCCATCTGCACATTTTCTACCGTGATCTTGCCCCCGAACTGATCGCCGATGCGCTGCGCATACCGAACCTGCGCAAAGTGGTCATTACCGGACCCTGGAGTCGCGAGGACTTCGACGGTCCACTGGATGAACTGGTTGCGCGCGGTGTGGATGTGCAGATTCTGGTCGTCCCCAATCGCGGCAAGGACGTGGGCGGATTGCTGGCGGCGATCCGTGATGGAGGTCTCCTCGATTCAGATCTGGTGCTGAAGCTGCACTCCAAGAAGAGCCACAATCCGGAAAGCTACTTCCAGGCAATTTCGGCCTTGTTCGGGCAGGAAATACGCGATGGCGATCATTGGCGCCGCGCGCTTGTGCAGCCATTGACCGGCAGCACCTGGCAGATCAACAACGTGCTGAAACTGTTCCAGGATGATCCGGCGATCGGCATGGTGGGAGCACGACCGTTCATCACCAGTGTTCCCGATGCCAATGCAGCGCTCAGCCAAGCGGCGTACGAGCGCTTTGGTGTGCCGCAGGGAGCTCCGTTCGTGGCCGGCACGATGTTCTGGATTCGATCCTCATTGCTCAGGCCGCTGCTCGAGCTTGGCTTGTCGCTCGATGAGTTCAGTCTGGACAGCAGGGAGGTTGAGGGCGGGCTGGAGCATGTAATGGAAAGGATGCTTGGCGCCCTTGTGATTGGGCGCGGCTTCGACATCTTTGGAGTGGAAGGATGAGCGTACTGTCCAATCGTACCGTTCCGGTCTTCATCATTTCCTACAACCGGGTCGGCTACATCAGGAGCGTGATCGAGCGGCTGGAAGCGCTGGATTTCCAGAATCTCATCGTGGTCGACAATGCGTCGACCTACGAACCACTGCTGGACTATCTCAACCACAGTCCGCATCGCGTGGTCCGGCTCGACAAGAACTATGGCCATCTTGCGCTTTGGCGCAGTGGTCGTTTCGACGACGTCATCCAGCGCGAGCGTTTCATCCTGAACGACAGCGATGTCATGCCGGCCCATGATTGCCCGTCCGACATCACCGAGCACCTGGCTGAGCTGCTGGAGCGCTATCCGCGGCACAACAAGGCCGGGCTGTCACTGAGGATCGATGACCTGCCTGACCACTATGCGTTCAAGCAGCAGGTGATCGCCTGGGAATCGCCGTTCTGGCAGAACCTGCTGGAGGACGGCAACTATGAGGCGGCTCTTGATACCACGTTCGCTCTCTACCGCCCTGGCGTCCACTGCGACGAGGAGCGTTGGTGGCGTTCGATCCGCACCGCTCCGCCATATTCAGCGCTGCACTTGCCCTGGTATCAGGACACCTCGCTGATCTCGGACGAGGACATGTTCTACCAGCAGGCGGTTGCCGGCATTTCCAGTCAATGGAGCATCACCGATCCGGTATTGCTGAAGAAACAGAACACCGAGCTGCAGCACGAGATCGCGGCCCTCAAGCGTACAATCAGCGAGCTTCGCGGTGAGGTTGCGCCGGCGGGCTCAACGGCATGGCGCAACGCTGTCCGATCCACCCTGGGTGCCACCGGGCTGTTGCCGCTGGTGCGCCGCTTGCGCGACAACATGAAGAAGTGAATCCCATGATCGAATGCATCTTTACCTCCATCAACAACGGTTACCTGCCGAAGGCGCGCATCCTCGCCGCTTCGGTCCGCCGCCATCATCCTGAAGCCAAGATGGCGCTCATGCTGAGCGATCATCAGGACCCGGCCCTGGACTATTCCGATTTCGATATCGTCCTGACCCCGGATGATGTCGTCGAAGGTGTCGGCGAACTCCAGTCATGGTTGTTCGATCATACGGTGGTGGAATTGTGCACGGCAGTGAAGCCCTTTGCATTTGCACACCTGTTCCAGAAGCATGGTTTTGCCAATGTCGTCTATCAGGATCCTGATACGGTGTTGTATGCACGGCTGGAGGAGCTGGAGCGGGAGATGGTCAGCCATCCGATCGTGCTGACTCCGCATGTATCAGTGCCCGCGACGGATACCGATGACCTTCAGGATGGAGAAATGCTCGGTTGCCTGCGCCATGGCGTGTTCAATCTGGGCTTTCTCGCGCTGACCCGTGAGGGAGAGGGCCCGGCGTTCCTGCAGTGGTGGCTGGATCGCTGCCGCGACTACTGCTTCGACGATAACCAGCGTGGGCTTTTCACTGATCAGAAGTGGGTGGACCTGGCTCCCTGCTTCTTCCAGACGCTGGGAATTCTTCGTGTGCCGTCCTACAACGTCGCGACCTGGAATCTTTACTACCGCGAAGTCAGCACCCGCGCCGACGGCACGATCGTGGTCAACGGCAGCTATCCGCTGCGCTTCTATCACTTCTCGGGCTTCGACATTGGTACGCATGAGAAGATGCTGGGCAAGCACGACGCAGGCAACACCACCCTGCAGGCGATGACCCAGTGGTACACCTCGGAACTGGAGCGACTGAAGAATCCGGCGGGCCTGCCTGACAAGTACGGCGTGTTTGCCAACGGTCGCAAGATTCCGGCCGATTGGCGCCGCTACTATCGCAGCCAGCCCGCGCTCAAGCGCATGATCCCGCGCCCGTACGAACAGTACGAGGCCATCATCGCGCATTTCGACTCGGCTCCGGACGAGGTCGCACTGGATCCTTCCTCGTCGTCGCTGGAGCGTTTTGTTCGTCGTCGGCCGGGACTGGCATCACTGGTACGCAAGATGGTGCCGGCATCCGTCATTCGCCGTCTGCGCGGTTGAGTCACCGGCCTGCACGCACAACAGGATGGTCCCGCAGGCAGAGCGTGCGAGGACCATGTTGTTGCCTGCATGGACACCAGCGTCCGGGCAAGGGCTCGGCCTTGTTTTTCGGGCCTAGGGTAGGGGGCAGCCCGGCGTAACGCGTCGGGTGCCGTCGGTGGCATGCACCGCCAGGCAGCTGGTGCGCTGGCCGGTGTCGTCAACGGCTTCCCATAATCCAACCTCAGCTGTGCCATCGATCCGGACATCGCCCCTGACATAGGCACGCGCGTCAACCGGCACGCTGTGGTAATCGTCGTCCCCGTTTCCGGTCAAAGGCAGTTCGAAACGATGTTCGCTGCCGTCCGAGTCCCACAGGCGCAGGCTCGCCTTGGCCCGCGGATCGGTGATGGCTTTCCTGATGTCCAGCAGGATGGAGACCGAATCGATGGCTGTTTCAGGTCCCGTCACTGGTTGTGGAAGCTGTAGTTGGGTGGGCGCATCCGTGGCGATCGCCTGCCCCGCCTCCAGCGAGTACGCTGGCAAGGCCACAGGGCGTACCGGCTGCATGTAGTAGCGGTCGGCCAGCAGTTTCGCGGTGCCATAGCCGGAGATGAGCACCAGACCGGCCAGCAGCAGGTGTGACACCAGGTGCAGCGCACGCGGACGCGGTTGCGGCTGGGCCAGAAGCGCGTAGGACAGGCAGACGGCAGGAATCAGGAAGTAGCGTCCCTGCACGCCTTCGATCAGGCGCGAACCAGGCTCGGTCCATTGCACCAGCAGCGCAAGGAAGGTCAGCAGGATTGCCGAGAAGCAGACGACCACCAGCAGAGTACGAGCCAAGGCCAGGCTGCGCCAGGCACCGGTGGCAACGGACGCGGCCACTGTCGCCAGGAAGGCTGTGCCCGCCCAGAGATAGAACGAGGCAGGGAAACCGATGTCGAGCCAGCCCAGTACGCCCAGGAAGGACTCCCAGTACTCGCTCATGCGGACCGGGTGCGACCAGGTCACCCAGAGCATGTGCCAAAGCTCGGAAGGGTGGGTGAGATAGTGCATCAGGCGCGCTGCGTGATCCGCGTCGCGCGGTCCGGGGGCGTATACCGTTGTCTTGATGGTCACCGCCGTCCAGCCCAGTACGAACACTGCCAGGGCCAGGGCGATCCAGAAGCGACGGCCGCAGCGCGCGAACCATGCGGCAGCAAAGGGCAATGCGAGCATCGGTAACATGTGCGCGCGGCTTGCGCAGACAAGCAATGTGGCCGCGACCAATGCAATGAAAATGCGAGCGTTGGCCTGGCGTCCGTCGACGGCAAGACGCATGAAAGCAGCGACGGCCACGAAGGTCAGTCCGGTGGCAACCGGGTCCAGCACGGCGCCGCCAAACTGGAACAGCGTCATTGGCAGCACTAGCAGGGCCAGTGCCCCCGCAGGTGGAGCAAAGATCCGGAATGCCAGGGCCAGCAGGGCGATGGCTGCGGCCAGCGAGAGGTAGCGGGCCAGCCGGTAGGAATCCGCCACGGTCCATCCCAGCACCCGGCCGACGGCCAGTCCAGTGGCCTGGGGCAGATAGACGGCGGGAAAGTAATAGGCGGTGCCAGAAGGCGCCTGGTACACCGTTTCACCGGACCAGGCGATCGACTCGGACCGGGCAAGCTCCTCGGCGGTCAGCTTCTGTGCGCGCTTGCCCACGAGTTGCGTGAACTGCTGCATGTAGGACAGCAGGCCGGTATCGACCTCGCCGCCGGAGGGGTTGCCATCGCGTGCATGCAGCAGGAGCTGGCCCTTGCTCAACAGATAGGCACGCTTGACATGGTCCAGCTCATCCGGGGTCTGGAACGATGGGGTCAACGCGGAGAGAACGATCGACAGCAGCATCGCGAACGCAAGGAAGAATGGCCACAGTACAGGTTGCTGCGGCGGCAATGCGGTCCGGGTATCCGTCACGCGCTCGGGCCCCGCAGCGCCGAACGGGCCAGGCGGCGATGGATCGCGCGGCGCGGGGTGCTGGCGATGTCCTGGCCGAAGAATGCAAGCAACAGCTGCACGCCGACCAGGACCGGCATGGCGGCGAGCATGACGGTGCCGCTGCTGGCGACCTGGCCGCTGTCGATGCTGAACAACCAGTGCTTGATGCCGTAGGCAAGGCCGAACAGCGTGAATGCAAGCCCGAGCGGAAGCTCCAGCGAAGCCAGCGTCAAGTTGCGCAGATAGTAGTTGTAGAACACGCGCTTGCCGAAGTTCGCCAGGTTCTTGCCAAGAAATTCGGTCATTACCTTGGAGATCTTCAGGTTGCTCACTTCGTCACCGTAGCGAGCGTGCATCGGCACATCGACCACGACTGCCCGCAGCGTGTTGAGCCGGAACAGCATATCCGTCTCGAAGAAGTACCGGCGGCTGATCTTGGTCAGCGGCAGGTGTCGAGCAACATCGCGATGGATGGCCGTATAGCCATTGGTGGGATCGAACAGGTCCCAGTAGCCGGATGAGAGCTTGGTCAGGAACGACAGGCCGCCATTGCCGAACAGGCGCAGCGCAGGCATCTGCTGGATCTGTTCCAGATCGAAGAATCGGTTTCCCTTGGTGTAGTCTGCTTCGCCGGCCACAATCGGTGCTACGAAATCTGGAATCAGCGCGGGATCCATCTGCCCATCACCGTCCACCTTGACGATGATATCCATGCCGTCCTCGATTGCCGCGCGATACCCGGTCATGACTGCGCCACCCACGCCCTGGTTCTCCGCATGGCGCAATACCTTCACGCGCGGATCCGTCGCATGAGTTTCGATGAAATCACCACTGCCCACGGGGCAGCAGTCATCGACGGCATAGATGCGGGCAACGTCTTCACCGATGCCGGCGATGACATCAAGAATGTGCTCCTTGACCTTGTAGCAAGGAATCACAATCGCAATCAGAACGGTCATTCAATGATCCAGGTGGTTTGCAGGGCTGGATGGACACGCGTCGCGCCAACCATGCTTGGGAAAACACATCGGGGCCAGCGGTGGATGTGCTGGCCCCGACATGATTCAGCAGTACGGCATCGGCTTCAACCCAGCGCCGCTTCCAGCTCCGGCAGGATTGCGAACAGATCCCCTACCAGACCGATATCGGCAATCTCGAAGATCGGCGAATCCGCGTCCTTGTTGATCGCAACAATGGTGCCGGCATCCTTGATGCCGGTCAGATGCTGGATCGCACCGCTGATGCCCACCGCCACGTACAGCTCCGGCGAGATGATCTTGCCGGTCTGGCCGACCTGCAGGTCGCTGGGTACGTAGCCGGCGTCGACCGCGGCGCGCGAGGCACCCACCGCGGCACCGAGCTTGTCGGCCAGCTGGAAGATGACCTTGAAGTTCTCTTCCGAACCGACACCACGGCCGCCGGAGACCACGCGCTTGGCGCTCTGCAGGTCAGGGCGGTCGCTGGCACCAGCGGCCAGGCCGACGAAGCGGGTGTGGGTCGGCAGGGCAGCATCGACGCTGGCCGCTTCGATGGCGGCGCTGCCGCCCTGGGCGGCTTCCGGCCACGAGGCGGCACGCACGGTCGCGACCACGATCTGGTCGGCCGGGGCTTCGACGGTGATGATCGCGTTGCCGGCGTAGATCGGGCGCTTGAAGGTGTGGCTGCCTTCGACGCTCATCAGGTCGGAGACCTGGTTGACGCCGAGCAGGGCGGCCACGCACGGCATCAGGTCCTTGCCGAAGGTGGTCGACGGGCCGAACACGTGGCTGTAGCCCTTGGCCAGCTGCGCGATCTGCGGGGCCAGCACCTGGGCCAGGGCCTGGGCATTGGCGGCGTTGGCCACGGTCAGGACCTTGGCGACGCCGGCAATCTTCGCCGCTTCAGCGGCAACGGCGGCCGGGTCGGCGGCCAGCACCAGCACGTCGATGCTGGCACCGGCGATGGCAGTGGCGGCGCTGACGGTCTTGGCGGTGGCGGCGTTGAGCTTGCCGTCGTGGTGCTCGGCGATGACGAGAATCCTGCTCATTACAGCAACCCCTTCTGCTTGAGTGCGGCAACCAGTTCGGCCGCGTCCTTGACCATCACACCCTTGCTGCGCTTGGACGGCGCGGCGTACTGGGTGGTCTTGAAGGTGTCGGCGGCTTCAACGCCGAGGTCGGCCAGCTGCAGGGTCTCCAGCGGCTTGGCCTTGGCCTTCATGATGTCTGGCAGCTTGATGAAGCGCGGTTCGTTCAGGCGCAGATCGGTGGTGACCACGGCCGGCAGATCCACTTCCAGCGTTTCCAGGCCGGCGTCGACTTCACGGGTCACCGTGGCCTTGCCATCGGCAATTTCGAGCTTGCTGGCGAAGGTCGCCTGTGGGCGGCCCCAGAGCGTGGCCAGCATCTGGCCGGTCTGGTTGGCGTCGTCATCAATGGCCTGCTTGCCAAGGATCACCAGGTCCGGCTGTTCCTTTTCGATCAGCTTGAGCAGGGTGCGCGACGCGGTCAGCGGCTGGATGGCCTGGTCGGTGACGACGTGGATGGCACGGTTTGCGCCCATGGCCAGGCCGTTGCGCAGGTGCGCCTGGGCGTCGGCCGGGGCGATGGTGGCAACCACGACTTCGCTGGCGATGCCCTTGTCGCGCAGGCGCAGGGCTTCTTCCAGAGCGATTTCATCGAAGGGGTTGGGGGACAGCTTGACGCCGTCGGTGACCACGCCGGAACCGTCCGGCTTGACCTGAATGCGGACGTTGTAGTCCACCACGCGCTTGTACGCGACGAGGATTTTCATCTGGTACGGGGTCCTTCAGTAACAGGGAGAACGTCCGGTCCTGCAACAGCAACCGGTTCGGGGGTGGGACCCTGATTCTAGCTGGCTTGGGGTGACCATGCGAATGCGTATGGTGTGTCTCGTCGTACAGAGCCGTTCCGCATTTCCGGAACATCTGGCGCCTGTATATGCTGTATGACCATGAACAACTCGCTGAGGCGGAGGACTACACCGGCATGCGCAGGTTTAATGTTGCAATGCAGCTCAATCACGCCGCCCCGCTGTAGCGCCCCGCCAGGAATCTTCGATGACCCGTTCTGCCGCTGTACTGACCCCTGCCGTGATCGCGATGATCCTGACCACCCTGGCCATGCTGGCCAGCGGACAGGTCCTCTTCAAGCTGGCATCTTCGCAGTTGTCGTTCAGCCGTCCGGCCAGCTTCTTCTCCGGCACCCTGATCCTGGCCTTGTTCGTGTATGGCGCAGCCACGCTGTTATGGCTGGCGGTTCTGGCACGTGTGCCGCTTTCAGCCGCATTTCCATTCTATGGCCTGACGTTCCTGCTGGTGCCCGCATTCTCCTGGTGGCTTCTGCACGAGCCGATCCGGCCGCAGACTTGGGTGGGCTCGGTGGTGATACTGATTGGTGTGGTGATCTCTTCCTGGAGTGGCCGAGGCAGCTAGTTTCCTGCTCGGCATTTGACACCATCGGGTTCGCCGGTACGCTCTGTCCACCCTTAGCGTGACCCCGTGGGAAGAACCCGAGGAGAAAATGGTGACTGGACCTGACGAGCTTTGCCCTGGCTGTCATTCCACGCTGAAGGTGGGCCTCCGGCCCTGGCACCGTGTATGCGACGACTGCACCTACGAAGGAAGCACGCTCAGCGTTGACATCGATATCGATGGAAGCGTTGAAGTTGTCGATGAGGCCATGCGCGAGGAAGGGCTGGAGCATCTGCGGCAACGCAATTTCCAGACATTGACCACGGATCTGGGGGCGCGGATCACGCGTACCGATGGCAGACGCCCACGCCTGCTGGACGTCGGATGCGCGCACGGCTGGTTTCTTGAAGCAACCATGCCCCACTTCGAAGTGGTTGGAATTGAACCGGATGCACGCATCGCGGCGATCGCCGCAGCCAAAGGCCTGGATGTGCGCAGGGGTTTCTTCCCTGGCGTGCTAGCGGACGAAGAACGATTCGACGTGATCATCTTCAACGATGTCCTGGAACACATTCCGGACATCGATTCCGCCCTTGAGGCCTGCATCCGCCACCTGACTCCCGGAGGCTGGATTGTTGTCAATGCCCCGGCCCGGACGGGGGTGCTGTACCGCATATCCAGGGCGATGGCCAGTCTCGGGATGCCGGCTTCGTTCGACCGCATGTGGCAGAAGGACTTCCCATCGCCACATGTCCATTATCTGGACGATGCCAGCGTGGCCGCCATCGCCGCGCATCATGGGCTGCGGGTGTCTGACGTCCGCACCTTGCCGTCAATGAGCACCCGGGGGCTCTACGCCCGCATCCGCACCGACCGCAGCGTCTCGTTCGCCAAGGCGATGGCGGTCACGTCGGTGCTGACCCTGGCCAGCCCGATCCTGTCCATGATGCCCGCAGATATCAGGGTCTGGCTGCTTCAGGTTGGCTGAACCCCGGTCGGCGCTCCCCACGTCGGGCGAGGCTGTTCAAGGTCTCGGCGCGCAGTCGTTGTATCCTTCAGCTTTGGAATCCGGCCGCCCCGATGCGGTCGGTATGAAAACTGATCAGGAGAACAGGTAGTGCCCACATGGCTTGTCACCGGCGGCGCCGGATTCATTGGCGGTAACTTCGTTCTCGAGGCAGTTGCCCGCGGCGTAAGGGTCATCAACCTCGATGTGCTGACCTACGCCGGCAACCTGAAGACCCTGTCCAGCCTGGACGGCAATCCGAACCATGTGTTCGTGCAGGGTGACATCGGCGACAGCGCCCTGGTCACCCGCCTGTTGGCCGAACACCGGCCGGATGCCGTGGTGAACTTCGCTGCCGAAAGTCATGTCGACCGTTCCATCGACGGCCCGGGCGCGTTCATCCAGACCAACGTGGTGGGCACCCTGGGCCTGTTGGAAGCGGTGCGGGATTACTGGAAGACGCTGCCGGCCGAGCAGGGCGCGGCGTTCCGTTTCCTGCATGTGTCCACCGACGAGGTGTACGGCACGCTGGGTGAGACCGGCAAATTCAGCGAAACGACCCAGTACGCGCCCAATTCGCCGTACTCGGCGTCCAAGGCAGCTTCGGACCACCTGGTGCGTGCGTTCCACCACACCTATGGGCTGCCGGTGCTGACCACCAACTGTTCGAACAATTACGGCCCGTACCACTTCCCCGAGAAGCTGATCCCGCTGGTGATCGCCAAGGCGCTGGCCGGCGAGCCGCTGCCGGTGTACGGCGATGGCAAGCAGGTGCGCGACTGGCTGTTCGTGTCCGATCACTGCGAAGCGATCCGTACCGTGCTGGCCAAGGGCCAGGTTGGCGAGACCTACAACGTTGGTGGCAACTCGGAAAAGCAGAACATCGAGGTGGTGCAGGCGATCTGTTCCCTGCTGGACCAGCGCCGCCCGCGCGAGGATGGCCAGCCGCGCAGCAGCCAGATCACCTACGTCACCGATCGCCCCGGTCATGACCGCCGTTATGCGATCGATGCTTCCAAGCTGAAGAACGACCTGGGCTGGGAGCCGGCCTATACGTTCGAGCAGGGCATCACCTTCACCGTCGACTGGTACCTGGACAACCAGGAATGGGTCAACGGCGTGCTCGACGGCAGCTACCGACTGCAGCGCATCGGCACCACGGCCTGAACCCGGGAGACAACATGACGCAGCGCAAGGGCATCATCCTCGCCGGTGGCTCCGGCACCCGGCTGTATCCGATCACCAAAGGCGTCAGCAAACAGCTGCTGCCGGTGTACGACAAGCCGATGATCTACTACCCGCTCAGCGTGCTGATGCTGGCGGGCATCCGTGAAGTGCTCATCATCAATACCCCGCACGAGCAGGCGCTGTTCCAGCAGCTGCTGGGTGATGGTTCGCAGTGGGGCATGGACATCCAGTACGCGGTGCAGCCGAGTCCGGATGGCCTGGCCCAGGCCTACCTGATCGGTCGCGACTTCGTCGCCGGCAAGCCGAGCTGCCTGGTGCTGGGCGACAACATCTTCCACGGCCACGGCCTGCGCGAAGTGCTCAAGCGTGCCGATGAGCGCGTGGACGGTGCGACCGTATTCGGCTACTGGGTGAACGATCCGGAGCGTTACGGCGTGGCCGAGTTCGACACAAGCGGTAGGGTCATTGATCTGGTGGAGAAGCCGGAGAATCCGCGCTCCAACTATGCGGTGACCGGCCTGTACTTCTATGACGGCAAGGCCAGCGATCATGCGGCCGAACTGAAGCCGTCGCCGCGTGGTGAGCTGGAGATCACCGATCTCAACAAGCGCTACCTGGAAGAAGGCAATCTTCACCTGGAGGCACTCGGCCGTGGCTATGCCTGGCTCGATACCGGCACCCATCAGTCGCTGCTGGAAGCGTCCAACTTCATCGAGACCATCCAGACCCGCCAGGGCCTGCAGGTCTGCTGCCCGGAAGAAATCGCGTTCGGCCAGGGCTGGATCAATGCAGAGCAGCTGGAAGCGTTGGCTGCGCCGCTGATCAAGAACGGCTACGGCCAGTACCTGCATAAACTCGCTTTGCGTGGAGTTGTTCCGTGAAAGTAATTGAAACCAAATTGCCCGGCTGTGTGGTGATCGAGCCGGCCGTGTTCGGCGATGCCCGCGGTTACTTCTTTGAAACGTGGAATGCCGAGCGTTTCGCCGCGCTGGGCCTGCCGGATCGCTTCGTGCAGAGCAACGTGTCCACCTCGGCGCAGGGCGTGCTGCGTGGCCTGCATTACCAGTGGCCGCGCCCGCAGGGCAAGCTGGTCAGCGTGCTGGAAGGCGAGGTCTACGACGTGGCCGTGGACATCCGCCGCGGCTCGCCGACCTTCGGCCAGTGGGAAGCGGTGGTGCTGAGTGCGGAAAACAAGAAGCAGTTCTGGATTCCGGAGGGCTTCGCCCACGGTTTCGCCGTGCTGTCCGAGCGTGCGGTGTTCAGCTACCTGTGCACCGAGGTCTACCTGAAGGACTTTGATGCCGGCGTGCGCTGGAACGATGCCGACATTGCCGTGGACTGGCCGGTCAGCGCGCCGACCTTGTCGGCCAAGGACGAGAACGCGCCGTTCCTGAAGGACATCGCTGAAGATCGCTTGCCGGTCTTCGTGCCATGACCGTTCTGGTGTTCGGTGGCAATGGCCAGGTCGGCCAGGAGCTGCTGCGTGCGCTGGCGCCGCTGGGTGAAGTGGTTGCCACCACCCGCAGTGGTCAGCTGCCTGATGGCGGCGCCTGCGAGATGGCTGATTTCGGCCAGCCCGATAGCCTGCCGGCATTGCTGGACCGCCTGCAGCCATCGGTAGTGGTGAACGCTGCGGCCTATACCGCAGTCGATCGTGCCGAGCAGGACACGACGGCCGCCTTCGCCGCCAATGCGGAGGCGCCGGGCGTGATCGCGCGCTGGTGTGCGGCCCATGGCGTGCCCTTCGTGCATTACTCCACCGACTACGTGTTCGATGGCCAGGGCACGGCCCCGTACCGCGAGGATGAACCGACCGCGCCGCTGGGGGTTTATGGCACCAGCAAACGTGATGGCGAAGATGCGGTGCGTTCGGCCGGTGGCCGCCACCTGATCTTCCGCACGGCGTGGGTATATGCCTCACATGGCGCCAATTTCCTGCGCACGATGCTACGGGTGGGCGCCGAGCGCGACCAGCTGCGGGTGGTTGCTGATCAGATCGGCACGCCTACACCGGCCGCGCTGATTGCCGATGTCACTGCGCAGGCACTGCAGCATCCGGGGCAGCTGTCCGGTACCTGGCATCTGACCGCCAGCGGCCAGACCAGCTGGCATGGGTTTGCAGAGGCGATCTTCGCCGAGGCGCTGGCGACCGGTGTGTTGGCGAAGGTGCCGGCCGTCGAGGCGATTCCCAGTTCGGAGTATCCGACCCCGGCCAAGCGCCCGGCATGGTCGGTGCTGGACAACCGCAAGCTGCAGCAGGATTTCGGTATCGAACTGCCAACGTGGCAGGATGGACTGAAGCGGGTCATGGCAGAACTGACCCGCTGACGGTAGCGCCGGGCCATGCCCGGCGCATGCATTGAACCGCTGCGCTCGCCGGCCATGGGCCGGCGCTACCTCACTAGCTGCGCCCGTACGTATCCTCGAAACGCACGATGTCGTCTTCACCAAGGTAGCTGCCGGACTGCACTTCGATCAGCTCCAGCGGCAGCTTGCCCGGGTTGCGCAGGCGATGGGTCACGCCCAGCGGAATGTAGGTGCTCTGGTTCTCGCTGAGCAGGATCACCTCGTTGCCCCGGGTCACTTCTGCGGTGCCGCTGACCACGATCCAGTGCTCGGCACGATGGTGGTGCATCTGCAGGCTCAGCGTACCGCCGGGCTTGACCGTGATGCGCTTGACCTGGAAGCGCTCACCATTGTCGATCGAATCGTAGGCGCCCCACGGGCGGTAGACCTTGCGGTGCCATGTCGCTTCGCTGCGACCGTCGGCCTTCAGCTGCGCCACCACGGTCTTGACCTCCTGCATGCGGTCGGCCTTGCCGACCAGCACCGCATCGTCGGTCTCGACCACGATCACATCGTCCAGGCCGACCAACGCCACCAGGCGTTGCGCGTAGGCGTAGGTATTGCGGCAGTCGATGGCGATCACATCACCCTGGTGGGCGTTGCCGTCGCCGTCCTGCTGCGAGACATCGCGCAGTGCCGTCCACGAGCCGACATCGTTCCAGCCCGCGTCCAGCGGAATCACCACGGCGTCTGCGGTCTTTTCCATCACGGCATAGTCGATGGAATCGGAGGGGACGATGGCGAACGCCTCCTTGTCGAGGCGGGTGAAATCCGAATCGCGACGGGCCTGCTGCCAGGCCTGGCGGCTGCCGGCCAGCATGTCGGGCTGGAAGCGCTCCAGTTCCTGCAGGTAGCGCGAGGCCTTGAACAGGAACATGCCGCTGTTCCAGTAATACTGGCCGCTGCTGACGTAACCGGTGGCGGTCTCAAGGTCGGGCTTTTCGACAAAGCGCTCGACCGCACGCAGACCTTGGCCATCAGCGGCCTTGATGTAGCCATAGCCGGTTTCCGGGCCGGTCGGCACGATGCCGAAGGTCACCAGCTTGCCGGCCTCGGCAGCGCTGGCTGCAGCCTGCACGACTGCGCGGAACGCGGCCTCATCGGTGATCACGTGGTCCGAGGGCAGCACCAGCAGCAGCGCATCGGCGCTGTCACGGGTGGCCTCCAATGCCGCCACCGCGATGGCGGGCGCTGTATTGCGGCCCACCGGTTCAAGGATGATCGCGGCCGGTTCGGCACCCACCTGCTGCAGCTGCTCGGCAGCGACGAAGCGGTGTTCTTCGTTGGCGATCACCAGCGGGCCATGCGCGGCGATGGGTGCAACGCGCTGCCAGGTGGCCTGCAGCATCGTCAGCTCGCCCGCCAGTGGCAGAAACTGCTTCGGATAGGCCTCGCGCGAGAGCGGCCACAAGCGGGTTCCGGAACCACCGGAGAGGATGACGGGCTGGATGTTGCTCATGATCTTCCTTGATTACTGCTGGACAAGACGGGAAATTTCGTCGGTGCGCGCCTGCATCAACGCTGCGTCACCACGTGCCTCGACGTTCAGGCGCAGCAGCGGCTCGGTATTGGAGCTGCGCAGGTTGAAGCGCCAGTCGCCGAAATCGGCACTGATGCCGTCGGTGTGGTCCAGGACCGGCGCTTGCGCCGCGAAGTGCGCCATGACGCGTGCCACGGCGGCCTTGGCATCTGCAACCTTGAAGTTGATCTCGCCACTGCAGGGATAGGCCGCCATGCGGTCCTCCACCCAGTCGGCCAGCGAACGTCCACTTTCCGAGACGAGCTGCGCGATCAGCAGCCACGGGATCATGCCGGAGTCGGCATAGGCGAATTCGCGGAAATAGTGGTGGGCGCTCATCTCGCCGCCATACACCGCATCCTCGGCGCGCATCTTTTCCTTGATGAAAGCGTGGCCGCTCTTGCACAGCACCGGCACGCCGCCTGCCTGCTCCACCATTTCCACGGTGTTCCAGACCAGGCGCGGGTCATGCACGACCTTGCCGCCCGGATTGCGCGCGAGGATGGCCTTGGCCAGCAGCCCGACCAGGTAGTAGCCCTCGATGAAACGCCCGCTGTGGTCGAAGAAGAAGCAGCGGTCGAAGTCGCCGTCCCAGGCGATGCCGAAGTCGGCGCCGTGCTCGCGCACGGCTTCAGCGGTGGCGGCACGGTTCTCCGGCAGCAGCGGGTTGGGAATACCGTTGGGGAAGTTGCCATCGGGTTCATGGCAGATGCGGATGAACTCGAACGGCAGGTGCGGGGCCAGCAGGTCGACGATGGCACCGGCGCCGCCGTTGCCGGCATTCACCACCAGCTTCAGCGGCTTGAGCTTGGCGGCGTCGACGTAGCTCAGCAGATGCTGGATATAGGCGCTCTTGTCATGCTGGGCGGTCTGCCCGGCGCGCGGCGGCTGGGCCTCGGACGCATCGGCGGCGACCGCATCGGAGATCGCGAACAGGCCGGTATCGGAGCTGATCGGACGGGCATTCTCCTTGACCAGCTTCATGCCGTTGTAATCCATCGGGTTGTGGCTGGCGGTCACCATCACGCCGCCGGCCGCGCCGAGGTGATCGGTCTGGAAGTAGACCTCTTCGGTGCCGCACAGCCCGATGTCGATCACTTCGCGACCCACGCCACGCAGGCCCGATGCCAGCGCATCCTGCAGCGCCGGGCTGGTCAGGCGAACGTCGTGGCCAAGCACCACCGGACCGGGAGCGAGCTGCGCAGCCAGGGCGACGCCAATGCGGCGGGCCAGCTCTTCGTTCAGTTCTTCCGGCACACGGCCGCGGATATCGTAGGCCTTGAAGGCGGGCAGGGGCATCGATCAGATCCTTTGTGAGCTCAGTCTTTCATTGTAGCGCCCGACCCGTATGGGAATCGTTTCCATCAGGCAACGCCAGGTGACTGATGTTCGATATCAGGCCTGCGCTGGCCGCCTGCCGGCCCGGCCAGGGCGTTTGGCCGGTGCGCCCGGCAACGGTGCCAGCAGCGCCTGCACGTCCTCTTCGCTGAAGCGTGGTCCGGCGCTGCCGCCGCCTTCAAGAATCGATTCGGCCAGCATCGCCTTGCGCTCCTGCAGTTCGGCGATCCGTTCTTCGATGCTACCGGCGGCAATCAGCCGGTAGACGAAGACCGGCTGCTGCTGGCCGATGCGATGGGCACGGTCACTCGCCTGGTTCTCGGCCGCCGGATTCCACCAGGGATCAAAGTGGATGACGGTGTCGGCGGCGGTCAGGTTCAGCCCCACGCCACCGGCCTTCAGGCTGATCAGGAACAGCGGCACTTCGCCCTGCATGAAACGCTGTACCGGCGTGACCCGGTCCTGGGTATCACCGGTCAGGGTCACATAGGCCAGGCCCAGCCCGTCGAGCGCCTGCGCGATCAGCGCCAGCATGCCGGTGAACTGCGAGAACAACAGGATGCGGCGGCCTTCCTCGACCATCGACGGCAGCATCTCACGCAACAGCTCCAGCTTGGCCGAACCGGCATTGCGTGCCGGTGTTTCGCCCGGCAGCAGGCGCGGATCGCAGCAGACCTGGCGCAGCTTCAGCAGCGCATCCAGTACCCTGATGTGGCTGCGTGCCAGTCCGCTGTCGCTGATCGCCTCGCGGACCTGCTTCTCCATCGCCGCACGCACGGTTTCATAGAGATCACGCTGCCCGCCCTCCATCGTTACCGCACGGGTGATGAGGGTCTTTGGTGGCAGCTCGGCAGCCACCTGGTCCTTGCGCCGGCGCAGGATGAAAGGGCGCAGCCGCTGTGCCAGCAGCAGGGCACGGCGCTGGTCGCTGCCGCGTTCGATGGGGTGGCGCCAATGCTGGTTGAACTGCTTTTCGCTGCCGAGCAGCCCGGGCAGCAGGAAGTCGAACTGCGTCCACAATTCGCCCAGATGGTTCTCCAGCGGCGTACCGGTCAGGCATAGACGGTGGCGGGCCCGCAGCGTGCGCAGCGTGACTGCCGCACGTGATTTCGGGTTCTTCACCTGCTGCGCCTCATCCAGGATCAGCAGATGGTAGGAGTGCGCCTGCAATGCCTGCTCGTCGCGCCACAGCAGGGGATAGGTGGTGAGCACGAGGTCATGTGCGGGAATCGCGTCGAACAGCGTCTCGCGGGCCGGTCCGTGCAGGGTCAGTACGCGCAGTCCCGGGGTGAAGCGCGCGGCTTCGCTCTGCCAGTTATGCAGCAGCGAGGTCGGCACCACCAGCAGCGTCGGCCGGTCCAGACGGCCGCTTTCCTTTTCGACCAGCAGATGGGCCAGGGTCTGCAGGGTCTTGCCCAGCCCCATGTCATCGGCCAGTACGCCGCCCAGCCCCTGCTGGCGCAGGTACTGTAGCCACGACAGGCCTTCCAGCTGGTAGGGGCGCAGCGTAGCGTGCAGCCCTTTGGGTGGCGGTACCGCGGCCATGGCCGGCGCATCCAGCAGGCGTTGCACGCGCGCACGGGTATCGTCGCTGGCGTGCAGGCGCAGCTGGGCGGCTTCCTGCAGTGCCTGCAGGCGGCCGCGGTCATGTGCCTGCAGGCGCAGGGATTGTCCAGAGTCGCTGAACAGATCCGCCAGCAGCGCGATCACCGGTTTCAGGCGACCCGCCCGCAAGGCGAGGCGTTCATTGTCCGCCGTCGTCAGCAGCACGTTTTCGTCATCGCTGATCGCATCCAGCTGGCCGCGCAGCCAGCGTGGATCCAATTGCAGTACGGCCTGCAACAACGGAACCAGCGCGACGCTGCGGCCATCGACCTCGATGGTCAGGGCCAGGTCGAACGTGGCGCTGTCGGCCGGCGCCGCCTGCAGGTCCAGATCAATCTGGTCTACGCGGAAGATGCGATGGCGGAAGGCATCGTCGGTCTCTATCTTCCAGCCCAGTGCCTCCAGCCGCAGTACGTCCTCCAAAAGGAAGCGGGTCCAGTCGAAACTGCGCAGCTCGAACAGTGGCCCGCCACCATCCAGCGCGATGCGCGGTTGCCGTTCGCGGTGCAGGTGCACGCTGTGAAGTTCAGTTTCCCGCCGTGCCTCCTCGTGCAGGTCACGCGGCAGCAGGTAGAGCTGTCCCTCGGCGTCATGCACGAACAGCGACGGGTCATCGAGAAAGCGCACGTGCTCGTCGTACTCGAAGGCGACGGTAGCGACGTCCAGCCACTGCGAGGCATCGCGCTCGGTGAGCCAGGCAGGACGGTATTCCATGCTGTGCAGATGGAGAATAGGTGTCATCGCCTGGATCTGCAGGGTAGGCAGTGTCGGATGGGCGGCCGGACGCAGCGAGCCGGTGTCTCCCTCCAATGAGGTCTCCAGTGCAGCCAGCAGCACGGCGGCAACATGCTCGCAGTGACCTCCCGCAGGACAGGTGCAGCGACTCTGCAGGGGGCTTTGCGGTGTGCGGGCACTGGCTTCCAGGTCGATCATCACCTGCCGGGCTTCGACCTGCGCGGTCAGCAGCGGTGCCCTGTAGCCCAGTTCACGCACTGCCAATACGCGTTGTCTGCCCTTTTCCAGTGTCCCCGCATCCAGCCAGCGGGACAGTTCCCCTCCGGTGAATACTTCGGCCATGCGTCGTCCTGTCCTCTCCATCTGCAGCAGGCGTTGCCCGGGGCACGCAAGCGGGGAAGGGGACATTCTACGGATTGGCAGCCCGTCATGCCGAGTCATGCTGCGGCGCATCCCAGCCGGTAACGGGTGTGCCGCTAGAATGGCGGGATTCTCACCGGGTAGGGCAGTAGAGATGCAGCAATCGACTTCCAGCAGCACGCGCAGCAAGCGTTTCGCCTCTGCGGCAGATGCACTGCAGGGTGTGATCGCCGATGGCCAGACCCTGGCCGTGGGCGGCTTCGGCCTGTGTGGCATTCCCGAGGCGCTGATCGCCGCGCTGCGCGACAGTGGCGCCAAGGGCCTGACCGTGATCTCAAACAATGCCGGCGTTGACGGCTTCGGCCTCGGGCAGCTGCTGGAAACCCGGCAGATCAGGAAGATGATCTCGTCCTACGTGGGCGAGAACAAGGAATTCGAGCGCCAGTTCCTGGCCGGCGAGCTGGAGCTGGAATTCAATCCGCAGGGCACCCTGGCCGAGCGCCTGCGTGCCGGCGGCGCGGGCATCCCGGCGTTCTTCACTGCCACCGGCTACGGCACCGTGGTGGCCGAGGGCAAGGAAACCCGCGAGTTCGACGGCAAGCACTACGTGATGGAGACTGCGCTGCGTGCCGATGTCGCGCTGGTCAAGGCGTGGAAGGCCGACGAGGCTGGCAACCTGGTGTTCCGCAAGACCGCACGCAACTTCAATCCGGCCTGCGCGATGGCCGGCAAGGTCTGCATCGTGGAAGTGGAAGAGGTGGTGCCGGTCGGCGCGATCGATCCCGACCAGGTGCACCTGCCGGGCATCTACGTGCACCGGATCGTGCACAACCCCACCCCCGAAAAACGTATCGAACAGCGCACCATCCGCGCGGAGGGCAACTGACATGGCGTGGACCCGCGATGAAATGGCGGCACGCGCCGCCCGCGAACTGACCGACGGTGCATACGTGAACCTGGGCATCGGCCTGCCGACCCTGGTTGCCAACCATATTCCCGAAGGCGTGGACGTGTGGCTGCAGTCGGAAAACGGCCTGCTTGGCATCGGTCCGTTCCCGACCGAAGCCGAGGTCGACGCCGACCTGATCAACGCCGGCAAGCAGACCGTCACCGCGCGTGCCGGCGCCAGCTACTTCGGCAGCCACGACAGCTTCGCGATGATCCGCGGTGGCCACGTCAACCTGGCCATCCTCGGCGCCATGCAGGTCACCGACAAGGGCGACCTGGCCAACTGGATGGTGCCCGGCAAGATGGTCAAGGGCATGGGCGGGGCGATGGACCTGGTAGCTGGCGTACAGCGCGTGGTGGTGCTGATGGAGCACACCGCCAAGAACGGCGAACACAAGATCCTCGCCGAATGCACGCTGCCGCTGACCGGTGTGGGCGTGGTCGACCGCATCATCACCGACCTGGCTGTGTTCGACGTGACTGACCAGGGCCTGTTGCTGGTGGAAGCGGCACCGGGCGTCAGCGATGACGAGCTGAAGGAAAAGACCGGGGTCGCGTTCCAGCGCGGCTGATCGATACGGGGAGGGGGGCGTTGTGCCCCCTTCATCCTCAGCTGCGTCGGGCGTAGGCGTACTCGTCGCTGCTGGCATCGGCCTCGCCGAGGCACGCTGCGGCTGTCGTGACGCGCAGTCCGGCGTGTTCGCAGCAGGCGCCCAGCGCACGTTCAATGGCATGGGCCAGCGTTCCGTCGATCTGGCCCTGCTCGTCCTCGAACGCGCTGCGATGCAGATGCGCGTCCAGTAATGGACGCAGGGCCTGCAGCCGCCACCAGCCCATGCTGCCGGCGCCAAATTGACTGGCGTCCGCTGGTGTTTCCAGCCCAAGTCGCGCCTGCAGTCGTGCCAATGCGGGACCATTGCCGCCCACGAAGGCGGCGACGGGCAACAGATGTCCTTCGGCGACCACCATGCCCAGTGCGGGGTCGGCCTGGAACGCGGCATGGATGCGTGCGGCACGTCCGCCCTGTACCAGTCGTTGCAGTAGTTCCTGCCGCCACTGGTCGCCATCGGCGCGATGGGTTGAACGCTTCGTGTGGAGTTTCAGCACCACATCGTGATCAGCCTGCAGCAGCCGTTCGGAGACCTCAAGGAACGGAAGAATGTCGCGACCATGGTTATCTACGGCGATGACCTCACCCTGCAGCCCATGTGCCACAAGAGCCTGCCTGGCCAGATCCACCTGTTGTGCCGGCGTAGTCACCACGATTGTCCAGTCGAGGGCGGCCTCGCGCAGTGCGGACAATACCTCCGGCAGCGTTTCCAGATACCAGGCGTGGAGATGTACTGCCGGTTTCTGACGCAGTGCCGGAGCAGGCGCCAGCGCATCGCGGGTGGCCTGCAGCCAGGCATGGCCCAGCCGCGCATCCGGTTCCAGCACGGCGCCTTCTGCCCATTCGTTCCAGGCGTTGATGAAGACCATGCGCTGCGCCTGCGGTGCAGCGGACAGGCGCTCATGGATCGTGGTGCGCAGCCAGTCGCGATAACCGCGCGGTGATGCATGCAGGTAGACGCGGCCGCGACCGGAGCGACGCGCCTCATTGTCCCAGCCGGGGTTCACGCCAGGGTAGAGCGGATAGTCTGGCAGCGGCCGTGATGCGATCTCGGTGGCCAGTTCGCGCCAGTCGCGGACATCGCCATTGAAGGCCGGATTGAGCAACCATTGCTGCGCTGACAGGGAGCGCGGATTGCTCATGTTCGGCGGGAACTCTACTGCCGCATCGAAGCCGATGTCGCGGGGATCCGGGCGCTCGAAGCCCTGCACGTACGCCAGATGGATTTCGCCGACGCCATTGTCGCGGCACCAGCGGCGCCAGCGCTCGGTGGTCGCCCGGGCGTCGGGCAGCAGGTGCGGGCGATAGACCAGCAGCATTGGCCGGCCCTCGACCTTCAATGCGCGGCGGTCGCGCAGGTAGGGCGCGACATGTGCGATGAAGGCCAGATCATCCTCGGCGCTGTGCTGCTGGCCGATCAGGATGTCCTCGTCGCGGCCGTCCCAGCGTCGTGCCCAGTTCTCGTTGGCCCAGCACAGGCAGAACGGCAGTTCGATGCTGTCGTCGGCCAGCCATTGGCGCAGCGGGTCCTCCATCAAAGTGCGGCCACTGAACCAGTAGTAGTAGAAGCAGAACGCGCCGATGCCGTACTCAGCTGCGAGGCGTGCCTGGTCCCGCATCACCTGAGGGTTGCGCAGGTCGTAGAAGCCCAGGTCTGCCGGCAGGCGCGGCTGGACGTGGCCCTCGAACTGAGGCAGCGCGCGGGTCACGTTGCGCCATTCGGTAAAGCCCTTGCCCCACCAGGCGTCATTCTCGGGAAATGTGTGGAACTGCGGCAGGTAGAACGCGACCAGCGTCGCCGGCAAAGGAGACGGCAAGGTCGCCTCACGCCATGGCACGTGGCCGATCGCCGGCTCGTCTGCACGCCAGCGCAGCTGGGCGCTGGCGCCGGTGCCCCCCTCAGCCTGCTGGCCCTTGGGTGGCGGCGGTACCCAGTCGCCATGCCGCGCCAACAGCCGGGTGCGCAGCCGGTCACGCTGCGCCTGTGGCAGCGGCAAGGCCCGGAACATGGCGCGCAGCAACGGGAACAGCGATTGGCGTACGCTCATCGGGCTGGGCCCCACGAAAGGGGGCAAGCGGACGGCATCAGCATCTGGGCAATGGTCATGGGGCCATTTTCGGTGCTGGCGGTCATGACAGCAAACGCCGGCGTGCTAGCGTGTGGCCATGCTGTTCCCAGATGACCTGCCCGATGCCGACGTCCAGCACCTGCCGGGCTGGCTGGCCGCAGCCGATGCCGATCGGCTCCTGACCGCGCTGCAGGCCGAAGTCCCGTGGGAGGTCCACCGCATCCGCATGTTCGGCAACTGGGTGGATTCGCCGCGGTTGAGTTGCTGGATCGGCGATCCGCAGGCGCGCTACCGCTATTCCGGTGCTGAATTCGTGCCGCACCCCTGGCCGCTGTCGCTACAGGGTGTGCGTGAGCATCTGGAAACCGAAGGCATCGGCCGCTTCAACAGCGTGCTGCTGAATCGCTATCGCGGTGGTGGCGACTACATGGGCTGGCACAGCGACGACGAGCCGGAGCTGGGGCCGGCGCCGCTGATCGCCTCACTCAGCCTGGGCGCAGTGCGGCGGTTCCTGCTGCGCCGGCGCGATGACCCGGCGCGGAAGGCCGAATTCCTGCTTGGCCATGGCGACCTGCTGCTGATGGCCGGCCAGACCCAGCGCTTCTACCAGCATGCGTTGCCGAAGACGGCGCGGGTGCAGGGTGAGCGCATCAACCTGACCTTCCGCTGGATTACGCCGCGTTGACGAAGAAGGGGTCAGATCCCTTTCCTGCCGGAAAGGGATCTGACCCCGTAACTCACGTGCCCGGCGAATGCGGCGATCAGCGCGCGATGGTCGGCTGGTCGGCCTGCCCGCTCTGCAGCGTCCAACCGACCACATCCTGCGCCAGCTGCTGCAGGCCACGTTCGAAGGCGGCGGTCACCGCCGGCACGTCGGTGCTGCCGACCGGCTGCGACTGGCGGAAGGTACGGTCAGCGACCACGCGCTGGTCGGCGACGTGGATCAGCTTGGCGTTGACCTCGATCACCACCGTCGGCGTCGCCTGGCCCTGGTAGTCCGATTCGAAACGGCGCACGTCGGTGGACAGCTTGTAGTCGGCGCGGATGCCGGCGGTGCTGCGGGCCACGCCACGGATCCGGCCGGAATCCTCGAAGCCGCGCAGCAGGGTGTCCTCGATCATGTCGGTGGCCGGCTGCGCCCAGCTGGCCCCCTTGTAGATCTCCAGCTGCGATGGCGTCGGCCGCACGTTGATGCGCGGGCTGTCGACCATGCGTGCGGCGCTGGGTTTGGCCAGCACCAGCTGCCAGCTGGCCTGCGGCCACGCCGGATCCGGCTTCACCTGCACGGACGGCGAATACAGCGTCACCGCGGTCTTTTCGCTGCTGCCGAGGATGGAGCAGCCGCCCAGCAGGGCGACCATCGAAGCGGCCAGCAGCAGGCGCGGAAGGGTGGTCGGGCTCATTGGGGTTCGAACTCCTTCGGGGCGTCGCGGCCAAGCAGGTAGCGCGCGGGGTTGTTCTCGAGGCGGTCGCTGACCCGGCGCAGGTCGCGGATCAGCCCGCGCAGTTCGGTCAGCGTCGGGCCCAGCTGGCCGAGGCCGTCGTTGGCAAAGCTGTTGATCGCGGCACGGTTCTCGCCAAGGATCGAATCGGCGTTGCCGGCGGCCGAGTCGAGCTTGACCAGGGTGCCGTCGAGCTTGTCGATGATGCCCGGCAGCTGCTGCACCAGGTTCTTGTCCAGCCGCTCGATGGTGCCGTTGGTGGTCTTCAGCGTGGTGTCGAGGCTGCGTGCGGCGTCACGCGCGCTGAGCAGCAGTGCCTGGGTGCCCTGGTCGCGGTCGGCCAGGCCGCCGCTGATGGTTTCCAGGTTGGCCAACGTTGCGTTGATCGACGCAACGTTGCGGTCGCTGAGGATCTGGTCCATGCGCTCGACAATGCGGTTGGCGACGTCGGTGATGTTCTGCAGGGCCGACGGCGTGGTCGGAATGATCGGCGCCGGGTCCTTGTTGACCGTGGTCAGTGCCGGCGACTGCGGCGTACCACCGCTGAGCTGGATGATCGACGGGCCGGTCAGGCTGGTGATCGCCAGCTTGGCACGGGTATCGGTCTTCACCGGCGTGTTGGAGTTCAGGCGTATGCGTGCCACCACCTGGCGCGGGTCGTCCGGTACCAGGTTCAGTTCGGTGATCGAGCCCACCGCGATGCCGTTGTACTGCACCGGGCTGCCCACCGACAGGCCGGTGACCGCCTCGCGGAACACCACGCGGTATTCCTGCCAGGTGCGGTCGGAGGAGTACTTGGCGGCCCACAGGCCGAAGGCCAGCAGGGCCAGGCCGGTGATCAGGGTGAACGCGCCGATCAGCACGTAGTTGGCTTTGGTTTCCATGGCTCAGGCACTCTCGATCTGTTCGCCACGCGCGGCACGCGCGCGGGGTCCGTGGAAGTATTCCTGGATCCACGGATGATCCAGTTTCTCGATGTCAGGCAGCGGCGCATTGGCCACCACCTTGCGGTCGGCGATCACCGCTACCCGGTCGCAGATCGCGTACAGCGTGTCCAGGTCGTGGGTGATCAGGAACACGGTCAGGCCCAGTGCTTCCTGCAGGGTCTTGATCAGGCGGTCGAACGCCGCCGCGCCGATCGGGTCCAGTCCAGCAGTGGGTTCATCCAGGAACAGCAGCGGCGGGTCCAGGGCCAATGCACGGGCCAGGCCGGCACGCTTGCGCATGCCGCCCGACAGCTGCGAGGGCAGCTTGTTGATCGCGTCGGCGGGCAGGCCGGCCAGCTTCACCTTCAGCAGCGCCAGTTCGTAGTGCCAGCGCTCGGGCAGTTCGCGGTGATGCTCCTTCAGCGGTACCTGCACGTTCTCGCCCACGGTCAGCGAGGAGAACAACGCACCGTCCTGGAACAGCACGCCGGTGTTGCGTTCGATGTGCAGGCGGCTCTCGGCGTCGTCGGCGCGCGCATCGCGGCCGAGCACTTCGATCTGCCCGGCATCAGGCACGCGCAGGCCGAGGATCGAGCGCATCAGCACCGATTTGCCGGTACCCGAACCGCCCACCACGCCGAGGATTTCGCCTCGGCGCACGTCCAGGTCCAGGTCCTCGTGCACAGTCTGGCTGCCGAAACGGTTGACCAGTCCGCGCACGCGGATGGCCAGCTCGTGGCCGTCGTCGTCCTGCATGGGAATTTCTTCGGGCGTCGGATGCGTGCTCATGTCACCAGTCCATGTGCATGAACCACAACGCCGCGAAGGCATCGATGATGATCACCAGCGAAATCGTCTGCACCACGCTGGAGGTGGTGCGTTCGCCGACCGACTGCGCCGTGCCTTCGACCTTCAGGCCTTCCAGGCAGCCGATCAGGCCGATCACCAGCGCGAACACCGGCGCCTTGGACAGGCCGACCAGCATGTGCCGCACTTCCATCGTGTCGTGCATGCGGGCGATATACATCTGTGGCGGGATATCCAGGTCGAACGCGCCGACGGTGATGCCGCCGGCCAGGCCGGCAACCATCGCGATGAAGGTCAGTAGCGGCAGGGTGACCAGCAGCGCCAGCAGCCGTGGCAGTACCAGCAGGTCGATCGGGTCCAGGCCCAGCGTGCGCATCGCATCGATTTCCTCGCGCGCCTTCATCGCACCGATCTGCGCGGTGAACGCGCTGGCGGTGCGGCCGGCCAGCACGATTGCGGTCAGCAGCACGGCGAACTCGCGCAGGAAGGCGATGTTGACCAGTTCGACCACGTAAATCTCGGCGCCGAAATCGCGCAGGATGGTCGAGCCGAGGAAGGCGATCACCGCGCCGACCAGATAGGACAGCAGCGCCACCAGCGGTACCGCGTCCAGCCCGACCTGCTCCATCTGGTGCACGGTCGCGGTCATGCGGAAACGGCGCGGCTCCTTGACCAAGCGGGCGGCCTTGACCAGGTTCTCGCCAAGGAAACTGCACAGCGCCTTGATGTTGTGGCCGGTGGTGTGGACGCTGACACCCAGCCGCTCCAGCGCGGCCAGCACGCCGAAATCGCGCTTGGGCTTGGGCCGGTCGTCGGCCACTTCCTCGATGGTGCACACCAGCGCCTGATGGTCCGGACGGAACTGCAGCGCGTCCTCGCCGAGGTCGGCGCGATGGGCCACGCGCAGCACCTGCAGCACGCCCGCCGAATCCATCTTCTCGATGCCGGTGGCATCGATACCGGTCAACGTGTCGGGAACGTCGCGCAGGACTTCGGCCGCGGCCAGCGCGGTCTTCAGGGTCCAGGTACCGGACAGGCGGATCAGGCCCGGGTCATGGGCATCCTGTTCGAGCTGGGGGGCGTGGTTCGGGGTCACTTGGGCCATTCGGGTCGCAGCATAACCGTTCTGAATCGGGCTTCGCGTCGAACTCGGATGAATTTCTCCGGTAAGCCCCAGCCTAGGTAATACTACGGCGCATGTCCGCAGACGCTCACACGATCCCCACGCCCCAGGCCACCTACGCACAGCGCGTGGCCTTTGTTTCCGAGATCGCCGGACGCCTGCACAGCTACGGCACAACGGCCCAGCGCCTGGAAACGGCAGTGGTGGCACTGGCACGCCAGCTCGATCTGGATTGTGAACCGTGGTCGAATCCCACCGGTATCATTCTCAGCTTCAGCGACCCGGCGCAGGCGATCGGCTCCAGTGACATCACCCGCGTGATCCGCCTGGCGCCCGGTGAAAACGATCTGCACAAGCTCAGCGTCGCCGACCATATCGCCGAGGAAGTGGCCAATGGGCGGATGAGCATCGCCCAGGGCCACACCGCGCTGCGCCAGCTGGACAAGGATCCGGGCCGGCGCGGCAAGCTGCGCACCATCCTTTCGTTTACTCTCGGTGCGGCCGGCGTGGCCGGCATGTGGAAGCTGCCGTGGCTGGACATCGCCACCGCCGGTGTCATCGGCTTGATGATCGGCCTGCTCGGCATGGTCACCGATCGCCGCCCGGCCACCCGCGAGGCAGCCGAGGCACTGGCTGCGCTGCTGGCCGGCCTCGTGGCCACGCTGGTGGCCTCCTTCGTTGGCGCGCTCAACCTCAACACGGTGATCATCGCCTCGCTGGTGGTGCTGCTGCCGGGCATGTCCCTGACCAATGCGGTCAACGAGCTGGCCAGCCAGCACTGGGTGTCGGGTACCGCGCGCTTCGCCGGTGCGTTGACCACCATCATGAAGCTCAGCGTCGGCGCGATGATCGCGGTGACCCTGGCCGACGTGCTCGGCCTGGATCCGGTGATCCGTGCGACGCGTCCGCAGGGGCCGTGGGTCGAGTGGGGTTCGCTGCTTACCGCGGCCTTCGCTTTCGCGATGCTGTTCAAGGCCAACCGCCGCGACTATCCGTGGGTGATCGCCGCCTCGGTGGCCGGCTATGCGATCTCAAAGTTCGGCGGCCATGCCTGGGGAGCGCCGGCAGGCATCTTCCTGTCGGCGATGCTGCTGACCGCCGGTGGCAACCTGTTCGGCCGCCTGGTCGGGCGCCCGGGCGCGATCATCCGCCTGCCCGGCATCATCATGATGGTGCCCGGCAGCACCAGCCTGCGTGGCGTGCTGACCCTGGTCCAGCAGCAGGACGTAGGCGCCGGCCAAAGCGTGTTCCTGACCGTACTGAACGTGGTGATGGCGCTGGTCGCCGGCCTGCTGTTCGGCAACCTGCTGATGCCGGCCCGCAAAACCCTGTAGGTGTGGACCGTTGGTCTACACACCGAAGAATGAAAAACGCCGGCTTTCGCCGGCGTTTTTCATTGCATTCCAATCCGGCCTCAGGCCTTCTTGATCAGGAAATCTTCCGGCTTCTTGTTGCCCTTGGAGGTCAGTTCGGCCATCCAGCGCGGCTGCTTGCCACGGCCGGTCCAGGTTTCCTTCGGGTTGGCCGGGTTGCGGTACTTCGGCGCAACCTTGCCCAGCTTGCGGCCAGCGGTCTTCGAGGGGGCCTTGGCGACCTTGGCCACTTTGCGCGCGCGCGGGGCCGGGGCATCGCCGAACAGTTCCTCGATGGTGTAACCCTCGGTCTTGGCCAGCTTGATCAGCTGGGCCCGGACCTTGGTGATCGGCCGGCGCTTGGCGACGATGGTCTGCTGCTTCTTGGCGGTGCGGATCAGGGCGCCCAGCTCGCGTGCCGACAGGCCGGTCAGGTCAATGCTCATTTACGGTTACTCCGGAAACTAATGTGTGGACGGGACGAGCCAGTCCATGGCGTCGCGGGACAGAATAAAGATGAATTAATCCCAGCACAAATGCAGACGGGTCATGGCTTGGCAGCATCCCGGCTGCATTGCGTCGATTTTGACCGGATTATGTCCGCTGCAATATTGCTCAAATGGGCGTCAGGTAAAAAAAGACCGGGGCATGCCCCGGTCTTTTCCTGATCAACCCTGCAGGCGCTGCAGCAGGGTGGCCTTGTCCAGGCTTTCCGCTTCGCTGGCGCGGCGCGAGCGGTACTCGTAGGTCCCGGCGGCCAGGCCACGTTCGCTGACCACCACGCGGTGCGGGATGCCGATCAGTTCCATGTCGGCGAACATCGCGCCCGGGCGCAGGCCGCGGTCGTCGAGCGCCGCGTCCAGGCCGGCATCGCGCAGCTCCTGCAGCAGGTTGGCGGCTGCATCGGCCACAGCGGCATCACCCTTCGGGTTGATCACGCACACCACCACCTGCCACGGCGCCATCGCGTCCGGCCAGATGATGCCGGCATCGTCATGGTTCTGTTCAATCGCGGCAGCCACCACGCGCGAGATGCCGATGCCATAGCAGCCCATCGCCATCACCGCCGCCTTGCCGTTCTCGTCCAGCACGGTGGCATCCAGCGCTTCGGCGTACTTGCGGCCCAGCTGGAACACGTGGCCGACTTCGATGCCACGGGCGATCTTCAGTTCGCCACCGTCCAGCGCGCGGTCACCGGCACGCACGTTGCGGATGTCGGCCACTTCCGGTTCCGGCAGGTCGCGGCCCCAGTTGACGCCGGCCAGGTGGAAACCGGCTTCGTTGGCGCCGACGACGAAGTCGGACATCGCCGCCACTTCGCGATCAGCCACCACGCGGATGGCCTTGGCCGGGGCGACCGGACCAAGGAAGCCCGGCACGCTGCCGAGGTATTCGGTGATCTCTGCTTCGCTGGCAAAACGCTGCTCGTCCAGGCCAGCAACCTTGCCCAGCTTGATTTCGTTGACCTCGTGGTCGCCACGCACCAGCGCCAGCACGAACTGCTGTGCCTCGCCTTCGCCGGCGATCAGCGCCACCGACTTCACCGTACGCTGCAGATCGATGCCCAGCAGCGCGGCGACGTCTTCGCAGGTCTTCTGGGTCGGGGTCTCGACCTTGCGCAGCGCTTCGCTGGCCGCAGCACGCGCGGCCGGATCGGCGGCGATGGCCGCTTCCATGTTGGCCGCGTAGTCCGAACCGGTGGAGAACACCAGCGCGTCCTCACCGGAGTCGGCGATCACGTGGAATTCCTGCGAGGCGTCACCGCCGATCGCGCCGGAATCGGCCTGCACCATGCGGAAGTCCAGGCCCAGGCGGGTGAAGATGCGGCTGTAGGCCACCTTCATGTTTTCGTACTCACGCACGAGGTCTTCGTCGTGCAGGTGGAACGAGTAGGCGTCCTTCATCAGGAACTCGCGCGCACGCATGACACCGAAGCGCGGACGGATCTCGTCGCGGAACTTGGTCTGGATCTGGTAGAAGTTCACCGGCAGCTGCTTGTAGCTGGACAGTTCGCTGCGCGCGAAATCGCAGGCCGCTTCCTCGGCGGTGGGGCTGTAGCAGAAGGTCTGTTCCTTGCGGTCCTTGATCTTCAGCAGCTGCGGGCCGAATTTCTGCCAGCGGCCGGTCTGCTCCCACAGTTCCTTCGGCTGGATGGTCGGGATCTGGAATTCCACGGCACCGGCGCGGTCCATTTCCTCGCGGACGATGCGTTCGACCTTGCGCAGCACGCGCAGGCCCAGCGGCGACCAGGTGTACAGGCCGGATGCGAGCTTGCGGATCATGCCCGCGCGCAGCATCAGCCGGTGGCTGGTCAGCTCGGCGTCGCTGGGGGTTTCCTTGGTGGTGTGCAGGTGGAACTGGGAGAGGCGCATCGTCGGCTTCGGATTACGGCAGAGATACCTATTCTGCCAGCCCGGCCGGAGGAGGGGTATCGGCCGGGCTGCGCCCTGCACCCGCCTCAAGCAACGTCAACAGCAACAGCAACAGCAACAACGGGTTTCCCGTGGTAGGGCGGGGTGGGTCCGGTTGCGGGGGACGCCGTGAACCCGTCCTTGGGGGCTTGGCAGCCGCATCCATGCGGCTGACACCCCCGCAACCGGACCCACCCCGCCTCTGACAGTTTTCCGCGATCTGTCGCCCTTTTGTAGAGCCGAGCCATGCTCGGCTGTTGTTCGATCAATTCTCGAAATATTCGATTTCCATGGAGATTGATCCACGCATGACGTGGACCTACTGACCGCCGGCCAACTGTCGAAGGCGGGGTACTGTGGGTTTGCGGGGTGTGAGCCGCATGGATGCGGCGACCAAGCCCCCACGGACGGGTTTACGGCGTCCCCGCAAACCCACAGTGCCCCGCCATCCCTCAGGAAGCCGCTTTGGCATTTGACGTTGATGTGGCTTGAAGCAGGTGCAGGGCTGCAAGCCCTGCCGATACCCTCACTCCGCCGGGCAGTAGGCCTTGATGGCGGCTTCAGCCAATCCCTTCTGCGCGCTGCGCTGGTCCTGGGTCAACGCGGTATCGGCCTTGCCGTCGCCGTTGGTGTCCTGCATGACGGTGCCGGAGCCTTCCAGCAGGGCCAGGTTGGCGCGGGCGGTGCTGCACTGCTCGGGAACCGGGGTGGCTGCGGGAGCGGCGGGCGCGTCTGCTGCCGTCGCCTGCGGGCTGCGGGCCTGCTCGCGGGTCTCGAACGTCTTGCCCGCCGGCGGGGTCTCCGAGTACTGGGTCACGCCATTGGCGTCCTTCCACTTATAGACCGGGCCAGCCACGGCGTTGGCACTGGCCAACAGCAGCAGGCATCCAAGGCAGGACAGGGCACGCATGGCAAACTCCACGGAATGGGCGTAGAACGCCGATTGCAGCATTGGCGCCGAGCACTGGCAAGTCGATTAAACTGGATTCCATGGACCCGATCACACCGCCGCCGCGTTCGCGCACGATTTATCTGCTGCCCAACCTGTTCACTACCGCCGGCCTGTTTGCTGGCTTCTATGCGATCATCGCCGCAGCCAACGGGGATTTCGTCAACGCCAGCATCGCCGTGTTCGTGGCGGCGGTGATGGATGGCCTGGACGGGCGCGTGGCGCGCCTGACCGGTACCAGCAGCGAATTCGGCGTGCAGTACGACTCGCTGGCCGACCTGGTCAGCTTCGGCATGGCCCCGGCGCTGGTGATGTACCACTGGTCGCTGTCGTGGCTGAAGTTCGATGACCCGCTGCTCGGCCGTGTCGGCTGGGCCGTCGCTTTCCTGTATGCCGCGTGTGCCGCGCTGCGCCTGGCCCGCTTCAACACCCAGGTGGCGGTGGTCGACAAACGCTGGTTCGTCGGCCTGGCCAGCCCGGCTGCAGCCGGCTTGATGATGTCCTTCGTCTGGGCGTTTGCCGATGGCAACCTGGGCTGGGACGGCAACCAGCTGCGCTATGTGGCGCTGGCGGTGACGATCGTTGCGGCGCTGCTGATGGTCAGCCGCATCCGCTTCTGGAGCTTCAAGGGCGGTGCCGCCAAGGGTTCCCGTTCCGACCGCGTGCCGTTCCTGGTGCTGGCACTGGTGCCGGTGGCGATCGCCATCGCGGTCATCGACCTGCCGCGCGTGCTGTTCGCGGTGGGCATCCTGTACGCCTTGTCCGGCCCGGTGATGTGGGCCGTGCAGCGCCTGCGCAAGAAGCCCGAGGCCGCGTGAGCCAGGACCTGCCCGTGCTGTGGTCTCCGGCCCAGCAGGCCTGGCTGCAGGCCATGGGCTACACCGTCTATCACGACGGCCAGCTGGCCGCCGAGCTGGATGCCGCACTGCAGCTGAGCGTGGCCGAAGCCGAGGCGGCTGCCGCGCCGCCAGCGGAACCGACGCGGGCAGGCGTTGCACCTCCATCGCGGGAACCCCGCGCCGAATCCGCTCCGGCATCCCGCCAGGAACGCCCGCCACCGCCGCGCCGCGAGACGCCGGTCAGCGCACCGGATACGGCGCCTGCGCCGGCCCGGCCGCTGCCCAGCGGCAATGCGCGGCAGCCGGTCGTGCGCCTGCCGGATCGTCTGCAGATCGCCTTGTTGCGCGCCTCCGGCTGCAATCCCAACGATCCGGCCACACAGACACTGATGGAGGGGTGGCCGCTGGACCAGCTGCGTCACGATCCGGCCGCCAAACGCGCGCTGTGGCCGCAGCTGCGCGCCCTGCGCAAGCGGGGTACGCCGTGAGTGCGGTCCGGCAGCCCGGTCCGGTCAGCCTGCGCGCGCTGCGCGAGAGCGACCTCACGGTGGTGATGGCGATCGAGGTGCGCGGTTATCCGTTTCCTTGGACCCGCGGCATCTTCGTGGATTGCCTGCGTGCCGGTTACCCCGGCCTGGTCATGGAGCGCGACGGCGAGCTGATCGGCTACGGCATGCTCAGCATCGCCGCCGACGAGGCACATGTCCTCAACATCTGCATCGATCCGTTGACGCAGTCGCGTGGCCTGGGTCGCCAGTTGCTGCGCGCGCTGGTGCAACTGGCCGGCGATCGTGGCGCGCAGCGCGTGTTCCTGGAAGTGCGGCCTTCGAATACACCGGCACTGGCGCTGTACCACAGCGAGGGCTTCAATGAGATCGGCCGTCGCCCGCGCTACTACCCGGCGGCACAGGGCCGCGAGGACGCGGTGGTGATGGCGATCGAACTGGTCCACGGTGACCTGCAGGTGATGCCGCCGCTGTAACGAAGAAGGGTTGCCGGCCAGCGGCCGGCACTACCGGTAGCTGCCAACCTTGGTTGGCAGGAATGCGCCGACCAAGGTCGGCCACTACCAAGGCGTGCAATGGCATCTCCGGTAGCGGCCAACCTTGGTTGGCACGCCCTGCTCACGTCAACCGCAACGCCAACACGCCGCCCACGATCAGCGCCGCCGCGAGCCATCGCGCACGCGGAACGCGCTCGCGCAACAGGAATACCGAGATCAGCAGCGCGAACAGGATCGACGATTCGCGCAGCGCTGAAACCATCGCCACCGGTGCCTGGGTCATTGCCCACAGCGCCATCGCGTAAGAGGCGGTGGTGCCAGCGCCGCCGGCCAGCCCCAGCGGCCAATGCTGCCGCGCATAGTCCAGCACCGAGCCGCCGCGGGTGTACAACGCCCACAGTGGCAGTGGAATGCCTGACAGCAGGAACAGCCACAGCGTGTAACTGAGCGCGCTGCCGGACTGGCGCGCGCCCTGCGCATCGACCAGGGTGTAGGTGGCGATCATCGCCGCGGTCAGCAGCGGCAGGCGCAGCTGGCCGCCACGCGCACCCAGTGCCATGCAGAGGATGCCGGTGCTGACCAGCACAACGCCCAGCCACGCCGCCGGTGGCAGCCGCTCGCCCAGCAGCGTGCCCGCCAGGGCAACCAGAATCGGTGCGCTGCCACGCATCAGCGGATAGGCCAGGCTCATGTCGACCTGCTGGTAACAACGTGCGACCAGGCCGTAGTAGGTCACTTGCAGCAGCACCGACGCGCCCAGCCACGGCCAACTGTGTGCTGCGGGAAATGGCAGGAAGGGCAGGGCAGTGGCCGACAGCAGCGCGGCACTGCCGGTGACCAGCACCGTGCCGAGGAACTTGTCTGGTCCGCGCTTGACGATCGCATTCCAGCTGGCATGCAGGGCCGCAGCCGCGAGGACCAGCAGGAAGATGGAAAGAGGCATCCAGCGATGATGCCATGCGGGGAAATGAAAACGCCGGGCATCGCCCAGCGTTTCCGATTCTGCTTCGGTGGGTGCCAACCCTGGTTGGCACATTGCATTGGTGCGGACCGAGGTCCGCACCCACCAGCCCGGCGCTTACAGCTTCGCGCGCTGCTCGCGCAGGCCGGCCAGCTGGGTGTTCCAGTCGACCAGACGCACGCGCTCCTGCTCGACCACCGCCGGTGGCACCTTGTCGGTGAACTTGGCCAGCTTGGTCTCGCTCTTCTCCTGCTCGCCTTCCACGCGCTTGATCTCCTTGTCCAGGCGCGCACGCTCGGCGTCGAGATCAACCAGGCCTTCCAGCGGCACCAGCAGCTTCAGCTCACCGACGATCGCGGCGGCAGCTGGCGGCGCACTTTCGCCTTCAGCCAGCCACTGGATGCTGTCCAGCTTGAGCAGGAACGACAGCGACGCGCTGAAACGTTCGATGCGCACGCGATCCTGCTCCAGCCCGGCCTGCAGGCGTAGCGGCACCAGCTTGGAGGGCGCGACGTTCAGTTCACTGCGCACACGGCGCACTGCACTGATCACGGCCTTCAGCCATTCGACGTCGGCCTCGGCCTGGGCGAAATCGCCTTCGAACTCAGCGGCGGTCGGGTACGGGCGCAGCGACAGCGTGGTTTCGGCCAAGCCCAGGCGCGGCGCCAGCTGCTGCCACAGCTGTTCGGTGATGAACGGGGTCAGCGGGTGCAGCAGGCGCAGCAGCGCTTCCAGCACGTACAGCAGGGTGTGACGGGTGCTTTCGGCGTCGGCGGCATCGGCACCGTTCAGCGCCGGCTTGCTCAGTTCCAGGAACCAGTCGCAGAACTCGTTCCAGGCAAACTCGTACAGGCACTGCGCCAGCAGGTCGAAGCGGTAGTTGGCGTAGTGGCCCTGGGCCTCGCTGGACACGGCCGCAAGGCGCGAAAGGATCCAGCGCTCCGCATCGGTCCGCGGGGTCGGCACGCCGGTGAACGCTGCACCCTCGGTGTTCATCAGGGTGAAGCGGCTGGCGTTCCACAGCTTGTTGCAGAAGTTCTTGTAGCCCTCGGCGCGGTTCATGTCGAACTTGATGTCGCGGCCGTGGGTAGCCAGCGCGGCGATGGTGAAGCGCAGCGCATCGGCACCGTGGGCGGCGATGCCGTCCGGGAATTCCCTGCGGGTGGCCTTCTCGATCTTCTCCACCATCTTCGGCTGCATCAGGCCGCCGGTGCGCTTGGCGACCAGGTCGTCGATGCTGATGCCGTCGATGATGTCCAGCGGGTCGAGCACGTTGCCCTTGCTCTTGGACATCTTCTGGCCCTGGCCGTCGCGGATCAGGCCGGTGAAGTAGACGTCCTTGAACGGGATCTTCCCGACCAGGTTGTCGGTGGCCATGATCATGCGCGCCACCCAGAAGAAGATGATGTCGAAACCGGTGATCAGCACCGACGACGGCAGGTAACGGTCGAAGCCACGCTCGGCCATGGCCTGCTCGTTCGGCCAGCCAAGGGTGGAGAACGGCCACAGCTGCGAGGAGAACCAGGTCTCCAGCACGTCGCTTTCCTGGTTCAGCACCACGTCGCTGCCCAGGTTGTGCTTCGCCCGCACTTCCTCTTCGCTGCGACCGACGTAGCAGCTGCCGGTGGCTTCGTCGAACCACGCCGGAATGCGGTGGCCCCACCACAGCTGGCGGCTGATGCACCAGTCCTGGATGTTGTTCATCCAGTGGCGGTAGGTGTTGATCCAGTTCGGCGGCACGAAGGAAATACTGCCGTCTTCGACCAGCTCCAGACCACGCTTGGCCAGGTCGTCCATCTTCACGAACCACTGGTCGGTCAGGTACGGCTCGATCACCTGGCCGGTACGGTCACCGCGCGGCACCTGCAGCTTGTGCGCCTTGGTCTCGACCAGGATGCCCAGGTCTTCCAGCTCGGCCAGCACGGCCTTGCGGGCTTCGTAGCGGTCCAGGCCCTGGAAGCGTTCCGGCGCATTTTCATTCAGCGCCGCCACCGGGGTGAACAGGTTGATCATCGGCAGGCTGTGGCGCACGCCCACTTCGTAGTCGTTGAAGTCATGCGCCGGGGTGACCTTGACCACGCCAGTGCCGAAGGCACGGTCGACGTAGTCGTCGGCGATCACCGGCACGCGGCGGCCGGTCAGCGGCAGCACCACGCTCTTGCCGATCAGGTGCGCGTAGCGCGCGTCTTCCGGGTGCACCATCACCGCGGTATCGCCCAGCAGGGTTTCCGGACGGGTAGTGGCGACGACCAGGTAGTCTCGGGTTTCGCGCAGGGTTTCCACGCCGTCGGCATCGCGCTCGACGTGCTCGTAGCTCAGGCCGTCATCCAGCGTGTAGGCGATCGACCACAGGAAGCCGTCTTCCTCGGCGCTCTCCACTTCCAGGTCGGAGATGGCGGTCTTCAGCACCGGATCCCAGTTGACCAGGCGCTGGCCGCGGTAGATCAGGCCCTGTTCGTACCAGCGCACGAAGGCTTCGTTCACCGCCGCCGAGGGCTGCGGATCCATGGTGAAGGTGCTGCGCGACCAGTCGGCCGAGGTACCGAGGCGGCGCATCTGGCGTTCGATGATGTCACCGGACTGCTGCTTCCACTCCCAGACCTTGCCGATGAAGCCCTCGCGGCCCAGCGAATCGCGGGTCTCGCCCTTGCCTTCCAGCGCCAGGTTGCGGCTGACCACCATTTCGGTGGCGATGCCGGCGTGGTCGGTACCCACCTGCCACAGCGTGTCGTAGCCGCGCATGCGGTGGTAGCGCACCAGCGCATCCATCAGGGTCTGCTGGAAGGCATGGCCCATGTGCAGGGTGCCGGTCACGTTCGGCGGCGGCAACAGGATGGTGTACGGCTCGCCCGTGCCGGACGGCTTGAAGTGGCCGGCCTTCTCCCAGGCCTCGTAGAGGTCGGTCTCGAAGGACTTCGGGTCGTAGCTGGAGGCGAGTTGGGTCATGCGGGGCAACCGGTAATCAAGGCGGAAGGGAGATCAGCGCGGCCCGAGGGCGCGCCGGATCTTCTGGTCGGTGTGGTACTGGCTGACCGCGTAGGCGGCCCAGATGGCGGCGGGCAGCCAGCCGATCAGGGTGATCTGCAGGATCAGGCAGACGATGCCGGCAAACGGCCGGCCGATGGTGAAAAAGGACAGCCAGGGAAGAATCAGGGCGATCAGCAGGCGCATCAAGGGGTCCTCGCTGGACTTACATGTCGTGCTTGTTCAGGTCGTAACCGGCGGCCTTGTACTGGCGCCAGCGCTCGCGCAGCGGTTCGCGCGCTTCCGGGTCGGCCGGGACCACTTCCAGCACGCGCTCGCACTGGCCCAGCCAGGGTTCGTCGCGCAGGTTGATCACCAGCGGGCGGGCCGGCGCTTCGGTGCCGGGCACGGCGATCAGCACCAGGGCTTCTTCCTCGTCCATGTCTTCGCCGGCGATCTGGTGCGGGATGTAGGCATCGTTGTCGAACGCCCACAGCAGTTCGTCCAGCTCCTCGGCCTGGGCCTGGTCGCGGGCCAGCACCAGGGTGAACAGCCCAGCGTCGTTGGCCTTGCGCGCCAGCTCGCAGACCAGGCGCAGCGGCTCGGTCAGGAAGCGGGGCTTGGCGATCAGGTAGAAGTCGGCGCGGGGCATGGCAGGATCCGGGTCAGGCAGGGGCCCGGCGCTGCCGGGCGAGGCCCTGGCCGGCGGGCGCCGGCCAGGGTCGGGTACGGCATCAGGCGCGGGCGACCTGGTCCAGCAGCCACTGGCTCAGCAGGCCGACCGGGCGGCCGGTGGCCATGCCACGCTTGCCTTCATCGCTGGCCACACCGGCGATGTCCAGGTGGGCCCAGCGCTGGCCTTCGGCGAAGCGCGACAGGAAGCAGCCGGCGGTGATCGCACCGGCCCAGCGACCGCCGATGTTGTAGACGTCGGCGAAGCTGGAATCCAGCATCGGCTGGTATTCGTCCCACAGCGGCAGGCGCCAGGCGCGGTCGAACACCTGCTCGCCGGCGGCCAGCAGCTCATTGGCCAGGTCGTCGTGCTTGCTCATCAGGCCGGCGGTCTGGTGGCCGAGGGCGACCATGCAGGCGCCGGTCAGGGTGGCCACATCGACCAGCGCCTGCGGTTCGAAGCGCTGCGCGTAGGTCAGTGCGTCGCACAGGATCAGGCGGCCTTCGGCGTCGGTGTTGCCCACTTCGATGGTCTTGCCCGACATCGAGGTGATGACGTCGGACGGACGGTAGGCATTGCCGTCGATGGCGTTTTCCACCGCCGGGACCACCACCACAAGATTCAACGGCAGCTTGGCCTTGACCGCGGCGACGAAGGTGCCGATGACGTTGGCGCCACCGCACATGTCGTACTTCATCTCTTCGATGCCGCCCTGGGTCTTCAGGTTGACGCCACCGGTATCGAAGGTGATGCCCTTGCCGACCAGCACGTACGGCTTGGCGTCGCCGCCATTGTTCCACTTCAGCACGACCAGGCGCGGGCGGTTGGCCGAGCCACGGGCCACGGCCAGCAGCGAGCCCATGCCCAGCGCTTCCATCTGGTGCTCGTCGAGGATCTCGGCTTCGGCACCCTCGTGCTCGCCGGCGAACTTCACGCCGACCTCGGCCAGGTAGGCCGGGGTGCAGTAGTTCGGCGGCAGGTTGCCCAGCTCGCGGGCGAATTCGACGCCGGCGGCAATGGCCTGGCCCTGGGCCAGCGCCAGTGCATCGTCACCGGCGATCGCCAACTGGGCCAGGCCGGCGTCATCGGCCTTCTTCTTGCCCAGGGTGGCGGTGTAGCGGTAGGCGGCGTGGTCGGCGGCGATCACCGCCTGGCGGATCGCCCAGGCCGCGTCGCGGTCCTTCACTGCCACTTCGGACAGGGTGAACAGTGCGCTGCGGACAGCGCCGGCCTTCAGCGCGCGTACGGCATCGCCGACCGCCTTCAGGTACTGCGGCACGCCGAAACGGGCCGCTTCGCCCAGGCCGACCACCAGCACGCGCGGGGCGGTCACGCCCGGCAGGTCGTGCAGCAGGGTGGTCGCGCCGGTCTTGCCGGACAGGTCGCCACGCTGGGCCAGGGCGGCCAGGCGGCCACCGCTGGCGGCATCCAGTGCCTGAGCGGCCGCAGTCAGGGTATGGTCGGCATAGGCGCCGACGACCAGGCAATCAACGGCGGCCGAAGCCGCGGCGAGGTGGTTCAGGGTGAATTCGAGAGCCATTGAGCAGATTCCATTGGCAAGTCCGTACAATCGCGGACCGTTTACGCCCAGACAGTAGACTGGGCGGCACCGCGAACGAACCCCAGAGTTTAAACCACCGCCCCATGTTGAAGCTCGACCGATACCTGCTGGGCGATTTCGTCCAGAGTTTCCTGGCTACCCTGATCGTCCTGCTGGTGGTCAGCGTGGGCGGCGTGCTGGTGGACATCCTCGGCAACATCGCCGATGGGCGCCTGCCGGCCAAGCTGCTGTTCTCGCAGCTGGGCCTGCAGTTCATCGCCTACCTGCCGCTGATCCTGCCGCTGGCGCTGATGCTGGGCCTGCTGCTGGCGGTCGCCCGCCTGTACCGGGACTCGGAAATGGCGGTCATCACCGCCGTGGGCGTGGGCCCCAAGCGCCTGCTGCGGCCGCTGCTGATGCTGGTGCTGCCGGTCGTGGCCCTGGTGGGTGCCTGCTCGCTGTGGCTGGGGCCCTGGGCCGGGCGGATGGCAGAGCAGATGATCATCGAGGCCAACCGCAGCGTGCTGATGGCCGGCCTGGAGCCGGGCCGCTTCACCCCGCTGCCCAATGGCGGCGTGGTCTACCTGTCCTCGATCTCGCCCGATGGCACCCGGCTGGGCAAGGTGTTCCTGCAGCGGCAGAAGGACGACCGCCTCGAGGTGGTGTCCGCCGCCGGTGGCCGGATGTTCTTTGAAGGCGCCCGCCAGCGCTTCCTGGAGCTGGATGACGGGCACCAGGTGGAGGGCCCGGTAGCGGGTGGGCTGGACTACCGCCTGGCGACCTTCGCGCGCAACGACGTGGCCCTGCCCGACGGTGCGCAGACCCGTACCGAGAACGATCCGGAGCTGATGCCGACCACGAAGCTGTTCGGTGATGCCCGGCCCGAGGCACAGGCGCAGCTGCATCGCCGGCTGGCCCCGCCGCTGATCGCACTGGCCTTCGCCCTGTTGACCGTGCCGCTGGGCCGCAGCTCTCCGCGCCAGCAGCGCTACGGACGGATGATGCTGGCCCTGCTGGCCTACATGGTTGGCACCAACCTGATGTTCATCGGCAGCGGCTGGATTGCCACTGGCAAGATCCCGGCCGCGCTCGGCCTGTGGTGGCTGACCCTGCCGCTGTTGGGGCTGGCGATCTGGATGTATGCACGTGATGGCCGCCTGGGCCGTCCGAAGGGAGCCCACGCATGAGGCTGCGCCCGATGCGTTTCGATCTGTACCTGGGCCAGTCGGTGTTCACCACGGTGCTGTTGACCTGGGCGGTGCTGGTCGGCCTGGACGTAGTGATGGCGTTCTCCGGCGAGTTCAAGGACATCGGCAAGAACGGTTATTCGCTGGGCCATGCTGCGGCATGGGTGCTGTATACGGTGCCGCGCCGCGCTTACACCATGTTCCCGACCGCCGCGGTGATCGGTGCGCTGATGGGCCTGGGCCAGCTGGCGGCCACGTCCGAACTGACCGCGCTGCGCGCGCTGGGGCTGTCGCGCAAGCGCCTGAGCGTGTCGGTGGCGATCGCGCTGTCACTGCTCACCGCAATGATGGTGCTCAGCGCCGAAACGCTGGGACCCTGGGGCCAGGATCGTGCCGATGCGCTGAAGTCCAGCGCCAAATGGGGCCAGGACATTTCCACTGCACGCTACTCCGGGCTGTGGGCGCGGGAGGGCGACACCTTCCTCAGCGCCGCCGGTGGCGAAGAGCAGCTGGTGGGTGACAAGGGCACGCGGTTGATCCTGCGCGACGTGCGCCTGTACCGCATCGCCGAGGACGGACAGATCGCCTCGCTGACCCACGCGGCCACCGCCGAGCACGACAACGATGGCTGGGTGTTGACCGGTGTGCGCCGGGATACGTTCGGCGAACGTTCGGCCACGCGCGAGGAAGTGGCGCGCGAGCCGTGGAATTCCAAGCTGGATGCCGGCGCGCTGGCGACCGGTATCGCCAAGCCGCGCAACCTCAGCGTGGCCGAGCTCCGTACCAGCATCGAGTACCGCGAACGCAATGGGCTGGATGCGCGCGACTATGAGGATGTGTACTGGAGCCGTTGGTTCTACCCGATGAACGTGCTGGCGCTGTGCCTGGCGGCGGTGCCGTTCGCATTCGGCTCGCTGCGTAGCGGCGGCATGGGCAAGCGCCTGTTCCTGGGCATCCTGTTCGCGCTGGGCTTCTGGTTGCTGCAGCTGTTCTTCGGCCGCATGGCCGGTGCGCTGAAGTTCGATTACCGCATTGCCTATGCGCTGCCACCGATCGTGATGCTGGCGATATCCGGACTGCTGTTCCGGCGCAAATCGGGCTGATTCCGGTAGCGCCGGGCAGGACGGCCAACGCGCGGATTTCTGTAGAGCCGAAGGTAGCGGCAGGAGCCGCTGCCAACGTCGCTGGCGACGGCCTGAAGGGTGCCGGCCAGGACGGCCGGCATAGCCTATGCTCGGCTGCTTTTCGCGCACCGCATGCCAGCCGGGCATGGGCTCGGCTCTACACGAGCGCCGTGCAGGATCGGATTGAAGGGGGAGCAATTCACCGCTTCGGCATGCGCACCAGCCGCGTGCCGCTGGCACGGTCGTGCCAGGTCAGCCGTTGGCGGTCGAACCACGCCCACCAGAAGCCGATGCCGCCCAGCAGCAGAGACAGCGTGCCCACTGCGAAGCGCAGCCACAGCTGCCGGCGTCGCAGGGGCGTGCCATCGCTTGATTCCAGCTTCAGCCGCCATGGCCGCATGCCCAGTGTCTGCCCGCCGCGGCGCCAGCTGGCGGTGGCGTACCACCCGGTGATCGCCCAGCACACCGCCCACAGCAGCCACTGCCAGGCACTGAACGGTGCGATGTTCTCGCGCTGGGTGTGGCCGTCGAGGGTGTAGGCGAGGGTGAACAGCGTGCCGGCCAGCATCCACAGGGCCAGCACCGGCAACGTGTCGTAGACCATTGCCAGCATGCGCCACAGCAGCAGTGCGCGCGGGCGGGGCATCTCGGTGGCGGCCGCAGTGGCCGTGTCGGTGGCAGGGCGGGACATGCGCCGAGCATACGCAATGCTGGCCGCATCCGCAGTCGCCCTCGTATCCTGCACGCATGGCCCTTGTTTCCACCCCCGCCGAACGCCGCCAGCTGGTGCAGCAACTGCCCGAGCTCCGGGCCGATGACAGCCTGCGCATCCAGCGGTTCCTCGATGCGATCTGGGCCGAGAACGGCCTGGCCCGCGCCACCCTCGACAGCTACCGGCGCGACCTGGAAGGGTTGGCACGCTGGATCGATGGGCGCGAGGGTGGCCTGGCCGGCATCGAACGTCCCGGGTTGTTCGACTACCTGGCGTGGCGTACCCGGCACGGTTGGTCGCCGCGCAGCAACGCGCGCCTGCTGTCGGCGCTGCGCGCGTTCTTCGCTGATGGTCTGCGCCGGGGTGATCGCAGCGAGGACCCCAGTGCACTGCTGGATCCGCCGAAGCTGCCGAGGCTGCTGCCCAAGGCGTTGGCCGAAAGCCAGATCGACGCACTGCTGGCGGCGCCGGACATCGACAGCCCGTTGGGCCTGCGCGACCGCGCCATGCTGGAGCTGATGTATGCGGCCGGTCTGCGTGTGAGCGAGCTGGTGCTGCTGCCGGCCACCGCGATCAACCTGCGGCAGGGGGTGTTGCGGGTCACCGGCAAAGGCAGCAAGGAACGGCTGGTGCCGTTGGGCGAGGAGTCGCAGCATTGGCTGGAGCGCTATCTGCAGCAGTCGCGGCCGCTGCTGGTCGGCAAGGGCAAGGTGCAGGCCTTGGCCGATGGGCAGACCCCATTGTTTGTAGAGCCCACGCTGCATGCGCTGACCCGCCAGGCGTTCTGGCATCTGGTCAAGCGCCACGCGCAGGTGGCGGGCATCGATCCGGCACGGATCAGCCCGCATGGCCTGCGCCACAGCTTCGCCACCCACCTGCTCAACCGCGGTGCCGACCTGCGCGCGCTGCAGATGCTGCTGGGGCACAGCTCGCTATCGACCACCCAGATCTACACGCTGGTGGCGCGCGAACACCTGCAGAAACTGCACGCCCGCCATCACCCGCGCGGCTGAGCGGGGGCCTGAACCCGGGCCCCGGGCCGTGCGCAATGTCGCGGCCCGGTACAGGTGGCTGTGTCAGAATCCGGGGTCTTCTTCTGCTGCGGACCGCTCCATGCTCCGATTTGCCATCGCCGCCGTGTTCGGTGCGCTCAGCCTGACTGCCTGCGCCCAGCCGGCCCCGCCGGCCGCCAAGGCACCCGCTACCGCTGCTGCGGCCAAGGCTGCCAGCCCGGCTGCCAACGGCTCGGCCGACCAGGCCGTGCGTGCCGCGCTGACCGCGCTCAATCCAGGTTTCGAAGTGGATTACATCGGCGCCGCGCCGTTCCCCGGTTTCCGCGAAGTGGTGGTCTCCGGCCAGCTGCTGTACGTGTCCGATGACGGTCGCTACCTGTTCCAGTCGCAGCCCTACGACACCCGCGCCAAGGGCCCGGCCAACAGCGAGGGCCTGCTGGGCTACCGCCGCGACCTGCTGGCCAAGGCCAACCACGGCGACCGCATCGTGTTCGCTGCGCCCAATGCCAAGTACACCATCAGCGTGTTCACCGACATCGAGTGTGGCTACTGCCGCAAGCTGCACCAGGACATCGCCGAGCTCAACCGCAACGGCATCAGTGTCGAGTACCTCGCGTTCCCGCGCATGGGCCTGGGCAGCAAGGACTACACCGACATGATCTCGGTCTGGTGTGCGGCCGATCGTCGCCAGGCGCTGACCAGCGCCAAGCGCGGTGGCAGCGTGCCGGCCAAGAACTGCACCAACCCGGTGGCGATGCAGTACGCACTGGGCCAGCAGCTGGGCGTGAACGGTACCCCGGCGATCTTCGCCCCGGACGGTACCCAGCTGGGCGGCTACCTGCCGCCGGCGCAGCTGCGCGCCGCGTTGGAAAAGCTGTCGGCCAAGCGCTGATCAGGACACCGCCGGGCCATGCTCGGCGGATGCATCATGCGAGCGAAGCCGGGGATGCGTGTCGCACCCCCGGCTTTTTTCTTATTGCAGGCCGTCACTGACCGCCTTGGTCAGCGTGCCCTGCGCATCGTCACCACTGAACTCCCAGACGAACGCGCCACCCAGGCCCTGGGTTTTCACGTAACCCATCTTGCGGGTGATGTTGGCCGGGGTATCGAAGCTCCACAACGTGCTGCCGTTGTAGATCCAGGTGGCACCGGCGGTGTTGTCGGTGTAGCCCGGCCACGCCAGGTTCTTCAGTACCTTCCAGTCTTCGATGCCGGCCTCGTAGGTGCCCGGGGCGGCGCCGGTCGCGGTCTGGTACAGGCCGTTGTTGGCGTTGGCCACACCGGTCCAGCCACGCCCGTAGTAACCAATGCCCAGGTTGAGCTTGGCTGCAGGCACGCCACGGCTGATGAAGGCCTCGATGGCGTCGTTGCTGTTGTACAGCTTCTGGTCGCCGGTCGAAGGATCATTGGGTGAATCGAACAGCGCCGACTGGTGATTGGTCTTCGCATCCCACGCGCCGTGGAAGTCGTAGGTCATCACGTTGATGTAGTCCAGGTACGGGTGGTAGGCGGCAGGGTCGGTGACGCGGATCTTGTCGATGCCGGCACCCACCGCCACCGTCAGCAGCAGGCCCGGACGCACCGCATCGAGCTGGCGACGGAATTCGGCCATCAGCGCGGTGAAGTTGGCGTTGTCTTCCGGCTTGCCACATTCGATGCCACACGCCACCGGGTATTCCCAGTCGATGTCGATGCCGTCGAACACGCCCAGCGCGGCACCGGCGCCACCGGCACCGTCGGTCACCGGCAGGTTGCCCTTGATGTAAGCGTCGATGCACGAGGCGACGAAGGCCTGGCGGTTTTCCGGGCGCGCCGCGCTGGAGAAGCCGCGCGACCAGGTCCAGCCACCCAGCGAGATCAGCACCTTCATGCCCGGGTACTTGGCCTTGAGCTGCTTGAGCTGGTTCCAGTTGCCGCGCAGCGGCTGGTCCCAGGTATCGGCGCTGCCACTGACACTCTCGGCGGCGCTGAAGGCCTTGGTGTAATCGGCGAAGGCGTCGCCACCGGCACCGCTGTTCGGATCCGACGGTTGGGTGATGCCCACTTCGCAGCGGTTGTTGCGCACGTTGCCGAAGGCGTAGTTGATGTGGGTCAGGCGCGCGGCCGAACCGCTGCTGTCGATGTTCTTGACCCGGTAGTTGCGGCCGTAGATGCCCCACTGGGTGAAGTAACCGATGACCCGCTTGCCGGTGCCGCCGCCATTGCCGGCCAGCGTGGTGGCGCTGATTTCGGTGCCCTGTGCCGACGCATTGCCGGCGTTGTCGCGGGCGCGCACGCGGTAGCGGTAGGTGGTCGACGCGGTCAGCCCGCCATCGACATAGCTGGCACTGGACGGCGAGCCGACCAGGCTGCCGTTGCGGTACACGTCATAGCCGGCCAGGCCGCTGCCGCCGGTGTTGTCGGTGGAGGGGCTCCAGCTCAGCGCGATGCTGTTGGCGGTGCGGGTGCCGACCGCCAGCCCGCCCGGCACGCTCGGCGCGGTGGTATCGCCACTGGCGGTGTTGACGGTGATGCTGATGGTCGCCGTGCTGGCGGTGGCGTTGTTGTTGTCGGTGGCTACTGCGCGAAGGGTGTGGCTGCCGGCGCTGGCATTGGCCCAGCTGGCCGCATACGGCGCATTGGTGGCCACGCCCAGCGAGCTGCCATCGCGGAAGAATTCGACCTTGGCGACGCTTCCGTCCGCATCGCTGGCATTGGCGGTCACGTTGACCGTGCTGCCGGCGCTGAAGGTGGCGCCATTGGCCGGCGAGGTCAGGCTGACCACCGGCGGCTGGTTGCTGCCGCTGCCATCACAGGCACCGAGGTTGGTGTAGTAGGGCGCACCGGCAGGATGGTCCGGCGGCGCGTTCCAGATGTCCTGGTTCGCCCGATAGAGGACGCCTCCCTTCTGCAGGGTATCGCCGGCCCGGTAGATCTTGGCCTGGTCCCACTGGGCCACCCCGGCACAGCTGGCGGCCTGCGCCAGGCCGGGCAGGGCAACGGCCCCGGCAAGGGCCAGCAGCCAGGCCAGACGGCGCGGGCGACAGCGGTGGAGGGAGCGTTCGGCACTGCGGACATCGGCACTCAGCACAAGCGGGTCGTACATGGTGTGTCTCCGATCGATCGGTTGGCGCGCGGGCCCGGATGGCGCCGCACGTAACGCAGGTCCGGACATCGCCCGGGAAGGCGACGGAGGGGGACGGACGGAGGTACCTGGGAGGCCGGGGAGAGAGTCCGGCGCCAGGTAGGGACAACGTTGTCATCAATCGCGTGGTCAATCCGTGAGCAAGCGCATGGTTCGGGGATTCGGGCGGAGAGCGGCGCTGCGCGCGGTCGGCAGCCATCGGCGGAGCCCCCTCGTGGCTGGGGTGGGTCGCTGAAAGCGGGTTTCTGAGGTTTGGCCGGGTGGGTGGGGTCAGGCGGACACCCCGCCATCCCACAGGAAACCCGCTATTGCTGTGGCTTTTGCCCTTGCTCTGGCTGTGGCCTTGGCTTGGGCGCCTCTGCGGGTGCCGGGCGCCGCCCGGCCAGAGCCCATCCGCCGCTTCCGGTACAATGTCGGGCCCGTTTCCCAACTACGGTTCCCCGGACATGATGGTCCTCGAGGGCGCGCCCGCCCTGTCGCCGTTCCGCCGCGAACGTCTTGAATCCCGCCTGCAGTCCATCGCTCCCTCCCTGCGCATCAGCGGTGCCTGGCACGTCTACTTCGTGCAGGCCGAGGGCACTGCCGCCCCCGACGTCGATACCCTGTGCCGCATCCTGGAAGCCCGCCCGCAGTCCGAGGCGGTCGCTGACGGTGCGGTCAGCCGCATCGTGGTGCCGCGCCTGGGCACGCTGTCGCCGTGGTCGAGCAAGGCCACCGAACTGGTGCGCGGTGCTGGGCAGCCGGTCAGCCGGGTCGAACGTGGCCTGCGCATCGATGTGCAGGGCTGGCCGGCCGATGCCGCCACCCAGCAGGCGCTGGTCAAGGCGCTGCACGACCCGATGACGCAGTCGGTGCTGGAGAACGTCGAGCAGGGTCAGGCCCTGTTCTCGACTCCGGCCCGGGGCGAACTGGAGCGCGTGCCGGTGGACCAGCTGGAGGCCGCCAACCAGCGCCTCGGTCTGGCCATGGCGCAGGACGAGATCGATTACCTGCGCGAGCGCTTCAGCGCACTGGGTCGTTCGCCGTCGGACGTGGAACTGATGATGTTCGCGCAGGCCAACTCCGAGCACTGCCGCCACAAGATCTTCAATGCCAGCTGGACCATCGACGGCCAGGAGCAGGATCGCTCGCTGTTCCGGATGATCAAGAACACCCACCAGCAGACCCCGCAGCACACGCTCAGCGCGTACAGCGACAATGCCGCAGTGATCGAAGGGCATCCGGCGTCGCGCTATCGCCCAGACCCGGCCAGCGGCGAGTACCGCAGCGAGCCGAGCGTGCCCAGCGCGTTCCAGATCAAGGTGGAAACGCACAACCATCCGACCGCGATCGCTCCGTTCCCGGGCGCCTCGACCGGCGCCGGCGGCGAGATTCGCGACGAAGGCGCGACCGGTCGCGGTGGCAAGCCGAAGGCCGGCCTGAGCGGCTTCTCGGTCTCGCACCTGCGCATTCCCGAGCTGCCGCAGCCGTGGGAGGCGCCGCGCGCGCTGAACCCGCGCATGGCGCCGGCGCTCGAAATCATGACCGACGGCCCGCTGGGCGGCGCTGCATTCAACAACGAGTTCGGCCGCCCGGCCCTGCTCGGCTACTTCCGCAGCTTCGAGCTGCCCGAAGGCGCCGACCTGGTGCGTGCCTACGACAAGCCGATCATGCTGGCCGGTGGCCTCGGTGCGATCGACCGCGTGCAGGTCGACAAGATCCTGCTGCAGGATGGCGACGCCGTGATCGTGCTCGGCGGCCCGGCGATGCTGATCGGCCTCGGCGGCGGTGCCGCCAGTTCGGTGGCCTCCGGCGAAAGCGCCGAGGACCTGGACTTCGCCAGCGTGCAGCGCGACAACCCGGAAATGGAGCGCCGCTGCCAGGAGGTCATCGACCGCTGCGTGGCGATGGGTGCCGACAACCCGATCAAGTTCTTCCATGACGTCGGTGCCGGTGGCCTGTCCAATGCCATCCCCGAGCTGCTGCACGACTCCAAGGTCGGCGGCATCATCGATCTGGGCAAGGTACCGACCGACGACCCGTCGCTGTCGCCGATGCAGTTGTGGTGCAACGAGTCGCAGGAACGCTATGTGCTCGGTGTCGCGCAGGAGCGCCTGGCCGAGTTCGCCGCACTGTGTGCCCGCGAGCGCTGCCCGTTCGCCGCGGTCGGCGTGGCCACCGCCGAAGAACACCTGGTGGTGGCCTACGGTGCTGTTCCGGGCAACATTCCGGCCGATGCGCCGATCGACCTGCCGATGGACGTGCTGTTCGGCAAGCCGCCGAAGATGCACCGCGACACTGCGCACCCGCCGGCACCGCGCTGGCCGGCGCTGAAGACCGGCGGCCTGGACCTGCAGGAAGCCGGTCTGCGCGTGCTTTCGCACCCGACGGTGGCCTCGAAGAACTTCCTGGTCACCATCGGCGACCGCAGCGTTGGTGGCCTGACCGCGCGCGAGCAGATGGTCGGCCCGTGGCAGTTGCCGGTGGCCGACGTGGCGATCACCCTGGCCGACTTCAACGGCGTGGCCGGTGAAGCCATGGCGCTCGGCGAGCGCACCCCGCTGGCGCTGCTGGATGCCGCAGCGTCGGCACGCATGGCGGTGGGTGAAGCATTGACCAACCTGTGCGCTGCGCCGGTCGATGCGCTGGACGAGATCAAGCTGTCGGCGAACTGGATGGCCGCTGCCGGCCACCCGGGCGAAGATGCGCTGCTGTACGACGCGGTGAAGGCGGTGGGCATGGAATTGTGCCCGCAGCTGGACATCAGCATCCCGGTCGGCAAGGACTCGCTGTCGATGCAGGCGCAGTGGCACGACCAGGGTGAGGCGCACAAGAGCGTGTCGCCGGTGTCGCTGGTGATCACCGCGTTCGCGCCGGTCGCCGACGTGCGCCAGCAGTTGACCCCGCTGCTCGATCGCGAAGTCGAGAGCGAGCTGTGGCTGATCGGCCTCGGCGCCGGCAAGCAGCGCCTCGGTGGTTCGATCCTTGCCCAGGTGCATGCCGATCATGGCGACCTGCCGGCCTTCGCCGGCGCCGCGCCGGACCTGGATGACCCGCAGCGCCTGCGTGGCTTCTTCGAACTGATCCGCGATGCGCGCCAGTCCGGGTTGCTGCTTGCTTACCACGACCGCAGCGACGGTGGTGCCTTCGCCGCACTGTGCGAAATGGCCTTCACTTCGCGCCTGGGCCTGGACATCACCCTCGATGCCTGGGGCGATGATCCGTTCCGCAGCCTGTTCAACGAAGAACTGGGTGCAGTGGTGCAGATCGCGCGCGAAGACCGCGCTGCCTTCGCCGACCTGGTCGAGCGCCATGCCCTGACCGAATGCGCGCAGCGCATCGCCAAGCCGACCACCGCACCGGTGGTGCGCGTGTCGCTGGGCGGCGAGAACCTGGCTGAATGGCGCTGGGACGCGCTGTTCGATGCCTGGTGGTCGGTCACCCATGCCATGCAGAAGCGCCGTGACAACCCGGCCAACGCCGACGCCGAGCGCGAGATTGCCCGCGCCTTCACGGCGCCGGGCCTGAAGCCGAAGCTCAGCTTCGACCTCAACGAAGACGTGGCCGCTCCGTTCATCAGCACCGGTGCGCGTCCGCGCGTGGCCGTGCTGCGCGAGCAGGGCGTCAATGGTCAGATCGAAATGGCGAATATCTTCGAACGTGCAGGCTTCCGCGCGTTCGACGTGCACATGAGCGACCTCATCGAAGGCCGCGTGGCGCTGCAGGACTTCACCGGCCTGGTCGCCTGCGGTGGCTTCAGCTACGGCGACGTGCTGGGTGCCGGCCGTGGCTGGGCGACCTCGATCCTGGAGCGCAGCGCGCTGCGTGATGCCTTTGCTGCGTTCTTCGCCCGCGAGGACAGCTTCGCGCTGGGTGTGTGCAACGGCTGCCAGATGATGAGCCAGCTGAAGGGCATCATCCCCGGTGCCGAGCACTGGCCGCAGTTCCGTCGCAACGCCAGCGAGCAGTTCGAAGCCCGCACTGCACTGCTGGAGGTGGTGGAATCGCCGTCGATCCTGCTGCGTGGCATGGCCGGATCACGCCTGCAGGTGGCGGTGGCGCATGGTGAAGGCCAAGCGGTGTTCGACAACGCCGTCGACCAGGCCGCCGCGCGCGTCTCGCTGCGCTACATCGATGGCAATGGCAACGTCGCCAGCCAGTACCCGCTGAATCCGAACGGTTCGCCGGACGGTATCACCGGCCTGACCAGCACCGACGGCCGTGTCACCATCATGATGCCGCACCCGGAACGCACCCCGCGCGCGCACAACATGAGCTGGGCCCCGGCCGAGTGGCAGGGCGATTCGCCGTGGATGCGCATGTTCCGCAACGCGCGGGTGTGGTGCGGCTGATCGCACTGCATCGCGCAGGCCTCAATGCCAACGCGTATGGAAAAACCCGCCGTTGATCGGCGGGTTTTTCTTTGCGCGATTGAAACTCCAGTTGTGACCGCTAGTTACATGCATTTTCATGCGTCGAGGAATCGTCACGCATGCATAACAAAATCCTTTCATAAACAGGTGAAATAGTGATGTGCTTCACGGCAATAGGATTTGCCGTGTCAAAGTCTTGACGATCTGCAAAGTTGCCGTTAACACTTGAACCCCGTTTCAGAATCATTCATTTCGCAGTAACCGCTTGGCGCACGCGCTCGGTTTTCTGTCGCTGCGCGCCGTTCGGCAATACCCCGCAGTAAATCACGCGAATAAACGCCCCCAGGGGACGTTGGGCCGGAAAGCCCAGCGGTGGCGTTGCTTTGCCCAAAACCAGTCCAATCAGGAGCCGTACCGATGAATCGGATTTATCGCAAGGTCTGGAACAAAGCATTGGGTCAGTTGGTGGTGGCCTCGGAACTGGCCTCCTCCGGCAGCAGCGGCGGGGTCGTCGACCAGCGCCGCGATGCAACGCAGGCTGCGCCCGCACGGTTGGCGATGGCACTGGGCCTGGTATTGGGATTGGGCATGAGCGGTATCGCTGCGGCACAGTCGGTGCAGATCGGCGGCAGCGCCACCTGCGTCGCATTCAGCGGCAAGCTGCTCGAAAAGTGCCTGATCGAAGGCACGGCTGCGGCCAAGGGCAGCAACGCGGTGGCGATCGGCAGCAACAGCAGCGCCAGTGCCGCCAATAGCGTGGCGCTCGGCGCCGGCTCCAAGGCCACCCGTGCAAATACCGTGTCCGTCGGTGACACCGGCAAGGAACGGCAGATCACCAATGTCGCCGCAGGCAGCCAGGCCACCGATGCGGTGAACAAGGCGCAGCTCGATGCGCAGGCGCGTGCAACGCAGGCCGCGCTGGCCGACGTCGCCGCAGACGGTAACCGTTATTTCAAGGCCGACGGCGCTGGCGATGACAGCGACGCGGCGAAGATCGACGGGCAGGGCGCTCTGGCGGCCGGTGCCGGCGCACAGTCGCTGTCCAACGCCACCACGGCAGTCGGCACGCAGGCCATCGCCGCTGGCATCGGCGCGAGCGCCTTCGGCCAGGGCGCACTCGCGCTCGGCGATGCCAGCGTCGTGGTCGGGCAGAGCGCCGCGGCATTCGGTCTCGGCGACACCGCGGTTGGCGCAAGCGCTACCGCCGCCAGCGAAAACGGCGCGGCTACCGCACTCGGTGCACTGTCCGAAGCCACCGCTGATGGTGCGACGGCCGTCGGCGGCGGTGCCGTTGCGATGGGCCCGGGCAGCACCGCGCTCGGTCGCGGCGCTACCGCCGCCAACGAAGCGTCGATTGCAGTGGGTGCATTCAGCACCGCCGTCGGTGAATACAGCACGGCGCTGGGCTCGAACTCCGCTGCGGTGGCCACCGGCAGCGTGGCGCTCGGTGCCGGCTCGCTGGCCGACCGCGTTGATACCGTGTCCGTCGGTGCCGCCGAATACGGCCTGACCCGCCAGATCACCAGCGTGGCTGCCGGTACGGAAGATAACGATGCGGTCAACGTCGGCCAGTTGAAGGGCGTTGCCGCCGTGGCCGATGCCACCGCCAAGCGCTTCCAGGCCACCGGCAGCAGCAACAGTGATGCCGGTGCGCTGGCCGAGGGCGACGACGCACTGGCTGCAGGCGAGGCCGCCAACGCGATCGGCAACGGTGCTACTGCAGTTGGCGCTGGTGCTGGCGCCGTCGCGCAGAACGCGACCGCCGTCGGCAACAACGCGTTGGCCTCGGGCCAGAACAGTGCAGCGTTCGGCAACAACGCACAGGCCAACGGCCCGGGCAGTGTTGCCGTGGGTGGTGCTGCGGTGGACGCCAACGGCAACCCGCTGATCACCAGCGGTGGCGTACCGGTGGAAACCGGCGCCACCAGCGCCGGCGTCGGTGGCACTGCCGTCGGTGCCAGCGCTGAAGCCAGCGGTTTTGCCGCGTCGTCCTACGGCGTGGGTGCCTATGCTGCCGGCGCACAAGCGTCGGCGTTCGGTGCGGTGGCCAATGCCATCGGTGATTACTCCACCGCGTTGGGTACGCAGAGCAATGCCACCGGCACCAGCAGCGTCGCCATCGGCGGCCCGGCCGATCTGATTCCCGGCCTGGGCTTCTTCGTGCAGACCCAGGCCAGTGGCGAAGCCGCGACCGCCGTCGGCGCGGGCGCCATTGCCAGTGGCGATCGCGCGGTGGCCAACGGCAGCCTGAGCGAGGCCTCCGGTGCCGAAGCCACTGCCGTTGGCTACTTCGCCTATGCACCGGGCGAGAACGCCAGTGCCCTCGGCGCTCAGACCTGGGCCAGTGGCGCGCAGAGCACTGCCGTGGGCTACTACGCCACCGCACGCGGCGCCAACAGCGTCGCGCTCGGCGCGAATTCCGAAGCGGTGCGCGCCAACAGCGTGGCGGTGGGCAGTGCCGGCAACGAGCGGCAGATCACCAGCGTTGCCGCCGGCAGCGAAGCTACTGATGCGGTGAACAAGGCGCAGCTGGATGCCGTGGCCAGCACCGCCGACACCACCGCTCGTTTCTTCCAGGCGCAGCCGGAGGCGGGCAGTGACGCCGGCGCACTGGCTGATGGCGAGGGCGCCATCGCCGTCGGTTCCTCGAGCAATGCGATCGGTGCCGGCGCCGTTGCGCATGGCGCCGCCGCGTCGGCCATCGGCGATGACAGTGTGGCGGTAGGCCGCAACAGTGCTGCCACCGGCAATGGTGGCGTTGCCATCGGTGGCCTCGGCCAGGCCTATGATGAATTCAACCAGCCGATCATCGGTGCCGACGGCAAGGCACAACAGGTCGGCACCACCGCCGTTGCCGATGCCACCGCAGTCGGCAGCGGCGCACAGGCCACCGGGGCTGCCAGCAGCGCATTTGGCAATGCTGCCAAGGCCAGTGGTGACAACAGCTTCGCCGCAGGCGGCAAGTCACGCGCCACCGGCAGCTATGCGGTTGCAGTCGGCGACAGCGCGTTCGCCAGCAGCGATGACAGCACCGCCGTCGGTGGATACAGCTGGGCCACCGCCAGTGGCGCCGCGGCATTCGGTTCGGGTGCATGGGCGACTGCCACCAACGCGTCGGCGTTCGGCAACGCGGCCTGGGCCAGCGGCAGCGGCGCAACGTCCATCGGTTACAACAGCTGGGCCAACGGTGCCAGCTCCACCGCTGTCGGTCGCGGCGCCTTCGGCTATGGCGACAACAGCGTGGCGTTGGGCTTCCAGGCACTGGGCAACAGCATCAACAGCATCGCCATCGGCACCAATACGGTGGCCGGTGGTGAAAGTGCCATCGCGCTCGGTGCCGGCAGCAATGCCAGCGCCAGCAACACGGTCGCGCTGGGCGCCGGTTCGGTCGCCAATCGCGCGCGCACGGTGTCGGTGGGCAGCGCCGGCAACGAACGCCAGGTCACCAACGTCGCCGCCGGCACCCAGGCCACCGATGCGGTGAACAAGGCGCAGCTGGATGCGGTTGCGACCACGGCGACAACCACCAGCCGCTTCTTCCAGGCCAGCGGCAACGGCGATGACGTAGCCGGTGCGCTCGTGGACGGTGACAACGCACTGGCCGCCGGTGATGCGGCCAATGCCATCGGCAATGGCGCCACTGCGCTGGGCAGCGGCGCCAATGCGTTGGCCAACAATGCGCAGGCGGTGGGCTTCAATGCCCTTGCCAGCGCAGCCAATGCCAGCGCCGTCGGCGCCAACGCACAGGCCACCGGCGAGTACGCCACCGCGCACGGTGCGGAAAGCGAGGCCAGCGGCGAGCAGAGTGCAGCGTTCGGTGCGGCCAGCATCGCCAGCGGTGCCGGCAGTACCGCTACCGGCGTGCTGTCCGAAGCCTCTGGCGAAGAAGCCGTAGCTGTGGGTTACTTCAGCAATGCCAGCGGTGACGCGGCAACCGCCGTGGGTAGCGAAAGCGTGGCCAGCGGCACGGCGTCAGCGGCGTTCGGTATCGGTGCCGAAGCCACCGGTGGTTACAGCACCGCCATCGGTGGCTATGCACAGGCATCGGCGTTCAACGCCACCGCGTTCGGCAACTTCGCCAACGCCTCCGGCTCCAACAGCGTGGCAGTGGGTGGCGACTCGGAAGCGTCCGGCGCCTACAGCACTGCCACCGGCCAGGGCAGCCTGGCCACCGGCACCAACAGTGTCGCCGTCGGCGGCTCGCTGTTCGGCGTGCTGGCCACCGAGGCCTCGGGCAACTACTCCACTGCGGTGGGTGGTGGTGCCTGGTCGGGGGGCATCAACAGCACCGCACTGGGCAACGCCGCCGAATCGCGTGGTGCCAACAGCGTGGCGCTGGGTGCGGACTCGATTGCAGACCGGGACAACACCGTATCGGTGGGCGGCGGTGGCAACACCCGCCAGATCACCAACGTGGCCGACGGCACCCAGGGCAACGACGCGGTCAACAAGAACCAGCTCGATGCGGTGGCCGCTGCGGCGGAAAAGACCAGCAAGCAGTTCCAGGCCAGCGGCAATGCCGATGGCGAAACCGGGGCGCTGGTCGAGGGTGACAACGCGCTGGCCGCAGGTGACGCCGCCAATGCCATCGGCAACGGCGCCACCGCGCTCGGCAGTGGTGCCAACGCGCTCGCGGCCAACGCCACGGCGGTAGGCTTCGATGCGCTGGCCACCGGCAACAACGCGGCTGCTCTGGGCAGCACGGCACAGGCCACCGGCGAAGACAGCCTGGCGCTGGGCAGTGGTGCCAGTGCCAGTGAACTGGGCGCCAGTGCCACCGGCGCGCGTGCGCAGGCCAGTGGTGCGTACAGCACCGCCAGCGGCGCCGAAGCCAATGCCAGCGGCACCCAGGCACTGGCCAGCGGCTTCCGCAGCGCCGCGTCGGCCGATGGCACCACCGCCGTCGGCGGCTATGCCGAAGCCAGCGGTCGGCTCGGCACGGCACTGGGCTACGGTTCGGCGGCCAGTGGCGCCAACACCACGGCGGTCGGCTTCGGTGCCGCCGCCGCCGGTACCGGTGCCGTAGCGGTCGGTCAGTCCAGCGAAGCCAGTGGCGAAGAAAGCGTGGCGATCGGTGGCAGCACCTTCTTCGGCCTGATCCCGTCGCGTGCCAGTGGCACCGGTGCGGCAGCGTTCGGCGCAGGCGCCTGGGCCACCGAAGACTACGCCACGGCGATCGGCTGGAATTCGTGGGCGGCAGGCAGCAGTGCCACCGCACTGGGTGCCAACGCCACCGCCAATGGCAGCAACAGCGTCGCGCTGGGCGCCGGTTCCAAGGCTGACCGTGACAACACCGTGGCCGTCGGCAAGACCGGTGGCGAACGCCAGGTGACCCATGTCGCAGCCGGCAGCGAAGCCACCGATGCGGTGAACAAGGGTCAGCTGGATGCGGTGGCCAGTGTCGCCGACAAGACCAGCCGTCAGTTCCAGGCCAGCGGCAATGCCGATGGCGAGGCCGGTGCACTGGTGGATGGTGACAACGCACTGGCTGCCGGTAATGCGGCCAACGCCATCGGCAACGGCGCCACCGCACTGGGCAGCGGAGCCAACGCGATGGCGGCCAATGCCACCGCGGTGGGCTTCGATGCGCTGGCCACCGGCAACAATGCCGCTGCACTGGGCAACACGGCGCAGGCCAGCGGTGTCGACAGCGTCGCCCTCGGCAGTGGCGCCAGTGCCAGTGAGCTGGGTGCCAGCGCCACCGGTGCCGGCGCCCAGGCCAAGGGCGCCTACAGCACCGCCAGCGGTGCGCAGGCCACCGCCAGCGGCACGCAGTCGCAGGCCAATGGTTTCCGCGCCAGTGCTTCGGCTGACGGCGCGTCGGCCATCGGCAGCTACGCCGATGCCAGCGGCCGTCTTGGCACCGCCGTCGGTTATGGCAGCAAGGCCACCGGCGCCAATGCGACAGCGGTCGGTGTCAGCGCCAATGCCAGCGCTGCCAGCAGCGTCGCGCTGGGTGCTGGTTCGGTTGCCGACCGTGCCAACACCGTGTCGGTCGGCAGTGCCAGCAGCGATCGCCAGATCACCCGTGTCGCCGCCGGTACCGAGCGTACCGATGCGGTCAACCGTGGCCAGCTGGATGCCGTTGCCGCCACCGCAGACGGCACGGCGCGCTACGTCAAGGCCACCGGCAACGGCACGGCCAGCGCCAGCGGTACCGACGCCGCAGCCATCGGTTCGGCAGCCAGCGCCAGTGGTGCACGCAGCAACGCGCTGGGTGCCAATGCGCTGGCCATCGGCAACGGTGCATTGGCGCTGGGTACCAGTGCCGGTGCAACGGGTGCCAACTCGGTCGCGCTCGGCGCGGGTTCGCGAGCGCTCGATGCCAACGTGGTGTCGGTCGGTGGTGGCAACGGCACCGATGGTCCGGCCACGCGCCGCATCGTCAATGTGGCCGATGGCCGCATCGCCGCCGGCAGCACCGATGCGATCACCGGTTCGCAGCTCAACGTCACCAACCAGCGCGTGGGCGCAGTGGAAACCCGCGTCGGTGATTTCGATTCGCGCATCGCCACCGTTGAAACCACGGCGGCCAGCGCGGTGGGCTACGACGACGCCAGCCGTGATCGCCTGACCCTGTCCGGCTTCCAGGGCACCACCATCGACAACGTCGGTGCCGGCAGCATTGCGGCAGGCAGCCGCCAGGCGATCAACGGCGGCCAGTTGTTCCAGTCGCTCAGCGATGCCGCCAGCTTCCTCGGCGGTGGTGCCAGCGTCGGCATGCAGGGTGTGTTCGTGGCGCCGAACTATGTGATCCAGGGTGCTACCTACAGCAACGTCGGCGATGCACTGGGCGCACTCGACCGCAAGGTCAGCGAGATCGACCGCCGCAGCGCCGGTGGCACGCGTGCCGGTGCGTCCAGCCTGCGCGCGATGAGCGCCTCGCTGGATGACACTTCGTTGGCCAGCACCGCCGATGCGCCTGTGACGGCGGATGCGGCAGCGGCCAGCACCGCACGCGTGCAGGGCACGCCGACGGCCGCCGCAGCAGGTGCCGGCATTCCGGTCGGCACCCCGGCGAGCGGCCTCAATGCCGTCGCCATGGGGGATGGCGCCGTCGCCAGCGGTGCCTCGTCCACTGCCATCGGCCAGGGGGCGAATGCCAGTGCCGCCAATGCCGTGGCGCTGGGACAGGGCTCGGTCGCCGATCGGGCCAACACGGTGTCGGTGGGCAGCGAGGGCAACGAACGCCAGGTCACCAACGTGGCGGCCGGTACCACGGCTACCGATGCGGTCAACAAGGGCCAGCTTGATCGTGGCATGGCCACGGCCAACAGCTACACCGACAGCCGCGTCCAGGCTGTCACCGACAGCTTCGATGTGTTCAAGGGCGAGATCGACGGACGCCTGCGCCACATGGATCGCCGCATCGACCGCCAGGGCGCGATGAGCGCTGCAATGCTCAACATGGCCACCAGTGCTGCCGGTATCCGTACCCAGAACCGGGTCGGCGTCGGCATCGGTTTCCAGGGCGGCGAATCGGCGTTGTCGCTGGGCTACCAGCGTGCGATCAGCGATCGCGCCACGGTCACCTTCGGCGGTGCCTTCAGCAGTGACGACAGCTCGGTCGGCGTCGGTGCCGGTTTCGGCTGGTAAGCCATTCCATCGCGCCGGCGGCCACCCACGCCGGCGCAGCACCTGCAGTGAGGGCCTGGGGGGAGGTCACGGCAATCCCGGCTGGGCCGGCCGGGAGTCGTCAAGGAATGATGGCCGCAGTGTTGGTTCGAACCATGACCCAGAAGAGGAATTTCGACGTGATCAAGAAGCAGAACCTTCGCATCAATGTGCTTGCCGCCGCCGTGCTGTCGATGACGGCCGTCGGTGCCGTCCACGCCGCCGGCCTGCCGACCCGTGAGCCGGTGCGCCAGGCCAGCACCGCCCAACCGGGTGCTGAGCGCATCATCGTCAAGTACCGGGCCGGCGCTGCTGCCGCCACCGACCGCTCGGCGAAGCTGTCCACCGTGCAGTCGGCGCTGACCCGGGCCAGCCTGTCCGGCGGTACCTCACGTGCCAGTACCCTTGGCCCGCAGGTGGTACGCAAGCTCGCTACCGGTGCGGACCTGATCCGCGTGCAGGGCCGCCTGGCCCCGGCCGAACTGCAGCGCGTGCTGAAGGAACTGAAGGCCGACCCGTCGGTGCAGTACGCCGAAGCCGACGTGAAGCTGCGCCGCACCGAACTGCGTGCCGGCAACGTGCAGCCGGCGCTGGTGCCGAACGATCCCTTCTACCAGCAGAACCAGTGGCACCTGCACAACGCCGTCGGTGGCATCAACGCACCGGCGGCGTGGGATGTCTCGCAGGGCGAGGGCATCGTGGTGGCGGTGATCGATACCGGCATCCTGCCGCAGCATCCGGACCTGGTCGGCAACCTGCTGGAGGGTTACGACTTCATCAGCGATGCGGAGACCTCGCGGCGCCCGACCAACGATCGCGTGCCGGGTGCGCAGGATTACGGTGATTGGGTCGAGAACGACAACGAGTGCTATGACGGCTCGCTGGCCGAGGACAGTTCCTGGCACGGCACGCACGTTGCTGGCACCGTGGCCGAGCAGACCAACAACGGCGTCGGCATGGCCGGTGTCGCCTACAAGGCCAAGGTGCTGCCGGTGCGCGTGCTGGGCAAGTGTGGCGGCTACCTGTCCGACATCGCCGATGCGGTGGTCTGGGCATCGGGTGGCACGGTGACCGGCATCCCGGCCAACACCAATCCGGCCGAGATCATCAACATGAGCCTGGGCGGCGGTGGCGCCTGTGCCAGCACCTACCAGGACGCCATCAACGGCGCCATCTCGCGCGGTACCACGGTGGTGGTGGCCGCCGGCAATGAAACCGACAACGCGTCCAAGTACCAGCCGGCCAGCTGCGAAGGCGTGGTGACCGTGGGTGCCACCCGCATCACCGGCGGCATCACCTACTACTCCAACTACGGTACCCGCGTGGATCTTTCCGGCCCGGGCGGTGGCGGCAGCGTCGATGGCAATCCCGGTGGCTACATCTGGCAGACCGGCTCCAATGCGGCGACCACGCCGGAATCGGGCACGCCGGGCTACATGGGCATGGGCGGTACCTCGATGGCCTCGCCGCATGTGGCAGCCGTTGCCGCACTGGTGCAGAGCGCGCTGATCGCCAAGGGCAAGGATCCGCTGACCCCGGCGGCGATGCGGACCCTGCTGAAGGAAACCGCGCGTCCGTTCCCGGTCGCCATTCCGGCGGCCACCCCGATCGGTACCGGCATCCTCGATGCCAAGGCCGCGCTGGCCAAGGCACTGGAAGAACCATGCACCGAGAACTGCGGGCCGGTGGCCACGCCACTGACCAACAAGGCGGCCATAGGTGGCCTGTCAGGTGCAGCCGGCAGCAGCAGGCTCTACAGCTTCGAAGCGGCTGCCGGCAAGCAGTTCAGCGTGATCACCTACGGTGGCACCGGCAACGTTTCGGTCTACGTGGCTGAAGGCCGTGAGCCCAGTGCCAGCGACAATGATGCCAAGTCGACCCGTCCGGGCACCTCCGAGACAGTGCGGGTGACCAAGCCGGTGGCGGCCACCTACTACATCAAGGTGGTGGGTGAAGCGGCCTACAGCGGGGTGAGCATTCTCGCCACGCAGTAAGCTTGAACTGTCGTAGTTGAATGGCCGAAGCCCGTCATCCCATGTGACGGGCTTCGTCTTTTTACGAAAGGTGGCGCAGGGGCGGCGGAAATCATGGCTTAACTGCTAAAGTCGAACCGATTGACAGGAGAGTCATGTGAACGCGCTTGCTGCAACCGCCGCCGACACCGCCGAAGGTCGCATCCTGGATGCGTTGCTGGCGCGTGGCCGGCTGAAGGAAGGCGACCTGGCACGGGCGCGGCCGCTGCACGCCGAAGCCGGTGGCAGCCTGCTCGGCCTGCTGGTGCGGCTGGGGCTGGTCTCCGAACGTGACCAGGCGCAGGCCAGCGCCGAGGTGCTGGGGCTGCCGCTGCTGGAAGGCAAGCAGCTGCCCGAGGCGCCGCCACAGGGGCTGGCCGAGGGCCTGCCGCTGTCGCTGCGCTTCCTCAAGCAGTTCCATGTGTGCCCGTTGGCGCTTGATGAACAGGGCGTGCGGCTGTGGCTGGCCGATGCCCACGATCCCTATCCGCAGCAGGCCGTGCAGCTGGCATTGGGCGTACCGGTGACGCCAGTGCTGGGCATGCGCGCCGAGATCGATGATCTGGTCGAGCGCTGGTTCGGCCAGGGCCGTAGTGCGATGGGCGCGATTGTCGAGACCGCCGATGGCGAGGGCGGTGCGGTGGATGACATCGAGCACCTGCGCGACCTTGCCTCGGAAGCGCCGGTGATCCGCCTGGTCAACCTGGTGATACAGCGCGCGGTGGAGCTGCGCGCCTCGGACATCCATGTCGAACCGTTCGAAAGCCGGTTGAAGGTCCGTTACCGCGTCGATGGCGTGCTGGTGGAGGGCGAAAGCCCGCCGGCCAACCTCACCGCGGCGGTGATCAGTCGCATCAAGATCATGGCCCGGCTCAACATCGCCGAGCGCCGCCTGCCGCAGGATGGCCGCATCATGCTGCGCGTGCAGGGCAAGGAACTGGACCTGCGCGTCAGTACCGTGCCGACCGCGCACGGCGAAAGCGTGGTGATGCGCCTGCTCGACCGCGAAACGGTGGTGTTCGATTTCCACCGCCTCGGCTTCACCGACGCCTTCCTGCCGCAGTTCCGCAAGGTGCTGGAACAGCCGCACGGCATCCTGCTGGTGACCGGCCCGACCGGTTCGGGCAAGACCACCACGCTCTATACCGCGCTGAGCCAGCTGAACACTGCCGACGTCAAGATCATCACGGTCGAAGACCCGGTCGAGTACCAGATCGAGGGTATCAACCAGATCCAGGCCAAGCCGCAGATCGGGCTGGACTTCGCCAATGCCCTGCGCAGCATCGTGCGCCAGGACCCGGACATCATCATGATCGGCGAAATGCGCGACCTGGAAACCGCGCGCATCGCGATCCAGTCGGCGCTGACCGGCCACCTGGTGCTGTCCACCCTGCATACCAACAATGCGGCCGGCGGCATCACCCGCCTGCTCGACATGGGCGTGGAAGACTATCTGCTCACCTCCACCATCAACGGCATCCTCGCCCAGCGCCTGGTGCGCCGGCTGGAACCGACCCACGCCGAACGCTACGAAGCCTCGCCGGAGGAGATCGAACGCTTCGAACTGCGCCGCCTGCAGCCGCAGGGGCCGATCCACCTGTACCGCCCGAAGCCCTCGGCGCTGGCACCGACCGGCTACCTGGGACGTACCACCATCATGGAATTCCTGGTGATGAACGACGCGCTGCGGCGTGCGGTGATGCGCCGTGATGGCATGGGCGAGATCGAGCGCATCGCCCGCGAGGCCGGCATGCGCACCATGTACGAGGATGGCCTGTCCAAGGCGCTGAGCGGGCAGACGACCATCGAGGAAGTGCTGCGCGTGACCGAGGAAAGCTGATGCGCGCAGGACGCAGGGGCTGACATGCCGAACTACCGCTACAAGGCGCTCAACACGCACGGCGAGATCTTCGACGGGCAGATGGAAGCGGCCAGCGAGGCCGAGCTGGTCGCGCGCCTGCAGGACCAGGGCCACCTTCCGATGGAGACGCAGCTGGCTGACGGCGGGGCGATCGGCGGCAGCACCTGGCGCAACCTGTTCCGCCAACGCCCGCTGCAGGGCGCGGCACTGCTGCAGTTCACCCAGCAGCTGGCGACACTGCTCGGTGCCGGCCAGCCACTCGACCGCGCGCTGTCGATCCTGCTCGGCCTGCCGGAAGACGAACGTTCGCGGCGTGCGATCACCGACATCCGCGACGTGGTGCGCGGTGGTGCGCCGCTGTCCACTGCGCTGGAGCGTCAGCACGGGCTGTTCTCGCGCCTGTACGTGAACATGGTGCGCGCCGGCGAGGCGGGTGGCAGCCTGCACGACACCCTGCAGCGGCTGGCTGACTACCTTGAACGCAGCCGTGCGCTGCAGGGCAAGGTGATCAACGCGCTGGTGTACCCGGCCATCCTGCTGGTGGTGGTGGGCGGTGCACTGCTGTTCCTGCTCGGCTATGTGGTGCCGCAGTTCGCGCAGATGTACGAGAGCCTGGACGTGGCGCTGCCGTGGTTCACCAACGCGGTGCTGCAGTTGGGCCTGTTCGTGCGCGACTGGTGGGTGCTGCTGCTGGTGGTGCCCGCCGTGCTGGCGCTGTTCTTCGAACGCAAGGCGCGGCAACCGGTGTTCCGCCTGGCGCTGGATGGCTGGCTGCTGCAGCGGCGCGGCATCGGCCGACTGCTGGGCGAACTGGAAACCGCACGGCTGGCACGCACGCTGGGTACCCTGTTGCGCAACGGCGTGCCATTGCTGGGCGCGCTGGGCATCGCCCGCAACGTGCTGGGCAACCGCGCGCTGGCCGCCGATGTCGAGGCCGCCGCGGATGAAGTGAAGAACGGCGCCGGCCTGTCGCTGGCGCTGTCGCGCGGCAAGCGGTTCCCGCGGCTGGCCCTGCAGATGATCCAGGTGGGCGAGGAATCCGGCGCACTCGATACCATGCTGCTGAAGGCGGCCGATACCTTCGAACAGGACAGTGCCCGCCGCATCGACCGCCTGCTGGCAGCGATGGTGCCGGCGATCACTCTGGTGCTGGCCTCGGTGGTCGGTGCGGTGATCGTGGCCGTGCTGGTGCCGCTGTACGACCTGACCAATGCCATCGGTTGACGATGGATTCCTACGCAACCCCGACACTTCGTAACTGAAAGGACCGACCATGATTGCTTCCCGTCGACCGATCCGCCTTTCCTTCACCGCCGCGCGCAACCAGTCAGGCATGAGCCTGCTGGAAATCATCATCGTCATCGTGCTGATCGGTGCGGTGCTGACCCTGGTCGCGAGCCGCGTGCTGGGCGGCGCCGATCGCGGCAAGGCCAACATCGCCAAGGCGCAGGTGCAGACCGTCGCGTCCAAGGTCGACAACTACCAGATCGATACCGGCAAGCTGCCTGGCTCGCTCAACGATCTGGTGACCGCACCGGCGGGCGTCGGCGGCTGGCTGGGTCCGTATGCCAAGCCGGCTGACCTGAACGATCCGTGGGGCCACGCGCTGGAATACCGTGCGCCGGGTGAAGGCCAGCCGTACGAGCTGATCAGCCTCGGCAAGGATGGCAAGGCCGGCGGCAGCAGCGTCGACGCCGACATCCGCTACCAGCCTTGATCCTGCATGACGTATTTCCTGCCGCGCCGGCTGCCTCGCCCGCGCCTGCACGGCAGGCGCGCAGCGGGCCTGTCGCTGCTGGAAATGCTGCTGGTGATCGCGCTGATTGCAGCGATCGGCCTGATCACTGCTGCCGGCCTGTCACGTGGCTTTGCCGGCATGCAACTGCGCAGTGCCGGCAAGGACATCGCCAACCAGCTGCGGGTGGTACGCGCGCAGGCGATCACCCGGGGTGAACCGCAGCGCTTCGTGATTGAACCGGCGCGACGCCGCTGGGAAGGTGCCAATCAACGCCAGGGTGAAGTGCCTGCGCAGCTGCAGGTGCAGTTCGAAGGCGCCGCGCAGCTGGCCACCGCACCGGGGCAGGGCGTGATCGAGTTCCATCCCGATGGTGGTTCCAGTGGCGGCCGCATCCGCCTGCAGCGCGACGGTGCCGAGTGGCGCATCGATGTTGGCTGGCTGACCGGCGAAGTGCGCTCCGGCCCATGGCGGGCGCAATGAAGCGGCGTGCGCGTGGCTTCACCCTGCTGGAAGTGATCATCGCCTTCGCCCTGCTCGGGTTGGCGCTGACGCTGCTGCTGGGCAGCCTGTCCGGTGGTGCGAAGCAGGTACGCGAGGCCGGGCTGCGCACGCGCGCGGTGCTGCATGCGCAGTCGCTGCTGGCCGAGACGGGAGTCGCCACGCCGCTGCAGGTCGGCCGCCAGCAGGGCGACTGGGAGCAGGGCCGCTATCACTGGGAACTGCAGGTGCAGCCGTGGGTGGAGCCGCGTGCAGGTAGCGTGGTGCAGTCACAGTCGCCGGGTGCGCCCTGGCTGGCCGAGCTGCAGCTGCAGGTGCGCTGGGGTGACAGCGAGCGCGAACAGCTGCGCTGGCGCAGCCTGCGCCTGTTGCCGCCGGATCTAGAGAGCGCGCGATGAAACGGCGCGCTGCGGGTTTCACCCTGATCGAGGTGATGCTGGCCACGGTGCTGCTGGCCGGCGGCCTGGCCCTGGCATTCGCCAGCGTGCGCTCGGCGATGGCGGTCAGCCAGCGCGGCGAGCAGATCGCTGCCGAGAGCGAACGCATGCGCGCGGTGCAGGCGCTGCTGCGGCGTCAGCTGGCCGGCGCGCTGCGCACACCGCTGGAAGTACCCGACCCCACCCGTGAGCCGATCTTCTTCCAGGGCGAAGAACAGCGCATGCTGTTCGCCGCCGACCTGCCCGGCTATCTCGGCCGCGGCGGACCGTACCTGCACGCGTTGCAGGTGGACGGCCGCAGTGGCCAGCAGCGCCTGCTGCTGGACCTGGTGCTGCTGCAGGAGGGCGAGCGCATCGCAGAAACGCCGCCGCGTCCACCGGAAGTGCTGGTGGACGGCCTGAAGTCGGTGCAACTGCGCTATCGCGGCATTGACGCCAGCACCGGCCAGGTGACCGATTGGCTGCCGCGCTGGGACGATACGCGGCGCCTGCCGATGCTTGTGGAAGTACAGATCGTGCCGGCCAAGGGCGCGCCCTGGCCGGTGCTGGTGGTCGCACCGCGTGCCGGTGGCAGCGGAGGTGCGCGATGAACCGGCAGGGTGGCGCCGCGCTGGTGCTGGTGTTGTGGCTGATCGCGTTGATGACTGCACTGGTCGGCGCCTTTGCACTGAGCGCGCGGGTCGAGCACCTGCAGCAGCGGGTGCTGGATGACGACGCGCGCGGCCAGGAGCGTGCACGGGCCGGCCTGGAATACGCGCTGATGCGCCTGTCCGCCGATCCGCAGCGGGCCCCGTGGCGGGCCGATGGCCGTACCTATCGCTGGACGTTCGATGACGCCAGCATCGAGATCAAGGTGCTGGACGAGAACGGCAAGATCAACCTGAATCTGGCCGATGTGGCTCTGCTGACCGCTTTCCTCAAGGCGCTGGGCGAAGACGAAGGAGCCGCACGGCAGCTGGCCGGTGCCATCGTCGACTGGCGCGACGAGGACAGTCTGCTGCAGCCCGGTGGCGGTGCCGAGGCGCCCGACTATGCCGCGGCCGGGTTGCCGTATGGCCCGCGCAACAAGCGTTTCGAGACCCTGGGCGAACTGCAGCGGGTACTCGGCATGCCCGGGCCGTTGTACCAGAAGATGCTGCCGCACCTGACCCTGTACAGCCGCCAGGCACGCCCGGATCCGCAGTTCGCCAGCGCACCGGTGCTGACCGCATTGGGGCTGGATGCCGACACCGTGCTGGCCCAGCGCGCCCAGCAGGAGCGTGATGCCGATACCGCTGCGGGTGCGACAACGCTTGCCAGCAGCAGTGGCACCTATAGTATCGAGTCCCGTGTCATCGACGGCAGTGGACGCCGGTCGGTGTTGCAGGCAGTGGTTCGCAATGGCTCGGGCGGGGTTCCCGGGCGGTCCTACACAGTGCTTCGCTGGGAGCAGGGAATGACAGCAAGATGACGGCTTGGCAGGACAGTCTGCGGCAGGTTCAGGGCCGGATCGGCCCGGGCGCTGGCCGCTTCCTGCGCTGGTGGCGGCAATCGCTGCTGGCGTGGGTGCCGGCACGTTGGCAGTGGGCGCTGGGTTGGGCACAAGCGCGCCTGCTGCTGCTGCGCGAGGGTGACCAGCTGCAGGTCTGGCGTGAGGCCGGCGAACGCCGCGAAGCGGTGGCGACCTTGCCGTGGCCGTTGTCGCCGGCCGAACTGGACCGCGTTCTGGAGCCGCGCCTGCGCAGCCTGCCGCGGGTGTGGCTGTTGCCGGCCAGCGAAGTGCTGCGTCGCCATCTGCGCCTGCCGGCGGCGGCGGCCGACCGCCTGCGCGCGGTGGTCGGCTTCGAGATCGACCGGCAGACACCGTTCGAATCCAGCCAGGTCAGCTATGACGTGCGTGAACTGGGCAGCGCCGGTGAAGGCCAGTTGCAGGTTGAACTGATCGCCTGGCCGCTGCGCCAGCTGGAGGCCTGGCGTGGCAGCGTGGGCGAGTGGGCCGATACGTTGGCCGCCGTCGACGCGATTGATGCGCAGGGCGATCCGCTGCACGTGAATCTGCTGCCGCCCGCGCAGCGCCAGCTGCGACCGGACCCGATGCGGCGCTGGAACCTGCTGCTGGCCCTGGCCGCGCTGGTGATGCTGGTGCTGGCCGCCCTGCAGCTGCTCGACAACCGCCGCGCCGCCGCCGATGAACTGCGTGCCCAGGTTGAACGCAGCGCGCGCAATGCGCGTGGCGTGGCCAGCGAACGTGCGCAGCTGCAGGCGCTGATCGACGGTGCCGCGTTCCTCGAAAAGCAGCGCAGCCAGCGCGCCGGCACGGTGGAAATCTGGAATGAACTGACCCGGCGCCTGCCGGAGGGCACCTACCTGGAAAAACTGGCCATCGAGAACAACAACCTGCAGCTGATCGGGCTCAGCCGCGAGGCCTCGCAGCTGGTGCAGCTGCTGCAGGATGCGCCGCAGTGGCGCAAGGTCAACCTGACCGGCGTGCTGCAGGCCGACGGTGCGGCCAGTGGCCGTGACCGTTTCACCATGACCGCTGAACTGCAGCCGATGGCGGCTGCGGCTCCGGAAGGGGAGGCGGCCGATGCCGATGCCAAGCGCGCGCCGTGACCGCTGGCTGGCACTGGCACTGCTGCTGGCAGTGCTCGGCCTGGCCTATCTGTTGCTGGTGCACCCCTGGTTCACCCAGCCGCTGCGTGAGATCGATGCCGATGTCGCGGCCCTGCGCGAGCGCGAGCAGCGTGTACAGGCGCAGCTTCAGCAGCAGCCGCAGATCGAACAGCGCCTGCGCGCTACCCGCGAAGCGTTGCAGCAGCGGCCGGGCTTCCTGCGCGAAGCCACCGCCGAAGCCGCCGCCGCCGCGCTGGGTGGCAAGCTGCAGGATGCCGTGGCGATGGCCAGCCCGGGTAACCGCAGCTGCACCATCAGCAACCGTACGCCGCTGACCGACAACCGTCGCGATGCCGAGTTCGTGCGCGTCGCCATGCAGGTACGCCTGCGTTGCGGCGTGGCCGAACTGGCCACCGTGCTGCACAGCCTGGAAACCGGCAGCCCGCGCCTGTTCGTCGACAACCTCAACCTGATCGCACAGCGTTTCCAGCAATCGCCGAACGAATCCGGGCTGGGCCTGGATGTGTCCTTCGAACTGGCCGGCTATCTGCTGCCGGGCGCTGCGGCCGAAGGGGCCACGCCAACACCCGCAACCGGGCCGGCCGCCACCCCGCAGCCGCCTGCATCGGCACCGGTGGCTGCACCGGTACCGGATGCACCGGCCGAGGGACAGGAGGTGGCCGATGAAACTTGAGCAGATCAGCCTGCGCACCGGTTTCCTGCTGGCCCTGGCGGGCTGGGCGGCAGCAGTCTGGCTGGCCACCGGCTTCGGCCTCGGCAGCCAGTTGCCGGGCGTCGATGGCAATGCCGATGCGGCGCCGTCACTGCCCGGCCTGCCGTCGCTTGCCGCCGAACGCATGGCCAGTGCGGACAGCTACAGCGCGATCGGCGAGCGCCCGTTGTTCGCCGAGGACCGCAAGCCAAAGCCCTATCTGCTTGGTGGCAGCGAGCCCGCTGCCAGCGCCGCATTGCGCCTGACCGGCGTGCTGCTGACCGGCGATTTCGGCATGGCCACCTTCACTACCGAACAGAACCGCTCGCTGCGCCTGCGCCTCAATGGTGAGGCCGTTGATGGCTGGCAGCTGGTCGCGCTGGCGCCACGCCAGGCTACTGTGATCGGTCCCGGTGGCAACCAGGTGCTGGAGCTGGCGGTGTTCAACGGTCAGGGCGGTGAGCCGCCCACCGTGCTGCGCGGCGCCAACGGTGCACCGCCGGCGGGTGGAATCATTGTGCCGCCCCCGGCAGGTGCTCCGCCGCCACCGCCTGCCGCTGCAGCAACGGCACAGCAGCCGCCAGGTGGCAGCGCAGCACCGGCGGCCACACCGGCGGCCGCTACGCCTCCCGCCAACACCAACGGTCCCAGCGAAGCGCAGATGCAGGCCATCCGCGAACGCATCCAGGCCCGCCGCCGCCAGCTGCAGCAACAACAGCAGCAACAACCGTCGCCGCCCCCGGGCGATGGCACCAACCGATAGAGTGAATGCATGAACCTGCGTTTCCTTCCCTGGTCCTTTGCCCTCGCGCTGCTGGTTGGCTGCAGCACGGTGTCCGCGCCGCACGTGCAGCGCAAAGGCAACCTGACGTCCACGACCGATGCCGGCCAGGCGGCGGAAGTGGCTGCCGATGCCGCCCGTGACAGCCAGGGCGCGCCCCAGGCGGTCATCCGCCGCGGCACCGGCACCATGATCAACCGCGAAGCCGCGCGCGCGCCGGCGCCGGCACTGCACGGGGCCAGTACCGGTGAGGCCACCTTCAACTTCGAGGGGGAATCGGTGCACGCGGTGGTCAAGGCCATCCTCGGTGACATGCTCGGGCAGAACTACGTGATCGCACCGGGCGTGCAGGGCACGGTCACCCTGGCCACGCCGAAGCCGGTGTCGCCGGCACAGGCGCTGAACCTGCTGGAGATGGTGCTGGGCTGGAACAACGCACGCATGGTGTACAGCGGTGGTCGCTACAACATCGTGGCTGCCGACCAGGCATTGGCCGGCACTGTCGCACCAAGTACGGCGCCGGCGGCCAGCGCACGCGGTTTCGAGGTCCGGGTGATCCCGCTGCAGTTCATCTCCGCAACTGAAATGAAGAAGGTGCTGGAGCCGTACGCGCGCCCCAACGCCATCGTCAACGTCGACAGCGGCCGCAACGTGATCACCCTTGGTGGCACCCGCGCCGAGCTGGAAAACTACATGCGCACCGTCGAGATCTTCGACGTCGACTGGTTGTCGGGCATGTCGGTGGGCGTGTTCCCGATCCAGTCGGGCAAGGCCGAGCAGGTTGCAGCCGATCTGGAAAAGGTGTTCGGTGAAGAGAGCAAGACCCCCAGCGCCGGCATGTTCCGCTTCCTGCCGCTTGAGAACGCCAACGCGGTGCTGGTGATCACCCCGCAGGTGCGTTACCTGGACCAGATCCAGCAATGGCTGGATCGCATCGATACCGCCGGTGGCAGCGCCCGCCTGTTCTCCTATGAGCTGCGCTACATCAAGGCACGCGACCTCGCCGAACGCCTCAGTGAAGCCTTCGCCAGCAGCGGCAACCGCGGCGGCTCCAGCTCCGGCTCATTGGCGCCCGGCGCGATTCCGTCGCAGTTGGGCAGCGATGGTGATCGTGGCATGGACAGCAACAACAGCAGCAACTTCGGTTCGACGTCAGGTAGTGGTTCCAGTGGTACCGGCAACGGCAGCATGAACCTGCCGCAGCGCCAGGCCGGCAACGTCAGCGTCAGCCTGGAAGTGGAGGGCGACCGTGTCGGCGTGTCGGCGGTGGAAGAGACCAACACCCTGCTGGTCCGTTCGAGCCCGCAGGCCTGGCGCTCGATCCGCGAGGTGATCGAGAAGCTGGACGTGATGCCGCTGCAGGTGCACATCGAAGCGCAGGTGGCCGAAGTCGCACTGACCGGCGACCTGAAGTACGGCGTGAACTGGTTCTTCGACAACGCCGTAGCCGGGCGTGCACTGGGCGGCGCGCTGGGTGCGCTGACGCTGCCGCCGGCCGCCGGCGGTTCGTGGAGCACCTTCGCGGGCGCGGTGACCGGTGCCGAAGGCGCTGGTTGGGCGTTCACCGGCCACAATGGCGCAGCGGTGGTGAGCGCGCTGGACAAGGTCACCGATGTACGCCTGCTGCAGACCCCTTCGGTGTTCGTGCGCAACAACGCCGAAGCCACGCTCAACGTGGGCGACAAGGTGCCGATCAACACCACCACGGTGAACACCGGCATCGGCACCAGCAGCTACAGCTCGGTGCAGTACATCGACACCGGCGTGATCCTCAAGGTACGCCCGCGGGTGACCCGCGACGGCACGGTGTTCCTCGACATCGTGCAGGAAGTGAGCAGCGCTTCCGACGTGCCGGAGAACTGCAACCCGACCGAGCGCAACTGCAACCCGCGCATCTCCACCAAGAAGCTGTCGACCGAAGCGGCGGTGCAGAGCGGTGACACCATCATGCTGGCCGGCCTGATCACCGATACGGCCACCGATGGCAGCAGCGGCATTCCAGGCCTGAGCCGGATTCCGGTGGTGGGCGCGCTGTTCGGGCAGAAGACCCGCACCAGCCGTCGTTCTGAAGTGATCGTGCTGCTGACGCCGAGCATCGTCCGCAACAGCCAGGAAGCGCGCAACCTGACCGACGAGTACAGCCAGCGCTTCCGCGCGATGGAACCGCTGAACCAGCCGCGCGCAAAGAAGTAAGGGGTTTACGGCCGGGCTGCGCCCGGCAACCGCAGAGGCCAGAGCTGGAGCAACAGCAACAGCAACAGCAACAGCAACAGCAACAGCAACAGCAACAGCGGGTTTCTGCGGGATGGCGGGGCGGTGTGGGTTGTCAGGACACGCCGTAAACCCGTCCCTGGGGGCTCGATGGCGCCTTGCTCGTGTGCGCTGTCCTGCGCACACGGCAAGACCGGGGTTGGGCGTCCTGCCCAACCCGCCCGAGGCATGCCTCGGGCCCATGGCGCCAACGGTCCTGCCAACCCACACCGCCCCACCCCTGACAGATTCCTGCGGCTGTTGGTAGGTGTCGACCTTGGTCGACACGGTAGATCCACGCCATGCGTGGATGAATGTCTGTCAGATTTCGAAATCAGAAAATGGGGGTCAGATCCGTTTTCCTCTGGAAAACGGATCTGACCCCCATCGGCATGTCCAGCAGATCGCAGAAATCTGTCGAAGGCGGGGTGGGTCCGGTTGCGGGGGACGCTGCAAGTACGTCCATGTAAGCTCGGTCGCCGCATCCATGCGGCTCACGCCCCTGCAACCGGACCCACCCCGCCATCCCACAGGAACCCAGCCTTTGCTTCGGCTGTTGCTGTTGCTCCGGCCTGAAGCGGGCGCCGGGTGCAACCCGGCCGATACCCTCCCAGTGCTAGGCTGTGTCCACCGACAACCACGGAGGCGGGATGGGGGCGATCGTGTTGTTGCCGCTGTGCGTGGACGATGCTGCGCTCGACCGCTGCCTGGCCGCGCTGGATGCCGGCACCGCGCCGGGAACCGCGGTCTGGCTGGCCGATGACGCGCAGACCGGGCCGCGTGCGCAGGCGGTGGTGGAGCACTGGTTGGCGCATACGCCGTTGCAGGCCGAATACACCCGCCGCGCGCGGCCGCTGGGCGAGGTCGCCCATCTGGATGAGATGCTGCGCGCCTGCGAGGGCCTGGACGTGGCCGTGCTGGCGCCGGACAGCGTGCCCGCACCCGGCTGGCTGCAGCAGCTGCAGGACGCCTTCGCCCGCGATGCCGCCATCGCCACCGCAACACCGTGGTGCAATGCCGGCGAAACCGCCGCGTGGCCGCGATTGGGCGAAATCAATCCCGAGCCGGAGGACCCGGCGCTGCTGGCACACGCCTGTGCCACGCTGCCAGTGCTGCATCCGGAGCTGCCCTCGGCAGTCACCCACGCGGTACTGGTGCGCGGCAACGCGCGTCGCCGCGCCGGTGGCCTGGACGTGGAGAGTTATGCGGGGTGGAACGCGGCGCTGGTCGACCTGAGCCTGCGCATGGCCGGGCTGGGCTGGCGCAATGTCCTGTGCGAAACAGCCTTCGTCGGCCGCGCAGGGGAGGCCATCAGCCGCGATGGCGATCTTGAAGCGCTGGCCGCGCGCTGGCCGGCCTGGGTGCCGCGGCTGGCCGATTTCCTGATGCACGATCCGTTGCACGGGATGCGCGCCGATCTGCAGCAGCGCATGCAGCAAGCGATAATACCGGCCGAGCAGGGTGACCTGTTCGTCCCGTCATCCGCGCCGGAGCCTCACGCTTGAATGTTGCCATTGCCGCCATCGTCGTCACCTACCAGAGCGGCAGCACCATCGATGCCTGCCTCTCACGGCTGCGCCAAGCGCAGGACGTGGCCGAGATCCGGGTGATCGACAATGGTTCGGTGGATGGCACGCTGGAGATCGTGCAGCGACACGCCAGCCATGACCCGCGTGTGCGCTTCATCGGTAATCCGGACAATCCCGGCTTCGCCGCCGCCAACAACCAGGGCGTGGCCGATTCGGGCAGCCCGTGGCTGGCCTTCATCAATCCGGACCTGATGGTCGAACCGGAAACGCTGGCCGGATTGCGCAGCCGCGCCGACGCGCTCGGTGACTGCCTGCTCGGTGTCGAACAGCTGGATGAGCATGGCCACGCCGATGAGGCCGTGCGCCGCCGCGACCCGGATTTCCTGTTGATGCTGCGCTCGCCGGGCAAAGGCTCGAAACTGGCCGTTCCCCGTGACCCGCAGCAGGCACTGCAGCGGGTACCGGCGTTGTCCGGTGCCTTGCTGATGATGTCGCGCGCACTGTTCGACCGTATCGGTGGCTGGGACGCTGGTTACCGCCTGCATGCCGAAGACCTGGACCTGTGCCGTCGTGCCCGCGAGGCCGGCGCAGTGGTGGCGATCGCCAACGATCTGCAGGTCACCCACGTGCGCGGCGTATCCAGCCGCTCACGTCCGTTCTTCGTCGAGTGGCACAAGCACAAGGGCCTGTGGCGCTATTTCCAGAAGTTCGAGGCCAGGCAGCGTTCGCTGCCGGTACGCGTGGCGGTGTGGGGCGCGATCTGGGCGCACGCGCTGATGCTGGTGCCGCGCCTGCTGCGCAGGTCGTTGTAGAGCCGAGCCCACGCTCGGTTCAGGCAACAATCCAGCCGAACGTGGGCTCGGCTCTACAGAAGGCCGGCGCGCCCACGGTTCACTCCGTCGGGCGCATAATCCGCCCCATGCCTATCATCCAGTCCCTGCTCGACACCGACCTGTACAAGTTCACCATGATGCAGGCGGTGCTCCACCAGCATCCCGGCGCCCAGGTGCAGTACCGGTTCAAGTGCCGCACGCCCGGCATCGAACTGGCCCGCTACATCGACCAGATCGACGAAGAGATCGACCACCTGTGCAGCCTGCGCTTCAGTGACGTGGAGCTGGACTACATGCGTGGCCTGCGCTTCGTGAAGCCCGACTTTGCCGACTTCCTTGGCCTGTTCCACCTCGACCGCAAGTACATCCAACTGCGCGCGTCGAAGACCGTGCCCGGCGAGATCGAGCTGGATATCACCGGCCCGTGGCTGCACACCATCCTGTTTGAAGTGCCGCTGCTGGCGATCATCAACGAGGTCTGGTTCCGCAACACCACCACCGCCGACTTCGCCGAAGGCGAGCGCCGCCTGCAGGCCAAGGCCGCGCTGCTGCGTGATACCCCCGGCTTCGAGCAGTGCCGTATCGCCGACTACGGCAGCCGCCGCCGCTACTCGCGTGACTGGCATGCCCGCCTGCTGCCATTGCTGCGCGATGCACTCGGGCCGCAGCTGGTCGGCACCAGCAACGTGCACTTCGCGCGCCTGTATGGCATGACTCCGCACGGCACCATGGCCCATGAGTACCTGCAGGCGTTCCAGGCGCTGGGCCCGCGCCTGCGTGATTCGCAGGTGGCGGCACTGGAGTCATGGGCACGCGAATATCGTGGCGACCTCGGCATCGCGCTGTCCGATGTGGTCGGCCTGGACGCGTTCCTGCGCGACTTCGACATGTACTTCTGCAAGTTGTTCGACGGCGTGCGCCACGACTCTGGCGATCCGTTCGACTGGGGTGACCGCATGCTGGCGCATTTCCAGCAGCGCCGTGTCGATCCACGCAGCAAGGTGCTGGTGTTCAGCGATGGCCTCGACATCGTCAAGGTGATGCGCCTGTACGACTACTTCCGTGGTCGCTGCCAGGTCGCCTTCGGCGTCGGCACCCACCTGACCAATGATCTGGGGCCAACGCCGCTCAACATCGTCATCAAGATGGTCCGCTGCAACGGCCAGCCGGTGGCCAAGCTCAGCGATTCGCCGGGCAAGAGCATGTGCGACGACCCTGGTTACCTGGCTTACCTGCGCCAGGTCTTCGAGCTGCCGCAGCCGGAGTAATGCCGGCCTGCGGGTCTTACAGGTAGTCGACCACCACCAGGTAGGCGCCCTGCAGCGGCTGCTGCTTCGAGGCCTGCACGCTGTAGCGCTCGGAGAAGGCGATATCACCGGCGCGCATCGCGCTGGCCGACACCGACAGCTTCTGGCCCTGGCGCTTGCCATCGCGCAGCGTTGCGGCCTGGCCATCGGCCAGCGCCGTCACGGCCACCGTCGAGCCCTTGGCCGATGGCGGGCAGGCCGCCAGGCTCAACTCGCCCTGGGACAGGTTCGTCGTGCAGCCCGGCTCAGCGATGCGACCGCTGAAACGGATGCTGCCGCTGCTGGCCTGGGCCAGTGCACTGACGGACATCAGGGCCACACACAGCAGGATGGAGTTCCTCATGACACGTTCTCTGGTTCGGTGTGTCCTAGTTAGCGACAGGTTCGATCCGTCTTTAATAGGACGTTTCCGAATCTGCTAGGGCCATCACCAAGAAAGAGTGATGCGCATCAAATAAGGCGATTCCCCGCTGAAAAAGCCTGTTCTTGCGTTGGCGCCGCAGGTAGCCAAATGCGTCAGCGGGTGGCGCTCACCGCCGATCATGGCGCCCGTCAAATCCCTCATGCCCCCGATTCCGGCGTTCCGCCTACCACGTCACATTTCGAGCGTCAATAAATCGTCGTTCAGAAAAATAATGAGACTTTCATCACAGTTGTGCCTATACTTGCGTCACGGATTCAGGGGAAGGTATGTCCGAGTCCGGCCACAGGTGAGACGCAAGGATGGGTCTTGATAGCCCGGCAGTGCTCCTTGCTTCCTCCTCTACTTCTCATCTCTTCAGTAGGGTTAGGTAAAAGCGAATGCACAAGATCAATATCATCGCCGCTCTGATGCTGGCCGCCGCTCCGCTGGCCGCCAACGCCGCCGACGGCACCATCACCTTCAACGGCAAGGTGACCGACAAGACCTGCACCATCTCGACCCCGGGCGGCAAGGACTTCGCCGTCAACCTGCCGACCGTGTCCAAGAACACCCTGGCCAATGCCGGTGCCGTTGCGGGTCGTACCCCGTTCGCGATCAACCTGACCAAGTGCAGCGCCGGCAACGTCGCGACCTACTTCGAGCCGGGTTCGACCGTTGACTTCAACACCGGCCGCCTGCTGAACCAGGCTTCGGCCAACGCTGCCACCAACGTGCAGCTGCAGCTGCTGGGTTCCAACAACCAGGTCCTGCCGATCAAGGCAGCCGGCGCTGGCCTGGCCCAGACCAACTCGCAGTGGGTCACCGTCGGCACCGACGGTTCGGCCGACCTGAGCTACTACGCTGAGTACTACGCCACTGCCGCCGCCACCCCGGGCGACGTCACCAGCAGCGTCAAGTACACGATCATCTACAACTGATCGTAGCCGTACCCGCATTGGCCGGCGTACGCGCCGGCCAATGCTCCGCGGCCTCTGGCCACACACCTCGAGCGTAGTACTTCCGATGAAAGCAATCTTTCCCCGGGCGCTGCTGCTGGCAGCGTTCACGCTGCCCTTCTGCCAGAACGCACTGGCCGGCGTGGTGGTCAACGGCACGCGAGTGATCTATCCGGCGCAGGCGCGCGAAGTCACCGTGCAGGTCGACAACGTGGGCGAATCGCCGGCGCTGGTGCAGGCCTGGATCGACAGCGGCGACGCCAACCAGACCGCCGATACCAGCGATGCACCGTTCGTGCTGACGCCGCCGATCGCGCGCGTCGAGCCGGGCCGCAGCCAGGCGCTGCGCCTGATCTTCTCCGGCGCGCAGCTGCCGACCGACCGCGAGTCGGTGTTCTGGCTCAACGTGCTGGATGTGCCGCCGTCGCCGGACAACGCCGACAACAGTGGCGAACAGAATTACCTGCAGGTCGCGTTTCGTTCGCGCCTGAAGCTTTTCTACCGGCCGCAGGGCCTGAAGGGCGTCGCCAACGACGCACCGGCAGCACTGCGCTGGACCCGCAATGGCGACCGCCTGCGGGTGGAAAACCCGAGCCCCTTCCACGTCACGCTGGCTGAAGTGCATGCCGTGACCGGCAGCAGTGAAAAGGCCGTCGAGGACAAGGGCGCGATGGTCGCGCCGAAGCAGAGCCTGGAGTTCGCCGCACCGGCGGGCACCGACCAGGTCCGCTTCATCACCATCAACGACTACGGCGGCCGGGTGGAACACACCATCCGCCTCGGCAGCACCGGGGGCTGAACGCGCCGCGCCGGCCCATGGCCTGCGCATCCCGCCACCGCCGCCGTGCGGCGAATTGAAGGAATGTCAGTGTGATCGGAAACAGATTGACATTGTCGATCCATCAGGCGCTTTGCCTGTTGGTTGCTGGCGTGGCCTGCCCAGGATGGGCGCTGGCTGCCCCGGCCAATCTCGGCGAACAGGCGCTGATGGCGCAGAGTGGTGCGGCCAATGCGCGTGCACCGGAATCGGCCCAGTTCAACTCCAGCTTCCTGTCCGGCCAGGCCAAGCAGGTCGACCTGGCGGCCTTCAGCAACGGCAACCCGATGGTGGCCGGCACCTACCGCGTCGACGTCTACGTCAACGGTGCCTGGCAGGGCCGTCGCGACCTGCAGTTCAAGGCCGATGCGCAGGGTCGCGTCGACGCCTGCCTGCCGCTGCCGATGCTGGAAGAAATGGGCGTGGACAGCGAGGCCGTGCTGCTGCAGCAGGACCCGTCCGTGCCGGCCGACAAGACCAGCTGCGTGCCGGTGCAGCAGCGCATGAGCAACGCCTACGGCATCTATGACAGCGGCAACCTGCGCTACGACCTCAGCATTCCGCAGGTGTTCCTGCGCCGCGAGGCGCGCGGCTACGTCAACCCGGCGCTGTGGGACCGCGGCATCAATGCCGGCTTCGTCGGCTACAGCTTCAATGCGATCAACAGCGACAGCCGCGTCGAAGGTGGCCAGCGCAACCGCAGTGCCTACCTCGGCCTCAATGCCGGCCTGAACCTGGGCGGCTGGCAGTTCCGCCACGACTCGAACCTGACCTGGTCCGAGGGTGACGGCCGCCATTGGCAGAGCATCGCCACCTACGCACAGCGCGGCATCCCGCAGGTGCGCGGCATGCTCACCATCGGTGAGGCCTACACCACCGGTGAACTGTTCGATTCGATCGGGTACCGCGGTGCCAGCCTGGCCAGCGACGACCGCATGCTGCCCGACTCGCTGCGCGGCTACGCGCCGGTCGTGCGTGGTATTGCTGAAACCAACGCGCGCATCGAAGTGCGCCAGAATGAGCAGTTGATCTACTCCTCGACGGTGTCGCCGGGCAGCTTCGTCATCGACGATCTGTACCCGACCGGCTATGGCGGCGACCTGGATGTGAGCGTGATCGAGGCCGATGGCCGCCGCCGCGAATTCAAGGTGCCGTTCGGTTCGGTGCCGCAGATGCTGCGCGAAGGCGTGTCGCGTTACGCGCTGACCGCCGGCCAGGTGCGCAACAAGCTGCTGGCCGATGAGCCGTGGCTTGTGCAGGGCACCTATCAGCGCGGTATCGGCAACCAGCTGACCCTGTACGGCGGCACGGCGCTGAGCGATGGTTACCTGTCGCTGCTGTACGGCGTCGGCCTGTCCACGCCGGTCGGCGCGTTCGCCGCCGACGTCACCCATGCACGTACGACGTTCGACCACTACGGCAACCACACCGGTGCCAGCGTGCGCTTGAGCTACAGCAACATGATCGGCGAAACCGGGACCAACCTGACCCTGGCCGCCTACCGTTATTCGACTGAAGGCTTCTACAGCCTGCAGGACGCGCTGTATGGCCGTGATTCGGACAAGCGCGGCATCGACCCGACCACCCGCGGTCGTCAGCGCAGCCAGTTCCAGGTAACGCTGAACCAGCCGCTGGGCCGTCGCGGCGGTGCGCTGTACGTGACCGGTTCGGTGCGTGACTTCTACGATCGTCCGGGCACTTCCAAGCAGTACCAGGTGGGCTACAACAACGCCTGGCGCTCGGTGAACTACGGCTTCTCGGCACTGCGCACCGAAGAAGGCGTGCTCGGCCGTTCCGATACCCAGTACCTGCTGTCGATGAGCGTGCCGCTGGGCCGTGGCAGCCACCCGGTGTCGTTCAGCGCCGATGTCGGCGTGCGCGAGCGCGGTGGCTACGACAACAGCCGTGTCGGCATTACCGGTTCGACCGGCATCGACAACAACTTCAGCTACGGCGTGGCCCTTTCCGACTCCCGCGAAGGTGGTACCACCGCGGTCGGCAGCGCCGAATACCGCAGCCGCTACAGCGCGTTGAACGCCACCTACAGCCACTCGCGCGATTTCCGCCAGGCCTCGGTCGGCGCCAACGGCAGCGTGGTCTTGCATCCGGGCGGCTTCACCTTCACCCCGCAGCGTGGCGACACCATGGTGCTGGTCGAAGCACCGGGCGCGCGCGATGCGATCGTCAGCAATGCCCCGGGCCTGCGCGTCGATGGCCGCGGTTACGCTGTGGTCCCGTACGTGTCGCCGTACCGCCTCAACACCGTTACCCTCGATCCGCAGGGCATGGCCCACGACGTCGAGCTGGAAAGCACCAGCCAGTCGATCGCGCCGTTCGCCGGTGCCATCAGCTACCTGCGCTTCGATACCCGCAAGGGCAACGCGCTGCTGATCCAGGTGCGCAACACCGATGGCCGCACCATGCCGTTCGGTGCACAGGTCAAGGACGAGCAGGGCCAGCCAGTGGGCATGGTCAGCCAGGGTGGCCGCCTGTACGTGCGCAGCGAGAAGAACCAGGGCCAGTTGCAGGTCGAGTGGGGCGCAGGTGCCGACCAGCGCTGCACCATTGATTACCAGGTACCGGCGGGCGCCGATGCGTCCAAGACCGGCTTCATCCCGCTGGAGGCAGCATGCCGATGATTTCTTCCCGTGGCCGCAAGGCATTGGCCGCGTTGGCCCTGCTGGGGGGCGTGCTGCTGGCGCAGCAGGCCAGTGCGGCCTGCCGCATCCAGGTCAACGGTTTCGTTGCGCAGGACGTGCAGATGGACATGGGTCAGATCGTGATCCTGCCCAGTACACCGGTGGGTGGCGTGATCAAAGAGATCAGTGTGCCGATCAACCAGCAGAACAACGTTGCCCGCTGCGACTACTGGTATAGCGGCTACTCGACAGGCGAGTACGTCAACGCGCCGCAGAAGCGACCGGTGGCCGGCTTTGCCAACGTCTATGAGACCGGCGTGGCCGGCGTGGGCATCCGCCTGTTCCGCGACTCCGGCGCGATCCAGGCCTATTACCCACATACCATCAATTTCGCGGCCAACTCCACCATCTCGCTGATCGGCGGCCAGTTCCGCATCCAGCTGATCAAGACCGCCGCACAGACCGGTTCGGGCGTGATCGCACCGAACGGTCGCTTCACCACCTACTACTTCGATGGTGATGGCCCCAGCCGCCCGGTGCTGACCTCCACCTTCAGGGGCTCGGGCACCACCGTGGTCAGCCCGACCTGCGAAGTGCAGGCCGGCAGCCGCAACATCGCCGTTGATTTCGGCAGCGTGCCCAACACCACCTTCACCGGCGTTGGTTCGCGTGCGGTCGATCGTGATTTCGAGATCCGCCTGAACTGCCAGGGCAGCAATGTCGCTGCCTACCAGAGCAAGATCGGCATCCGCCTGGACGCCGACCAGGACAGCTCGAACATGCCCGGCGTGCTGAAGCTGAGCGCGGCCACCAACAGCGCCACCCGCATCGGCATCCAGATGGTCCAGCGCGATGGCAGCACCGAGCGCGAAGTGCGCTTCGGCCAGACCGTCAACGTCGGTACCACCACCACCGGTACCAGCACCATGACCTTGCCGCTGCGTGCCCGCTATGTGCAGACCCAGGCCGGTACCGTCGGTGCGGGTGTCGCGAACGGCCAGGCGACCTTCACCATCCAGTACGAGTAAGGCGCCCGCAGGCCGCCGCCACCGCTGCGTTCCACCGCAACGTCACCTGTTCCGCAGGTGGCGTTGACTGCGTCTTGATCTTCCAACGATGAAGATCGGTGCCACGACGCACGTACAACCACATGAATGTGATGTATGTCGCGAATTTGGAGTTTCCTCATGAGGTGACCGTCTCCTGCCCGCGGGTGTTGGACGGGAACGCCGAAAGGATCCAGACGTGGCTACAGCTGCCTGCATCCCCCCGCGCCAGCCTTCGGGAGCGCTGCGGTGAAGGTCCTGTCCGTGTTCGGCACACGGCCGGAAGCGATCAAGATGGGGCCGCTGGTGCGGGCCTTGGCAGAATCTGCCGATATCGAGTCGGTGGTCTGCATCACGGGCCAGCACCGGGCGATGCTCGACCAGGTGATGTCGTTGTTCGAGATCACCGCCGACCATGACCTCGATGTCATGGTGCCCAACCAGACCCTCAACGGACTGTGCGCCAGGCTGTTCGAGCGGCTTGACGCGCTCTACACCCAGGTTCGCCCGGACCGCGTGCTGGTACATGGCGATACCACCACGGCGATGACCGCCGCGCTGGCCGCGTTCCATCACCGCATCCCGATCGGCCACGTCGAGGCCGGCTTGCGCACCGGTGACATCAACCGGCCATGGCCGGAGGAAATGAACCGGCGGGTGATCGACGTGGTCGGCCACCAGCTGTATGCGCCCACCGCCAGCTCGCGCGCCAATCTGGCCCGCGAGCATCTGGGCGGGCAGATCCTGGTCACCGGCAACACCGTCATCGATGCCCTGCAGCAGACCGTACAGCGGTTGGATGCCGACCCGGCCCTGCGCGCGCAGGCCGACGTGCCCTTCCACATGCTCGACCCGCGGCGGCGCCTGCTGCTGGTCACCGGCCACCGCCGCGAGAGCTTCGGCCAGGGCTTCGAGGATATCTGCCGCGCACTGGCCGAGCTGGCGCGGCGGCCGGACCTGCAGGTGCTGTACCCGGTGCACCTCAATCCGAACGTGCAGGGTCCGGTCAACGCCCACCTCGGCCATCTCGACAACGTGCACCTGGTGCCGCCGCAGGACTACCTGCGTTTCGTGCGCCTGATGCAGCGCGCCGACGTGATCCTCACCGATTCCGGTGGCGTGCAGGAAGAAGCGCCGGCGCTGGCCAAACCCGTTCTGGTGATGCGCGATGTCACCGAGCGTCCGGAGGCGGTTGAGGCGGGTGTGGTGACGCTGGTCGGCACCATGCCTTCGCGCATTGTCGAGGCGGTCAACGCAGCGTTGGCACAGCCACCGCAGCCGACCCACTTCGATCCCGATGCCAGTCCCTATGGCGATGGTCGCGCCAGCGCGCGCATCGTCGCCGCCCTGCGTGGCACGCCCCTTCCCGAATTCTCGCCCGGTCTCCGCAGCGGCGGGGCCATCCACCCTCATCCCCATGAAGTGATGCCATGACCCAGACCGGCCGCTCTCCTTTGTTTGCTTCCGCTGCCGCGTTCATCCTTTCGGGTGTGGTCGCCAGTGCCCATGCCGCAGACAGCGTTGCCGGCCAGTTCGCCGAATGGAGCGGCGACAGTACGGTGAACCGGCAGATGAGCTTGCGCGAACTCGGCTTCCGCCAGCCATTGGTGTTGAGCGGGCAGGAAAGCCAGCGCGAGATTTACCTGCCGGTGCCGGCCGGCGTCGCCACCCGTGATGCGCAGCTGCAGCTGGACGGGCGCTACGTGCGCGGGCATGCCGGGCGCACCTCGGGGTTGTGGTCGGTCGACGGAGACCCGATCGCCGCGCGTTCGATCACCGATGCGCAGGGTGATGCCAGCCAGCTGCTGGCCATCGATGGCGAACCCCGCCAGAACGGTTTCGTGCGGGTCGGCGTCGGCTGGTGGTCGATCGTTTCCGATTACCAGTGCGCCGATCAGAGCGCACCGGCCAACGTGCTGCGGCTGTCGCCGGATTCGCGTTTCAGCTATCGCTTCGACGGCCGCGCCGTGGACACCGTGTCCAAGGCCTGGGGCGCGCTGCCGCCACGGGTGCGCCTGCTGGTGGATGGCAAGGCTCTGCAGGCGCCTGTCTATGATGCCGCCTGGCGCATCGGTACCGCGTTGCAGGCCGGTGGCAAGCAGGTGCAGGTGGTCGCACTGCCTAAGGTTGGTGACAGCGTCGACCTGACTGGCATCAGCATCCCGGCCAGCCTGCAGGGCGTGCCGGCCTATGCCGCGCTGGCGTCGGGCGAACGTGCGTATGTGCTGAAGGATCTGGCTGAAGTGGGGGCGCTGCTGTCGCTGCGTGACAGCGGGCCGTTGGCCGCCGATGTGATGATCGGCAGCAACGCGTTGCGGGCTGGAGTACGCGCGGCGCTGGACGCACTCGCTGCACAGGTCGGCGGCGCTGGCGCTGATGCCGGCACGGCGTTCGCCGCGTGGCGCCGTACCGGCATGGACGGCCTGGAAAAGCCCGCGGCCAACGCCTCGGTCAGCGTGGTCGCCATTGCCGGCCGTCCGACGCTGGTGGTCGACCCGGCGGCGGCGGGCAAGGTCGCCGGATTGTTTGCGGAACACTGGCGCAGCTATGCGCTGGGCCGCAGCCTGCAGGTCACCGCGGCCGGCACGCCGAAGCTCGACGGCGACCAGGTGCTGCTGAGCCGGCTCGGCAACATCGCCGGCACGATGGACGTGGTCACCCGCGCCGATCGCAGTGCCAGCTTCGACCTCGGCGCGCTGTCGGCCGATGGCCGCCTGCCCGAGGAAGTGGTGATCGATGTCTCGGCGGCGCCGAACGCAGCCGGACAGGGCGCGGTAGCCACGATCTACTTCAATGACTACCTGCTGGGCGGCAAGGTGCTGTCGGCCAATGGCCAGCCGCAGCGGCTGGTGGCCAAGGTGCCGGCCTATGCGCTGTCGGCGCGCAACGAGATCCGCGTCAGCTTCCTGCGCCAGCCGGCACGCCCCTATTGCCACGATCCGGCCACCGCTTATCCAGTCTCGATCCTGCCCAGCAGCCACCTGACCCTGGCCAAGCGTTCGCTCGGCAGCGATTTCGTCGGTGCCAGCAGCCAGCTGTCACGCGGCAACCAGGTGTTCGTGCCCGCCACGTGGCTGCAGGATGCACCGTCATCGCTGGCCAAGGTCATCGCTGTGGCCAGTGCAGTGGGTGCGTCGCCGGAGGCATCGGAACTGAAGGTGTTCGATGCCGGTGCGGTGGTCAGCCCGGGTGCGCCATGGCTGGCCTTCGGCGTGGCACCGGCCGGTGTCGATGTGGCCGGCCTGAAGGACGGGCACCTGCTGATCGGCGGGAAGCCGCAGCCGCTGCTGGATGTCAGCGGCCTGGACCGCGCAGCGGTGGTGCAGGTCGGCACCTCCGGCGGCCAGCTCGGCGTGCTGTACAGCGACCTTGGCGCACAGGCACCGCCGTTCGGCGCACCGTTCCGGCTGCTGCGCGGTGATCTCGCCGTGCTCGACGGCAGTGATGCCGTGCGCGAATTCGACCGCCAGGATCCCTATGGCACGCGTGTCGCGCAGGACGGCAATCCGCAATCGAAGTGGGAACGGCACATGGTCTGGTTGCTGCTGCTGGTCGGCGTGATCGTGTTCGCGCTGCTGGCCGCCCGCGTCACCCAGGTGCGCCGCCGCAAGTCCGCCAACACAGGGCACTGATCCACCGTGGACGGTCTGTTCTGGAACATCCAGCTGGCAAACTACTACGCCGCCCTGGAAACCACGGCGGCGGCGGTGGCCGTGCTGATCCTGATCTCCAGCCTCGATGACCTGTTCATCGATGTCTGGTACTGGGTGCGCGAGAGCTGGCGCGCGCTCACCATCAAGCGTCGCGAAGCGTATAAACCGCTGACCCAGGAAGACCTGCTGCAGCGGCCGCAACAGCCGCTGGCGATCATGGTGCCGGCGTGGATGGAGTACGACGTCATCGCGCAGATGGTGGAGAACATGATCAACGTACTCGACTACCGCGAGTACGTGGTGTTCGTCGGCACCTATCCCAACGACCAGCAGACCATCGATGAAGTCGAGCGCATGCGCCGCCGCTACAAGCGCCTGCGCCGCGTGGAAGTGCCGCATGACGGGCCGACCAGCAAGGCCGACTGCCTGAACTGGCTGATCCTGGCCATCTTCGATTACGAGAAGCGCCACGACATCGAGTTCGCCGGCGTGATCCTGCACGACAGCGAAGACGTGCTGCACCCGATGGAACTACGCTTCTACAACTACCTGCTGCCGCGCAAGGACATGATCCAGCTGCCGGTGACCTCGCTGGATCGCGAATGGTATGAGCTGGTGGCGGGCGTCTACATGGACGAATTCGCCGAATGGCACGCCAAGGATCTGGTGGTGCGCGAGAGCGTGTCCGGCATGGTGCCCTCCGCGGGCGTCGGTACTTGCTTCTCGCGGCGCGCGCTGCTGGCATTGAGTGCGCAGACCGGCAACCAGCCCTTCAACACCGACAGCCTCACCGAGGACTACGACGTCGGTGCACGACTGGCGGCGATGGGCATGCAGTCGATCTTCGCGCGCTTCCCGGTGCAGTTCCGCGTGCGCCGTCCCTCGTGGTTCGGCTGGGGTCCGGTGCGCGAACGCACCCAGCAGATGGCCCTGTGCGTGCGCGAATACTTCCCCGACAACTTCCGCGCTTCCTACCGGCAGAAGGCACGCTGGGTGCTGGGCATCGGCCTGCAGAGCTGGGAGTCGCTGGGCTGGCGCGGCTCGCTGGCCACCAAGTACCTGCTGGCGCGCGACCGCAAGGGCATCATCACTTCGTTCGTCAGCATCATCGCCTACGTCATCTTCCTGCAGCTGCTGCTGTTCTGGCTGCTGAAGATGACCGGGGTATGGACGATGCAGTTTCCCAGTGTGTTCCAGGCCGGTACCTGGCAGATGAACGTGGCGCTGCTGACCACGGCTGCATTGGTGACCCGCGTCGTGCAGCGTTTCTACTTCGTCAACCGGCTGTATGGCTGGGAGCATGCGCTGATGTCGATCCCGCGCATGGTGGTCGGCAACATGATCAATTTCATGGCCACCGCCCGTGCCTGGAAGGTGTTCCTGGCCTACCTGCTGTTCGGCAAGCGCATGGTCTGGGACAAGACCATGCACGATTTCCCGGATGCGGCGCAGCTGGTGCAGACCCGCAAGCAGCTGGGTGAACTGCTGGGCACCTGGCAGGCCGTTGAACCCGAACGCCTGCAGCTGGCGCTGGACCAGCAGCATGCCGGTCGGCAGCAGCCGCTCGGCCGCATCCTGCTTACCCAGGGTTGGTTGGATGATGAGACGCTGGCCGAGGCGATCGCCTTCCAGGGTGACCTGCAGCGCGCGGTGATCGATGTGGACTACCTGCGGGCCTGTCAGTTCCCGGTCAGTGCCGATGCCTGCGTGCAGTGGCGCATGCTGCCGCTGCCTCCACGCCAGGAGGGAACACTGCGGCTGGCAGTAGCCAGCCCATTACCCGAAGAAGCGTTGGCACTGCTGAAGCAGGAAACCCGCAGTGATCACGTCGAACAGAGCATTGCCCGCGAAAGCGAAATCAACGCTGGCCTGCGCCTGATCGGCGGCGACCGGCAATGGCACCTGAACAACGTGCCGCTGCTGGGCGACCTGCTGGTGGAGATGCGCCTGATCGACCACGCGCGCTTTGAGATTGCACTGGACGCGTACAAGCCGCAGCGCGACGGCCGCATCGGCGACTACCTGGTGAAGCAGGGCATCACCAGCGAAGAGGCCGTGGCCCAGGCCATGCAGGAACAACGCCGGCGCGCGGCCACGCTGCAGTCGCCGCCTCCCGGGGCCTTGCCGGCATGAAGACCACGCTGCTCTCCACCGTCATTGCCGTGGCATTGGCCACGGCCACCACGCCGGTGCTGGCACAGGCCGATGCGCCGCTGCCATTGTCCGGTGCGGCCTACCGCATCGCCGAGCAGGCCTTTGCCGCCTATGCACGTGGCGATTACCCCACCGCCTACCGGCAGTCCAGTGAAGCGATCCGGCTGCGCCCGGACGTGGTGCGGCTGCGCCTGCTGCAGATCTATGCGCTGCAGAAGCTCGGTCGTGGCGCAGAAGCGCAGCAGCAGGCGCGCCGTGCGCTGGACGTGGGGTTGAAGGATCCTGCCTTGCCTGCGCTGGCGGCGGCTACCGCTGCACGTAGCGCGTCCACGGACGGCAAGGGCGTGCGCACCGCATCCCCATCGCGTCCGGTCGGCAGCGCCGCAGACCGCGCCAAGCAGCGGGCCTACTCGCTGGCCACCGAGGCCTACGCGGCCTATGACGCCAAGCAGATGGGCGTGGCGGCCAGCAAGGCCGAACAGGCGTTCCGCCAGCAGCCGGGGCAGGGGGCGTGGGCGCTGTTGTGGGTAGCCGCACTGGAGGCCCAGCAGCAACCCGAGCAGGCCGACGCCGCGATCAGCACCGCGCTGCGGCTGGGCGCGCCCAACGTCGAGGAGCTGCGCGAAAGGCGTGCGGCGCTGGACCGCCAGCGCGCACTGCTGCAGGCTCAGCAGGCCTACCGATCACTGTCCGCACGTAACGATGCCGCCGCCATTGCACAGGCGCGCGCGGCAGTGGAACTGGCGCCGGATATGGCTTCCTACCGGCTGCTGTTGATCACCGCGCAGCTGCAGGGTGAGCAGCTGTCCGAGGCTGAACGTAGCGCGGACCTGGCACTGCAGACCGACGCCAAGGACCTCAATGCGCAGGTGATGCGGGGCTATCTGCGCCAGCGCCAGGGCAATTCGGTGCTCGCCAATGAGGACTTCGACACCGCACTCGCCACGCCCGGGCAATCAGCCCAGCAGCAGCGCAACGTGCGCCTGCTGGCGGTGGATGCGGCGCTGGCTGCAGGCGATCGGGAGCGTGCGGCTGCACTGCTGGCACCGCTGCAGGCAGCAGGTCCCGCAGGTGAAGGCGATGCACGGACACGGCAGCTGCTGCAGCAGGGCATCGAGCAACGCGCCAAGGCGATCCGCACCAGCGGCGAGCCTCCCCGAATGAGTGCGCAGAGCTACCCGGCTCCGTTCCAGCACTGCCAGGTGAGTGACACCGGCAACGCGTGCGAGCTGATGCCGGCCGACCTGCAGGGTGATGGCGGTGCCGCGCAGCGTGCCTACGCGGCTTACGCACGCCGGGACTACGCTGACGCCATCGTTGAGGCGCGGCAGGCCGTGCAACTCGCGCCGGAGGACGAGAACCTGCAGGGCTTGCTGACCACTACCCTGGCAGCGGGCAACCGCGGCCAGCAGGACGAAGCACGGCAGCGCCTCGGTGCGGCGCTGGCACAGCATTCTGATGACGCGGGTTCGCTGATGCAGCGTGGCTATCTCAACCAGAAGGCGGGTGACCCGGCACAGGCGCTGGCAGACTTCCGCGCCGCAGAGGCCACCGGCAAGGCGCCAAAGACCGTGGTGCTCGACCAGGCCTACGCCAGTGCCGCCAACGGCGACCATCCACAGGCGGTGACGCTGCTGCGCAGTGCCATTGATCGCGCCGATGCCGGCGAGCTGACACTGGATGAGCTTCAGCGCTACAACGTGCGCAATGCCATCGCCAACTATTCGCGCGAGTGGGGCGTGATTGCCTCGGCCGGTTTCCGAGGCGCACGCCAGGCCGCAACCAATGTCGGCGGTGCGGCGATCAGCACACCGGGCGATTCGGTGTTCAGTACGCTGGAGGCGTTCTGGCGGCCCCCGGCCTTCAACGACCGGCACGGCACGCTGGAGCTCTACGCGCGGCTGCTCAACACGCTGTATGACGAAGGCGGCACCTACGAATCCATCCGTGCGGTGGATCCCTGCACGGGTGAATCGACACCGGATGCACGCGCACGCGCCGAGCGCCTCAGTCATTCGCGTTCGACCACCGGCTGGCCGTCCACCATCGCGTCCTTCGGCATGCGCTATGCGTTCGGCCAGACTGGCCTGAGTGCCGGCATCGAGCGCCGCCAGTTCCTCGGCAGTGCCACCCGCCAGGGCGAGGTCTACCCCGCATCGGCGGCCGTGCAATGCCGCCTGCAGCTGGCGCTGAACCCACCACTGGAAGCCAGTACGCTGGCGCGATACCGGTTGGCCAGTGGCTCCGGTGGATGGATGTCCTACCTCACCTACGGCTACTACCACGGCACCGATCTACGCACCGATGTGAATCAGTGGTGGATGGTCAGTGGCTACGCGCAGGGGGGATACACCTGGGACGACAACGGTGCCACCTTCACCCTCGACGCGCTTGATGCCAACGGCACGCCGGTGCGGCGCCTTGGCGAGGCCAATGGCCGCCTGCATCGCGAACAGTGGTTCGCTGCCGGTGAACTGCGCGCCGGGCGAAGCTTCCGCTTCGGTGCAGGGCAGACCCACTGGGTGGTCACGCCGTACGTGGTGGTGGGAGCGGACTGGCTGGATCAGCGCTCGCGTGTGCGCGACATCCGTTACTCGCCGTTCCCGGCGCAGTCGTTCGCGCTCAACGATACGCAGCGCAGCTGGTCACTTGGCGCGGGCCCGGGCGTAGGCGTGCGCTACTGGTTCCGCGAGGACCACTACAACGCTCCACGTTCCTACCTGGATCTGACCGAGCAGTACCGCATCGCCATCGGCGGCGGTGATACGCAACGCGCCAAGGGCCTGTTCGCCACCGCCATCCTCTATTACTGAGGCAGGCCCCAGCGTCGCCGCAACGCTGCGGCCTGCGGCGTATCCTGGGTCAGCCACGGCTCCAGCGCATAGACCAGCACGTGTTGCGCGCCGCTGTCGCGTGCCCACGCGAGCTGGCGCTGGATGCGCGCGGCGTCGGCGGTTTCGCCCTTGAACGCGCTGCCGTCGGCAGGGCCGCCGGGCAGTTCGCGGAACAACTCAACGATCGCATCGAAACCGATGCTGTGTGCATGGAAATGATCGAGCAGCGGTTGCAGCTGCTGCACGTTGCCGGCACCGGTCACCCCCACGCCGTCCTGCACCATGGGCCGCACCGCCGCTTGGGCCAGCACGGCCTGCCACAACGTGACCAGGTTGCCGTCGGTCTGCAGGCGGCTGAAGTAGCAGGACATCGCGCAGTCGCCGCCGCGTGCGCTGGCGGCCTGCACCAGCCCGTGCAGCCACTGCGCCAGCCATTGCTGGCGGGCTGGATCGGCCCAGTGGTACTGCTCCAGTTCGTAGGGCAGGTACCAGCCCCCGAAGGCCGGCTGCTGTGCCCAGGGCGCCTGTGCCAACCAGCTGCGTGCGTGCGCCAGGCTCTCGGCCAGGAAGGCCTGCAGCGTTGCGTCGTCTGCGCCGATGGCCTGCCACCAGCGTTGCTGGAAGGGCAGGCCGACGCGGATGCGGATGTCGTTCTCGCTGGCAGCGGTGAACAGCTGCTGCAGGCTGCCGTCGGGCAATGACCAGTCGCCGTCGCTGCCACCGACGATGCCGGTCCACTGCAGCACCAGCTGCCGGCAGCCCAGCGTACGTGCAAGCTTCAGGGAACGCTGCCAGTCGGCCAGGCCCCACTGCAGGTGGCTGCGCCACGGCTGCAGGAAGGTGCCATCGATCTGCACCGGCAGCGAGCAGCCGGGCAGGGTGGTCAGCGCAGCGGCCAGCGGTGCCAGCACTGCCGTACGCAGCAGCCGGCGGCGCAACGGCGAGGACGGATCAGCAGGAAGGACTGGCGGCGGCATGCCCGCATCATCCCAAAGCACCGTGCGCGGCAGGTGAACCACCGCCGGTAGTGCCGGCCGCTGGCCGGCACCGCCCAACGCTTACTCCAGCGCGTAGCGCAGGGTGAACAGCAGCGCCACCAGCCACACCGCCGGATGCACTTCGCGCCAGCGCCCGGTACCGGCCTTCAGTGCGGCATAGGCGATGAAGCCGAACGCCAGGCCATTGGCAATCGAGTAGGTGAATGGCATCGCCAGCGCACACAGCGCGGCCGGCACCGATTCGGTCAGGTCGCTCCAGTCCACTTCCACCAGTTCGCGCAGCATCAGGCCGGCCACGAACAGCAGTGCTGGCGCGGTGGCGTAGCTGGGCACCATCGCCGCCAGCGGCGAGAACAGCAGCGCGGCCAGGAACAGCGCCGACACCACCAGCGCGGTCAGGCCGGTACGGCCACCGACCTGCACGCCCGAGGCGCTTTCAGCGAAGGCGGTGGTGCTGCTGGTGCCGAGCATCGAACCGGCCACGATCGCGGTGCTGTCGGCCAGCAGAGCGCGGCCGAAACGCTTCTGCGCGCCCGGCAGCTTCAGCAGGCCGGCGCGGCCGACCACGCCGTACAGCGTGCCGGTGGCATCGAACACTTCCACCAGCACGAACACCAGCACCACCTGCAGCAGCACAGCGATCGGCGCGCCGCCGTCATGGTGCAGCAGGCCCGGCAGGTCCAGCTGCAGGAAGGTGGGTGCCAGGCTCGGCGGCAGCGAGACCAGGCCCTGGTACTGCACGTCGCCCAGTGCCCAGCCAGCGCCGGTCACCGCCAGGATGCCGATCAGGATCGCACCGCGGATGCGGCGCGCTTCCAGCACCGCGATCAGCAGGAAGCCGGCCAGCGCCAGCAGCGGCGGTGCCGTGTTCAACGGGCCCAGCGCCACCAGCGTGTCTTCATTGCCGACGATCACGCCGGATTTCTGCAGCGCGATGATCGCCAGGAACAGGCCGATGCCGGCCACGATCGCCGAGCGCAGCGACGAAGGAATGCCCGACACCAACCACGCGCGTACACCGGTCAGCGACAGCACCAGGAACACGAGGCCGGAGATGAACACCGCCCCCAGTGCCTGCTGCCACGGCAGGCCGGCGGCACCGACCACGGTGAAGGCGAAGAACGCGTTCAGGCCCATGCCCGGTGCCATGCCCACCGGGAAATTGGCGGCCAGTGCCATCACCGCCGAACCCAGTGCAGCGGCCAGGCAGGTGGCCACGAACACGGCGCCGGCGTCCATGCCGGTGGTGCCGAGGATCTCGGGGTTCACGAAGACGATGTAGGACATCGTCAGGAAGGTGGTGACACCGGCCAGCAGCTCGGTGCGCACGGTGGTGCCGTGCTGCTGCAGCTGGAACAGGCGCTCGAACAGGGACATCGCAGATCTCTCGTACCTGCGCGCCCTGCCGCCCGAAGGACCGGCGGGTGCGTCGCCAGGCGGTTAGAAGTGGTAGTTCAACTTCAGCGTAACGCTGCTGTAGCTGGTATGGAAGCTGCGTCGCGCCGCAGCCGGGTAGTTGGGATCTTCCAGGTAAACCGGGCTGGAGCCCAGATGGGTGTAACGGTACTCCGCACCCGCCGAAAGCTGGTCGCTGAAGCGGTACAGCACGCCCGCGCCGACGTTCGCGCCGGTGGATACATGGGATGCGCGGGTTTCAAATTCGGCCACGCGGCAGCCGTTGGTGGCCTCCACCAGCGACTTGTCGCAGCCCAGCGAAAACTCCTGACGGGCCACGCTCACGCCGGCGCTGACGTACGGCAGCCACTGGCCTGCCGCGTAACCCAGCGTCAGGTTGACTGCGCCCGAACGGGTCACCGAATCCTTGCCGTAGTAAGGGCTGTACTGGTGGTTGTCGCGGTCCTTCCACTCCTGGTTGACGCTGCCGAAGGAAAGGGTGCCTTCGATCCCGGCAACCACATTGTTGTCGAACTGCCAGTTGCGGCCGACCTGCAGCCCGCCAGCGAAGCCACGGATGCTTTTTTCAGAGGCATTGGCGTTGCTGCGGTCCTGGCTGTGGCCTTCGCCATGGCTGGCATGGGCACCCAGGTAGATGCCTTCCCAGTTCGCCGGCGCGGCCGCGGCAGTGCCCGACAGCAGCAGCGCTGCCGTGGTGGAGATCAGTGCTTTCATGGTGTTTTCCTACGAGGGGGATGAATCGGGTGCGTAGGAAAACCGAAGCGTTGGGCCGGGAACATACAACGAGTTGCAAAGTACGGAGGATGCCGTGTGCGACAAGGAATCAACACTGCTTTACACGGGCAGCCTTCAGCCGGGTGGCGTTGAAGCGCGTCGCGAAGAGGCCAAAAGCGTCAATAAAAATCGATTGCGGCCCATGAAAGGCGAAAGGCCGCGCGAGCGCGGCCTTTCGTTCTTGCTTACTTCAGTGCCTTGAAGCGCAGGCGCTTCGGCGCGGCGTCGTCGCCCATGCGGCGGCGCTTGTCTTCTTCGTACTCGCGGTAGTTGCCCTGGAAGAACTCCACGTGCGAGTCGCCTTCGAACGCCAGGATGTGGGTCGCGATGCGATCCAGGAACCAGCGGTCATGCGAAATGACGAAGGTGTTGCCCGGGAATTCCAGCAGCGCATCTTCCAGCGCACGCAGGGTTTCGATGTCCAGGTCGTTGGACGGTTCGTCGAGCAGCAGCACGTTGCCACCCTGCAGCAGGGTCTTGGCCATGTGCAGGCGGCCACGCTCACCACCGGACAGCGAACCGACCATCTTCTGCTGGTCCTGGCCCTTGAAGTTGAAGCGGCCGATGTAGGCGCGCGACTGGATCTCGATGCCGTTGATGTTGAGGATGTCCAGGCCGCCAGCGATTTCCTGGAAGACGTTGTGGTTGCCTTCCAGCGCGTCGCGGCTCTGGTCCACGTAGGACAGCTTCACGGTCGGGCCGACCACGATCTCGCCGGTGTCCGGCTTTTCCTGGCCGGTGATCATCTTGAACAGGGTCGACTTACCGGCACCGTTGGGGCCGATGATGCCGACGATAGCGCCGGCCGGCACCAGGAAGCTCAGGTTGTCGAACAGCAGGCGGTCGCCGAACTTCTTCGAGACGTTCTTGAACTCCATCACCGCCTGGCCCAGGCGCTCGCCCGGCGGGATGAAGATTTCATTGGTCTCGTTGCGCTTCTGGTAATCGACCGACTGCAGCTCTTCCAGGCGGGCCAGACGGGCCTTGCCCTTGGTACGGCCGCCCTTGGCATTCTGGCGCGACCACTCCAGCTCCTTCTGGATCGCCTTCTGGCGGGCCTTTTCCTGATTGTCTTCCTGCTTCAGGCGCTCATCCTTCTGGGTCAGCCAGTCGGTGTAGTTGCCCTTCCACGGAATGCCGCGGCCGCGGTCCAGTTCCAGGATCCACTCGGCGGCGTTGTCCAGGAAGTAGCGATCATGGGTAACGGCCACGACGGTGCCGGTGTAGCGCGCCAGGAACTGTTCCAGCCATTCCACCGACTCGGCGTCGAGGTGGTTGGTCGGTTCGTCCAGCAGCAGCATGTCCGGCTTCTGCAGCAGCAGGCGGCACAGCGCCACACGGCGCTTCTCACCACCGGACAGCTTGCCGACGATGGCATCCCACGGCGGCAGGCGCAGCGCATCGGCGGCCACGTCCAGCTGGTTTTCCAGGGTGTGCGCATCGCCCGCGGCGAGGATCGCCTCCAGGCGCTCCTGTTCCTTGGCCAGGGCGTCGAAGTCGGCGCCTTCTTCGGCATAGGCCGCGTACACCGCTTCCAGCGCAGCCTGCGCCTGCAGCACTTCGCCCACGCCTTCCTCGACCGCTTCACGCACGGTCTTGGTCGGGTCCAGCTCCGGTTCCTGCGCCAGGTAGCCGACCTTGATGCCAGCCTGCGGGCGGGCTTCGCCCTCGAAATCGGTGTCCACGCCGGCCATGATCTTCAGCACGGTGGACTTGCCGGCGCCGTTCAGGCCCAGCAGGCCGATCTTCGCGCCCGGGAAGAACGACAGCGAGATGTCCTTGATGATCTGCCGCTTGGGCGGGACCACCTTGGACACGCGGTTCATGGTGTAGATGTATTGCGAGGACATGAGGTCTCCGTAGGCGCGGCCCTGCGCCCGATCCGTCACGGGGAGCTTCCCGTTGCGGCAGCGGGCACAGACTGAAAAGGAATACCGCCAATTATAGCCGGAACCGGTTCCGCGCCGCGCCCGGGAAGGGCTGCCGGGCTGGCTGCGGCCTGAATACTCCGTCACAGTCCCGCGGCAGGAAGCGTTTCCAGCTGGAAACGGTTCAGATCGGGTGCGCAATATGGGCTCACCACCCACCCAAGCAGAGGTCTGACATGCGCATCAATCGAGTAATGGCCGGAGCCGTGGCCTCTGTGCTGGCGCTCGGCGCGGTGGCCCCGGCCTTCGCCGACAACGATCACCGCCGCGACCATGACCGCCGCGAGTGGCGCGAGGATCGCCGCGAATGGCGCCAGGATCGCCGTGAGTGGGAACGTGATCGCCGCGAGGCCCGGCGCGACTATCGCCAGGACCGCCGTGAATGGCACCGCGACCATGACCGTTACTACCGCCCAGCGCCGCCGCGCGTGGTCTATCGCCCAGCCTATGGCCCGGGCTATGGCTGGAAGGTCGGCCACCGCTACCGCGACTATTACCGCGGCCCGATCTACGTGGTGAACGACTATCCGCGCTATCACCTGCGCCGCCCGCCGTACGGGCACCAATGGATCCGCGATGACCGCGGCAACATGTTGCTGGTGGCCATCGCAACCGGCGTGATCGCCCAGTACGTGCTCAGCAACCGCTGAAGATCGCGGCAGGGGTCGGATCCCTTTCCACCGGAAAGGCCTCTGACCCCACTGACGAAACCATACGGGGCCGGATTCCTTCGGGGATGCCGGCCCCGTCCTTTTCGGCCCCAGCAGGCCGGTGCGGGGCTACAATCAAGGGCTGAGTCGTACCCCTTTCCCTGCCTGCTGGAGTACCCGATGTTCCCGCGTGACGTCCGCATCGAATCCTACGATCCCGAACTGGCCAAGGCCATCGCCGCTGAGACCCAGCGCCAGGAAGACCACGTCGAGCTGATCGCCAGCGAGAACTACACCAGCCCGGCGGTGATGGAAGCCCAGGGCAGCCAGCTGACCAACAAGTACGCCGAAGGCTACCCGGGCAAGCGCTACTACGGTGGTTGCGAATACGTGGACATCGCCGAGCAGCTGGCGATCGACCGCCTGAAGCAGCTGTTCAATGCCGACTACGCCAACGTGCAGCCCCACAGTGGTTCGCAGGCCAACCAGGCCGTGTACTTCGCCCTGCTGCAGCCGGGTGACACCATCCTCGGCATGAGCCTGGCCCACGGCGGCCACCTCACCCACGGTGCCAAGGTGAACGCCTCGGGCAAGCTGTTCAACGCCGTGCAGTACGGCGTGAACGACCAGGGCCTGATCGATTACGACGAAGTCGAGCGCCTGGCCCTGGAGCACAAGCCGAAGATGGTCGTGGCCGGCTTCTCGGCCTACTCGCAGGTGATCGACTGGGCGCGCTTCCGTGCCATCGCCGACAAGGTCGGTGCCTACCTGTTCGTCGACATGGCCCACGTTGCAGGCCTGGTCGCCGCAGGCGTCTACCCGAGCCCGCTGGAACACGCCCATGTGGTCACCTCGACCACCCACAAGACCCTGCGCGGCCCGCGTGGCGGCATCATCGTCGCCAAGGGCGCCGACGAAGACCTGGTCAAGAAGCTGCAGTCGATCGTGTTCCCGGGTATCCAGGGCGGTCCGCTGATGCACGTCATCGCCGGCAAGGCCGTGGCCTTCAAGGAAGCGCTGGAACCGGGCTTCAAGGCCTACCAGCAGCAGGTGGTGAAGAACGCCCAGGCGATGGCCAACACGCTCATCGCGCGCGGCTACAAGATCGTCTCCGGTGGCACCCAGAACCACCTGATGCTGGTCGACATGATCGGCAAGGACGTGTCCGGCAAGGATGCGGAAGCCGCGCTGGGCAAGGCCCACATCACTGTCAATAAGAACTCGGTGCCGAACGACCCGCGTTCGCCGTTCGTCACTTCGGGCCTGCGCCTGGGCACCCCGGCGGTGACCACCCGCGGCTACGTCGAGCAGGACTGCGTGGACCTGGCCAACTGGATCGCCGACGTGCTCGACGCGCCGAGCGATGACGCCGTCATCGCCCGCGTGCGCGACGCCGTCAGCGCGCAGTGCCGCAAGTATCCGGTCTACGGTTGATCGGGCACTGGGGTCGGAGCCCTTCCCTGCGGGAAGGGTTCTGACCCCGGCACCGGAGTACCCGCGCATGGATGAGCGCCGCCTCAGGTATCTCTATGCAGCCTTGGCTGTGCTCTTCGGCCTGCCCAGCCTGGTAGGCGGCGGGGCCGCAGCGATGCTGCTGCTGTTGATGGGCCTGGGCCAGTTTGGTCACGGCACCCTGGCATCGGTGACGCTGATGCCGCTGTGGGGCCTGGCCGGCATGGCCGGCTGCCTGGCCTGGCTGTGGCTCAGTGCGGGTTACCTGATGCAAGGACGTGCCGGCCTGCGGGTGCGGCCGGTCTGGTGGTGGATGTTGCTGGCCGGAGGTCTGGCCGCCTTCCCGCCGCTGGGGCTGGCGGCGTGGTGGAGCGTCAAGGTTCACGCCGAAGGCTTCGGACTGCTGCTGCTGGGGCCGTCGATGCTGGTCCCGGCCGCCATGCTGTTGTGGCTGCGACCACGCACGTGAAGCAAGCAGCCAGCAAGGAGATTCGAACGCATGGATGAGCGCCTGCACAAACGCCTGTATATCGCCCAATGCCTGCTGCTGGGGTTGCCTGCACTGGTGGCCGGTGGCGGCGTCGCCGGCTTCGGCATCTACACCTTCCTGACCCGCCACGGCCTGATGCGCGGTGACGAAGGTGCGGTGCTGTTGCTGTGGGCGCTGGCGGGTGTGATCGGCTTGCTGGCCTGGTTGTGGCTCAGCATCCGCTACCTGCGGCGCGGGCGCGATGGCCTGCGGCGCACCGCCCGTATTCCCTGGATCGGCTTGGCGCTGGGCGCGATGGCGGCGCTGGCGGTGATCGGCGTGGTGCTTTTCAGCTTGTTTGCCGGCAGCCCCTGGCAGGTACTGGGCTATCTGGTACTGGGCGTGCCACTGCTGGTGCCAGCGGCGCATCTGGTGTGGCTGCGGCGGGGTGCGACCGACGCTGTGTGACTGGCGGTTGGAAGTTTCAGAGAAATTGCATGGTGTGCCGCAGGTGTCAGGACTAGGGTCTTCCGACCTACTGGAAGGAGCCCCCGATGCAATCCTCGCGCCGCCGACACGGCCTCTACTTGCTTCTCCACAGCCTTCTTTTCTCCATTCCCTGCGCGTTGGCTGGCCTGTTGGGTTCGCTGCTGTTCCTATGGGTATGGGCGCACGGCGGTGACAACAGCGCACTTCTTGCATTGCTTGCGATGTGGGGTCTGCTCTCTGTGACGGCGATCCCGCTTGTTTTCCAGCTCGCAAACACCTGGCAGATGCGCGGACCGGATGGATTGAAGCCCGCCGCGCCAGTGCTGGGGACGCTGTTTCTAGTGTCAGCTGCTCAGGCTGTGTCCGCGTCGGTGATAACAGTTTCAAGTTTTGGAGTGGATCCGATACTGCTGATACTGGCAATCGGTTGGGGGGCTCCTTGGATCAGCCTCGCCTGCCACTTCCGATGGCTGTCGAAAGCCAGCGGGCGCGAGTGAAGAAAAACGGAGTTTGCTGCTTGGCCCCTTCTCAGGTACCTTTGCGACGCTGCCATGACCGTGGCAATAGGTACTCCCTGAGCCAGGCGTTCAATGCACTGCCCCTTCTGCCAACATGCCGATACCCGGGTCATCGACTCGCGCGTCTCCGAAGACGGCGCGACGATCCGTCGTCGGCGTGAATGCGAAGCTTGCGGCGAGCGCTTCAGCACCATGGAAACGGTGGAGTTGAAGCTGCCCGCCATCGTCAAGAGTGATGGCACCCGCGAGGCGTTCGACCAGCGCAAGGTGCGTGCAGGCTTCGACCGCGCGCTGCAGAAGCGTGCGGTGGCCGAAGACAAGATCGAAGCGGCGGTACGCGCCGTGGTCCATCAGCTGCGCATCAGCGGTGAGCGCGAAGTGCCCTCGATCAAGGTCGGCGAGTTCGTGATGAACGAACTGCGCAAGCTCGACCATGTCGGCTATGTGCGCTTCGCTTCGGTCTACCGCAGCTTCGAGGACGTGGCCGATTTCCGCGAGGAGATTGAGAAGCTCGAGCGCGACCTGCCGTCCAGTACCGAACAGCTGCAGCTGCTGGGCGATGTGATCGCCCTGACCAAGAAGAAGAAGGGCTGACCGCCCCGGTAGATGCCAACCTTGGTTGGCGCCGTACGCTTCATCCACGCATGGCGTGGATCAACACCGGCGGCGTTACCATGGCCGCATGACCACCCTGTTCTCCGTCCTCGACCACCTGCACATGGCCAACGCACTGCGTCTGGCCGAGCGTGCCGCCTACACCACCCGCCCCAACCCAATGGTGGGCTGCGTCATTGCCCACGGCGAACGTGTGGTCGGGCAGGGCTGGCACCAGCGTGCTGGCGGCCCGCATGCCGAAGTGTTCGCATTGCGCGAAGCCGGCAGCGAAGCACGTGGAGCTACTGCCTACGTCACCCTGGAACCGTGCGCGCATTACGGCCGCACGCCGCCGTGCGCGTTGGCGCTGATCGAAGCTGGTGTGTCGCGCGTGGTCGCGGCGATGCGCGATCCATTCCCGAAGGTCGATGGCGGGGGCTTTGACCTGCTGCGCAACGCCGGCATCGACGTTGCCGAGGGCTTGATGGCGGCGCAGGCGCGCGAACTCAACAAGGGCTTCCTGTCCCGCGTGGAGCGCGGCCGTCCGTGGCTGCGGGTGAAACTGGCCGCCAGCCTCGATGGCCGTACCGCGATGGCCGACGGCAGCTCGAAGTGGATCACCGGCCCCGCCGCTCGCGAGGACGTGCAGCACTGGCGCGCGCGCGCGGGCGCGATCCTCACCGGCGCCGACACCGTGATCGCCGACGACCCGATGCTGACCGTGCGCCTGGCCGACACCGAAGTGTTGCCGCCACTGCGCGTGGTCCTCGATTCACGCCTGCGCTCGCTGGAATGCAGCCGTGTGCGCGAAGGTGGAGGTCCGACGCTGTACCTGCACGATGCGATGGTCAGCCCGCCTGACGCAGCCGACGCGGCCTTCGCCAGCGTAGCCATGCGCCACGGCCGACTTGATCTGGGCGCGGTGCTGGCTCTGCTGGCCGAACGCGGTATCAACGAGGTGCATACCGAAGCCGGTGCAACCCTGGCCGGCGCGCTGGTGCGTGGTGGCTGGGTGGACGAACTGCTGCTTTACCAAGCACCCACACTGCTGGGCGACAGCGGCCGCCCACTGCTGGCCGACCTCGGCATCGGCGCGATGGACCAGCAGCGCCGACTGCGCGTGGTCGACCAGCGCCAGGTGGGCGACGACCTGCGCCTGCTGCTGCGGGCATGAAAAGGGGCTCAACGATCCTCGCCGGGCGGGTGCTCGTTCCACTCGAAGAAGGGCAGGAACGCATCGGCCAGCTCGCCCATCAGCGGGGCCGGGTTCTGTACGCGCCAAGCACCGCTGCCATGATCGCGCTCGAATGACACGGTGATGATCCTTTCGCGGTCTGGTGCCGATGCGATCATCTGCGTATACACCGTCGCCAGTTCGCTCGACATCTGCGGTGGATGTGGTCCGTTGAATGGCACCGGATGCGCACGATAGACGGGCAGCAGGGCCGTCAGGTCCGGCAGGTGGCAACGGTAGTCAACATCGGCGACGTCTGCCTGCGGATGATGCACGCTGCCGACACTGCAACGCACCGATGTCTGGCGCCTGCGCAGGGCCGCGGCGGCCTGCGGCCAATCGGCCATTTCAGGCGCTTGCTCGAGATGGCTTACGCTCGCCAGCGCCGCCGCGATCGCCGGGCCCTTGGCTGTACCCAGATAGCGGCCCAGCTCGGCCTGGGCCGCGGTATCGCCGTGCACGATCACCTGTGCGTACAGCTCGAACACGTGTCCGGACGTCGGCACAGGCGGCGCCGCCTGTGCCGCAACCGGGGCCAGCAATGCAGCCAGCCCCAGTCGCTTCAGCGCAGCGAACTCACGCGCACGCATCGGTCCACATCATCTCGGCCATCGGACGCAGCGCCTTGCACTCCTGCGTCATCTCATCGGCCGACTTCACCTGCGCCTTGGCCTTCAGTTCCTCGGCCATCGCATCCACGCCGCTGATCTGGTCCGGCGCGATCTTCGCCACGCAGGCGCGGTGCTGCTGCAGCAACAGGTCGCAGTCAGGTACGCCGGTTACCTTCGGCGCGTTGGCCGCCTGCGCGTCCTGCATCCAGTCCTCGAACGGGGCCAGCGCACCGGCGACGGTGCCCACCAGGTCATCGAAGTTGCCGCTGTACCAGTAGCCGTTGTCCTTGGCCGGGTACAGGGTGAAGGTGCCGCTGACCGGCACGCGCGCGCCACTCTGCAGTGCCTGTGTGTAGGCGTCGGTGAACTGCTTGCGCGAGGCCGGGGTGGCATCGGCGGCCAGGCTGGCGGCGAACAGCGGGCGGACCTTGCCCAGGTCGGGCACCTGGCAGCTGAAGGTGATCCGCGCCAGCTTCTGGTCGTCCACGTATTCGTTGTCCTCGATCACGCTCTTGGTCGCGCGGCACTTCGAATCGCGCAGGGCCTTGGCATACAGCGCTTCGGTGGCGGCGGCGTCGGCCTTGGCGCCGGTGCTTGCGAGCACCGTCTGCCAGGGTTCGGCCAACGCCTTGGCCAGCGCACCCGGGGACGGTGTCACTGCATCCTGGCCCTCGAACGCCGGCTTCAGTGCGTCGTTGAGCGCACGCGTGGCGGCAGCGTCGTCCTCCAGCAGGGTGCGTGCATACAGGTCGAACGCCTGTTCGGGCGACAGCGTGGCCGGGGCGGCCGTGGCGACCAGCGGGGCGCACAGCAGCACGCTGGCCAGAAGGGTACGGGTGGGGGTCTTCATGACGGTGTTTTCCTGTTCCAGAGGCGCGCAAGACTAGCGCATCTGCCCACGCTTTCGATGGCGAGAAGCAGCCAGGTGACGGTGCGCAGCGGACAAAAAAACGGGCCCCTTGCGGGGCCCGTTCGATCGCACGACGAGGAGCGATCGTTGGATCAGAAGCTGGCGCGGACGCCGGCGGAGTACTGGGTAACGTCGCGGTAGCCGGAGATCTCACCCACCAGACCCCAGGTCTTGGTGAAGTTGATCTGGCCACCGAGAGTGCCGACCCAGGTGCCCTTGTAGTTGTTGCCGCCGTCCATGTAGCCGGCCTTGGCCCAGGCTTCGGTCATGCGCGACGGCTTGCCGCGGATGCCCATGGTGGCGCGGGCCAGGTTGGTGTGGTCCTTGTAGCGGTCGCTGTAGCCGTCGTAACGATCGGTCAGTTCAGCGTTCTGACGCACCCAGGCGATGTCGGCGGTGAAGTCGACGCGGTCGGTCCACGGCATGTGGTAGCCGATGCCCAGCTCCGGCTGATTCAGTTCAACCTTCAGCGAGCCATCGCTGTAGTGGTAGGTCTTGCTGGTGCGCGACCAGCCACCGAACACGTAGACCTGCTCGGCCACGGCGACCGAGCCACGCAGGTAGCCACCGTCGACCTTCGGGTCGTCCAGTGCGTTGTCGTCAACCTTGACCTGCGTCCAGCCGCCTTCGACGTAGGTGTAGCTCAGGGCGTCGGCGGAGGCCGAGAACGGAGCGGCGGCCAGCAGAGCGGCCACGATCAGGATCTTGCGCATGGGAATTCCTGTGAATTTCAGTCCATTGGCGGGTCTGCCCAGCGGGCGGCCCGTGGCGACCTCATGTCGTCCGGTGCGCATGTTAATGAAATTTTTACAGATTGCGAGCGACGGCCGTCACAGGCTGGGGCGGGCCGGGGTTGGGGGGCGGATCTGTTTCCCCTCGGGAAACGGCCC
>NZ_QFHO01000014.1 GCF_004920835.1 Stenotrophomonas maltophilia
GGGTCCGGTTGCGGGGGACGCCGTAAACCCATCCATGGGGGCTTGGCCGCGGCATCCATGCCGCGGACACCCCCGCAACCGGACCCACCCCGCCTTCGACAGGTTCCGCGATCGGTTGGAATGGCATTGCCTGCTCTTGGTGGGTGTCGACCTTGGTCGACACGCAGATCCACGCCATGCGTGGATGAATCTCCGCGATTGAAAATCGCTCAAGCGATCTCGTACAACTCCAGCGGTAGGTCGTCGGGGTCGGCGAAGAAGGTGAAGCGGCGGCCGGTGTATTCGTCCACGCGGATCGGTTCGCAGGCTATGCCATGCGCGGCCAGGCGCTGGATGAAGGGTTCCAGCATGGCGACGCGGAATGCGAGGTGGCGCAGGCCCTGGGCTTCCGGGCGGCTGGGACGGGGCGGCGGGGAAGGGAAGGAGAACAGTTCCAGCTGGCTGCCGTCGGGCAGTGCCAGGTCCAGCTTCCAGGAGTCGCGCGCGCTGCGGTGGTTCTCGGCCAGCACGCGCAGGCCGAGGATGCGCACGTAGAAGTCTTTCGAGCGCGCGTAGTCGCTGCAGATCAGTGCGGCGTGGTGGATGCCCAGCAGGGCGCAGGCGTCATCGCTCATTGCAGGGTGTCCAGCCAGCGCTGGGCAATCTTCTGCGCCAGCGGATAGGGTTCGGGGTCGTTGCGGTTGCTCAGCACGATCACGGTCAGGTGCTTTTCCGGATGGCGCACGATCACGTTGCGGAAACCGATGCTCTCGCCGCTGTGCCATTGCACCGGCCCGTTCAGGCGCCAGCCGAAGCCGTAGTGCGGCACGTCGGCTTCGGGCGTCGACGTGGCCGGGCTGAACATCGCGCGGCGCGAGGCCTTCGACAGCAGGCGGTCGTCATACAGCGCGGCATCCCAGCGGGCGAGGTCGTCCAGCGAGGAATAGATGCCGCCATCACCCAGCACGGCGCTGGTGGTGCTCTGGTCGGTGCGTTGCCAGTGGCCGTCCAGCTCGCTGTAGCCATAGGCGCGCTGAGCCACCACATCGACGCCGTCCTGGTGGGCCACGGTATGGGCCATGCCCAGCGGGCGGAAGATCCGCTGTTGCAGGAAGCCCGCGAAATCCTGGCCGGAGGCGCGGCCGACGATCAGCGCCAGCAGCGCGTAGCCACTGTTGCTGTAGCGGTATTGCGTGCCGGGTGCGAAGTTCAAGCGGTCCGCGCGCGACAGCAGGGCCAGCACATCGGCATCGTGCACCTGGCGGGTGCCGGCCGGGTCCATCAGGTCTTCGTAATCGAGCAGGCCACTGGTGTGCGAGAGCAGTTGGCGGATCGTGATGTCCGCCGCCACCGGGGGCAGCTCCGGCAGCCAACGTCGGGCCGGCTGGTCGAGCCCAAGCCGGCCATCCTCCACCAGCAGCAGCACAGCCGCGGCGGTGAACTGCTTGCTGACCGAGGCCAGCCGGAAGTTGCTGGCCGGAGTGACTGCGGTGCGGTCTTCCACCACCGCCAGGCCATAGCCGCGGCGGAACACCGGTTTGCCGTCGTGCAGCACCAGCACGGCGGCGCCGGGCACCTGGCCGTCGTAGGCCTGCATCAGGCCGTCGATGCCCGTATCCGGTGGGGTCAGCACCGGTGCGGCGGCGCCCGCCAGAGGCAGCAGGCCCAGCACGGCAGCGAACAGGGCGACGGCAGGGCGCATGACGGCTCCAGAGGGGTCAGGGCGAAGGCGTGGGCGTGGTGCTGGCCGGCTGCGCCATCCAGCGTTCCATCTTGCGGCTCAGTACGTCCAATGGCATCGAGCCGTCCTTCAGCAGTTCGGCGTGGAAACGTCGCAGGTCGAAGGCTGCGCCCTGCCGTGCCTTGGCCTTGTCGCGCAGGGCCACGATGGTGGTCAGGCCGGCCACGTTGGACAGCGCCTGGCCGGGCTGGGCCATGATCCGCTCGACTTCGGCGTTGGCGTCATCGCTGCTCATGTCCACGGTCTTCTGCAGGTAGGCCACGGCCTGTTGCTTGCTCCAGCCCTGCGCGTTCACACCGGTGTCGGCCACTACGCGCGCGGCGCGCAGCAGGCGCGAGTACAGATAACCGATGCGGTCATAAGGGTCGGTGTAGATGCCGAGATCCTCGCCCAGGGTTTCCGCGTACAGGCCCCAGCCTTCGACGAAGGCAAGGTCGCCACCCAGGCGGCGGAAGCGCGGCAGCTTGGCAAGTTCCTGCTGCAGGCCCAGCTGCACGTGGTGGCCGGGAATGGCTTCATGCAGGTACTGCACCGGCACGCTCCAACGCTTGCGGCTGGGCAGGTCTCGGGTGTTGACGTACAGCAGGCCTGGTTGCCCGGCCGGCGACGGCTGGTAGGCCGCCGCAGCGGAGGTGAGTGCACGCTCGGGCTCCACCGCGCGTATTTCCAGTGTGGACTTGGGCAGGGTGTCCAGCACCTGTGGCAGGCGCGCGTTGACCTGCTGCTGCACCTGGCGATAGCGGTTGATCAACGCATTGGCGTCGCCGTACTGGAACTGGCGGTCGTTGCGCATGCTGCGCAGCAGCTTGGACGGCGTACCGCGCAGCTTGGCGTCCTTCATCACCGTGGCGATCTGAGCCTGCAGCTCCTGCACGCGCTGCTCGCCCAGCGCGTGCAGCTGCGCGGCGGTCTGGTCGCTGGCGGTGGTCTGCACGATCAGGTTGGCATACCAGGCCTGGCCATCGGGCAATGCGCCCAAGCCGCTGCTGGCGCGGGTGGCCGGCAGGTACTCGGTGGCGATGAAGCCGCGCAGGGCACGGTAGGCCGGCATGATGCGCAGTTCGATCATGCGCTTGTACTCAGCACTGATACGCGCCTTGTCCTCGGCTGCGATGGTGTTCGGCATGGTGCGGATCGGCGACCAGAAGATGCTCTCCTCAGCGGTTGGCTTGATCACTGCATCCAACTGCGGAATAACCTTCTCCATCAGGTCGCGCGGCTGCACCACGCCGGCCTTCACGCCCTGCCGCATGTTGTCGATGGCCTGGTCGAACAGCTCGGGAATGCCCAGCGAGCGGCGCGACCAGGTGTCGTAGTCCTGCGCGGTATTGAACGGCTGCGCGCCGGCACCGGAACCGAGGATCGCCATGATGCTGCCGACGTTGTAGTACTGGCTGATCGGCATCATCCAGCTCGGGTAACGCTCGGCGGCCAGCGAGGCGCGCGCATCGCGCACGAAGATCTCGTAGCTGAGCAGGTCCTGGCCCTGCAGGCCGTCATTGCCGAGTTTCTCGACCTTGCCCAGCCATTCGGTAGTGAAGTCGTGCGACTGCTGGCGCCAGGTGGGGGACAGGATGTTGGGCAGCTGGTCGTTGTAGCGGGTCTCGCCCTGGAAGGTGGCCTGCAGCGGATTCAACCGCATCGAGGCATCCCAGTACTCGTCGTACAGGCGCTCCAGCTGCACCTGCTTGGGCACGGCGCGGGCCGGTGCGACGGGACGTGGCGCAGCGCGGCGCGCCGAACTGCCACGGGCCGGCGCGGTGGCGCGGGCGGGCCTGGCCTTGGGCTTGGCGGCCTGGCGGGTCTGCGCGGCGGCAGGGCGGCTGGCCTTCTTCTTCGCTGCTTCGGCCGACGGAACGGCACTGAACAGGAACAACGCGGCGATGGCGGCGGCCAGGGCGCGGGTGGGATGCGGCATCAAGAAGCTTCCGTGGAACACAGACCGTGGAGCTTGCACGATCCGACCGCGTACGGCCAGCGTGAAGGCGCAGTCAGCTTGCCGGCGCTGGGACTTCAGTCAGCCGCGGCGGCGGCACGCAGTGCGGCGGCGCGATCGGCGCCCAGATAGCGGGTGATAGCCCGCCGCATCAGGTACAGCAACGGAATCAGGGCAATCGCAAAGCCCATCTTGTACACGTAGTTGACGCTGGCGACTGCCAGGAACAGCGAGGTCGGCCAGTGTTGCGGGCCCAGCACGAAGGCGATCCAGATCACCACGAAGCTGTCCACCACCTGCGAGATCGCGGTCGAGCCGGTCGCACGCAGCCACACGTGGCGCTCACCGGTAGCCTGGCGGATGCGGTGGAACACCGCCACGTCGATCAGCTGGCCGAGCAGGAAGGCCACCAGCGAACCGGCGATGGTCCACATGCCCTGGCCGAACACCGCAGCGAACGCGGCCTGGTAGTCGGGCACGCCGTAGCCGTTCATCGACGTTACCCACCAGCTGGCCGGTGCCAGCGAGATCGCTGCGAAGGCGAACAGGAAACCGTAGCCGATCAGCACCACCGCCAGCCACGAGATGAAGCGCACGCCGCGCTTGCCGAAGAACTCGTTGATGGTGTCGGTCATGATGAACACCACCGGCCACAACAGGGTCCCGGCGGTGAAGCTGAGCGAGCCGGTCTGGCCGAACAGGTTCCAGTTCAGCGGATCGATGCCGAGCGTGTCTTCGAGGGCGAAGATCTTCACCCCGATCAGCTCGGCCAGCACCGCGTTGCCGCAGAAGAACGCGGCCAGCACGATGAACAACAGGACCGCACGGTCCTGCAGCGGGCGCTCGAATGGCGCCGCGGTCATTCGGCGCGATCGCCGGCGCGGGTGAACGGCACGGTGGGCGGGGCAACCGCGCCGCCGGAGATGATGAAGCTCATCGCCTGGTCCACGGTCCAGTCGGTCGGGGTCAGCAGCTCGACCGGCACGATCTCCAGATAGCCCGAGGTCGGGTTCGGCGTGGTCGGCACGTATACCGCGGCCAGCTCACGATCGGTGCCGTGTTCCTTGATGACCCGGGTCACCAGGCCGACCGACTTCATGTCGCGGTGCGGGAAGTCGATCAGCACCACGCGCTGGGTGCTGCCCGGCTCGGTCTGCAGCATGTCCAGCAGCTTCTTGGCGCTGTCGTAGATGATGCTGGCCAGTGGAATGCGCTTGATGACCGCGCCGACCCAGCGCAGCAGGCGCTGGCCGAGCACGCGGCGGCTGGCCACGCCCACCGCCAGGATCACCAGCAGGGTGGCCAGCAGGGCGATGATGTCCTGGATCCACTCGGCACGGACCCAACCGAGATAATGCGGGAAGTTTGTCGCGATCTGCTCGGACAATGGCACCACCAGCGGACTGGAAATGCCCGACAGCAGCACGAACACGAATTTGACCACGACCCAGGTCAGCCAGATCGGCAGCAGGGTCAGCAGGCCGGTGAGAAACAGGCGCTGCAGGGAGGGGCGGGGGACCAGGGCGGGGGCTTCGAGCGACATGCGCGCATTGTAGCGGTCACTGCCGGTCGATTACGCTGGGTGATCGACTGCGGCAACGGCACATGGAAGGGAAGCTGTGTTGAAGATCCTGCGCGGACTGGGCTGGACCCTGGGCGGCCTGTTGGTGCTGGCGATCGTGGTGTGGTGCGCCTCGCGCATGTGGCCCGTGCCCGAATCGAGGGTGCTGGCGCAGCAGCGACTGGAGGCGCGCCTGCCGGCGACCGGGCGCAATGGCTATGCGCTGTTGTGGACGCTTCCGTTTGACGGGCTGGATGCCCGCCAGCGTGAGCAGGCGCTGGCCGAGGACGCGCGGCGCTGGGCGGCCGACCCGCGGGGCGGCAGTATTGGCCAGACCCACCTGGCGGCCAGCCACGCCGAGCTGCACTCACGGCCAGGTGCCAGTTGCGGGCCGACTGCCAGCAACTGCCTGGCCCAGGTGCGCGCCGACCCGCAACGCTTCGTGGACGCCCACGCCGGGCACCAGCAGTTGCACACGCGCCTGGACCAACTGGCTGAAGCGGACCACTTCGTGTCCCCATTCCAGCCGAAGGGCGAGGGCATTCTCGTCCCGTTGCCGACCTATGGCCTGGTGGTGGACGCCACCAGCGCCCGCGCGCTGGCCTATGTGCAGGGCGACGTCGAGGGTGCGTTGCGCGGCAGTTGCCGTGGCCTGCAGCTGGGCCGTCGGCTGGTGCCCGGGGGCAGCTACCTGGTCGAAAGCATCGTCGGTGCCAGCCTGGTCCAGGCCAACGCCCAGCTGCTGGCCGACATGCTGGTGGAACTGCCCGCCGACCATCCCTTGCCGGTCGAGTGCGAGCAGGCGATGCAGCCGATGCTGGCTGACGAACAAAGTCTGTGCCGCGCGACACAGGGGGAGTACGCAATGAGCCGGGCAGCGATTGAAACCTCGGCGAGCGAATTCGGCGGCGTACTGGTGCTGGACCGCAGCAGCACCCTGGCACGCGTGGCCGGCAATCTCGGCTGGGCCTGTGGTGCCACCGCCATGGCGGCGCTGGAAGCAGATCGACCGTTGCCGGTGCAGGCACCGCCGCAGCGGGATTTCGGTTGCCTGTCCAACGTCATGGGTTGCGTATTGACCGACATTGCGGCGCCGATCTATCCCGCGTATTCGTCCCGGACCCAGGACGCTGCGGCGATGCTGCGCCTGCTGGGTGCACAACGCTGGCTGCGCCAGCAGGCCGGTGATCCGGTCGATGCACTGCAGCGGTTGCCCGCGCAGTTCCGCTCGCCGGTACGCACCCCGCGCCTGTCGGCCGATGGCAGCCGCCTGCAGGTGCCACGCCGCTCGCCGCCGCGCAGCAACGATGAAAGCGCCTGGCTGTCGGTACCACTGGCCGCAGGTGCGCCTTCAACCGCCGCACGCGATTGAGGGCAGGTTCAACCGGCCCCGACCAACGGATCGAATCCCCAGCCATCACCGACCGTTTCAAGCGTCCAGCGCCGACTGCTGCGCAGCGGTTGCCAGCGCACGCTGTCGGTATCGGTCTCGATGCTGCCTTCAACCTGTTTCACCTTGCCGGTGGAAAAGTTGACGCTCAACGACTCGGTCTGCCCGGAGTTGCGCATCACCGAATCGCGGTCATAGCCGATCAGGGCGAAGGCGCCGTTCTGCCAGCGGAAGGTGAACGCGGTCGTGCCCATCGACCAGCTGCCTGCGCTGGCGAACGAAAACAACGCCACCCTCAGCGTGCCGCGCTGGATGCTGACGCCGCCATCTTCGAGCGGATCGCTGAGCACGGGACTTTCCGGGCGCGGAATCAGCTTGTGGTCCTGCGCCGCGAGCACGTAGCCGGACGGGCGCGACCAGGCGATGGCGAGGATGCGCGGATTGCTGTCATACGGAGAAGGACCGAAGCCATCGTGCTCGATGACGTTGCGCGGGTCCTGCTGGCGCAGCACCAGCACCAGGTCGGCGCGACCATCGTGGTCGAGGTCACCTTCCAGTCGGGTTTCCAGCGTCCAGCCCTTGGGCACGAAGCCGGCCGCATCGGCCGCCTGCGCCGGCAGCGTCGGGTACTGCACCGGTGGCACATCCAGTGCGTGGGCGGCGAAGGACAGCGGGGTCAGCAGTGCAGCAAGGGCGAACGGGCGCATTGGAGCCTCCATGGCGGGGAGGCAGAGAATAGCGCCAATGCCGCCGATCAGCGTGCGTGTGGTTTCAACCGCAGGTAGACCTGCTTGCGTACCTGTGCGACCACTTCGCCGCTTTCATCGACCACGTCGTTGCTGAACCAGCGCAGCACCTTGTCGCCGCTGGCCGCTTCGGCGCGCAGTTCGTCCAGCAGTGCGTCATCGATGCGGAACGACGTACGTACGGTGCCGCGGCCGGGCTTGAGGAAATCGATCGCACCGGCACGGTCCCACACGTAGTAGTCGCGGCCGAGGATGTGCAGCAGGCCAAGCATCCAGAACGGATCGGTCATCGCAAACAGGCTGCCGCCGAAATGCGTGCCGACGTAGTTGCGGTTCCAGGGCCGCATGCGCAGTTCGACGTCGATCTGCCGGTAGTCCGGCGAGACCCGGGTGACGTGGATGCCGGTGAACAGGAACGGTGGCCAGAGGTTGATGCCGAAGCGGAACAGGCGGGCGTTCATGCGGGTCCGGGGGGCGCAGGGCGAGGCCTACAGTCTAGCCATTCGCATGCGTATGTTGCACCTGGGCCGGTGTTCAGGCCTCGCCGTCGATCACGTAACCGTCGCGCCCGTTGGCCTTGGCCTGGTACAGGGCGGTGTCGGCACCTTCGACGAAGTCGTGCGGTTGCAGCTCGCCGTCCGGCACGCGGGTGAACACGCCGATGGTGAGGGTGACGCCGGCGTCGCTGCCTTCACCGGGCGCCGGCAACGCCCGCACGCAGGCGATCAGGTCTTCGATCACCAGGCGCGCGCCTTCGGCCGGCGTATCCGGCAGCACCAGCGCGAATTCGTCGCCACCATAGCGTGCGGCCATGTCGCGCGGGCGCCGTGCATGCGCACCGATCAGGCGCGCGACATCGCGCAGCACGCGGTCGCCGACCTGATGGCCGTGGCGGTCGTTGTGACGCTTGAAATGGTCGACGTCGATCAGCGCCAAGCTGAGCGGCTTGCCACTGCGCCGCGCCGCATCGCATTCCTGCTGCAGCGACTGCTCGAAGCGCAGGCGGTTGCCGAGGCCGGTCAGCGCGTCGCGGTTGGCCTGGCGGTGCCAGGCCGAAATCCGCCAGGTCGCCCAGGCCAGCAGCACCAGGGTGATGCCCAGCATGGCGCTGGCCGGGGCCCACCACAGGTCGCTGGCGCGCAGCAGCAGCCAGCTCAGCAGCGGCGCCAGCGGCAGCGAGCACAGCGCAGCCAGCCATGGCAGGCGCAAGCCGAGCAGGATCACGCACAGTGCCACCAGCACGCCGCTGATGGCGTGCTGCCAGAGGCGGGGCAGCAGGTCGATCTGCTTGTGCTGAAGCAGCATCGAAGCGATGTTGGCCTGGTACTCGCTGCCACTCATCCAGAATTCGCGGGTAGTCGGGGTCAGCAGCCGCGGTGCGACGCCGCTGGCGGTCATGCCCACCACGATGCGACGGCCGCGCAGCATGGCCATGTCCACGTGGCCATCGAGCACGTCGGCGTAGGAAACCTGGGGCAGGCGTTCGGGTGGGCCGGCGTAGCGCACCCGCACGTAGTCGTCGCGCCGCCATTGATAGGGCGAGTTCACGCCAGGATCGGGATCGGGCAGTCCGCGTACCGCGCCCGGCGGCAGATCGGCCAGCGCCAGCCCGAGTGCAGGCCAGTGCGCGCGGCCGATGCCTGCGTGCAGGTACACGCCGCGGGCAACGCCATCGCCATCCACTTCGACGTCGGTATGGCCGATCGCCGCCGCGCTGGCTGCGATCCGTGGAATCGGCAGCATTTCCTCGGCCATGCGATCACCCGCTGCGGGCGCCGCCAGGACTGGCAGCACGACCCTGCCGTTGCGCCGGATGGCCGCCGCCAACTGTTCATCCTGGCGGCTGTCACGGCGATCAGGTTCGGACAGCATCAGGTCCAGCGCCACGCGCTCGGCACCGGCATCGGTCAGGCGATCCAGCAACCGCGCATGGATCGAGCGCGGCCATGGCCACTGGCCGATGCGCTGCAGGCTGCCCTCGTCGATGGCCACGATCAGTACGCTGGGATCGGGACGGTAATCCCAATTGCCGACCATGGCGTCGTAGGCGGCTTCGTCCTGTCGCCACAACCATTGGCCATGGCTGGCCACGATCGTCAGTATTCCTGCCAGCAGCGCCAGCACGATCCGCTTCGACCATGGAAGCGGCGACCGCCTCACAACAACAACCACAGCAGCAGGGCGCCACCACCGGCGCCGTAGCACAGGCGGCAGGGCAGCTTGATCTGCTGGGCAGGGGAATACTCGCCAGCGTGGCCGTCGTCATCGATGTACTGCACGCGCACGTGCAGGGTGCCGCTCCACGGCCGCTTGAAGCTGACCTGCGGCTCGGTCACGGTTTCGTCGACGAGCGGCGCCTTGAAGTCGCCATGGCGATCCACCTGCACCCGGTAGCGCTGGCCCTCGCTGCCGGCCTGCCAGCGCAGGGTCAGCGCGCCATGCGCGGCTTCGGGTGGTTGCAGGGCGGGATCGACCGGTTCATTGCTCAGTTGCAGCGGCAGTGCCTGGCCGTAGCGGCCCTGGTGTTCGTTGCCATCGCGCGAGGCCACCCGCCAGAAGTACTGGCCCGGCGGCAGGGGCTGTGCCAGGCGCAGGTCGGTGTTCTGAGTGGTCTGTTCCTGCAACGGCTGCTGGAAGGTCGGTTCGGCGGCGATCTGCAGCACGCTGCTGTGCGCGCCGGGGGCCTGGCTCCAGCGGAAACGCGGGCGGTCACTGTTGATCGTCTGGCCGTGCAGCGGTGCGACCGTCAACGGCGGTGGCGGCTGGTCGCTGAGTTCGAAATCGGCACTGGCATCGAGGCCTTCCACGCCCTGGGCATCGACGGCGCGCAGCAGGATGCGCAGCTGGCCCGGTGGCAGGTCGCCGATCGACAGGCGGGTGTCGGTGGTGGTGGCGGCGAACAGCAGGATCTCCGGTGTCGCCGCCTGTACCACTTCAACGCGGTACTGCGCGGCGCCGTCGACCGGCTCCCAGGCCAGTCGGGTCGGCAGCGGCGCCAGGCGCAGTTCATCGTTGCGCAGCTGCGGCGCAGGCAGCAGGGCGGAGACCGCACCGGGCGCGCTATCGGCGCTGCTGCTGCGGCTGGCGTGGCCAGGCTTGACCAGCTGCCGGCCATGGCTGTTGCCGACCTGTACCTTGCCCTGCAGGACTTCAGTGGCGGCAACATGCTGGGTGTCGCCGGCACTGACCCGGAACACGGTGCCGCGAACGCTGCTGGTCGCGGTGGGTGCGTCGATGATGTAACGCGACGCAGGACCGCGGGCTGGCGTCACGCGGTTGCTGGCGCGGCCCTGCTGCAGGCGCAGGCGGGTGTCGACCATACCGGTGTGGCCGTAGCGGCTGAGCTGGTCCAGGCGCAAACGGGAATATTCGCGCAACTGCAGGCGCGAGGCATCGGCAAATTCGAGAGTGACGCTGGAATCGCCTTCGGTCTCGATGGTGTCACCGATGTGCAACTGCTCGCCGGCCAGAATGGCGCGGGTAGCCCTGCCATCGGCGCCGGACAGTTCGACCTTGCCGCGTACCGACAGCACCCGGGCCGGCGCCGGTTCGATGCGCAGCCAGCTGATCGGGAAACGCAGCAGCTGGCCGGGCGGCAACTGGTAGGGGTTGTCGATGCGGTTGTGCTGCTGCAGCTGCTGCCAGCGCACCGAGGGCTTGAGGTAAACGCCACCAAGGTCCCACAGGGTATCGCCGGGGCGGACCCGGTAGTTCCAGTCCTGGGCCGCAGCCACGGTCGGCAGCAGGAGGAGGGCGCAGAGCAGCGCACCCTTGAAGCGCATGGCAAACGACAGCGAGCGGACGAAGGTCACAGTTGGCAATCCCGGCAATGCGGGGGCGCAGCTGCAAGACCCCATGGCCCCGACCTCATCCCCCCGAACGGATCGTGGCGACCGTACGGCCGCCATCCCGCGCATTATTGCCCGCGTTCAGTGCAGGGATTCTGAACGAAGCGGGCTCCCGTTCAGAACAGCAGGGACGCCATCCGGCGGCGGTACTGCCCGACCAGGTCCTCGTCGGAGATCACATTGAAGGCGTCGATCAGCGCTTTGCGCGGCAGCCCTTCCTCGAAACCACGGTCGATCCGCAGCATTTCCAGGAACTGTTCCAGCGCGGCTTCGTCGTGGCCGCCAAGCAGCAGCTGCACGCCGCGCAGGTGGCGGGCCTTGAGGTCCTTGCCGTCGGCGGCAATTCGCGCTTCCAGCACCTCGGCGGCCGGGGCGTCCTTCAACGCAGCGGCAAATGCCAGGCGGGCGCGGCCGCGCACGGCGCGATCATCGGTGGCCAGGTTGGCCGGCAGGCCATCGATCAGCGTGCCGGCTTCGTCCACGCCGCCGATCTGCAGCAGGGCCAGGGCCAGGTCCAGCTTCAGCTCATCCTTGTCCGGCTCGGCGGCGATCTGCGCACGCAGCACGTCCACCTGTGCCTGCGGGTCCAGCGGCGCGTCGTCCTCGGTGAGGGTGTCACCAGCATCGGCCGGCACCACACCGTGCTGGGCCAGGAACTCACGCAGCTGGCCTTCGGGAATGGCGCCGGGGAAGCCGTCCACCAGTTGGCCGCCCTTGACCAGGAACACGGTGGGCACCGAACGGATCTGGAAAGCGGCGGCGATCTGCTGTTCGGCGTCGACATCGACCTTGGCCAGCTCGAAGGCGCCGTTGTATTCAGCGGCCAGCTTTTCCAGCATCGGGCCCAGGGTCTTGCAGGGCCCGCACCAGGTCGCCCAGAAGTCCACCAGAACCGGGGTCTGCAGCGACTTCTGCAGGACTTCGGCCTCGAAAGTCGCAGTGGTGGCGTCAAATACGTAGGTCGTCTCGGTCATGGGGGAGGCATCGCTTGGCGTCTGGAGACCGATTCTATGGTGACGATCGATGCCGGTCTCAACCCGGGTTGCGGCAAATACCTGACAATGCAGCCTTCCCATAGACGTCGTTTCCGGAGCCCGCATGTCGCCCCTGTCACCGTTGCTGCGCCTGTCCGGTCTGGCTGCCGCGCTGTTGTTCGTAGTGGCGGTGCTGGGTTTCGGCGCCGGCCTGGACGGCTACGCGCAGGCGCGCCACCCTGTGGCGCTGCTGGGTGCGCAGGGCGTGCCGCACGCGCTGGCCTTCAATCTGCTGGGCTTCGTGCTGCCGGGCCTGCTGGCGGTGGTGGTTGCCGAGTGCCTGCGCCGGCGCCTGCCGGCCACGGCCAGCTGGGCGCCGCGGGTCGGCAGCCAGATGCTGCTGCTGGCCGGGCTGGCGTTCGCCGCGATGGGCCTGCTGCCGCTGGACGTGGACGATCTGCACGGGCCGGCCAGCCAGCTGCACGCCAGTGCCTGGATGGTCTGGGTGCTGGGCTTCGTCGCCGGCACCCTGTTGCTGGGCATCTCCCAGCTGCGCCAGGCGCGCGGCCGCGCGCTGGGCGGGGCGGCGGTTGCCTGCGGCGTACTGGCGGCGTTGGCGGCTTTCGCCCTGCAGGGCGTACTGCCGGCACCGCTGGCGCAGCGGGTCGCTTTTGCCTGCTGGGCGGTCTGGCTGGCGCTGGCCCTGCCGCTGTCGCGGCCACGCTGAGACAGGTTCCGGGCGCTGGCGGCGCCTGCGTCGGGCGAGCAGGATTGGAGCCATTTGCCGCACTGCGGTACGCTGTACCGCTTTGCCGCCGCAACCGCGTGTTACATGACCAGCGTCGAACCCAACGTTTACGATCCGCAGCAGGTTGAATCCGCCGCCCAGCAGTACTGGGATGCCACCCGTGCCTTCGAGGTCGATGAAGCCTCGGACAAGCCGAAGTACTACTGCCTGTCGATGCTTCCGTACCCGTCCGGCGCGCTGCACATGGGTCATGTGCGCAACTACACGATCGGCGACGTGATCAGCCGCTACAAGCGCATGACCGGCCACAACGTGCTGCAGCCAATGGGCTGGGACGCATTCGGCCTGCCGGCGGAAAACGCTGCAATCAAGAACAAGACCGCGCCGGCGGCGTGGACCTACAAGAACATCGATCACATGCGCACCCAGCTGAAGTCGCTGGGCTACGCCATCGACTGGTCGCGCGAATTCGCCACCTGCCGCCCGGATTACTACGTCCACGAGCAGCGCATGTTCACCCGCCTGATGCGCAAGGGCCTGGCCTACCGCCGCAACGCGGTGGTGAACTGGGACCCGGTCGACCAGACCGTGCTGGCCAACGAGCAGGTCATTGATGGCCGCGGCTGGCGCTCCGGTGCGCTGGTCGAGAAGCGCGAGATCCCGCAGTGGTTCCTGCGCATCACCGACTACGCCCAGGAGCTGCTGGACGGCCTGGACGAGCTGGACGGCTGGCCTGAATCGGTCAAGACCATGCAGCGCAACTGGATTGGCCGTTCCGAGGGCCTGGAAATCCAGTTCGACGTGCGTGATGTCGACGGTGGCGTGCTGGACCCGCTGCGCGTGTTCACCACCCGTCCGGACACCGTGATGGGCGTGACCTTCGTGTCGATCGCCGCCGAGCATCCGCTGGCACTGCACGCGGCGAAGAACAACCCCGATCTGGCGGCACTGCTGGCCGACCTGAAGCAGGGCGGCGTGTCCGAGGCCGAGCTGGAAACCCAGGAAAAGCGCGGCATGGACACCGGCCTGCGCGCCATCCATCCGGTCACTGGCGAGCAGGTGCCGGTATGGGTCGCCAACTTCGTGCTGATGGGCTACGGCACCGGTGCGGTGATGGCCGTTCCCGGCCATGACCAGCGTGACAACGAAGTGGCCAACAAGTACGGCCTGCCGATCGTGCAGGTCATCGCGCTGAAGGATCCGCGCAGCGAAGAAGAGCGCAACTGGGACGCCACCCGCTGGCAGGACTGGTACAGCGACAAGAACCGTGCCTTCGAGCTGGTGAACTCGGCCGAGTTCGATGGCCTGGACTTCCAGGGGGCCTTCGAAGCCCTGGCCGAGCGTTTCGAGCGCAAGGCGCAGGGCCAGCGCCGCGTCAACTACCGCCTGCGCGACTGGGGCGTGAGCCGCCAGCGTTACTGGGGCTGCCCGATTCCGGTGATCTACTGCGCCAAGTGCGGCGCGGTGCCGGTGCCGGAAGAACAGCTGCCGGTGGTGCTGCCGGAAGACGTGGCCTTCGCCGGTACCGGCTCGCCGATCAAGACCGATCCGGAATGGCGCAAGACCACCTGCCCGGAATGCGGCGGCGCGGCCGAGCGCGAAACCGACACCTTCGACACCTTCATGGAGTCGAGCTGGTACTACGCCCGTTACACCTCGCCCGGTGCGCGTGATGCGGTGGACAAGCGCGGCAACTACTGGCTGCCGGTTGACCAGTACATCGGCGGCATCGAGCACGCGATCCTGCACCTGATGTACTTCCGCTTCTACCACAAGCTGCTGCGCGACGCGCGGATGGTGGACAGCAATGAACCGGCACGCAACCTGCTGTGCCAGGGCATGGTGATCGCCGAAACCTATTACCGCCCGAACGCGGACGGTTCCAAGGACTGGATCAACCCGGCCGACGTGGACGTGCAGCGTGACGAGCGCGGCCGCATCACCGGCGCCACCCTGATCGCCGATGGCCAGCCGGTGGTGGTCGGTGGCACCGAGAAGATGTCCAAGTCGAAGAACAACGGCGTGGACCCGCAGGCGATGGTCGGCAAGTACGGCGCCGATACGGTGCGCCTGTTCTCGATGTTCGCCGCGCCGCCGGAACAGTCGCTGGAGTGGAACGAAGCGGGCGTGGACGGCATGGCCCGCTTCCTGCGTCGCTTGTGGGCGCAGGTACAGAAGCACGCTGCCGACGGTGCCGTACCGGCGCTGGACGCGGCCGTGCTGGACGCCAGCCAGAAGGCGCTGCGCCGCAAGACCCACGAAACCATCGGCAAGGTCGGCGACGACTACGGCCGCCGCCACAGCTTCAACACCGCCATCGCTGCAGTGATGGAGCTGATGAACGCGCTGGCCAAGTTCGACGATGGCAGCGACCAGGGCCGAGCGGTACGCCAGGAAGCGCTGCAGGCCATCGTGCTGCTGCTCAATCCGATCACCCCGCACGCCAGCCACGCACTGTGGCAGGTGCTGGGCCACGGCGAGACGCTGTTGGAAGACCAGCCGTTCCCGCAGGCCGACGCTGCCGCGCTGGTGCGCGATGCGCTGACCCTGGCCGTGCAGGTCAACGGCAAGCTGCGTGGCACGATCGAGGTGGCCGCCGATGCCGCGCGCGAGCAGGTGGAGGCACTGGCCCTGGCCGAGCCGAACACCGCCAAGTTCATGGAAGGCCTGACGGTGCGCAAGATCATCATCGTCCCCGGCAAGATCGTGAACATCGTCGCTGCCTGATGCTTCCCGCACCGGCCGCCCACGGGTGGCCGGTGCTCTTTCCGGTACAGGGCCAGGCACTTGATGGCCCTGCATTCACGCGGCTTCGGGCAGGCTGTGTGTTGCCGTGATCGCCCGGCTCCGCCAGACTGTCTCCATGACCCGAATCCTGCTTGCCCTCGTTCTTGTCCTCGGCCTTGCCGGCTGCGGTTTCCATCTGCGCAGCAAGCTGATGCTGCCGACCGACACGGCACCGGTGAAGGTGGTCTCCACCGCGCCGTACAGCGAACTGGTCAAGCTGCTCAACCGCAGCCTGCTGGCGTCCGGCGCCAGGTTGGCCGATGAGGACAGCAAGGAGCCCAGTGCCCAGCTGCAGGTGCTGTCCGAGCGCTGGGGTGATCTGCCGATCGCCATCGATTCGCAGGGCCGTGCACAGGAATACAGCCTGCGCTACGCAGTGATTTTCATCTTCCGCCGCGAGGACGGCAGCGAGCTGGTGCCGCAGCAGGTGATCGAACTGTCGCGCGACTACGTGTCGCCGCCGACCGACGCCACCGGTACCACCACCGAACGCGAAATCCTGGCCAATGAGCTGCGCCGCGAGATGTCGGCCTCGATCATCCGCCGCATCGACAGCGTGGTCCGCGCCGAGATCGAGAAGGGTGGCAGCTTGTCGGCACCGAAGACCGCGCCGGTCGAAGATGCGGTGCCGGCCGGGCCGGCACCTGCAGTGAAGCACTGAGCCGCGACGATGGAACTGCGTCCGGAGCAGCTGGCCAGCCAGGGCGCTGATACCGCGCTGGCGCCGGTCTATCTGATTGCCGGGCCGGAAACCCTGCGCGTGCTGGAGGCGGCGGATGCCATCCGCGCGCGCGCGCGCGCCGCTGGCATCGGCGAGCGCGAGGTGTTCGACGCGGACGGCCGTGATTTCGACTGGAACCAGCTCGACGCAACATTCAACGCGCCCAGCCTGTTCAGCGCCCGCCGCCTGGTCGAGGTGCGCCTGCCCAGCGGCAAGCCGGGCAAGGACGGGGCCGAGGTGATCAGCCAGTTCTGTGCCAACCCGGCGCCGGACGTGGTGCTGATGATCACCGCCAACGAATGGAGCAAGGCCCACCAGGGCAAGTGGGCCGAGGCGGTCAACCGTATCGGCGTGCTGTCGGTCGCCTGGGCGATCAAGCCGCATGAACTGCCGGACTGGATCGAGCGCCGCCTGCGTGGCAAGGGTCTGCGCGCCGATCCGGCCGCGGTGCAGCGGCTGGCCGAACGGGTGGAAGGCAATCTGCTGGCTGCCGCGCAGGAGATCGACAAACTGGCGCTGCTGGCCGATGGCCAGCCGCTGGATGTAGAACGGATGGAGTCGCTGGTGGCCGATGCGGCCCGCTACGACGTGTTCCGGCTGGTGGAGGCCACCTTCTCCGGCCAGGCGCCGGCGGTGCTGCGCATGCTGGCGGGCCTGCGTGGTGAAGGCGAGGCCGTGGCGGCACTGATGCCGATCGTGATCCGCGAACTGCTGGCCGGTGCCGGCCTGGCACGGGTGCAGGCGCGTGGCGGCAATCTGGCCGCCGAAATGAAGTCCCGTGGTATCTGGGAATCGCGGCAGGCGCCGTACAAGCGCGCGCTGCAGCGGCACCCGGAAGGCAAGCGCTGGGAACGCTTCGTGGCGGAGGCCGGGCTGGTCGACCGCATCGCCAAGGGACGCGCCGACGGCGATGCCTGGCTGGCGCTGGAGCGCCTGCTGGTGGCCGTGGCTGAAGCGCGTGCCGTGCGCCTGCTGGCGCGGGCCTGAGCAATGAGCCTGCGGATCTATTACGGGGGCACCTTTGATCCGGTGCACCTCGGCCACCTGGCGATCGCGCGCGCAGCGCGTGACGAACTGCAGGTGGCGGTGCGCATGATGCCCGCGGCCGACCCCCCGCACCGTGCGCTGCCCGGTGCCAGCGCCGAACAGCGCTGCACCATGTTGTCGCTGGCCATCGGCGACGAGCCGGGCCTGCTGCTGGACCGCCGCGAACTGGATCGAGCTGAACGCTTTCCCGGTCGCCCGTCCTATACCGTTGATACCCTGCGCGACCTGCGCGGGGAGCTTGGCCCGAGCCGGCCGCTGGCCTGGCTGGTGGGGGCCGACAGCCTGCTTGGCCTGCCCAGCTGGCACGAGTGGCAAGACCTGTTCGGGTTGGCCCATTTCGTGGTGGCAGAGCGCCCCGGCAGCCCGTTGCAGGCCTCGGTGGACGGCGAGCTGGGCCGGGCACTGGAGGGGCGCTGGGCCGACAGCGAGCAGGCTCTGTTTTCCAGCCCGGCCGGCCGTATCCTGCGCCTGCACCATCCCCTGCGCGCAGAATCGGCCAGTGCTGTGCGTGCCCAGATTGCCGCCTCCGGCCCCTGGCGGGCGCTGCTGCCGCCGGCCGTGGCCGACTACGTCGCTGCACACGGCCTGTACCGCCCGGCCACGCCGTGAATGGCGCGGCAGCAGCATCCCCGTATAATCGCCCCTACGTTTATCGAGTCGATCCACTTTGAGCAACCAGACCCAGCCCCAGACCATCAAGGTCGATCTGCCCAGCCCGCCGCCGTCCGTGCCGGAACTGCTGGCCAGCGTCCGCCAAGCCACTGAAGACCTGAAGGCCAAGGACCCGGTCGAGATCGACGTGCGTGGCCGCTCCAGCGTCGCCGACTACATGGTGGTCGTGTCGGGTACGTCGACCCGCCACGTCAAGTCGATTGCCGATGAAGTCGTGCGTTTTGCCAAGAAGATCGATGTCATGCCGTTGGGCGTGGAAGGCGAGCGCGAGGCCGAGTGGGTGCTGGTGGACCTGGGCGACGTGATCGTCCACGTGATGCTGCCGCGCGTGCGTGAGTTCTATGCACTCGAGCGCTTGTGGACCGTCGGCGACCAGCCGCCGTCCCGCGACGACGACGAAGTGGCCTGAGCCACACGTTGATGCATCCCTTCGACGGCGCCGATGGCGCCGTCGACGTTTTGGAGGACCGTTGATGAAAGCCCGACTGATTGCTACCGGCGAGCGCGCACCCAGCTGGGTCGCGCAGGGCTTCGCCGAGTACCAGAAGCGTCTTTCGCACTGGCTGCCCTTCGAGCTGGTGGAAATCGAGCCGGGCCTGCGTGGCAAGGGCCGTGACCCGCGCCGCGCCACCGAAGATGAAGGCAAGCGGGTGATCGCTGCGCTGCCGAAGAATGCCTACGTGGTGGCGCTGGATGTACCGGGTCGCCAGCTCAGTTCCGAGCAGCTTGCACAGCGCCTGGAACATTGGCGCGGGCAGGGTAGGGATCTCGCGTTCCTGATCGGTGGGCCGGAAGGACATTCGCCGGAAGTCTCGGCGCTGGCTGATGAGAAGTGGTCGATCGGCCCGCTGACGCTGCCGCACATGCTGGTGCGTCTGGTGGTGGCCGAACAGCTGTATCGCGCTGCGGCGATGTTGGCAAATCACCCCTACCATCGCGCGTGAAGAGTGGTTATACTAGTCGTCTGCCCGAATAGCTCAGCCGGTTAGAGCACTTGACTGTTAATCAGGGGGTCGTTGGTTCGAGTCCAACTTCGGGCGCCACCTTGAGAAACCTGCATCGCGAGATGCAGGTTTTTTTTGCGTCGATTGTCCGGCCCTACAATCCTTCTTCATCCATAGGGAAGTCGGATATGCGTGCGTCTGTCATTGCCATTGCAGTGCTGCTTGTACTGTCGCCCTGCGCGGCGATGGCGGTAACGCCAACCTGGCAGCCACCACCGGGCAGCACCGAGATGCCGCTGTGGCCAGCGGGCAAGGTAACGGCGCCACCGAAACTGAAAGGGCCCGAAGAGATCAGGGATACCATCTCGAAGGCCAGCGGCGAACGCTGGGCGATGCTGCAGAACGTGGCCGTGCCGACGCTGACCGTGTTTCCCGCCAAGGGTGGTGGCAACGGAACGGCGGTGATGGTGGTGCCCGGCGGAGGCTACCGCGTGTTGGCGATGGATCTGGAAGGCAGCGAGATCTGCGACTGGTTGACCGGCCAGGGCATCACCTGCGCGCTGCTGAAATACCGTGTGCCGGCATCGGGGCCGAACTGGGATAGTGACTGCAACTGCCGAGACATTCCAGCGGTGCCGATGGCGCTGCAGGATGCACAGCGTGCGATGGGCCTGCTGCGTGCGCAGGCCGGACGCTGGAAGATCGATCCGAAGCGGGTGGGGGTCATCGGCTTTTCCGCTGGTGGCCACGTGGTGGCTGGACTGAGCACGCATGGCGCGCGCAGCTACGTTGCGATCGATGCCGTAGATGCGCAGCCGAGCCGCCCGGATTTCGCCATGGTGATGTACTCCGGGCATCTGTGGACCGGTGCGAAGCACGGGCTGTCGCTGGCCGGCGACATTACGGTGGATGATGCGGTGCCGCCGACCTTTATCGTGCAGGCCACCGATGACCCGACCGATGACGTGCGCGAATCACTGACCTATTACCGTGCGCTGGTCGGCGCGGGCGTGCCGGTGGAAATGCATCTGTTCGCGCGTGGCGGCCATGCCTTCGGCCTGCGTGTGAAGGACGCGCCGGTGGCGGAGTGGCCGCATCTGGCCGAACGCTGGATGCGCGATATCGGGATGCTGCCCAGGGTCTTGTAGAGTCAAACCCATGTTCGGCCGCTCTGCTTCGTAGCGTCGAGCTTGCTCGACTGCTGCGGAAAACCAGTCGAGCAAGCTCGACTCTACCCAGGTGCAGCCTAGCCATGCTCGGCTTTACAGTGTCAGTGCTCCTCGCCAGAACGCCACCAGCGTGGCGATCGCTACGATCAGGATCGCACCGAACAGCACCCACTCCCAACGCGTGAATACCTGTTCGCCGCGTTGGCGCCGGGTCAGCGCGAACAACACTACGCCCGGTACGTATAGCAGCACCGACAGCAGCAGGTTGTCCAGGCCGCCTGCATACACCAGCCACAGTGCATACGCGCTGGCCAGCAGCGCAACCGCGAAATCGCGCCAGCGCACACCCGGTTCACCTGCGTAGGCGTGACCGCGCCAGGCCAGCTGCACACCGAACGCGGTGGACAGGAAGTAGGGCACCAGGCTCATCGATGCGGCCAGCAGCACCAGTCCGGTGTAGCTGCCGGAATTGACCAGCACCAACAGCAGGAACAACTGGATCAGCCCGTTGCTCAACCACAGTGCATTGGCCGGCACGCCACGCGCGTTCTCACGGCCAAGGAAGGCGGGCATGGTGCCGTCACCCGCGGCGGCATAGAGCACTTCGGCGCACAGCAGCACCCAGGCCAGCAGCGCACCCAGCACGGAAATAATCGAGCCGACGATGATCACCGTCGCGCCCCATTCGCCGACGATGGCGCGCAGCACATAGGCCATCGACGGATTGGGCAGGCCTGCCAGTTCGGCCTGTGACAGCACGCCCATCGACAGCAGGCTGACCAGCACCAGCAGCAGCCACACACCCACGAAGCCGATCACCGTAGCGCGGCCGACATCGGCGCGGCGGGCGGCACGACGTGAGTAGATGCTGGCACCTTCGATGCCTATGAATACCCACACGGTGACCAGCATCATGCCGCGCAGCTGCTGGCCGAGATCGCCCAGTGCAGGCGTGCCGAGGAAATCGGCGCGGAACACGTCCATGCGGAACGCGCCAGCGGCCAGGATCAGGAACAGCGCGATCGGCAGCAGCTTGGCGACGGTCACCAGGCCGTTGACGATGGCTGCGGTGCGCAGGCCGCGCAACACCAGCAGGTGTACGGTCCATAGCAACAGCGACGAGGCCGCCACGGCGGCGGGCGTGTTGCCCTCGCCGAAGACCGGCATGAAGTGGCCGAGACCACTGAAGATCAGCACGAAGAAGCTGGCGTTGCCCAGTACCGAGGCGACCCAGTAACCCCACGCAGCAGAGAAGCCGATGTAATTGCCGAAGCCCTCGCGCGCGTAGGCGTAGATGCCGGTATCGAGATCAGGCCGGCGGTTGGCCAGCGCTTGGAACACGAAGGCCAGCATCAGCATGCCCGCGCCGCTCAGGGCCCAGCCGATCAGCGCGGCGGCCGGGCCGGCGCTGCGCGCCACGTTCTGCGGCAATGAAAAGATGCCTGCGCCGACCATCGAGCCGACCACCAGTGCAGTCAACGCGGGCAGGCCCAGGCGCTGCGATGTCGCGGTCATGGAGATCCCCTGCGGCGATGATGCCGCGTGCACACGGTAGCCATGTGCTTGTGAACATGCCTGCAAGGGGCAGAACGACGAAGGCCCGGGCAGATGCCCGGGCCTTCGAATTTGCTGTGTTGACGGATGGTGTCTGTATTACTTGAAGGTGTACTTGGCACCGACGGTGAAGTAACGGCCCAGCGCACCAGAGAAGTGCATCGGGTTGTAATTCACACCGCCATATGTGGTCGGATCGAGAGGAGCAATGCGGTCGAATACGTTGGCCACGGAGGCGTTGAGTTCGAAGGCGTCGGTGATGTTCCAGCGCCCCGACAGGTCGAACGTAGTGAAGGAGGAGATCTTCGTCACCGGCGTGCCGTCTGCATAGAACGCCTGATACGTGCCGCCGCGCTTATCGGTGTTGTCCATCTTGCCGATGTAGTTGGCAACGCCGCTGACGCTCCACGGTCCCTGCCGCCAGGTGGTGCCGAAGTTGATCTTGTCCTTCGGCGTGCCGATGCAGTTGGTGACGTCGCAGTTGCCGTGGGTGCCGGCATAGTCGACGGTCTCAGTGCCTTCGGTTCGCTCGAACTTCAGGATGTGGCTCCACTGCAGATCCATCTCCAGCTGGCCCGGGCCGATGTCGAAGGTCTGGCGGATGTCGGTATCGATGCCGCGAACACGTGAAGAGTTGGCATTCACGTAGGCCGTGTTGACTGCGAGGATATTGCCGCTGTTGGCAACGCCGCCGATGTTGTTGATGTCACGCACCACGTTGCCGGCCCGGATCGCTGCCGTCGTGCTGCCCTGGGCGATTTCGTTGGTGCGCTTGATCTGCCAGGCATCGACGGTCAACGAGGTCGAGGACGTCGGCTGCAGCACGATGCCCACCGAGTAACTCTTGGATTCCTCCGGCTTCAGATCCTTGTTCGGGCGGGTGATGATCGCCACCGTGCGGGCGGTACATTCGTCGGAGTCGATGGCGCAACGAACCGGGTCGGATGCGTTCGAGAAAGCAGCCAGGCCACCGTCACCGTTTTCGGCAGGGTTCGGTGCGCGGAAGCCTTCAGCATAGCTGGCACGCAGTGCGATCCAATCGGCAGGAGTCCACTTCACGCCGAGCTTCGGCGTGGCCTTGCCTTCACCGCTTTCGTACTTGTCGTATCGCAGGGCACCGGACAGTTCCAGCTGTTCCAGCACAGGTGCGGACAGTTCGACGTAACCGGCATACACGTTCTGGGTGCCATCGTAGGCCGAGTAACCCAGGCCGATGATGTCACCCGTGTCGGTGTAGGTCTGCGGGGTCAGGCTGTTGCTGGTCTTGCGCCATTCTGTGCCGATTGCCAGGCCCAGTGGACCACCCTTCAGGTCCATCAGGCTGCGCGACACGGTGAAGTCGAACATGTCCAGGCCGGATTTCGCACGGGCGCTGATGGTTGGTGAGATGTAGTCGTACAACGCCTGCGAATTCAGATTGGCATTGTCGCCGATGCGCCACACGCCACCTGCGCAGTTCGGATTGCCCAGTGCGCACTGCACGGCGCTGTAGCGCAGGAAACCAGTGCGCTTGTTGACCAGGTCGGTCGCCGAATGCAGGTAGGCGGTGTCGTAGCTCCAGTCACCCCAGTTGCCCTTGACACCCACCAGGAAACGGTTGAACTCGTTGGTGTTGTTGGTCACGCGCGGACCGACATCCCAAGCCGAATAGCGCAGCCTCGAGGCCTGGCCGGGAATCGGGTTGTCAGGATGGTTCGGGCCGAGCACGGTGGCTTTGGAGCCACTGTTCGCGGTGACGACGCCGCCCGGATAGCCCCAGGTACCCGCAGCGCCTGACGGGGTGTTGCTGAAGATCGTTTCCTTCTTCGAGTAGCCGATCTCCGTGTAGATCTCGCCGCCTTCGCCGAAAGCGAAGCTGGCACGGCCGAACACGTTGATGTACTTCTCTTCGGGAGTCAGGTCGCGATACTGCTGCGCCGGATCCCACAGGCAGCCTTGCGCCTGCGCGCTTGCATCCGTCTGGCCCGGAATGGTGGTGAGGTTCGCACAGCCCGGCAGCGCAACCAGGAAGGCAGGATTGTCCTTGGTTACATTGCGGTCGTCGAAGACCGAACCATTGGGGCCGACGCCGCCTGCCGTGCCCTTGGACAGATACGCGCCGCCCAGGAACTGCGAATCGGCTGCGTCGTAGCCCCACGGACGTGTGTCGCCGGTGCCGATCCACTTGCGGTTCTTTCGATCGCTGATCTTGATCGCATCGGTCTTGCCGACGTCCAGGCTGAAGAACGCGTTCCAGCCATCGCTGGCCAAGTCACCGGTGCCAGCAGTCAGGGTCGCCTTCTTGGAATCTCCATCGCTGTCGCCGGACAGGCCATAGGACGCACGCAGGATGGCGCCTTGGAAGTCACTGCGCAGGATGATGTTGACCACGCCGGCGATGGCGTCGGAGCCATAGATCGCCGAGGCGCCGTCCTTCAGAACTTCCACGCGTTCAACGGCATCGAGCGGAATGGTGCTCAGATCGGTGAACACTTTCTGACCATCGTCGGCCAGGCCGTAGGTGGCCATTCGGCGTCCGTTCAACAGGACGAGCGTGGAACCCGCACCCAGGCCGCGCAGCGAGATGCCGGCGCCACCACCTGCGAATCCGTTGCCGAAGGTCTTGGGAATGGAACCCGCGCCGTCTGCGGTGATGGTCTGCAGATACTCGGCAAGGGTGGTCTTGCCGGTACGGTCGATTTCCTGGCGGGTCACCACCTGCACAGGGGACGGTGTTTCAGTGTTGGTACGCGGAATGTTCGAACCGGTGACCGTGATCCGGTCCAGGTTGGTGGCCTTTTCCTGCGCGAAGGCGGAGGTGGAAGCCACGGCGCCAACCAGCAGCAGGGTGCCGCCGGTAAGGATATGGGTGATGGACGATGCCAGGGTGCAGCGGCGGCGGCTGGCGGGCCGTTGGATCGGGTGTTTCACAGCTTCTCTCCTAACTGGAAAACCTTAGCGTTGAGGGCTGTCTCCGGAAGGTTCCGGGACGGACCAATCTAGGTTTCCGACAGGTGACGAAGTCGTGAATTTTTGCTTAATTGATAACAGTTGATCCTGTTCCGTCCGTACCCGCCCGGACGGAAGGGCCGGCCCGGCAGATAGCCGGGCCGGCGATCACGTCAGTCCGGCAGCGAGAACTGTACCGGCACCATGCCGATGGCCGGCACGGCCACGCCATCACGCTGGGCCGGCTCGAAGCGCCAGTGCCTGAGCACTTGCTGGCGAGCGGCCTGGTCCAGGCTGCGCGAGCCGCTGCTGCGCTCGATGCTGACTGCCACCGGCTGGCCGCTGCGGTCGACCTCCACCCGCAGCAGCACCGTGCCCTGCTCGTGGTTGCGCAGCGCCGGGGCCGGGTAGGTCGGCGGCGGGGCGCTGCGGTACTGCAGCTGGGCACCGGCCAGCGGTGTGGAGCTGTCGATGCTCGCTGCCACCTGCACCGGCGCAGGCTCGGCAGCAGGCAGGATGATGCCCTGTGCCTCCTCGGCAGTGGCGGTGGGAGCGGGCAATGGCGTGGGCACGGTCTGCTGCCGTGGCTCGGCCTTGACCTGTACCTGTTCCGGGTTGGTGGGCGGCTTGGGCGGCTCCGGTGGTCTGGGCTGTTCCTTCGGGATCAGCCGCACCGTGGTGTTGTCGCGGGGCAGTGCGGTGACGGCGTGGTAGGTCGCCGGGATCAGCAACATCAGCAGCGCGATCAGATGCAGGGCGATGGCCGCGCTCCAGGCGGCAACGCGGGCGGGGTCGAAGTGCGGGGATGCAACGGGATACGTACGAACCATGGTCCACCTCCATGCCAGTGACGAAGTCCTCAACGCACCAGGGCCGATCACGGGGTTGCCGCACGCGGCTGGCAGTGCATCAGTAGCGCGGCGCGGCGGCTACTGCCTAGAGGCAGGGGGGCGATCGTTGGGCTGGCCTTCAGCCAGTGCCGGCCGCGGGCATGAAAAAAGGCGGATCCCCTGCGGGATCCGCCTTTGTCGGCAATGACGAACTGGATCAGCGACCCAGTTCGAACACCACATCCAGGTTGACCGAGACGGTCGACTCGCCCGGCGCGACCGGGGTGGCCTTGTCCATCGCTGCGCCGGCCGACATTGCCCGCATCATCGGCATCGGGCGATAGCCGCCGCCGGCATTCTCGGAAATGCTGACGATGCGACGGACCTGCAGGCCCAGCGACTTCGCATAGGTCTGGGCGCGGGCCTGGGCTTTCTTCAGTGCGGCCAGGCGGGCTTCGTCATAGACCGGTTCCGGCTGGTCGATCTCGAAGCTGGGGCCATTGATCTGGTTGGCGCCCTGCGCCGCCAGTGCGTCCAGTACCTTGCCGAGCTTGGCGATGTCACGCACCTTCAGGCTGACCGTGTTGCTGGCCTGGTAGCCGGTGATCTTCGGTGCTTCGTTGTCGGCATAGCGGTACTGCGGGTTGAGGCTGACGCCGCTGGTCTGCACGTCACGCTCGGCAATGCCGGCAGCCTTGATCGCGGCCAGCACCTTGTCCATCTGCTGGGCGTTCTGGCGCATCGCGCTGTTGCCATCGGCGGCCTGGGTGACTACGCCGGCCGACAAGGTGGCCACGTCCGGCACGCGGGTGGCTTCGGCGTTGGACGAGATGTTCAGCAGGGTGCCTTCGGCCGGGGCGGCGATCGACGGCGACGACGGGGCAGCATGGGCGGTCATCGAGGTTCCAAGGGCGAGGGACAGGGCGAGCAGCAGCGGGGTGGCGGTCAGGCGCATGGGATCTCCTTGTTGTGGGGTGAGGGTGGTGTCGTAGCGATGAACGCGTTGTGAGCCTGTTCGGGGTTGGAAGCGTTCCGCGAGGGGTTGCCGACGATTCAGGTGGCGGCCTCAGGTTATGCTGTGCCGATGCTCTATCTTGCTTCCCGCTCCCCCCGACGCAACCAGCTGCTGGCCCGACTCGGACGCCCCTTCCAGGCCCTGGACCTGGAGGTCGTCGAGCAGCGCGCGCCCGCTGAAAGCGCCGAACAGTATGTCTGCCGGGTCGCTGCCGACAAGGCACGTGCCGGCCTGGCCCGGGTGCTGGCCGATGACCCGCAGGCGCGGGTGCTCGGCTCGGACACCGAAGTGGTGCTGGACGGCGAGGTGTTCGGCAAGCCGGCCGATGCTGGCGACGCGCGGGCGATGCTGGCGCGGCTGGCCGGGCGTACCCATCAGGTGATGACCGCGGTGGTGGTGGTCGGCGCGGAAGGACTGGACAGCGAGCTGGTCGTTTCCGAGGTGACCTTTGCGCCGATCGACAGCGCCGACATCGCCGCCTACGTGGCCACCGGCGAGCCGCTGGACAAGGCCGGCGCCTACGCCATCCAGGGCGGTGCCGAGCGCTGGATCGAACATCTTTCCGGCAGCTACTCCGGTGTCATGGGGCTGCCACTGCTGCATACCGATCGTCTGCTGGCGCGCTGCGGCGTGCCGGCCACAACTGCTGATGCCGCCAGGGAGGCTGCCGATGTCTGAGGAAATCCTGGTCAATGTGACCCCGCGCGAGACGCGCGTCGCGGTGATCGAGAACGGCATGCTGCAGGAACTGCACATCGAGCGCGGTTGGCGCCGGGGTGTGGTCGGCAACATCTACAAGGGCAAGGTGCAGCGGGTCATGCCGGGCATGCAGGCGGCCTTCGTCGAGGTCGGGCTGGAGCGCGCCGCGTTCCTGCACGCCAACGACGTGGTGCGGCCGGCGCCGGTGGCCAGTGCCGATACCGAGAACACCACGCTTCCACCCCCGTCCAGCGTGCCGATCGTCGAACTGCTGCGCGACGGCCAGGACATCGTGGTGCAGGTGGTGAAGGACCCGATCGGGACCAAGGGCGCACGCCTGACCACGCAGATCAGCATTCCCTCGCGCTACATGGTGCTGCTGCCGCAGTCCAAGGTGGTGGGGGTGTCCGCGCGCATCGAGGATGAAACCGAGCGCGCGCGGCTGAAGGCGCTGGTGACCGAATTGTCAGCCCAGCACGGCGGCTACGGCTACATCGTGCGTACCAATGCCGAGGGCCAGCCGGCCGAGGCCATCGCCGAGGACGTCGCCTACCTGTCGCGGGTCTGGAACGTGGTCGAACGTCGTGGCCGCGAGGCGGCCTCGTGCAGCAACATCTATGAAGACCTGAGCCTGCCGCTGCGTTCGGTGCGCGACCTCATCCGCAAGGACGTTGACAAGGTGAAGGTGGACTCCAAGGAGACCTTCGCCCAGTTGCAGGCCTTCGTGGCCAAGTACATGCCGGTGCTGGCCGAGAAGATCGAGCTGTACAGCGGCGATCGTCCGATCTTCGACATGTTCGGGGTGGAGGACGAGATCGGCCGCGCGCTGGACAAGCAGGTGCCGCTGAAGTCCGGTGGCTACCTGGTGATCGACCAGACCGAGGCGATGACCACCATCGACGTCAACACCGGCTCGTTCCTTGGCCAGCGCAACCTGGAAGAGACCGTGTTCCGTACCAACCTGGAGGCCGCGCAGGCGGTGGCCAGGCAGCTGCGGCTGCGCAACCTGGGCGGCATCATCATCATCGACTTCATCGACATGGACGATGCCGAACATCGCCGCCAGGTGCTGCGCACGCTGGAAAAGGCGCTGGCGCGCGACCATGCCAAGACCACGGTGTACGACTTCTCGCCGCTGGGCCTGGTGGAGATGACCCGCAAGCGCACGGTGGAAAGCCTGGAGCGGCAGCTGTCGGAAACCTGCCCGCAGTGCAGTGGCCGCGGCACCATCAAGACCACCGAAACGGTGACCTACGAGATCTTCCGCGAGATCACCCGAGCGGTGCGCCAGTTCGATGCCGCGCGCCTGCTGGTGATTGCCTCGACCAAGGTGGTGGCGCGCATCACCGACGAAGAGTCTTCAGCGGTGGCCGAGCTCGAGGAGTTCCTCGGCAAGAGCATCCGTTTCCAGGCGGACGAGCAGTACCTGCAGGAGCAGTACGATGTGGTTCTGCTCTGATCAACGCCGGCAACGCGCCGGCCGAGGCCGATGAGCGCGCCGCCGCGCCTGCGACTGCGAAGGATCCGCCGTCATTTCATTGCCGCCTGTGCGGTCGGCCTGGTCGGGCTTGCGCTGCTGGTGGGAACGCTCAGCCAGCTGCTGCCGCTGGCCGAGCGCCATCCTGAAAAGATTGCTGCGTGGCTGAGCGAGCGTGCCGGCCAGCCGGTCCGTTTCGATCAGTTGCAGACCGCCTGGACCCGGCGTGGTCCGCTGCTGCAGCTGAAGGGCCTGCGCATCGGTGCAGGGCAGGGCCTGGCTATCGGCGAGGCCGAAGTGCTGGTGTCGATGTACAGCGGCCTGCTGCCGGGCCGCTCGCTGACCGAGCTGCGCCTGCGCGGGCTGGCGCTGGACCTGCAGCAGGGCGAGGACGGGCGCTGGTCGGTACGCGGCCTGCCCCGATCCGACAGCGGTGGTGATCCATTGGACGCACTGCGCCGGTTGGGCGAGCTGCAGGTGATTGGTGGTCGTCTGGGCGTGCATGCGCCTGGCCTCGGCATCGACACTACGCTGCCACGCATCGATCTGCGCCTGCGCGTCAACGGCGAGCGTCTGCGGGTGGGCGTGCGGGCCTGGGCCCAGACCGATGCGCTGCCGCTGACCGCGGTACTGGACGTAGACCGCGCAGGCGGCAACGGTCAGGCCTGGCTGGGTGCCGACCCGGTCGATTTCCATGCCTGGTCGCCGCTGCTGGCGGCCGGCGGCATTCGCCTGCGCGAGGGCAAGGGCGAACTGAACCTGTGGCTGACCCTGCGTGATTTCGCACCGGTGGCGTTGACCACCGATTCGGACCTGCGCGACGTACGCATCGACGGCGCGCCGATGCCGGAGCTGGCTGCACCGCAGCTGCAGCTGCAGCGCCTGCAGGCACGCCTCCGCTGGCAACGCCAGGCCGACGGCTGGGCGCTGCAGGTCCCGCGCCTGCGCTTGAAGACGGAAGAGGGCGAGCAGCAGCTCGATGGCCTGCAGCTGCAGGTCGGCAAGCAGCTGCAGATGAGCTCCGGTGAAGTACAGGCCGGTACCGCGCTGCGCGCACTGGCGCTCAGCGACCGCCTTGACCCCGGCCTGCGCCGCTGGCTGTTCCTGTCCAAGCCGCAGCTGGACGTCGCAGAGCTGCAGCTGTCCGGCGAGCGCGATGGCCCGTTGTGGGCACAGGGCGAGCTGCAGTCGCTGGGCTTTGCCAGCGTCGGTCATTCGCCTGGCCTGCGTGGCCTTGGCGGACGCTTCGAGGGCGATGCCAATGGCTTCAGCCTGCAGCTGCAGCCGCAGCGCCAGTTGCAGTTCGACTGGCCGACCGGCTTTGGCGTGCGCCATGACCTGCATCTGGCCGGCCAGGTGGTGGGTTGGCGCGACGAGGGCGGTGGCTGGCGTATCGGCACTGCGGCGATGCGCGTGGAAGGCACCGACTACGCCGCTGACGTGCGTGGCGGGGTCTGGTTCCAGGGCGATGGCACCCGGCCGTGGCTGCAGTTGGCCGCGAAACTGGATGATGTGCCGATGATCGCGGCCAAGCGCTTCTGGATCCACTCCAGAATGAGCAAGGGCGCTACCGACTGGCTGGACATGGCGCTGGCCGGTGGCCAGGTGCGTGGCGGCATTGGTCTGGTCAGTGGTGACCTGGACGACTGGCCGTTCGACAACAATGACGGCCGCTTCGAAGCCACCGGCCACATCACCAACGGCGATATCCGCTTCCAGCACGACTGGCCGCTGATGAGCCAGGTCGACGCCGATATCGCCTTCATCGGGCCGGGCTTCGACATGCGTGGGCGCGGTGACCTGGCCGGTGTGGCCGTGCAGAAATTCGAAGCGGGCATTGCGGACTTCGGCCAGCAGCCGCTGTACGTGCGCGCCGACACCCAGAGCGAGGCAGGCAAGCTGCTGGCGATGCTGCGGCAGAGCCCGCTGCACAAGGATTATGGCGACACCCTGGACAACCTGACCGCGGCGGGCCCGGCGCATGTGACCTTCGACCTGCTGCAGCCCTTGCACCACGATGAAGGTGGCGGCCACCTGCAGGGCACGGTAGATCTGGCGGGGGTGAAGCTGGTCGACAAGCGTTTCCAGCTGACCTTCGACAACATGCAGGGGCAGGCGCGCTACGGCAACGGTGGTTTCGGCGCCGAGGAACTAGCGGTGCGCCATCTCGGCCAGGACGGTCGCCTGAGCCTGCGGGCCGGCGGCTATGTGCACGACAGCAAACTGGCCTTCGAATCGCAGCTGTCGGCCAACCTCGACGCTGGCGTGCTGATCGACCGCGCGCCGGAGATGGCCTGGCTCAAGCCCTACATCAGCGGTGTCTCGCCGTGGACCATCGCGGTCAACCTGCCGAAGGTCGCGCCTGGTGCACCGGCCCCGCCGAGCGAACTGCGGCTGAGCTCGGATCTGGTCGGCACCCGTCTTGACCTGCCGGCACCGCTGGACAAGCCCGCCGGCGAGCCGCTGGCGACCACGGTGGCTGCGCAGTTGCCGATGGGCGCCGGCCGTATCGACGTGGCCTTCGGCCAGCGTCTGGCCCTGGCCGCGCGCAGCCACAACAACCGCACCGGCGTGCAGGTCACCCTGGGCAGCGACCATGTTGACCGGGAGCCGCCGCCCAGTGGGCTGACCGTCAACGGCCGCAGCCCGACCCTGGATGCGCTGGAGTGGATCAGCCTGGCCCGTGGGGGTGGCGACGATGATGCGATGCCGCTGCGTGCGGTGGATGTGCAGGTCGGCAAGCTGATGCTGATCGGCGGCGTCTTCGAACAGACCCGGCTGCAGCTGCAGCCCGGCCCGCAGGCACTGGACGTGCGCCTGGATGGACCTACGTTGGCCGGCCGTTTGACGGTACCCAACGCCGAGGGCGGCACCATCAGTGGCCAGCTCGACCGAGTGCACTGGCAGTCGCTGCCGCCGTCCCCCGGGGCTGCCGCGCCGGCGCGGGTGCAGGCCGGTGCCAATGACATGGACCCGGCCAAGCTGCCGCCGTTCGCGCTGGACATCGCCGACCTCAAGTTCGGCAAGGTCGTGCTCGGCCAGACGGTGCTGCGCACGCGGCCGCTGGGCAATGGCCTGAACGTGGATGAGCTGCGCTTCCGCGCGCCGGACCAGGAGATCGACATCAGCGGCCGTTGGCTGGGCCGCAGTGGTGGTGCGCGTACCGAACTGACCGCGCAGGTGCGCAGCGAAGACCTCGGTGGACTCATGCAGAACCTCGACTACGGCGGCCAGCTGCGCGGAGGCTCGGGCCGGGCGCAGTTGCAGGCGTCATGGAGCGGCGGTCCGTCGGACTTCCAGCTGGGCAACCTGCAGGGCACCCTCGATCTGCATGCACGCAACGGCCAGCTGCTGGAGCTGGAGCCGGGTGCCGGCCGCGTGCTGGGACTGCTCAGCGTCACCCAGCTGCCGCGGCGCCTGATGTTCGACTTCCGCGACTTCTTCTCCAAAGGCTTCGCGTTCAACCAGATCGACGGCAGCATGCAGTTCGGCCAGGGCATGGCACGTACCGACAAGGTGTTGATCGAGGGCCCGGCGGCGAACATCACCATCCGCGGCCAGGCCGACCTGCGCAACCAGCAGTTCGACCAGACCATCGACGTCAACCCGCGTGCCGGCAACCTGCTGACCGTGGTCGGTGCGGTGGCCGGCGGGCCTGTGGGCGCTGCGCTCGGTGCCGCCACCAATGCGGTATTGTCCAAGCCACTGGGCGAAATCGGCGCCCGCACGTACAAGGTGACCGGTCCATGGAAGGAGCCGAAAGTGGAAGTGATCGAACGCAGCCGCGACAAGACTCCGCCGCCCGCGCCGAAGCCGGCGCCGGCCATTCCGCCGACCGTTACCGACCTGCCGCGCTCGCGCTGAGCGTGGCCCTCCTGTTCACGGGGCTTGCCTGAGCGCCCCCGCATCCCCAGATCGAGACCATGACTGATACCGCCCTGACGCTTGCCCAAGACCGCCTGTTGCGCCCCGGTGGCCTGGATACCGCTGGCCTGGAGCGCACCTTCGGCCAGTTGCTCGGCCCTGGTGTCGACTTCGGCGACCTCTATTTCCAGCACGCCCGCCGCGAGAGCTGGAGCGTGGAGGACGGCATCGTCAAGGACGGTGCCCATTCCATCGAGCAGGGCGTGGGCGTGCGCGCGATTGCCGGGGAGAAGACCGGCTTCGCCTACTCCGATGACATCCATGCCGACGCGCTGCTGGCGGCGGCGCAGTCGGCGCGTGCGATCTCGCGTGAAGGCGGTGCCCAGTCCGGGCGTTCGCTGCTGCGCGGCAACGCGCGCGCGCTGTACCCGACCCTGGACCCGATCGACAGCCTGGGCAACGAGGCCAAGGTCGAGGTGCTCAAGCGCCTGGATGGCTACCTGCGTGCCGCCGACCCGCGCGTAAAGCAGGTGATGGTCAGCCTGTCCGGCGGCGTGGACACCGTGCTGGTGGCCCGCACCGACGGCGTGCTGGGCGCCGACGTGCGCCCGCTTGTGCGCCTGAACGTGCAGGTGATCGTCGAGCAGAACGGCCGCCGTGAATCGGGCTATGCCGGCGGCGGTGGCCGCTATGGTTATGCCGAACTGTTCGCCGAGGGACGTCCGGAAGCGTTCGCCCGCGAGGCGCTGCGCCAGGCGCTGGTGAACCTGGACGCGGTGCCGGCGCCGGCCGGTGTCATGCCGGTGGTGCTCGGGCCGGGCTGGCCCGGCGTGCTGCTGCACGAAGCGGTCGGCCACGGCCTGGAAGGTGACTTCAACCGCAAGGGCACCAGCGTCTACGCCGGTCGCATCGGCGAGCGCGTGGCTGCCCCGGGCGTGACCATCGTCGACGACGGCACGCTGGACGGCCGCCGTGGCTCGTTGAACATCGACGATGAAGGCCACCCGACCCAGTGCACCACGCTGATCGAGGACGGCATCCTGGTTGGCTACATGCAGGACAGCCTCAATGCACGGCTGATGGGCATGGCGCCGACCGGCAACGGTCGCCGCGAATCATTCGCGCACCTGACCATGCCGCGCATGACCAATACCTACATGCGCGCCGGCCAGCACGATCCGCAGGAGATGATCCGGTCGGTGAAGAAGGGCCTGTATGCCGTCAACTTCGGTGGCGGCCAGGTCGACATCACCAGCGGCAAGTATGTGTTCTCGGCCACCGAGGCCTACCTGATCGAGGATGGCCGGATCACCGCGCCGGTGAAAGGCGCGACCCTGATCGGCAACGGCCCGGAAACCATGCAGAAGGTGCGCATGGTCGGTAACGACCTGGCCCTCGACGAAGGCGTGGGTATCTGTGGCAAGGACGGCCAGAGCGTACCGGTGGGCGTCGGCCAGCCGTCGTTGCTGATCGAAGGCATCACCGTCGGCGGTACCCAGGCCTGAACCGGGCGATGGCCAGCGCCACCGCCAGGCCCGGCGGGGACTCAGTCCTCGTCGCTGGCGTCGGCCGTGTCGTCGGCCTCGACCTCGTCGTCGCTGGCCTTCAGGCCCAGCGCGGCCGGCAGCATCAGCGTACGCAGCACCTGGAAGATCTCGCGGTAGGCGCGCGGCGGCTTGTTCTTGGCCTTTTCGGCCTGGGCGTTGCGTACCAGCGTGCGCAGCTGCTGGCGGTCGGCCTGCGGGTAGTCATCGAGCAGGGCGGCCAGCGCCTTGTCGCCCTCGGCAAGCAGGCGCTCGCGCCAGTCTTCGGCACGGTGCATCATCGCCACTTCGCGGCGGCCGGTCTCACTGTTGGCATCCAGCGCATCGCGGATCGCATCCAGGGTGGCATCTTCTTCGCGGCGCATGTGCTTGGCCAGGAACGCCAGCTGGCGCTTGTGGGCGATGTGGGCGGTGATCCGCTTGCACTCGGCGATGTGCGGCAGCAGGTCTTCCGGAACCGGCAGGCGCGCCAACTGGGCCGGGGTCAGCGACACCAGCTTCTCGCCCAGGGCCAGAACGTCGAGCGCGTCGCGCCGGTTCTGGCTGCGGCTCTTGTCGTGGAATTCACCGGTTTCTTCGTCGCGTCCGCGCATCGTCCATACCTGATTTCAAAAAAAGTCGCCCGGCGTGATGCCGGGCCCAACCTGTACAGGATAAAGCATTGAACGTGATCGCCCCTGAAGTCGCCGTCGGTGACGACAGCCCGGCCCGGCTGGAACGGCTGGCCGACCTCTCCCAGCAGCTGCTCGACCGTGCCCGCGCGCTGGGCGCCAGCCAGGCCGAGGTCAGCTGCAGCGAGGACCGTGGCCTGGAGGTCAATGTGCGCCTCGGGGACGTGGAGACCGTGCAGTCCACGCGTGACCGCGGCATCGCCGTCACCGTCTATTTCGGCCAGCGCAAGGGCAGTGCCAGCACCGGCGACCTGAACGAGGCCAGCCTGGCGGCCACCGTCGAGCAGGCCTGCGCGATTGCCCGGCATACCGAGGACGACCCGGCCGCCGGGCTGGCCGAGGCCGCGCTGATGGCCACCGATTTCCCGGATCTGGATGCCTGGCATCCGTGGGCGCTGCAGGCCGATGAGGCCGTGGACCTGGCCCTGGCCTGTGAAACCGCCGGCCGTGAGGCTGACGCGCAGATCCGCAATTCCGACGGTGCCTCGGTGTCGAGCATGCAGAGCCTGTCGGTGTACGCCAATTCGCATGGGTTCGTCGGCCGTGAGCGCGGCACCCACCATTCGATCGGATGTGCGCTGATCGCTGGCCAGGGTGATGGCATGCAGCGCGACGGCTGGTACACCGGAGCGCTGGCCCGTGAAGACCTGGAGGATGTGGGCCTGGTCGGCCGCCGTGCCGCCGAACGCACCGTTGCCCGCCTGCAGCCACGGTCGCTGTCCACCGGCAGCATGCCGGTGTTGTTCGCCCCGGAAGTGGCGCGCAGCCTGGTCGGCCATCTGCTCTCGGCCGTGTCCGGCGGTGCGCTGTACCGCCAGGCCAGCTTCCTGCTGGACAGCGTCGGCCAGCAGCTGTTCCCGGACTGGATGCAGATCGAGGAACTGCCGCACCTTCGCCGTGGCCTGCGCTCGGCTGCCTTTGACGGTGATGGCGTGGCTACCCGCGCCTCGGCCCTGGTCCGCGACGGTGTGCTGCAGCGTTATGTGCTGGGCAGCTACTCGGCGCGCAAGCTGGGCCTGCAGACCACCGCCAATGCCGGCGGCGTGCACAACCTGCAGCTGGCCGCCAACGCCGGTTCCCTGCAGGAGATTGCCCGGCAGATGGGCGACGGCCTGCTGGTGACCGAGCTGATGGGACAGGGCGTGAACGGGGTGACCGGCGACTACTCGCGGGGGGCTGGCGGCTTCCGTGTCGAGAACGGCGAGATCCAGTACCCGGTGGACGGCATCACCATCGCTGGCAACCTGCGCGAGATGTTCCGTTCGATCGAAGCGGTCGGCAGCGATGTCGACCCGCGCTCGCACATCCGCACCGGCTCGATCCTGTTGGGGCGGATGACCATCGCCGGTAATGATTGATAGCGTCGATGGCGTAAGCTATGCCCGCCTGACCCAACCAGCTTGGTGCTGGTGGGTCAAGACCACCCAATGAAAAGGAGTTTTGTCGTGAGCGAATTCGATAACGTCCCGCCGCCGCCGGTCACCACCGATGTGCCGGCCGACCAGCGCACCATGGCCCTGGCTGCCCACCTGCTGGGCATCTTCACCGGCTTCATCGGCGCGCTGATCATCTGGCTGATCAACAAGGACGATGCTGCCAAGTCGTTCGTCACCGACCAGGCCAAGGAAGCCCTGAACTTCCAGATCACCGTGACCATCGCCATGGTCATCAGCATCATCCTGATGATCGTGATCATCGGCGGCATCCTGGCCCCGATCGTCGGCATCATCAACCTGGTGTTCTGCATCATCGCAGCGGTCAAGGCCAACAACGGTGAAGCGTACCGCTACCCGTTCACCCTGCGCCTGATCAAGTAAGACCGGCTGCATGCTGAAACGAAAACGCCCGGCATTGCCGGGCGTTTTTGCTTGGCGGCAGCGCCGGGCCATGCCCGTCGAGCGCGCAGCGCGGCAGCATCACCGCCAGCGATCAGTGATCGCGTTCCACCGCCAGCGTCGCCAGCGCACGCAGCGCGTCGGCTTCCTCGCCATAGTCGGCCAAGGTGGCCTGCATGCGGGCCGCGAGTTCGCGCAGCTGGGCCTTCGCACCGTCCATGCCGAGCAGGGCGGGGAAGGTACTCTTGTCCTGCGCCTGGTCCTTGCCGGCGGTCTTGCCCAGCTGCTCGGAACTGGCTTCGACATCAAGGATGTCGTCACGCACCTGGAAAGCCAGGCCGAGCGCATCGGCGAAGCTGTCGAGCTGGGCGAGCTGTGGTTCGTGGGCCTGGCCGCACAGCGCGCCCATGCGCACCGCTGCACGGATCAGCGCGCCGGTCTTCAGTGCGTGCATGCGGGTCAGAGCCGCCAAGGTCTGCTGCTGGCCGGTAGCATCGATATCCAAGGCCTGGCCGCCGCACATACCGGAGGCACCGGAGGCATGCGCCAGGGTCTGCAGGCAGGCCACGCGCAGCGTTGCCGGCAGCGGTGCATCGGCCAGCAGACCAAAAGCACGAGTCTGCAGCGCATCGCCGGCGAGGATCGCGGTGGCTTCGTCGAAGGCGATGTGGGTGGTCGGCTTGCCGCGGCGCAGGGCGTCGTCGTCCATGGCCGGCAGGTCGTCATGCACCAGTGAATAAGCGTGGATCAGTTCGACCGCCATCGCCGCCGCGTCCAGGCTTTCCGTCTGCGCGCCGAACAGCTGGCCGCTGGCATACACCAGCAGCGGGCGCATGCGCTTGCCGCCGCCGAGCACCGAATAGCGCATGGCCTGGTGCAGGCGCTGTGGCGCCTCGGCCGGCGAGGGCAGGGCGGCGTCGAGCTGGCTTTCGATACGGTCGCGCCAGCGCGCGAACAATGCCTCAGCCGTCATGGCTGGGCGGGTCGAAAGGTTCGGCGGTTTCCGGCTGGGCCGGATCGCTGAGCAGGCGCACGCGCAGTTCAGCCTGCTCCAGCGCCTGCTGGCACTGGCGGTACAGACCGACGCCGCGTTCGTAAGCACTGAGCGACGCTTCCAGGCTCAGCTCGCCGATTTCCATCTGCTCCACCAGCTGCTCCAGCGATTCGAGCGACTGCTCGAACTGGGCGACCGGGGAGGCGTTTTCGGGGGACTTCTTGGCCATGCGGCAAGTGTGGACGGGCCGCGCGCGGGGGTCAATTCACCAGCCGCCCGGCCGCCACTGCAGCTGCGCGTCATGCGCCTGCAACCAGGCCTGCAGTGGTGCGGCGATGACTATGTCGGCGGCGGCCAGCAACTGCGCGCCATCAAAGATCAACGGCAGCTGCGCGCGACGCCACGGCGCAAGATGTTCGCGCTGCAGGCAGTCCTTCAACGCGTGCGAATGTTGGCGTCCGGGCAGCTGGATGCGCTCGCCACCCATGCGCGCGCGCACCTGCAGCGGGCGTTCGAAGGCAGCGATGCCCTGCAGGCGCAGCTGGCCACCGTCGGGCAGGGGCAGCGGCGCTCGCCCGTCCCATTCGGTCTGCCAGTCGTTCGGCAGCACGGGAAGCTGCGCGGGCAGCAGGTAGGCATGGTCGCGCCATTGCTGGATCGCGTGATCGTGCCAGCACGCGCGCGCCTGGCGGTCGTTGTCGGCCGGCAGCAGTTCGTCCAGTGCCTGCTGCAGCACCGTGGCCGGCAGCGGCGCGGCACCGTGGCCGACCACCCAGGCACGCAACACGCGGGCGGCGCGGCTCGGCGAGACCTGGCGCAGCAGCTGCAGCGACAGCACGCGCGGTGCCACTTCCAGATGCGTGATCAGTTCCGCGTCTTCTTCATCCAGCAGGTCCCGCGTCTGCCTGCAATGCAACGCGCTGCCCGCCAATGCGCTGGCCGCATGCGGCCAGCGCTGGCGCAGCAGCGGCAGCACCTGAAGGCGCAGGAAATTGCGATCGGCGTGGTCATCGCCATTGCTGGGGTCTTCGATCCAGCGCAGTGCGTGCTGGCGGGCATGGTCGAGCAGGGTGCTGCGGGGCACCTGCAGCAGTGGTCGCCATAGACGGTGACCGTCGAGCAGGCTGTCGGCGGACATCGCCGCAAGGCCGTCGACGCCGGAGCCACGCAAGGCGCGCAGCAGGAACGTTTCGGCCTGATCGTCCTGGTGCTGCGCCAGCGCCAGCGTTTCGCCCTCGCGCAGTTCGGCCGCGAACGCCGCCCGCCGTGCCTGCCGGGCCGCACCTTCGGGTCCCAGGCCTGTATCGCTTTCGACTTGCACGCGGTGTACGGCCAGTTCGATGCCCAATGCTATGCACTGCTGTTGGCAGTGCAGTACCCACTTGTCAGCTGCAGCTTGCAGGCCATGGTGGATGTGCACCGCGCGCAGCGGGGTACCGGAGGCCTGTGCACAGCGCCACAACCAGTGCAGCAGCACGGTCGAGTCGACACCGCCGCTGTAGCCCACCAGCACGGGCGCATCCAGCGGAACAAGGGCAGGGAATTCACTCACGTCGGCAAGTATAGGGTTGGTCGGCAGGGCTGCGCCCTGCACCCGCAGACGCGCAAGCAACGGCAACGGCCGAAGCAACAGCAGAAGCGGGTTTCCTGAGGGCAGGCGGGGTGGGTCCGGTTGCGGGGGGGCGCTGCAAGTACATCCATGTAAGCTCGGTCGCCGCATCCATGCGGCTCACGCCCCCGCAACCGGACCCACCCCGCCTTCGACAGTTTCCTGCGAGCTGTCCGGCATGTTGATGGGGTCAGATCCGTTTTCCGCAGGAAAACGGATCTGACCCCGGATTCAATTCGATATCTGACAGATCTGATCCACGCATGGCGTGGATCTACCGGCCGCCGGAAAACTGTCGAAGGCGGGGCACTGTGGGTTTGCGGGGTGTGAGCCGCATGGATGCGGCGATCAAGGCTACATGGACGTACTTGCGCCGTCCCCGCAAACCCACAGTGCCCCGCCATCCCACGGAATGCACGCTGTTGCTTCGGCTGTTGCCGTTGCGTCTGCAGGTGCAGGGCGCAGCCCTGCCGAAAACCTACTTCACTCGACGACCCTTGCGGTCGATGCGGAACCAGTCGCCGCCTTCCATCGGCGTGTGGCCATCGCCATCCGGCGTACCATGACGGCAACCATTGCAGACCTCGGCCACGCCATCCTGGAACGGCCACCCGAAATCGAAGGTGCCGGGTACCACCTGGCGGAACTTCAGATCGAAGTAGGCCACGCGATTGCCAACGCGCCCGCGCAACAGGCCTTCCTGCGGTGTCTCCGGGCCGTTGTCCCAGGTGATCACCGGCAGGCTGCGACCCTTGCGGTTGACGTAGTGGAAGCCTTCGCCTGCGTACACCACGGCCAGGCCGTGATCGTCGTACGGCAGTTGCGCCAGGATGTCCCGGCTGATCTGCGGCCGGCCGTTGGCGACCTCGCAGCCCGGCAGCATCCAGAGACCATGCTCTTCGGTCATGACCTTGCAGGCCGGTCCCTGCGCCAGCGCACTGCCGCTGGCCAGCACGCCGAGCAGGACCAGCGACCGCGCGAGGCGGCCGCTGGCAGGGGCAGGGCGTGCCGGCCACACCATCACTTGGCCTCGGCCTTGCGCTCGAAGACGGTCGGCGCCGGCAACTGCACCGGCACGCCCTTGTCATCGCAGGTACCGGCCTGGCACAGGCGCTCGCGCAGGGCCGGGGTGGCCTGCACGATCATGTGGTAGATCGCGTTCTGTTCCAGCGTGCCGCGGATCGCCTTGCTGCCGGGGCCACGGGCCCAGATGCCGACGTCCTCGCCACCGTGCGATTCGGACTTCATCGGCACCAGCGCTTCCTGCATGTAGTCCGGATGCTCGGTGTCGACCTCGCGCAGGTTCGGGCGGCCGTTGGCCGGTTCGAAGGTGCTGGGATTGTGCGGGTAGCGCTTGCTGCCGGCCGGCTGCTGGTTGCTGCTGCCGGTGTGGCCCGGGCCGTTGGCGTAGCTCAGGGTGGTGTAGGGCTGGCCGGTGCCGTCCAGCGCGTAGTCGAGCTTGCCGGCGCCATCTTCGCCGCCCTTGTCCTTCACCTTGCCCAGGATCGGGTTGCCGCGCGCCGGGTAGCCGACAAAATTCAGGGTGTGCGAGTGGTCGGCGGTGACAATGATCAGGGTGTCATCGGCCGAAGTCAGTTCGTTGGACACGCGCACGGCGTCGGACAGCGCCACGGTCTCGGTCAGCGCCCGGTAGGCGTTGCCGCTGTGGTTGGCGTGGTCGATGCGCGCGCCTTCGATCATCAGCACGTAGCCTTCCTGGTGCTTTGAAAGATTCTTGATCGCGGCGGCAGTCAGTTCGGCCAGGCTCGGCTCACCACCCGGATCCTGCGGACGCTCGTATTCGTAGCGCATGTGGTCCGGCTCGAACAGGCCGAGGATGGCCGGCGCATTCGCGGCCGCCGCCAGCTGCTTGCTGTTCCAGACGTAGGCACCCTGCGGATGCGCCTGCTGCCATTCCTGCACCAGGCTGCGGCCGTCCAGGCGCTGGCCGACCTTGTCGTCGTACTCGGGATCGCGCTCCTCCACGGTGGTGAACTCGCCACGGCCACCGCCCAGGGCGACCAGCGGGCCGCGGCCATAGCGCGAGGTGGACAGCAGCTGCTGGGCGATGTCCTTGCAGCCGGCGGCCTTCGCCGCTTCGGTCAGATCAGTGTCGTTTTCCCAGTTGCGCTCAGGCGAGTGCGCGTAGGTGGCGGCCGGGGTGGCATGGGTCAGGCGCGCGGTGGAGACCACGCCGGTGGCCAGGCCGGCGCTGTCGGCCAGCTGCAGCCAGGTGAGCAGACCCTTGGACAGGCTGTCGGCACAGTCAGTGCGGCTGCCGGCGCTGACGCCGATCGCGCCCATGTGGGTCTTCACGCCGGTGGTGATGGCAGTCATGGTGCCGGCCGAATCCGGTGTCTGCGAATCGGTGTTGTAAGTCTTGCTGAACGCCGTGGCCGGGAAGCGCTCCCAGGACAGCAGGTTCTCTTCACCCGAGCCGCCCTTCTGCTGGCCTTCGTAGATGCGCGAGGCGGCCACGGTGGTCAGGCTCATGCCGTCGCCGAGGAACAGGATGACGTTTCTGGCCTTGCCGGACATCGCGCCGTTGGCGGCGGCCTGGGCGGCGCCGCTGCGGTACCACCACTGCGGGGTCTCGCCGGCCGGATGGGCAACGGGATCGACGGCGACCTTCAGGCCGGCCGGGGCGGACGCGGGGGTGGTGCTGGCGCAGGCGCCCAGCAGCAGGGTGGTGGCGCAGGCGGCCAACAGGGAGACGGAACGGCGCATGGACGCTGGGATCTCACAAACTGTAACGGGACGTTCATTATGCCCGCCCTCGCAAGGCACGCCGATGACACACTGATTTGCCCGCCCGGCGGTCGTTCTGCGGGCCGCCTTGGGCTATCGTGCCAGCATCCCTTCCTTCCCCTCTGGATTGCCTATGAAGCTGGTCTCTGCCTGGCTGCGGATTCCATTCTGGCAGCGCGTGGTCGGTGGCTTCGTGCTTGGCGCGCTGGCCGGCTGGGCGCTCGGCCCGGCTGCTGAAACCTGGTTCGGCCCGCTGGGCGAGCTGTACGTCACCCTGATCAAGATGATCGCGGTGCCGCTGGTGTTCTTCGCGGTCATCAATGCGATCTCGTCGCTGCACGGCCAGAAGTCGGTCGCCGCGCTCAGTGGCCGCACCTTCCTGTGGTTCGTGATCACCGCAGCGCTGGCGGTCTGCGTCGGCCTGGGCGTGGGCACCGTTCTGCAGCCCGGCGCCGGTGGCCTGCAGCTGTCGATGGCGAGCAACTACGTGCCGCGTGAAGTGCCCAGCGTGGTGCAGGTGCTGCTGGACGTGGTACCGGCCAATGTCTTCTACGCGCTGTCCGGCATCGGCACCAAGGTCAACGCAGCGGGTGAAACCGTGCTGGCCGCCGGCCGAGGCTCGATCCTGCCGGTGATCTTCTTCGCCGGCCTGGTCGGCTTTGCCATCGTCAAGCTGGGCGAGAAGGTGACCGAAGCGCGCAAGCTGGTCGGGCAGATGAGCGACATCATGATCCAGGTGACCCGCTTCGTGCTTGAGGTTACCCCGATCGGTACCTTCGGCCTGATCGCCGGCCTGGTCGGCAGCTATGGCTTCGAGAAGCTGCTGCCACTGGGTCATTTCGTGCTGGCGCTGTATGTCGCCTGCGCGCTGCACATCGTGGTGGTCTACAGCGCGCTGCTGCTTGCCCATGGCCTGAACCCGCTGAAGTTCTTCCGTGGTGCGGCGCCGGGCATGCAGGTCGCCTTCGTCAGTTCGTCCAGCTTCGCTGCGATGCCGGTGGCGCTGCGTTCGATCACCCACAACCTGGGTGTGAACAAGGACTACGGTTCGTTCGCCGTGCCGCTGGGCGCGAGCATCAAGATGGACGGCTGCGGCGCGATCTACCCGGCGCTGTGCGCGGTGTTCATCGCGCAGTACAGCGGCGTGCCGCTGACGCCGGAACAGTACGTGGTGGTGCTGATCGCCTCGGTGCTGGGCAGCTTCGGCACCGCCGGCGTACCGGGTACGGCGGTCATCATGGCCACCGTGGTGCTGAGTGCGGCCAACCTGCCGCTGGAAACCATCGGTTACCTGTACGCGATCGACCGCATCCTGGACATGATGCGCACGATGACCAATGTGACCGGCCAGATGCTGGTACCGGTGATCGTGGCCAAGGAAACCGGGTTGCTCGACCAAGCGGTGTACGACAACCCGTCCAGCAACGTGGGCGTGGACGATCCAGATCCGACGCCGCCACGCGGCTGAGGTTGCGTGGAAATGAAAGGCCCGCCCTGACCGGCGGGCCTTTTGTTTGGGGGATGGCGGACGCGTTGCCGACCAAGGCGGCCCCCCCCCCCGGTAGATCCACGCCATGCGTGGATGGAGAGTGCCGACCAAGGTCGGCAGCTACCCACCCATAACGGGCACAACAAAAAAGCCGCTGCAGGGGCAGCGGCTTTTTCTCCTATCAGGCGGCGCCGTGGCGCCAGCGGGCCAGATCAGAGGTCGACCCGGCGGGCCTGCATGAACTTGTTGCCCCAGTAGCCACTGAGCAGGGTGTCCACGCGGACGTCCTTGCCCGAGCTCGGAGCGTGCAGGAAGCGGCCGTCGCCAACATAGATGCCGACGTGGTCAACACGGCCCTTGCGGCCGAAGAAGACCAGGTCACCCGCGGCCAGCGCGGTGCGGTCATTGATCAGTTCGGCGTTGTCGTCGTGCGCCATCTCGCGCGAGACGCGCGGCAGCTCGATGCCCAGGGCCGAGCGGAACACGTAGCCGACCAGGCCGCTGCAATCGAAACCGCTGTCCGGGTTGCTGCCACCCCAACGGTACGGGGTACCCAGCAGCGTCATTGCGCGGCGCAGCAGCGACTGCACCTTGCCGTTGTCGGCGGCGGTACCGACAACGCTGCCGTTGGCGGCGCTGCTGGTGTCGTAGTTGGCAAGCAGGCGGCTGAGGTCGCCGGCCACTACGGCCGAGCGGTCCATCAGCGGAATGGTGTCGTTGGCGGCCAGGTGCGGCAGCAGGGCGGCCAGCGTGGCGCTGGCGGCGGCATCGACGCGGCTGCGCTGCGGAGCAGCAGCCTCGGCCTTGGCAGCCGGTCGGGCGGTGTTCTCGGCCGCCGGGGCCGGGGTCACATCGGAACGGTTCGGAGCAGTCTGCGACCAGGCCGGAAGGCTGGTCAGACACAGTGCCAAGCCAAGCAACAGCGGGCGGGCACTACGTGAAGATACGGAAGTCTGGCCTTCGCTTTTCAGGTCGTCAGTCGTCACGCGTCGGTCACAGGAAAAAAACGATGGGGCATCATGCCCTGCGGACGCATCTAAAAGTTAAAAATTCCGTTATAAAACCGTTATTTTGATGGTGATGGACGTCACACTTTTGAACATATCGCCTGTTCATTTTAGCGAAGAACACGTTTTGCGCCGGTGTAGTGGTCTTTCCAATAGGGCCCGCTGAGCGAATCGAGGCGAACCGTACCGCCGGTGCTCGGCGCGTGCACGAAGCGTCCTTCACCTACATAAATGCCTACATGGGTGACGCTGCCGCGGCTGCCGAAGAACACCAGGTCACCCGTGGCCAGGCGCTGCGGATCGATCTTCGGGCCCTGCACCGCGGCCAGGTCGCGCGAGGTCCGCGGCAGCTTCAGGTCCAGCATCTCGCGATAGACGTAGGCGACCAGTCCGCTGCAGTCGAAGCCCGAATCAGGCGTGTTGCCGCCATAGCGGTAAGGCGTGCCGACCAGGCTGATGGCGCGCATCAGCACCGAGTTGGCGGCCTCGGGATTGTCCGGCACCGTCTTCGGCCAGTTCGCCGAGGGCGGTGGTGGGGCCGGGCGCGTGGCCTTGCCGCCGCCACAGGCGGTCATCAACAGGGGCAGGGCCAGCAGCAGGGCCGGGGCGAGGAGCCGGCGCGGGCCGGACGAAACTGGCGTGATCTGCATGATCTCCGGATAATGCGCCACCTTGGATTGGCCGTCATGATGGCGGCGTCCCCGCCGGGCGACAACCCGCCCCAACCCGCCTGCCTCCGGCAGATCCATACAGAGTTGCGCATGAAGATCGAAAAAGACCGCGTTGTCCGCTTCCACTACACCGTTTCCGAAGCCGGCCAGGAGCCGATCGAATCGTCCAAGGACCGCGGCGAGCCGCTGGCGATCCTGATTGGCCACGGCAACATCATCCCGGGCCTGGAAAACGCCATGATGGACAAGGAAGCCGGCGCGACCTTCAATGTCGACGTCAAGGCGGCCGACGCCTACGGCGAGCGCCGTGACGGCCTGTCCCAGCGCGTGCCGAAGAAGCACTTCGGCAACACCAAGCTGGTCCCGGGCCAGCAGGTCGTGCTGCAGACCAACTTCGGCCCGCGTGCGGTGACCGTGCAGAAGGTCGGCATGAGCGTTGTCGACGTTGACCTGAACCACCCGATGGCCGGCAAGGACCTGCATTTCGACGTGGAAATCGTCGACGTGCGCGAAGCCGGCAAGGAAGAGCTCGACCACGGCCACGTCCACGGCGACGGTGGTCACCAGCACTGATCGCAGCGCGATCGTGATGGCTGCAACGGCCCGCTACGGCGGGCCGTTGCGTTTGTGGAACACGGCGCGGCCATCCATGGCGCGCAGGCCAGCGGCATAATGGCGAATCTGCCCGACGGATCCCCCGTGAACGCCGCTTCTCCTTCCCTGCAGCCGGTGGCTTCCGGCGAACGCATCGCGGTGCTGGACATGCTGCGCGGTGCCGCGCTGCTGGGCATCCTGCTGATGAACATCGAGGCCTTCAGCGGACCGCTGGATCTGGCTTTCACCGGCATCGACGCGCATTGGCAGGGCATCGACTATTGGGCTGACGCCTTCGTCTACGTGTTCGTGCAGGGCAAGTTCTTTACCTTGTTCTCGCTGCTGTTCGGTGCCGGCTTTGCGGTGATGGCGCAGCGCGCTGAAGTGGCCGGGCGTGGCTTCACTCCGTTCTACCTGCGCCGCAGCGCCGGACTGCTGCTGATCGGGTTGTGCCATGCGCTGCTGGTCTGGTCCGGTGACATCCTGGTGATGTACGCGCTGGTGTCGCTGCCGTTGCTGGCTTGCCGCGAGGCGCCGCGCAGCTGGCTGCCATGGATGGGCGTGATGCTCTATCTGGGCGGTGTGGTGATGATGCTGATGGTCGGCGCGATGGTATCGATGGCCTCGGACGAGGATGTGCAGAAAATGCTGGCTGAGGCGCAGCAGAGCATCGATCAGCAACGGTTGGTGTACGGGCACGGCAGCTGGATGCAGGCCAACGTGCAGCGGTTGAGCGAGTTCGGCACGTCGATGGGTGCGCTGCTGATCACCGGCCCCGAAGTGCTGGGCATGTTCCTGATTGGCAGCTGGTTCGCCGGCAGCGGTGCGCTGGTGGCGCCGGAGCGCTTCCCGCGGCTGTACGCGGTGCTGCGCTGGATTGCGCTGCCGCTGGGCCTGCTGGTCACGGTACTGGGCGTTGCCTGGAAGCCGTACCTGGTGCCGGGTGCCTACGACCTGCCGGTGACAGCCGCGATGGCACTGGTGACGATCGGCGGTCTGCTGATGTGCTTGGGCTACCTGGCGTGGATCGTGCGCTGGCGCACGCAGCTGGGTTGGCTGGCACCGGTCGGGCGCATGGCGCTGACCCATTACCTGGCGCAGTCGCTGGTCTGCACGCTCCTGTTCTATCACTACGGCCTGGGATGGTTCGAGGTGATGCCTCGCAGCGTGCAGCTGCTGTCGGCATTGCTGCTGTTCGCCAGCCAGGTGGTGATCAGCCATCTCTGGTTGCGTCGGTTCCGCTTTGGTCCGATGGAATGGCTGTGGCGAGCGATGACCTACGGGCAATTGCCGGCGATGCGACGTGTTGCCGGGCAGGGCTGATCGATGCCTGGCACACACGCCGTTGACCTTGATCGCCGCCATCATCTGTGCAGCTGTTGCAGATCATCGGTCGCGTCAGTTCACGTCTGGCCTGCAGTGGGCCGTGTCATGCTCGATATCAGCATGAGTGCCGGCACCGGCCCGCTGATCACCGATCCTGTCTGCGACCGTCCACCCGTGATCGATCCTGCCTCCTACCGACCCGAGCGATTCCGATGAGCACTGCACCCTATGATTACGATCTGATCGTCCTTGGCGGTGGCTCCGCCGGCCTGGCTGGCGCGATCCGCGCCGCGCAGCACGGCAAGCGCGTGGCGATGCTGGAGCCGGGCGAACTGGGCGGGACCTGCGTCAATGTCGGCTGCGTGCCGAAGAAGGCGATGTGGCTGGCGGCCGACCTGCACGAGCGCATCGGCCTGGCCAGTGCGATGGGCTTCGATGTCCAAGCGCGCCCGGCACTTTCCTGGAAGGAACTGGTGATCCATCGCCAGGCCTACATCAGCAACATCCACACCAGCTACCACAAGCGCCTGGATGAGACCGGCGTGGTGCGTATTCCAGCGCGTGGCCATCTGCTGGATGCGCACACCGTGGCCTGTAGCGATGGTGTGCGCTACAGCGCCGAGCACATCCTGATCGCCACTGGTGCGCACCCGTTGCGGCCCGACATTCCCGGTGCCGAACTGGGCCTGGTCTCCGACGATTTCTTCGATCTGCGCGCGGCGCCTGCCGAGGTCGCGATCATCGGGGGTGGTTACATCGCGGTGGAACTGGCGGGCCTGCTGCAGGCACTGGGCAGCAAGGTCAGCCTGCTGGTGCGCGGCAAGCGACTGCTGGAGCGGTTCGACTACGAACTGACCGATCAGTTGGCCGAGAACCTGAAACAGCAGGGCGTGCGCATCCATTTCGACTACCGCCTGCGCGAACTGCAGCGCGATGGTGAACGCGTGCGTGCATTCGGCCATGACGGCCCACTCGACAGCGTGTTCGATGCGGTGTTCTTTGCTACCGGCCGCCGCGGCAACAGCCGTGATCTGGGCCTGGAAGCACTCGGCATCGGCATCGGCGAGCACCAGCAGGTGCAGGTGGACGAGTGGCAGACCACGAACGTGCCGAGCGTGCACGCGGTGGGGGACATCGCCGGCAAGGTCGGCCTGACCCCGGTGGCGGTGGCGGCATCGCGGCGGCTGATGGACCGCCTGTTCGGTGGCCGGCCGCAATCGAAGATGGATTACGAGAACGTGGCCAGCGTAGTGTTCTCGCACCCACCGCTGGGCGCGGTGGGCATGAGCGAAGAAGAAGCACGCGCGTGTTTCGACCAGGTGAGCGTCTACCACAGCCGTTTCCGCCCGATGCTGCAGGCGCTGGCAAATGGCACCCAGCGCAGCCTGTTCAAGATGGTCTGCGCCGGCCCGGAAGAACGCGTGGTCGGCATCCATCTGCTGGGCGAGGCCGCAGACGAGATCCTGCAGGGCTTCGCAGTGGCGGTGAAGATGGGCGCGACCAAGGCCCAGTTCGACGACACCGTGGCGATCCACCCGACGTCTGCTGAAGAAGTGGTGTTGATGCGCTGAGCCGACACTCACGGTAGTGCCGGCCGCTGGCCGGCAACCTCGACAGCAACGGCCGAAGCAACAGCAACAGCAACAGCAACAGCGTGCATTCCGTGGAATGGCGGGGTGGGTCTGGTTGCGGGGGACGCTGCAAGTCCCCCTCCGGGGCCCGGCCCAGCCGCTGGCGGCTGTGCGTTCGGGCGCTTGCGAAGCAGTGCTTCGCAAGCAAAGCGCCCTCACCCCCGCAAGCTCGGTCGCCGCTTGCTCGTGTGCGCTGTCCTGCGTACACGGCAAGACCGGGGTTGGGCGTCCTGCCCAACCCGCCCGAGGCGTGCCTCGGGCCCATGCGGCTCACGCCCCCGCAACCGGACCCACCCCGCCTTCGACAGACTCCTGCGATCTATCCGAACTGCGTTTTGTGTTGCTGTTGGTAGGTGTCGACCTTGGTCGACACGTAGATCCACGCCATGCGTGGATCAGGAGTTGCAGTGAGCATGAACGGACATCGGATCGTTCGCCCGGAAGTGCCATGAGACAATTGGAAGCAATCCGGCTGCTTCCAGCCGCCCATGCGGCCCGTTTTCTTCCTGATGTCCACTTCTTCCCCCCGCATCGCCACCACGTCCCCGCGCATCGCTCTGGGCGGCATCGGCCTGGCTGCAATCGGCGCCATTGCCGCTTCAGGCAAGGCCATCATCGTCAAGCTGGGGCTGCGCCATGGCGTGGATGCCACAACGCTGCTGGCGCTGCGCATGCTGATGGCGCTGCCCCTGTTCGCGCTGATGGCGGTGTGGGCCTCGCGCCGTGCCGCACCGCTGTCCTGGCGCGACCGTGCACGCGTGCTGTGGCTGGGCTTCACCGGCTATTACCTGTCCAGCCTGCTGGACTTCCAGGGGCTGCAGTACATCAGCGTGACCCTGGAACGATTGATCCTGTACTTGAACCCGACCCTGGTACTGCTGATCAACGTGCTGCTGGCACGACAGCGGCCGGGCCGCTGGCAGATCGGTGCGCTGGTGCTGAGCTATATCGGCGTGCTGATCGCCTTCGGCCACGATCTGCAGCGTGAGGGCGGGCAGATCATCCTCGGCAGCCTGCTGGTGCTGGGCAGTGCACTCAGCTATGCGCTGTACCTGTTCGGCAGTGGGCAGGTGGTGGCGCGCATCGGTGCGGTGCGGCTGACCGCCTATGCCAGCTGCGTGGCCAGCGCGCTGGTGCTGCTGCATTTCGCGGTGACCCATCCGCTGCCGCTGCTGTGGCAGGCTCCGGCGCCGGTGCAGTGGCTGTCGCTGGTCAACGCCACCGTGTGCACGGTGCTGCCGGTGCTGGCGATCATGCTGGCGGTGCAGCGCGTGGGTTCGTCGCTGGCCGCGCAGGTCGGTATGCTGGGCCCTGTTTCCACCATCGTGATGAGCCTATGGCTGCTCGACGAACCGATGGGGCCGGCGCAGATCGCCGGCACCGTACTGGTGCTGATCGGCGTACTGCTGGTGACCCGCCTGCGACGCTGACGCCGGAGCAGGCGCGTGCGCGCATCCTGGCGGTGATCCGTGCGATTCCGCCTGGCAAGGTGATGGGCTACGGCCAGGTGGCGATGCGTGCCGGCCTGCCTGGGCGCGCGCGGTTGACCGCACGCATCCTCGGCCAGAACGACGATCCAGACCTGCCCTGGCACCGCGTGCTGCGCTCGGATGGGCGCATTGCCATGGAAGAAGGGTCGGCCGGCTGGCGCGAGCAGTCGCAGCGGCTGCGTGCCGAGGGCGTAGTGGTGGAGAATGGCCGGGTGCGGATGCCCGCGACCGATCCGGTTGCAGCGCTGGATGCGGCCGTGTGGGGCCCCGGTTGAGCGCCGCTGGCGACTGAACAGGCTACGCCTGCCGGTCGCCAACAAGACACGGTGCTGCGGCTATGATGGAGGCCGTTCCATGCCGGTGCTCCCATGTTCCCGCGACTGCCTACCGTTACCAAGGCCCTGCTGATCGCCAACGCGATCCTGTTCCTGCTGCAGCAGCCGTTCCTGCTCGGCATGCAGACCTTCGAGCCGTTCATGCTGCAACCGTTGCAGCAGGGCTTCGACGCATTCTCGCCGGGTGGCAACTTCCAGCCGTGGCAGCTGCTGACCTATGGCTTCCTGCACGGCAGCTTCGGGCACCTGTTCTTCAACATGCTGGCCGTCTTCATGTTTGGCGCGCCACTGGAGCAGACCTGGGGCGAGAAGCGCTTCCTGCTCTATTACCTGGTGTGCGTGGCCGGTGCCGGCGTCTGCCAGCTGCTGGTGGGCACGCTGCTGGAAAACCCGGCCACGGTGCTGGGCGCTTCCGGTGGCGTGTTCGGCCTGCTGCTGGCCTACGGCATGTTGTTCCCGAACCAACGGGTGATGCTGCTGTTCCCGCCGATTCCGATGAAGGCACGGACCTTCGTGATCCTGTTCGGCGTGGGCGAGCTGGTGCTGGGCATGACCGGCTGGCAGCCGGGCGTGGCCCATTTCGCGCACCTGGGCGGCATGCTGTTCGGCTGGTTGCTGATCCGCTACTGGCGCGGGCAGCCGCCGTTCAACAAGCGTCGTCCGCCCGGCCCGCCGAAGCGCCCGAACCATCTGCGCAGCGTGAAGTGAGGCGCGATGCGCCTCGCTTCACGCGGGTAGGTGCCAACCTTGGTTGGCACGCTTTGAACGGGATCATTTGACGCTGTAGGTGCCGACCGTTGGTCGGCACGCATTGCCCGGTAGTTGCCAACCTTGGTTGGCACCTACCAACAGCAGATCGCGACAACGGCAGGGCAAACCCGCATCCGCGCGTGGCGAGGATCTACAGATCCTGCAACACCACCTGGGCGGCATTGTGTCCCGGCGCACCGGTCACACCGCCACCGGGATGGGTGCCCGACCCGCACAGGTATAGTCCGGGCAGGGCGCCGCGATAGCCGGCCTGGCCGACCATCGGTCGAGCCGAGAACAGCTGGTTGGCACTGAGCGCGCCATGAAAAATGTCGCCACCGATCAGGCCGAAGGTCCGTTCAAGATCCAGCGGTGACAGCACCTGTCGACCGAGAACACTGTCGGCGAAGCCGGGTGCATACCGTTCAACGGTGGCGATCATCAGGTCGGCAACGGTATCGCGGTGATCATCCCAATGGCGGCCTTCAGGCAACACCGGCGCCACGTGCTGGCAGAACAGGCTGGCCACATGCTGGCCGGGCGGCGCCAGCGAATCGTCCAGCGTACTGGGAATGAGCATTTCCACGATCGGTTCGCGCGACCAGCCGTCGCGGCGCGCATCCAGCCAGGCCCGGTCCATGTAGTCCAGGCTGGGCGCAATGATGATGCCGGCGCTGAGGTGATCGCCGGGGCCGGGCAGGGCGCGGAAGTCCGGCAACCGCGACAGCGCCACGTTCATCCGGAAGGTGCCGGAGCCGCAACGCCAGTTCGCCATCCGCTCGCGCGTAGCTGCCGGTACCTGCGAAGGTTCCAACAATTGCTCGTACAGCAGTTTTGGATTGACGTTGGCGATCACTGCTCTTGCACGCAGGATTTCACCGTTGGCCAGTTCCACGCCCACCGCGCGGCCCTGTTCGATCCGCACGCGCTGCACCCCGGCCTCCGCGCGCAGTTCCGCGCCGGCCTCGCGTGCCGACGCCGCAATCGCCTGGCTGATCGTTCCCATGCCGCCGATCGCGTGGCCCCACGCGCCTTTCACGCCATTGCACTGGCCGAATACGTGGTGCAGCAGCACGTACGCACTGCCCGGTGTGTACGGGCTTGCGTAGTTGCCGACGATGCCATCGAAACCAAACAGCGCCTTGATCGGCGCGCTCTCGAACCAGCGATCCAGATACTCGGCCGCCGACAGCGTGAACAGGTCGAGCAGTTCCTGCCGCAGCGAGGTATCCAGCGTAGCCAGTTCACGACCGAGGCGGCCCATCTGCCACAGGGCGGGCAGGGCACGCCAACCGCCCGTCACGCCCAGATCCGGTGGCGCACGCAGAGCCCACGCGCGCAGTACGTCGGCGAAGATCTCCAGGCGCGCCTCGTACGCTGGCAAGCGCTGCGCATCCTGTTTGGAGAACTTCGCTACTTCGGCCTGGGTGCGGCCCAGCGCCGACAGCAGATAGCGGTCATCAGGCAACGGCAGGAAGTTGTTGGCCGGACGCGCGACGATGCGCAGCCCATGTGCATGCAGCTGCAGGTCATCGATCACCTGCGGTTGCAGCAGCGAGACCGTGTATGACGCCACCGAATTGCGGAAACCGGGATGGAATTCCTCGGTGACTGCCGCGCCGCCGAGAACGCCACGACGTTCCAGCACCAGCACTTTCTTTCCGCCGCGCGCCAGATAGGCCGCGCAGACCAAGCCGTTGTGGCCACCGCCAACGATGATCGCATCCCAGGTCATCAGCACCTCGGAAAAAGGGACGGAGGGAGTTAAGTCGCAATCTGCATCTGAGCACAGGACAGGGGCAGAAACGACTTAATCCCCTCCGTCCCCTTTTTTGATTGCCGCTTCGATGGTGGCGATGTCGATCTTCTTCATCGGCATCATCGCGTTGAAGGCGCGCTTGGCCAGTGCCTTGTCCTTGCTGGTTACCGCTTCGATCAGCATGCGCGGGCTGATCTGCCAGGAGATGCCCCAGCGGTCCTTGCACCAGCCGCATTGGCTCTCCTGTCCGCCGTTGCCGACGATCGCATTCCACAGGCGGTCGGTCTCGGCCTGGTCCTCGGTCTGGATCTGGAAGGAGAACGCTTCGCTGTGCTTGAACGCGGTGCCGCCGTTGAGGCCGACACAGGGAACACCACAGACCGTGAACTCGACCGTCAGCACATTGCCTTCCTTGCCGTCGGGATAGTCACCGGGGGCGTGATGCACGGCGGTCACCGCGCTGTCGGGCAGGAGGCTGGCGTAGAAGGTGGCGGCCTCGAGCGCGCCGTTGTCGTACCAGACACAGATCGTATTCTTGTGTGCCATGTCGGGGCTCCGCGATGGACGAAGCCGCAGCGATAGCACGCCCGGTGTTAACCCGGGATCGTGCTGCACCCGCAAAAAAGGGCGCCCGAAGGCGCCCTCTGCATTACCGGTGCGGCAGTTGGCTCAGCGCCAGACCTTGATCTGCTCGGCTTCGCTGCGCTGCATCGGCTGGCCGGCCTTGCAGCTGAAGGTGGCGCCAAATGCCGGCAGGTTGGCCAGCGTGCCGTTGCTGCGCCACAGGCCCGGCGCACGGATGTCGGCGGTCAGGCGGCGCACGGCTTCGTTCGGCGACAGCTGCTGTGCCCACAGCGCCGACCAGGCGCGGAAGAAGCCCTGCTGCTGTGCCTGCTTGGCCTTCGGCTCCTGTGCGAGATAAGCCGCCCAGGCCAGCTCCAGGCCGGCGATGTCGGCCAGGTTCTCTTCCTGGGTCAGCGTGCCGTTGACCTTGGCACCCTTCACGCCCGGGAAATCATAGCTGCCGTACTGCGCGGCCACGCGGTTGCCGAGCAGGGTCCAGGCGGTCTTGTCGGCCGGGGTCCACCAGCTGCGCAACTCGCCCTTGGCGTCGACCAGCGCACCCTTGGCATCGATCGCACGGGTCAGTTCGTGGCCAACCAGGCCACCGAAGCTGCCGAACTTGTCGGCGGCATCGGCCTTGGCGTTGAACACCGGGCCCTGCAGGATCGCGGCGGTGACGATCAGGCGGTTCTGGGCCAGGTCGTAGGCCAGCGACGGCTGCTGCGGCAGCACGTCCCAGCGACGGTCGGCGTTGCCCTTGCCGATGCGCTTCATTTCCTCGCGATGGCGCCAGGTCGAAGCGATCAGCATGTTGCCGCCGAACGAGCCACGGCCCATCGGCTGCACGCTGTAGTCGAGGTCGCGCAGCGGGGTGCCGATCTCGATCTTCAGCGCGGCCAGCTTGGCCTGCGCTTCGGTCTTGGCCTCGGCGCTCATCCAGCTGCTGTTCTTGACCGCTTCGATCTGCACTTCACGGACCTTGTCGACGATCCACGCCGCCTGGCGACGGTCTTCGGCCGGCAGGTAACGGGCGGCGTATTCGCGACCGACCATCGGGCCAGCGGCCACGTTGATCGCATCGAGCACGTCTTCCCAACGCTGCGGCGGCAGGGTCTCGCCACGCAGCACGCGGCCGCGGAATTCGAACTCGGCGTCGCGGTAGGCCTTGGACAGGTACGGCGCCATCGAGTCGCCCACGCGCCAGCGCAGGTAGGCCTTCCACTGGTCCGGCTTGAGCTTGGTGACCATGCCGTCGAGCTGCTTGAACAGGCCCGGGTCGGCCAGCGAGACCAGGTCGTCATCCACGCCCTGTGCCTTCAGGAAAGCGTCCAGCTGCAGGTTGCGGTAGCGGCTGTTGAGCTCCTTGGTGGAGATCGGCGCGTAGTTGTTGAACGGGTTGTTGATGCCGGCCAGCGACTGCGCATTGCGTGCCAGCTCGGTTTCCAGCGCGATCACCGCCTGCGACTCGGCATCCAGCTTGGCGGCCGGGGTGCCGGTCAGCGCCAGGATCTGCTTGACGTAGTTGCGGTAGCGCCCCATCAGGGCCACGGTGTCGGCATCTGTACGGGTATAGAACGCCGGATCCGGCAAGCCCATGCCGCCCTGCATGAAGTAGCCGATGTGGCGGTCAAGTGCCTTCAGGTCGACGTCCGGGCCGAAGTTGAAGGCCACCGGGATGCCGACCTGGTGCAGTGCCGCGATCGAGGCCGGTACATCCTTGGCCTTCTTGATCGCGTTGATGCGGGTCAGCAGCGGTGCGATCGGGTTGGAGCCGTCCGCTTCCACGGCCGCTTCGTCCAGGCCACTGGCCCAGAAATCACCCAGCAGCTTCTGCACGTTGCCCTGCGGCGACTTCATCGCCGCGTCGAGCAGTTCGCGCTGCTGCTGGCGGCTGCGGTCGACCAGCTGGCCCAGTGCGGTGATGGCGCCGGTCTGCGGTACCGGGTTGGCCTTCAGCCAGCCTGCATTGGTGGCGTCGTAGAAGTCGCTGCACTGGGCGCTGACAGCCGGGGCGCGCGCGGCCTTTTTCTTGGCGGCGAATGCATCGTGGGTCGGGACCAGGGTCGCCAGGCTGATGCCCAGGGCGATGGCAAGCGGACGGAAATTGGGCATGTGGAACGAATCCGTGATGGATTGAGGGCGCGCGCACTATAGCAAGCTGTGCATCGACGCGGCATGCAGGCGTCACGCCCTGTTCGCGGGTCACCGGCATCAGTAGATCCAGGCCATGCGTGGATGACATGCAATGCGCCGCCAAAAGCAGAGGCCCGGGAATTCCCGGGCCTCTGCAGGTCTACCTTGGCATCAGCCAGGGCTTACCAGATCACCACCTGCTGTTCGCCGGCGCGGACCATCGGCGAACCGGCCTTGCACTGGAACGCAGCGGCGAAGGTCGGCAGGTTCGACGGCGCACCCATGGCTCGGAACTGCGCCGGGGCGTGCGGATCGGTGGCCAGGCGGACCTTGGCGTTCTCCGGGGTGTACTTGGTGCGCCACACGGTGGCCCAGTTGAAGAAGAAGCGCTGGTCGCGGGTGAAGCCGTCGACCTTCGCATCTTCCTTGCCGGCGGTGGCCTTCTGCAGGGCATCGTAGGCGGTGGCAAGGCCACCCAGATCGGCGATGTTCTCGCCCAGGGTCAGGTGGCCGTTCACCGCCTGGCCGTCGACCTTGTACTGGTCGAACTGCTTGACCAGCTTGCCGGTCAGGCCTTCGAAGTTCTTCTTGTCGGCCGGGGTCCACCAGTCTTCCATGTTGCCGGTCGGCCCGAAGCGCGCACCCTGGTCGTCGTAACCGTGGGTCATTTCATGGCCGATCACCGCACCGATGCCGCCGTAGTTCAGCGCGTCGTCGGCCTTCGGATCGAAGAACGGCGGCTGCAGGATGGCAGCCGGGAACACGATCTCGTTCTGCAGCGGGTTGTAGTAGGCATTGACCGTCTGCGGGGTCATGCCCCACTCGGTCTTGTCCACCGGCTTGCCGATCTTGGACAGGTTGAACTTGTAGTTGAATTCGCTGGCGGCGCGCACATTGCCCAGGAAGCTGTCGCGCTGGGTCTGCAGGCCCGACCAGTCACGCCACTTGTCCGGGTAGCCGATCTTCGGGGTAAAGGTTTCCCACTTGGCGATGGCCTTGGCCTTGGTTTCCTCGCTCATCCAGCTCAAGCCCTGGATGCGTTCCTTCAGCGAAGCCGCCAGGTTCTTCACCAGCTCTTCCATCTTCGCCTTGGCTTCCGGCGAGAAGGCCACCTTCACGTACAGCTGGCCGAAGGCTTCGCCGGCATCGTTCTCGATGGTGCCCAGCACGCGCTTCCAGCGCGGCTTCTGTTCCTTCTGGCCATTGAGGGTCTTGCCGTAGAACTCGTAGTTCTCCTGCACGAAGGCGTCGGCCAGGTACGGCGAAGCGCTGTCCACGGTGTGGAAGCGCAGGTAGGCACGCCACACCGACGGATCGGTATCGCCCAGCGCCTTGCTCACTTCTTCATGGAAGGCCGGCATGGCCAGCGAGAACTTCTCCGGCGCGGCAACGCCCTGCGACTTGAAGAACTCGGTCCAGTTGAAGTTCGGGGTCAGCTTGTCGGCGTCGGCCAGAGTGACCGGGTTGTAGAACAACTCAACGTTGCGCGACAGCTCGACGCGCGACTTGGAGGCCTTGGCCAGGCGGGTTTCGAACTTGACCACTTCTTCGGCCTGCTTGGCGGCGTCGGCCGCGGCGACGCCGGACAGTTCCAGCACCTTGGCGACGTGCGCCTGGTAGGCCTTCAGCTTGTCCGCGTTCTTGGCATCGGTGTAGTAGGTGGTGTCCGGCAGACCCAGGCCGCCCTGGCTGGCGTAGGCCATGTTCACGGCCGAGTTCTTGAAGTCGGCTTCGGCGCCGAAGCCGAACAGGATGTTGTCACCCTTGGCGGCGCTGGTGCGCAGGTAGTTGGCGATGGCTGCCTTGTCCTGCAGGCCCTCGATCGCGGTCAGGTCGGCCTTCAGCGGCTCGATGCCCTGCGCGTTGATCTTGGCTTCGTCCATGCCGGTGGCCCAGAGGTCGCCGACGATCTTCTCGATGTGGTTCGGGTTCTTGACCTGCGCCACCTGTTCAGCCAGCTGGTGCTGCACGGCCACCGAACGCTCGTCGAGGATGGTGAACGCGCCCCAGCTGGTGCGGTCGCCCGGAATCTCATTGGCCGCCAGCCACTTGCTGTTGACGTAGTCGCCGAACGCGCCGCAGGCGTCCTTGCTGGTGTCCAGATCGCTCGGCTGGAAGGAGTTGTAGGCCGGCAGCTTGCTTTCGTCCAGCGTGTAGTTGGTGGCTTCGGCGGTAGCCGGCGTGGAGGCGGTGGCGTCCTTGGCCGGGGTTTCGTTCTTGCCGCAGCCGACCAGCGCGGCCGAAACGGCCAGGGTCAGCAGCACGATCTTGGGAGTACGGGTCACTTGAATGGCCTCCAGGCCGAGTGAGTCAGGGAAGGGCCGCGGGGACGGCCGTGGGCCGAACGATACGCCGCCGGCCTGCCCTGCAAGGGTGTCGAAGGTCATGGCCGGGCGCAAGGGCCGCTGCCTTGCCCGGAAAAGACAGACCCGGCAAAAGCCGGGTCTGACGGGGTACTGCTATCCGCCCAGGATCAGAACTTGTACTTCAGGCGCACGAACGGGGTGCGGCCGTAGTAGTCGTACTGGGTTGCGAACGGGTAGGTGTTGCCGTAGCGCGACGAGTAGACGCTGCTGGAGATCAGCGGCGGCTTGGTGTTCAGCACGTTCGCCACGCCCACCAGGATCTGCCAGTCGGCCTGGTCGTAGCTGACCGAAGCAGTGTGGTAGAAGCGGCTTTCCAGAGTGGTATCGCGGTAGGAGTTCGGACGGCCCTGGTAGGTGAACTTTTCGTCCAGGTCCGGATCCTTGGTCTGGGCGATGTACTGCGTCAGCCAATTGTAGGTCCAGTCGCCACGCTTCAGGCTCAGGCCCAGGTTGCCGACCAGGTCCGGACGGCCAAGGTCACCCAGGCGGTCGGACGAGGACAGGCCGCTGGCAGCGGCGCTGTCGAACAGCTCGGCGGTGTCTTCCACCGTGTAGGTGATCTGCGAGTCCAGCGAGAACTTGCCGAAGCTGAACTCATGATCCCAGTTCAGGGTCATGTCCCAACCGCGGGTGCGCTGGCGGTTGATGTTCAGGTACTGGGCATACACCTCGGTCACCATGTTCGCGTTTGCGCTGGTGCTGGGATTGCGGCGCAGCAGATCGCAGTAACGGTTCGGATAGGTGGTCGACTCGTAGCAGCCCTGCAGGATGGAGGGCGCACCGAGCGAGGTGATCTGATCGCGCACTTCGTAGTCGAAGTAGTCGATGGCGATGCTCAGGTCGGCGAACGAAGGCGTGAATACGAGGCCGACGCTGCGCGCGCGCGAGGTTTCCGGAGTCAGGTTGCCGTCCTTGCCGCCGCGGGTATACACGGTAGCGCTGGAGTTGCCGGCACCGGTGTAGTCGGCCGGGATGCCTGCCGCGCCGCAGTTGGCCTGGATGCGGGTGTTGTTGCTTTCACCCCAGCGGATGCAGGGGTCGATCTGCGTCTGCGCCAGGAAGCCGGTCTGATTGCCCAGGTACATTTCGTACAGGCCCGGTGCGCGGTACGACGTGCCGATGGTGCCGCGCAGGCGCAGCGAGGGAATGATCTGCCAGTTCAGGCCGAGCTTCCACACGTTGTCCGAGCCGGAGATCGAGTCGTACTTGAAGACGCGGCCTGATGCATTGGCCGACAGCGATTCAACACCCGGCAGGCCCTTCAGCAGCGGAATGTCGAATTCGACGAAGGCTTCCTTGACCTTGTCGTCGCCCTTGGTGCGATCGGCGGTGGTCGAGCCCCACAGATCGTAGTTCTCCGGTGCCGGCTTGTCGTCGATCTTGTAGTTGCGGTACTCGAAGCCAACTGCGGTGGACACGGCGCCGGCCGGCAGGTCGAACAGTTCACCACTGAACACCGCGTTGACGGTGGTCTGGTCGTAGGTGGTTTTGCCGTTGGCCCAGACGCCGAGGATGCTCACCAGTTCGTCGACCTTGGCACCGCTCAGATAGCCCGGATCGAAGTAGTTGGCGGCCATCGTGGTGCCGGCCCCCGGACGACCGATATCGCCGCTGATCGAGTTGCGGATGCCGAGGGTGCTGTACTTGCCGCTGGACCGGCTGTAGTTGGCGTTAACTTCCCACGCCCAGGTGTCGGTGCCCTTGATCAGGCCATCGAGCTTGTTGGCGAAGTAGAAGTAGTCAACCTCGGTGTTGGAGATGCTCTTGAACGGCATGATCGGCTGTGCCGTAGCCGTTGCACTGCCCGGCAGGCGGACGGTCGGGAAGAACTGGCGCCACTGGAAGTTGTCGGTGGTGCGGTTGTTGTACAGGAACTGGGTTTTCCAGTTGAACGAATCGAAACCGAAGTCAGTGGCGAAGTAGACTGACTTTCGCTCCTGCTTGTTGACGATGTGGGACTTGCCGTACTCCTGGAAGTTGTACGGTTCTTCATAGGTGGCAATCGGATTGCCGTTGGCATAGGTCTGGTTGGCGCGCGGGCGGTAGCCCGGGAACGGACCTACCGTGGAGCCATCCGCGCTGGGCACGTAGCGTGTGGTGACCCGGTTGTTGGTCACGTCCACTACGTTGTGCAGCATGTTCTGGCAGCCACCCAGGTTGGTGTTGGCCAGGATCGAGCGGTCGACACGGTCGACGCGGTTGCCATCTGCGTCCCAGACCAGGTCTTCGGCGCACTTGAAGTAGTCGCGGTCACCGCGAGTCAGCTCATTCTGGCGGTACCACTCGACGGCGGCGACGATGCTACCGCGCTCGAAGTTCCAGCCATTGGCCAGCGACGCGGAGAACACTTCCCCGCCGCCTTCGGTCGGTACGCGGCCGGTAACGGTCAGTTCCGGACGATCGAAGTGCTTCTTGGTTATCAGGTTGACCACGCCGGCGACGGCATCGGAACCATAGATCGAGGACGAACCGTCCTTCACGATCTCGGCGCGCTGCAGCACGGCGGTCGGCAGCACGTTCAGGTCGAATGCACCGACGGCACCACGGGTGCCGGCCGGGCCCGGGCGCTGGCCGTCCAGCAGGACCAGCGTGCGGTTGGCACCCAGCCCACGCAGCGAGAAGGTCTGCACACCGGTACCGCCGTTGGTGTTGAAGCCACCGAACTGGTTGGTGATCTGGGTTTCAGCGGCACCAATGGCCGACTTCTGCAGGAACTCGGCGACGTTCACCTGGCCCTGGGTTGCATTTCGTTCTGTATCGATGGTGAAGACCGGCGAGGTGGTCTCGTAATCGGCACGACGGATCAGTGAGCCGGTGACCGTGACCTTGTCAAGGTTGGTCGCCTTCTTGCTTTCATTGGAGGCGCTTGACGCCGCCGATTCCGTTTGTACTGCTTCCTGGGCCAGGACCGGGGCTGCCTGCAGGCAGGTGAGCACTGCCAGGGCGAGCGGCAGGCGGCTTGGCGTAGTAAGGCGGTTGGTTTTGCGCATGTTGCTGGACCCCCATTTGTTATGCTTCGGTTAATGGAGTGTATGTGTCGCGTAAAGTAAATGCAACGTGAATGGACACTCTCTGTAACCTGTTGTTGCTAATGGAAAATTCAGGTTTCAGTATGAAAAACCCCGCCGACCAGAGGTCGGCGGGGTTGTCGGGATTGCCGGGGCGGCAGCGGACTTGCCGAGGATCAGAGGCCGCCGGGACCGCAGTCCTTGGCGAGGAAGTCAGCCATCAGCGGCAGGGTTGCCTGGAAGTGGCTGGGGTACCACGGCATGCTGTGTGGCATGTCCGGGATAAGCTCGAACTTCGCTGGCACCTTGTCCTTGACCGCGTTGTAGAAGTTCCTGGCGTGGAAGGCCGGGGTGCGTACGTCGCGGTCGCCAACGAAGGTCAGGAGAGGAATGTTGGCCTTGGCCGTGTTCTGCATCGGGTCCATGCCCTTCACCGTCTGCCCCTGCAGGATGCGTTGCAGCCTGTTTTCGCTCCAGGAGACACCCAGCCGTGCGAGATCTGTGACGGGAGCGCCAGCGATTGCACACTGGAAGGGCGACGGGGCGCGCACGGTCGCTGCAGCTGCGGCAAAGCCGCCGTAGGAGTAACCGAAAATGGCCAAGCGATCCTTGGCGGCGATGCCCTGTTGTACAAGCCAGGCGGCGGCGTCGTCATTGTCGTCCTGCATCGACAGGCCCCACTGCTTGTCGCCGGCGAGCCAATGCTCTCGGCCAAAGCCGGTGGAACCACGGTATTGCGGGCGGATCACTGCGTAGCCGCGCGAGGTGAAGAAGGGCACCCAGCCCGAGACATCCCATCCCGTGTAGTCACGTGCCCAAGGGCCGCCATGCGGGTGCACCAGGGCCGGAAGCGGTGCATCTCCCTGTTTCCAGCCGGCGGGCAGATCGACAATCGCCGGTATCCTGCGGCCGTCGCGCGCGGTGTAAGTGACCCAGCGCTGCTCGCCGATCTGCTTGCCATCGATCCAGGGGCGTTCGCTTCCCAGGGTGGTGACCTGCTTGCGATCGCTCAGCATGCGGTAGGTCGTAGGCAGGTTGGCCGCGTTGGTAGTGAACAGGACCCGCGACAGGTCGTCGTTGTAGCCGGTGATGGCAATGTAGGTGTCCGGGTAGGCCTTCTTCAGGCCCTCGTACAGCCCCTTCATCTGCGGATCCACATACACGGCTTCACGGCGCGGGCCCTCGAGGTAGAAGCCAAGGACCTGGTTGAAGTTGCTCGGCTTGGTGCCCAGGATCAGGCCGCCAATCGGGTACTGCGGGTGGGCCGCCAGCGGTTCGCTGTCGAAGGTGCGGGTGACCGGGTCATACAAGCGGGCCTGTACCTGCTCGGAGAACCTGTCGGTGAGCACGTACAGCTTGCCTGTCTGGTCGTCGATCCCGACCACATCCATGGTGTAGCGATCGCTCAGGCGCGTGGTCAGCGGGTCATGCTTCTCGAACTGGCCGCTGCTCTTGTTCTTGATCAAGATCTGCTGCTCGTACTCGTTCGAGCCGGCAGGTTCGATCTGGGTGCGGGTCAACAGTTCGCCATCGCGAGGATGGAACAGGCCCGGGGTGGAACGGGCGTCGCCGCGGAACAGCAGTCCGGTCTCTCCGGTGCGCAGGTTGAACAGGTAATAGTTCGACGAAAGCGTGGATTGGTTGACCTGCGAGATGATCACCTTGTCCGGGTCCAGCGGCAGCGAATGCACCAGTGAGGCCGTGCCGGCGATCTCCAGGCAGCGTCGCGTCTGCTCGCTGATGCCAAGCTTGCGGCTGTTGTCGGCAAAGGCTTCGTCGAACTTCGTCTGGCTGCTGTCGGTCAGGTAGGCCTTGGCCAGGAAGGTCTTGGTCGAGCCCACCGAATTACCTTCGCCACAGCCGGCCAGCTGTGCGGTCAGTTCCTGGCGACCGATCACCAGGCTGCGTCCTGCTTTCAGGGCGCTGGCGGCAATGAACTTCATGCGGTCGCCGGAGGGCGTGATGGCGACCGGCCCCGCCCCCATCTTGTCCAGGTTCCAGTTGGCCAGGGCGGTGTCGCCGTTGTTGCTGCCAGGCGCAGCGATGATGGCAACCAGCTGCTTGCCGTCAGGGCTCATCGAGACCGACTGGATCGAAGGGATCCTGGCGAAGTCTTCAACCGGCAGGGGAGTGGGGGCGGCCATGGCCTGACTGGCGGCGAGCGCCAGGACAGCGACCAGTGCGGCAGGGGTCACAGCGGGGTGGTTCATCTTCGGGACGTCCTTGGCGTTGATCCATCAAGATGACCTGAAGATGAACGAGTGCCCGCGGTCCGTCAACTCTGTGTGAATTCTCAGTTCCGCCCGGCCCAATGGGCGCCCCGCCAAGGCGGGGCGCCCACAAGCGTGGTCGGCTTGCTTACTTGCCGCCGAACTCGTACTTGGCCTGCACATAGATCGCACGCCCGTAGGCGTTGTACAGGTAGTTGTTGTACGGCTGGCCGCTGGTGCCGGCGAAGCTGAAGCGCTGGTTGTCCGGCATCTTGTTGAACACGTTGTTGACCATCAGCGACAGGGTCAGGTTGTCCAGCGCACGGTAGTTCACGCTCAGGTTGTAAGTGGTGTAGGAGCCCCACTTGCCTGCCTTGTAGCCGGAGCTGTGGACGTAGTCGTAGCCATTGCCCACATACGCCATGTAGTTCGGCGTCTTGCCGATGTAGTTGGCGTACAGGGTGGTGGTCCACTTGTCCTTGGCCCAGCCGACTGAACCATCGGCACGCACCTTGGCGTACGAGTCGTACACCCACATCGCGTACGGGTCACGCAGCAGGTCCAGGAACTCATCGCCCGGCTGCGGCTGCAGTTCGCGCTTGAGCATGTCGGTGTAGTTGCCCGAGAACTGAAGCGAACCGAAGCGGCCCATGTCGTGCACGTACTTGAAGCTGGCGGTCAGCGCTTCCAGGTTCTGGCGCGCGACGTTCATCTTCGGCGTGTAGATCTCGTCCAGCACGCCGGACGCATCGCGGGTGATCCAGTCGTTGACGTTCTGGCAGCTGGCCGAGGTGTTGTTAGCCTGGCCGCCACGGCAGTAGTACTCGGCCAGCAGCAGCTGGTCGGAGCTGAGCGTATCGACCTCGTTCTTGATCTTCCAGTTGTAGTAGTCCACCGACAGCGACAGGTTGTTGATCGGTGCCCACACAACACCTGCATTCCAGACGTCGGCGGTGATCGGTTCCAGGTCCGGATTGCCGGCGCGGGTGCCGAACACCGAGACGCTGTCATACGGACAGCCGGTGGTATTGGCCGGGTCGTAGCCCAACTGGCCGCAACGGTAGTAGTCGGTGGAGCCGTTGGCGTAGTAGCCGCTACGGCCCTGGAATGCGTCGGAGAGGGTCGGAGCGCGGAACGCCGTGCCGTACTTGCCGCGGAACAGCAGGCTTTCGATCGGACGGAACTCAATGCCGATGCTGTAGGTGGACTTGTCGACGGTGTTGCTGCCGATCTTGAAGGCGTCGTAGCGGCCGGAGCCGGTGACCGTCAGCGTGTCATGCAGCGGCAGGCGCAGTTCACCGGTCACTGCGTAGTTGCTGCGGTGGCCGGCACCGGAAACCGCCGTGGTGCCCCACACGCTGCCATCCATCAGGCCCGGATCAGGGCTGTAGTCCCAGCCTTCGCTGCCACCTTCAACGACCACGGCCAGGCCGGCGTCGCCACCCGGCAGCTTGAACAGCGAACCGTTGGTGACCTGCGCACGGGCCAGGTTCTGCCAGGTACGGCTTTCGCTGTAGCTGTAACCGGTGAAGCTCTGGAAGTCGCCAGACGGCAACGGTGAGTAGAACGCTTCCCAGTTCGGGCTGTAGATGTCGTAGCCGGTGCTGGTGGTGCCCAGTACCGGGCCCAGCACGCGCTGCTCGAAGTAGTCGTTGATCGGGTCGTTCCAGCGCACGAAGTTGCGCTCGGTCAGCTTGTACTCGCCGCGGGTGAAGCTGAGGCTGTAGTCCCAGTTGCCGGCCGTGCCGCGCCCGCCCAGCGTTACCTGGTAGGCCTTGTTGCGGTCGGTGTTCATGATGTCGCGGTAGCCGCCGCCGCCGATGTCCTCCGGAGCGAACACGCGCTGCAGGTTCATGTACTGGCCACTGGCCTGGTCGTAGAAACGGCCCCAACCGGACGAGGTGCCCCACCAGGTGTAGCCGGAACCTGTTGCGTACTTGACCTCTTCCAGGCTGTACAGCGCATCGCCGAACAGCTGGAAGTTGTCATTCACGTCGAAGGTGGCAGAGCTGTAGATCTGCGCGCTTTCCTTGCCGTTCTTGATGGTCTTGTAGCCGGTGCCATAGGTCGAGCCACATGCCTGGCCGGTGGGCCGGGTGCCGAGCACGGTGGTGCCATCGAACTGCCCGGCCACATTGGCGCACAGGTTCGGGTCCATCATGGCGTAGGCGTTGTTGGCAGCCGGCAGCAGCACCAGGAAGTCGTTGGAGACGTACTGCGGGCTGTAGCCGTCGGGATTGTTGACCTTGGTCAGGTCACGCTGGTAACCCCAGATCGGGCTGGTCTTTTCGTACTGCACGTTGACCAGGGCATGGAAGCGATCATCGACGCCATTGAAGCCGCGGGCGCCGCTGAGGCGGAAGCTGTTGCCGCCGCCTTCACTGTAGGCGCCGCCACGTACGTTGAGGACGCCACCATCCATGCGTTCCTTGAGGATGATGTTGACCACGCCGGCGATCGCGTCCGAACCGTAAAGGGAGGACTGGCCACCCGGCAGGATCTCGATGCGCTCGACGATGTCGATCGGAATGCCGCTGATGTTGTTGAACGTATCGCCGCCGTTGTACAGCGCCGGATACGAAAGCATCGGGCGGCCATTGATCAGGTATTTGGTATAGCCCGGGCTGAGGCCGAACATGCCGGCCGCTTCGGCGCCCTGGGTGAACGAAGCCGAAGTCTGGCCACCCTGCAGGCCGCCGGTGGACAGCGAGGACTGCTGCAGTACGTCGGCGACGCTGGTGAAGCCTCGGGTCTGGATGTCCTCGGCGGTCACGGTCAGGACCGGTGTGTGGTTCTCGATCTCGGTCTGCGGAATCAGCGAGCCGGTGACGGTGACACGGTCGAGCTGGGTCGGCGCGTTGCTGCTCTGTGCCAGGGCGGTGCCCGAGGCGAGGAGGGTGCCGAGCAGGGCGAGGGTCAGTGGGTGGCGTGGGAGTGTGGAACGATGGCGAGACATGGTGAATCCCCGTAGTGAGCAATGTCTTGGCGACCGGCCTCCTTGCCGGTTTAACAATCTGTTCAGTTGCATTCCATTCAGTTGGACCGTAACACGCGTTTAACGCGTTCAACACGCAACCGTCATCTCGTCAAGCGGTCTTTGAGTTCAAAACAGCCCTGAAATCAATGGCTAACGACAATTGTTTTGGTGTGTTTCAAAACATGGCAATGTGCGATGGATCCTTTCGTACTGCACGCAACGCTTCTGCATCAATGGGTTGCGCTAGCTGCGACGCCGATGTCCGTTGCCTGGATCGCGGCCGCTCGACCGCCTTCTGCGAGCAAAAAAAAGGCCCCGCCGAAGCGGGGCCTGGTCCAGACACGAAGTCCGGAAAACGACGGGATCAGAAGTTGTACTTGACCTGGGCCGAGATCTGACGGCCGTAGACGCTGTAGAAGCCGTCGTTGAACGGGGTCGATTCGTTGCCCGGGTAGTTGTAGCGCTGGCCTTCCGGCAGCTTGTTGAACACGTTGTTGACCATCAGCGACAGGACCAGATCTTCCTGTGCCTGGTAGTTCATGCTCAGGTTGTACGTGGTGTACGAACCCCACTTGCCGGCCTTGGCGCCGGAGGAGTGGACATAGCCGTAGCTGCGGCCGGTGTAGGCCAGGTAGTTCGGGGTGCTGCCGACGTAGTTGGCGTACACGGTGGTGGTGAACTTGGCGATGTTCCACGCCACCGACAGATCGCCGCGGACCTTGGCGAAGTTGTCGTAGTACCACATGTTGTACGGATCGCTCAGCAGGTCGAGCTTGGCGGCACCCGGCATCGGCTGCACTTCACGCTTCAGCATGTTGGTGTAGTTGCCGGAGAACATCAGCGAGCCGAAGCGGCCGATATCCTGCTGGTACTTGGCCGCCACGGTCACCGCTTCCAGGTTCTGGCTGGCAACGTTGAGCTTCGGCGTGTACACGCGGGTCAGGTTGCCACCGGCATCGCGGGACACCCAGTTGGTCACGTCACCGCAGCTGGCCGAGGTGTTGTTCGGCAGGCCGTTGTGGCACTGGTACTCGGCCAGCAGCAGCTGGTCGCTGCTGAGAGTCTTGACCTCGTTCTTGATCTTCCAGTTGTAGTAGTCGGCCGACAGCGAGAAGTTGCTGACCGGGGCCCACACCACACCTGCGCTCCACACATCGGCGGTGATCGGCTTCAGGTCCGGATTGCCGGACTTTTCGCTGTACACCGAGGTGTTCTTGTAGAACGAGCAGGCCTCATCACGCAGGCCATAGCCCAGCTGGCTGCAGCGGTAGTAATCGTTCTGGCCGGACGAGTACGAACCGCTCATGCCCTGGAAGGCATCGGACAGGGTCGGTGCGCGGAAGGCGGTACCGTACTTGCCGCGCAGCAGCAGGCTCTCGATCGGACGGAATTCCAGGCCGATGCTGTAGGTGGCCTTGTCAACGGTCTTGTCGGCGATCTTGAAGGCGTCATAGCGGCCCGACGCGCTGACGGTCAGCTTGTCGTGCAGCGGCATGCGCAGCTCGCTGGTGACCGCGTAGTTGCTGCGGTGGCCGGCACCGGCGACGGCGGTGGTGCCCCACACATTGCCATCGACGAACGCCTGGTCCGGCGAGTAGTCCCAACCTTCGCTGCCACCTTCCAGCACGACGGCCAGGCCGGCGTCACCGCCCGGCAGGCTGAACAGCGAGCCGTTGGTCACCTGCACGCGGCCCAGGTTCTGCCAGGTCTTGCTGCGGTGGGTACCGTAGCCGGTGAAGCTGGCGAACTGGTCCGGAGTGATCGGCGAGTAGAAGGCCGCGTAGTCCGGGTTGTAGATGCCGAAGCCGCCAGCCGAGGTGCCCAGGCGCGGGCCCAGCACGGTCTGGCCGAAGAAATCTTCGATCTTGTCCTTCCAGCGTACGAAGCGGTTCTGGTCCAGGCGGTACTCGCCACGGGTGAAGCTGGCGCTGTAGTCCCAGTCGCCGACCATGCCCTTGCCGCCCAGGGTGACCTGGTAGGCACGGCTTTCGTCGGAGTTCATGATGTTGTTGTAGTGGCCCGGGCCGATTTCTTCCGGCGCGAAGGCACGCTGCAGGTTCACGACCTTGCCCAGGCCCTGGTCGTAGAAGCCGCCCATGACCGACTTGGTGCCCCACCAGAGGGCGCTGGAGCCGGAGGTGAACTCGGTCTTTTCCTTGCTGTACAGCACGTCGGCGAACAGCTGGAAGTTGTCGTTCACGTCGAAGGTCATCGACGAGTAGAACTGGCCGCTGTTCTTGCCGTTCTTCAGGGTCTTGTAGCCGGCGCTGTACACCGAACCGCAGGACTCGCCCGACGGGCGCTGGCCGACCACGGTGGTGCCGTCATACAGCCCTGCCACGTTGGCGCAACGGCTCGGGTCCATCATCAGCAGCTTGTTGTCAGCGTTGGTGATGACGGCGAAGTCGTTCGACGGAACCTGGGCGGTGTAGCCGACCGGGTTGTTCTGGCGGGTGATGTCGCGCTGGTAGCCCCAGATCGGGCTGCCATTCTCGATCTGCACGTTGAACAGTGCATGGAAGCGGTCATCGAAGGCATTGATGCCCTTGGCAGCGCTGAAGCGGATGTTGCTGCCACCGCCTTCAGTGTAGGTGCCGCCACGGAGGGTCATGGTGCCGCCGTCCATGCGCTCCTTCAGGATGATGTTGACCACACCGGCGATCGCGTCCGAACCGTACAGCGAGGACTGGCCGCCCGGCAGCACTTCGATGCGCTCGACGATGTCGATCGGAATGCCGCTGATGTTGTTGAAGGTTTCGCTGCCGTTGTACAGCGCCGGATACGAGAGCATCGGGCGGCCGTTGATCAGGTACTTGGTGTAGCCCGGATTCAGGCCGAACATGCCGGCTGCCTCGGCGCCCTGGGTGAACGAACCCGAGGTCTGGCCGCCCTGCAGGCCGCCGGTGGTCAGCGACGACTGCTGCAGCACTTCAGCAACACTGCTGAAGCCGCGGGTCTGGATGTCTTGTGCGGTGATGGACATCACCGGGGTCTGGGTTTCAACCTGGGTCTGCGGGATCAGCGAACCTGTGACGGTGATCTTGTCCAGGTTGGTCGCCTTGTCCTGGGCCATTGCCGGGGAGGCGGCCATCAGAGCGGAAATCAGGGCGACGGCGAGCGTATTGCGACGTGCGGTGTTGCTTACGTATTTCATGTAGTTCCATTGGAGAGCAAAAACAAAATCGGCACTGCGCATGCGCCATCGTGCGCGCTGGAAAGCCAGCTTCGCAGCCCAAAACAGTGCTCTGCGAACGTAACATGAACTTAACAATCTGTGCACGAATCTGTAGCAACCCTGAATTTCAGTCAGGTTGCGTCCAGCTTGTATGATGTTGGGTTATTACCCCTGACCCCGCCGGTGCTCGTTGTGAACAGTTCTCCCCGCCGTCCCCATGCCAGCCAGGTCCAGAAGGGACTGACGCCGCATGCCCGCATCCGCAACGTGATCGCGGTCGGCTCGGGCAAGGGCGGTGTCGGCAAGTCGACCACGTCGGTCAACCTGGCCGTGGCGCTGCAACAGTTGGGCGCGCGCGTCGGCGTGCTCGATGCAGACATCTACGGCCCGAGCGTGCCGGCCATGCTGGGCCTGTCCGGTCGCCCGGAAAGCCCCGACAACAAGAGCATCGAGCCACTGCGCGCATTCGGCGTGGACACCATGTCGATCGGCTATCTGATCGAAGAGGACACGCCGATGATCTGGCGCGGTCCGATGGCCACCTCGGCGATGACCCAGCTGTTCAACGACACCCTGTGGGACGACCTGGACTTCCTGCTGATCGATCTGCCGCCGGGTACCGGTGACATCCAGCTGACCCTGACCCAGAAGATCCCGTTGGCCGGGGCGGTGATCGTCACCACGCCGCAGGACATCGCCACCCTGGATGCGAAGAAGGCGCTGAAGATGTTCGAGAAGGTCGAGGTGCCGGTGCTGGGCATCGTCGAGAACATGGCAGTGCATACCTGCAGCAACTGCGGCCATGTCGAGCACCTGTTCGGGGAGGGCGGTGGCGAGCGCATGGCCGCGCAGTACGGCGTGCCGCTGCTGGGTTCGCTGCCGCTGCAGATCGGCATCCGCGAGCAGGGCGATGCCGGGACGCCCATCACCGTCGCCCAGCCGGACTCGGTACCGGCGCAGGCCTATCGTCATGCCGCACAGCGCCTGATCGAGGAAGTGGGCAAGCGCCCGCGCGCCTCGATCCCGATCCTGTCGTCGCTGCTGTAAGGGACGGGGCAGGGGCCGGCGACGATGCCCGGCCCCCTGCTAGAATCCTCGCGCCCCCTCGTATTCCCCAGGACAAAGCATGAGCATCAAGAGTGACCGTTGGATCCGCCGCATGTCCGAGCAGCACGGCATGATCGAGCCGTTCGAGGCCGGGCAGGTCAAGCAGGCCAACGGCGAGCGCATCGTCAGCTACGGCACCTCCAGCTACGGCTATGACGTGCGCTGCTCGCGCGAGTTCAAGGTGTTCACCAACATCAACTCGACGATCGTCGATCCCAAGCATTTCGATCCGGGCAGCTTCGTCGACATCGTCGGTGACGAGTGCATCATTCCGCCGAACAGCTTCGCGCTGGCACGCACGGTCGAGTACTTCCGCATTCCGCGCGACACCCTGGTGGTGTGCCTGGGCAAGAGCACCTACGCGCGCTGCGGCATCATCGTCAACGTGACCCCGCTGGAGCCGGAATGGGAAGGCCACGTGACCCTGGAATTCAGCAACACCACGCCGCTGCCGGCGCGCATCTACGCCAACGAAGGCGTGGCGCAGATGCTGTTCTTCCAGGCCGCAGCCGATGACGTCTGCGAAACGTCGTACCGCGATCGTGGTGGCAAGTACCAGGGCCAGACCGGCGTGACCTTGCCGCGTACCTGACTGCCTGCGTCAGCGCGTATCGGTAGCGCCGGGCCATGCCCGGCGTTTCCGTTTGTGGGGCTGCGCGCTGCTTTCGCCGGGCAGGGCCCGGCGCTACCTTATTTCCCGCGACCGAACAGCATCGCGATACCGACGCCGACCAGCGCCACCGGCCACCAGGTCAGCAGCAGCTTGGACAGGTTCAGGTGGGTCCAGCCCAGGTTGCTGGCGAGCATGAACAGCCCGACCAGGATCAGCAGGACGGCGGCAACGAGGTTGAATCGCATCGGTCGGCAACGGCTCAGGACTGGGCCGGATATCCTAGCCGTTCCTTCCAGTAGGCGACATGCTGGTCCAGCGCTGCCGGCTCGTAGCGGTGCGCCGGGCCGCTGCCCCAGACCGGTCCCGGCCAGGCCGGATCGCCGTCGTGGCGGCCGATCACGTGGAAGTGCAGCTGGCGCACGATGTTGCCCAGCGCGCCGATATTGATCTTCTCCACCCCGTCGGAACCGTGCAGGGCCTTGCAGGCGCGGTTGAGCTCGGTGCGCAGCTTGTCCTGCTGCTCGCCGTCCAGCTCGATCCACTCGGTCACCCCGGCCAGGCGCGGTACCAGCACCAGCCAGGGGAATCGTTCGTCGTTCATCAGCCGCACTTGCGACAACGGTCCTTCCGCCACCAGCACGCTATCGGTGGCCAGGCGTGAATCGAGTTCGAAATCGCTCATCCAAGATGCTCCGAGAAGAAGTCCAGGGTGCGTTGCAGCGCCAGGGTGGCGCTGTCTGGATCATACGCATGTCCGACCTCCCGGTTGAAGGCGTGATCGGCCGGATAGACGTAGGTGGCCATCTGCGGCAGCTTCTGGCGATGGGCCTGGATGGCGTCCGGCGGGATGCTCTTGTCCTGGGCGCCGAAGTGGAAAATCACCGGGGCTTTTGGCGTCTCATCGAGGAACTGGACGTTGCGAGCACCGTAGTAGCTGACCGAAGGCAGGCCCAGGCGCAGTGCGGACAGCAGGGCGACGCTGCCGCCCCAGCAGTAACCGACCGTGCCGACCTTGCCGTAAGGGGCCAGCCGGGTCGCTGCGGCACGGACCACCTCCAGTGCCTTCTCCATGCCCAGAGCGGTCACCCGCTCCAGGCCCTGCTTCACGCCGTCGGCGTCGTAGGGCAGGGCGTCCGGATCGGCATCAGCGCCATCGACCAGGTCGAAGAACGACGGCGCCAGCACCGCATAGCCTTCGGCGGCAAAGCGCTCGGCCACGCTGCGGATGTGCGGGTTGGCGCCGAAGATTTCCTGCACCACCACCAGCCCGCCGCGCGGGGTGCCCTCGGGCAGGGCCTGCCAGGCGCGGACAGGGCCATGATGCGTATCCAGGGTGATCCACTCGGCCATCGTCATCTACCTCGTTGTGGGGAACCGGACTGCATTGTCGGTGCTGCGCGGGTTAGCGCGGTGTCAGCGGCTGTGCGTGATCAGGCGGCTGGCCATTCAGAGCGCGGCCGCCAACCCCGGTATACTGGCGCCCTTTCAGGCCCCGGCCCCCAGGAACCCCTGCCACGACGGCAGGGGCCCAGGCCCCCAGAGTCCCGCGATTCCATGTCCCAGCTGAACCCCAAAGTCGGCTTCGTCAGCCTTGGCTGCCCGAAGGCCCTTGTCGATTCCGAGCGCATCCTTACCCAGTTGCGGTCCGAGGGATACGACATCGTCCCGTCCTACGATTCGGCCGACGTGGTGGTGGTCAACACCTGTGGCTTCATCGATTCGGCGGTGACCGAATCGCTGGACGCCATCGGCGAGGCGATGAACCAGAACGGCAAGGTGATCGTCACCGGCTGCCTGGGCAAGCGCCCGGAACAGATCCGCGAGGCCTATCCGAACGTGCTGGCGGTGTCCGGCCCGCAGGACTACCAGAGCGTGATGGAGGCCGTGCACGAAGCGCTGCCGCCCAAGCACGACCCGTTCGTGGATCTGGTGCCTGACTACGGCATCAAGCTGACCCCGCGGCATTACGCGTACCTGAAGATTTCCGAAGGCTGCAACCACAAGTGCAGCTTCTGCATCATTCCGTCGATGCGCGGCAAGCTGGTCTCGCGCCCGGTTGATGAGGTGCTGCGTGAAGCCGAGCGCCTGGTGCGCGGCGGCGTGCGTGAGTTGCTGGTGGTGTCGCAGGACACCTCTGCCTACGGCGTGGACGTGAAGTACGCCGAGAAGATGTGGCGCGACAAGGCCTACCAGACCCGCCTGAAGGCACTGTGCGAAGGCCTGTCCGAGCTGGATGCGTGGGTGCGCATGCACTACGTCTACCCGTACCCGCACGTGGACGAGGTGGTGCCGCTGATGGCCGAGAACCGCATCCTGCCGTACCTGGACATCCCGTTCCAGCACGCCAGCCCGCGCATCCTGCGTCTGATGAAGCGCCCCGGCGCGGTCGAAAAGACCCTGGAGCGCGTGCAGAACTGGCGCCGCATCGCGCCGGACATCACCGTGCGCTCCACCTTCATCGTCGGCTTCCCGGGCGAGACCGAAGCCGAATTCGAAGAGCTGCTGTCGTTCCTGGACGAAGCGCAGCTGGACCGCGTCGGTGCGTTCGCCTACTCGCCGGTCGAAGGTGCCACCGCCAATGACCTGCCCGATGCAGTGCCGGAAGAAGTGAAGCAGGAGCGCCTGGCCCGATTCATGGAAAAGCAGGCGCAGATTTCCGCCGCACGACTGGAAGCCAAGATCGGCACCGTGCAGCAGTGCCTGGTCGACGCCATCGAAGGCGATATCGCCGTGGCCCGCTCCAAGGCCGATGCCCCGGAGATCGACGGCCTGGTGCATATCCAGAACGCCGATCAGGTGCCGCTGCGCGTGGGTGAGTTCGTCGACGTGGAAATCACCGAGAGCGACGAGCACGACCTGTACGGTGACGCGCTGCCGGCCGCCACCCGCCCGGCATTCGATCTCAAGATGCTGTGACCGCAGCGACGACCGCCGCCGGTGACGGCAGCGGTGTCCGTCGCTTCGTGCCGCCGCCGCGTGCGGCGGTCGACGCCACTGTATTCGAGCACCCGGTGTTTGCGGGGTTGAAGGACTTCCATGACCTGCTGGCTGGCCGCGAATGGCCAGCCATCGCCGATCTGGATGTGCGGCTGGGGCTGCCGGGACTGCACCTGGTCGAGCAGGATGCCACGCTGCTGGCCGACGGCCTGCACTACGAAGTGCGCATCGCACAGGGGCGCCTCGCGACCCGTGCCGACAATTGGCACGACCTGTTCAATGCGCTGGTGTGGGCACGCTATCGGCAACTCAAACATGCACTCAATGCGCGGCAGTGCATGCATATCGAGTCCATGCCGCCGGGCCAGCGCAACCGCGCGCAGGCCGCGCTGACCCAGTTCGACGAAACCGGCGTGATCGTGCGCGTGCGCAATCACGCGTTGCTGGCTGCGTGGGATGCGCACGACTGGCGCGCGTTGTTCGAACCTGCGCACTGGCAGAGCGGCGACATCGCCATCGCTGCGGTATTCGGCCATGCATTGATGGAGCAGGCGGTGCTGCCTGGACGCAGGCTGGTGGGCAAGTGCGTGGTGGTGCAGGGTGATGCCGACGCGGAGTGTGTCGATGCCGTCGCACGGGCCATCACCGTGGGCGGGGTACTGACGGATCCCTTGCAACTGCGGCCCCTGCCGCTGGCTGGCATTCCCGGCTGGTACGAGGTGCAGGATGCTGCCTTCTACGCAGATGCCGACTATTTCCGCCCGCTGCGTGCCGGCCGCGCGTATCCGGCGCCGTTGCCTGGCGGTAGAGTCGACTGTTAGTCGACTGCTCTTCCTGCAGCACCGCGAAAACCCCGCGCTGCGCGCGATAGTCGACTCTACAGGGGCTCGTAGTCCACGCCGATCACCGCAAAAGTATGCGGCCCGCTCGGCAGCTCCACCGAGAATTCATCATCCAGCCGTTTCTTCAGCAGCGCACGCGCCAGCGGTGAGTCGATGCTGATCCAGCCCAATCCCGCATCGGTCTCGTCCGGGCCGACGATGCGGTAGCGGCTGGTCTGCCCGCTGTCCACGTTCTCCAGTTCCACCCACGCACCGAAGAACACCGCCTGCGGATCGGTCGGCGTGGTATCGACCACCCGCAGCGACTCCAGCCGCTTGGTCAGGTAGCGAACGCGACGGTCGATCTCGCCCAGCTGCTTCTTGCGGTAGGTGTACTCGGCGTTTTCCGAACGGTCGCCTTCTGCAGCCGCCGCGGCCAGTGCTTTCACCACTTCGGGGCGCCGCACACGCCACAGCTCATCCAGTTCAGCCTTCAACCGTGCATGGCCGGAGGCGGTGATCAGTGCGGTGCTCTTTTCTGCAGGGGGACGCCAACGCGACATATGGTGCGATTTCTTTTCAGGGGAGCGATGGAGGCGTGGGGTCGGATCCCTTTCCACGGGAAAGGGCTCTGACCCCAGCAGGGGCAGCTAGCGTTTGCCGCCGAAAATGCCACCCAGGATGCCGCGCACGATCTGGTTGCCCAGCTTGGTGCCGACCGTGCGCGTGGTCTGCTTGGCCATGGTCTCGATCATGCCCTGGCGGCGCTTGGTGCCGAAGATCGCGTCCTTGATCGACTGGCCGAAGCCACCTTCCTGCGCCTCGTCCTGCTCACGGCTGCGGGCAGCGGGAGCCTCTGCTTTCTCAACCGCCTTCTGCGCACGTTGTGCCAACAGTTCGGCAGCCGATTCGCGGTTGATCGCCGTGTCGTAACGGGTACCGACCGGGCTGCCGGCACGCACCTGGGCGCGCTCGGCCTCGGTGATCGGCCCCATCCGGCAGCGCGGCGGTGCGATCATCGTCTGCTGTACCGGCATCGGCACGCCCTTGTCCTGCAGCGTGGAAACCAGCGCTTCGCCAGTGCCGAGCTGGCTCAGTACCTTCACCACATCCAGTTTCGGATTGGGCACGAAGGTTTCGGCGGCGGTCTTGACCGCCTTCTGGTCGCGCGGGGTGAACGCGCGCAGTGCATGCTGCACGCGGTTGCCCAGCTGGCCGAGGATGTTGCCCGGCACGTCGTCCGGGAACTGCGAGCAGAAATACACGCCCACGCCCTTGGAGCGGATCAACCGCACCACCTGCTCGATGCGCTGCACCAGCGAGGCGGGTGCATCGTCGAACAACAGGTGGGCCTCGTCGAAGATGAAGACCAGCTTCGGCTTGTCCAGGTCGCCCACTTCCGGCAACTGCTCGAACAGCTCCGACAGCAGCCACAGCAGGAAGGTGGAGTACAGCTTGGGCTTGAGCACCAGCTGGTCGGCGGCCAGGATGCCGATCACGCCGCGGCCGTCGTGATTGACCCGCATGACGTCGGCCAGTTCCAGCGCGGGTTCGCCGAAGAAGTTCTCGCCGCCGTCCTGCGCCAGGCGCAGCACCGAACGCTGGATGGCAGCGATCGACTGTGCGCTGACCAGGCCGTACTCGGTGGAGATGTCCTTGCGTTCCTCGGCAACCAGTCCGAGCAAGGCGCGCAGATCGTCCATGTCCAGCAGCAGCAGGCCGCGGTCGTCGGCCAGCTTGAACACGATGTCGAGCACGCCGGCCTGGGTGTCGTTCAACTCGAGGATGCGCGACAGCAGGGTCGGGCCCATTTCGCTGACGGTGGTGCGCACCGGGTGGCCGAGCTTGCCGTACAGGTCCCAGAAAATGGTAGGGCTTGCCGCTGGCGCATAGTCGGCTACGCCGATCTCGGCGGCGCGCGCGAGCAGGTTCTCGGCGCCGGTGCCGGGCACGGCCAGGCCGGATACATCGCCCTTCACATCGGCCAGGAACACCGGCACGCCCAGCCGCGAGAAGCCCTCGGCCAGGGTCATCAGGGTCACGGTCTTGCCGGTACCGGTGGCGCCGGCAACCAGGCCGTGGCGGTTGCCCAGTTTCGGCAGCAGGGTGACGGCAACATCGTCGGTGATGCCTTTGCCGAGCAGAATCGGATCCATGGTCCAGCCCTTGTGGTGAATAGCCCAATGTTAACCGCCGGCGGTGACGGTCCGAAGGTCCGCTTGCCCGGACCTTGGCGGCGCCGCTACTCTGCCTGCCTGTTTCGCACACAGTGCCATCAATGCCCGTTCCTGTCCTGATTTCCCGCGGTTGGCCGCTGCTGGCCCTTGCCGGCCTGGTTTCCCTGGCACCCGATGCCCATGCACAGCGGGTCTCGGCCCGGGACAAGGTGAAGGTGGATGCGCTGCAGCAGCGCATGACCGCCGCCGAGAAGCGCTACAGCGATGCCCTGCTGCTGGTCGCCAATGCCGACCCCAAGGGCAGCAACGAGGCCGATGCCGCGCTGGAGGACATGGAAGATGTCCTCAACGACTGCGTGAAGCAGAAGGGCTGCCAGATGGGCACCCTGCTGGCCAGCTACAAGCGCCTGCTCAAGCACGATGCCGATGCAGCTGCCAGCGATGACGTGGCCGATGAAAGTGGCGACCGCCTGGAAGCCGACCCAGACCATATCGGCCCGCTCACCGCCGACGTGCCCGAGGCGGCCCGCGCCGCTGCGCTGCTGAACGACAAGCGGCACGCCTTCGACAGCATGGTGGAGTACAACCCGGCGGTACAGGCCGGTATCCGCCGCTGGCTGACCGACATGCGCCCGGCGCTGATGACCACCTACGAGAACTACCAGAACCTGCGCGCGGTTATGTGGCCGGAGTGGGAAAAGCGCGGTCTGCCCGAGGCATTGCTGTTCGGCATCATGGCCAAGGAATCCAATGGCCGCGTACATGCCTCTTCGCGTGCCGGTGCCGCCGGCCTGATGCAGTTCATGCCGGCCACTGGCCGCCGCTTCGGCCTGGGCCCGGATGGCACCGGTTTCGACACCCGCTTCGATGCACGCAGTGCCGCAGAAGCCAGTGCCACCTACCTCAACGAGCGCATGCGCGAGCTCAACAACAACGTTGAACTGTCGCTGGCCGGCTACAACGGCGGCGAAGGCCGCGCAGCGCGCGTCTACAAGCAGTACCCGGGGCAGAGCTTCTGGGTGGACAGCGTCTACAACCAGTTCCCGGGCGAAACCAAGGACTACGTGCCGATGGTGATCGCCGCGGCGTGGATCTTCCTGCACCCGCAGCAGTACGGCGTGGAGTTCCCGAAGATCAGCGCGCAGCCGGCCACCATCCGCCTGGCGCGATCCACCACGATCTATGAACTGACCATCTGCCTGGGCAGCCATGGCACCCGCGATGGTTACATGCGCGCGCTGCGCAATCTCAACCCGCGCTATGAGGCTGATGGCTGGATTCCGGCCGGCACGCTGATCAACGCCACTACCCGCATTGCCGGCCTGTACCAGCGCAACTGCGTCAGCGGTCCGCGTGCCGACCTCGCCCGCACCCTGATCACCGCCGATCTGAATGCAGCGATCGTGCGCCCGACCGCCGCCAGCTACACCGGCAGCGTGGCCGTGGGTGGGGTGGTGCCGGTGGCCGATGCGGCCGCATCCACCAGCGTGCCGACCACGCCCGTAGCGCCGGTGGCCACGCCACGTCCGGCTGCGCGGCCGAAGCCGGTGCGCAGCCACAAGGTGGGCAAGGGCGAAACCCTCGGCGCCATCGCCGCGAAGTTCCAGTGCGATGTGCCGACCCTGGCCCGCGCCAACGGCCTGAAAGCCCCGGCCTACAGCCTGCGCCACGGCCAGACGCTGAAGCTGCAGGGCTGCGACAAGTAATCCCCCACGACCCCTGGAACCTGCATGGACCTCGAAGACACCCGCAACCTGTTCGCCAACCTCCGCGAAAACACCGACTGGGACATCAACGGCCCGTTGCTGTGGGGGTACTTCTTCGTCCATTCCAGCGCCGAGCCGCTGCAGGCACTGGCGGATCATCTGCAGGCGCAGGGCTACAGCTTCGTCGAACTGTTCGAACAGGAGCCGGAAGAGGGCGGTGCACCGTTCCATGTGCTGCATGTGGAGCGCGTGGAGATCCACGACGAAGCGTCGCTGGACCGCCGCAACCAGGAGTTCGCGGCGTTGGCTGCGGAAAAGGGTGTGGAAGACTACGACGGCATGGACGTCGGCCCTGCACCGGCCCTGCAGTAACGCGCGTACCAGTAGTGCCGGCCGCTGGCCGGCAATGCTCGACGCGTTGGATCAACGGAGATGCCGGCCAGCGGCCGGCACTAACGGAAGCCTCAGCGCAGCTTCGCCAGGGCCTGGCCCAGCTGCACCGGGCTTTCGGCACCCAGCTGCGGGGCAAACTCGGCCACGCCCGGCGGCAGCAGCACGATCACGGTCGAGCCGTAGTTGAAGCGCGCCATCTCGGCGAAGCGCTCCAGCTGGATGCCCTGGCCGCGGTAGTCCTTGCGGGTGATGCGGTCACCGTAGGCCGGAATTTCTTCGCCGCTCCACACGGTTTCCACGCCGGACACCAGCAGCGCACCGACCATCACGCTGACCATCGGGCCGAAGCTGGTGTCGAAATGGCAGACCAGGCGCTCGTTGCGCGCGAACAGGCGCGGCACGCCGTTGACGGCGGCCGGGCCGACGCTGAACAGGCGGCCGGGCACGTGCACGGTTTCTCGCAGGGTGCCGGTCCACGGCATGTGCACGCGATGGTAGTCGCGCGGCGACAGGTACACGGTGGCGTACAGGCCGTCGTTGTACGGCTTGGCATCCTCGTCACTGCCCAGCAGTTCGGCGGCGGTGAACGACTGGCCCTTGGCCTGGAAGATGCGACCGGCCTCGACCCTGCCGAGCTGGCTGATGCGGCCGTCGGCCGGCATCACCAGGTTGCGCGGATCGGCATCGGCCACGCGCGCGCCCGGCTTCAGTGCACGGGTGAAGAACTGGTTGAAGGTCGCATAGCTGCGCGGGTCCGGATTGGCCGCTTCATCCAGGTTGACATTGAACTTGCGGGTGACCGTGTCGATCAACCAGCGCGACACGCGCGGATCGTCCGAGTACGCCAGCGAACGCGCCATCGAGGACAGCAGGCGGTGGGGCAGGGCGTACGTCAGGGCGGTGGTGAGACTCATGGGGCGGTTTTCTCGGTCAGCTTCTGCAGGTCGCGGGCAATCGCCGGCGCGTTGAACGGGGGCCGCACCAGGCCGGCGAGGCGGCCCTGCGGGTCGAGCACGGCCAGGCTGGCCGAGTGCTCGACGGTATAGTCCTCGGGATTTTCGTCGAAGTGCTTGCCCGGCACCTTCTGGAACACGAAGCCCAACGAGGTGGCAAAGCGCTCCAGCGAGGGCACATCGGCAGTCGCGGCCAGGGTGTCCTTGTGGAAGCCGTGCACGTATTCGCCGAGGCGGGTGGCGCTGTCGCGGTCGGGGTCGACCGAGACGAACAGCACGCGCGGGCGCAGGCTGTCGGGCAGGGCCTCCCACTGGTTCTGGGCGCCGGCCAGCTCGGCCAGGGTGGTCGGGCAGACGTCCGGGCAGAAGGTGAAGCCCAGGAACACCAGGGTCCAGTGGCCCTTCAGCTCGCCCGGAATCAGGCGGGTGCCGTCGGACTGGGCCAGGTTGAAGTCGGGCAGTTCGCGGGCCTGCGGGTACAGGGTGATCGCTTCGGTGGCCGCTGCATTGGCCGGAGGCTTCGGCGCGAACACCTGCTGCGCGGCCAGCAGGCCAAGGCCCGCCGCCAGGGCGACCAGCAGGATGATGCCGGCGTTGCGATTGAACATGGGAGCCCCCGCGCGAAGTGGGCTCCATCATACCGGCTGTGGCCCGATCGTTTCCGCCGCAACGGATGCCGCCACGGGCGCCAGCCCCTATAATCGGGGGCCACTTTGCCCGCAGTACCGCCATGACCGCTGAAACGGCCGCCGAACTCCACACGATCATCGATCTGATCCGCTACGGCACCAGCCGTTTCAACGCTGCCGGGCTGACCTTCGGCCACAGCTACGACAACGCGCTGGATGAAGCGACCCAGCTGGTGCTGCACAGCCTGCACCTGCCGCACGATCTGGGCCCGGCCTACGGCCAAGCGCGTCTGCTGCAGGAGGAGAAGGTGCGCGTGCTGGAACTCTTCCAGCGCCGTATCGACGAGCGCATCCCGGCCGCTTACCTGACCGGTGAAGCCTGGTTCGCTGGCTTGAGCTTCAAGAGCGATACGCGCGCCCTGGTGCCGCGCTCGCCGATCGCCGAACTGATCGAATGCGGCTTCGAGCCGTGGTTGGCTGGCCGCGATGTCAGCCGCGCGCTGGACCTGTGCACCGGTTCGGGCTGCATCGCCATCGCCATGGGGCACTACTACCCGAACTGGGAAGTGGACGGCGTGGACCTCAGCGACGACGCACTTTCGCTGGCCACCGAGAACAAGGAACGCCTGCAGGCGCACAACGTGACCCTGCTCAAGTCGGACCTGTTCAACGGCCTGACCGGCCGCCACTACGACCTTATCGTCACCAACCCGCCGTACGTCACCAACGACGAGACCGATGCCCTGCCGCAGGAGTACTCCTACGAGCCGGACATGGGCCTGCGTGCCGGTGACGACGGCCTGGACCTGGTGCTGAAGATCCTGCGCGACGCGCCGCTCCACCTGAGTGAAGACGGCCTGCTGATCTGTGAAGTGGGCGAGTCCGAGCAGCACCTGATCAAGCTGCTGCCGGAAGTGGATTTCGCCTGGATCGAGTTCAAGGTCGGCCAGATGGGCATCTTCGCGGTCGAATGCCGCGAGCTGATCGCCCACAGCGCGCGCATCACCGAACTGGCGGCGCAGCGCCCGTGAGCTCCAATTCGTTCGGCAAGCTGTTCACCGTCACCACGTTCGGCGAATCGCACGGGCCGGCCATCGGCTGCGTGATCGATGGCTGCCCGCCGGGGCTGGCGCTGGACGCGGCCGAATTCGCCCACGACCTGCAGCGCCGCGCCACCGGCAAGAGCCGGCACACCTCGGCGCGCCGTGAGGCCGATGAGGTCGAGATCCTGTCCGGCGTGTACGAAGGGCTGACCACCGGCACCCCGATCGCACTGCTGATCCGCAACACCGACCAGCGCAGCAAGGATTACGCCAACATCGGCCAGCAGTTCCGCCCGGGCCATGCCGACTACAGCTACTGGCACAAGTACGGCATCCGTGACCCGCGTGGCGGCGGCCGTTCCTCGGCGCGCGAGACCACCATGCGCGTGGCCGCCGGCGTGGTCGCCAAGAAGTGGCTGGCCGAGCGCTTCGGCGTCACCGTGCGCGGCTACCTGTCGCAGCTGGGCGAGATCACCCCGGCCGGTTTCGACTGGTCGGCGGTGGAAGACAACCCGTTCTTCTGGCCGCATGCCGCACAGGTGCCGGAGCTGGAGGCGTACATGGATGCGCTGCGCAAGTCCGGTGATTCGGTCGGCGCGTGCGTGGACGTGGTCGCCGACAACGTGCCGCCCGGCTGGGGCGAGCCGATCTACGGCAAGCTCGACGGTGACCTGGCCGCCGCGTTGATGAGCATCAATGCGGTCAAGGGCGTGGAGATCGGCGACGGTTTCGCCAGCGCCGTGCAGAAGGGCACCGAACACCGTGACCTGCTGACCCCTCAGGGGTTTGCCAGCAACCACGCTGGCGGCATTCTCGGCGGCATTTCCACCGGCCAGCCGGTGGTCGCCTCGATCGTGCTCAAGCCGACCTCCAGCCTGCGCCTGCCCGGCCCGTCGCTGGATACATCCGGCAACGTGGTCGAGGTGGTCACCACCGGTCGCCATGATCCCTGCGTTGGCATTCGCGCCACGCCGATCGCCGAGGCGATGGTGGCGATGGTGCTGATGGACCAGGCTCTGCGCCACCGTGCGCAGTGCGGCGACGTCGGCACCGTCACCCCGCGTATTCCTGGTCAGCTCGATGGCTGACACGCGGCCGACGGTATGGGTGAGCCAGCCGCTGATCGACGCGGCCATCGCGCCGCTGCGCGATCGCGTGCAGCTGCGCAGCACCGACACCGTCACCGCGTGGTCGCCTGAGCAGATCGCCGAACAACTGGCCAGCGCCGACGGCGCGATCATCACCCTCAACGAGCGCATCGGCGCGGCCCAGCTGGCCGATGCCGCGCAGCTGCAGGTGATCGCCAATGTCGGTGTCGGCTACAACAACCTGGACGTCGACGCGCTCAGCGCGGCCGGCATCCTCGCCAGCAACACCCCCGACGTCCTCACCGAAACCACCGCCGATCTCGGCTTTGCGCTGCTGATGGCCACCGCGCGCCGGATCACCGAATCCGAACGTTGGTTGCGCGAGGGGCAGTGGGGCCAGTGGTCGTTCCAGACCATGCTTGGCGCCGACATCCACGGCAGCACGCTGGGCATCCTTGGCATGGGCCGCATCGGCCAGGGCATCGCCCGCCGCGGTGCGCACGGTTTTGGCATGAAGGTGCTTTACCACAACCGTTCGCGCCTGCCGGCCGACACCGAGGCCGCTGTCGGCGCTTCGTATGTGGATCTGGATACGCTGCTGGCGCAGGCCGATCACCTGATCACGGTGCTGCCTTATTCGCCGTCCTCGCATCACATCATCGATGCAGCTGCACTGGCGAAGATGAAGTCGACGGCCACGCTGGTGAACATCGCCCGCGGCGGCATCGTCGACGAACTGGCACTGGCCGACGCACTGGCCAATGGCCGCCTCGCCGCTGCCGGGCTGGATGTGTACGAAGGCGAGCCGACGGTGCGTCCGGAACTGCTGGCGCTGCGCAACGTGGTGCTGACCCCGCATATCGGCAGTGCCTCGCTGGCCACGCGCACGGCGATGGTACAGCTGGCGGTGGATAATCTGCTCGCCGGGCTTGGCCTGGACGGCGCCCCATCGCGCATGCCAAGCGCGATCAACGCTGACGCGGCAATAGCCGCGCGCGTGACGCTGGGCAAAAAAACCGGGAAACGATAGGGAGCCTCCGTGCGTGCCGCTTGAGGAGGTTCCCCGAACCCAGCTGTCGTGCGTGATTTTTCCCCATCCCTGTTTTCGTGAGAGTTTCCCCCATGAGCAATGCACAACGCAGCTTCCACGTCGCCATCGTCGGCGCCACCGGTGCGGTCGGCGAGACCATGCTGGCCATCCTGGCCGAGCGCGATTTCCCGGTCGGAACCCTGAGCGTCCTGGCCTCCGAGCGTTCGGCCGGCGGCGAGATCGAGTTCAACGGCCAGAAGGTCAAGGTCCAGGACCTGGCAACCTTCGACCCGAGCGGCGTCGAGATCGCCCTGTTCTCGGCCGGTGGCAGCGTGTCCAAGGAATACGCGCCGAAGTTCGCCGCCGCCGGTGCGGTGGTGATCGACAATTCCTCTGCCTTCCGTTACGACGATGACGTGCCGCTGGTGGTGTCCGAGGTCAATCCAGAGCAGGTCGCCAACCGTCCGCGCGGCATCATCGCCAACCCGAACTGCTCGACCATGCAGATGCTGGTGGCGTTGGCGCCGCTGCACCGCAAGTACGGCATCGAGCGCATCAACGTGTCCACCTACCAGTCGGTATCCGGCGGTGGCCGTTCGGCACTGGAAGAACTGGGCAAGCAGACCGGCCAGCTGCTGAGCTTCCAGGAAATCGATCCGCAGCGCTTCCCGGTGCAGATCGCCTTCAACCTGATCCCGCACATCGACGACTTCCAGGACAACGGCTTCACCAAGGAAGAAATGAAGCTGGTCTGGGAAACCCGCAAGATCCTCGGCGACGACAGCATCCTGGTGAACCCGACTGCAGTGCGCGTGCCGGTGTTCTATGGTCACTCCGAGTCGGTAGCGATCGAAACCCGTGACAAGGTGACCGTCGCCGAAGCACGCGCGCTGCTGGAGCAGTCGCCGGGCATCGAAGTGGTCGATCGCCACGAGGCTGGCGGCTACCCGACTCCGGTCACGCATGCGTCGGGCACCGACGCGGTGTACGTCGGCCGCATCCGTGAGGACCTGTCGCATCCGCGCGGCCTGAACCTGTGGATCGTGTCGGACAACGTGCGCAAGGGCGCGGCCCTGAACGCCGTGCAGCTGGCCGAGCTGGTCGCTGCCGAACAGCGCTGATCACATCGGTTGCCTCACCGGTAGTGCCGGCCGCTGGCCGGCATTGCCCTGATCCACCAGCTGAAGGGATTGCCGGCCAGCGGCCGGCACTACCTCAAGGGTCTTTCCGGTGGGTGCGGACTCCGGTCCGCACGCTTTATAGTGTCGCCCATGAATAAACGGGCCAAGGGCGCAAAGCGCCCGCTCAGCTATCTTTCCGCCGCGCTGCTGGCCCTGGCCAGCAGTTCGGCGCTTGCCCTGGGCTTGGGTGACATCCGTGTCCTGTCCAAGCCGGGCCAGCCACTGCTGGCAGAAATCCCGGTGGTCTCGGCCGACCCGTCCGAACTGGAAAACCTGCGCGTGGCGCTGGCCTCACCGGTCACCTTCGAACGCGTAGGCCTGCAACGGCCAACCGGGCTGGTCAGCGAGCTGCAGTTCGAACTGACCCGCAATGCACAGGGCAGGGCTGTGGTGCGGGTGACCTCGCAGGCACCGGTCGAGACCCCGTCGCTGAGCTTCCTGATCGAGGCCGACTGGGGCCAGGGCCGGCTGGTGCGCAAGTACTCGGCGCTGGTCGATGCACCGTCCAGTGCGCTGGTCGATGCACCGTCCAGTGCGCTGGCCGTGGCCGAACCGGAGATCGTTGCTCCTGCAGGCACCCTGTCCAACACCATCACGCGCGACGCGGCGCCTGAGCCTGCAGCAGCCGAAACGGCAAGCGTGCCAGCGCCCGTGCGTGCATCCACCGCTGCGCCGGTGCCGGCTCGCCCGCGTACAGCAGCCACACCTGTTGCCGCGCCGTCAGCCGATGGCAGCGTCACCGTGCAGCGCGGGCAGACCCTGTCGCAGATCGCCGGCGCGGTGGCACGTGGCAACCAGATCAGCCGCGACCGCGCGATGATCGCCCTGCTGCGCGCCAATCCCGAAGCCTTCATCCGGGGCAACGTGAACCTGCTCAAGCAGGGCGCGGTGCTGCGCATGCCGGGCAGTGATGCGCTGGCAGCCGTCGATGCCGCCGAGGCCGCTGCGCTGGTGCGCGAGCACGCCGCGCAATGGCGGCAGGCGCGTACCGTGCCGCAACCCGCGGGCACGGTCGCCCCGGTCGCCAAGGCGGTCGCGGCCACCGATTCCTCCCCGGCTGCGGCCAACGGGGCACGACTTGAGATCGCTCCGGCGCTGGCGTCCGACGCCGCGCGTGCGGGCACAACCACCGGCACCGCTGCCGGCAGCGAGGGTGACATGCTGGGCAACGAACAACTGCGCCAGGCGCGTGAGGACATCGCCACCCGCGATGCCGAGATCGGCGAGCTCAAGCAGCGCGTGGCCGACCTGGAAGCGCTGAAGCAGCAGCAGCAGTCGCTGATTGCCATGAAGGACAACGATCTGGCCGCCGCGCAGCAACGCCTCGCGCAGGCCCCCGGTGCCCGCGACGCAGCAACGCCATGGTACTGGCTGGGCCTGCCGGTGCTGCTGCTGGCGGCCGCTGCGGCGTGGCTGCTGCGCCGTCGCAAGCCGTCGCCATTGCCGCCGTTGCGTGAAGAAGACGATGCCACCGGGCTTGCTGCGGCGGTTCCGGCTGGAGCCGCGCTGGATACCCTGGCCGAGCAGTCTTCATGGTCGTCGGTGGTTGCCGAAGGGGGCCGCCAGGAGCCGGCGATGCCAGCTTGGGCAACCGAAACCGAGCTCGAAACGCATGACCCGTCGCATGCCGAGCCGACGGCCGATCACGCAGTGCAGGCCGACTGGCAGGTCGGGACGCTGCGCGCAGAGGATGTGGTGGAGCTGCCTGCGGCAGTGACCGAACAGCCGCGCTGGGACGAGCCAGCGTCCGGACATGACGACGGGCTTGTCGTCGAACAGCACCCTGACGAACCGGCGGTGCAGGAAGCCGCTGCCGACGTCGGTGTGCCGGACTATGCGCTGCACGCCGAACAACAGCCGCAGTTCCGTGGCGTATTTGACCTGCCGGCGGAGTCGCATGAGGTCGAGGCCGTGGTCGACCGCGTCCACCATGACCGCATCGACAACGCGCACACTGATGACGTCGCTACGACGGATGGCGCACCCACCAACGATGCTGGCTGGTCACCGCGTGCTGGCCAGGAGCGCCTGGAACTGGCCATCGCCTATCTCGACCTGGGTGACGCACAGACCGCGCGTACCCTGCTGCTGGAAGTCGCCGAAGGCGGCGACCTGCACAGCCAGGCACAGGCCCGGGAACTGCTGGCCCGCCTGCCGTGACCGAACCTGCCGACAAGGACTGTGCCATGAGCCGCGAGCGCCGCATCGATTACGTTGAATTCGCTTCCAGCGATCCGGCCGCCAGCCGTGCTTTCTTCGAGAAGGTGTTTGGCTGGTCATTCGTCGACTACGGCAGCGATTACACCGCCTTCGACGACGGCCGCCTGCAGGGCGGTTTCTTCCGCGGCCAGCCACAGCGGGCCACGGACGGTGGCGCACCGCTGCTGGTGCTGTATGCCGATCAGCTGGCGCCGGTCGAAGCGGCCGTGCGTGATGCCGGCGGCGCGATCGTGCGCCCGGTGTTCTCTTTCCCCGGCGGCAGCCGCTTCCAGTTCGTCGAGCCCGGTGGCAATGAACTGGCGGTCTGGTCCGAACGCGACCCGGCCTGAGCGTCACCCCCTCCGCAACTTCGAGGTAGCACATGCGTTACGCGCTTGGCGTCGAGTATGACGGCAGCGATTTCAGGGGCTGGCAGAACCTGGGCGAAGGTGGTCCCAGCGTGCAGGCCAGCCTTGAACAGGCCTTGTCCTCGGTGGCGGACACGCCGCTGCAGGTGGTCTGTGCCGGTCGTACCGATGCCGGTGTGCACGGCCAATGCCAGGTCGTGCATTTCGATACCGATGTGGTGCGCGATCCGCGCGCCTGGATGCTGGGCACCACCACCCGTCTGCCGCGTTCAATCGCAGTGCGCTGGTGTGTTCCGGTCGCCGACGATTTCCATGCCCGTTTCTCGGCGCGCGCGCGCCGCTACCGCTACCGACTGCTCAACCGTGAAGTGCGGCCGGCGCTCGAGCGGCAGACCCTGAGCTGGGAGCGGCGTGCGCTGGACGAGACGCTCATGCACACCGCCGGACAGGCCCTGCTCGGTGAGAACGACTTCAGTGCATTCCGCTCGGTCCAGTGCCAGGCGCTGCACGCGCGGCGTGAGCTGCAGTCGCTGCAGGTCAGCCGCCACGGCGAGGTGATCGAAGTCTCAGTACAGGGCAATGCATTCCTTCATCACATGGTCCGCAATATCGTCGGTTCGTTGATCCTGGTGGGCAGCGGCGAAAAACCGGTGGAATGGATCGCTGAACTGCTGGCCGGGCGTGATCGAACCGTAGCCGGTCCCACCGCACCGCCGCAGGGCCTGGTGTTCCTTGGGCCCCTGTACCCCGACAACTGGCATCTGCCCGCCGAGGTCACGCTATGAGCCGTTCCTACTACCGTACGCGCATCAAGTTCTGTGGCATGACCCGTGCCGGCGACGTCCGCCTGGCCGGTGAGCTGGGCGTGGACGCAGTGGGTTTCATCTTTGCCCGCGAGAGCAGTCGCCGGGTCGCTCCGGCCGAAGCGCGCGCGATGCGCCAGGCGATCGCACCGATGGTCGACGTGGTGGCGCTGTTCCGCAACAACAGCAAGGAAGAGGTGCGTGAGGTGCTGCGCACGGTGCGGCCGACCCTGCTGCAGTTCCACGGTGAGGAAGACGAGAGCTTCTGCCGCAGCTTCAACATGCCGTACCTGAAGGCGATCGCCATGGGCGGGCGTGAAGAGGTCAACGCACGCACCCTGCAGCTGCGCTACCCCAGCGCAGCCGGCTTCCTGTTCGACAGCCATGCGCCGGGCGGCGGTGGCGGTACCGGCGTGGCGTTCGACTGGAGCCGCGTCCCGACCGGACTGCACCGTCCGTTCCTGCTGGCCGGAGGCCTGAACCCGGAAAACGTCTACGACGCCGTGCTGGCGACGCTGCCGTGGGGCGTGGACGTCTCCAGCGGCATCGAACTGGAGCCGGGCATCAAGGACGGCTACAAGATGCGCACCTTCGTCGAGGAAGTGCGCCGCGCCGATTGCACCGTTCTGGAGTGATCCGCGTCACCTGAGGGGGGCGCCCGGAATGTCATCGGCGACGGTGCATTCCGCCGGGTCTGTCTCCTTGGCGGGTGTGCGTAGCCTGCGAGCCTGGCCTGTAGCGCGCCGCGCCTTGAAGGCGGGCGCCTCCTGAATGCGACGAGCATCACGCTTTCGGCTGATTCAGGTTCCAGCGCCAAAAAGTCGACAGCCCCCAAACATCTGATCGGACACAATTCGCCCAGCCTGTCACGGTTGGGTGCGACGCTGCGTGCGTGTCGCTGGCAGCACCCTCGATATACGCCTTACCTTTCCAACGAGGACGCAATGGATATGCCCCATCTCTCTTCCCGCCGTATCCGCCTGGCCCGCCTGGCGATCGTGCCCGGCCTGCTGCTTGCCCTGGGCGCGTGTGCGGCCGGTGACTCATCCGCCCCGGGCACATCGGCACCGGCTGCTGCCACACCGGCAGCCGCACCTGCTACGGCACCGGCCACGGCTCCGGCGGCAGCACCGGCTGCCGACGGCCTGGCTGCGCTGATCCAGGCCAGCGGTGTGAAATGCAGCAACGCGAGTACAGGCAGCGGCTGCACGGCCGGCGATGTGGACAGCGGTGATTTCTACGATGTCGAATTGTCGCCGGACTGTGGCGACCAGGGTTTCTTCGCTGGCGTGGCCGACGCCAAGGGCGTGGAGACATTGAATGCGGTGCCATCCACCGGCAGCAAGGTCAGCGTGACCGCGAAGCTGTCGAAGGGGCAGCTGGTCTGTGTGCAGGGCATCGGGCGCACCGGACAGAATCCGCTGTTCTATTACGTCGTTGCGGTTCCCGCTGCGACGGTCGACAAGTGCAAGGGAAACACATTGTGTGACACCTATGGCGACAGGCCGATCACTGGCCTGGCGAGCACGGGGGGCGAGGCCTGCCATGCGGCGGCGCCGGGACATTACGCCGGGAACTGCGCACAGGGCTGGGTCAGTGCTGACGTGCTCGACGTGTTTTCCAACGGAATGTAATCACCGCCAGGGGAGCGGTCCAATCAACCACTGGCAAAGGAACAGCTCATGTCGGATCCAAAAATCACCCGGCTGGTCAGCAGCGTAGGTACCACGCGCACGCTGGAAATGGACGATGGCAGCGTCGTCGAACGATCAGGTGGCAGCGTCTCGTGGCGCAACAACAATCCTGGCAATCTCAAGTTCGAATTCGCCGGCAGCGCGGACAAAACGGTCACCAATCCGCGTACCCGCGAGCAGGCACTGGAATCGGCGCAGGGGCGCTACAAGGGCGTGGTCGATCTCGACCAGTGGGGCAACGCGGTTTTCGAGAGCTATGAAGCCGGCCGGGTGGCGAAGATCCAGCTGCTCGAACGTCGGTTCGGCGACAAGACCGTAGAGGAAATGCTGCCGAGCTACTCCACGAAGGATTACAGCGGCACCACCCACCACAAGGAACAGGCGGCCACCATCTATGCCGAGGGCGATCGCCAGGGTGTCGACCTGCGCTCGAAGACCGTCGGCCAGATGAGCGTGCGCGAGCGCGAGGTGCTGGCAGACGGCATCCGCCGTTTCGAGGGCTGGCAGCCGGGTGAGGTCGCCACGTTGCAGCAACCCACGCGCACTCAGTCGGCCGCGCCCGTGCAGACACAGACCCAGGCGCAGGTGCAGTCGCCTTCGGCGACGGCGCCCGCTGTGGGCCAGGCCGCGGCTGCAGTCGGCAGTGCCGCGGTCTACAACGAGGCCTATCAGCATTTCATGGCCTCGGGTCGCCAGTACGAATACGGGCGCCCGGACCATCCACGTCCCGGGCGCGACAGCAGCCGGCTGGAGCGTGACCTCGATGGTGACGGACGCTTCGGCGTGGATTGCTCGGCATTCGTATGGCGCGGCCTGAAGAACGCGGGTTACAACGTGCGCGGCGAGAATGCTGCCGGGTTCACTACTTCGACGCTGTTCAATGGTGCGAACACCACGGCTTACGCACGCGAGCATTTCGATGTGACCCCGGCTGCCGAAGCACGCAAGCCGAACGGATCGCTGAAGCAGGGCGACATCCTGATGTTCTCCTCGTCGCAGGGCCAGCATGTCGGCATTTTCAAAGGCTACGATGCGCAGGGAAACATCCAGTTCATCGGATCACAGGGAAGCACCGGGCCGGCCGAAGTCACCATCCGGCCGGGCGGGTACTGGGATGGCGGAAGCACCCGCATCGTTGGTGCGCTGACACCGAAGCCGGAATTCCAGGTGCGCGCGCCGCTGCACGGCAGTGGCGAACCTGCGCCGTCCCGGCCTGCCGCCAGCGTGCAGCCGGCTGCATCGCACCCGGCGGCCGGCGAGGTGATGAAGCATGGGCAGCGCGGCACCGACGTGCAGGCGTTGCAGCAGACTCTCAACCAGCTCGGCGTGCGTGATGCGCAGGGCCATCGATTGTCAGAGGATGGCCGTTTCGGTGACCACACCCGCGAAGCGGTGATCGCGCTCCAGAAACAGCAGGGGCTGGTGGCCGATGGAATTGTCGGTCGCCAGACCACTGCCGCACTGGCGGCGGGCCGTGTGCAGGGCCATGAACCTGCAGCGGCTGTGCCGAAGGGGCCGTCGCTGAACGATGCATCACATCCGGACCACGGACTGCACAACGCCGTCCGCAGCAAGCTTCCCAGCGTGTTCTCCGAAGAAGCTGCGGCCAATATCACGCTGCATGCAAAGCAGAACGGTATCGACGCGGCCGACAAGCTGCAGAGCATCACGGTGCAGGATGGCAAGGCGTTCGTGATGGGCACGACGCCGGGTTTCCGCACCGCGGTCGACCTGGCCCAGGCGCCACCGTCGCTGGAGCAGACCAGTGCCAAGCTGCTTGCAGATCCGTCGCATCAGCAGCAGGTGCATGAGGAGCAGCAGCGGGTCGCGATGGGCGGTCGCTGAGGAATGTGTTGCCGGCTCCGGGTGGTGAATGCCGCCCGGGGCCTCGCCTCATCGCAGTTGCGCTGCTGCCCAGTCGGCCAGGGCATCCACGCGCGCATCGACCGGGCCGTCCGGCCGCGCCAGTACCCAGAAGCCACCCGTGGCGGCAAATCCCCACGGCGCGACCAGCCGGCCCGCCGCCAGATCCTCCGCGACCAGCGGCTCGGGCGCGATCGCAGGGCCCAGCCCGGCCACAGCCGCCTCAAGCAGGTAGTACAGGTGCTCGAAAGCAGTGCCCAGCTGCAGTCTGGACGTTTCCAGGCCGTGCGCCTGCGCCCACGCCGGCCACGCCTGTGGCCGTGAGCTGGTGTGCAGCAGTGTCTCCTTCAGCAGTGCAGACGGCGGCACGTTGCGCAGGCGCAGTGCCGCCGGATGCGAGGGGGCCACCACCACGCCGACCCGTTCCGCTGCCAGTTCGCGCACCTGCCAACCGCGTGGCCACGGTCCCTGTGCAAGCAGCAGCACCGCATCCAGTGCCGCCTGCGCCTCGGTGAAGCTGCCGTCCAGCGCCGACCATTGCAGGCGCACGCCGGGCAAGGCGGCCTGCAGCGCGGGCAGGCGCGGGATCATCCAGCGCGCGAGCACGCTGCCACTGCAACCCAGGACCAGTACCGGAGAGGCCGCGGGTCGTCCCAGCTCGCGCACGCAGTCCTCGATGCCGGTGAAGGCTTCGCTGCAGGCGGCCTGTAGAAGGATGCCCGCAGTGGTCAGGCGCAGGCCACGGCCGGCACGCTGGAACAGCGCCAGGCCGAGGTGGTCTTCCAGCAGCTTCAGCTGCCGGCTGACCGCACCGTGGGTGACGTGCAGGTCCTGTGCAGCGCGGCCAACCCCGCCCAGACGGGCGGTGGCCTCGAAGGCGCGCAGCGCATTGAGCGGTGGCAGCAGGGAGCGGCTCATGTGAGATTTCCTGACGATATACGCGAGATAATATCGATTTTCCGGTCACGACCCGTGCGCTAGAGTATCAACCTGTCTCGAACCAGCGGTCGCTTCCATGTCTGCCTCCCCCATTGCCGACTACCACGCCTTCCCGGATGCCCAGGGCCACTTCGGCCGCTACGGCGGCAGCTTCGTCGCCGAAACCCTGGTCGGCCCGCTGCAGGAACTGGCCCAGGCCTATGACCAGGCCCGCCAGGATCCGGAATTCCAGCTGGCCTACGACCGCGACCTGGCCCATTACGTGGGCCGGCCGAGCCCGATCTACCACGCGCAGCGCCTGAGCGACCATGTCGGCGGCGCGCAGATCCTGCTCAAGCGCGAGGACCTGAACCACACCGGCGCGCACAAGATCAACAACACCATCGGCCAGGCGCTGCTGGCGGCGCGGATGGGCAAGAAGCGCATCATCGCCGAGACCGGCGCAGGCCAACATGGCGTGGCCAGTGCCACCGTCGCCGCACGGCTGGGCCTGGAATGCGTGGTGTACATGGGCGCCACCGACATCGAGCGGCAGAAGATCAATGTCTACCGCATGAAGCTGCTGGGCGCGACGGTGGTGCCGGTCACCTCCGGCTCGGCCACCCTGAAGGATGCGCTCAACGAAGCGATGCGCGACTGGGTGACCAATGTGCAGGACACCTTCTACATCATCGGTACAGTCGCCGGCCCGGATCCCTATCCGCGCATGGTGCGCGATTTCAACGCCATCGTCGGCCGCGAAGCACGCGAGCAGATGCTGGCCGAGTACGGCCGCCTGCCCGATGCGATCACCGCCTGCGTCGGCGGCGGCAGCAACGCGATCGGCCTGTTCCATGCCTTCCTCAATGATCGTCAGGTCGAAATCGTCGGTGCCGAAGCGGCCGGTGATGGTATCCATACCGGTCGCCATGCGGCCTCGATTGCTGCCGGTCGCCCCGGGGTACTGCATGGCAACCGCACCTACGTGCTGTGCGACGACGACGGCCAGATCATCGAGACCCATTCGGTGTCGGCCGGCCTGGACTACCCGGGCGTCGGCCCGGAGCACGCGTTCCTGGCCGACAGCGGCCGCGCGCGCTACCTGGGCATCACCGATGAGGAGGCCCTGCAGGCCTTCCATCTGCTGGCGCACACCGAGGGCATCCTGCCGGCGCTGGAATCCAGCCACGCGTTGGCGCAGGCGATGAAGCTGGCACGCGAGCGTCCGCGCGATCAGATCGTGCTGTGCAACCTGTCCGGCCGTGGTGACAAGGATGTGCACACCATCGCCGCGCGCGAAGGCCTGGTGCTGTGAGCACGCGTCTGCGAAGCAGCGGCGTGCTTCTGCTGGCCTTCGGCCTGGCGGCATGCCAGCCGCCGGAACCGCCGGTGCTGGCACCGGCGGCCAAGGCCACCACGCAACCGGTGCAGCAACCGGCGGCCAATGATGACCTCGACCCGATGGCGCGCACGCCGATCGACGATCCGCCCTCCACGGAAGAGACCAACAGCGATGACGCGCCGGCGGTGGTCTCGGTGGCGCTGGACCATGCCGGCGAGGTGCTGATCGGACAACACATGACGGATCTGAAGGCATTCGGGCCGTGGACGGCACAAGGAGCGGTCGAAGCGCTCGGCGGAAGCTGCGAGTACTACGACGGCAAGGGGCTGCCGCCCGGCGTGTCGATGATGACCGACGAAGATCGCGTGGTCCGTTTCGACCTCGGCCTGGATCCGGAGAGCGGGGCGCCGACCCAGCAGCCGGGCCCGTTCGGCCTGCGCGTCGGCATGACCCGCGCCCAGGCGGTTGCCCGGTTTCCGAAGCCGCCTGTGTCCAGCCCGCATGCCTACGATGGCGAGCAGGGCGAGTACCTGACCTGGCAGGACCCGGGCTCGGCCCTTGGCATCCGCGTGGAACTGTTTGAAGGGAGGGTCATCCAGATGTACTGGGGGACCAGCGATGCGATTGAACTGATTGAAGGATGTGCCTGAGATGCCTGTTTCCCGACTCGATGCCTGTTTCCAGCGCCTGCGCGCGCAGCAGCGCAAGGCGCTGATCCCTTTCATCACGGCAGGTGATCCCTCGCTGGAGGCGACCGTGCCGGTGATGCATGCACTGGTCGGAGCCGGTGCCGATGTGATTGAGCTGGGCGTGCCGTTCTCCGACCCGATGGCCGACGGCCCGACCATCCAGCGCAGCTCCGAGCGCGCGCTGGCACGCGGTGCTGGCAGCCGTTACGTGCTGCGGGCGGTGGCGCAGTTCCGCGAGCGCGACGCGCAGACCCCGGTGGTACTGATGGGCTACCTGAACCCGGTGGAGATCCATGGCTACGCAGCATTCGCCAGGAACGCCGTGGACGCCGGTGTCGATGGAGTGCTGCTGGTCGACCTGCCGCCGGAAGAAGCCGGTGAGGCGCAGCAGGCCTTCGATGCTGCCGGCCTGGCGCTGGTGCTGCTGGCCTCGCCGACCACCAGCGAGGCACGTGCCGACAAGCTGCTGGCATTGGCGCGTGGTTACCTTTACTACGTCAGCTTCGCTGGCGTCACCGGTGCCTCCGAGCGGCTGGACAGCGATGCCGCAAGCGCTCGGCTGCAGGCCCTGCGCACGCGCGCATCGGTGCCGGTGGTGGCAGGTTTCGGCATCAAGGATGCAGCCAGTGCTGCGGCCATGGCCCGCCAGGCCGATGGCGTGGTGGTCGGCAGCGCGCTGGTCGCCGCGCTGGCTGAGGCGGGCTCGGTGGAACAGGCCGCGCAGCGTGCCGCTGCCTTCCTGGCCCCGCTGCGGCAGGCATTGGACCAGTAACGGTAGCGCCGGGCCATGCCCGGCGGTGCCGGCCGCAAGGGGATCCGCCGGGCATGGCCCGGCACTACCCGCGCGGCGTTGCCGCGCTAAACGTACGTCCCAGCATGGTTTTTCCCGGCCTTCCGCCGGTGGCACAGGGGGTGCACGGGCAGGGAAAGCGGAGCTAGACTGTCCGCCTTTGCGGCCCTTGGGCCGCCCTGAACGGAAGTGTCCTCCCGCATGAGTTGGCTCAGCAAGTTGATGCCGTCCGGCATCCGCACCGACAACACCCCCAGCAAGAAGCGCAGCGTCCCCGAGGGCCTGTGGGAAAAGTGCAGCAACTGCGGCAGCGCGTTGTACCGGCCAGAACTGGAAGAGAACCTGGAGGTCTGCCCGAAGTGCGGCCACCACATGGCGATCCGTGCACGTGCGCGCCTGGCAGCGTTGTTCGACGCCGACAGCACCACCGAGATCGCTGCGCGCCTGGGCCCGACCGACCTGCTCAAGTTCAAGGACCAGAAGAAGTACAGCGAGCGCATCAAGATCGCGCAGAAGAACACCGGCGAGTACGACGCGCTGATCGCCATGCGCGGCCTGCTCAAGGGCCGTGCGCTGGTGGCCTCGTCGTTCGACTTCGCTTTCATGGGCGGCTCGATGGGCTCGGTGGTGGGTGAGCGCTTCTCGCTGGCTGCCGAAACCGCAGTCGAGATCGGTGCCCCCTATGTGTGCTTCTCGCAGAGTGGTGGCGCGCGCATGCAGGAAGGCCTGTTCTCGCTGATGCAGATGGCCAAGACCTCTGCAGCGCTGGGCAAACTGCGTGAAGCCGGCCTGCCGTTCATTTCGGTGCTGACCCACCCGACCACCGGTGGCGTGTCGGCATCGTTTGCGATGCTGGGCGACATCAACATCGCCGAGCCGCAGGCACTGATCGGTTTCGCCGGCCCGCGCGTGATCGAACAGACCGTGCGCGAAAAGCTGCCGGAAGGCTTCCAGCGTTCGGAGTTCCTGCTCGAGCACGGCGCCATCGACCAGATCTGCGACCGCCGTGAAATGCGTGACCGTCTCGCCGACCTGCTGGCGATGCTGGGCCGTCAGCCGGCGCCGGAGGTGGCGTGATGGGAGGCCGCAAGTACTTCGGTACTGATGGCATCCGTGGGCGGGTCGGCCAGGGCGTGATCTCGGCCGACTTCGTGCTGCGTCTGGGCAACGCCCTGGGCCGGGTGCTGGTGGCCCAGCGTGGCCAGGACGGGCGCCGGCCGATCGTGATCATCGGCAAGGACACCCGCATTTCCGGCTACATGTTCGAAGCGGCGCTGGAGGCTGGGCTGGTCGCCGCCGGTGCTGATGTGCAGCTGCTGGGGCCGATGCCGACCCCGGCCGTGGCCTTCCTGACCCGCACGCTGGGCGTGGATGCCGGCATCGTCATCAGTGCTTCGCATAACCCGCACTACGACAACGGCATCAAGTTCTTCTCCGCCCAGGGCGAGAAGCTCGACGATGCCACCGAGCTGGCGCTGGAAGCGGCACTGGATGTTCCGTTCACCACCGCCGAATCGGAGAAGCTGGGCAAAGCTTCGCGTGCACGTGAGGCGGTCGGCCGCTACATCGAATTCTGCAAGGCCAGCGTGCCGCGTGCATTCGACCTGCGTGGCGTGCGCCTGGTCCTGGACTGTGCGCATGGGGCCACCTACCAGATCGCACCGCTGCTGTTCCGTGAGCTCGGTGCGGAAGTGATCGGTATCGGTGCTGAACCCAACGGCGTCAACATCAACGCCGGCGTCGGTTCCACCCATATCGACAACCTGGCGGCCAAGGTGCGCGAGACCCGCGCCGATCTCGGCATCGCCTTCGATGGCGATGGCGACCGCGTGCTGATGGCCGATGACCAGGGCAATCCGGTCGACGGTGATGACCTGCTGTACATCCTGGCACGTGCGTGGAAGGACGAAGGTCGCCTGCGCGGTCCGGTGGTCGGTACGCTGATGAGCAACTACGGTGTGGAGAAGGCCTTCGCCGATCTGCAGATTCCGTTCCTGCGCAGCAACGTCGGTGACCGCTACGTGCACCAGGCGCTGATCGAAGGTGGTGGCGTGCTCGGCGGTGAAGCGTCGGGACACCTGCTGTGCCTGGATCGGGCCACCACCGGCGATGGCATCGTCAGTGCCCTGCAGGTGCTGGTGGCGCTGCGCAACAACGGCCAGACCCTGCGCCAGGCGCTGAAGGGGCTGGTGCGGGTGCCGCAGAAGACGGTGAACGTGCGGCTGGGCAATGTCTCGGCCAAGGCCACGGTGCAGGCTGAAAGCGTGCAGTCCGCGCTCGCCGACGCGCAGCAGGCGGTGGCCGGTCGTGGTCGTGCCTTCCTGCGTCCTTCCGGTACCGAGCCGGTGGTGCGGGTTACGGTGGAAGCTGACGACGCGACGCTGATGCAGGACACGCTCGATCGCCTGTCTGCCGCGGTACGCGCCGCCGCCAGCTGAGGCTGCCGCGCGGTGAAATGAAAACGCCCCGGGAAGCCGGGGCGTTTTTCTTTGCGCGGGCGGTGCACGCGGTACTCAGGGCCCCGGCACCATCTTCTTCTGCCGCGCCTTGAAACCATTGAACAGTGGCCCGATCAGCGGGTTGTAGCTCAGCCTGATGCGCTTGCGCAGCCAGCTGGCCGGCCGGTTGCGGATGGCGAACCGGTAGATGCGTTCCGGGTCGCCTCCGACCAGGTTGCGGCCGAAAGGATGAGTGGTGTGCAGGTAGCGGAAGCCGTGCTCGCGCGCCACCTCGATGTGGTCCTGGTCGAAATCGCCATACGGCCAGCACAGCGTGTCCGAGACTTGGCCCAGCTTGTCCTGCAGGACCTCGCGCGAAACCGCCAGGTCGTGGCTCAGGCCTGCGCGGCGCTGCGCACGGTCCAGGTCGGTGCGGCGCAGCCAGCGCGTATGGGTATGGGTATGGCAATGCATCTCGAAGGTGCCGGCGGCAATGCTGGCGCGCGCTTCGCTCCAGCGCATCATCACATCGTCGCTGCGGTCCTGTTCGTAGATCGCCGCTTCGCAGCCCCGGTGGTCCGGGGTGGCAGGCAGCGTTGCCCCTTCGATGCCTGCATGCGGGCGTTCCGGGCCTTCGCCCATCCAGCCGGTGACCACGAACACCACTGCGTGCATGCCGTACTTGTGCAGGATCGGATGCGCATACACCCAGTTGTCCAGGTAGCCATCGTCGAAGGTGATCACGATTGATTTGCGTGGTACCGGCTTGCCGGCGAGGAAGCCGGCATATTGGTCCAGCGTCAGCGACGTCCAGCCATTGCCGGCCAGCCACGCGATCTGGCTCTCGAAGTTTTCCGGCGACACCGTGATCATGCCCGGTGAAGGACTGACGTGATGGTGCATCAGCACCGGTACGGTTCGGGCCTCAGCCATGTCCCAGCTCCTTCAGCCACTGGTGGTAATAGTGTTCGGTGGTCTCGCCGTGACCGTCCGGGGTGAAACGGTGTGCGCTGTGCATCCAGTCCCAGCCGGCGCGGCCCATCTGCCGACGCCGCTGTGGATCGTCCACCAGCAGGCGCAGGGCACCGGTCAAGGCTGCATTGTCGCCCAGGCGAGTGAGGATCGCATTGCTGCCATCAACCACCATTTCCGGTACGCCGCCGACCCGGGTGGCCACGATCGGTACACCGACATAGGCCGCTTCCAGGAATACGGTACCGGCCGCTTCCTTGTGCGAGGCGAGGGCGAAGATGTCGAAGCCGGCCATCAGGCGGCAGGCGCCATCGCGGTATCCCAGCAGGTGTACCTGCTGCTGCACTCCATGCTCTGCGCACAGCGCCTGCAGTCGTTCCATCACCTGTTGGCCATCGCCGACGATGACCAGATGCAGGTCCGGGTTGGCTTTGCACAGGGGAACCATCGCCTGCAGCAGGTCGGCATGGCCCTTGGGCTCACGCAGCACCGCCACGCAGCCGACCACGATGTCCCGTTCGCCGAAACCGAGCTCGGCACGCACTTGCGCGCGCACCTCCTGCAGGCACTGCCAGGGATCGGCCTTGCGGATCTCGCTCCAGCGCGGCGGCACCGCGATCGGCGGCACGATGCCGATATGCTCGGCCGGTATGCCACGGTCGGCCAGCAGCTGCTTGACGAAACTGCTGACGGTCAGAACCCGGTGCGGAAGCCCGGTATAGGTCAGCAGCGAATTGACCGGACTCATCAGATGGCGCGAGCGCACCACCAGCGGCGTACCGCCCAGACGCGCACCTGCAGCGGCGATCAGCGCGTCACGGCGGCTGGTGGTATTGACCACGTCGTAACGTTCGCGGCGGACCAGTCGTGACACCGACCAGATGCCGCGCAGCAGGCGGGCGAGCCCGCCCATGCGCAGCGCGTGCACGGTGAAACCGTCGTCACGCGCCAGCTTGGCCAGCCGTGCATCCGGCTGGCACAGCAGCGACACATCATGGCCGCGCGCACGCATCACCTGCATGTGGCGGAAGATGTAGATCTCCTGCCCGCCCATTCCCTTGGCGGCTTCGGTATGCAGGATGCGCAGCGGACGGTTCATGCGGGATGATCCTTGGGGGTCAGCGGTTGCGGAAGCGGGTCAGCGCTTCCCATGCAGAGCGGACGGCGGCGGAGTCCGGGACCTGCTGAGGCAGCGGGCGGTAACGCAGGTCAAGCGCCGTTGCGTTGCCGAATTTGTCGAACACGTAGATGGCGTCGCCGTGGCGGACCGCGCGTTGCGACCAGCTTTCCACCACCAGTGCGCGTTGGCCCGTGGGTTCGCCCAGCAGGTCCTGGCCGGTGCTGAAGTCGGTCAGCGCGTTCTCGCAGCCCAGTGCGTGGCGCATCAGGGTCGGCACCCAGTCTTCGTGGGAACTGGTGCGTGTCTGAATGCCGCTGGCCTGGCCTGGCCAGTGCAGTACGAACGGCACCTGCAGCTGGTAATCGGAGAAGTTGCCGTTGTGGCCCCAGTAGTTCAGCTTGAGGTCGTTGAATTCTTCGGCGTGATCACCGGTGACCAGGACGATGGTGTCCTCGGCCAGGCCCTGCGCGCGCAAGTCGTCCAGCAATGAGCCGAGAAGACTGTCGGCGTAGTGCACGGCGGTGCGGTAGCGGTTGAGCTCCGGCGTCGGGTCGTGGTCGGGGCCGAATTTCAGGAAGTCGATTTCCTTGGCCATCGGTGTGGCCACCGGCGGATAGCTGGCAGGCAGGTGGTAGCCAGCGTGGGTGGAGTCGAGGAACACGAAACCGAACCAGGGCTGCTGTGCCGCCTGGCTGGTACGGATGTCCTTCTGCAGCGCAGCGACGATGGCACGGTCGCGGCCATCCGGGCCGAGTTCGGACGGTCCTTGATGCAGCTGATCGCGGACGTCGGCAAACACGGTGCGGTCGAATTCGGGGCTGTACAGCGGCGCACTGCCATACAGGTGCAGGTCGTAGCCCTGTTGGCGCAGTACCTGGAACAGCTGCGAGCCACGCTGTTCGTCCAGCATGCTCTGCCAGTAGCCACCGGGCAGGCCGTAGAGCAGGCCGAACAGGCCATAGCGGGTGGCGTTGCCGGTGCTGAAGTGGTGGTCGTATACACGCGACCCCTGTGCCAGCGCCGAGGCATTGGGCATCAGCTGGGGGGTCAGGACGTCGTGGCGCAGCGACTCCAGCACCACCATCAGCACGTTGGGGCGGTGCGGGTTCTGGCAGCGCAGCGGCTGCAGCGGATACTGCAACTGGGCGTGGCGCGGATCTGGCAGCCCGGCCTGCTGTTCGCTGACCACACCGAGCTTGCGCATGAAGCTCTTGGCGGTGATCGGCTGTGCCCATGGCAGATAGTTCCACTGCGCGATCACATCGCGGTCGCCGCGGGCATCGTAGTAGGCGGTGGCGACCTGGCCGCCGGCCATCAGTAGTGCGACCACCGCCCAGGCCTGCAGTACCGTGCGCCGACGGGGCAGGGCCGGCAGCAGCTTCCAGCAGGCCCAGGCCAGCAGGCCTTCGGCGGTGAAGATGGCGGCCACCAGCAGGCCCGCCTGCAGCCAGGTTTTCCAGGACAGCGCCACCTGGTCCTGCAGTGCGCCACCGAAGACCATGTTCACCACCATGGCATTGAGGTGGAAGCGGTACAGGGTGAACACCTTGGCGTCGACCAGCAGCAGGCACAGCCACAGGCCCTGCAGCAGCACTGCACTGACACTCAGGATGCGTGCGTTGCGCTGCCAGAGTCCCAGCAGCAGTGGCAACAGGCCGGCCAGCGCGCCGAATGCCAGCAGATGGCCGGGCAGGGCGACGGACAGGTAAACCAGGCCGATTGCGCCACCGGGGTTGTCGGTCAGCGGTACGTTCCCAACAGTGATGGCTGCGGCCAGGATCGCGTTGCCGGCCACGAACAGCGACCACCAGGCCAGCCGGCGCCAGTGGCGGGCGGTATCTGCTACGGGCGTGGTGTCGGCTGGGTCGGAGGGCATGGTGCGGGCGGGGTCGGGTGGCTGGAAGAAACGCGCGGCACCAACGTGATTGAATCGTTAAATGTGCTCGGGTCGCGCATTGTATCGGTTTGTTTCCTTGTATCGAGTCGCGTTCGCCGGGCGATCTGTCACAATGTTCAGGCGGGCCCTGAATGCGCAGGCCCGTTTCAGACCCAACGACAAGCCAGGAACCGCTGTGAGCCAGATCCCGACCCTCGACATCACCCGTTTCGACAGCGACCGCGAAGCCTTCGTGGCCGAGCTGGGCGCGGCCTACCGCCAATGGGGATTCGCGGGCATCCGCAACCACGGCATCCCGCAGGCCGACATCGACGCGGCCTACGGTGCCTTCAAGGCCTTCTTCGCCCTGCCGGATGAGGTCAAGCGCAAGTACCACGTGGCCGGCAGCGGCGGCGCCCGCGGCTACACCCCGTTCGGTGTTGAAACCGCCAAGGGTTCCAAGCACTTCGACCTGAAGGAGTTCTGGCACATCGGCCGCGAGATCGCCGACGACTCCAAGTACCGCGATGTGATGGCCCCGAACCTGTGGCCGACCGAGGTCGAGGGCTTCCGTGAGCGTGGCTACGGCCTGTACCAGGCGCTGGACAACCTGGGTTCGCGCGTGCTGTCGGCGCTGGCCCTGCACATCGGCCTGCCGGAGAATTTCTTCGCCGACAAGACCAATTTCGGCAACTCGATCCTGCGTCCGATCCATTACCCGCCGATCACCACCGACGACATCCCGAACGTGCGTGCGGGCGCCCATGGCGACATCAACTTCATCACCCTGCTGGTCGGCGCCAGTGCCGCCGGCCTCGAAGTGCAGTCGCATGATGGCGAGTGGGTGCCGTTCACTTCGGACGCCGACACCATCGTGGTCAACATCGGCGACATGCTGCAGCGCCTGACCAACCATGTGTATCCGTCGACCATCCACCGCGTGGTCAACCCCCCGGGTGAGCTGGCGCGCCAGCCGCGCTACTCGGTACCGTTCTTCCTGCACCCGAACCCGGACTTCCTGATCGATGTGCTGCCGTCCTGCATCACCCCGGAGAACCCGAGCCGGTACCCGGAGCCGATCACCGCCCACGGCTTCCTCGAGGAGCGCCTGCGCGAGATCAAGCTGAAGTAATGAGAAGTGAAGGCCGCCGAAAGGCGGCCTTTTTCTTTGCAGGGCTGCGCCCTGCACCCGCAGAGGCCGAAGCCGAAGCCAAAGCGGCTCTGGGATGTTCCGTGGGGAGGCGGGGAGGTGTCGGATGGCGGGGACGCCGTGAACCCGTCCATGGGGGCTTGGCCGCGGCATCCATGCCGCGGACACTCCGCCATCCGACACCTCCCCGCCTTCGACAGTTTCCCGGTGACGGCGGGTAACTCGCGATTTCCGGTAGGTGTCGACCTTGGTCGACACGGTAGATCCACGCCATGCGTGTGGGGTAGGGGTCAGATCCCTTTTCCGCAGGAAAAGGGATCTGACCCCGGCAGCTAAAGCAGGGGAGGGGGCCGAAGCTCTGCTTTCGCTTTTGCTTTTGATC
>NZ_QFHO01000015.1 GCF_004920835.1 Stenotrophomonas maltophilia
GTCAAGCAGGGCAAGCCGGGCAAGGTGGCTTTGGTCGCGGTGATGCGCAAGATGCTGGTGATCCTCAACGCCCGCAAAAGGGATGCGGAGGCCCAGATGGCCTCCGCCTGACAAGACAGTTGCTACAGAGATCCTTCAATCGTGCTCGAACCGCAATGGCTCGCTGCCCATCGCCGGGTCGCTGGTGCCGGGGCGACCATCTTCTGCGCGACCGGCCAGACGCAGCACGCTCTCACCCGCGCCGACCTGCAGGTCATACCAGCCCGCGGTAGGCGTTGCATCCCACGCCAATGCGGTCTCTGCATGCGCCGGCAGCGCCAGCGTCTGTTCCGGCATGTGCCCGGCATAGGCGCCGGCATGCACGCGCAGCTGCTGTACGGCATCGCTGAGATTGCGCAGATGCAGCCGCAGCTGGCCTTCGGCGCGCTCGACCGACGCCTGCACGACGGGCCCTTTGGCAGCGCCCTGGAAGTGACGGTGGAAGCCATTCGGGCCGAGCAGCCACAGGTCATAGCGTCCCTGGGCGTCCAGCGCCCAGCGCTCGCGCAGCGGCGTGCCCGGTACCAGCGTATAGCGGCGTGGCACCGCACCCAGCCGCAGCCGATCGTACACATGCAGCACCGCCGCTGCGCCTTCGCAGGACAGCGTCAGATCCACGCCCGATGCGTCGATCGCAGTAATCGATGCCTGCGGCCGATAGGGCAGGGCACGCGCCGGGCGTACGCCGCTTTCCTGTTTCGCCGGCTTCAGTCCCTCCGGCAACGCCGGCACGGTGCGTCCCGGCAGGGCGGCAGCGCGTGCGGCAACCGCGCTGACGTCGGGCAGGCCGCGTACGAACGGGCGGGTATCACGCTGGGCGAAGTCGAAGGCATTGCTGAGGTCACCGCAGACCGCGCGGCGCCACGGCGAGATGTCCGGTGCGGCCACGCCGAATCGGCGTTCGATCAGGCGTATGACCGAGGTGTGGTCGTACACCTGCGAATCGACCCAGCCACCCCGGCTCCAGGGCGAGATCACGTAGAGCGGCACGCGCGGGCCCAGTCCGTAGGGGCGTCCGCGCAGCTCGGCGGCGTCGTACTTCTCATCCCCCGGTGCCGGAAGGCGGTGGTACTCGCCCTCGGTGCTGACCGAAGACGCACCCGCCCAGCCACCGTTTTCCGGTGAAGGTGGTGCCGGTGGCGGCATGTGGTCGAAGAAGCCGTCGTTCTCGTCGAACATCAGCAACAGGGCGGTGCGGCTCCACACTTCTGGATCGGCGGTCAGTGCATCCAGCACGCGCGCGGTGTACGCCGCGCCCTGGGCCGGGCTGGAAGGGCCGGGATGCTCGCTGCCGGCCGCGTCGGCGATGATGAAGCTGACCTGCGGCAGGCGCCCGTCGACCACGTCCTGGCGCAGCTGTGCCAGCCCACGCGTGCTGACCCCACGCGCGCGCAGCTGCGGGTCATGCCCCGGCGCAGCGCGGTAGGCCTGGCGGAAGGACTCGAAGCCGGCCAGCGGGTTGTCGGTGAAGTTGTCGGCCATGTCCTGGTAGATCTGCCAGGACACCCCGGCCTTCTGCAGGCGTTCTACATAGCTGGTCCATCGGTACGACGCCGGATGCCCGCCATGTTCCGGGAAGTTGTCGTGCGAGTTGGCGATCACCGGGCCACCGGCGCGCGCGGTCGCATCGTTGTGGCCGGTCCATAGGAACACCCGGTTCGGGTTGGTTCCGGCCTGCATCGCACAGTGGTAGGCGTCGCAGATAGTGAACGCCTCGGCCAGGGCGAACTGGAAGGGCAGGTCGCTGCGCTGGAAATAGCCCATCGAATGGTTCTGCTTGGCTTTCGGCCATTGACCCATGCGTCCATGGTCCCAGGCACGCTGTGCATCAGGCCAGGTGTGCGGCGTGCCTTCCACCCGCATGTAGCCGAAGTGTGCAGCGGTATCCAGCGGGAACGGTGCGATCGCGCGCGTGCCGCTGGCATCGGGTTGCAGCCACAGGCTGCGCGCGCGGCCACCGGCCTGCAGCGCGGCGGCCGGGGCCACGAAGCGGTCGCCGAAGCCACGTACCCCCGGCAGCGTGCCGAAGTAGTGGTCGAACGAGCGGTTCTCCTGCATGAACACCACGATGTGCTGCAGGTCTTCCAGGCTGCGCGTCTGCGCGGCGGGTGCGATCGCTGCAGCCCGGGCGATGCTGGGTAGCAGGGGGGAAAGGCCGGCGGCAGCGCCGGCCTGCAACAACCGGCGTCGGCCGATATCGGTCACGGGTTCACTCACAGGTCCACACGGAAGGAGATGCCGACGGTACGCGGTGCGCCGATGAAGGCGTTGTCGCGGCCATCCACCCCTGCAAGATACCGCTTGTCGGTGAGGTTGCTCACCACCAGGTTGGCGCCCATGCCCTTCAGGCGCGGCGACAGGCCCTGCAGGTCGAAGCCGATGTTGGCGTTGAACACGGTGGCCGAGGGCAGCTTGTTGACGTTGGCGGCATCAAGGTAACGCGTGCCCAGGTAGCGGCCGGACAGGCCGAAGTTCCAGCTTTCACCCTGCCAGTCGGCCGACAGCACCAGGGTCTGTTCGGGCTGGCCGATCACCTTGGCACCGTCGACGATGCCGAGCTGGGTATCACGTGCGGCGTCGCCACTGCCCAGGTACTTGGAGCGGTTGTAGGCATAGGCGGCGTTGAGTCGCCAGCCGTTGTCCCAGCCATAGCCGAACGCGGCCTCCAGACCGTTGCTCTCGACGCCGCCGAAGTTCTCGTAGACGCCGTCGGTCTCGCCCAGGTAGTCGATGCCGCTGACGAAGCCGGCCGGCAGGTAGACGATGCGGTTGTCGAACTTGATGTTGTACAGGGTGACCGAGGCGGTCAGCGGCCAACGGCTGATGCGCATGCCGACTTCGATGTTGTCGGCGGTTTCCGGCTCCACGTTGCGGAAGCGCTGCGGGTCGGTCTCGCCGAGCACGCCGGAGGGAATGGCGGCGAAGTTCTGCGAGAAACCGGCGAACAGCTCCATGCCTTCCACGCCTGGCGCCCAGGTGAAGCCGGTGGACAGCAGCGGATCGGACTTGGAATCGGATTTCACGTGCTCATTGGCACCGATCACGCGGCGGCGCGACTGGTCGACGAAGAACTGCTTCACGCCCAGGCGCGCGCTGAACGGGCCGAAGCGTGCGATATCCTCGACGTAGTACATCTGCTCATCAACCTTGTACTTGTCCTCGAACTGCACCCAGTACGGCTGGTGGTCGAAGGCGATGTCCTGGCCGACGTTGAGCAGGCGATGCCAGTCGCGGCGTGCCGAGCGGTCCAGCTTCTCCACCCACAGCCCGCCACGGATCGTGTTGTCGACGGCACCGAAAGTCTGCCGCCACTCGACGTCGGCGGTCACGCCCTTGCGGTTGTTGTCGTAGTGGGTGTGGCGGTACGACTGCGCGCCCAACACGTTGCCGGCGTAGCAGTTCGGGTCGTACTCGGCAGTGAAGCCCAGCCGTGGGGTGCAGCTGGCCAGGCGCTGTGCGGCGCTGCCATCGGGATTGACGAAGAAGATCTGGCCGCGGTTGCTGCCGCCGTACACGGTCCTGCCACCGAGATACTCCGATTCCGGGCGGCCAGCACCGTCATCGCTGACCTGTGCCAGGTAGGGCGGCAGCCAGTCACCGCGGCCTTCCATTCGGTGCCCATAAGCGGCCACCGAGGCCTTGAAACCGTTGCCGCCGTCGAAGGCCGCGCGCAGGTAGCCGAAGGTGTTCTCGCGCAGCGCACGCGAGCCGGAACGGAAGTTCTGGTCCAGGTACGGAATGCCGGTGAGGGTGCCGACCAGGTTGTCGCGATCCGGGTTGGTGGCGAAGCCCTTCGGCGAGACGCTGGTGTACTCCGGCTCGTCGGCATCGTTGTAGGACAGGTAGCCGGTCAGCGTCCAGCGATCCAGCTCGGTGATGAACTTGCCGGCGATGTGGTCGTTGCTGGTCTGGCCGCTGCCGTCGATCCAGTCGTGCACGCGCGCGGAGGAAGCGCTGACCCAGGCGCGGGTGTGGCCGCCGAGCAGGCCGGTGTCGTAGCGCACGTAGTACTTGCGTGCCTCGTTGTCACCGGCGCCGACCACGAAGCGCAGGCGGCTGTCCTGCAGCGGATCGCTGGTGAGGAAGTTCAGGGTGCCCCCGAGGGCTTCGTTCGAGCGCGAGGAGATGTCAGCGGTGCCCTGGCTGACTTCCACCGTTTCCAGATCGAGGGTGTCGATGTAGCGGTTGGCCAGCGAGCCGCCGCCGTAGCCCGAGCCGCCATTGGGCAGGCCATCGATGGTGGTGCCGATCTGCTGCGTATCGCGGTTGGTGACGAAACCGCGCATGCTGATCTGCGTGCCCCACACCGACGAACCGGTGGCGTCGGCTTCACTGACCACCACCCCGGGTACTTCATTGAGTGCGTCGTTGACGCTGCTCATCACGGTCTGCCGGTTCAACGTTTCCGCACGTACCGAGGTCTTGGCGTAGCTGGTGGCCTGGCCTATCACCTGCACCTGGTCCAGGGTACGGGCATCGCTGCTGCGCGGTTCGGCCGCGTCGCCCTGCGGTGCTTCGGCCAGGGCATCCAGTGCGGGGGCGATCAGCAGGGCAAGCAGGGAGACACGGGGAAAGCGCGCAATGGTTCGCATCGAGACCGGACCTTGAGGGGAGGGAAGCCCCGGAGTGTCGGCAGCGCCAATGACATCGGCATGACGCGAAGATGCAGGAACCGTGTTGTGTGACGGCCGGTACCCGAGGCCGCCTGCCTCAGTAGCGCGCGTCCTTCGGTTTCGGGTCACGCGGCCAGTCCTTGGCCTTGTTGGCGAAGTCCGGACGCGGCTGGTTGATGAAGTAGCTGGCGACGTCCACCGCATCCTGGTCGGGCATCACCTGCTGCCCCAGCGGGGGCTCGCGGGTCACTGCCGGCGGCATGTTGTGCTTGACGAAGCCGGCGGCCTTGTACAGCCGCGCCATGCCCGCGCCGATGTTGAAACTGCGGTCACCCCACAGCGGCGGGAAGGCGATATCACCGCTGGCATCGCGTCGGCCTTCGCCGTTGTCACCGTGGCAGGCGGCGCATTGCGCGGCGTACAGCGCCTGGCCGCGGATCGGATCAGGTGTCAGTGAGCTGTCGATCGGCCCTTCGCTGGGTGCCGCCACGCGCGCACCTTCGGGAACGGGACGGCTCAACCAGGTCATGTATTCCAGCATGGCACGCATTTCCGGCGCGTCCTTGGCCAGCGGTTTGCCGTTCATCGAGCGCTGCAGGCAGCCATTGATGCGCTCGGTCAGCCCGATCACCTTGCCTGGCCGTGGCATGTAGCGCGGGTAGGCACCACCACCCGTATTGAAGTAGTGGTTGCCGAACGGCCGCTTGCCCTCGGCCATGTGGCACGAATTGCAGTTCAGATCGTTGCCGACGTTGTCCGGCAGCAACCGCGCGGTCTCGTTGAGGAGGCGGCGGCCGAGCATCACCGACCCGGCATTGCCCAGCCCGGCAATTTCCTCGGCGCTGGGGGCGTGGTACTGGCCGACCACCGTGCCCTGCGCGTCGAGAATATCGATCGTGCTGGCCACGGCGGCATCCAGGTCCGGGTACAGATGGCGGTAGGCGAGGGTGCCGGCACCGGCCAGCAGCACAACGGCGATCGCACTGCCGGGCAGCAGGCGGGAACGTTTGCGCGAACGCTTCATCGTGCAGCCTCCTGCGGAACGTAATGCACCGGCTTGTCACGCACCACCCGGCGCATCCTCGCCACGTCGACCTCGTTGACCGCGCTGGCCTGGTTGCCCCAGCTGCTGCGGATGAAGGTCAGGATCTGTGCCAGTTGTGCATTCGGCAGCCGCTCGAAACCGGGCATGGTGAACGCCATGCGGTCGTGCGGGGTATGCGGCGTGCGGCCACCGATCAGGGTCACCTGCACCAGCGAACTGGGATCATCGGCGAACACGATCGAGTTGCCAGCCAGTGCTGGGTAGACCCGTGGCATGCCGCGGCCGTCGGCGCGATGGCAGGCCTGGCAGTGCTCTGCATAGGCCAGCGAGCCGGCCACGCGATAGTCGCCACTGCGCAGTGCGGCGGTGGTGGTGTCGGTACCCGGTGACCACTGTGCGCTGCGGCCCTCGCGAGCCGGCAGTTGTTTCAGGTAGCGTGCCATGGCCAGCAGATCGGCGTCGGAGAGGTACTGCGTGCTTTGCTCGACCACATCGGCCATGCCACCGAAGGCCGCCGAACGATCGGTGCGGCCGGTGCGCAGGAAGTCGACGATCTCACCCTCGCTCCAGCTGGCCAGGCCGGTCGATTCATTGCGCAGGTTCTTCGCGTACCAGCCTTCCAGTACCGAACCGGACAGGAACTGGCGGCTGCCATCGTCGGCCATCGCCTTTTCCTGGAAGGCCAGCCCGCGTGGCGTGTGGCAGGCGCCGCAGTGAGCCAGGCCTTCCACCAGTTCTGCACCACGCTGCTCGCCGGCATCCAGCGCTGGATCCGGGCTGAAGCTGCGCGGGCGTGCGAACAGCAGCTGCCACCAGGCCAGTGGCCAGCGCATGTTGGCTGGCCACGGAATCGTGCTGTCGGCGTTGTCCTGCTTCACCGGCTGCACCGAGCCCATGAAGTAGGCGTACAGCGCCTTGATCTCGGCATCGCTGGCGATCACGTATGAGGCGTACGGCATTGCCGGATACAACGGCTGCCCATCGTGACGGATGCCGCGACGGACCGCGCGCTCGAAGTCGGCGTAGTCGTAGGCGCCAATGCCGGTGTCCGGATCGGGCGTGATGTTGGTCGAATAGATCGTGCCCATCGGCGTCTGCATGCCCAGTCCACCGGCGAACGGCTTGCCGCCCGGCGCGGTATGGCAGGCAGCGCAGTCGGCCGCGCGCGACAGGTATTGCCCCTGCGCGATCAGCGCCGGGTCGTGGACGTTGACCTTCGCCTCCTGTCGCGGTGCGAACCAGTAGGGCGTGGTGCGGGCGATGCCGTAGGCGGCGGCCACGGTGGCGGCCAGGGCAATGGCGAGCTTGAACGAGGTGCGCATGGCGGCACTGTGGGCAATCGCGCACGCGCGTTCATTGATCCGGATCAATGACTGAACAGATACAGCTTGTACACCAAGCTGAATCGTTCCCGCGTTGTCATCAAGCCGTCATCCACGCGCGATAGATGGCCGGTCGGGTGGGGCGTTAACGTCACCACTTGTCTGATTCACCCCTACGACGTGATATGAAGCGCCTGCTGCTGTTGTTGCTGGCGTGCGCCGGCCTGTGGCTGGCTGCATGCTCCTCCTCCATCAATGCCTCCTCCACCTCGCTCGCTGATCGGCTGATCGCGCCGGGTGGCGTGTCGACCCTGCTCGATCGCCCGCGCATTGCCGCCGCCATTGCCGAGTTGCCCAATCGCCATGGTTTCGCAGCGGGGCGCGATGGCGTGCCGATCTTCTGGCGCGTGTTCGATCCGGGTAACTACGGTGCCCGCTACCACTACCTGCCGCAGCGCCACGAGAACGGCCTGCCGCTGGATACCGGCTTGAGCCTGGCCGTGCCGCAGCCCTTCCACGCGCAGGCACCGCGCGGCACCGTGGTGCTGCTGCACGGTTGGATGATGAACGGTGATTCGATGTTGCCGTGGTCGCTTCAGTTGGCCGAGTCCGGCTACCGCGTGGTCACCCTCGACCTGCGCAACCACGGCCAGTCCGGTGCCGGTCCGTCCGGCTATGGCACCTATGAATCCGATGACGTGGTCGATGTGATCGGTGAGTTGCGTGCACGCGGCGAAGTGACCGGCCCGTTGTACCTGTTCGGTGTGTCATACGGTGCGGCCACCGCAGTGTTCACCGCCGACAAGCTGGGCGATCAGGTTGCCGGGGTGGTAGCGATGGAGTCATTCGCCAATGCCGGGGTGGCCATCCGTACGATGATCCCGCATCTGATGGGGTTGCAGCCGGAAGGGTTGAAGGCGCAGGCGGTAGCCTCCTACGCGCGCTGGCGTTACGGTGGCCAGGACATCGACCAGGTGGTCGCCGCGGCAAGCCGCCGCATCGACGTCGATCTCGACCGTGTGGACGTGGCGCGCGCGTTGGCCGATACCCACGCCTGCGTACTGCTTCTGCACGGGCAGGGCGACCAGCACATCCCGGTCAGCCAGGGCCGCGAACTGGCGCAGGCCAATCCGCGCGCGCACTACATCGAGATGCGCGGCGAAGATCACATCACCCTGCCGCTGAGGCTGGATCTGCTGGCCGGTGTGGTCGACGACTGGATGGCACGCGACGAGCACCATCCGGAAAGCACCTGCCCGGCACCGCAGCTGCCCGCCCAGGCCGAATGGCTGGTGCACGAAACCGATACGCCGGTGAAGGCTCCGGCGCGCAGCTGAAAAAAGGGGGCGGAGTGGATTAGGTCGTTTCCCGCACACCTGGGCTAGAAACGACTTAATCCCCTCCGTCCCCTTTTCTGTCAGGGCAGGCGTCGTGCCAGTGAGCGCGCCGACGCGGCTACGCCCAGCAGTAGCGCGGCCACGCAGAGGAAGGCGAAGCCGAGGCTGGTGGCGTGTGCCAGTGCACCGATCGCTGCCGGGCCGGCGAGGATGCCGGCGTACCCCAGTGTGGTAACCGCAGTGATGGCGATGCTCTCCGGCATCACCCGCTGCTGGCCCGCCATGGAAAACAGCGCTGGCACGATGTTGGCGCAGCCCAGCCCGACCAGCACGTAGCCGGCCAGCGCCACCGGGAATGACGGCACCAGCGTGGCCAGGGTGAAACCCACCGCAGCGGTGATGCCGCCGAAGACCATCGTGCGGGTCCGGCCCAGGCGCTCGACGATACCGTCGCCGAACAGGCGCATCGCGGTCATCGCCAGGGTGAACAGCGCGAAGCCCGCACCAGCCTGGTCGCGTGGCACCTGCCGTACTTCGGCCAGGAACACCGCACTCCAGTCCAGCATCGAACCTTCGCCGAGGAACACCACGAAGGCCAGCACGCCGATGAACAGCACCACGCCGTGCGGCAGTGCCAGCAGCGGCCCTTCGTGCAGGATCCGTTGTGGGCGCCAGTGCGGGGCCGACAGCGCCGCCACCACCAGCAGCGCCGCTACCGAGACCAGCGCGGCCAGCCACAACGGCGTACCCAGGATCAGCAGGCCGGTCATGCAGCCAGCACCGACAAAACCACCGATGCTGTAGAAGGCGTGGAAGCCGGACATCATTGCGCGCCCGGCGTCGCGCTCGACCGCCACCGCCTGCATGTTCACCGTGCAGTCCATCGCGCCCACGCCGGCACCGAATACGAACAGAGCAGCGCCCAGTGCGAAAGGCGAGGGCGCAAGCGCCAGCAGTGGCAATGCCAACAGCACCATCGCGCAGGTCACCACCAGCAGCCGGCGGCAGCCGAGGCGGCCGGTCAAGGCACCGGCCAACGGCATCGCCAGCAACGAGCCCAGGCCGAGGCACAGCAGTACCGCGCCGAGGCTGGCATCGGACAACCCGGCCTTGGCTTTGGCATAGGGCACCATCGGCGCCCAGGCAGCGGTGGCGAATCCGGGAATGAAGAAGGCGGCACGGGTGGCGTGCTGCTGGGCACGTGGGGATGAGGGCGTCATGCGCGGTGCGAAGCTCCAAGGAGTATCCATGAAAACGTTTTCAGGCCGGATGGGCAAGTGCCATGCGTGAGATCAAGCGACGCATACGATTGCAGTGACCCGAATGCGTCACCAGTGATTAACGCCCCACGCGGACAGTGGCGACACGGTCGGCATTCCGCCGGCCGCTGCCGGAGATCCGTACATGAGCACGACACCGACCATCCTCCTCGTCCATGGTTTCTGGGGCGGGGCCGCACACTGGGCCAAAGTGATCCTGGAGCTGCATCGCAACGGCCATGACCGCGTGCAGGCGGTGGAACTGCCGCTCACCTCGCTGGCCGATGATGCCGGCCGCACCCAGAAAATGATCCGGCAGATCGACGGGCCGGTGCTGCTGGTCGGCCACTCCTATGGTGGTGCGGTGATCAGCCAGGCCGGCAACGAGGCCAACGTGAAGGGCCTGGTCTACATCGCGGCGTTCGCCCCGGATGCCGGCGAGAGTCCAGGTGGCATCACCCAGCAGCATCTGCCGGATGCGGCACCGAATCTGGCGCCGGACAGCGATGGCTACCTGTGGCTGCGTGCCGACAAGTTCCATGAAAGCTTCTGCCAGGACCTGAGTGACGACGAAGGCCGGGTGATGGCGGTGACCCAGAAGGCGCCGCTGGCCAGCACTTTCGGCGATGCGGTCAGCGACCCGGCGTGGAAGCACAAGCCGAGCTGGTACCAGCTGTCCCGCCATGACCGGATGATCGCGCCGGAGAACCAGAAGGTCATGGCTGGTCGGATGCAACCCAAGCGCTTGCTGGAACTGGATGCCAGCCATGCCTCGCTGGCCTCGAAACCGGCCGAGGTGACCGCGTTGATTCTTGAGGCCTGTGCCGCCGTAGGCGGCTGATCCGGCGCCATCGCGACGCGCGCGACGGCATACCGCACGACAGCCGGGGCGCAGGGGAGTAAACTCCTGCGCCTGCGGCCATCCGGCCCCATTCCCATCCCGCCTCCAGCCGCCGCCAGAGGATCCCACTCGATCGTGGAGGTTCCGTCGTGTCGTCTGTGCCTGTCCGTTTTCCGCTCCCGTTTCCACGTCGCCTGCCGCTGTCGCATGCGCTGGCCCAGGGTCTGCTGCTGCTTGCACTGAGCGGCGGCACCGCGGCCGCCCAGTCCTCCCAGGGCGAGGACAAGGCCAAGCCGGCGCCCGCCTCGCAGACCCTGCAGACCGTACAGGTCACCGCCAACCAGCTCGGCACCATCACCGAAGGCAGCGGCGCCTACACGCCGGGCACCATCGCCACCGCCACCAGGCTGGTGTTGACCCCGCGGCAGACCCCGCAGACCATCAGCGTGATCACCCGCGCGCAGATGGACGACTTCGGCCTGGACGGCATCGATGACGTGATGCGGGTGACCCCGGGCATCAGCATCGTGACCTACGACAGCGAGCGCACCGAGTACTACGCACGCGGATTCGCCGTGCAGAACTTCCAGTACGACGGCATCCCGATGTCGCGCGACTCGGCCTACTCGGCCGGTAACACGCTCAGCGACACCGCCATCTACGACCGCATTGAAGTGCTCAAGGGCGCCACCGGCCTGCTGACCGGCATGGGCGATCCAGGCGCGACCATCAACCTGGTGCGCAAGAAGCCGGGCAAGGACTTCGCAGGTAGTGCGACGCTGGGTGTGGGCCGCTGGGACGACTACCGCGCCGAGATCGATGTGGGTGGTCCGCTGACCGCCGATGGTCGCGTGCGTGGCCGTGCCGTTGGTGCCTGGCAGGACAAGCATTCCAATCTCGATTTCTACCAGCGCACCAGCAAGGTGGGCTACGCAGTGCTTGAGGCCGACGTGGGCGAGCGCACCCTGCTGACTGTCGGCGGGGACGTACTGGAGAGCGATCCGAAGGGCTCGACCTGGGGCGGCATCCCGCTGCTGGACAGCCAGGGCAACTTCAACGACATGCCGCGTTCGTTCAACAATGGCACCCATTGGAGCGGCTGGCGCCAGTACGTGCGCACCGGCTTCGCCACGTTGGAGCACACGTTCAACAATGACTGGGTTGCCAAGCTGCAGCTCAACCATCAGGTCAATGGCTATGACGCGGCCCTGGCCGGAGCGGCCGGTGGCAATCCCGATCCGGTTACCGGCGAAGGCGTGTCGCTGTGGCTGGGCAAGTATGTCGGCAAGACCGTCAGCAACGCCGCCGACTTCTACGTCAGCGGGCGCTTCGGCCTGCTTGGGCGCGAGCATGAACTGGTGGTCGGCGGCAGCGCGTCGCGCAAGCGCTGGACCAACACCGGTTACTCACCGCAGCCCGGCTACCCGACAGCGGTGCCGGACTATCGCGCGTGGCAGGGGGACATTCCCGAGCCGCAATGGCAGCGGGGCTACGACAACAATGAAGTGACCCGCGAGAACGGCGTCTATGTGGTCGGCCGCTTCGATGTTGCCGATCCGTTGAAGGTGATCGTCGGCAGCCGCCTGGCCAGCTACCGCTCGCCGCAGACGCGCGAGACCGGCGTGTTCGTACCGTATGCCGGTGTGGTCTATGACCTGGGCGAACACTATTCGGTGTATGCCAGCTACAGCACCATTTTCAAGCCGCAGGGCGAGCGCGACGAACAGGGCAAGGCGCTGGATCCGCTGGAAGGACGCAGCTACGAGATGGGCCTGAAGGCGGAATTCTTCGATGGCCGCTTCAACGCCAGTGCGGCGCTGTTCCAGCTCGACCAGGACAACTTCGCCCAGCCTTCCGGTGGCAAGACGCCGACCGGCGACATCGCCTACCGCGCGCTGATGGGCGTGCGCACCAAGGGCTATGAGCTGGAGCTGTCCGGCCAGCTGGCCGAGGGCTGGCAGGTCCAGGGTGGTTTCGCCCACAAGATCGCACGCCAGGCCGGGACCAAGGTGTCGACGCTGGAGCCGGAGAATCAGTTCAGCCTGCACACCAGCTACCGCCTGCGCGGCGACTGGAAGGGGCTGACGCTGGGTGGTGGTGCGCGCTGGCAGGATTCCACTTTCGGTGAGATCACCAACCCGGCCACGCAGGCCAAGGTGGTTCATCGCACCCAACCGTATTGGTTGCTGGATGCGATGGCGCGTTATGAATTCAGTGATCGCCTGTCGGCCACGCTCAACGTCAACAACCTGCTGGACAAGCAGTACTACACGATCTTCAGCTGGTACAGCACCTATACCTGGGGTGAGCCGCGCAACGTACGCCTGGCGATGACGTACAAGTTCTGACGCCGGTGGTGCTGTAGCGCCGAGCCCGCTCTCGGCTGGCCGTGCATGGCCTGATCCAGGCAAACAGCAGCCGAGCGTGGGCCCGGCGCTACAGAAATGCGCCCGCGATGCACTGGAGCATCGCGGGCGTTGTCGTTACAGCGGCAGGTCGAACACCAGCACTTCTGCGTCGTTGCCGTTTTCCAGGGTCAGCTGTGCTTCGTCGCTGACCTGCAGCGCATCGCCGGCTTCCAGGGTGATGCCGTTGACCTGCAGCTGGCCCCGCGCCACCTGCACATAGGCGCCACGACCGTTGCCAAGCGCGTGGTGCAGCTTCTGGCCGCGATCGACGATGGTGGCGAAGATGCGGGCATCCTGGTGGATACGCAGCGAGCCGTCGGCACCGTCAGGCGAGGCAATCAGGCGCAGCTGGCCGCGCTTGGTCTCCGGCGCGAAGTGGGTCTCCTCGTACGACGGGGTGATGTTCTCCGCGTCCGGGAAGATCCAGATCTGCAGGAAGTGCACCGGCTCATCGGCCGAATGGTTGAACTCGCTGTGGCTGACACCGCTGCCGGCACTCATGCGCTGCACGTCGCCGTAGCGCAGCACCGAACCGGTGCCCATCGAGTCCTTGTGCTCCAGCGCGCCGCCCAGTACATAGGAAACGATCTCCATGTTGCTGTGGCTGTGGGTGCCGAAGCCCTGGCCGCCGATCACCTTGTCTTCGTTGATCACCCGCAGCGGGCCGAAGCTGACGTAACGGGGGTCGTAGTAGTTGGCGAAGGAGAAGGTATGGCGCGAGGACAGCCAGCCATGCTCGGCCAAGCCACGGGTAGCGCTCTTGCGGATCTGCAGCATGATGGAATCTCCTTGTTCGATGGTTTCGATGGGGCGGGATGGGCCTCTGGCCGCTGTGTTTTCCCGTTGGAGAGAAGTATCCGCTTGCGCCCCGGCTTTGAAAAACGGATAGTTTTGACAGCCATCATCGAAAAAATCGAATGCTCAAGCTCAGCCTCGATGCCCTGCAGATCCTGGATGCCATCGACCGCCGTGGTTCGTTTGCCGGCGCCGGCAAGGCCCTGCACAAAGTGCCCTCGACCATCTCCTACACCGTGGCCAAGCTGGAGGAGGACCTGGGCGTGCAGCTGTTCGACCGGGTCGGCCCGCGCGCCGAACCGACCGAGGCCGGCCGCGCGCTGCTGGAAGAGGGCAGGCACCTGCTGCGCGCCGCGCGTGAGCTGGAGCTGCGGGTGCGGCGGGTGGCCTCGGGCTGGGAGACCGAGCTGACCCTGGCGGTCGACTCGGTGTTTCCGACCTGGCTGTTGGGGCCGGATATCGCCGCATTCCGTGAGGCCGAGGCGCCGACCCGGCTGCGGCTGATTGGCGAGGCCCTGTCCGGCACCTGGGAAGCCCTGCTGGACCGCCGTGCCGACCTGCTGGTCGGTGCGCCGGGCGAGGGCCCCAGTGGCGGTGGTTACGTGGTCGAGCCGCTGGGCACGGTGGAGTTCGTGTTCGCGGTCGCGCCCGATCATCCCTTGGCGGCGGTGCCGGGCGTGCTCGGTCGCGAGCAGCTGGTCGAGCATTGCGCGATCGCCGTCTCCGATTCGGCGCGGCGGCTGTTGCCACGCACGGTCGGCCTGTTGATGGGGCAGGAAATGCTGACGGTGCCGGACATGGCCAGCAAGCTGAAGCTGCAATGCGAGGGTGTGGGCTTCGGATTCCTGCCCGAGCCGTGCGCGCGCGCGGCAGTAGCGCGCGGCCAGCTGGTGATCCGCGAAGTGGAGGAGCACAAGCCGGAAGAGACGTTCTGGCTGGCCTGGCGCACCGGCGAGGATGGCGCCGCACTGCGCTGGTGGCGAGAGCGCCTGCGCAGGCCGGAGCTGCTGTCGCAGTGGTGGCAGTCAATGGCACGGGGTTAGGGGTACGGCAGGGCTGCGCCCTGCACCCGCTACGAGCTGGAGCAACAGCAACAGCAGAAGCTGGTTCCCGTGGGGAGGCGGGGTGGGTCCGGTTGCGGGAGACGCCGTAAACCCCGCTCCGCGGTCCGGCCCAGCCGCTGGCGGCTGTGCGTTCGGGCGCTTGCGAAGCAGTGCTTCGCAAGCAAAGCACCCTCACCCTTGGGGGCTTGGCCGCGGCATCCATGCCGCGAACACTCCCGCAACCGGACCCACCCCGCCTTCGACAGAGTCCCGGTGCTGTTGGTAGGTGTCGACCTTGGTCGACACGGTAGATCCACGCCATGCGTGGATGCTCTTCCATCAATTGTCGAAATATTCGAACTCGATGAAGATTCATCCACGCATGGCGTGGATCCATCAGATCGCGGAAATCTGTCAGAGGTGGGGCGGTGTCGGAGTGCGGGGTGTCCGCGGCATGGATGCCGCGGCCAAGCCCCCATGGACGGGTTCACGGCGTCCCCGCACTCCGACACCGCCGCGCCACCCCACGGAATGTGTGCTGTTGCTGTTGCTCCGGCCGTTGCTTCGGCGGGTGCAGGGCGCAGCCCTGCCGAAAAACACACATAAAAAAACAGCAGGCCGAGGCCTGCTGTTTCGGTGTAATGGTGCGCCCGGAGAGATTCGAACTCCCGACCGCCTGGTTCGTAGCCAGGTACTCTATCCAACTGAGCTACGGGCGCCAATTACATAAACTTGTTGTGCTGACGGTGTATGGTGCGCCCGGAGAGATTCGAACTCCCGACCGCCTGGTTCGTAGCCAGGTACTCTATCCAACTGAGCTACGGGCGCGCGGTACACAATCAATTTACTGCTTAATTTTACTGCATTTTCAGCGGCGGATGCTGAAAACCTGTCGAGTGGTGCGCCCGGAGAGATTCGAACTCCCGACCGCCTGGTTCGTAGCCAGGTACTCTATCCAACTGAGCTACGGGCGCCCTGCGACAGGAGCGGAATTATGCGGATCCCGGCGCGGACCGTCAACAGTTTTGTGAAAATTTTCACCCAACTGAATGAAAAAGCTGTCAGCCACGGCGTCCGGTGCCTTCAGCCAGGCGAAGTGATCGGCACGCGTGCCCAGCTCCTGCGCGGAAAGCACGTGCAGCTGCGCGGCCACATTCGGCAGCTTGGCCAGCAACGTCTGCATCGATCCGGTCGGTGCCAACCAGTCGTGTTCCATCAGCACCGCCTGTGCGCTGCCATGCACGCGTGCCATCTGTGCGTCGAGATCTTCGGCCATGCCCGCGGCGGCGTAGTGATTGTTCAGGCCCACGCGCGCCCAGTCGGCGATCAGCCCACGTGCTTCGGTTCCACCAAAGCCCAGGCGACGGCCATGCAGCACGCCTTGGCGCTGTGCGATCCACGGCAGGAAGCGATAGACCAGCGGCAGCAGCCAGCCGCGTGGCGGCGGGAAGCTGCGCCAGAACGGTGAGCCACTGGCGGCCAGCCACAGCCGATTGAAGTGCTGCGGATGGCGACCGGCGTGCACGCAGGCCAGCTGCCCACCCAGGCTGTGGCCACCGATGATCCAGGGCAGGGCGCCTGCTTCGTCATCCGCTGCGGCCAGTACGCCCTGGCTGCTCGGCAGATCCTGATCGAGTACTTCGCGATAGCCCCAGTCCTGCGTGCGTGACGGACGTAGCGAGCTGCTGCCGTTGCCGCGCCACTCGTGCAGGTACACCGCCACGCCCTTCGCCGCCAGCGCCTGTGCCAGCGGCAGGTAATGGCGTGCGGCCACACCCAGTGCTGGCAGCCACAGCAGGCGCGCGATGGGCTGTGCGGGCACGCAGGCGATCACTTCGTAGCGATGGCCATCAGTGCACTGCACGGCAAGGACGTCCGGTGCGAGGCTCATGCGTGAGGCGCCGCGCCGAAGTGGTCGAGCACCAGCACCTCGCTGCGGCCAGGCGCGTAGCCCTGCTGCAGCCCGCGTGCGACGTAGTCGATGCCGGCTTCGCAGGCGTTGGCCAGGCTCAGGCCGTTGCACAGCTGCGCGGCGATGGCTGAGGCCAGCGTGCAGCCGGTGCCGTGTGCGTCCAGCGGCAGGCGAGCGTGGATGAATTCTTCGCTGCTGACGCCGTCGAAGTAACGGTCGATCACCCGGTTGCCTTCATGCAGGTGCCCGCCCTTGAGCAGTACTGCGCCGGCGCCGAGGCCAAGCAGTGCGGCAGCGGCCTGTTCGGCGTCATCGCCGTTGCTGATCTTCCGGCCTACCAGCAGTTCTGCTTCGGGGGTATTCGGGGTGATCAGCGTGGCTAGCGGAATCAGGCGCTCACGCATCGCCTGCAGCGCGCTGTCTTCAAGCAGGCGAGCACCGCTGGTGGCGACCATCACCGGGTCCAGCACCACATGCGGCGGCCGGTGGCGCTCCAGTGCGTCGGCGACGGCGTTGATCACTTCGGCATTGGCCAGCATGCCGAGTTTCACGGCGTGGATGTCGAAGTCGTCGAAGCAGGCGTCCAGCTGTGCACGCAGGAAGTCGATCGGTGGCACGTGCACGGCAATGACGCCGCGGGTGTTCTGCGCTGTCAGCGCAGCGATCGCCGAGAGGCCGTGCACGCGGTGCGCGGCGAAGGCTTTGAGGTCAGCCTGGATGCCGGCGCCGCCGCCGGAATCGGAGCCGGCGATGGTCAGGGCGGAAACGGGAGTGGTCGGGCTCATCAGGTGATTGTGCCGTGGTCCAGCAGGGGAAGGTAGATCCACGCCATGCGTGGATGCCTTTGATTCAATGCCGCCAGCGCGCCCACTGCTGGTACACCACATAGCCCAGCCCTGTCAGCCCGGTCAGCAGGGCGGGGGCGAGAAGGGCGTCGTACTGCCAGCGCATGAACAGCCAGGCGCCGATGACGCCGCCGGCGAGGAAGCCGCTGATGATCAGGCCGCTGAGGGTCAGTCGGCGCACCTGCAACGGCAACCCGCGCAGCAGGTGGCCGAGGCCGATGCCGAGGTCGGTGAACATGCCGCTGAGGTGGGTGGTGCGCACCACCGCGCCACTGAAGGTGGTAGCCATCGCGTTCTGCAGGCCGCAGGCCATGGCGGCGGCCAGCGCACCCCAGATCTGATGCTGTTCGAACAGCGGGATGGCGACCAGCAGCAGTGCCGATTCCAGTGCCAGCGCCACGCCATAGCGGCGGCCAAGCTGCAGGGCACTGTCCTGGATCAGCAGGCCGCTGAGCATCGCGCCCAGCGCGAACGCGATCAGCAGCCCCCACAGGTGGCCGACCGCACGCCAGTCGCCCTGTGCCAGCGCCATGCCCAACTGGCTGGTGCTGCCGGTCATGTGGCTGACGGCCTGGTGTTCGAACCCCAGGAAGCCAACCACATTGACCATGCCGGCCACGCATGAAAGCGCGACCGCGCCGATCCAGACCCAGGTGGGCAGGCGTATTCCCATCGGCGGGGCCCCCTCAGGGCCCGCCGAAGCCGCCGTTGAACTGCAGCTCGCTGAAGGTGTTGCTGGCGGGATCGAACACGGCGCCCCAGAACTGCGTGCCGCCATCGCAGACGCGGATCGCCTTACGGGCCGGATTGATGCTGCCATCGTCAGGCAGGTGGAAGGCGTTGATGTAGATCAGCCGCTTGCCTGCGCTTTCTATGCCGACGTACTGGCGATCGAAGTCCAGCACCTTCGGAACCTGTGCTTCCAGCGAAGGCAGCTTCGCTTCCAGCTGGTCGATCTGCTGCCGGCTGGGTGCCCAGTAGCCGCTGACCCGCCCGGCCTCGCGGCCGGGGCTGGCGCGCGAGCAGGTGTCGAGCACCTGCGCGGCGATGATCGGGCGGGTGACCACCCAGGACTGGCCGGTACGCTCTGCGGTCGGCACGCTGGCCGGGCCGCGCGTGGTGGTGCAGGCGCCGAGCACGGCTGCGAGGGTGATCGCAGCCGTGGGCAGCAGCAGGCGGGTGCAGCGGTTCACAACACCTCCGAGGCGTAGTCGGCCAGGCGCGAGCGCTCGCCACGACGTAGTGTGATGTGCGCGCTGTGCGGCCAGTTCTTGAAACGGTCGACCGCGTAGGTCAGGCCCGAGGTGGTCTCGGTCAGGTACGGGGTGTCGATCTGCTCGACGTTGCCCAGGCAGACGATCTTGGTGCCGGGGCCGGCACGGGTGATCAGCGTCTTCATCTGCTTCGGGGTGAGGTTCTGCGCCTCGTCCAGGATCAGGTAGCGCGACAGGAAGGTGCGGCCGCGCATGAAGTTCATCGAGCGGATCTTGATGCGGCTGGCGAGCAGGTCGTTGGTGGCCTGGCGGCCCCAGGTGCCGCCTTCCTGGTTGTGCGTGAGCACTTCCAGGTTGTCGGTCAACGCGCCCATCCATGGCGTCATTTTCTCTTCCTCGGTGCCGGGCAGGAAGCCGATGTCTTCGCCGACGCTGACGGTGGCGCGGGTCATGATGATCTCGCGATAGCGCTGCTGGTCCATCGTCTGTGCCAGGCCGGCGGCGAGGGCCAGCAGGGTCTTGCCGGTACCGGCGGTGCCGAGCAGGGTGACGAAGTCGATTTCCGGGTCCATCAGCGCATTGAGCGCGAAGTTCTGTTCGCGGTTGCGCGCGCTGATGCCCCATACGGCGTGACTGCCGTGGCGGAAATCATCGACCAGCGACAGCACCACCTTGCCATCGCCGACCACGCGGCTGACGCGCAGCTCGACTTCGTCTTCGCCGGGCAGGTAGACGTACTGGTTCGGGTACCACTCTTCGCCGTCCTGCGCCTGGATTTCGTAATGGGTACGGCCCTTGTCGCTCCAGCTGCGCAGGTCATCGCCGTGGCGCTTCCAGAAGTCTTCCGGCAGCTCGGTGGCGCCGGTGTAGAGCAGGCTGAAATCATCCAGAGCGCGGTCGTTCTCGTAGTCCTCGGACACGATGCCGGCGATCGCTGCCTTGATCCGCAGGTTGATGTCCTTGGAAACGAACACCACCGGGATCTCAGGTGTCTCTTCCTTCAGGGCCAGGATCGCGCCGAGGATGGCGTTGTCCGGGATCACCTTGCCGAAGCTCTTGCCGGCGTCGAAATGGCTGGTCTGGAAGCGCAGCAGGCCCACGCTCTGCTTGCCGCGCAGCTGCAGGCCCTGCGGCCGCTGCAGCGGAATGCCGTCGGCCAGGTTGTCCAGGCCCGAGGCCTGCACCAGCTCGTTGAGGAAGCGGCTGACCTGGCGCGCATTGCGGCTCGCCTCGGTGGTGCCCTTCTTGCCGTTGTCCAACTCCTCGATCACCTGCATGGGCAGGTAGACGTCGTGCTCCTCGAATTTGAACAGCGCGGTGGGATCGTGCATCAGCACGTTGGTATCCAGCACGTAGATGCGCTTGCCTCGGGTCATCGTCGATTCCTGGTTACGGACAGGGGAAAACCATCACGGCCTGCTGCGGGGCAGGGTGATGGCAGACACAGTAGGCAGTGGGACTCACTTGGACTGGGAGGCCTTCAGTTCGGCGAGAACGGCATCGGCATGGCCGGCGACCTTGACCTTGCGCCAGGACTGCACGATGCGGCTGTCGGGGGAAATCAGGAAGGTGCTGCGCTCGATGCCACGTACCTGCTTGCCGTACATGTTCTTCATCTTGATCACGTCGAAGGCGCTGCACAGCGCTTCGTCGCCATCGCTGACCAGCGGGAACGCAAAGCCCTGCTTGGCACAGAAATTGTCGTGCGACTTCACCGAATCGCGCGAGACGCCGAGCACGACTGCGCCTGCCTTCCTGAACTTCGGCAGCAGCGCGTTGAAGTCGATGCCTTCGGTGGTGCAGCCGGGGGTGCTGTCTTTCGGGTAGAAGTACAGCACCAGCCATTGGCCGGCGTAGTCGCCGAGGGTGGCCTGTTCGCCGCCGGACAGTGCCAGCGGCAGGGAAAGAGTGGTGCTGTCCAGGGTGTCGCCGTTGTTCATGAGGTCCTTCTGTCGAGCCTGGGTTCTTTCCAAGACAATTGCATGAAACGCCACGCGCCTGTGAGAGGCGCGCGAAATTCAGAACTTCATCGGGTCCATGATCGCGTCCAGGTTCAAGTGGTCGCAGAACTCGAGGAAATCGTCGCGCAGCGCGGCGATGTGCATGTTGGCCGGCACGCCGATGGTGACCTGCGCGCTGAACATTTCCGCACCGGTCTGCATGGCGCGGTAACGCGTGCTCTGCAGGCTCTCGATGGTGATGCCCTGGCGGTCGAAGAAGTCGGCCAGCTGGAACAGGATGCCCGGCTTGTCGGCGGCGATCACCTCCACGATGTACGGCAGCAGGTTGGACTGCGCCTGCTTGGCAGCGGTGCGGTACCAGACCAGCTTCAGGCCTTCTTCGCGCTCCAGCCGGGTCAGCATCGCTTCCAGCTTGGCCACCGAATCCCAGGAGCCGGTGGCCAGGGCGGTGACGGACACATCGCGACCGACCGTGGCCAGGCGCGCGTCCACCAGATTGCAGCCGCTGTCGGCAATGCGGCGGGTGACGGACAGCAGGGGGGACTCCGGATGCGTCGTATAGGCGTTGATCAGGAGGTGGTTTTCGCTCGGCGCGGGGCGCGGGGTGGTGTCGGTCAAGGCGATTCCGGGTAATGCATGCGTTAGTCTGAATGCCCGCCAGAGGCGGGGATCCACCGGTGTCCAGCATACTTGCCCGTGGTTTCGCGCCGCAAGTAACATTCAGGTCGCCCCCGGCCTTTCGTGGCGGGCGTTTTCCCTTTCCAGCCAAGAGCAGCACGTCCTTGTCCCTTTCCGGCCTCATCACCGCGCTGGCGACCCCGTTCCGGGCCGACGGCGCCCTCGATCCCGACGGTTGGCAGCGCCTGCTGCACCTGCAACTGGAAGGTGGCGTCCATGGCGTTGTCGTAGCTGGCTCGACCGGCGAAGCGGCAACCCTCACCGATGCCGAGTACGACCAGCTGCTGGCCAGCGCGGTCGAGCGTATCGGCGGCCGCATTCCGGTCATGGCCGGTACCGGCCTGTCGGGCACCGGCAAAACCATCGAACAGACCCGCCGCGCCGCCGCGCTCGGTGCCAGCCACGCGCTGGTGGTCACCCCGCCGTACGTGCGGCCGACCCAGGCCGGATTGATCGCGCACTACCGTGCCGTTGCCGACCAGGGCGGGTTGCCGGTCGTGCTGTACAACGTGCCTGGCCGTACCGGTTGCGACATGCAGCCGGAGACCGTGGCCGAGCTGGCCAGCCATCCCAACATCGTCGGCATCAAGGAGGCCGTGGGTGACACTGGCCGGGTGCAGGCGCTGCTGGCGCTGCGCAGCGCGCAGTTCGCCGTGCTCAGTGGCGATGACGGTACTGCCGCGCGTTCGATCCGGGCTGGCATCGATGGCCTGATCTCGGTCGGTTCCAATGTGCTGCCGGGCGCCTACCGCCGGATGTGCGAGCTGGCGGCCGCCCACGACCACGAAGCTACCGAATCATGGGATGCGCGCCTGCAGCCGTTCCATGAGTTCTGTGGCGTCGAGCCGAATCCGATCCCGGTCAAGGCGCTGCTGCGCCGCATCGGCATCGGCCACGACCTGCGCCTGCCGCTGCTGCCGTTGTCGGCAGCGCATCATCGGGCTGCCGATCACCTTGCCGGCGACATCGCCGCCCTCGAAGCCCTTTCCAGCCACTGACCTTCCGTCTTGGTCTGACCCAGGAGATTCACATGCGTCAATCCGTTTCCACTGTCCGCGTGCTGTCCTACGCCCTGCTTGCTGTGGCCGTCGCCGCCGGCACCACTGGTTGCTTCAAGCGTGGCGTCAAGGGCGACTATGCCCTGGCCCCGGAAATGCGTCCGCTGGAAGTGCCGCCGGACCTGAACCTGCCGGCGACCACCGGTGATAACAAGGTGCCGACGCTGGCGTCGGCGACCAAGCCGGCTGCGCCGGTTGCGGCGGCTCCGGCTGTGGGCAACACCGGTTTCACCATTGCCGGTGGCAAGGATGAAGCCTTCGCCAAGGTCGGTACCGCGCTGGAAGGCGTGGAAGGCGTGACCATCGCCAGCCGCGCGCAGCTGCTGGGCTCGTACGATGTAGCCTATGAAGGCAGCAACTTCCTGGTGCGTGTGGTTGCCGTCGACGCCGGCGCGTACATTTCCGCGGTCGACCCGCGTGGCCTGCCGGCCACCGCCGAGGCCCCGGTGAAGCTGATCGCCGCGCTGAAGGCGAAGCTGGCGCAGTAAGCGCGGGTCGGGTGGGGGCGGGCCCAGGTCCGCACCTGCCCGGGTAGAGGCCGACCTTGGTCGGCGCTTCTGTGCCAACCAAGGTTGGCACCTACCGGATCTTGCGGTTGGCACCTACCGGATCGCGCGGTTGGTATCTGCCGAGCAACGAGAAAGGGCGCCATGGGCGCCCTTTTCCTTGCTGCAACAAGCGCTTCTCAGCGCTCCAGCAGCTTCAGCTTGTCCGGCTTGCCGTCCCATTCGCCGGCGTCGGCAGGCGGGTCCTTGCGCACGGTCAGCACCGGCCATTCTTTGGCCAGCTCGGCATTGAGGGCGACGAAGCCTTCCTGGCCGGCGGGGACATCATCCTCCGGGAAGATCGCATTGACCGGGCACTCCGGTTCGCAGAGGGTGCAGTCGATGCACTCATCCGGGTCGATCACCAGGAAGTTCGGGCCTTCGTGGAAACAATCCACGGGGCACACTTCCACGCAATCGGTGTGTTTGCACTTGATGCAGTTTTCGGTGACGACAAAGGGCATGGGCTGGGGGTGGATCGATTCCTGAACCCGACAATTCTAGAACAGGTTGGCCCCCGGTGTCGGCGCAGGGCGGAAAACGGGCGTCTGGCAGGCCCGGCCGTGGCCGGTTGGCGGCAGGGCAACGCCCATGCGACGCTGTGGCGTAGCCGGTCATCCGTGATGGCCGGTACCCCTTCCCAGCAGGTACGTCCATGTCCCAGATCCAGACCGGATCCGCCTTGCACCGTGGTGAGAACACCGCGTTCATCGTCCTGATCAGCTGCGTGGCCACCCTCGGTGGATTCCTGTTCGGCTTCGACAGTGGTGTCATCAACGGCACGGTCGACGGCCTGCGCCAGGCCTTCAATTCCAGTGAGGCGGCGCTGGGCTTCGAAGTCGCCTCGATGCTGCTGGGCTGCGCGATCGGTGCATTCCTGGCCGGTTGGCTGGGCGACCGCCTGGGCCGTCGCGGCGTACTGATCGTGTCCGCGCTGTTGTTCCTGATATCGGCGCTGGGTGCCGGTGCTGCCCATGCCTCCTGGCTGTTCATCGCCGCTCGCGTACTCGGCGGGTTCGCAGTGGGCGCGGCCAGTGTGATGTCGCCGGCCTACATCGCCGAGGTGGCGTCGGCACGCTATCGCGGTCGCCTGGCCACGGTGCAGCAGATGGCGATCATCTGCGGCCTGTTTGCCGCCTTCCTCAGCAATTACCTGCTGGCCCGTGCCGCCGGGGCCTCCACCGAGCCATTGTGGCTGGGGCATGAGGCCTGGCGCTGGATGTTCTGGATGCAGGCGCTGCCGTCGGGTCTGTTCCTGCTGCTGTTGCTGGTGATCCCGGAGAGCCCGCGTTTCCTGGTGCTGAAGGGCCGGCAGGCGCAGGCAGGGGTGGTGCTGGCACGGTTGTATGGCGATGGTGCGGCGGCGGCCAAGCAGGCCGAGATCGAAGCCAGCCTGGCCCAGGACCAGCACAAGCCGCGCTTCGGCGATCTGCTCGACAAGGCCACCGGCAAACTGCGCCCGATCCTCTGGGTGGGCATCGGCCTGGCGATGTTCCAGCAGCTGGTCGGCATCAACGTGGTGTTCTACTACGGCGCAGTGCTGTGGCAGGCGGTGGGCTTCTCGGAAAGCGACGCGTTGCTGATCAATGTGCTGTCCGGTGGACTGAGCATCGGTGCCTGCCTGCTGACCGTGCTGCTGATCGACCGCATCGGACGCAAGCCGCTGCTGTGGATCGGCTCGGTCGGCATGTCGGGGGCGCTGGTGTTGATGGTGGTCGCCTTCGCCAGCGGCAGCCTGGTCGACGGTCGCCTGCAGCTGTCCGATGGCATGGGCAGGCTGGCCCTGGTTGCGGCCAATGCCTACGTGGTGTTCTTCAACATGTCCTGGGGCCCGGTGATGTGGGTGATGCTGGGCGAAATGTTCCCCAACCAGATCCGCGGCCCGGCGCTGGCGGTGGCGGGTGCGGCGCAATGGACCTCGAACTTCGCCATCACCGTGACCTTCCCGATGCTGCTGGCTGGCATTGGCCTGGCCGGTGCCTACGGCATCTATATGGTCGTGGCGATCCTTTCGATCTTCTTCGTCGTCCGCTACGTGCGTGAGACCAAGGGCAAGGAACTGGAGCAGATGGAAGGCTGACGGCTGGCCTGCCGCCTCTCGACACATTTCGTGTGGCGGACGCAGGTCTGCGGGTCGGGATTGAGTTGGCTGCGGAGGAGCGAGGCTGTTCGTGCCGCCGTCGCGGAAAACTGTAAGGAGGGGGCGGGCCACCCTGGCCTGGACCGTTGGCGCCATGGATGGGCTTTTGCGTGTCCAGGCCAGGGTGGCCCGCCCCCTCAAACGCAGAAGCAGGCAGGCGCCACAGCGACCAAGCACCCGACGCCACAAACCCAGGAAAACAGAAAAGCCCGCACAAGGCGGGCTTTTTCGGTTCCTGCTGCGGCGACTGGTGCTCCCTAGGGGACTCGAACCCCTGTTTTAGCCTTGAGAGGGCCACGTCCTAACCACTAGACGAAGGGAGCAGTGTGTCGCTGCCGATGCAGGAGCGCTAGTATATGCACCTCGATGCCATTGGGCAATCCCGAAACTTCAACCGGAAGCGCCAACATCATTTCCTCTGCTCCATCACCGTTCAGCCTGCGCGTCATCCCGCGCGACCAGCACACGATCTCCCGCAAGGACATCAGCCCGAACGCCCTGCGCGTGCTTTATCGCCTGCGCGATGCCGGCTTCGGCGCCTACCTTGTGGGTGGTGCGGTGCGCGACCTGCTGGTCAATGGCCAACCCAAGGATTTCGACGTGGCCACCGATGCCACGCCCGAGCAGGTCAAGCAGTTGTTCCGCAACTGCCGCCTGATCGGCCGCCGATTCCGCCTGGCCCATGTTGTGTTCGGCCGCGAGATCATCGAAGTGGCCACGTTCCGTGCCAACAGCGATGACGGCAGCGGCGACCGCGAGATGGAAAACGGCATGCTCGTGCGCGACAACGTGTACGGCACCATCGAAGACGACGCCATCCGCCGCGACTTCACCTGCAACGCCCTGTATTACGCCATCGAGGACTTCTCGGTGCGTGACTACACCGGCGGCTTCGAAGACGTGCAGGCGCGCCTGATGAAGCTCATCGGCGATCCGGTGCAGCGCTACCAGGAAGATCCGGTGCGCATGCTGCGTGCGGTGCGCCTGGCGGCCAAGCTCGGCTTCCAGATCGAAGAGGGCACCGCCACGCCGATCCCGCAGCTGGCCAGCCTGCTCAACGAGGCTGCGCCGGCGCGCCTGTTCGAGGAAGTGCTCAAGCTGTTCCTGTCCGGGCACGGTGTGGCCAGCTTCGAAGGCCTGGAGCGTTACGGCCTGCTGGACGTGCTGTTCCCGGAAAGTGCCAAGGCCCTCAAGTCCAACCGCACCGGCGCGCTGCGCCGCATGCTGGTGGAAGGCCTGGCCAATACCGATGCGCGCGTGGCCAATGACGAGCCAGTCTCGCCGGCGTTCCTGTTCGCGCTGCTGCTGTGGCCGGCGTATTGCCGTGCACAGGCGACCCTGCTCAAGCAGGGCGTGGCGCCAGAAGAAGCGCAGCGCCGTGCCGCCGACCGCGTCACCGTGCAGCAGCTGAGCACCATCGCATTGCCTCGCCGCTTCTCGCTGCCGATGCAGGAGATCTGGCTGCTGCAGTCGCGCTTCGGTTCGCGCCAGCGCAAGCGCGTGTTCCGTACCCTGACCCACCCGCGCTTCCGCGCCGCGTTCGACTTCCTGGCCCTGCGCCAAGTGGCCTCCGCCGAGCACGAGGCTGATGTGGCGTTCTGGCGTGAAGCGCAGGCGCAATCCGGGCATGAGCTGGAATCGTCGCTGGATTCGCTGCACCACGAGGGCGTTGACGAAGAGGGTGGGGCACCGCGCAAGCGCCGCCGTCGCCGTCGCCGTCCGGGCGCCCCGGCCGGTGCTGCGGGCGAGTAAGCGATGACCCTTGCCTGGATCGGCCTCGGCGCCAACCTTGGCGACGCGGCTGCCACCGTCCGCGCAGCGATTGCTGCGCTGGACGGCCTGCCTGGCACCCGCGTGGACAGGGCGTCGCGCCTGTACGCCACGCCCGCCTGGGGCAATGAAGATCAGCCGCCGTTCGTCAATGCGGTGGCTGCGGTCGAAACCGATCTGCCGGCCAACGAACTGCTGCAGGCGATGCTGTCGCTGGAGCGGCATTTCGGCCGCGTGCGCGATCCGCAGGTGCACTGGGGGCCGCGTGCGCTGGATCTGGACCTGCTGCTGCATGGCGCGCAGGTGATCGATCAGCCTGGCCTGCAGGTGCCGCATCCCTACATGCACGAGCGCGCCTTCGTATTGGTACCGCTGGCCGAAATCGCGCCGGATCTGGCCATCCCCGGCCACGGCCGCGTGCAGGATGCAGTGATGCGGGTGGATGCCTGCGGGATCGCGCCGATAGGGTGATAATGGCCGGGTTATCTCCCCCGGTTATCAGCACATGAGCACCCACGCAGACAGCAAGCCCTGGACCGTTCCCGCCCTGGCCGAGGCCAAGCGCAATGGCCAGAAGCTGGTCATGTTGACCGCCTACGACGCCGGCTTCGCCCGCACCTTCGATGCCAACGGCGTCGACCTGATCCTGATCGGCGATTCGCTGGGCATGGTCGTGCAGGGTCATGACTCCACCTTGCCGGTGACCGTGGCCGACATGGTCTACCACACCCGCGCCGTGGCCCGCGTGCTGCAGCGTGCGCTGCTGGTGGCCGACCTGCCGTTCGGCGCCGATGCCACCCCGGAGCGCGCGCTGGATGCCTCGCTGCAGCTGCTGCAGGCCGGCGCGGAGATGGTCAAGATCGAAGGTGCCGGCTTCAAGGTCGACATCATCCGCTACCTGGTCGAACGCGAGATTCCGGTCTGCGCGCATCTGGGCCTGACCCCGCAGTCGGTGCTGCGCCTGGGCGGCTTCAAGATCCAGGGCCGTGGCGATGCCGCGCGCCAACTGGTGGAAGATGCCAGGGCCGTGGCCGCTGCAGGCGCCAGCATCATGGTGCTCGAATGCGTGCCGACTCCGGTCGCTGCTGAAGTCACCGCTGCGGTGGACGTGCCGACCATCGGCATCGGTGCCGGCCCGCAGTGCGATGGCCAGGTGCTGGTGCTGCACGATTTCCTCGGCCTGGACAGCGGCCATCGCCGTCCGAAGTTCGTCAAGGACTTCCTCGCCGAAGGCGGTTCGGTGGCCGGTGCCACCCGCGCTTATGCCGACGCCGTGCGCGACGGCAGCTTCCCCGACGAACAGCACGCCTACGCCCAATGATCCAGACCTTCAACGAGCTCGGCGCACTGCGCGGGCAGATCGCCGAGTGGAAGCGCGAAGGCCTGCGCGTTGCGCTGGTGCCGACCATGGGCAACCTGCATGGGGGCCACCACTCGCTGGTGACCCTGGCCCGCCAGTACGCCGACAAGGTGGTGGCAAGCATCTTCGTCAACCCGACCCAGTTCGGCCCCAACGAAGATTTCAGCCGTTACCCGCGCACGCCCGAGGCTGACGCGGCCGGGCTGGAGCAGGCTGGCTGCGATGCGGTGTGGCTGCCCAGTGTCGAGGCGATGTACCCGCTGGGCGTGGACAAGACCACGCGCATGCACGCGCCGGGTGTCAGTGAAGTGCTGGAGGGCGCCAGCCGCCCGGGTCACTTCGATGGCGTCTGTACGGTGGTCGCGCGCCTGTTCCTGCAGGTGCAGCCGGACGTGGCCGTGTTTGGTCGCAAGGACTACCAGCAGCTGGCCGTCATCAAGCAGATGGTGGCCGAGCTGTCGTTCCCGATCCAGATCGTCGGCGCGGACATCGTGCGTGACGACGATGGCCTGGCCAAGAGTTCGCGCAACCAGTATCTGAGCGCCGAACAGCGCCCGGTCGCGACCCGCATCCATCGCACCCTGCTGGGCATGCGCGAGGGCTACGTGGCTGGCCAGTCGCGCGCGCAGATCGAGGCCGAGGCAGCCGCCGCGCTGCAGGCGGATGGTTTCCAGGTCGACTACGCCGTGTTGCGCACGCCGGAACTGGCCGAGCCGACCTTCGATGGCGGCGGCCGTGTCGCGCTGATCGCCGCGCGCCTGGGTACGACCCGGTTGATCGACAACCTGGAATTCTGAGCCGCTAAGCGCAGCATGGAAGGGCGCCCGCAATGGGCGCCTTTCACCTTCCCACGGACGGGAGATCGGAAATGAACACCCCAACCACTGATACCGGCCGCCTTGCCCAGGCCTCGATCCTGGCGGTGCTGGCGGCCGGCATGCTGCCGGCCCAGCTGTTTGGCGGCCTGTTGTTTGCGCTCGAATTCCGGCGCACACCGGTGCCCGCGCTCACCGGCGGTGGGTTGATGTTCGTGCTGGCCGCCTGCAACGCCATCGCAGTGCTGCTGCCGATGGCGCTGATCCTGCAGTCTCAGCAGCGCCTGCGCCGGATCGGGTTCGTCCTGGTCGGGTTTGGGCTGGGGGCGTTGGCCATGGCCACGTGCGCCTGGCCGGGCGCGGATAGCGGCCCGCTGCTGCAGCGCCTGCGCTATGTCGACACCTTCGACGTGATCAGCTACGGCCTGACGGTGTTGGCAGCAGGGGGCTTCGGCGTGGTCGCCGGGCTGGCCTTCCACACGGTGTTCCGCCTGTCGCTGCACGGCACTTCCGGCGCTGTCCCGGCAGTCCCGCCAGGCGAGCGCGCCTGAACGGCCTTCTGCGTCCTGCCGCAGGCCCCTGACGACAGCCAAGCGGGTGCTAGAATCCGCTCTTTCCTTTGCCGTTGCAGCGCCCCCATGCACCTGTCCCTGCTCAAGACCAAGATCCACCGCGCCACCGTCACCCATTCCGAGCTGAACTACGAAGGCTCGATCGCCATCGATGACAACCTGCTGGCTGCCACCGGCATCCGCGAGTTCGAGCAGGTGCACATCTGGGACGTGACCAACGGTGCGCGCTTCTCGACCTATGCCATCCGCGCCGAAGCCGGCAGTGGCGTTGTCTCGCTCAACGGTGGTGCCGCGCGCCACGTGCAGGTCGGTGACATCATCATCATCGCCGCGTTTGCCAGCATGACCGAGCAGGAAGCTGACAGCTTCAAGCCGAAGCTGGTGTACGTTGATGGCAACAACCAGATCTCCCACACCAACGACACGATCCCGACACAGGCCGCATGACAACGAACAACGGATTCGACTCGCTGCATTCCCACGCCCAGCGCCTGAAGGGCGCAAGCATTCCCGGCCTGCTCGCCGCCGAACCCGGCCGTGTACAGGAGCTGGCGCTGCGGGTTGGTCCGTTGTATGTCAATTTCGCCCGGCAGAAGTACGATGCCGCGGCGTTGCAGGCGTTGCTGGCGCTGGCTGCCGAGCGTGATGTCGGCGCTGCCATCACCCGCCTGTTCCGTGGCGAACAGGTCAACCTGACCGAAGGCCGCGCCGCACTGCATACCGCGCTGCGTGGCGATGTGGTCGATGCGCCGGTGGCGGCAGAGGCCTATGCCACCGCGCGCGACATCCGCCAGCGCATGGGCGTGCTGGTACGTGCGCTGGAAGACAGCGGCGTCACCGATGTGGTCAGCGTTGGTATCGGCGGTTCCGATCTCGGTCCGCGGCTGGTCGCTGATGCGCTGCGTCCGGTCACCGGTGCGCGCCTGCGCGTGCATTTCGTGTCGAACGTGGACGGCGCCGCCATGCAGCGCACACTGGCCACGCTGGATCCGGCGAAGACCGCCGGCATCCTCATCTCAAAGACCTTCGGCACGCAGGAAACCCTGCTCAACGGCCAGATCCTGCACGACTGGCTGGGTGGCAGCGAGCGCCTGTACGCAGTCAGCGCCAATCCGGAACGTGCGGCCAAAGCCTTTGCCATCGCCGCCGATCGCGTGCTGCCGATGTGGGACTGGGTCGGTGGCCGCTATTCGCTGTGGTCGGCGGTTGGTTTCCCGATCGCGCTGGCGATCGGTTTCGAGCGATTCGAACAGCTGCTGGAAGGCGCGGCGCAGATGGATGCGCACGCACTGGATGCACCGCTGGAGCGCAACCTGCCGGTGCTGCACGCCCTGACCGACATCTGGAACCGCAACCTGCTGGGCCATGCCACGCATGCGGTGATGACCTACGACCAGCGCCTGGCGCTGCTGCCGGCCTACCTGCAGCAGCTGGTGATGGAAAGCCTGGGCAAGCGCGTGCAGCGTGACGGCCAGCCGGTCACCACCGATACCGTGCCGGTGTGGTGGGGCGGGGCAGGCACCGACGTGCAGCACAGCTTCTTCCAGGCGCTGCACCAGGGCACCAGCATCGTTCCGGCCGACTTCATCGGCTGCGTGCACAACGATGATCCGTACACGATCAATCACCAGGCACTGCTGGCCAACCTGCTGGCGCAGACCGAGGCGCTGGCCAATGGCCAGGGCAGCGACGATCCGCATCGCGATTACCCGGGCGGCCGCCCAAGCACGCTGATCCTGCTCGACGCGCTGACCCCGCAGGCGCTGGGTGCGCTGATCGCGATGTACGAACACGCGGTGTACGTGCAGTCGGTGATCTGGAACATCAATGCCTTCGACCAGTTCGGTGTCGAGCTGGGCAAACAGCTGGCCAGTGGCCTGCTGCCGGCGCTGCAGGGCGAGGACGTGACGGTTGCCGATCCAATGACCCGCGAGATCCTGGCGCAGCTGAAGGGCTGACGCGGGCGGGGAATGCCGCCGGGCATGGCCCGGCGCTACCCTTCGTTATGCCGGTAGCGCCGGGCCATGCCCGGCGAATACGAGGACGCATCACCGGCTCGGGTCGCGTTCCGGGCTCGGCCGCTTGGCCAGCTTGCGCTGCAACGAACGCCGGTGCATGCCCAGCAGGCGCGCGGCCGCCGACACATTGCCGCCGGTCTCGTGCATCGCCTGCTGGATGTGTTCCCACTGCAGGCGGCTGATCGGCGTCATCGCATCGGGCACTTCCATTTCGCCATCGTCGGCCGGACCATCGTCTTCCTCGCCGAGTGCGCGCAGGATCATTGGCACCGTGGCCGGCTTCGGCAGGTAGTCGTCGGCACCGAGCTTGATCGCCTCCACCGCGGTGGCGATGCTGGCGTAGCCGGTCACCAGCAGGATCCGCATGTCCGCGCGCAGGGCGCGCAATGGCTGGATCAGGGCCAGGCCGGAATCGCTGCCCAGTTTCAGGTCGATCAGCGCGAACGCCGGCGGATGCTGGCGGGCCAGCGCCAGTGCACTGGCGGCGTCCTGCGCGGTCTGCGTTTCCAGCCCCTTGCGGGCCAGGCTGCGCTGCAGCGTACGAAGGTACAGCTCGTCGTCGTCGACCAGCAGGCCCAGGGTGGAATGGTGAATGCTCATGGGGTGTCCTCGCGTGGGGCCAGCGGCAGGCGGAAGCCGACGCGGCTGCCGGCCCCCTGGGCCGGGCGCATCCACATCTCGCCGTCGAGGCGTTCGATGGTGGCATGGGACAGGGCCAGGCCAACGCCCATGCCCTCACTCTTGCTGCTGCCGAACAGCCTGCCCGGCAGGACGGCGGCACGGGCGTCGAAGCCATGGCCGTAGTCGCGGACTTCGCCGATCAGGTCGTCGCCTTCGATGCGCAGGTCCAGGTCCACGCGCGGCCGGCCGGCCTGTTCGCCGGCATCGGCGGCATTGTTGAGCAGGACCATCAGCAGATGGCCCACGCCCGGATCCAGCGGCAGCCGCAACGGCGCATCGTCGTTGCGATGCAGGTCGATGGTCGGGCGCACCAAACGCCACTGCTCCAGCACCTGCTGGGCGCTGGAATGGCTGCGTCCCGGTGCATCGGCCGAGGCCGGCGCGGCCAGCGCCAGCACCCGTTCACGGCACTGCACCAGCAGCTCGCGCAGGGTTTCCATGTCTTCGCGTACTTCCGGCTCTTCGCTGCGCTCGGCGACGTCATCGGCGAGCAGGGTCATGGTCGCCAGCGGCGTGTTCAGTTCATGCGCCACCGAGGCTGCATGGGTGGCCAGGGCGACGATGCCCTCGTTGCGGGCGAAGCGCTCGCGCAGTGCCGACAGTTCAAGCTCACGCTGGCGCAGCGCCAACGCCAGGCGGGTGGAGAAGGTCAGCACGACCGCAGCGGAAATCAGGAAATTGGCGACCACGCCCCAGCGGTTGAGGTCCTGCCCGCGGAAATAACCGTCCGGCAACGGCTGCCCGAAAATGCCGCTGGCGGCATAGCCGAGCAGGCAGGCCAGTGCCACCGCCAGCGCCCAGCGCAGGGGCAGGGCGAACGCGGCCAGCGCGATCAGGATCAGGAACAGCGAGCTGAACGGGTTGGCCATGCCGCCGCTCCAGCCCACCATCCAGGTCAGGATGATCACGTCCACCAGGATGTGACCGAATGCGGTCAGCGGCGCTGTGTCGGCCGCTTCCGGGCGCAGCTGGGTATAGATATTGAACAGGGTCAGTACGGCCACGCCGGCCCACAGCGGCAGCTGCGGCAACGGCAGGCCCAGCACCCAGGTGGCGACCAGGATCGTGGCGGCCTGGCCACCTACGGCAAGCCAGCGCAGGCTGCACAGGGTTCGGAGAAACGGGGCGTCGGGACCGGTCATTCACGCTCATCGTATGCGTTCACGCGTGGACGTGCCTGCGACAATCGGCCGCAGCCGTGCCGGCGGCTGAATGCGAGTCACCCCGAATGCGGGGGCGAGCGGTAGAATGCGCCCATGCACGACGCCGTCACCCGCCCGACTCCGCCCTCCGATGCCACCTCCTGGCCGCGCCGCCAGACCCATGCCGTCCAGATCGGCGGGGTTACCGTAGGCGGTGGCAAGCCGGTGGTGGTGCAGTCGATGACCAATACCGACACCAGCGATGTGGCCTCCAGCGTGAAGCAGGTGGCCGAGCTGTGGCGGGCTGGCTCGGAAATGGTGCGTCTGACCGTCAACACGGTTGAAGCGGCCGCGGCGATCCCGCGCATCGTCGACAAGCTGGCGATGATGGGCATCGACGTGCCGCTGATCGGCGACTTCCACTACAACGGCCACCAGCTGCTGACGGCCGAGCCGGCCTGCGCCGAAGCACTGGCCAAGTACCGCATCAACCCGGGCAACGTGGGCTTCGGCAAGAAGAAGGACCTGCAGTTCGCGCAGCTGATCGAGTTCGCCATCCGCTACAAAAAGCCGGTGCGCATCGGTGCCAACTGGGGCTCGCTGGACCAGGCCCTGGCGGCGAAGTTGATGGACGAGAACAACCACCGCGAACAGCCCTGGGACGCCGGCCGCGTGCTGCGCGAGGCGCTGATCCGTTCGGCGCTGGATTCGGCAGAGCAGGCCGTGGAGATCGGCCTGCCGCGCGACCGCATCGTGCTGTCGGCCAAGGTCAGTGGCGTGCAGGAACTGATTGCGGTGTACCGCGACCTGGCCCAGCGTTCGGATTTCGCCCTGCATCTGGGCCTGACCGAGGCCGGCATCGGCAGCAAGGGCATCGTCGCCTCGTCGGCCGCGCTGAGCGTGCTGCTGCAGGAAGGCATCGGCGACACCATCCGCATTTCGCTGACCCCGGAGCCGGGCCAGTCGCGTACGCAGGAAGTGATCGTCGCCCAGGAACTGCTGCAGACCACCGGCCAGCGCGCCTTCACGCCATTGGTCACGGCCTGCCCGGGCTGTGGCCGTACCACCTCCGAGTTCTTCCAGGAGCTGGCCAAGGTGGTGCAGAGCCATGTGCGCGAAAAGATGCCGATGTGGAAGATCCAGCACCCGGGTGCGGAGAACATGACCCTGGCGGTGATGGGCTGCATCGTCAACGGGCCGGGCGAGTCGCGGCACGCCAACATCGGTATTTCGTTGCCGGGCACCGGTGAAACCCCGGCTGCGCCCGTATTCGTCGATGGCGAAAAGAAGGTGACCCTGCGCGGCGAGAACATCGCCCAGGACTTCGTCGCCCTGATCGACGACTACGTCGAACGCACCTATGTCCGAAACGCCGGATAAGCCTGCGATCCTCGCTGCACCGGAGTCTGCCTCCGGTTTCCGCCACTGGATGGCGAGCAATGCCTGGCGCCTGCTCCTGCTGTTCGGTGGCGTGCTGCTGCCGTTGGCAGGCTTTGTCGCCCTGGCCGACGAGGTGCACGAGTTTGAATCGTTCCATTTCGACGCGCCCCTGCTGTGGCAGATGCATGGCCTGCATTCGCCGCTGCTGGACCGCTTCTTCGTGCTCATCTCCAAGCTGGGCTACGAGTGGTTCCTGATTCCGGCCGACGTGCTGATCATCGGCGTGCTGCTGGGTTACCGGCGCTGGCGCGAGGCCACCTTCGTGGCGGTCAGCTTCGTTGGCTCGGCACTGCTGAACATGGGCAGCAAGCACTTCTTCCAGCGCCAGCGGCCCAGCCTGTGGGAATCGATCGCGCCGGAATCGACGTTCAGCTTCCCCAGCGGCCATGCGATGGGCTCGATGACCCTCGCGGTAACCCTGGTGCTGCTGGCCTGGAACACCCGCTGGCGCTGGCCGGTGCTGCTGCTGGCACCGGCGTTCAGCCTGCTGGTCAGCGTGTCGCGGGTCTACCTGGGGGTGCATTACCCCTCCGACATCCTGGCCGGATGGTGTGCCGCGCTGGTTTGGGTGGTAGGGTGCTATCTGGTCATGTTCAGTCGCCGGCACCCATGGCGACGTCACGGCTCGCCGCCAGCGAAGGCCAGCGAAGCATCATCACAGGGGGATTGACGTGGATGGCTCCTCCGGGGCGTCTACGTAATAGATCAGTTGTTTCGTTGCAGCAGGTTCTGCAAGACAGGGGGCAAGCACAACGCGCGGTAATGTGATGCGCAAGGCAGATCGCCGGCGCCGCATTCCGGACGCGCTTGCAGGGTATCGGCACCCTGCCTAGCTTGACCTGCAATGGCCGCATTCGAAGAGGTACGTGAATGACGATTCGAGTCTACCTGGTGGATGACCACGCGCTGGTCCGCACCGGGATGAAGATGATTCTGTCGGGGGAAACCGACATCGAGGTGGTGGGCGAAGCCGAGACCGGTGAAGACGCGCTGCGTGAAGTCCGCCAGCTGCTGCCGGACGTGGTGTTGTGCGATCTGCACCTGCCGGGCGTAAGCGGCATGGAAGTGACCGAGCGCATCGTCCGCAGCCACCGCAACACCCGCGTGGTGATCGTATCGGTGCTGGAGGACGGCCCGCTGCCGAAGCGCCTGCTGGAAGCCGGCGCTGCCGGGTACATCGGCAAGGGCTGCGATGCGCAGGAGCTGCTGCGTGCGGTGCGCGACGTGGCCGGTGGCCGCCGCTACCTGGGCACCAGCATCGCGCAGAACCTGGCGTTGTCGACGGTGGAGGGCAACGGTTCGCCGTTCGACAGCCTGTCACCGCGCGAGCTGGAAGTGGCGCTGCTGCTGACCCAGGGCCTGCGCCAGGAAGACATCGCGCGGCGCTTGAGCCTGAGTGCGAAGACGGTGAACACGCATAAGGCGCGGTTGTTCGAGAAGATGGGGATCAGCGACAACATCGCGTTGGCGCGGATGGCCAGCCAGTATGGGCTGGTGGATCCGGCGCGGCCGCTGTAAGGGTTTTCGGCCAACGGCTGAGCCCCTCGCGATGGAGTGCGGTTGGATTCTGGGGGATGGCCGGGCGGATGGGCTGTGCAGGGGGCGCTGCAAGTACGTCCCTGTAAGCTCGGTCGCCGCATCCATGCGGCTCACGCCCCTGCACAGCCCATCCGCCCGGCCACGGACAATTTCCGTGCGCCGCCACCGCGGAATGAAGAAGGAAGAGCAGGAGCGGGTCGCGCGCTGCGCGCGCTCTGGATGCTGGTGCTGTAGAGCCGAGCCGATGCTCGGCTGCTTTCCGTTCCGCTGGCGCGGAGCCGAGCGTGGGCTCGGCTCTACAGCTGCGCCGGGCTCAGTGGCCGCGCACGCGCTGGATGATCTTCGCGGCGTCGGCGGCGCTGGCGCGCACCTTGTCCCATTCGCCGTCGGCGATCCAGTTGCCCGGCACCATCCACGAACCGCCGATGCAGACCACGTTCTTCTGCTCAAGGTATTCGGCGGCGGTGTTTTCGGTGATGCCACCGGTCGGGCACAGCTTGAGGTCGGCGACCGGGCCGGCCAGGCCCTTGATCATCGCCAGCCCACCCACGGCAGTGGCCGGGAACAGCTTGCACACGCGGAAGCCGCGCGCGTACAGGGACAGCAGCTCGGTGGGCGTCGCCGCACCCGGCACTACCGGCAGCGGTGCCGCCGCCAGTGCATCGGCCAGTGCCGGTGGCGTACCCGGCGTCACCAGGAAGTCCGCACCCGCATCGATCGACTGCTGCATCTGCTCCACGGTCAGCACCGTACCGGCACCCACCACCACGTCCGGCAGCTCACGCTTGAGCATCGCCAGCGCTTCCATCGCCACCGGCGTACGCAGCGTCAACTCGATCGCCGGCAGGCCACCTTCCAGCAACGCCGCACTGACCGCACGCGCCTGGTCCAGCGTATGAATCGTCACCACCGGCAGGATGCCCGCCGCATGCAGCAACTCCGCCGCCTTCACCTGATGTTGTTCGATACCCATGCTTTTGCCCTTGCCTTTGCTCTTCTTGATTCAGTGGCCGCAGCGCAAATGACGCGCCGGGAGTTGTCCAAGGGCAGTAGAGCGCCCTGGCCGGGACCGTGAGCGGCATGGATGCCGCGATCGAGCCCCCATGGATGGGTTTACGGCGTGTCCCGGCCAGGGCGCTCTACTGCCCAAGCCGGGAAGCCTGCCGCGGCTTTTCGCTTCAGGCGTCTTTCGCCTCATGCGGTGCCGCCGCCGCCGCCGCATCGTGCCCCAGCTCGTACTCCGCATCGTAGTCCCACGGCCCACCATCGGCCGCCGCCGGCCCGCACGAAATTGAAATCGCACCCTGGTCGGCCGGCCCCACCACGCGACGGTTGATCGCGAACAGGTTGCGACCCAGGTCGTGCGCTGCCGGTGCCGTGTTCGGCGCCAGCGGACGTGCGGCCCATTCGGCCGCATCCACCAGCACTTCCAGCGTGCCGGCCTCGCCATCAAGGCGGATCATGTCGCCTTCGCGTACCTTGCCCAGCGGACCACCACGTGCGGCTTCCGGCGTCACATGGATCGCCGCCGGAATCTTGCCCGAGGCACCGGACAGGCGGCCGTCGGTGACCAGCGCCACGCGCCGGCCCTGGTTCTGCAGCAGGCCCAGCAGCGGCGCCAGCGAATGCAGTTCCGGCATGCCGTTGGCGCGCGGGCCCTGGTAGCGCACCACCGCCACGAAATGCTCCGGCAGCATGCCCGCGGCGTGCAGCTTGTTCAGCACCTGCGGCGCATCGACCACTACCGCCGGTGCTTCAATCGTGCGGTACTGCGGCTTCACTGCCGACAGCTTGATCAGTGACTTGCCGAGGTTGCCGCGCAACAGGCGCAGGCCTCCCTGATGTTCGAACGGATTGTCGACACCACGCACCACCTCTTCGTCGGCGCTGCGTTCCAGCCCCGGCAGGTAGACCAGCTTGCCGTCGCGCAACTGCGGTTCGCGCGCATAGTCGGCCATGCCGCCGCGCGCCACGCTGACCAGGTCGCCGTGCATCAAGCCGGCCTTGATCAGCTCGCCGAACACGAAGGCCGGGCCGCCTGCTGCGGCGAAGCGGTTTACATCGGCTTCGCCGTTCGGGTAAACGCGGGCCAGAAGCGGAATCAGCTGCGACAGCTCGTCGAAGTCGTCCCAGGTCAGCACGATGCCAGCTGCGCGTGCCACCGCGATCCAGTGGATGGTGTGGTTGGTCGAACCACCGGTTGCCATCAACGCAATGACCGCATTGATGATCGCGCGCTCATCGATGATCCGGCCGAGCGGACGGAAATCATCGCCCAGTGCGGTGATGTCCAGCGCACGTTCGGTGGCTTCGCGGGTCAAAGCATCGCGCAGCGCCGTGTCCGGATTGACGAACGATGCGCCCGGCAGCTGCACGCCCATCGCTTCCAGCAGCACCTGGTTGGAGTTGGCGGTGCCGTAGAAGGTGCAGGTGCCCGCACCGTGGTAGGACGCCGATTCGGCTTCCAGCAGTTCCTCGCGGGTGGCCTCGCCGGCGGCGTAGCGCTCGCGCACTTCGGCCTTCTGCTTGTTCGGGATGCCCGGCGTCATCGGGCCGGCCGGCACGAACACCGCCGGCAGGTGGCCGAAGGCCAGCGCACCGATCAGCAGGCCGGGCACGATCTTGTCGCACACGCCGAGATGGATGGTGGTGTCGAACATGTCGTGGCTGAGCCCGATCGCGGTCGCCTGGGCGATTACATCGCGCGAGAACAGCGACAGCTCCATGCCGCCGCGGCCCTGGGTGACGCCGTCACACATCGCCGGTACCGCGCCGGCCACCTGTGCCGTTGCGCCCAGCTCACGGGACATCGCGCGGATCTGATCGGGATAGGTCTCGAATGGCTGGTGCGCCGACAGCATGTCGTTGTAGGCGGTGATGATGCCGAGGTTCGGCGTCACGCCACCGCGCAGGCGGCTCTTGTCAGTGCCACCGCAGGCGGCGAAACCGTGGGCGAGGTTGCCGCAGCTCAGGCGGCTGCGGAACGGGCCATCGCGCAGTGCGGCGTCGATCGCGGCCAGATAGGCGGCGCGCGAGGCGGCGCTGCGGCGGATGACACGTTCGGTGATGGCTTGCAGTTGCGGATGGAGGCTCATTGGCTACCGGCGTTCGTGGTGGCGAGAGGCAAGCGGCGGCAGAGCGCCGCCGCCAACATCAATCAGCCCAGTGGACGCGCAGGCGCGCGCCTTCCAGGTTGATCGCATTGAGGATCGGGTACTGCTGGGCATCGTTGCTGTCCAGCGCCTGGCGCAGCACCTGCAGCTTCTGCTTGCCGCGCAGCAGCAAGAGGCGCTGGCGGCACTGGCGCAGGCCATGCGGGGTCAGGGTGATGCGCAGCGGCCACTGGTTGGCACCCGGACAGCCGGTGGCGTCCAGCGCGGCATAGGGCAGGGTGCTTTCCAGTGCACGGGCCAGGTCCTTCGAGCCGGGGAACAGTGAGGCGGTGTGGCCGTCGTTGCCCATGCCCAGCGCCACCAGGCTCGGCGGCTGGCTGTGCTGCGCCTGCAGGTTGGCGGTGTACACGCATTCCGGAAGCGGCTTGCCGATCCGCACCAGCGGATCGAAATGCGCACCCTCGGCGCGCTTGAGCAGATTCTCGCGCACCAGCCAGGCATTGCTGTCGCGATCCTGCGGCGACAACCAGCGCTCATCGGCCAGGCTCACTTCCACCCGGTCCCAGTGCACGTCCAGCTCGGCCAGTGCCTGGTACACCGGGGCCGGTGTGGTGCCACCAGACAACAGGATGCGCGCGCGGCCCACTTCGTTGATGTCACGGTTGAGGGTCTGCGCCATCTCGGCGGCTACCGCCTCGATCCAGCCATCGGCATCGCCGTGGTTGATGAACTCGATGCGGTCGTCGTGGAAAGTGGGGCTCATGCGGCAACTCCAGGTGCGTCACGTTCGGCGTCGGCGGCATAGGCGGCGGCGCCCAGCAATCCGGCGTGGGGGTGCATCACGGCCAACGAGGGAACCCGCGCCATGATCGAGGAGAAGCGGCCCTTGTGCTCGAAGCGCTGGCGGAAGCCGGAGTGCTGCAGCGAATCGAGCATCTTCGGGGTCAGGCCGCCGGTCAGGAACACGCCGTCCCAGGCGCCCTGGGTCAGCACCAGGTCACCGGCGATGGCGCCGAACACGGCGCAGAACACGTCCACGGTGCGCATCGCCTGCGGATCACCATGCAGGGCACGGGCGGTCACGTCCACCGGCTGCAGCTGGCCCGGGTCGATGCCGGCCATCTCGCACACGGCGCGGTGGATGTTGACCAGCCCGGGGCCACAGATCAGGCGCTCGTTGGAGACGCGGCCGAACTGTTCGGACAGGATCTCCAGGATGCGGATCTCCTCCGGAGTTCCCGGCGGGAAGCTGACATGGCCGCCTTCGGTTTCCAGCGGGTAGCAGCGGCCGTGGCGCAGGATCAGGCCACCGACACCCAGGCCGGTACCCGGACCGATCACCGCGTAGTTGCGCGGCTGGCCGGGCTTGCCGGGGATCCAGGCGGCACCACCGACCTGGACCACGTCATCGGGCTGCAGCAGTGAAATCGCCATCGCCTGTGCGGCGAAGTCGTTGATCAGGTGCAGTTCGTCGAAACCGAGCATGGCCGCGGTACGGCTGCGCGAGATCACCCACGGATGGTTGGTGATCCGTGCTTCATCACCATCAACCCGACCGGCCACCGCGAACACGCCCCGGCTGGCGGTAGCGCCGATCTGTTCGAGATGGTGGCGGGCGGCATCACCCAGCGATGGGAATTCCGCCACGGCGTACTCACGGATGCTGTCTTTCTGCAGCGGCGCATCCAGCGAGGTGTCGGCCAGGGCGAAGCGGGCGTTGGTGCCACCGATGTCGGCGACCAGCACCGGCTGTGAGCTGGCGCTCATGCCGACGCCTCGCTGTCCGGCGCATCCACGCCCTGCGGCAGGAAGCCGGTCGCGTTGTCCGGGCCCCACTGGCCGGCGGGGTAGGGTTCCAGCGGCAGCTTCGCTTCCTTCCAGGCATCGGCCACGCTGTCGATCCAGGCCCAGGCCGCACGCACTTCGTCGTCGCGCACGAACAGCGTGTGGTTGCCGTTGAAGGCATCCAGGAACAGGCGCTCGTAGGCGATGCGGCGATGCAGGCCGGTCGGCACCGACAGTTCCAGTTCCAGCGGGTGCAGTTCCAGCGCACCCCATTCCGGGCCGGCCAGGCTGCTCATCAGGCCCAGCTCGATGTTCTCCTGCGGCTGCAGCTGGAACACCAGCCGGTTCGGTGCGGCCTGCGCGCGCTGCGGGCGCTCGAACAGCCAGTGGGTGACCGGCTTCAGCGTGACCACCACGCGGGTGGTGCGCTCGGGCAAGCGCTTGCCGGTGACCAGGTGGAACGGCACGCCGCTCCAGCGCCAGTTGTCGATATGTGCGGTGACACCGGCGAAGGTCTCCACGTCGCTGCCTTCCGGCGGCTGGTAGGCCTGTGCCGGCTGGCCGTTGATGGTGCCGGCGGTGTAGCGGCCGCGAATGCTGTCACGTGCGGCGTGCTTCGCGTCAAGCGGGCGCAGGGCGCGCAGCACCTTGACCTTCTCGTCGCGGATGCGGTCGGCTTCCAACGAGGCCGGCGGTTCCATCGCCACCATGCACAGCAGCTGCAGGATGTGGCTCTGCACCATGTCGCGCAGCGCGCCGGAGCGGGCGTAGTAGGCATCGCGGCCGTCCACGCCTTCGCTCTCGGCCACCAGGATGTGCACCGACTCGATGTAGTTGCGGTTCCACACCGCTTCCAGCAGCGTGTTGCCGAAGCGCAGCGCGATCAGGTTCTGCACCGCCGCCTTGCCCAGGTAGTGGTCGAGGCGGAACACACGGTCCTCGTCGATCCACTGGCCGATGGTGCTGATGATTTCCTCGGCGCTTTCGCTGTCGCTGCCGATCGGCTTCTCCAGCATCAGGCGTGCCGGCGCGGCGAGGGCGCCGCCCTTGGCCAGGCCTTCGCAGGTGGAGATGTACAGGCCCGGCGGAATGGCCAGGTAGCTCACGCACTTGCGATGCACCAGATCGGAGACCGCAGCGGCAACCGAGTCGACGTCGCGCAGGTCGACCGAACGGTAGTCGATGCGGCGCAGCAGCGCGGCGATGTCGTCCTGGCTGGCCATCGGCATGGCCTGCTGCAGGCGTGGCCGCAGGATGTCATGGAAGGCTTCGGTGTCATGCCCGGACAACGCCAGTGCGCGGATGCGGAAGTCCTCCGGCAGCAGGCCGTCGCCAAGCAGGCGAAGCAGCGAAGGGAACAGATAGCGCTGGGCCAGATCACCTGTGGCACCGAACAGGAAGAGGGTGTCGTGCATCGCTCGAGTTTCAGATCCGGGTGACATCGTTGTCAATCGCTTCATGGCTGGGTTCGGGGGACATCCGCGCAACTGCCTGTCCGAGGTTCGTCCGGAGCGTTCTCCGGGGCTCCGGAAGACCGTTCCATTCGAAACCACTGCTTCGGCAGAACCTTCGTTCAACCGCCGACGCAGATCGGTGCGCACCGATCATCGGATAGTGCCACGTGAAAACGTTTACATGGCAGAATGGGCAACTGTATTCGATTGCAGTGCTCGCCGTCATGCGGCAGGCGCGCAATCATCACTGCCATCGGGAGGGCCGAGGCAGTCCCAAAAGACAGCCCGGCTTCGGGCGGACCGGATAGGTGATATGGCAAAAGTGCAGTTGCAGGGTGTGCGCAAGGTCTACGACAACGGCCAGGTCGCGGTGAAGGACGCCACCTTCGAGGTCGCCGATGGCGAGCTGATGGTGCTGGTCGGTCCGTCCGGCTGTGGCAAGTCGACCCTGCTGCGGATGGTGGCTGGCCTGGAGGAGATCAGCGGCGGCACGCTGACCATCGGCGATCGCGTGGTCAACGACGTGGCGCCGAAGGATCGCGACATCGCGATGGTGTTCCAGAGCTACGCGCTGTATCCGCACATGACCGTGGCCGAGAACCTGGCCTTCGGCCTGAAGCTGCGTGGCCATGACAAAGCCACGATCGACAAGCGCATCAGCGAGGCGGCGCAGACGCTGGGCCTGACCGAGATGATGGACAAGCTGCCCAAGGCGATGTCCGGTGGCCAGCGCCAGCGTGTCGCGCTGGGCCGTGCGCTGGTGCGCGAACCGGCGGTGTTCCTGCTCGACGAGCCGCTGTCCAATCTCGATGCCAAGCTGCGTCACAGCGTGCGCACCGAGATCGCCCAGCTGCACCGCAAGCTGGGCACCACCATGATCTACGTGACGCACGACCAGGTCGAAGCGATGACCCTGGGCCAGCGCATCGTGGTGCTGAAGGACGGCATCATCCAGCAGATCGATACACCGATGGCGCTGTATGACCGCCCGGCCAACCTGTTCGTGGCCGGTTTCCTCGGCAGCCCGGCGATGAACGTGCTGCGTGGCACCCTTGAGGGAGATGCTGGTGGCGTGACCGTGGTCGATGGCGAATGGCGTGCTCCGCTGGGCCAGGCCACGATTGATCCGGCCTGGCTGCAGAAGCCGATCGCAGTGGGTGTGCGTCCGGAGCACCTGCAGCCGGCCAGTGCTGATGATGCGCATGCATTCACCGCGCGTATCGAGGGCATCGAACCGGTCGGCAACGAGATCTTCGTCAACATGAGCAGCGGCCAGCATGCGCTGACCATGCGCGTGGCGCCGCAGTCGCTGCCGCGCGTGGGTGAGGACATTCGCGTGGCGATCCACCCGCAGGGCCTGCATTTCTTCAACCCGGAAAGCGGCGAACGCCTGTAAGGGGTAGTGCCGGCCGCTGGCCGGCAACCTCAACCATGCGTGGTTGCCGGCCAGCGGCCGGCACTACCTTCCTTCATCCACCGGGTTCAGCGCGCCAATCCGTCCAGCAAAGGCACGCGCTGCGCGATGGCATCCCCCGCCTGCAGCTCAGCGTCACTGGTTTCCAGTGGCAGTACCGCCAGCGCCAGTTCGCCGGCCACGCTGGCAATGGTGCCCAGCACCGCGCCGTCCTGCTGCACGCCATCACCGGCCTGGGCCGGTGCTGCGGTATGCAGCAGCTGCACCGCGCGCTTGGCCTTGCCGAGGAAGTGGGTGCGGGCAACGATCTCCTGGCCCGGATAGCAGCCTTTCTTCACGCTGTAACCATTCAGGCGGTCCAGCCCCAGCTGCTGCGGCGTCCACACCTCGCGCTGGCTTTCTTCCAGCCGCGGCAGGCCATAGCGCAGGTCGGCCTGGCGCCAGGCAAGAGCGAAAGCGGCCTCATCGGCCTCGCTGCCGGCGTCGAAGGCCTCGGTCGCGCCAATGCGCAGGGTGCGCGGCAGCGCGTCGCTGCCGAGGTCCAGCTCCCAGCCGTCACCTGTGATCTGCGCAATGGCGGCGCCGCTGGCGGCCTCGGGAGCAGTGAACGCACCGGCCACGGCCAGATCGCTGCGCACCAGCACCTTCACCTTGCGGCGGAACACGAAGCGCTGCAGTTGCGACGCAATCGCATCGGCGTCGCCGTCGGCCAACACCAGCAACACATGGTCTTCGGTCAGCCTAAGCAGCTGGAACACCGCCAGGGTGCGGCCCTTGGCGCTCAGCCAGGCGCTCCACTGCCAGTGCAGCAGGGGCAGGGCAGTGACATCACCACTGAACTGGGCATGGGCGAATACGGCCGCATCCGGGCCCTGCAGGCTCAGCAACTGGTGGCCGGGCAGGCGCGGATATCCGACGAAAGCAGGGGGCAGGTTGTCAGGCACGTGAACGAGGTCTAAAATTTGTGCGTTGCGAGACCAACAATGATAGGCCAAACAACCCCCACTCCCGACGACGAATCTGAAGCCCCGCTGGTCCCCGCGGCACCCGTGCCCGTGGAACAGGAAAAAGCAGAGGAATTCGGCGGCCGCGGCGGACTTGATCCGGTGCGGTATGGCGATTGGGAGAAAAACGGACGCTGCATCGATTTCTGATCAGCATTGAGCCAACGCGGCCGTGTGCCGCCCAGCCGAGACAACGAGCCCAGCGAATGGCGACCAGACAACGCCCACTTTCCCCGCACCTTCAGGTGTATCGCTGGCAGATTCAGATGGCCACCTCGATCCTGCATCGAGCCACTGGCGTCTTTCTGTCTGTTGGTGCCCTCATCATCGCCGCCGGCCTGCTGGCCCTGATGATGGGGCCCGATTCCTGGAACTGCTTCACCGGCCATGCCGGGGCCTGGTATGGCCGCGTGTTCCTGTTCGCGTGGACATGGTCGTTCGCCTATCACCTGTGCAATGGCATCCGCCATGTGGTGCAGGACTTCGCCATCGGCTTCAGCATCCCCGCCTTCATCCGCAGCAGCTGGCTGTCGGTCACCGGCAGCCTGGTGATCACCCTGCTGGTGTGGGCCTATGTGATGTTCGGAGGTGCCGCGTGAGCAAGTTCCGTACTCCGCTGAAGGGTGTGCGCGGCCTTGGTTCGGCCAAGACCGGCACCGAGCACTTCGTGCACCAGCGCCTGACCGCCGCCGCCCTGGTGGCGCTGGGCATCTGGTTCCTGGTCTTCGTGCTGGGCCTGCTTGGCTCGGACTACGCGACCGCCGCCGCCGCCGTGGCCAAGCCGTGGAACGCAGTGCCGCTGATCGGCCTGCTGATCGCCATGTTCTGGCACGCGCAGCTCGGCATGCAGGTCGTGCTGGAAGACTACATCCACGAATCGCTGCTGGCCCTGGTGCTGCAGACCGCGGTGAAGTTCGTCGCCGTGCTCGGCATGATCGTCAGTGTGTTTGCGGTGGGCCGCATCGCCCTCGGCGTTGCCTGAGCCCAGGCACCTACACAGGAATCCAGATTAGATGTCCGCTTACAAGATCACCGAACACAAGTACGACATGGTCGTGGTGGGCGCCGGCGGCGCCGGCCTGCGCGCCACGTTCGGCCTGGCCGCCAAGGGCCTGCAGACCGTGTGCCTGACCAAGGTCTTCCCGACCCGCTCGCACACCGTTGCCGCCCAGGGCGGTATCTCGGCCGCACTCGCCAACATGGGCGAGGACGACTGGCGTTACCACTTCTTCGACACCATCAAGGGCTCGGACTGGCTGGGCGACCAGGACGCCATCGAGTACATGTGCCGTGAGGCCATCCCGGCCATCATCGAGCTCGAACACTACGGCGTGCCGTTCTCGCGTACCGCCGAGGGCAAGATCTACCAGCGTCCGTTCGGTGGCATGACCACCAAGTACGGCGAAGGCCCGGCGGCGCAGCGTACCTGCGCGGCGGCCGACCGTACCGGCCACGCGATGCTGCACACCCTGTACCAGCAGTCGCTGAAGCACGACGCGCGCTTCATGATCGAGTACTTCGCGCTCGACCTGATCTTCGATGACGAAGGTGCCTGCCGCGGCGTGCTGGCCCTGGACATGTCCGACGGCACCCTGCACCTGTTCCGCGCCCAGGGCGTGGTGCTGGCCACCGGCGGTTACGGCCGTGCCTACTTCAGCGCCACCTCGGCGCACACCTGCACCGGCGACGGTGGCGGCCTGGCCATGCGTGCCGGCATCGCCATGCAGGACATGGAGTTCGTGCAGTTCCACCCGACCGGCATCTATGGCGCCGGCTGCCTGATCACCGAGGGTGTCCGCGGTGAAGGTGGCATCCTGCGCAACAGCAGTGGCGAGCGCTTCATGGAGCGTTACGCACCGCACTACAAGGATCTGGCCTCGCGCGACGTGGTCAGTCGTTCGATGACCATCGAGATCCGCGAAGGCCGCGGCGTTGGCGAGCACAAGGACCACATCCTGCTCGACCTGACCCACCTCGGCCCGGGCGTGATCGACGAGAAGCTGCCGGGCATCGCCGAGAGCGCCCGCATCTTCGCCGGCGTCGACGTGCACAAGCAGCCGATCCCGGTGATCCCGACCGTGCACTACAACATGGGCGGTATTCCGACCAACTACCACGGCGAAGTGGTGCGCAAGGATGGCGACAACCCCGATGCGGTGATCCCTGGCCTGTACGCGATCGGCGAAGCCGCCTGCGTGTCGGTGCATGGTGCCAACCGCCTGGGCTCGAACTCGCTGCTGGATCTGGTGGTGTTCGGTCGTGCGGTGGCCAACCGCTGCGCCGAGACCATCAAGCCGGGCGCGTCGCACAAGCCGCTGGCGTCTGATGCCTGCGACAAGGCACTGGGCCTGCTGGACAAGCTGCGCCACGCCAACGGCGATACCCCGACCTCGGTCATCCGCGATCGCATGCAGCGCACCATGCAGGCCGACGCGGCCGTCTTCCGCACCAGCCAGACGCTGAAGGAAGGCTGCGAGAAGATGGACAAGATCTTCGACTCGTTCCAGGACGTGAAGGTCTCCGACCGTTCGCTGGTATGGAACTCGGACCTGATCGAGACCTACGAGCTGAACAACCTGCTGCTCAACGCGGTGGCGACGATCAACTCGGCCGAACAGCGCAAGGAAAGCCGCGGCGCGCATGCGCACGAGGACTTCCCGGACCGCGACGACGTCAACTGGCAGAAGCACACCCTGGTCAGCGTCGACGAGAAGGGCAAGTGCAGCTTCGACTACCGTCCGGTGCACATGTACACGTTGACCGACGACGTGTCCGTAGTGCCGCCGAAGCCGCGCGTGTACTGATCCGACCCCGCCTACCATGCAATCCGCGCCCAAGGGCGCGGGCCGCCTGAGCCAACGAGAGCAGCCATGGCCGAGTTTTCACTCCCCAAGAATTCCAAGATCACGAAGGGCAAGCACTTCCCCGTCAAGAACGGCGGCAAGAACGTGCGCACCTTCAAGATCTACCGCTGGAGTCCGGACGACGACAGCAACCCGCGCACCGATACCTATGAAGTCGATCTGGACGCCTGTGGCCCGATGGTCCTGGACGCCCTGATCAAGATCAAGAACGAGATCGACCCGACCCTGACCTTCCGCCGCTCCTGCCGCGAAGGTATCTGTGGTTCGTGCGCGATGAACATCGACGGCACCAACACCCTGGCCTGCACCCGAGCCATCTCGGACTGCGGCAAGAAGGAAGTGCCGATCTACCCGCTGCCGCACATGAACGTGGTCAAGGATCTGGTTCCGGACCTGACCCACTTCTACGCGCAGTACGCGTCGATCAAGCCGTGGATCCGCACCCAGACCCCGGCACCGCCGGACCGTGAGCGCCTGCAGTCGCCGGAAGACCGCAAGAAGCTCGATGGTCTGTACGAATGCATCCTGTGCGCCTGCTGCTCGACCAGCTGCCCGAGTTACTGGTGGAACGGCGAGCGTTACCTGGGCCCGGCGATCCTGCTGCAGGCCTACCGCTGGATCATCGACTCGCGCGATGAGGACACCGGTGCCCGCCTGGACGATCTGGAAGATCCGTTCAAGCTGTACCGCTGCCACACCATCATGAACTGCGCCCGCACCTGTCCGAAGGGCCTGAACCCGGCGCTGGCGATCGCCGAGATCAAGAAGCTGATGATGGAACGCCGCGCCTGATCGGGCCTGGCCGTACCCGGTAGAGCCACGCCACGCGTGGCTGTGCCACCCCAGTAGAGCCACGCCATGCGTGGCTTTGCTGTATCTGGAGAAACACGATGGAAGAAGATGTTCTGCTGAAGAAGCTGCGCTGGCGCTGCCGCCGCGGCATGCGTGAGCTGGACCAGCTGTTCGGCCGTTACCTGGACCACGAGTGGAGCACTGCGCCGACCGAAGAGCGCGAGGTTTTCCTGTTCCTGCTCGACTGCGAGGACGATAAGTTGTGGCGCTGGTTCATGGGATATGAGGCCTGCCCGCATGCGCACGCGATCCCCCTCATGCAGAAGATCCTCGCCCTCAAGCCTTGAGTGGCGGCCATCGCGGCTGCAGGCCGCTGCCCAGTTGGCGGTGCTGCTGGCCGCGCCCTGGCTCCTGCGCGCGACGGAGTTGCCGCCGCGCCTGCTGATGCCGGCCGTGCTGCTGGCTTGGCTGATGGGGCTGGCGGAGCTGGCCTGGCGCCAGCGCAGGCCACGCGTGCAGGTGCTTCTGCCAGTACCGCCCGACCCGCTGCAGGTGGCAGGGCAGGGCGTCGATGCACCACGGCTGGTCGTGCGTGGGCCTTGGCTGCTGTTGCTGTGGCGTGAGGATCGGCGCCGCCGGCGCCTGTTGTTCTGGCCCGATGTGCTCGATCCCGGGCAGCGACGTGAACTGCGACTGGCCGTGGCCGCACGTGCCGTTTCCCGTAGGCCCCGTACGATGGCACCATAAGCTGAATTGACTGGCGTGCCTGCATGTTCAAACCCATTCCCGTGGCGATCGGCCTGCGCTACCTGCGCGCCAAGCGCCGCAACGGCTTCATCTCCTTCATCTCGATGGCATCGATCCTGGGCATTGCGCTCGGCGTCACCGTGCTGATCACCACCCTGGCGGTGATGAGCGGTTTCCAGAAGGAAATCCGCAGCCGCCTGCTGCAGATGACCGCGCACACCACCATCAGCCGCGACGGCGAGCCGATGCCGGACTGGATGCGTGTGGTCGACGTGGCCCGCAAGGACCCGCGCGTGGCCGGTGCCGCGCCTTACATCGAGATCCAGTCGATGATCAGCGGCCCGCGCGTGCAGGGCGCGATCATCCAGGGCATCGACCCGGCGCTGGAGCCGAAGGTGTCGGTGATCGACAAGAAGGTCACCAAGGGCAGCTACGACAGCCTCAAGCCAGGTAGCTTCAACCTGCTGCTGGGCAAGGAACTGGCGATCTGGCTGGGCGTGGACGTCGGCGACCAGGTACTGGTGACCTTCGCCGAAGTGCAGGGCACGCCTGCCGGTGCTGTGCCACGGATGAAACGCTTTACCGTGAGCGGCATTTTCGAGGCCGGCTACAACGAGGTCGACCGCGGCGTCGGCTTCGCCAACATGAAGGACCTGGAGCGCGTGCTGCGTTCCGATGGTGCTACCGGCGTGCGGCTGAAACTGCACGACATGGACCGCTCGCTGGAAGTGGGCGTGGACCTGGCACAGAACCTTGGCGGCGCCTACCGCGTGAGCGACTGGACCCAGCAGAACGCCAACCTCTACCACTCGCTGCGCATGGAGAAGGTGGTGATGGGCATCCTGCTGTCGTTGATCATCGCCATGGGCGCGTTCAACCTGGTGTCCTCGCAGGTGATGCTGGTCACCGACAAGCAGGCCGACATCGCCATCCTGCGCACGCTCGGCCTGACCCCGGGCGGGGTGATGCAGGTGTTCATGGTTCAGGGTTCGCTGATCGGCATCTTCGGCACCCTGGCCGGCCTGATCGGCGGCATCACCCTGACCCTCAATCTGGAACGCATCCTCGGCGCCATCGAGAGCGTGTTCAACGTCAAGCTGATGCCGGAGGATGTCTACTACATCACCGGCCTGCCGACCGACATGCAGACCGGCGACGTGGTGGCGATCACCGTGGTCGCGCTGCTGATGAGCTTCCTGGCCACCCTGTATCCCGCCTGGCGGGCAGCACGCACCCAGCCGGCGGAGGCCCTGCGTTATGAATAAGGTCTTCAACCGCGGCGATGAAGTGATCCGCGCCGAGGCATTGGGCAAAACCTATGCCGAGGGACGCATGCAGACCCCGGTGTTCGATGGCCTGGGCCTGACCGTGACCGCTGGCGAGACGGTGGCGATCATCGGTGCCTCCGGCGCCGGCAAGAGCACGCTGCTGCACCTGCTTGGCGGGCTGGATACTCCGACCGCCGGTGAGGTGTACGTGACCGGCCAGCGCATGTCGGCGCTGTCTGATACCGCGCGTGGCCTGCTGCGCAACCAGGCACTGGGCTTCGTCTACCAGTTCCACCACCTGCTGCCGGAATTCACCGCGTTGGAAAACGTGATGATGCCGGTGCTGCTGGCCGGCACCGCGGTGGCCGAAGCGAGCAGCCGTGCAACGACCCTGCTGGAGGCGGTCGGCCTTGGCCATCGTCTGGACCACAAGCCGGGCGAACTGTCCGGCGGTGAGCGCCAGCGCGCGGCGGTGGCGCGAGCGCTGGTCAACCACCCGGCCTGCGTGCTCGGCGACGAGCCGACTGGCAATCTCGATGACCGTACCGCCGCCACCGTGTTCGAGCTGATGCTGGAGCTCAACCGGGCGCGGCATACCAGCCTGGTGCTGGTGACCCACGACCGCAGCCTGGCGCGCCGCCTGGACCGGGTGCTGGAGCTGCGCGAAGGGCGCCTGCACGCGCTGGCCCACGCCGACGTCTGAGGCGTTGGGCCCGCTTTGGTAGAAGCCGACCTTGGTCGGCTGCTCCTGCAGGGCAAGCGCCAACCAAGGTTGGCGACTGCCAGAATCCGGAGCCTTGGGCCTGCTTTGGTCGACCGCCGACCGGCTGCTGAATGGGGTACTGGCTTTCGCGCCGGCGTTGTCTGCGCAGGCGCATGATGGCGACAGTTCCCCGAGGAGATCGCCATGAAGACCCCGCTTCTGCTGGCCGGCCTCTGCCTGGCGCTGGCCGCCTGCGCGACCACCGGCCGGCTCAGCACTGCCGAAAAGCTCGACCTGTACCGTGCCCATGCCGGCGCGCCGCAGAACGACATGCAGTTCTTCGGCAGCCTCAATGGCTGGACCGAACTGGGTGACAGCGCGCTGGCGGTGTGGACGCGTCCCAGCGAAGCCTACCTGCTGGAACTGAGAGGTCCCTGCCAGGACCTGCCGTATGCCACCGCCATCGGCCTGACCAGCCAGATGAACCGTGTTTCGGCGCGTTTCGACAAAGTGCTGGTGCGCGACCCTACCGGCGGCCCGCGCATGCCGTGCTTCATCGACAGCATCCGCAAGCTGGACGTAAAGGCGCTGCGTGCCTCCGAGCAGGAGCTGCGCCAGGCGCAGGTGCAGGAGCGCGAGGAAAGCACGAAATAGCGTGGTAGTGCCGGCCGCTGGCCGGCATCGCGAAGATGCCAGGTTGCCGGCCAGCGGCCGGCACTACCTGTGTGTCAGGCTTCCGGGGTGAAGCCTGCCGGCTTTTCCGCGTCTTTCTCGAACAGGAACTTGACCAGTTCGCCTTCGAGGAAAGCGCGATGCTCCGGCGTCCGCGGCGACAGGCGGTTTTCGTTGATCAGCATGGTCTGGTGCGCCAGCCATGCGGCCCAGGCCTGCTTGCCGATGTTGTTGAAGATGCGCTGGCCCAGCTCACCGGGGTAGGGCACGAAGTCCAGGCCCTCGGCATCGCGTTGTTCGTACTGGCAGAAGACGGTTCGGGGCATGGCACTCACTCGTGGTTGCGGGGTTTCGTGGATTTTCGTTTCGGTGCCTTGGTCGTGGCACCGTCGAGTAGTTTGCGGATCGGTGCCGGCAGGCCCAGCGCGGGCAGCTCGTCGGCGGCCACCCAGCGCAGCGTCGGTTCTTCCACGCGCAGGCCGTGCACCTGCCGCGACAGTACCTGCAGATGCAGCTTGTAGTGACTGAAGGTGTGCTGCAGCACTGGCAGCTCTTCGGCCTCTTCCAGCGAGCCGTCGACGTGCAGGTCGAACCAGTCCTGCAGCACGCTGCCGGCTTCGGCCTGTGGCAGCGTCCACAGCTGCGCCCAGATGCCGGTATCCGGCCGCTTCTGCAGCAGCACGCGCTGCTGGGCGTCGCGCAGCAGCAGCGCAACGGCCTCGCGCTCGGGCAGGGTCTTGCTGGGCTTGGGCGTGGGTAGTTCAGCGGTGCGGCCTTCGCGGCGTGCCACGCAGTCATCCTGCAGCGGGCAGATCACGCAGGCCGGCTTGGCGCGGCTGCAGACCGTTGCACCCAGGTCCATCTGCGCCTGTGTGTAGTCGGCCATGCGCCCATCCGGCACCTGTGCCACATGCGCCTCGGCAATGGCCCACAGCTGCTTCTCGATCGCAGGCAGGCCCGGGAAGCCGTCGATGCCGTGGTAGCGGCAGAGCACGCGCTTGACGTTGCCGTCGAGGATCGCGAACGGATCGTTCCAGGCCTGGCTGAGGATCGCGCCGGCGGTACTGCGGCCTATGCCGGGCAGCGCGTGCAGCGCGTCGAAATCACGCGGCAGATCACCGTCGTGTAGTTCCACGCAGCGCTTGGCCGCGGCATGCAGGTTGCGCGCGCGGGCGTAGTAACCCAGCCCAGCCCACTGCGCCATGACCGCATCGTTGCTGGCCGCGGCGAGGTCAGGCAGGGTCGGGAAGTGTTGCAGGAACCGGTGGAAGTACGGGATGACCGTGGTCACCTGGGTCTGCTGCAGCATGATTTCCGACAGCCAGACCCGATAGGGGCTGCGCGGGTGCTGCCAGGGAAGGTCGTGGCGGCCGTGGTCGTCGAACCAGTGCAGCAGGCGGGCAACGAAGCTGTCTCTTTTGACCATCTCGGCGCTGGCGTGCGGCTGGCGTGGCATCGGCGTTCCGGAGGTGGGCAGCCACGCATGGGGTGGCTCTACCGGTTTCAGTAGAGCCACGCGATGCGTGGCTGCACGGTGTATCAGGCGCCCAGCGCCTCAGGCAGCAGGGCGTCGACGAAGGCTTCCGGATCGAACACGCGCAGGTCTTCCGGGCGCTCGCCGATGCCGGCAAAACGGATCGGAATGCCGAACTCGCGGGCCAGCGCGAACACCACACCGCCCTTGGCGGTGCCGTCCAGCTTGGTCACCACCAGGCCGGTAACGTTCACGGCGGCGTTGAACTGGCGCAGCTGCGACAGCGCGTTCTGGCCGGTGGTACCGTCGATCACCATCAGCACTTCGTGCGGTGCAGTGGGATCAATCTTGCCGAGCACGCGGCGGATCTTGCCCAGCTCATTCATCAGGCCGGACTGGGTATGCAGGCGGCCGGCGGTGTCGGCGATCAGCACCGAAGTGCCGCGGGCCTTGCCGGCCTGCAGCGCGTCGAATGCCACCGAAGCGGCGTCGGCGTTCTGACCCTGCGCGACCACGGCCACGCCGTTGCGCTCGCCCCAGGCCTGCAGCTGGGCCACTGCAGCCGCGCGGAAGGTGTCACCGGCAGCAAGCATCAGGCTGTGGCCTTCGTCCTTGAAGCGCTTGGCCAGCTTGCCAATGGTGGTGGTCTTGCCGACGCCGTTGACGCCGACGGTCAGCACCACGAAGGGCTTGGCAGTGCGGTCGATCACCAGCGGCTTGGCCACCGGCTGCAGGATCGCGATCAGTTCGGCACGCAGCGCGGCCAGCAAAGCGTTGGCATCGACGAATTCACGCGCCTTCATGCGCTTGCGCAGGCCCTCCACCAGATCGGTGGTGGCGCCGACGCCGACGTCGGCAGTGATCAGTGCGGTTTCCAGCTCGTCCAGCAGGTCGTCGTCGAGCTTGGGATTGCGCGAGAACAGGCCGCCGAAGCTGCGCGCGATGACACTGTTGCGCAGGCGTTCGCGCCAGCCGGGCTTGCCGGCCGTGGCCGGCACGGCGTCGACAGAGGCTGCGGCAGGCAGATCGTCGGCGATCGGTGCCGGGGTCGGCGCAGGCGTGGGCTCCGGCAGCGGCGCAGGCACCGGCTCGATGGCCGGGGTCGCAACAGGGGCGACGTCGATCTGCGCAGTCGGGCTCGGAGCGGTGGGAGCCGGGACTGCCGGGACCACCGGCGCTGGAGCCACCGGGGAGGGCTCGACGGTTGCCGGTGCAACCGCTGCCGGGGGCGGCTCGACGGGGGCAGGTGCAACTGGCGCAGCTGCCGGCGCCGGTTCCTTGTCCTCGACGGGCGCGGTCGACGGGAACGCCGCGGCCAGCTCTTCAGCCGAGTAGTGCTGGGTCTTGGGTGCCTCCGTTGCGGGGGCGTCCTGGGGCTTCTTGCGGCGGAAAAAACTGAGCATTGGCAAAAGGCGCTGAAATCAGAGGGATATGCTACCACTCGGGCCTGTCGGGCCGATGTGGACTCAAGGTCGCGGCCCATCGGCCGTTAACCGGTCCGGAGGGCTGCGCAGGGCGGCCCGGAGGCCGCCATGAACAATGTGATGGGAATCGCCCTCAGCGGAATGCGCGTGGCCCAGCAGGGCGTGCAGGTGGCCGCGCACAACGTGGCCAACCTGGCGACTCCCGATGCCCAGCGCCTGCAGCTGAAGCGTAGTGCGGTGGAGCAGGGCGGGGTGCAGGCCTCGGTGACCCCTGCCGGCGTCGATGCCGCCGCACCGCTGGGAGATCTGCTGGCAGCGAAAGCCGAAGTGGTGGCCTTCGCCGCCAATGCCACGGTGATCCGCCGCCAGGACCAGATGCTGGGCTCGCTGCTGGATCGCGAAGCCTGAACCCCCTCGGTCGGCGCCAACCGCCGCCCTTGGTAGGTGCCAACCTTGGTTGGCACGCTCGACCCGCCCCGGTAGGTGCCAACCTTGGTTGGCACGCTCGACTCGCCCCGGTAGGTGCCAACCTTGGTTGGCACGCTTTTCGAGCGTCAACCAAGGTTGGCATCTACCAGAGCAGCGCCGGGCCATGCCCGGCGACCACCGCCTCGATCAGGCCGACAACTCCAGCAGCAGCTTGTTCAGGCGTGCCACGTAGGCGCCCGGGTCCTTCAGGCTGTCGCCGGCGGCCAGCGCAGCCTGGTCGAACAGCACCCGGCCCAGGTCGTCGAAGCGTGCGCCATCGGCTTCCGCATCCAGCTTGGCGATCAGCGGATGACCTGGATTGATCTCCAGTACCGGCTTGCTGTCCGGCACCTTCTGCCCGCTGGCTTCCAGGATCTGGCGCATCTGCAGGCCCAGGTCCTGTTCGCCGATGGCCAGCACCGCCGGCGAATCGGTCAGGCGGTGCGAGACGCGCACTTCGGCCACGTCATCGCCCAGCACCGTCTTCAGGCGCTCGACGAGGCCCTGCTTGTCCTTTGCTGCCGCTTCCTGCTCCTGCTTGTCGGCTTCGCTTTCCAGCGCACCCAGGTCGAGGTCACCACGCGCGATGTCGACGAAGCCCTTGCCGTCGAAATCGGTCAGGTAGCCCATCAGCCACTCGTCGATGCGGTCGGTCAGCAGCAGCACTTCCACGCCCTTCTTGCGGAACACTTCCAGGTGCGGGCTGTTGCGCACCTGGCTATAGCTCTCGCCGGTCAGGTAATAGATCTTGTCCTGGCCTTCGGCCATTCGGCCAATATAATCGGCCAGCGACACGCTCTGCGCATCGCCGTCGCCACGGGTGGAGGCGAAGCGCAGCAGGCCGGCCACCTTCTCGCGGTTGTTGTAGTCCTCGGCCGGGCCTTCCTTCAGCACCTGGCCGAATTCCTTCCAGAACGTGGCGTACTGCTCCGGCTTGTCGGCGGCCAGCTTGTCCAGCATGTCCAGCGAGCGCTTGGTCAGCGCGGCCTTCATCGAATCGATGACCGGGCCGGACTGCAGGATCTCGCGCGAAACGTTCAGCGACAGATCATTGGAATCAACCACGCCCTTGATGAAGCGCAGGTACAGCGGCAGGAACTGCTCGGCCTGGTCCATCACGAACACGCGCTGCACATACAGCTTCAGGCCCTTGGGTGCATCGCGGTGATACAGGTCGAACGGCGCGCGGCCCGGCACGTACAGCAGCGAGGTGTACTCGAGCTTGCCTTCGACCTTGTTGTGGCTCCACGCCAGCGGGTCGCTGTGGTCGTGCGCCACGTGCTTGTAGAACTCGGTGTACTCGGCGTCGCTGATTTCAGTACGCGGACGGGTCCACAGCGCGCTGGCGCGGTTGACGGTCTCCCACTCGACGGCCGCGCCTTCTTCGCTGTCTTCCTTCGGCATCTGGATTGGCAGGCCGATATGGTCCGAGTACTTCTTGAGGATGCTGCGCAGGCGCCAACCGTCTGCGAAATCGTGCTCGCCGTCCTTCAGGTGCAGCACGATGCGGGTGCCGCGCTCGGCCTTGTCGACGGTGGCAACGTCGAAATCGCCTTCACCGCGGGAGGTCCAGCGCACACCTTCGCCTGCAGCCAGGCCGGCGCGGCGCGAGGTCACTTCGACTTCGTCGGCGACAATGAAGGCGCTGTAGAAGCCGACGCCGAACTGGCCGATCAGCTGCGAATCCTTCTTCTGGTCGCCGGACAGCTGGCGCAGGAAATCGCCGGTGCCGGACTTGGCGATGGTGCCGAGGTGGGCAATGGCTTCGGCGCGGCTCATGCCGATGCCGTTGTCTTCGATGGTGATGGTGTGGGCGGCGGGGTCGAAGCTGACGCGCACGCGCAGTTCGCTGTCGCCTTCCAGCAGGGCGGGCTGGGTCAGGGCCTCGAAGCGCAGCTTGTCGGCGGCGTCGGCGGCGTTGGAGACCAGCTCTCGCAGGAAGATCTCCTTGTTGGAGTACAGCGAGTGGATCATCAGCTGCAGCAGCTGCTTGACTTCGGTCTGGAAGCCAAGGGTTTCGGTCTGGGTGGTCTCGGTCATCGATAAGGCTCCGTGTGCAATGCCGCGCCAGCGCGTGCGGCCTCGCCAAGGGGTATGGCTGATTGTCCCGAAATCAAGGGGTTGGTCGGCCGGGCTGCGCCCGGCACCCGCTCAGTGCAACTGCAACTGCAACTGCAACTGCCAAAGCCAGAGCCAGAGCCAGAGCCAGAGCGGCATTCCGTGGGATGGCGGGGCACTGTGGGTTCGCGGGGACGGCGCAAGTACGTCCATGTAGCCTTGGTCGCCGCATCCATGCGGCTCACACCCCGCGAACCCACAGTGCCCCGCCTCTGACAGGTTCACGCGGCTGTTAGTAGGTGTCGACCTTGGTCGACACATCTGTCAGATATCGATACATCAAATGGGGTCAGATCCGTTTTCCGCAGGAAAACGGATCTGACCCCAAGAGATGTTCCGACAGATCGCAGAAAACTGTCGAAGGCGGGGTGGGTCAGGTTGTGGGGGTGTCCGCGGCATGGATGCCGCGGCCAAGCCCCCATGGACGGGTTTACGGCTTCCCCCACAGCCTGACCCACCCCGCCTACCCACAGGAAACCAGCTTTTGTCGTTGCTCTGGCTGTTGCTTCGGCCGTTGCTTCGGCCTCTGCGGGTTCCAGGCGCCGCCCGGACGACTACAATCCCCTCCATGCTGAAATTCTCGAATACCTCCCGCCGGGGGCGCCAGTGAGCGGCCGTGGCGGCAATGACGGCCAGGTCCGCATCATCGGCGGTCGCTGGCGCAATACCCGCCTGCCGGTGCCGACCCTGCCGGGCCTGCGGCCCAGCAGCGACCGCGTGCGTGAGACCCTGTTCAACTGGCTGATGCCCAAGCTGGGCGGGGCACGCGTGCTGGACCTGTTCGCCGGCAGCGGCGCGCTGGGGCTGGAAGCCGTCTCGCGCGGTGCCGCGCACGCCACCCTGGTCGAGCGCGATGCGCAACTGGCGCGCAATCTGTCCGCTGCCGTGGCCAAACTGCAGGCAGGCGACAGCGTCACGGTCGCCCAGGCCGATGCGCTGCGCTGGCTGCAGGCCGCGCCGGCACAGCAGGCCGACCTGGTCTTCATCGACCCGCCATTCGCCGATGGCCTGTGGCAGGACGTACTGGCCCAGCTGCCCCGGCACCTGACCACCGATGCCTGGCTGTACCTGGAGTCGCCGGCCGGCCACATGCCGGCGCTGCCGCCGGAATGGCTGCTGCACCGCGAGGGCAGTACCCGCGAGGTGCGCTTTGCCCTGTACCGCCGCGCCACTGCTACACTTTGACCTCATCTGAACATCTGCTACCGCCCATGACCGTGGCCAACCGCCGCATCGCCGTCTATCCCGGCACGTTCGACCCCATCACCAATGGTCATATCGACCTGGTGAGCCGGGCCGCGCCGCTGTTTGAAAAGGTCGTGGTGGGCGTGGCGCAGAGCCCCTCGAAGGGGCCGGCCCTGCCGCTGGAACAGCGCGTGCAGCTGGCGCGTGGCGCCCTGGGCCACCATAGCAACGTCGAGGTCATCGGCTTCGATACGCTACTGGCCCATTTTGTACGTTCGGTGCAGGGCGGTGTGCTGCTGCGCGGGCTGCGCGCGGTGTCCGACTTCGAGTACGAATTCCAGATGGCGAGCATGAACCGCCACCTGATTCCGGAGGTCGAGACCCTGTTCCTGACCCCGGCCGAGCAGCACAGCTTCATTTCGTCATCGCTGGTCCGCGAGATCGCGCGCCTGGGCGGCGACGTGTCCGGTTTCGTGCCGGCCGCGGTGCTGGAAGCCCTGCGCAAGGTCCGCGAAGCGAAGTCGGCGCAGTCGTAAGGCCCCGCTGTACCCGCACCCCCTTTACGTACAACACCACGCACCATTCCGGGAGGAAACCCATGAACACCACCATGCGCGCGATGCTGATCGCTTCGTTGGCCCTGGCCTTCACCGCCTGCAAGAAGGAAGAGGCCGCTCCGGTCGACGAGGCCAAGCAGGCCCTGGTCGCTCCGGCCAAGGACGACGATGCAGGCTGGAAGAAGTACCTGCAGGAAGTGGCGATCCAGAACATGGGCAACATCACCAACAGCCCGTTCCTGTACTACCTCTCCCCGGAATCGGATCCGGACTTCCAGGCCAAGTACGAGCGCCAGACCGAAAGCGCGACCCAGGCCGTGGCCCGTGGCGTGCAGCCGGGCAACATGCTGGCCTTCGGTTCGTCGGCCTCGGGCAAGATGGCTGACATGATCCAGGCTGTCTTCAAGGACGTGTCGCCGGATTCGATGAAGGGCGTGCGCGTCGTCTTCATCGGCCAGTCGGCCGACAATGCCCGCGTGCAGGCTGCCATCCAGCCGACCGGTGCCGAGTACATTTTCGTCGAAGCCAAGTAATACCGAGCCATGGCGGCCATGCTCCGGCATGGCCCGGGCGGCGTCCTGCAAGGGCGCTGCTGATGACCTGACCGGCCCGCGCGCCCGCGTTGGCCGGTCCTTTGTCCCAGGGCGCGGGCGAGGAGTATCGCCGTGTCGCTGAAAATCAACGAGCTCTGCGTCAACTGCGACGTATGCGAGCCGGCCTGCCCGAACCAGGCCATTGCGATGGGTGAAACCATCTACGTGATCGACCCTGCGCGCTGCACCGAATGCGTGGGTCATTTCGACGAGCCACAGTGCGTGGTCGTCTGCCCGGTCGAGTGCATCGACCCGGACCCGGAGATCGTGGAAACGGAAGACCAGCTGCTGGCCAAGCTGCGCCAGCTGCAGCACGATCACCCCGAACTCTACGCGGAGCCCCCATCCGAATGAAGACGCTGATCGTCCGCCCCTTGTTGCTGCTTGGCCTGCTGCTGAGCCCGATCGCCTGGGCCGACAGCCCGGTCCGGGCCGAGCGCCCCGATGGTGCGGCCATCGCCAGTGGCCACCGACTGGCCACCCAGGCCGGCATCGACATCCTGGCGCAGGGCGGCAACGCCTTCGACGCCGCAGTGGCGGTGTCGTCCACGCTGGCGGTGGTCGAGCCGATCAGCTCGGGCCTGGGCGGCGGCGGCTTCTTCCTGCTGCATGATGCGGCCACCGGCAAGGATGTGATGCTGGACGCGCGCGAGACCGCGCCGGCCGCTGCGACCCCGCAGGCCTACCTGGACAAGAAGGGCGACCTCGACCGTGACCGCTCGGTCAACGGGCCGTGGTCGGCTGGCATCCCCGGCCTGCCGGCGGCGCTGGTCGAGCTCTCGGCCAAGCACGGCAAGCTGCCGCTGTCGGCCTCGCTGCAACCGGCGATCCGCATCGCCCGCGAAGGCTTCCCGGTGTACGACCGCATGGCCAAGGGCTATGCCTCGCGCCGTGAAGTGATGGAACGCTACCCCGGCACGCGCGAGGTTTACCTGCGCAACGGCAAGCCGATCGCCACCGGCGACCTGTTCCAGCAGCCGGAGCTGGCGCAGACCCTGGAACGCCTCGCCGCTGACGGCTTCGATGGCTTCTACAAGGGCCAGACCGGCAAGCTGCTGCTGGCCGGCGTGAAACAGGCCGGTGGCAAGTGGACCGCCGAGGAGCTGTCGGGCTACCGCGTGAAGCTGCGCGAGCCGATCGTCTTCAACTACCGCGACTGGAAGATCACCACGGCGTCGCCGCCGTCTTCCGGCGGCATCGCGCTCGCGTCGATGCTGCAGATCCTGGAAGGCTGGGACCTGAAGTCGATGGATGAGGCCCACCGCACCCACCTGGTGGTGGAAGCGATGCGCCGTGCCTACCGTGACCGCACCTTCTTCCTCGGCGATCCGGACTTCGTGCAGATCCCGCAGAAGGTGCTGACCAGCAAGGATTACGCGCAGGGCCTGCGCGCCACCATCCATCCGGAGAAGGCCACGCCCAGCGACCTGCTGTCGGGCAACCCGACCCCGCTGGAGGACGACGAGACCACCCATTTCTCGATCATCGACCGCGACGGCAACCGGGTAGGCGCCACCCAGACCGTCAACCTGCTGTACGGCTCGGGCCTGATTCCGAAGGGCACCGGCGTGCTGCTGAACAACGAGATGGACGACTTCGCGCTCAAGCCGGGTACGCCCAACGCGTTCGGCGTGATGGGCTATGAGGCCAATGCGCCGAAGCCGGGCAAGCGCATGCTCAGCTCGATGACGCCGACCTTCATGGAGAATGCCGACAAGGTGGTGGTACTGGGCACGCCGGGCGGCAGCCGCATCATCACCATGGTGCTGCTGGGCATCCTCGGCTACGACGCCGGCCTGGACGCGCAGCAGGTCGCCGCGCTGCCGCGCTACCACCACCAGTGGCTGCCGGACCTGATCGAAGCCGAGAACGATGCGTTCGACGCCGGCACGGTGAAGCAGCTGCAGGCGATGGGCCACAAGATCGACCTGCCAGGCAATGTCGCCGCCGGCGGCCGCGGTTCCAGCCACGTCTGGGGCAACCTGCAGACCGTGGAATGGGACCGCAAAGCGAACAAACTGTTCGGTGGCAGCGACCCGCGCAACCCGGTGGGCAGTGCCCAGGTTGTACCGGCGCATTGATGCTCCGGCAGCGCCGGGCCATGCCCGGCGTACGGAGGGCCTGGAGACCCCGCCAACCGGCGGGGTTTTCCGTTTCGAATCTAGCGATTATTTAACGAGCCGACGCCGATAATTGGCGCATGAAACTCTGGTCGATTCGTGGAAACTCGCAGCGCCTTGATGGCGGTGCGATGTTTGGTAACGCGCCGCGCGCGTTGTGGGAAAAATGGGCGGCACCGGACGAGCTCAATCGCATCGAGCTGGCCTGCCGTGCGCTGCTTGCCAGCCCTCTGGAAGGCAAGACGGTGCTGTTTGAAACCGGTATTGGTGCCTTCTTCGATCCACGCATGCGCGAACGCTACGGCGTGCAGGAAAGCCAGCACGTGCTGATCGATTCGCTGCGCGAAGCCGGTTTCGAGCACGAGGATATCGACGTGGTGGTGCTCAGTCACCTGCACTTCGATCACGCCGGGGGCCTGCTCGCGGCCTGGAGCGAAGGGCGTGAGCCGGAGCTGCTGTTCCCCAACGCGACCTACGTGGTCGGTGCGCAGCACTGGCAGCGTGCACTGCAGCCGCACCCGCGCGACCGTGCCAGCTTCATTCCGGAACTGCCGGGCCTGCTGCAGGCCAGTGGCCGTCTGGAAGTGGTGGACGGCGAATATTCGAAGGCGTTGGGGCGCACTGTGCGTTTCAGCTACAGCGATGGCCACACGCCGGGGCTGATGCTGGCGGAAATTGTCGGCCACGCGCGTGCCGATGAATCACCGAAGGGCGGCGTAGTGTTCTGTGCCGATCTGATCCCGGGCCGCTCGTGGGTGCACGTGCCGATCACCATGGGCTACGACCGCAATGCCGAGTTGCTGATCGACGAGAAACGGCAGTTCCTCGAAGACAAGCTGGCGCGCAATGTGCATCTGTTCTTCACCCACGACCCGCAGGTGGCGCTGGCGCAGCTGGGCCGCGATGACAAGGGTCGTTTCGTGACCCTGCACGAGCAGGGCGAGCTGAAGGCGCGCGCCCTCGGGTAAATGTAGAGCCGAGCATGAGCTATGCCGGTCGTCCTGACCGACACCCTGCGGGTCGTCGCGAGCGACGTTGGCAGCGGCTCCTGCCGCTGCCTTCGGCTCTACAGCAGGAGTCAGCCGCTACGACGCCTTCAGGCAGCTGCTCATGAAGGTCTTGCGTGCATCACCGGCCAGCTTCTTCGTGCCCGCATCGGCGTTGCACTTGCGCATGCGTTCCTGCGGTGTGGTCGCGGCCTTGCTGTCGGTAGCGTGGCCGCTGAGGCAGGAGCTCTGCGCGGTCTTGTAGGCGTCGCCCTTGAGCCCCTTGTTCTTGGCCGAGCAGTCGGCCATGCGTTGCTGCTGCGGAGTGGTGGCATTGGCAGCCAAGGGGAGGCCGACCAGCAGGACGGCGGCCAGCAGGAAAGAGGCTTTCATCGAGAGCTCCAAGGGTGGCGGGTGCGCGGAGCATTCGCTTCCCGGCGCCAAGAGCACGTGAAGAATCGCAACGCGGCCGCGACGCGCCGCGCTGTTTAGGTCAGAACCCTTTCGGCACGAAAGGGCTCTGACCCCGCTGGCATTCAGCCGACGCGGGTACCGAAGATGCGATCACCGGCATCGCCCAGGCCGGGCAGGATGTAGCCCTTGTCGTTGAGCTGGGCATCGATGGCCGCGGTGTAGATCTCCACGTCCGGGTGCACGGCCTTGACCGCCTCGATGCCTTCCGGCGCCGCGACCAGGAAGATGCCCTTGATGCGGCGGGCACCGGCACGCTTGAGCATGTCGATGGTGGCGATCAGGGTGCCGCCGGTAGCCAGCATCGGATCCAGGATCAGCGCATCGCGTTCTTCCAGGCGACCGGTCAGGCGCTCGAAGTAGGGCACCGGCTGCAGGGTTTCCTCATCGCGCTGCAGTCCGACCACGCTGACGCGGGCGGCCGGGATCAGCGACAGCACGCCGCTGAGCATGCCCAGGCCGGCGCGCAGGATCGGCACCACGGTGATCTTGGCCCCGGCAATGCGCTGTACGGTGACCGGGCCGGCCCAGCCGGGGAGGGTGTGCGGCTCGGTCTCGAGGTCGGCGGTGGCCTCGTAGGCCAGCAGCGTGCCCAGCTCGTTGGCCAGTTCGCGGAAATCCTTGGTGCTGAGCGCGGCGTTGCGCATCAGGCCGATCTTGTGCTGCACCAGCGGGTGGCGCACTTCGACGATCTTCATGGTCGGGAAGGGGGAAAAGGAGAGAGGACGCCATTTTGCCGGATCGGCGGGCCGAACCCAAACCTGGCCCGGAGCAGCCTTACATGAAATGTGCAGGCGCATGTCACGGCCATGCAACCTTGCGGACATACCGTGCAGACCCATTCTTAACAGGAATGGGGATTCCCAGTGCATATCAAGACTCCGTTGGCCGTTGCCATCACCCTGACCCTGGCGATGGGGGCCGCAGCTCCGCTGCAGGCGGCCGGGCAGCAGGCGGTTGCCGCCACCGGCGCCGTGGCCGCTGAGGCGGTCGATCTGGACCGCATCGAAGTGCGCGCCCAGCTCGAATCACAGATCCGCGCCGTTGACCTGAAGCGCAGCAGTGATGCGATCGAAGATGCCGTGTCCTCCGATGCACTGGGCCAGTACCCGGACAAGAATGTCGCCGAATCGCTGCAGCGCCTGCCGGGCATCAGCGTGACCCGCGACCAGGGCGAAGGGCGCTTCGTGGTCATCCGCGGCCTGGACGCCAACCTCAACAGCGTCAGCGTGGACGGCATTGCCGTCGGTACGCCGGAAGATTCCAGTCGTGCCGCACCGCTGGATGTGATTCCATCCGATTCCACCGAGCGCCTGCGCGTAGTGAAGTCGCCGACCCCGGACATGCCGGGTGATGCCATCGGCGGCGCCGTGCTTGTGGAGTCGGCCTCGGCCTTCGACCGCGACGGTCGCAGCCTGCGTGGCAAGATCGAAGGCAGCCACCAGCAGCTGTCCGGCGAGACCAGTCCCAAGGCCGCCTTCAACTACAGCGAAGTGTTCAACGACACCTTCGGTGTGGCGCTTGGCGTGAACTACCAGAAGCGCAAGTTCGAGTCGGACAACACCGAAGTGGAGTATGACGGCGAGGACAACGCCGTCCCCGGCGATGTCACCGCGATCAACCTGCAGCATCGCAAGTACGAGATCGAGCGCAAGCGCATCGGTGCCAACCTCAACCTCGACTGGCGCCCGAATGAAGACAGCAAATACTACCTGCGCACGCTGTACACCCAGTTCGACGATGCGGAGACCCGCCAGCGCGTGATCTTCAACTTCGACGACGCGAAGATGGTCAAGACCGGCACCGACCAGTATCGGCTGGATGGCATGCCGAAGGATTCCATCGACAAGCGCATGCGCTACCGCACCAAGAAGGAAAACACCTTCGCGGCAAGTCTCGGTGGCGAGAACAAGCTGACCAACGCCGTGGTCGATTACCGGATCGGCTACACCCGCACCGAAGAGCGGGTGAACGACGAGATGGAGGCCCGTTTCAAGCTTGATGGCAAGGCCTTCAATGGCACCCTGGACCAGCGCAGCCGCCTGCCCAGCTACAGCTTCGACAACCCGCAGTGGCTGGACAATGGCAACTACGCGTTCGACCGCTTCGTGCTCTCGCCCAAGCAGGTCAACGACAAGGAACACAGCGCGCAGGTCAACGTGCGCTTCGACGGCGACAGCAGCAGCATCAAGTTCGGCCTGCTGGGCCGCTGGCGCGACCGCGACGTGAATGTGGACGAGCGCGAGCTGCGCGTCGGCCCGAAGGTGGCGCTGTCGAGCTGGACAACCTCCTCGCCGGAACACCGCCACGGCAACCTGGGTGACGGCATGGATTCGGCCGCGATGCGTGCCTTCTGGGCGGCCAATGGTGGCCAGTACAGCGCTCGCCCGCAGGATGTCGGTGGCAACGCGATGACATCGCTGGAAGAGGACTACGTGGCCAGCGAAGACATCTTCGCCAGCTATGCCATGGGCACCTGGGACGTGGGTGCACTGCGCATCATCGGCGGTGTGCGCGTGGAAAACACCCAGTTCAAGGCAACCGGCAACCAGGTGGACGTGGCCGCCAACGGGCGCAGCTTCACGGTTACCCCGCGCGTGGCCAACAGCAGCTACACCAACGTGCTGCCGGGCCTGCACCTGCGCTACGACGCGGCCGATGACTGGGTACTGCGCGCCTCGGCCAACAAGACCGTATCGCGTCCTTCCTTCGGCGATGTCTCGCCACGCGTGGGCTACAGCCGCGGCGACGAGGAAGTGCGCCTGGGTAATCCGGAACTGGATCCGTACGAGTCGAAGAACATCGACCTGTCGGTGGAGAAGTACATCGGCAGCACCGGTATCGTTTCACTTGGCCTGTTCCACAAGTCGATCGATGGCTACATCGTGCAAACGGTGCGGACCAATGATCCCGCTTATGGCGGCTTCGACGTGACCCAGCCGATCAATGGCCGCAAGGCCACCGTGCGCGGTGCGGAATTCAACTGGCAGCAGCAGCTGGCTTTCCTGCCAGCCGGCCTGGACGGCCTGCTGGTCGGCGCCAGCGGTACCTGGCTGGATACCAGGTTCGATGCCGGCATCAAGGACCGCGCCGGGGAGGATTTCACCCTGCCGCGCGCCTCCAAGCATGTCTACAGCGCCCACATCGGCTATGAAAAGTATGGTGTCAGTACGCGGCTGGCGGCGGTGTACCGCAGCGAGTACCTGGACAGCATCGGCAAGGGCCGCGCATTCGATATCTACGTTGCACCCAACACCCAGCTCGATTTCTCGCTGGACTACAAGTTCACCCCGCGTGTGAGCATGTACTTCGAGGCGCAGAACCTGCTGGACAAGCCGCTGGAGCTGTACCAGGGGACGCGCTCGCGCACCCTGCAGATGGAAGAGTACGGCCGTACCTATGCGCTGGGCCTGAAGGTGGCGCTGTGATGGGGCGCCGCATCCCGGTCCTTGCCGCGGCATTGGCGGCTGCTCTGCTGGCAGGCTGCACGCCTGCCACCGGCAATGATCCGGCCGTGGCCGCCCCAGCAGCGAAGCCCGCGGCACAGCGGGCGGTGGCGACCATCGCCGAGGCATTTGTCACTCCACTGACCCCGGCCGACAACATCGATTCGCCGGCGGCGTGGCGTGCGCCGGATGGCAAGCTGTGGCTGATTGCCACCGCCAAGGCCACCGACAAGCTGGTGGTCTACGATGGCAGCACCGGCCAGCACCTGCGTGACGTTGGCAGCAGCGGCACCGGGCCAGGGCAGTTCGATCGCCCAAACGGCATTGCAGTGACCGACGACCTGCTGTGGATCGTGGAGCGCGACAATCATCGCGTGCAGGTGCTGAGCCTGCCGGACTTCACCCCGCTGGCAACATTCGCTGCCGAGGATCTGCGCAAGCCGTACGGGTTGTGGGTCGACCGCCGTGCCGATGGCTACAGCGTCTACGTCACCGACTCCTGGGACAACGGCGAGGATGCGCAGGGCCGTGACATCCTGCCGCCGCTGGCCGAGCTGGACAAACGCGTGCGCCAGTACCACGTGACCCGCGACGGTGCCAGGGTCGAAGCGAAGCGCGTGGCGGACATCGGGGATACCAGCGAGGCTGGCGCACTGCGTGTGGTGGAATCGATCTGGGGCGATCCGGAGAACGATCGCCTGTTGATCGCTGAAGAGGATGAAAGCTACGCCAGCGAGTTCAAGGTCTACACCCTGGCCGGGCGTTTCACCGGCACCACCTTCGGCCGCGATGTGTTCAAGGCGCAGGCTGAAGGCGTGACCCTGCGCACCTGTGGCAAGGACGGCTGGTGGATCACCACCGAACAGGGCAAACAGCGCAGCGTGTTCCATCTGTTCGACCGGCATACGCTGAAGCCGGTGGGTGCGTTCCAGGGCAATACGGTGGCCAACACCGATGGCATCTGGTTGATGCAGCCGGCCAGCCCACGCTTCCCGCACGGTGCGCTGTATGCGGTGCATGACGACCAGGGCGTGGTGGCCTTCGACTGGGAGAGCATCGCCAAGCAGCTCGCGCTGCCGCTGGAGTGTGGCGCATGAGCGGCCAGTGCGTGATGCGTTCGCTGGTGCTTGGCCTGCTGCTGGTATTGCCGTCGCTGGCGTCTGCGGCGGCCGAGCCGAACACCCAGCTGCCGGCAGGCAGCCGCTACTACGCAGCATCCACGGTGCCGGATCGCATCGTGGCATCGCCCGCGGCCGATCCCGGCCATGGCTTTGCCGTGGCCTGGCGTACTGATGGCAGCGTGCAGGCGCCGCTGCTGGAGATTGCCGTGGCCGGTGACTCACCGGCCATCCAGGGGATCCGCCAGGTGCGTGCGACGACCCGCGCACTGCAGACCGAGAACGGGCTGTCGCATCATCATCGCGCGGACATCAGCGGCCTGCAGCCGGATACCCAGTACGTCTACCGCGTGCAGGGCAATGGCAGCTGGAGCGCCTGGAACCAGCTGCGTACGCTGGCCGCCGCCGACCAGCCGTTGACGCTGCTGTACTTCGGCGATACCCAGAACAAGAACGTCAGCCATGTCAGCCGCGTGATCCGTGCCGCGCAGAAGGCCGCACCGGAGGCACGCATGAGCCTGTTCGCCGGTGACCTGGTCAGCGGCGGCGACAACATGGATGACAGCGAGTGGGGCGAGTGGTTCGCTGCCGTCGGCTGGCTGGCGCAGGAAACACTGGTGGCGCCGGCGATAGGCAACCACGAGTACTTCGAGGAATTCGAGGACACCCCGCAGGAACGCCGCGTGCTGGGCAAGCATTGGCCGGTGACGTTCGCGCTGCCGGGCAATGGCGCCACCGCCGCGCAGCAGACCAGCTACTGGTTCGATGCACAGGGCGTGCGCGTGGCCGTGGTTGATGGTACTTCGGCACTCGACCTTGGCACGGCCAAGGCGCAGGCGCAGTGGCTGGACAAGGTGCTGACCGGCAATCCGCAGCCATGGACCATCGTGCTGCTGCACCAGCCGTTCTATTCGCCGCGCGAAGGCCGCGAGAACGCCGCGCTGCGTGATGTGCTGTTGCCGGTGGTGCGCCGCCACAACGTGGACCTGGTGCTGCAGGGCCACGATCACACCTACGGCCGTCGCGGTGAAGGGCAGGGCGCCACGCCTCAGTACGTGGTGACCGTGGCCGGGCCCAAGCAGTACCGCCTTTCCGGCGAAGCACGCAGAACGATGGATCCGGTGGCCGAAGACACCCAGCTGTTCCAGGTGCTGCGCATCGATCCGCAGCAACTGCGTTACGAGGCGCGCACGGTGACCGGTCGCCTGTACGACGCGTTTGAACTGCGTCGTGATGCCAAGGGCGGCAAGCAGCGGCTGGAGCAGCGCGAGGGCCGCATCACTTCGCGTGAATGCCCCCGTGCGCAGACTGCCAAAGGTCGCGCAGACCGTTGTTGGGAGTGAGAGGAAACGCCATGACGACACGTCGTATCGTCCCGATGGCCGCCATCGGCGGTGCACTGCTGATTCTGGCCGGTGCGGTTGCTGCTGCCGACGCGGTGCTGCATCCGTTCCTGGTCGCGCAGCCGAAGCAGGCCCCGCTGGAGGTGAACCTGGCGGTGGAGATCCCCGCTGGCAGCTTCACCAAATACGAGATCAAGGAAGACGGTCTGGTGCATGTGGACCGCTTCCAGTCGATGCCGGTGGCCTATCCGGCCAACTACGGCTCGATGCCGCGCACGCTGGCCGGTGACAACGATCCCCTGGATGCGCTGGTGTTGACCCGTGAACCACTGCATCCGGGCGTGATCGTGCGCTTCCGGCCGATCGGCTACCTGAAGATGATCGACGGCGGCGAGCATGACGAGAAGATCATCGGCGTGCCCACCGACAAGGTCGACCCGACCTACGCCAACATCCGCGACCTGAAGGATCTGCCGGAAGTCGAGCGGCAGCGCATCGAGGCGTTCTTCCGGGTCTACAAGGACCTGCCGACAGGCCGCAATCCGGTGCAGCTCAACGGCTGGGGCGATGCCGCCGAAGCGCGTGTGCTGATCAGCGAGGCGATGCAGCGTTTCGAGAGGTAGATCCACGCCATGCGTGGATTCAGCCTCGCAGTGTTTCCAGCAGGCACTCGGCATCCAGGCGGTTGCCAAGCACCTGCGCAACCGCCTGCACCGCGGCTTCCTCGTGCACGGCACGGATGCCCCCATCGTCATCATCGTCGTAGAGGTCGTCGCCGGCCTCCAGATACACGGTGCCGGCCGCCGCCAGAGCCGCCATCAGAGTGGGGACGTCGGCAACAATCTCGCCGGCATCCAGCAGGCCAGCACCGTGATGACTGAACAGCACGCGGCCGTCGTCCAGGTCGAGGATGAAGGGATCGGCGCCGCGGTCGGCAATCACCAGCCAGTTCGATGGCCAATCGTCGATGGGCTCGCCACTGATGCCGTGCCAGCGATAGCCGGCCTGGTGGCTCCACAGGCGCTGCAGCGGCGGTATCCAGACATCAAGGCCAGGGATGGTGATACCGGCTGCACCCACCTTGGCACTGATCTCATCGCCCAGCGGTCCGACCTGCGCGTAGAAGCGCGCCAGCACTGGGGGTAACGGGAATGGGCCCTGCCAGTCACCTTCGCGCTGGGCATGCAGCAGCCCGAAGCGGGCAAATGAGGTGTGCAGATCATTCATGGCAGGGTCCAGCGGGCAGCGGCCCGGCAGCCTAGCAGACGCGCTTCGCCTGCAATGCCTTCACCGCGGCTGGCTATCATGACCGCCTTCCATAACGAAGGCGGTGCATGTGTCGGTAGCGTTGCTATGGTTCCGCCGTGATCTGCGGCTGCAGGACAATCCTGCCCTGCAGGCCGCGCTGGACGCCGGTCACGAGGTGGTACCGGTCTACATCCACGCGCCGCACGAGGAAGGCGAGTGGGTACCCGGTGCGGCCTCGGATGCGTGGCGCCACCGTTCACTGGGCGCATTGGACGCCGACCTGCGCGCGCGCGGTTCCTCACTGGTGCTGTGCGCCGGTGACAGCCTGCCGGCCTTGCAGGCGTTGATCCAGCAGACTGGCGCCGAAGCGGTGTACTGGAACCGCAAGTATGAACCCGCCACCCAGCCACGCGACGCCACCATCAAGCGCACGCTGCGCGAGCAGGGCATCGACGCACAGAGCTGCAATGGCAGCCTGCTGTTCGAGCCGTGGGATATCGCCACCCAGCAGGGCCAGCCGTACAAAGTATTCACGCCGTACTGGCGCAACGTGCTCAGCCACTGGTGCCTGCCCGCGCTGCAGGCCGCACCGAAGGCGCTGACGGCACATTCGGTCGACAGCCTCGGGCTGGAGGAGTTGCGGCTCGCGCCCACGCTGGACTGGGACACCGGCTTCTGGGAGCACTGGCAGCCGGGCGAAGCCGGTGCGCTGGAGGCGTTGTCCGTGTTCGAGGACGGCGCGTTGCGCGGTTACCGCGAGCAGCGTGACCTGCCGGATCGCGTGGGCACCTCGCGAATGTCGCCGCACCTGCATTTCGGCGAGATCGCACCGTGGCGCATCGCCCACGCGCTGGAAGGGCTGCGCAGTGCGGGCACCGACGCCGATATCGATGGTTACCTGCGCCAGCTGGGCTGGCGTGATTTTGCCTATCACCTGCTGCACCACTTCCCGAAGACGCCCACAGACAACCTCAACCCGCGCTTTGACCGTTTCCCGTGGTCCACGCCCAGTGCCGCGCAGCTGCACGACTGGCAGCGCGGCAACACTGGCGTCCCGATCGTCGATGCGGGCCTGCGCGAGCTGTGGCATACCGGCTACATGCACAACCGGGTGCGCATGATCGTTGCCAGTTACCTGTGCAAGCATCTGCGTGCGCACTGGCTGCACGGTGCGCGCTGGTTCTGGGACACCCTGGTCGACGCGGACCTGGCCAACAACACGATGGGCTGGCAATGGGTGGCCGGCACCGGTGCCGACGCAGCGCCGTACTTCCGGGTATTCAATCCAGTCACCCAGGCCGAGAAGTTCGATCCGCAGGCCCGCTACATCAGCCGCTGGGTGCCCGAGCTGGCAGCATTGCCGGTGAAAGCGCGCTTCGCGCCCTGGCAGCATCCGTTGCTGCTGGCCGCACATGCCCCGGACTATCCGCGCACGCCGCTGGTGGATCTGGCCGCGGGCCGGGATGCAGCGTTGGCCGCCTACCGTCAGTCGGGGGCAGGGTAAAGCGCTCCTTGGTCGATCCAGTCAGTTAGCTGAACGCGGCCCTGTCGGCGTGCGGGATCATCATTCCGGCATCGCATTGGGCTGTTTATTCTCTTTGCGCCCGCAAGCCGCCGGCCCGACCGGAAACCAAGGAGAACCCCATGATCCGCAACACCACCCGCAACGTCGCACTGGCCCTGATGAGTGCGGCCGTCCTGTCGGCCTGCGCCACTGGCGGCTCCTATGTGCAGAGTGACCAGTACGGCAACCCGACCGAGCAGCAGAACCGCACCGGCCGCAACGCGCTGATCGGTACCGCCATCGGCGTGGCCGCCGGCCTGCTGACCGGTGACAGCGCCACGGAGCGTCGTCAGCACGCGCTGATCGGCGCCGGCATCGGCGCGCTCAGCGGCGCGGCCGTCGGCCAGTACCAGGACCGCCAGGAACGCGCACTGCGCGAGCGCACCGCCAACACCGGCATCGATGTGCAGCGCCAGGGCGACAACATCATGCTGAACCTGCCGGACGGCATCACCTTCGACTTCGGCAAGGCGACCCTGAAGCCGCAGTTCTACGGCTCGCTCAACGGTGTTGCAGGTACCCTGCGTGACTACAACCAGACCATGATCGAAGTGGTTGGCCACACCGACAGCATCGGCAGCGACGCAGTGAACAACCGTCTGTCCAAGGAACGTGCCGACTCGGTCGCGCAGTATCTGGTTGGCCAGGGTGTGCAGAGCGTGCGCATCGAAACCCTGGGCGCTGGCAAGTCGTACCCGATTGCCGACAACAGCACCGATGCCGGCCGCGCCAAGAACCGCCGCGTCGAAATCCGCGTGATTCCGCTCAAGCAGTAACGCTACGCGTTATTGCTTGAGCCGGTCCGGCCATCGGCCGGAACGAAAATGCCGCCCTTGCAGGCGGCATTTTTGTGGGTGCCGAGCTTGCTCGGCAAGCCGATAGCGTTCCCGGTCGCGGCTGTTCCAATGGCGCCGACCAAGGTCGGCATCTACCAGGAAATTGGCGCGCGGCATCGTTGTGGACTACGCCGCCGAAGCCGCGACCTTTTCCAGGATCCGCTTGCCGCTGATTTCCAACGCAGCGTCTTCCTTTTCCTTCTGCTGCTGCGCCAGCTTCGCGCCCGGGCACTGCGCCAGCATGTAATTGGCGTCGAAGTTGAGCTTCTCGACCAGGAAGTCGACGAATGCACGTACCTTCGGCGAGACCAGGCGGCCGCCGGCGAACACGGCATTGAAGTCCACCTCCGGTCCGGTCCAGCCAGCCAGAACGCGGCGCACCATGCCTGATTCGACGAACGGCTTGGCCATCACATCGCCGGTCAACAGCAGGCCTTCGCCACACACCAGCGCACCATTGAGCGCGGACATGTCGTTGGCGGTCATCAATGGGGTGACCGGGAAGTCACGCAACTCGCCGCCATTCTCGCCCAGCTGCCAAGTGAAGCGCGGCGAGTTGCCGGTGTGGTACGGCTTGCGCATCGCCAGGATACGATGGAACTGCAGCTCTTCCGGATGCAGCGGCTCACCATAGCGTTCGATGTAGGCCGGGCTGGCGAACACCTGCGTGCGCAGGCTGCCGAGCTTGCGTGCCACCAGGTTGGAATCGGGCAGGGCACCCACGCGCAGAGCCAGATCGGCTTCGCCGGCAATCAGGTCCAGCTTCTCATTGCCCATATGCATGTCGAGGCGGATCTCTGGATACTGCGCATGGAACTGGCCCAGCAGCGGCGCAATCCAGGTGATGCCGATCGAATAGGGCACGGTGAAGCGCAGCCAACCGCGTGGGCCGGACTGCAGCTGGCTGACCGCGCTTTCGGCTTCTTCCAGTTCGCGCGCGATGCGCTGGCAGTGCTCGTGGTAGATCGAGCCGGCTTCGGTAAGGCCAAGGCGGCGCGTGGTCCGGTGCAGCAGGCGCGCACCCAGGCGCGTCTCCAGTTCCTGCACCTTGCGGCTGACCGTGGTCTTGGGCAGGCCGAGCGATTTGGCAGCGGCAATGAAACTGCCTTGCTCGACCACTTTGACGAAGATCAGCGTCTCGTTGAGATCGTGGGACATGGTCTGGGATCCTGGACGTCGGGGATGGGACAATCGTGACAGAACGATTGGACCGGGAGCGGGATGATTATTCCCCTTAATCAGGACTAATCAAGTAAAGGTTTGAGGTCTATCGTGGCGCCATTCGTTATTTGGAGCCCGTCCGCCATGAGCCTGCGCAACATTCTTGCCCGTCTCCGGAACGCCGGCCAGAGCACCCTGGACCTGGCAATGACCGTTGAAGTCCGCCCGAGTTCCTTGGTGCACAAGGACTTCCGTGAGTTTACCGCGCCCATGCGTCAGCAGCGTGGCGGTGCCATCCGCCTGGTTCCCCACAAGGGCGACCGACTGCGCCGAATTGGGACTATCCCGGATTTGGGAGGAAATGTCCCGTGAATGGGATGCTGACGCCCGAAGTTCTGGTTCTCGGCGGCACCGGTGCCGTGGGGCAGGGCGTGGTTGGCGCATTGCTGGAAGCCGGCAGCCCGGTGCTGGTGGTCGGCCGCGATCCGGGTCGGCTGGCGGCGCTGCATGAGCAGTTCGCCGATGAGCCAGGCCTGGAAACGCTGCTCGGCTCGCTCAGCGACGATGGTTCGGCGCGTGCGCTGGCCGAGCGGGTCGCGCAGCGCCCACGGCCGCTGGCCGCTGTGATCGCGGCCTTGGGCGGTCCCTACCGGCGCGGTCGCGTGGTCGATCGCAATGGCAATGAACTGCTCGGCGCGCTGCAGGCTGACCTGATGCCGCACGTGCACGCGGTGCGCCACCTGCTGCCGTTGCTGCAGGACAACGTGCACGCACGTCGCTACGTGATGATCGGCAGCCCGGCCGCCGTCAAGCCGTGGGCCGGTTACGGCGAAAGCTCGATCACGGCTGCCGCGATGCGCATGTACGCGCAGGTGGTGCACCAGGAAGCGCAGGCGATCGGCGTGCGCGCGCAGATGCTGGAAGTCTGCAGCCCGGTGTGTACCCCGGCCAACGCGGCCAATGCCTGCATCGAGTGGCCGAGCTCGCTGCTGGTCGGCCGTCGCGTGGTCTCGCTGCTGGATGGATGCCGCGACAACCGCGCCGTCGTCCGTTGTGACAGCAGTGATGCCGAGCTGCCGCGTGGCCTGCTGCACCTGGAAATTCCACCTTTGTGGCGCGATACCGCCGGCGTTGCTTGACCTCGACCTTGGTTGAGGTCGCAGGATGCGCCGCCCGTTTTTGCAACACGTTCTCATCTAGCTGTACCACCCCTCCGTACGGATGCATGCCATGACTTCCCCCAATACCACCCCACATCGTTTCGGCCATCGCATCGCGATGGTCGGCGTGTCGATCCTCGCCGCAGCCGTGCTTGCGGCCTGCAGCGGCGGCCACGCCGAAGAAGCGGGCGCACCGCCGCCGCCGCAGGTCAGTGCCGCGCCGGTCCTGGTCAAGCAGGTCAGCCAGTGGGACGAGTTCAGCGGCCGCGTCGAGGCGGTGCAGAGCGTTGAACTTCGCCCGCGCGTGTCCGGCTACATCGACAAGGTCAACTACGTCGAAGGCCAGGAAGTGAAGAAGGGCGAAGTGCTCTTCACCATCGACGCGCGCAGCTACCAGGCCGAGTACGATCGCGCTGCTGCCGAACTGGCCCGCGCCCGCACCCAGGCGACGTTGGCCCGCAGCGAATCGGAGCGTGCCAAGCGGCTGTCCGAGCAGCAGGCCATTTCCACCGAGACGGCCGAGCAGCGTCGTGCTGCGGCCGACCAGTCCGGTGCGGCAGTGCAGGCGGCGCAGGCGGCGGTGGATGCCGCCCGCCTCAACCTGGAGTTCACCAAGGTGCGGGCCCCGATCGACGGCCGTGCCGGCCGCGCGATGGTCACCGCTGGCAACCTGGTCACTGCGGGCGACAGCGCCAGCGTGCTGACCACCCTGGTGTCGCTGGATACCGTGTTCGTCTACTTCGATGCCGACGAAAGCACCTTCCTGCGCTACGCACAGATGGCACGCAAGGGCGAACGCCCGAGCGAGCGTGACAGCGATCTGCCGGTGAAGGTCGGCCTGTCCGGCGAAGAGGGCTACCCGCATTCGGGCAAGGTCGACTTCCTCGACAACCAGGTGGCCCGCAGCACCGGCACCATCCGTGTCCGTGCACTGCTGGACAATGCCGACCGCCAGTTCACCCCGGGCCTGTTCGCTCGCGTGCAGCTGCTCGGCAGCGGCCAGTTCCAGGCCCTGCTGATCGACGACAAGGCGGTGCTGACCGACCAGGATCGCAAGTACGTGTACGTGGTCGACAAGGATGGCAAGGCCCAGCGCCGTGACATCCAGCTCGGCCGCACCGCCGACGGCCTGCGCATTGTCGAACACGGCCTGGCCGCCGGCGACAAGGTGATCATCGACGGCGTGCAGAAGGTCTTCATGCCAGGCATGCCGGTGCAGGCCAAGGCCGTGGCGATGCAGCCGCAGGCTGCGCCGCCGGCACCGGGTCGCGATGCCACCGCTGCACTGAACCACTGAACCGCGTCCCCGCTTAGCTGCCGGCGCCAGCGGCAGCCTTCCTTGCCTTCGTCATATCGGCGAGGGGCAGGGTGGCTGTTGCCCGCCGAACGCCTTTTCCAGGAATTCCTCCATGGACTTTTCCCGTTTCTTCATCGACAGGCCGATCTTCGCGGCGGTGCTGTCGATCGTGATCTTCGCCGCAGGCCTGATCACGATTCCCATCCTGCCGATCAGCGAGTACCCGGAAGTGGTCCCGCCGTCGGTGGTGGTGCGCACGGTGTATCCGGGCGCCAACCCCAAGGTGATTGCCGAGACCGTTGCCACGCCGCTTGAAGAAGCAATCAACGGCGTCGAAGGCATGATGTACCTGAAGTCGGTTGCCGGTTCCGACGGCGTGCTGCAGATGACCGTCACCTTCCGCCCGGGCACCGACCCGGACGCGGCCGCGGTGAAGGTGCAGAACCGCGTGGCGCAGGCGCAGGCGCGCCTGCCCGAGGACGTGCGCCGGCAGGGCGTGACCACGCAGAAGCAGTCGCCGACCTTCCTGATGGTGGTGCACCTGACCTCGCCGCAAGGCAAGTACGACACCCTGTACCTGCGCAACTACGCCCGCCTGCACGTCAAGGATGCGCTGGCGCGTATTCCGGGCGTGGGTGACGCGCAGATCTTCGGTGGTGGCGACTACGCCATGCGTGCCTGGCTGGACCCGGACAAGGTCGCCTCGCGCGGCCTGACCGCCAGTGACGTGGTGCGCGCCATGCGCGAGCAGAACGTGCAGGTCTCGGCCGGCCAGCTGGGCGCCGAACCGCTGCCGAACAGCCAGTTCCTGACCCTGATCAATGCCCAGGGCCGCCTCAAGTCCGAGAAGGAATTTGGCGACATCGTGCTCAAGAGCGGTGTGGATGGCGAGATCGTTCGCCTGGCCGACGTGGCCCGCCTGGAACTGGGCGCCGGTGACTACACCCTGCGCTCGCAGCTGGACGGCAAGAACGCGGTGGGTATCGGTATCTTCCAGTCGCCGGGTGCCAATGCACTGGAGATCCGTGACCAGGTCATCTCGACGATGGACGAGATGCAGAAGACCATGCCGGCCGACGTGAAGTACGAAGCGGTGTATGACACCACCATCTTCGTGCGCGACTCGATCAAGGCCGTGGTCTCCACGCTGCTGGAAGCCATCGCCCTGGTGGTGCTGGTGGTGATCCTGTTCCTGCAGACCTGGCGTGCTTCGATCATCCCGTTGATCGCGGTGCCGGTGTCGGTGGTGGGTACCTTCGCCGCGCTGTACCTACTGGGCTTCTCGATCAACACGCTGAGCCTGTTCGGCCTGGTGCTGGCGATCGGCATCGTGGTCGACGATGCGATCGTGGTGGTGGAGAACGTCGAGCGCAACATCGAGGAAGGCCTGTCGCCCACTGCGGCGGCACACCAGGCCATGCGTGAGGTGTCCGGCCCGATCGTGGCGATCGCGCTGGTGTTGTGTGCCGTGTTCGTGCCGATGGCGTTCCTGTCCGGTGTCACCGGCCAGTTCTACAAGCAGTTCGCGGTCACCATCGCCATTTCCACGGTGATCTCGGCGATCAATTCGCTGACCCTGTCGCCGGCCCTGGCCGCGCGCCTGTTGAAGCCGCATGACGCGGCCAAGGACGCTCCGACCCGGATCATCGACCGCCTGTTCGGCTGGGTGTTCCGTCCGTTCAACCGCTTCTTCAAGTCCAGCTCGGAGAAGTACGAGCGTGGCGTGTCGAAGATCCTCGGCCGTCGCGGTGCGGTGTTCGTGGTCTACGCGATCCTGCTGGTCGGTACCGGCGTGATCTTCAAGCTGGTGCCGCCGGGCTTCATCCCGACCCAGGACAAGCTGTACCTGATCGCGGGCGTGAAGCTGCCGGAAGGCTCGTCGATCGCGCGTACCGATGAAATGCTGCGCAAGGTTGCCAAGATCGCCCAGGAAACCGATGGCGTGGCCCACACCATTTCGTTCCCGGGCCTGAACGCACTGCAGTTCACCAACACCCCGAACACCGGTGTGGCATTCATTCCGCTCAAGCCGTTCGCCGAGCGTCATGGCCGTACCGCCGCGCAGATCAACGCCGAGATCAACCAGAAGATCGCCGGCCTGCAGGAGGGCTTCGCGTTCGCGATGATGCCGCCGCCGATCCTTGGCCTGGGCAACGGCAACGGCTACCAGATGTTCATCGAGGACCGTGGCAACCTGGGCTACGGTGCGCTGCAGAACGCCGTGCAGGCGATGCAGGGTACCGTCGCGCAGACCCCGGGCATGGCCTTCCCGATCAGCAGCTACCAGGCCAATGTGCCGCAGCTGGATGCTGAAGTGGATCGCGTCAAGGCCAAGGCGCAGGGCGTGCAGCTCACCGAGCTGTTCGACACGCTGCAGACCTATCTCGGTTCGGCCTACGTCAATGACTTCAACCAGTTCGGTCGTACCTGGCAGGTGATCGCCCAGGCCGACGGCCCGTTCCGCGAGAGCGTCGAAGACATCGGCAAGCTGCGTACCCGCAACGACCGTGGCGAGATGGTGCCGATCGGTTCGATGGTCACCATCAAGCAGACCTTCGGCCCGGACCCGGTGCTGCGCTTCAACGGGTACCCGGCGGCTGACCTGGCCGGTGAAGCCGACCCGCGCCTGCTGTCTTCGGCCGAGGCCATGAACAAGCTGACCGAGATCGCCGGCAAGGTGCTGCCGGTGGGCATGACCACCGAATGGACCGACCTGAGCTACCAGCAGGCGACCCAGGGCAAGGCTGCCTTCATCGTGTTCCCGGTGGCGATCATGCTGGCCTTCCTGGTGCTGGCCGCGCTGTACGAGAGCTGGTCGCTGCCGCTGGCGGTGATCCTGATCGTGCCGATGACCCTGTTGTCCGCGCTGTTCGGCGTGTGGCTGACCGGCGGTGACAACAACGTGTTCGTGCAGGTCGGCCTGGTGGTGTTGATGGGCCTGGCGTGCAAGAACGCGATCCTGATCGTCGAATTCGCCAGAGAGCTGGAGATGGGCGGCAAGGGCATCGTTGAATCGGCACTGGAAGCGTGCCGTCTGCGTCTGCGCCCGATCGTGATGACCTCCATCGCGTTCATCGCTGGCACGGTGCCGCTGGTGCTGTCGCATGGTGCGGGTGCCGAAGTGCGCTCGGTGACCGGTATCACCGTGTTCGCCGGCATGCTGGGCGTGACCCTGTTCGGCCTGTTCCTGACGCCGGTGTTCTACGTAGCCCTGCGCAAGTTCGTCACCCGCAATGGTGGTGGCAAGCTGGTGCAGCACGGCGAGCCGACCATCCATCACTGACATGGAACCCCGTCGCCTCCGGTCACTGGCCGGCGGCGGCTTTCCCCTCACAAGGCATGAATCCATGAACTCCCATCAGAACAAGATCGCGCTGGTCACCGGCGCTACCCGCGGCATCGGCGCCGAGACCGTGCGCCAGCTGGCCCAGGCCGGCGTGCACACGCTGCTGGCCGGCCGCAAGCGCGAGACCGCCGTCGAGCAGGCACTGAAGCTGCAGGCCGAGGGCCTGCCGGTGGAGGCCATCCAGCTGGACGTGACCGACGCGGCCAGCATCGCCGAAGCGGTCGAGCAGGTACGCCAACGCCACGGGCGCCTGGATATCCTGGTCAACAACGCCGGCATCATGATCGAGAACCCGGCGCAGGCGCCGTCCGAACAGTCGCTGGATACCTGGAAGCGCACCTTCGACACCAACGTGTACGCGCTGGTGGCGGTGACCCAGGCCTTCCTGCCGCTGGTCAGGCAGGCCAAGTCCGGGCGCATCGTCAACGTATCCAGCATGCTCGGTTCGCAGACCCTGCACGCTGATCCGACTTCGGGCATCTACGATTTCAAGATTCCGGCGTACAACGCGTCCAAGGCGGCGGTGAACAGCTGGACGCTGGCGCTGGCCCATGAACTGCGCAGCACCCAGATCAAGGTCAACACTGTGCATCCGGGTTACGTGAAAACCGATATGAACGGCGGCCACGGCGAGATCGAGATCAGCGAAGGCGCGCGCTCCAGCGTGCAGATGGCACTGATCGGCCATGAAGGTCCGAACGGCAGCTTCACTTACCTGGGTGAGGTGCTGCCATGGTGATCCGCACGTTGGCGATGGCCGTCTCCAGCCTGGTGCTGGCAGGCTGTGTCAGCGTCGGCCCGAACTACAAGGCGCCGGTGCAGGAACCGGTGGTCCTGCAGGGTGCGCAGCAGCCGGTATTCAGCACCACCTCGCCAGTCGCCAGCTGGTGGGCGCAGTTCGATGATCCGGTGCTGGAAGAGCTGGTGCATGGCGCACTGTCGGACAACCTGGACCTGCGTGTGGCCGTGGCCCGCGTCAGCCAGGCCCGTGCGGTGTTCGTCGAGAGTCGCTTCGACCAGGCGCCGCATGTCACCGCAGGCGGCAGCTATGATCGCCGCAAGCAACCCGATCCGCAGCTGGGTGGGCAGCGGGTGTTCAGTGAAAGCTACCAGCTCGGCTTCGATGCGGGCTGGGAGCTGGATCTGTTCGGCCGCAAGCGCCGTGCTGCAGAAGCCGCGCGTGCCGACCTCGATGCCGAGCAGGCCAACCTGGCCGACGCGCAGGTGCTGGTCGCCGCCGAAGTGGCACGCAACTACTTCGAGCTGCGCGGCACGCAGAAGCGCATCGCCGTGGCCCAGCACACTCTCGTCAATCTGCGCGAAACGCAGAAGCTGACCGAGGCGCGCTGGGAACTGGGCGCCGGCAGCGAGCTGGACGTGCAGAGCAGCCGTGCACGGCTGAAGGCGATCGAGGCCGATATTCCGCTGCTGGAAGTGGCCGAGACGCAGTCGCGCAACCGACTGGCGGTGCTGCTGGGCCAGCGTCCGGAGACGCTGACCGCGATGCTGGCACCGCACGAAGTGCCGGCCTATGCCAAGGCGTTGCCGCTGGGTGATACCCGCGAGCTGCTGCGCCAGCGTGCCGACGTGCGCGTGGCCGAGCGTCGCCTGGCGGCGGCGACCGCACGTGTGGGCGTGGCCACTGCCGATCTGTTCCCGCGGCTGTCGCTGTCCGGCTTCGTCGGTTTCCTTGGGGGTGACGCCAGCGGTCTGGTCAACGGCAACAACAAGGCCTGGTCGCTGACCCCGTCGTTGAGCTGGGCGGCGTTCGACTTCGGCACTGTGCGTGCACGCCTGCGTGCCAGCAAGGCCGAGGCCGAAGGTGTGGCCGCGCAGTACGAACAGGCCGTGCTGCTGGCACTGGAAGACACCGAGAACGCGCTGACCCGCTATTCCAAGCAGCAGGCGCGCCTGGCCATCGTGGTCGAGCAGGCGCAGGCGGCACGGCGCGCCGAGTCGCTGGCGCAGATCCGCTACCGCGAAGGTTCGGAAGACTTCCTGACCCTGCTCGATGCACAGCGCACCCAGCTGTCCGCTGATGATGCATTGGCCGCGGCCGAAGCCGAGGTCAATGTCAGCGTAGTGGGTGTGTACAAGGCGCTGGGCGGCTGGGGGCAATCGCCGCAGCAACCCAGCGTGGCGCAGGTGCAGTAAACCGGAGGGGACGGACGCAGTGGCTTCCGTCCCCTTCTGCTTTCAGGGCCAGTGATTGGCCGATACCTCACGCTCGCGCATGTGCACGATGCAGAAGCGATGCCCGGTGGGCGCTTCCATGACCCACCAGCGTTTGACGAAGCCAATCCGGCGCGCGCCAAGCTTCTCCAGGCGGTCGGCCTCGGCGTCGATGTCGTCGCTCTCGATGTCCAGGTGCACCCGTGAAGGGTGATCGACACGTTGCACTTCCACGTTCAGGCCCGCGGGTGCGCCCTGCAGGTCGGCGTACTCGGCGCCGCCTTCGGCATAGGCGGGTTGCGCCTTCAGGCCAAGCGCGGCGGCCCAGAAGCGTGCGCCTTCGTCGGGGGGAATGCCCTCGCAGTCGATGATGAATCCGGCCAGGCGGCTCTGGTGTGCCATGCCCTTCTCCACAGTTCGGGAATGGAGGAAGGGTAGCGCGTCGCGTGCTGTGGACGTTGTCACAGTCATGACGTTTCTGACTCTGCCAGAACCGGGGCCCGCGGTGTAACTAGTGGGGCAGATTCAAGGAGGGAAGGCGATGAGCGATGACAAACGCGATACCCAGCGCATGCTGTTTGGTGATCCGGGACCGCCTGGCGCAGGGCTGTCGGTAGCGGTCGTAGTGCTGATGGTGTTGGCTACGATGGCGGCTGCGATCGGCTTCGTGCGCCTGCCGGATCAGATGCTGGGGCTGGGCCTGATCGGCATCTCCGTGTTCCTGGCGATCGGCGCGCGCATCTGCCAGGCGCGCAACCAGCATCAGGCGTTGTATCGCCTGTTGTCACGGCAGCCGCCACCGTAGCCGCGGCTGCGGCATGGGTTTCAGTGTGCCGGCCAGTCCAGCTCGACCACCAGCGGGAAATGATCGGACGGCAGCACGCCATCGACGCGCCGGTCATCGGTGAGGAAGCTGCGCGCATGGAAACCACGCACCAGCACCCAATCCAGCTGGGAGGTGGCCTTGCCGGTGAAGTCGTGGAAGGTCAGGCGCGGGCCCTGCGGCGCCTTCACCTGGGGACGGGTGTCCTGCAGCACGCGGGTAAACGCCTTGTAGGTGTCGCCGCCCGGTTCGCTGTTGAAGTCTCCGGTCAGCACCACCGGCAGGTCGGCCGGCAGCAACGCCAGGCGCTTGCCGATCAGTTCGGCACCCTTCACCCGGCGTGGTTCGTCTTCGTCGCGGTAGGGCAGGTGGGTATCCATGAAGTAGAAACGACGGCCATCATCCAGACGCCGGAACAGGGCCCAGGTGACCATGCGCGGATACAGGTTGCCCCAGCTGATGCTGCCGGGCACGTCGGGCGTATCGGACAGCCAGAAGTTGCCGGACTCCTCGATGGCCAGCACCGTGCTGTCGTAGAACACGCCCATGTGTTCGTCACCGCTTCCACCGCGGCGGCCTTCGCCGAACCAGCGGTAACCGGGCAGGTGCTCGGACAGGTAGTCGGCCTGCTCCTTCACCAGTTCCTGAGTGCCGATCACGGCCGGGTGTGCATCGAGGATGACCTTGACCATGGCATCGCGACGGTCCGGCCAGCGCTTGCCCGGTTCGGTATCAGCCGGGGTGCGGACATTGAACGACATCACCTTCAGTGGCGCCGGCGCAGCGGCCCAGGCAACGGCAGGCAGAGCAAGCGCCAACAGTGCGCACAGCGCAGGGCGATGGAAGCGCGACAACATCGTGGAATCCCTCCATTCCATGAAAACGGTTTCACGGAGCATGCCATGGAACGCGGGGGCAGCGGTATGCCGGGATGGGCGGCTGGCCGGTGCCGGGCGGGCGATGAAAGCGCCGCCCGGCGGATCGCGTGAGCGCGATCAGGGGTCGTACATCATCCCGTTTTCGTCACGGTTGTAATGCCCGGCCACTTCGCGGGAGCCATCGTCGTAGAGCACGTACGTCGTGCAGCGTTGGTGGAACACGTTTCCAGCGACGCGGAAGGGCACGCATTCTTCCTGGACCTCGACGACTTCGGCGGCCGTCGTGGTGGCGACCGGGGCCAGCATCGACACGGCAAGCACGGCGGCAAACGAACATGCCGACAAACCTTTCTGCAGTCTCATCCTCACGCTCCTTGTTGGTGGGGGCTTACATCAGGTACGGATTGCCGTATTCGTCGATCCAGTACTCAGTGAGGAAGATATCGCCGCCGGCATCGGGCATGGTCACGATGCAGTGCTGGTGGATGCGGTAACGCTCCACTTCAAACGGTTCGCAGCGGGTCACGCTGCCGGGCGGGGAGGTAACCCCCGCGCGTGCGGTACCTGCAGACATCATTCCAGCGACTGCCACAACCAATGCGGCCATTGCGGCCAAGTCCAGTTTCATGGGCATCATCCTTGTGTCTGAAATCGCGCGTTCGCGCTGTGTCGTGCAGCCGCCGCGCCCGCAGTTCTGTTACGCGAGGACTGCTGCGTACGCGCCGGCCCGGCTCGCGGCCCGGCGCAGTCCCCGCGCGGATCAGTCGCGCAGGTAGGGGTTGCCGTACTCGTCGATCCAGTACTCGGCTGTGTAGACATTGCCGAATTCATCGGTGTAGGTTTCCGTGCAGTGGTGGTGAACGCGGTTGCGGTCCACATTCACTGGCACACAGGAAACATTCTCTTTCGGGACCCCTGTGTTGGCGTCCGCCACCGGAGCCAGGGTTGCAGTTGCCACCAACAACGCGGCCATCGCGGCCAGTTGCAGTTTCATAAGCATCATCCTTGCTTTCTGCAATCGCGCACATGCGCATGGCGTGTGTAACACGCGAACCAGACCGCCGGAAGTGCCTCGCTGCGATCAGTCTTCGATCTCGCCGCGACGGCTGGCGGCACGCACTGCCTGCGCGGTGGTCGCCACACCCAGGCGTTGGCGCGCGTGGCGCAGGTGGTTCTCCACCGTGCGCGTGGAAAGCCCAAGCGTAGCCGCGATCTCAGCCTGCCGGCGGCCGGCGGCAACCCAGCGCAGCACTTCGCGCTCGCGGTTGCTCAGCGCGCTTCCCGAAAGCTCGGCAGGCGATTCGGCCAGTTGGCGCGCGGCTCGGAATGCTGCAGTTGCAGCAGCCTCCAGCTGCAGGCGCGCGCTGGCCGACGCATCGATTGACGTACCGGCAAAGCTGATCGCGCCCTCCAGGCCGGTGGTGCCGAACACCGGCACCTGCAGACCGTGCAGGCCTTCACCACGTGGCTGCTTTACCACCTGGTAGCGTTCGCCGCGCACGCCCTGGCGCTTGCTCCAGAAGAACGGTGCATCGCTGTCCAGTACGTGGCGATTGACCGGACAGGTGTGCAGGTAGCGGGCAAGGTCGGTATCGTTGCCATCGCCGAGCCAGTCGCCCTCTATCCAGTACACGCGCTGCGCGTCGCGCTCCAGCCCGGTGCCGGTGGCGAATACCAGCACACGATCGTAGCCAAGTGGCGCGGCGACGCCGCGCAGTAACGCGCCCACCGCAGCCAGCGAGTGGGCGTTTTCAAGGCCAAGCAGTGCCTGCACCAGCTCGGCCATCGGGGTCAGCGCCCGGCCAGTGTGTCGAGCAGGGTGCGTGCGGCCAGCTTGCCCAGCGCGTTGCCGGCAAGTGGGCTGTCGCCGGTCAGCAGCAGGCGGTCCTGCAGCACGCTGCCGTCGATGCCTTCGTTGACGATCTGCACGCCCTGCTGCGCAAGCCGTTCACCGAAGAACCACTGCAGCTGCCCCGGCATGTAGCCGATGTCGGGTGTCTGCCGGTCCATTGCATCGGGGAAAGCGCAGATGCGATAGCCACGGAACAGTGAGCCGCCATCGGCTTCGTCGACGCCGGCAGCCAGCAATGCAGCAGGGCCGTGGCAGAGGGTGATGATGTGGCGTTGCTGGGCCATTGCCCACTGCAGGGTGGCCTTCACCGCGCGGCTTTCCGGCAGGCCGATCAACGCGCCATGGCCACCGGGGATGAACACTGCTGCGTAGTCCGAATCGGCATCGAGGCCGGCCACCACGTCGTGCAGCTGCAGCGGCTGGCGGAAGTGCTCTTCATAGCGCTCATACAGTCCGCCGATCTCCTTGTCCTCGCGCGGGAATGCCCACCATTCGAACTTGGTGGCATTGCCGGACAGCGTCGCCACGTCGATCTCGAAGCCGGCCTTGTCCAGGTGGTACATCGGCAGCAGGGTTTCCACAGGGTGGTTGCCGGTGGAAAAAAGATGGCCGTTGGCGGTGGGCAGATAGCGCTCGTCGGCGGCGATCATCAGCACCTTCCAGCGGCCATCGCGGCGCGCATCCGGGTAGTCGGCGCCGGACAGGTCACTCTTCGCCGAAGTGAACTGCGACAGCGAGTACGGGGAAGGGAAGAAGGCGTCACGCTCGGCCGGATCGGGACTGGGCTGGCGGCTGGGCTCTTGCGTGTTCATGCGGACCTCCTGCGGGGAAAGTGGGGCCAGCATAGAAGGGCCGCTGCGCACGTGCGATGAGGGAATTCCCCCAATCTGCCACGGTCCTGATGTTGCACCGCGGCACATGGCCTGGTTGGACAGCAGCATTATGTCGTGCTATCTAGCCGGTGCCGGGATAATCCCGGCATAACCACACAGCAAGCAAAGGAATGAAAATGAAAAGATTCGCCCGAGCATTGCGCGTCACTCTGAATATCCATCCGAACGAGAAGAGCAGTGTGTGGAATACCTGGCCGCTCTGGGTCGAGTTCTGATCCTGCGGGGCAACCCCGCGTTTGAGCGGTAGCAAGACGAAGGGACTCGTCTTTCGAGTCCCTTCCTGCCGGAGGCGCACTGCATGCAAGGGATGTCGAATGAAGGCAGCACCGTTGCTGCCGAGCGGTTGGCCGCGCGCGTGGAGCGCGAAGGACCGGTACTGCATCTGGAAACCGGCGGCATCGGGGTGTTCTGCCCGGAGCTGGCCGGGAAGGTTGACAAGGAGAATTCCGAGCACCTGTTCGTGGTTGAATCGCTGGCCGATCTGTTCCGCCGGCACGAGCGCGTGCGCTGGACCGAAGTACGCAGCCTGATCGCCGCCTGCAGTGCCGAGCTCACTGGCGTGGATACCCTCAAGACGCTGCAGTCGCGCATGCGGCAGGCACTGGATGCGCTGTGCGGGCATGAATTGGATGCGACGCCGGCGGTGTGGAAAGTGATGGCGCATCCGCTCGTTCCTCTGGTGATCGACGGGCTTGATACACGCGGTACCGCTGCCATCGAACGTGCCCTGCATCTGCGCTACACCACCCAGGTCGAGCAGGTCATCCACCGGCGCCACCTGCTGCGCAATTTCCTCATCGGCCGTGGCGAGTCGCGGACGATCCATGCAGAGTTGAAGCGCCGCGTCCGTAGCGGGCGCTCTTCGCTGGACTACGCGCAGTCACTGCTGACGCTGCGTGAGCGCATCGGGCTGGACAAGGTGACCTATCTGGTTACGGTGCAGTTGATTGCCATCTCCGGGGTGCCGGGCATGATGGCTGCCTGCCTGCTGCTGGCCATGCAGATGCATCCGCATTGGCGGCAACGCATTGAAGAGGAGTTCGCGCCGCTGTCGGACGCGGAGATCCATGCATTGCCCATCGCCCGCATTCCCTGCACGATGCGGTTCCTGAAGGAAGTGATGCGTCTGTACTCCACGCCCTTCAACAATCGACGCGTGGCGGCCTGCGATCTGCAGGTGGATGGGCAGGCCATCAAGGAAGGCACGGTGTTCGAGCTGAGCTCGTTCATCCAGCACCGGTCGTCGAAGTACTGGGACGATCCGCTGTTGTTCGATCCAGACCGCTGGTTGCCCGAGCGTCGCAAGCGGACGGCCGGCATCTATGTGCCTTATGGCTTCCCATCGCGTTCCTGCGTGGGATCGGCGGTGGGAAATGCGCAGCTGGTACTCCTGTGCGCGCTGCTCGCACGCGAATATCGATTCACCCCCGGCGCGGATTACCGCCCGGAGGTGCGCATGGAGGGCTTCGCGATCCCAGCAGCGCTGCAGGGTACGTTCTCGCGCCGCGCCTTGGCTTCCTGAGGAGAGGGACGGGCGGATCAGTTGCCCGGGCGGTCATGCCCCTGCATGTCCTCGTGCAGGATCCGCCGCAGTTCGACGATTGCCGGGGTTGCCTCCTGCACGCTGTGCCCGGACACGATCACCCTTTCCGAAACCGCATGTGGCAGGTGCGAGCTCCAGTACGGCACCAGCCCATCGTCAGTCTTCTCCAGCGGGCCGTCGGCCTTGGCGCGGGCGATGATCGAGTGGTAGTGCACCTTCGGCGCCATTGGCAGGTCGGCCACGGCGCGTACGAAGGGATCGTCCTTGTCCAGGTTCTGGATGCTGTTCATCTGGTAGCCGTGCTTGCCGTCGTTGCGATCGATCTTGCCGTCGTTGGCGATGGTGGCCACGTCTTCCAGTACGGTCAGCGGCAAGCGCACCAGGCGGCCGATCCAGCGGCCCAGGCGGGTGCTCGCCACATCGGTGCCGCGGTGCGGCGTGGCGATGAACACCACGCGCGATACTTCCGGTTCCGGCAGGAAGGTCAGCACCGGCGCGCCCTTGGTGCGCAGCAGTTCCTGCTGCGCCGGCGTCATCTGTGCGGTGGCCAGCAGGGTATCGACCAGGTGGTCGCCTGAAGAGGAGATCATCAGCCGCGCAATCACGCCGCCCATGCTGTGCCCGACCAGCACCATGTCATGCGAGGCCTGCGCCTTGCCGCTGGGGTCGAAGTGCTGGAAGACCTCGGCCAGCGTATGACGCATCGCATCGTGGCTCATCGCGATCGGCATGTTGGTCGGGTAGTAGAACTGCCAGATCTGGAAATCCTGGCGGATTTCTTCGTCGCGCATCAGCTCGTTGGCGACGTTGACCCAGGCTTCCGGGCTGCTGGCCAGGCCGTGGATCATCAGCAGCACGCGACGGTTCGGATCGTACGGCTGCATCATGTACAGGTGCGGCGTATCGATGCCGCCCTTGCCACCGAACAGCGAGCGCAGCGACTGGTGGCTGAAGTTGGAGCGCGCCAGCCACAGTGCGTAGCCAGCGGTGAAGTTCGCGGCCAGCGGCACTTCCTGTCCGTGCAGGGTGACTTCGGTGACCTGGTAAGGATCGTGAATCTCCAGTTCCGGCTCGTCGTCGTGCAGCACTTCCCACAGGTTCTTTCCGGAGAAGCGCAGCAACACTGTCATCGATGGCGAGGGCATCTCGCTCCAACTGCGCTGCGTCGCTGCCGTCGCGGTCGTAGACGCCGTAGAGGCCGTTGAGGCCGTAGTTGGCGTGGCGCTGGCATTGGCTGGATCATTCATCACAGCTACCAGCTCCGCGCCGAAGCCATCGCGGCGGTGCACGCTGCGCAGCGTGCCGGTGAACGAGAGCGAGGCAGCGGGCACCAGCTCGGTGGGGGTACGCGTGTCCAGTGGTGAAGCTTCGCCCGATGGGGCGAGTACGAAAGTCCAGCGGCCGAGCTGGAAATGGCTGGCTTCGTTGTGCACGCGGCCGGTGGCATAGGCGTTGTACAGCTGCACCGAAGCTTCCTGCACGGCCAGGTTGTAATAGTCACGCACCTGGGTCTGGCGATCTTCGAAGCCACGCTGGTTGGCGGTGCGCTCGGTGAAGAACAGATACCCGTAAGCCTGCCGCGCGACCTGCATCCAGGCATCCAGGCGCGGCTGGAAGTCGGCGTCCAGTTCGGTGATGGTGGTCTTGGCCCGGCCCGAGGCGGAGTACTCGCGTTTCGGTGCGGGCAGGGTCATGGCGTACTGCAGCCACAACTCGGCAAGGCTCGAGCGCTTGTCCTCCTCGCGCACCACGATGGTGGCTTCCATCGCTTCGATGCAGGGCAGGCCAGGCTTGGCGCAGACGCCTTCGTCGAGGCCGGCCACGCGCAGGGTTTCCGTCGTTGCCGAGCTGAGCTTGCCGGTGGTGAGGATGTCGCCGCGCTTGAGTGCGATGTACTGGCCGGGCGTGACCGAGGCCACCTGCACCGACGGCCCGAACTGGCGCAGCGTCGCGCAGCCACCAAGGGTGAGCAGCACGGTGATGATGAGGGTCGTGCGGCCGATGAAGCCCAAGCCCGTGGTTGCCATACGATCCTCCTGCGCGGTGGCGACACTCTAACGACAGACCTGTCAAAGCGGAAGATACCGAGCGGTCGGTTTGTCTGGCCCAAGCATCGCCGCCCGGGCGATTCAGGCATTTCCGTGTGACACTGGGGTGAATGGGGTGATGCAGGGACTGCGATGCGGTGGCTTGAAACCCGTGTTCCACCACCGCTGGTGATGCTGCTGTGTGCCGCTGCCGGTTACCTGGCCAGCCGCCTGTGGCCGGGCACAGTGTTGTCATTGCCGATGCCGGCACTGCTGGCGGGCGGGGTGATGGCCATCGGCCTGGTGCTGAACCTGCTGCCGAAGCTGGCTTTCCAGCGTGCGCGTACCACGGTGAACCCGCTGCGTCCCTCGGCGTCGAGCACGCTGGTCACGCACGGGGTGTATCGCTACACGCGCAATCCGATGTATCTGGGCCAGGCGACCGTCCTGGCCGGTGCGATGCTGTACCTGCAGAACCTGACCGCGCTGCTGGCCGTGCCGCTGTTCGTGATCTACATCACCCGCTTGCAGATCGTGCCGGAAGAGCGGGCACTGTCGGCCCGCTTTCCCGAGGCCTATGCAGGCTTCCGCCAACGCGTGCGGCGCTGGCTGTAGACCTGCGCCGTTACGGAGTGATCTGGCACTTCACCGCCGCCGAATAACCTTCGTAGTCGTCGCCGGCGATCACGTGCAGGGTGTGGCGTTTGTCGATGGCTTTCACGTAGGAGGGGGCTTCGGTGTTGGCGTGCTCGTTGACCGTGGTTACCGACCATGACTTGGCCAGGCGCTGCGAATCGACACCGTTCAAGTACACGAAGATGCTTTTCTCACCCGCCGCCACGTTCACATCGGCACTGCTGATGGTGCCGCCGAACAGGGCAACCGGCGAGCTCTCAGGCTCGAACGTACCGCCCGGCTTCTTTGCCAGGCCGGCTGCCTGCAGCGCGTCGATCGCCTCGGCCGCGCTGAAGTTCGAGCCGGCCTTGCAGGCGAGCAGGGCTTCCAGCGTGGCGGTACCGGGTGGCGCGATGGCCGCATGGGCGGCCGGACCTGCGACAAGGGCAGCCAGGGCAAGGGCGAATACGGTGGGTGCGGTTTTCATTGCAGATCCTTCTGTTCGTCTCGGAGCAGGGTACGTTCCGATAGGGTCACAGAGTCTCGATCATGCGCCGCCATTCCGGCGTGACGAACGTACCGGATCGGATCACCGGCAAGCAGCGCAGCGGCCTCGGAAGGCCGCTGCGCCATGCCATCAGTTGCTGGCGGCCTTCACCGCTTCTGCGGCGTCGACAATGCCCGGTCCGCAACCGCCGGGGCAGTTCGCCGCCGCGATCGGGTGCGCGGTTCGACGCAGGATGTCCTTGACCTGGTCGGTGGTCTTGGGCACCGGCGCCACCGCCTGCATCAGCGCGACGATGCCAGCGACGTGGGGCGCCGCCATCGAGGTGCCGGACATGAAGTCGAAGGCGTTGTTACCCACGGTGGACAGGATGCCCTGCGCCGGATGCTGGCGGGTGGGTGCGCAGTTGGCCTGGCTCGGCGGCGTGGCCAGCGGCAGGAACTCGCCCACCGACGCACGGCACGACCAGGTCTCGCCACCCGGTGCGGTGATGTGGATGCCTGCGCCATAGTTGGAGTAGAACGCACGACGACCGCCCTGATCGTTGGCAGCAACCGCGATCACACCCTTGCAGTTCGCGGGGGCGAACTCGGACACATCAAGATTGCTGTTGCCGGCGGCGACCACCACGATCGTACCCTGGGCCGTGATGTCGTCGATTGCATCCTGCTCGGCCGGCGAGCAGGCGCGGCGGCCGCCCAGGCTGAGATTGATGACTTCGGCCGGGTTGGCATTGGCGGGGACATTGGGCACGTTGATACCGGCACTCCAGAGCATGCCGTCGATGATGTCAGCGGAACCACCATTGCCCTGGTTTCCCAGTACGCGCACCGGTACGACTTTCGCGTTGTAGGCCACGCCGGCCACGCCGATCTGGTTGTTGGTCACCGCAGCGACCGTTCCGGCGACGTGGGTGCCGTGTGCAATGCCTGAGGCATCGAATGCATCGGCGTCGCGTCCGTCACCATCGTCGGAGCCACCACAGCCGGGATTCATTCCCCCGATGATGCACTGCCAATCACTGAACGGACGGGTTGACGAGATCATGTCGTAACCCGGCAGCAGGTTCGCTTGCAGGTCGTTGTTGTTGAGGTAGCCTGAATCAACCACCGCAACCACCACACCCTGGCCGGTGGAGCGATCCCACGCGCCGGGCAGGCGAGCGCCACTGGTCGGGTTGCTGTAGTGCCATTGCTCCCCATAGCGCGGGTCGTTCGGCGTGGCGAATGCACTCATCATGTAGTTCGGCTGCACATACTCGACGTCCGGATCGTCGGCGATGCGCTGCATCAGGATCTCGGCCTCCGGACGGTCCAGTGGCTTGTCCGTGGTGACCACGTCGGCGCCGCCGCCCATGCGGCGTTGATGGGTTACGGACGCAGCCGAAGTCGGTGCGCTGCCGATCGAACGCTTGCTGCGCTGCTGGACGCCGAGGCGCTTCTTCAGCGCGTCCTGGGCGGTGTCGGCGGAGACGCGCTTGCTGCTGCCGTCCCGGTACTTGACGATGAAACTGCTGTACTGCTCGTTGCTGGCCATGCCTCGCGTCCATACCCGTTCGGTGGGTTGGGCGAAGGCGGGGGCGCTGGCCAGGACCAGGGTGATGGCACTGGCAAGGGAAACCCGAAGCGACGTACGCATGGATACAGTTCCTTTGTGGAAGATGTGTCGAACAGGCCGTGCCCCTCGGGCTCGGCTTCGGTGTGCAGGGTGCAGGGTGCAGGGTGCAGGGTGCAGGGTGCAGGTGACCCGTGGTCTCCTCTTGATGGCGACCAAGGACGAACGGCTTCGCGGGCACATCCCCCCCAAGGAGAGGGTGGGAAATTTCTGAAGTGGTTTAGTGATGTCGAAAGCGAGAGAAGATGTGCAATGCCGACATTGCTTGACGGCATCGGGTCGCGACTGCGCCTGGGTGGTGAATTTCGCAGCGAGGCGAGGCGGGCAATAAAAAAGCCCGGAAACCCACGTTGGTGGAATTTCCGGGCTTCTTCGGTTCGTGACGAACCTTCTATTGCTGCGGTTCCAATCGAGCCATCGCGTACTAGCCCTTCAGCCTTCCGGACACGGAATAGAGCGGTTCCAGCAGCCATTCATAAAGTTTGCGACGCTCCCCCATGATATCTGCCTCGAGCTGCATGCCAGGGCGAAGCGGCTCCATTTTCCCGTATGCCAGCACTCCCTGCTGATCCAACGAGACCAAGACTCGATATAGAGGCTGCTTCGTGTCGCCGTCCTTCTGGTTCCCCGTCAAAGCGCTGCGAGAGATGCGGATAACCGTTCCTTCGTGAGCTCCAAATTTCTGATGGGGATAGGCCTGGTAGCGCAGCAGAACCCGGTCGCCTGATTTAACGAAACCTATGGCTGAACTGGGCACCAGCAGCTGTGCTCGAAGCTCGGACCCCTTGGGAAGCAGGCTGAGAATGGGTTGGCCGGGCTGCACCGCCTGGCCAGCCTCAACGAGTCGATTTGCCACCAGCCCAGTTACCGGGGCTCGAAGGAGCAGCTCTCCGTCAGCCTCCATCCGAATGAACTCCTGATTCAACGCGGCAAGATCACGCTCAGACACTGCCTTGGCGGATAGCCTTTGATGGGGAATTTCTGCAAGCCGCTGCTCCAGTTCGGCCAGGTTCCGCCGAATCGAGGTTGCTTGGCGTTGAAGGGCTTGTTGCGCATTGACCGCCTCAAGCATCGATTGCTCTTGTTGGTTGATCTGAATCAGGCTTACGTAGCGCTCATCCTCGACGCTCCGATAGCGGGCGAGGGTCTCGCGCCCGATTCTCACCTGCTCGCCACGGGTATGAATCTCCGCGTCGATCTGCGAAAGCTCACGCAACATCGCAGAGCGCTGGGTCTTGGCGCCATCCTGTTGAGCTGCCAGCTGTCTATCCTGAAATTCGCTCATCGCACCCACACTGGCTATGCGGGAGCGTTGTGCGTCGAGCAATGTTGATACGGCGTCCTGACCTGAGGACGTTACCCGAGGCACGTTGATCGTCAGCAGTCCATCCTGGCGTTGCACATGATCGCCTTCTTCGACGTCCAGTCTTGCGACCACTCCAGCGGATGGAGCGACGACCGTGGAAAGCCCGAGGTCGGGTACAAGCTCACCAGGAACCCGCGATCTGCGCGAATACTCGCCGATCCAGAAGAAGCTGACGATGCCTATGGCCGCTATCGCTGCGAATACCGCCAGAAGCCAGAACCGGAATGGCTGTACGAGGGATATCCCGCCCAGCCAGCTTCGCCGCTGGGCATCAATCGCCTCCTTGCGGAAGAGGCCGCTCATGCAGTCAGCTCCGCTGCATCACCTCGTTCCGGCGCCAGGGAGCTGGATGTGTTCTGGGTCAGTACGTGCGCTACCGCCCCCGCCTGCATGAGCAGCACGCGGTCGGCGCTGGCGATGGTTTCCGGCCGATGGGCGATGATCACCCGAGTCAGTGCAAGCTGTTTTACGGACTCATTCACCAGTCTTTCGCGCTCCACATCAAGGTGGCTGGTTGCCTCGTCCAGGAAGAGCAATTGAGGTTTGCGATACAGGGCGCGAGCGAGGATCACCCGTTGTTTCTGGCCTCCAGAGAGAGTCGTTCCCATATCGCTGATCAGGCTGTTGTAGCCCATGGGCATGGCCGCGATGTCGTCATGCACAGCAGCCAACCGCGCCGCCTCAAGCACTTTTCCTTCATCATGGTCATCTTCTTCGAAGGAAATGTTGTCGCTGACACTTCCTGCGAAAAGCTGGTCATCCTGCATCACCGCTCCGATCATGCGGCGGTAGTCGCTTTTGCTTATCCTTGATAAGGGCACGCCGCCAATGCGGACCTGACCCTCGGTCGGCTGTAGGAGCCCAAGAAGTATCTTGACCAGCGTAGTCTTCCCGCAGCCTGAAGGGCCGATGATTGCAACGGACTCACCGGCGTCCACCACAAAGCTGCAGTTCTTCAGCACCCATGGCTCCCCAGGGGCGTAGCGGAAGCCAAGTCCCTCGACCTCAATGCGGAGTCCGTCTGGCAACAGGGCGTTTCCGTTGGAAGTGTCGCGCTCTGGCTCGGTGAGAACAATGTCGGAGAGTCGCTCGCCGTGAAGGCGAAGCATGCGGAACTCCACCCACTTGTCGATCAACGCTCCGACGCGCTGCGAGAACTGGTCCTTATAGGCGAGGTACGCAATGAGCATGCCGACGGAGAACACGTTGTCCATGGCCAGTAGTGCCCCGAGCCAGATCACTGCAATGCGTTCCAGGCCAAACAGCAACTGATTGGCACCACTGAAGCTCAGCCCAAACTTCGAGAGCCAAACGTCTTGATTGACAGTCTCGTTCATGAGGTTGAAGTAGCCTGCTTGGCGAACTGATTCGCGGCCAGCGACTTTTATCGACTGCACTCCCCGAATTGACTCAAGAAGATGGCTCTCCTGTCGTGCCCCGGCGATCAGCTGCTTCTCTGTGCCTCGCCGCAGGGGAGGGAATGCACAGGCACGTGCAATTGCATACAGAACAACCGCGAGCAGCGTGACCAGCGCCAGCTTCCAGCTGTAGAGCAGCATCATTCCCAGGGTCACAACTGCCATGAGGCCATCGATGAGTGCCTCTACGAAGCTGGTTGTCAGTGTTCTCTGAATGGCCTGGATGCTTCCCATCCGTGACGTGACATCACCTAGATGGCGCTTCTCGAAATAGTCCAAGGGCAAATGCAGGAGGTGGCGGAAGACGTTGCCAGTCCATTGCAGGTTGAGTCGGTTTGATAGATAGATGACCGCCCTGCCTCGAATCTGCCCAATACATACTTGCAGCAAAAGCGCCAGAGCGAACCCCGTGCCCAGCACGGTCAGCAAGTCTCTGTCATAGGCGACGAGCGCTTGATCCACGGTCCACTGCATGAAGAACGGTGCTATCAGGACGAATACCTGAAGTGCAACGGACAAGAGCAGCAGTAGCCCAAGAGACCGCCAAAGCCCCTCGATCCTGCCTGTCAGTTGTGCAAGCGAGACTGCTGGCGGGCGAGTGGTTGCCTGGAACTCGGCAGTTGGATGCAACTCCAGAGCAATGCCGGTGAAGTGGCGGGAGACCTCCTCCAGGGAAAGCCTACGCTTGCCATAAGCGGGATCCAGAAGGGTGACGCCGTTGCGATGAACTTTGCTGATTACAACAAAGTGGTTGAGGTCCCAGTGCGCTATGCATGGCAACTGAAGTTGGCTCAGGTGCTCCAGGTCCAAGCGCAGGGGACGGCAACGAAAGCCCAGGCTTCCCGCGATTTCCATGATCTGGGCGAGAGTGGCACCCTTGAGGGAAAGTGTATGGCGACGACGAAGCACCCGGAGTCCGATGTTGTTGCCATGATGCGATGCAATCATGGCCAGGCAAGCGAGTCCGCATTCCGCTGCCTCGGATTGAATCACGACGTCAATGATCTAACGCTCCCAAAAAGGCCACAAGGCTGACATGAAAATAATGGGAAACTCAGGCGCGTGCCCAATGGCCATCATGTGCGTCTTGAGGAAGGGCGGGTTGTAAGTCCACGCTGGAACATGTGGGGGCCTAGGGGATGTTTGGTAACGGTCCTAGAGAAGAGGATGGAGAAGCGCCCAATGCATGATGGAAAGATTGATAACTCCATGAATTATGGATCGCTGGAAAGTGTTCAGGCCAAAAACTATCGCACCAATGCAGAGAATCACCGAGTAGATGAAAGAAGACACAACTGCATCGACGTGGACCGCAGCGAACAGCGCGCTAACGATAATGGCACCCGCGACTTTTCCGAAGTAGTGAGAGGCTCCATCCAGAAAGAGATGTCTCACGACCTTTTCCTCAAAAAGTGGAGCGACGACGCAGCTGGTTACGATGCCGAGCAAATAGAATTTGAATGGAACTTCATTCAATGGTATGGGGTTGCTGGCATGTCCTGGGGGAAGCTCTGCAAAAGCAATCCAAAGTGCTCCACAAATGAGGCCGGCGCCAACCAACACAGGTAGAAGCCAGAAATTCCATCTCCTTCCGGGTTCATTTGGAAATAGCCAGACGCAAGCGAGAAATGCGAGGAGCTCAGTCACCGCCTTTGATCCGAATACGTTGAATGAATCCAGAACCCCCTGGGTCGCCCCAACGGCTACCGTCGCAATCGCTGCGGCGAATATCTTGTTCTCCGCAATAGGGCGGGGTCTTCGATGGGCAAATCTTTGAAGCATGTTTCCTTGCTCCAAAGGTCTAGGCCCGAAATGGCGCCTAGACCCCTACTTATGCTGCCTGAATCAGCGAGCCATGATGTAGTGATAGATCAGGCCGGCAGCGCCAATTCCACTGAATGGTGCGATCCTTCCGTACATATACGCAGCATTGCCAAAATCATTGAGCGTTCCGGTGACGTGGGTGCCGTTGCTTGGGCCAATCTGGATGCGAACACCGCCCGAAATTTCTGCAACTTCAAGTTCATTTAGATCACGCATACAGCCTCCATTTCCAAGTTGTTGAGACAGTCATCCTCGTGAGCCCGCGCAGCGCGTCGAGCATGAGCCAAGCCGCACCGACAGTCATTCATGTGGCTACGATGCCGATTGTGCTGGCAAGGCTCTTGTGTAAGAACGGATTGAGGCGAGGCCTCCCCCCATTCCCACCTTAGCTGGGTTCACGTTTGGTTCACATCTTGGTTGGCCGCAGTACCGGCGCGCGTCAGGACAAGCTGCAAGCAGGTTGGTCGATACGCCGCCAGCAGGATTGGCACATGGCATTCCGTTCATTGCCGGATCTGTTCGAAGGCGTCAAGTGATTCCACAATGCGAGGGGCGATGAGTAGCTAATCATGGTCGCCGGCCAGGTGATCGCGCCGATCGTATGGCGACGGCGTACCGCACGACCTGGCCACAGTTCCATGGATTGTCCAGATCTACAGCGGGCAATAAAAAGCCCGGAAACCCACGTTGGTGGAATTTCCGGGCTTCTCCGGTTCGTGACGAACCGTTCGTTGGTGGAGGTGGGCGGAATTGAACCGCCGTCCGAAGGCACTCCATCCCCAGCACTACATGCTTAGCTCACCGTTGGATCTCATCCCCGAGCAGCACGGTGTGCAAAGCGCACCCGGGAACCAGCCTGTTTTGTTCTAGTGCCGGACTGACAGGCAGCCGCCCAGCGCGATTCCATGATAATGACTCTACGCTGCGAGCATGGACACAAGCAGTTTCGAGGCTCCGCCTAAGTCGGCAGAAGGTCACGCACCGCAGTTTTTAGGCTGCGAGAGCGACCGGAGCGTAGTTGTCGTCGTTGGCAACTAGAGTTTTGCAGCTGGATTTACGAGGAAAGCTACCCCCTCGGCATGCGCCAGGCGACTTCACAACCCCCGTCGAAACCAATGCACCCCCGGTTTCTTCAAGTCTTGCAAGGCTTTCAGGTTCCAAGTTGACCAGATGTCGCCCAGGAACCTGCCTAACGGGGCAAATGGTACGGCAATCTTCCTGAACAGTCACGCGCGGGGATTTCCTCGCGCCCCCGCCGCTTGGCACGTTGCCATCCCCGGGGAGGCGTGCTCGAATTTCCCGACGTCATTCCACGGGCCTCCCATGGTCGTATCCGTCAGCTCCGGCAAGATGCGACTGGGATGGGCGGGTGCGCTTGCCGCGGCCGTTCTTGCAATGCAGGCATGGCCCGTCGTAGCGGCCGAATCCCCGCAGGCGACGGTGGAGGTGGCTTACAGCCCATCGCTGGACCTGTTCAACCTGCTCGACAACCTGCCCGATTGGCTGCCGGGATACACCGCTTCGGTCTACCGGGATGAATGGCAGCGGCGCTTCGGCCTGGACGAGCGGGACCGCGCGTTGTTGGCTGCCTATGCCGCATTCCGCCAGCGCACGTCACCCCTGGCGCGTGATCACGAGGTAATGGCCGCGGCGGCCGAGCGGGTGTTCGCAGGTGCAGATACCCGCGACGGCGATCCGTTCGCCAGCCATTTCCTGGCGGCAGAATCGTTCGATGCAGCCGTCAGGGCCGCGATTATCGGCCAGGACCGCCGTGACCAGAGGCTGCTGTGGCGGTACTACGCGCACTTCGCCCCGCATGCCCGCCTGCTGCTGGCAGGGCAGGCGCCATTCAACGCGAAGAAGCGCGAACTCGCACGGCAGCTGGCATCCCGCCCGGTCGGTGGGCTTGCGGCGCAGATGCAGGCGTTCTTCAGGGTGGATGCGCCAGCCACCTTCCAGGTGCGTTTCCTCTGGTGGCCGGATGCGACGCAGACCCAGGCCAAGCTGCGGGGCGGTTACATTTTTCTGTTCTCGACGTTCGATGCCGAGGAAGACTGGGCACCGATCGTGATGCACGAGTACAGCCACTTTCTTTCAGCCGGGCAGCCGCCGGCGCAACGAAAGGCGTTGGCCGAAGCCTTTGTGACGTTGTGCCCGGCTGCGCTGACGCTGCGCAACCCATTGAATGCGCTGGAGGAACCGCTGGCGATCTATTGGGGCCAGTACCGGTTCGAGCAGGAGGTACGCGGTGACACGCTGTCGCCGGAGTCGTCCTGGTACATCCAGCAGCATGCAGACCGGGCAGCGAAGGCCCTCGCGGTGGCGTTCCCGGCAACAGGTCCTGCGCCACGCCTGGAGGCCGGCCCGCTCTTGGATGCAGCGGCATCTGCCTGTGCTGACGCCAAGGCGAAATAGCGTTGGGCGCTGCGCCAGGCTCGCGCAGGGTTGATAGCATCAGAATCCTGGATATGCAGCCTATGGACGGAGCCGATGCCGCTTGAAATCGCTGTAACGGATGAACCCGGCAACGAGGCGCTGGACCTGATTGGCAGTGGCCTGGACCAGTTCAATCTGGATGCTGCGGGGTATGCCGATCGACGCGCGCTGGCGGTACTGGTTACCGATCCGGCCAGCGGCAAGGTGTTAGGGGGCCTTACAGGGCGAACGTCGCTGGGCCTGTGGTTTGTCGATCTGTTCCATCTACCACCGGCGTATCGCGGCACTGGGCTGGGCTCGCGTGTGCTGAAGGCTGCGGAAGACGAGGCGCGGCGGCGGGGTTGCCGCTCCGGTGTGCTGTACACCATCAGCTTCCAGGCGCCGGACTTCTATGTGAAGCATGGCTGGACCGTATTCGGTGAAGTGCCGTGCGATCCGCCCGGTGCGTGCAGGGTGTTCCTCAGCAAGGATCTGTCAGCAGGCTAAGCACGGCCGCCACCCGCGCGTCTTGTCAATCCGCAACTTGTTGTAGAGCGCCTGTCATAGCGGATTGCTAACTTCGTGGGCACGAATTTGCGACACACTGGCAACGACCATCCAAGCCAGGACAGACACGGAGACGGTGGGTGACCGATGCAAGCCAACAACGCAGCCTGCGGCAGCTGATCGGGCCGGTCGGCGCCGACTACCAGCGGCGTGCGCTGCCACCCGGCTGGGTCTGGGCGGTGCTTGCGGTGCTGCTGGCGGCCACCTGGCTGACTGAGTTGCCGGCTACCGCCGCTGCCGCGTTGGTGGCCAGCGCGGTGGTGGTGCATTGGTCGCAGCGGGGCCGGTTCCATTGGCTGGGCTGGCGCCTGCCGGCGCTGGCGGTGCTGGCTGCCCTGCTGTGGGGGCCGGAGGTGCTGTCGCAGTGGTTTGAGCACGGGCTGGCCATGGTCCTGATGTCGCTGGCCAGCCTCAGTATTGGTGTGCACGTGTGGCAGTCGCGGCAGATGGCCCGGCAGCTGCAGGTCGCGGCTGATGCGCTGGATGACGCCCAACTACTGGCGCTGTTGCCGGCTGATGCGGCTGAACTGGCCCGCAAATGGCGGGCGGGCGATGACCGCTACGCGCCGGAACTGGCCGTGGTGATGCACTTGGCAGTGATGCATGCGGCGCTGGCGCCGCGGATGCGCAGGCAGGGCATTCTGGCTGGCTGAGCCGCATCGTGTTGTAGAGCCGAGCCCATGCTCGGCTGCTTCACCGCAGTCGAGCATGGCTCGACTCTACAAATGCCGAAGCCGAGCATGGCTCGGCTCTTATCTCTTGCGACTCTGGCACCTTAGGTGCCGAGAGCCCGGCGCGGGCGACCGTTCGGCTCTAGGTCTTCTCGATCGCTCTGTAGCAAGGATCTCCGCGCCGGTTTCTCCCTGATCCGC
>NZ_QFHO01000016.1 GCF_004920835.1 Stenotrophomonas maltophilia
GCCCCGCCCTCCCACATAAGCCCGGCTTTTGACGTTGCCGTTGCCGTTGCGGGTGCCGGGTGCAACCCGACCGGAAGTCCCCCTTACCCCCGCAACAGCACGAACGGCAGCAGCACCAGCGCCGCCGCACCGGCCATCGCCAGCAGCACCAGCACCACATATGCCGGTCGGCGCCGGAACAGGCTGCCGAAGGTCTCCGCCGTGCCCTCGCGCAACGCCTGCTCGCGCTCGGCACGGATGCGCGGCCCGCGTTCGGCCTGGTATTCGGCCATCAACGCCTTGGCGCGCGGATGATCGGCATCCTCGCGCAGCCACAGGCCGCCATTGGAGATGCCCCACGGGCTGGGTTCGGTGCGATACCAGGCGATGCCGTGCTGGTCGAGCAGCGTGCAGACATCGGCATATTCGTCGTTGCCGACATTGCGCAGATTGAGCAGGAGTTTTGCCATGCGCCCATGATACCCGGCGCCGATGCGCTACCCTTGCCGCCCTCGCCCTGCGCCCTTCCGGAGACGCCCGATGCGCCGCCTGCTGCTTCCCCTGCTGCTGTCCCTCGCCGCCGTTGGCTGTTCGAGCGAACCCGCCGGCCCGCCGCCGGGCGGCACCCTGACCACCTTCGAGCGCATCGATACCGTGCCTGGCACCGGCACCGAAGCCGTTGCCGGCAACAAGGTCACCGTGCACTACACCGGCTGGATCTACGACAACCGCACCGAAACCAAGCACGGCAAGACCTTCGACAGCTCGGTCAGCCGTGGCGAACCGTTCACCTTCGCGCTCGGCGCCGGCCAGGTCATCCGCGGCTGGGATGAAGGCGTGGCCGGCATGAAGGTCGGTGGCAAGCGCACCCTGATGATTCCGCCGGACTACGGCTACGGCGACCGTCGCGTCGGCCCGATCCCGGCTGGCTCGTCGCTGGTGTTCGATGTCGAGCTGCTCGATGTCAAACCGTAATACCGCAACGCCACACCGGGTCGCCGTCGTCGGCGGTGGTCCGGCCGGCCTGTTCGCCGCGGAGCGCCTGCGCGCGGCCGGGCTGGAGGTCGACCTGTACGAGGCCAAGGGTTCGCCCGGCCGCAAGTTCCTGATCGCCGGCAAGGGTGGGCTCAACCTCACCCACTCCGAGCCGCGCCCGTTGTTCGACAGCCGCTACCGCGAGCAGGTCGCCACGGTCGGCCGATGGCTGGATGGCTTCGACGCGCAGGCGCTGCGCGATTGGGCCGCCGGTTTCGGCGTGGAAACCTACGTCGGCAGCTCCGGCCGCGTGTTCCCGGTCGACCGCAAGGCGGCACCGCTGCTGCGCGGCTGGGTGCGCCGATTGAGGGAACAGGGCGTGCGCCTGCATGCCAACCATCGCTGGATCGGATGGAGTGACGACGGCGCCCTGCGCTTCACCACGGAAGAGGGTGAGATCGCGGTCCACGCCGATGCCACCGTGCTGGCAGTAGGTGGTGGCAGCTGGCCGCAGCTCGGCAGTGACGGCGCCTGGGTCACACTATTGCAGGCACATGGCGTGGACATTGCCCCTCTGCAATCAGCCAACTGCGGCTTCGACGTCGACTGGACGCGGTTCTTTGCCCAGCGCAACGCCGGCGCGCCGCTGAAGCCGGTGGTTGCTCACTGGATCGACCTGGACGGCCAGCCGCGGTCGCTGCAGGGCGAATGCGTGGCCAGCGAGTACGGCATCGAAGGCAGCTTGGTCTATGCGCTGGCGGCCGATCTGCGCGAGACCATCAACCGCGATGGCCACGCCATGTTGTGGTTGGACCTGGTGCCGGGCCGCGACGAGGCACGCCTGCTGGCCGACCTGTCGCGCCCGCGCAAGGGCCGTAGTTTTGGCGAGCATCTGCGCCGCCAGGCCGGCCTGGATGCAGTGAAGGCCGCGCTGGTGTTCGAGCTCCTCGGCAAGGAAGCGGGCAACGATCTGAGCGCCGTGGTGGCCACGCTCAAGCGCCTGCCGCTTCGGCTGCTGCGCCCGCGGCCGATGGCCGAAGTGATCAGCACCGCCGGTGGCGTGCGCCTGGATGCGATGGATGAGGGCTTGATGCTACAGGCGCTGCCCGGCGTGTTCTGTGCCGGCGAGATGCTGGACTGGGAAGCCCCCACCGGGGGCTATCTGCTGACCGCGTGCTACGCCAGTGGCCTGCGTGCTGCGGAAGGCGTGATCGGGTGGTTGGCCGAGCGTTGAGGCCTACCACGTAGAGTCAAGCTTGCTCGGCTGCGTTGCGTTGTAGAGCCGAGCTTGGGCTCGGCTCTACACGCTGGTCACCACGGCCTGCGCATGCTCACCGAGGCCAGCGAAACACCACTGGGATGCGGGTAAGCCTCTTCGCGCACGCTGACGAAGCCCTGCCGCTGGTAGAACGGCACGGCATTGAGCGAGGCCGACAGCACGACCTCGCGCTCCTGGTCGGCCATCGCCAACAGGCGCTGCATCAGGGCCTGGCCGATGCCCCTGCCACCCTGATCCGGGTCGACAAACAACGCATCCACTTCGTTGGCCTCGAGATCAAACACGCCGAAACCCAGCAGGTCTCCCTGCGTGTCCTCGGCCACCACGCAACCGCCCTGCCCCAGCAACCGCGCGTACTGCACCGGCGGTGGTGAAGCCGACCAGGGGGCGATCACCTCCGGCGGGTAGTGGCTGCTGCAGGTTTCGCGCACGCAGCGCGTACGCAGCGCCCACAACGTGGCCACATCGGCCATGGTGCCGGTCCTGAACTGCATGACACCTCCTTGTAGAGCCGAGCCCATGCTCGGCTGTTCTTCGTTCCAACGTCGCCATGCCTGATTGAAAGGCAGTCGGGCATGGCTCGACTCTACAGAAGCGTCATCGCGATTTGCTGGCGCGCAACGCCTGGATCTTCGGCGGTGGCTGGAACGAGTCGCTGCGTGCATCGGCCCAGAACGCATGGAACACCGCGTGGTCCGGCACCTTGTGCAGCAGCTCGCCCGGTTCCAGATAACGGTACAGCGACGCCAGCGAACGGATCTCAACCGGCGAAACACGACGCAGGATGTGCTCCGGACCCAGCTCCGCCGGGTCATTCAAACCTGCAGCGCAGAGCAGCTCCTTCAAGGCGTGCAGCGTGTGCTCGTGGTAGCTGTACACACGCGTTGCCTTGTCCGGCGCATCGAGGTGCTTCCAGCGTGCCGGATCCTGGGTGGCGATGCCGGTCGGGCACTTGTCGGTGTGGCAGCTCAGCGACTGGATGCAGCCCAGCGCGAACATGAAGCCACGGCCGGCATTGCACCAGTCGGCCCCCAGCGCGACGGTCCGCGCGATGTCGAACGCACTGGTGATCTTGCCCGCCGCACCGATACGGATGCGGTCACGCAGGTCCAGGCCGACCAGTGTGTTGTGTACCAGCAGCAGCGCCTCGTGCATCGGCACGCCGACATGGTCGACGAACTCGGCCGGGGCTGCACCGGTGCCGCCCTCGGCACCATCGACCACGATGAAATCTGGCAACAGGCCAGTCTCCTGCATGGCCTTGGCGATACCGAACCACTCCCACGGGTGACCGATCGCCAGCTTGAATCCGACCGGCTTGCCGCCCGACAACTCGCGCAGGCGGGCAACGAACTGCAGCAGCTCGACCGGCGTGGAGAACGCCGAGTGACGCGACGGCGACACGCAGTCCACGCCCATCGGCACGCCACGGGTCACCGAAATCTCGGCGGTCACCTTCGGCGCTGGCAGCACGCCGCCGTGGCCGGGCTTGGCACCCTGCGACAGCTTGATCTCGATCATCTTGACCTGGTCATGGGTGGCATTGGCAACGAAGCGCTCCTCGCTGAAACCGCCCTTCTCGTCACGGCACCCGAAGTAGCCCGAGCCGATCTCCCACACCAGGTCACCCCCCATTTCGCGGTGATAGGGTGAAATCGAGCCTTCGCCGGTGTCGTGGTAGAAGCCGCCGCGCCGCGCGCCTTCGTTCAGCGCACGGATCGCATTGGCCGACAGCGAGCCAAAGCTCATCGCCGAGATATTGAACACGCTGGCCGAATAGGGCTTGGCGCAGTTGGCACCGATCAGCACGCGGAAGTCATGCTTGGCGATGGCCGTCGGCGCCAGCGAATGGTTGATCCACTCGTAGTCCACAGCGTACGTACTGCGCAGGGTGCCGAACGGCACCGTGTCCATTTCGTTCTTGGCGCGCTGGTAGATCAGCGCGCGCTGCTGGCGCGAGAACGGCACGTCCTCCAGGTCGCTCTGCACGAAGTACTGGCGGATCTCCGGGCCGATCGATTCCAGGCCGTAGCGGAAGTGCGCCATCACCGGATAATTGCGGCGCAGCGTGCTGCGCTTCTGCAGCAGGTCCCAGGTCCCCAGCGCCACCATCGCGGCAGTCAGGCCGACGCCCCAGTACCAGGCCGGCCATATCACGGCCAGCCACAGGCAGATCGGGAACATCAGGATGGCGAGCAGGTAGACGATATACCGGTGCATGGCTTTCCTTGGTTGCAACTGCCCCCGAGTCTACCGCGCCGACTGCCGCCGGGGTTTACAGTCGATCGTCAACCACGTTGCGCGGCCAGGCCGACTTCACGTCGTAGACCAGGCCACCGGGCGCCAGCAGGCTGCGGATCCGTGTTTCATCCATCGCCTTGAAGTGGGCGTGTGCCACGGCCAGCACCACCGCGTCGTAGCAGCCTGCCGCTGGCTCGGCAAGCCACTGCACACCTTCGTCGGCCAATGTGGCGGGGCCGACCCATGGATCGCTGACCTCGACCTGGGCACCGGCATCGCGCAGGCGTTGCGCCAGTTCCAGCGCGCGGCTGTTGCGCAGGTCCGGGCAGTCTTCCTTGAAGGTCACGCCCAGTACCAGGATGCGCGCCTGCGCCGGTGCGCGGCCGCGTTCGGCCAGCATTGCCAGCACCCGCGTCGCCACATGCTCACCCACGCGGTTGTTGACCTGCCGCGCGGTATGGATCAGGTCCGGGTGGAAACCCACGCTCTCTGACTTGTGCAGCAGGTAGTACGGATCCACGCCGATGCAGTGGCCGCCAACCAGGCCCGGCCGGAACGGTAGGAAGTTCCACTTGCTGCCCGCCGCGTCGAGCACGTCCTGGGTATCGATGCCGAGCCGGTCGAAGATCAGTGCCAGCTCGTTGACCAGCGCGATGTTGACATCACGCTGGATGTTCTCGACCACCTTGGCCGCTTCGGCCACGCGCATCGACGGCGCCGGGAACGTACCGGCAGCGATGATGCGCTGGTACAGGCCGTCGATCACCGCAGCAACTTCCGGTGTCGAGCCGGAGGTGATCTTGCGGATGTCGGCCAGGCGTCGCTGGCGATCACCGGGGCTGACCCGCTCCGGGCTGTAGCCGCAGTAGAAGTCTTCGTTGAAGCGCAGGCCGGAGCCCTGTTCCAGCAGCGGCACGCACACTTCTTCGGTGGTGCCGGGATACACCGTGGATTCGTAGATCACCAGGTCGCCAGCACGCAGGTGGCTGGCGATCAGCCGCGTGGCCGAGCGCAGCGGCTCCAGGTCGGGCTGCTCGTAGGCATCGATCGGCGTCGGCACGGTCACGATATAGACGTTGCACGCGTCAAGCAGATCCGGATCGCTGCCGTACTCCAGCAGCTGCGCACTGGCCAGCTCGTCGGCTTCCATTTCCAGCGTGTGATCCACGTCGTTGCGCAGCTCGGCGATGCGCCCGGCGTCAATGTCGAAACCCAGCGTCGGCCAGTGCCGGCCGAAGGCCACCGCCAGCGGCAGCCCGACATAGCCCAGGCCGATCACCGCAAAACGGGGTGCGTCGGCCGCTGCAACAGGCACATTCATCGGCACGCCCAGTGCAACAGGCAAGGCTTCACGTTCGCAGCCATCGCTTCGGCCAATACGCTCATTCGCTGTACCACTCGGAGGAACCCACGCCGGAAAGGCTACAGCGTAACGGCCTCGCCCCCCGCCGCCAAGGCAGTTCAGGACCCCAGTGCGACCGCTGCCGGTTCGAGTTCGCCATCGGCACCGGTCCAGGCCTGGCGCAGGCGTTCGAAGCCACCGCTGCCCTGCAGGAAGCCTGGCCAGGCGGCATCGACGATCTGCGCCAGCAGGTCCGCTTCGATCCGTCGCGTGCCCATCGACCAGCGCGGGAATGCACGCTGCGCTACCGGCGCACGGCACAACACCTTCAGCTGCCCATGGCTGCGCGCGTTGAGGATGCGCGGGAACACCGAATCGATGCCATCTTCCGGACCTTCCAGGTATTGCAGGAAGCGCGTGCCGTCGAACATCAGCACGCCGGTGACGCCGGCTACACGATTGAATGCCGAGGCATCGGCCAGCAGGCGGTCAAGATCGGTTGTCTGCAGATCGGCGCGGGCCTCACTGGCATAGGCAATCGCGTGCAGCGACATCAGGTGGCTCCCCCCCTGGGAACGATGGTTGGGACTATGACATGAACAGGCACAACAGTTAAGCACGTCCCCGCAGGTCACTGCTCCGGTGCAATCCAGCCGTCGTGCGGCAGGTGGGCTACAATCGGCGCCGCGCTGCAGGCCCGGATGGCGAAACTGGTAGACGCATCGGACTTAAAATCCGCCGGGGGCAACCCCATGCCGGTTCGATTCCGGCTCCGGGCACCACACGCGCACAGCGCAGCACGCCGTCAGATCGCCCGCGAATAACGCGGCTGCTCATGCGCCGCACGCAGGTACGGATCGAAGCACATCGCCAGCAGCCGCAGCAGCGGTCGTCCCGGTTCACTGGCGCGTACCACACCCTCACGGTATTCGGCCAGACCGTCGTCCTGCAGACGTCGCACCGAACGCAGGTCTTCGGCGAAGTACTGCTCGAAGTCGACACCATGGCGCTGGCCCAGCACGGCACCATCCACCTCGCCCTGGCACATCAGCTGCTGGATCAGTTCCGCGCGCAGCTGGTCGTCGGTACTCAGTGCCACGCCACGCCAGACTGGCAGTTGGCCGTGGTCCACCGCATCCTCCCAGGACGGCAGGTCACGCGGATTCTGGCTGTAGGTCGCGCCGATGTGGCTGATCGCACTCACGCCCAGGCCGAGCAGATCGGTATCGGCGTGGGTGGTGTAGCCCATGAAGTTGCGATGCAGCTGGCCGGCACGCTGCGCACGCGACAGGTCCTCTTCCGGCAACGCGAAGTGATCCATGCCGATGTACTGGTAACCGGCGGCCGACAGCCTCTCCACCGCCAGCCCCAGCAGCGCCAGCTTGTCTTCCGGCGACGGCAACCGGCTTTCGTCGATCTGCTTCTGCGCGCGGAAAAGATGCGGCAGGTGCGCATATCCGTAGACCGCCAAGCGGTCCGGGCGCAGCGCCAGCACCAGTTCCAGTGTGCGCCCGAAGCCCTCCAGACTCTGCCCCGGCAGGCCATAGATCAGGTCGACGTTGACCGAGCGCATGCCGCTGTCGCGGCAGGCGCGCAGGATGTCCAGCGTCTGCTGCACGCCCTGCACGCGGTTGATCGATTCCTGCACCTGCGGGTCGAAATCCTGCACGCCCAGGCTTGCGCGGTTGAACCCCAGCCGGGCCAGCATCGCTACGTCTCGGGTATCGATGAAGCGCGGATCGAGTTCGATGGAGAAATCGCGGTGTGATGAATCGCTGAAGTCGAAACGTCGGCGCAACCCTTCGATCAGTGTGGTCATCGCCTCGGCATCGAGGAAATTCGGCGTGCCGCCGCCCAGGTGCAGCTGGATGACTTCGCGACCATCCTCGAACTGCGGCGCCAGCAGGTCGGCCTCGGCCAGCACGCGCGAGACGTAGCTGTGGCCACGGCTGCGATCGCGGCTGATCACCCGGTTGCAGCCGCAGTAGAAGCAAGGGCTGGAACAGAACGGCACGTGCACGTACAGCGACAGCGCGCGGGCCAGTTGGTTGCTGTCGGCAATTGCCTGGCGCAACGCCGGCGCGTCGAAGCCATCATGGAAATGCGGCGCGGTCGGATACGAGGTGTAGCGCGGCCCCGGACGGTCGTGCCGACGCAGCAGGTCGGGGTCGAAGTTCCAGGCCAGGCCGCCAGCGGCGGGAGAGAACGTGTCCATGGCGCCAGCATCGCGCCGGGCGGCCTGCGCCGCCTTGACCCAGATCAATCCTTGGCGGGGATCCCCAGCACCGGCAGGCCGACCTGAGGCCAGCGCAGCATCTGGTAGCGCTTCCAGAAAGTGTCACCGATGCGTGCGGCCACATCGTTGGCCAGTTCCTGCATCGGCGGGTTGTTGCATTCGGCAGTGGTGATCCGGAACAGCACCAGCCAGCGGTCGAACAGATCCTTGTCCAGTTCAATGGCCATGTGCTTGGACATCGGCGAGCCTTTGAAGCGGCGCGTGCCGCGAAGCATCGCCGACCAGAAGTCGACCAGCTGCGCAAGATGCTCCGGCCAATCGTGGACGTGCGCGCCGAACACCGGCCCCAGCCGTTCTTCCTCGCGCACGCGGGCATAGAAGTCGTGGACCAGGCGGGTCACTTCCTGCTCGGTACACAGCTCCGGCGAGGCGACGGGAAGGACTGGCGGAGGTATTGCGGTCATCGGGGCACCCAAAGCTTGCCGGCAGTGTGCCGCAGCCGGCCATCACCACCGTTGATCCAGATCAATGTCGGCGCAGTCCGCTGCACCTAGGCTGGCACGCTTGCAGGAAGCATGCCCTGCGGATGCTGCGCCAGCCGGCGGAGTATACGCGCCGCCCACTTTTCGAACCGGGACAGCATGAACAGACCTTCTCCCAGCCGCCGCCAGCGGCTGATCCAGCATTGGGGCGCCATCCTCTGGCCCAGCTTCATTGCCGCCGGCGTGGCCAGCGTGGTGTTCTTCGCCTTCGTCGATCCATTGCGCCTGCAGGCGATCAGCTTTCCGGACACGGCGATCAGCCGCGAGCTGGGCTATAGCGCTGGCTTCTTCATGTTCTGGGCAGTGACAGCACTGTCCAGTGCAGTCACCTGGTACCTGCAACGACCGATGCCGAGCGACGACGACGACGAGCTGCCGCTGGGATGAGCACGACCTGCACCACAACCCCCAGACCGTGGCACTGGCGCGGCCCGCTCAGCGCCGCCCTGCTGGTGCTGTTCTATGCGCTGCCGTGGCTGCGCTGGGACGGCCGCCAAGCCCTGCTGCTGGACATCAACACTCGACGCTTCGACCTGTTCGGCTGGACGCTGTGGCCTGGCGACGCCGGCGTATTGATCGGACTATTGTCGGCGCTGGCGGTGGGCTTTGCGCTGCTCACCCATCTCGCCGGGCGCATCTGGTGCGGCCACGCCTGTCCGCAGACGCTGTGGCGCCGTGCCTTCGACTGGATCGCACGCGCCGTGGCCCGCGTGCTGCCAGCATCAATGGCGCGCCCCGCCACGCAGGTGGCCTGGGGACTGTTGTCGCTATGGACCGGGATCACCTTCGTCGGCCTGTTCAGCCCCGTGGCCGAACTGGTGGCCGCTGCGCCCCACGCCGACTGGAGCCGTTGGGAAACCTTTTGGGTGCTGTTCTATGCGGCCGCTACCTGGGGCAATGCCGGCTTCCTGCGCGAGCAGGTCTGCCGCTCGCTGTGCCCGTTCGCACGCATGCAGCCGCTGCTGACCGATCCACACACGCCGCGCATGCTGTACGACGCGCGTCGGGGTGAACCACGCGGGCCGCGTCCATCCGGCCTGGGCGGCGTTCTCGGCCGCGGTCGTGGCCTGCTCGATCCAACAACTGCGCAGGACTACGTGTTCCGTGCTGCGCATCCGTTGCTGGCCGGGCCCATGCCCGTCTTCAGTGCCGACCGCCTGGGCGACTGCACCAACTGCGCTGCCTGTGTCAGCGCCTGTCCGATGCAACTGGACATACGCCACGGGCCGCAGGCCGATTGCCTGGCCTGCGGCGCCTGCCTGGAAGCCTGCGCACAGCAACAGCACCAGGCCGGCTTCGGTCCGGGACTGGTGCGTTACTGCAGTCCACAGGCGATGGTCGGGCAACCGCGGCGCTGGTGGCGACCGCGGACCCTGGGCCTGATTTCAATGCTGCTGGCGCTGCTTGCCTGCGGCGCCTGGCGCCTGCTCTGAATCAACGCGGCCCGCTGGCGTTAGGCGGGACCAGCTGTGCACGTCGGACGATGCCCAGCTGCTCGATGATCAGCGCCATTTCATTGGTGACTTCGGTACGCTCGGTCCCCTGCGGGACCAGGCGGTCCAGCACCTGCTGGTAGGTATCCCAGAACGCCGGACCGCATCCGTGTTTGTGATAGCTGGCTTCCAGTTCGCGGCGTACCCGTTCAGCCAAGCCATGCATGCCGTATTCCATACGACCTCCGTTGGACTTGTTCTGCATTGTTGACGGTCTACCGACTCACTTGCGTGCTACTGAAAGACTCCCGGGCTTCACGCCCAGTTGATGCCAATTAGTCATAGATTTCACGACAGGTCAATTACATGCAGCGACATTCGTGATCGAAATTATTAATCGTTCACGAAACTGCATACGGGCCCACGGGGTCGCCGGATGGTCCGAAGCCGACACGCGACCTGTCTTGACCGCCCCGCCCGCCAGTAGACGTCACTGATCGGCAATCCCGAATTGATCGAATTTGCCTATGTTGCTAAGCATACTTAACAAAAAGTGCTTAGAGTGCTAGATGCGACAGAATGCGGCGCAGATCAGATGGATTTACCTTCCGCCGCCTCAGTTACGGGGAACAGATTCGGATAGCGCTTGTGCAGGATGTATTGCCTCAACGCCGGAATTGGAAAGTCCTTGGGCCATTGCGACACTGCGGATCGGCTTATGCCGAAGAAGCGCGCCAGTTCGGCATCGGTCCGGAAGCCCAACCGGTTACGCACCTGTCTCTTGCTCCAGAATTCGGTCATGGCCGGTCCTTCTGTTAACCAGCCTTATTCTTGCGGCAAGGATTCTTCGCATTCCACGCGTTAAGCTGGCTTGCATAGATGAATACTCTCGGCCAACGACTCGCCACCGCCATGAAGAAAGCCGGGCATCCACGCCCGGCCGACCTGGCCCGCGCCGCGCACTCGACGACGGCAACCATCAGTAACTGGCTCAACGACCATGTCAGCCCCTCGCATGTGAAGGCCGAACAGCTGTTCCGCATCGCCGATGCGGCCAAGCTGGACGCGCGTGAACTGCTGTACGGCATCAGCGGGCTCGGCGTCGGTGAGCCCGGCAATGCCTACATCCCCAGCCAGGCCCACCTGGACGTCTGGCAGGACGCCTACGAACTGGTCAGTCACCTGGTTGCCGAGAACGGGCTGGAGATCGATCACCGCCGTCACGCGGCGCTGGACCTGCTCGCGTTCGAGCTGTTGATGGACGGCTTCAGCCGCAGCAAGGTCGCCCGCGTGCTGATGACCTCGATGACGTGAGCGCACCGCCGCTGGTAGCATGGGCGGCGATGGGGATGGGGCTCCCCCGATAACCGCCCGAGAAGGCTGATGGCTCCTGCCAGGACGAACCCGGCGTTCGTCGACGGCAGTCGTGCCTGCCCTCGCCGTTCGCCGTCGAACCAGCGAATCCGCACGCGAGGCACGCCATGCAAGCTCTGAACAATTACTTCCTGGTCTTCATTGGCGGCGGTCTCGGCGCCTGCCTGCGCCATGCCTGCAACCTGATCGGCGCGCGGGTGGCGGTCGGCAGCCCCTGGCCGTGGTCGACCTTCCTCATCAACATCAGCGGCGCACTGCTGATGGGCGTGGTGGTCGAGGTCTTCGCGATGCGCAATGGCGCCTCGCCGCAGCTTCGCCTGCTGCTGGCCACCGGCATCCTCGGCGGCTACACCACGTTTTCCACCTACGCGCTGGAAATCGGCCTGCTGCTGCAGCGCGGCCAGCACGGACTGGCGGCGTTGTATGCCGGCGGCTCGGTGGCACTGGGCCTGGCCGGCCTGTTCGGCGGGATGAAGCTGGCCCGGCTGGTGCTGGGCTGAGGCTCAGGCCGCAGTGGCACGGGCACGGGCCTGCCCGCGCCACTGCCGTGGCGACTGCCCGGTGTGCGCCTTGAAGGCGCGCGACAACGCCGCTTCGCTGCCATAGCCCACGTCGTCGGCAATCCGCTTCAGCGGCCTACCCTGGCGTAGTGCCTGCTGCGCCAGGCCCACCCGCCAGCCCTGCAGGTACTGGCCCGGAGTGGTTCCCATGGCCTCGCGGAAGCTGGCCGCGAACACACTGCGCGACATGCCGGCGACATCGGCCAGATCTTCCAGCGTCCACGCCTGTGCCGGTGATTCGTGCATGGCCACCAGCGCCAGCCGCAGTCGCGGATGACCGAGCCCGGCAAACAGGCCACCGCGCATCTCGCCACCTTCCATCAGCTGGCGCAGCACCTGGATCATCACCACCTCGAACAAGCGGTTGACCATGGCCGCACGGCCACAACGCTGCTCGAAGGCCTCTTCGAACAGCAGTTCCAGCGCCGCGTGGCCGCCATACAGATCCGCCAGCGGCAGGCAGATGAAATCCGGCAGTGCCGCGCTGATCGGATTGAGCCGGCCCCCTTCGAAATACAGGTTGGCGCAGGCCATGTCGGCGCCGAGCTGCGGGTCGGTGCTGAAGCGGTGCGGCATCGGTCGCGGATACAACAACAGGCTGGGCACCTCGACCTGCACGGCCTGCTGGCCGTGCCTGACCTGCACCGGCCCGCGCCGCACCAGGTGCAGCTGGCCGGCCTCATCTTCACTCTCCAGGGTGTTGATACCGCACAGCGCACCCGCATGGAACACCGAGGCGGTGACCGAAAAGCGCTCAAGCAGAATGGCGAGACGGTCGACCATAACGAGACTCCGGATCAAGCGGAAATGGTTCAATACGTCAGATCGTATCGGAATCGCCACTGTGATGGACGATTGAACGCTGTCCGCCCCGGACTCTCACCGATCCTGCAAATGGCGGATCGCCACGAAGCCCTCCGCCGCCGCAGGCGCCACGAAGTGGCGGGTGATCTGCTCGAACGCTTCATCGCTGGCCTGGAACGGGTGCTCACCGCGTGCGTTGCGGGCACGCAGCCGCGCCTTGCAGATGGGGTCGGGAACATCAAGAAAATGGAGCTGATGGGCAACGCCGGCCGACGCGAACAGTTCGCGGCCCCGTGCACGGGTGCCTTGTCCACGGCTGCCAGGCAATCCCCTGCGGCAGTGCAGCGCGCGCAGGATCTCGCCGGGTTCTATGCTCGGCGCGATTCCCGGATGGAATGACCGTGATGCGTCCCTTGCTTCGATGCACCCTCGCCCTCGGCCTGCTGCTGTCTTCGACACCATTGCTGGCCGCACTACCCACTGCACCGCGCACCCTGAGCGGAGAGCTGCAGAGGGCACCGTGGCGGCTGGATGTGCCAGCGAACTGGAATGGCGACCTGGTGATGCTGGCCCACGGCTATGAGCCGGTAGGCATGCCACACACTACGCCGATGACCGCCAATGACAGCACCGCACCATTGCTGGCCGCTGGCTACGCCGTCGCACAGAGTGCCTATGCCAGCCAGGGCTGGGCAGTGTCCGATGCGATCAGCGATATGGAACGGCTGCGCCAGCACGTACTGGCTGAACTCGGGCACGTGCGCCAGACATGGATGCTGGGATTCTCGATGGGTGGCGCCGTGACGATCGGCAGCCTCGAGCGCTTCCCGCAGCATTACGCGGGTGGGGTCTCGTTGTGCGGCGCCAATCTCAGTGGTGAACGGATCGCGGCCGACCTGCTGACCACGCTGGTCGCGTTCGACTATTTCTTCCCAAAGGCCGAAGGCCTGCCAAGGACCGGCCTTGTATCGCGCGAAACCGCCACCCTGCCGCAGGGCGAGTTGTACCAGGGTATCGCCAACGCGCTGCAGCGCGCACCGTCACATGCGGCCTTGCTGGCGCGGCGGCTGCAGGTCTCCACTGAAGACCTGGCCGGCACGATCAGCCTGCACGCACTGGTCCTGCATGAGCTGGCCACCCGCAGCGGCGGAATGCCGACCGGCAATGTCGGCATTGTCTACAGCGGCTTCGGTGATGACGCCGCATTCAATGCCGGCGTGCAGCGCATCGATGCCGTGCCTTCCGCACAGGCCCATGCGCGCGGAAATCCTGCACTGACCGGTGCGTTGAAGCGACCGCTGGTGATCCAGTTCAACCACAACGACCCGACCATCGTGCCGCACATGCAGGCGGTGTATCCGCAACTGGCCGCACAGGCTGGTGCCCATCCGCTGCCGCAGGTGCTGCCGGCCGTGGGCGAAGGGCATTGTGGCTTCTCTGGAGCGCAGGTGGTCGAAGCATTGAAGGCGGTGCAGCGCTGAGGCCGGCGCATGCCGCAGCGCATCAGGACCGTGCCGGTCGGGCTGCTATGGTAGCCCGGCCCATTGAAGGGCAGACAAAGGACTGACGTGATGATCAAGACGACCTTGAAGACCGTGATGCTCCTTGGCATGGCCGTGACCGGCCTGGCCTTCGCCGCCGGAACCTGCGAGTTCTGCACGCTGAAGTACGAGCAGTGCCTGCGCACTTCGCACGGACCGTTGGGCAAGACCGCGGAGCAGTGCCTGGCCGAGTACAGGATGTGCCGTGAAATGGACTGCCCGTCTCCCTGATTGGCGTCCAGCCGGCTCCTGCGGGAGCCGGCTCAGCCCACAGCGATACCGATCACTTACGTTGCAGGAACTGGTGGCTTTCCCAATCTCGACTGACCGCGCACCTGTCCGGCATGCACGAAGGCGAGTGGCTGGGCTTCGACACCTCGATGTCGTTCGGCCACAAGGGCCTGGGCCTGACCCGCACGGCGCTGCATGATGCGCGCGACCCGATCGGGGCGTCGTCAACCGCCCAGCGTTCCCATGGTGAAGGTGTAACCGGAAGTCATCAGGAACTCGCGCATGCGCATCTCCGCGCGCCGCGGTGAGGCCAGGTTTGCCGGGGCGTACAGGGCATAGACCAGGCCCGATCCTTCGATATGCTCGCGGCGGACCTCGCAGCGGGCGGTTTCCGAGGCAATCACCCATCCGTCTTTCAGCCGATCCGGCCCGATGGATTGCCCGTTCTTCAAACGGAAGGTCAACCAGCGCACATCTGCCATGATTTTGCTCATTTCCGATTCGCTCTGTGCCCGAAGCGATCCGAGGTGTCCTTGCTCGCCATTGCAGCTCCCTAAGACGTGGAACTCGACCATAACGCCTTTCCATGTCGCAGGTGGCTGAGACTGACCCCGCGGCTCAGGTCGCCAGGGTGAACAGTCGCCACAATGCCTCGCGCCCCGGCGGAGTCAGGCGTAGTTCGCGCCGGCCCTCGACGCGTCGGAGCCAGTCGTTGCTCACGAAGCTGTCCAGCATCGCCTCGCCGACCAGCCCCGCCAGATGTGGACGCCGCTCGGTGCAGTCCAGGCACCCCCGGCAGTAGCGCGCGGGCTTGGCCGTGACCGGCTGCCGAAGTACATCGGCCAGTGGCTGGCCCAGTCCTCGCAGGAAGTCAGCGCCGTGCTCACTCACCCGCCAATGTCCCTCACCCGGCAGCACATGACCCGCCCTCAGCAGATGCTCGGTGATGGCCACCGCGTGCACGCCGGCCAGGTGTCGATAGCAGGAACGTGCCTGGCGCAGCGCCGGCAGGGTGCGCGATGCTGCAGCCGTGCACGAGGGCGTACGATCGGCCACGCGCAGGATGCCTTCGAGCATGTCGGCCACCTCGCTTGAGGCCAGCCGATGGTAGCGATGGCGCCCTTGCGCGACGGCAACGAGAAGGTCGCCCTCGACCAGCCTGCGCAGGTGTGAGCTTGCCGTCTGCGGCGTCACCCCTGCCACGCGCGCCAGTTCCATCGCGGTGTAGGCACGCCCATCCATCAATTGCAGCAGCATGGCGGCGCGCGCTTGGTCACCGACCAGGGCACCAACGCTGACAAGGGAACCGGAGGTGTGGACCATGACCGCATTGTGGCACGCCCCCGTATACCGATAGTTCGATGCAGGCCGAAGCGTCGGCGGCCACTGCCACGTCAAAGTTGCCGCCCCAACACCGTGAGACCTGTCGTGAAGAATGCTTCGATCCATCGTCGCTGCATCACCCCTTCGGTCCTGTATCCAGGCACACCGGTGCTGTTGATGACCACGCTGAACGACGACGGCAGCAGCAACATCAGCCCGCTTTCTTCGTTCTGGGCACTGGGCAATCGCGTGGTGCTGGGCCTCGGCGTGCAGGGCCAGGGCTACCGCAATCTGCAGCTGCGCAACGAGTGCGTGCTGAATTTTCCTTCGTCCGCGCAGGCCGCGCAGGTCGAGGCCATTGCAAGGGCGACCGGCTGTGACCCGGTGCCGGCCGCCAAGCAGGCGATGGGCTACGTGCACGTGCGCGACAAGTTCGCCTTGGGCAGGTTCAGTGAAGTCGCATCGACGCAGGTCGCGCCGATGGCGATTGCCGAGTGCCCATTGCAGGTAGAAGTCAGCGTAATGGCAATGCACCCGTCTGGCGGGGACGATGGCCAGGGCTTTGTGATCGTCGAAGGTCGTATCCGCTGCGTGCATGCCCACGAGGACATCACCGTGGCCGGCACCCAGCACATCGACGTGGCGCGCTGGAAGCCGTTGATCTATCTGTTCCGTCACTACCTGGGCGTGAGCGAAGTGATCGGGCGCAACTTCCGCGCGGAGACGCCGATGCGCGATCCCGCCTAGCGACCAGGACGGTTTCACCCTGTAGGTCGAGCACGCGCGTGATCCATGGCCTCGCCCCCAATGCGGCAACCATGCTGCCACGATTCGAGCCGGCACTTGAGCTGGGCGTTCGCGCTGGATGCCTTGCCGCAGCCGCTGACGCAGGCCACGATTCAGGCGTTGGCCCGGCGGTAGCTGTGATCAACCTTGAACATTCACGGGCAATCCGTCCGCCAAAGAAAAAGCCCTGACCAGAGTCAGGGCTTTTCAATATGGAGGCCTCAAGCGGAATCGAACCGCTGTAAACGGATTTGCAATCCGGTGCATAGCCACTCTGCCATGAGGCCAACGTACTGCGCGTCAGGAACTGAGCCCTGACATGACAAAACCCCGTGATGGGGCCTGTCCGAACATGGAGCGGGAAACGAGACTCGAACTCGCGACCTCAACCTTGGCAAGGTTGCGCTCTACCAACTGAGCTATTCCCGCGTAAGCCGCTATGGTACCGGAAACCCGGAACACACACCAGCGATTTCACATTTCTGACTGCGCGCAAAGCCTTGTGGCCCAACGGGCCCCGCCTTGCCGTGGCGGGAGAAAAACAAGGCCCCTGACGGGGCCCTGTAGAATCTGGAGCGGGAAACGAGACTCGAACTCGCGACCTCAACCTTGGCAAGGTTGCGCTCTACCAACTGAGCTATTCCCGCAGATTCTCCGACCTGCGTCGAAGGAGCGCTATTGTGTCCAAATTCCTTCACGCCGTCAACAGTATTCACACCCTGCGGTCACAGGCGTCCGCACTGGAGTACGCTGCCCCGCCCAGCCCCGTTCGCCCATGTTCCTTCGCGGCAAGCCCCTGTTGATCGCCCTGGCGCTGCATCTGCTGGTAGCGCTGCTGTACTGGGCACTGATTCCGCTGGGAATGAACTGGTATCGCGACCATTTCGGCTTCACCTCCCATCGCGACATCGGTCTTGGCATCGCCCAGTTCTATCTGTTCTATATGTTCCTCGGCGCCCAGCCGCTGACCGCGGTACTGCGGCCGCTCTTCGCCAAGCTGCTGGTGCTGGCGATTCCGTTGGCGTTCGCGACCTGGACGCTGATGCACCACCATCCGCTGCGCCTGGTGTACTTCACCGTTGGACCTGGCCTGCTGGCACTGGCCGCGATCTTCGCCACCCTGCACTTTGCAGCGCGCGGCACAGCACTTCCCGCACCGGACGCCCCCCATGCCTGAGCGCTACATCCGCCTGTTCTGGCTACTGGTCGCCATGACCTGGCTGGCGCTGATCGCCGCACTGGTCAATGCTGGCTTCACGCCGGACTACTGGCTGCTGCGCCACTTGGAAGGCGGCACACTGCCCTACCCGACCAGCACCGTGATCGTGTTCGCGCTGCTGAGCACCGTCGAGCTGGTGGTTGCCGCACTGATCGTGCAGCCCTGGAAACTGGGGCGGCTGTGGTTGCGCCTGCTGATCGCCTTCGTGCTGCTGCTGGCCTGGTCGGTACCATGGCTGCTGTCGGCGATGCACCAACCACCGGTGCAGGGCATGCACCTGCTGTGGTTGCTGCTGCTGGACGTTGGGCTCCTGCTGGCGCTGTGCGTGGTGTCGCTGGTCAGCGTCCTGGGACGCATTTCCGGCAGGAAGAAGACCCCGACTGCGGTTCCTTAAGGCGCTGGATCCGAGGCCTTCACCGCTTCATTTTCGGATCTCTTGCATGGATTGCGGCAGGCCGATGCAGGAAGGTTGAGGATCCGCCAGCGACGAGCGCCTGAATCGTGCCCCTGTCCATCGCATTCCGTGCCGCCCCTGCCATCTGGCCGTTCGTATCACTCATCTGGCTACTGCTGGTTGCTGCACTCATCCATGCCGGCTTCAAGCCAGACTACTGGAAACTGCGTCACATCGAGTCCGGGACGCTGCCCTATCCCATCGGCTCGGTCATCACGTTCGCGCTGATCATCCTCGTGGAAATGACAGTGCTGGGCCTGGCTGTGCAGCCATGGCGGTTCCGCCGCCTGTGGCTGCGGATCCTGATCAGCCTCATTCCATGGCTGGGGTGGAACGTCCTATGGGGCTTGGCTGCCATGCATCAATCCCCCGTGCGCGACGTCCATTCGAACTGGCTGCTCGGCATGAGCGCCATCCTGCTGCTGGCACTGCTCGTGGTTGTTCCGGCCTCACTCTGGCCTCGCCTGCGACGCTGGCTCGGGAACTAAGGCCCGCGCCTACTTCCGGAACTCCACCCGCACATGCTGGCCGAAGCGCGCCTTGGCGTTGCCATCAAACTCCAGCACGCACTCCACTACCTTGGCCACGCCACGCCCGGCGTCTTCCGGCAGACGCGCCTGCGCGAACACCGGACTGATGCGCACCACGCGTGCGGGTGGCAGTGAGCCGGTGTTCTCTGCGCCATCACTGTCCGGCACAACGATGGCATGCATCCCCACCTGCACGGCATCGGCGTAGGCCGCACTGAGTTCGGCACGCACCTGCAGCGGGCGTGCCGGCAGCAGCGAGATCGCCGGCTTGCCACCCTGTACGAATGCACCGAGTCCCGGCACCTGGCCGACCACGGTGCCAGCCTCCGGTGCGCTCAGCGACATCTGCTGCAGTTTCAGTTTCGCGTGCTCCAGCTTGTGCTGGGCCATGTCAACTTGCGCACCGGCCACGTCGACATCGGCGCGCACACCGACCAGTTGCTGCTTGGCTGCATCGGCCTGCTGGTTGGACGACACGCCTTCGCTGGCGCCGGTGGACAGGCGAGTCGCATTGCGCTCCAGTTCGCGCAGCTGCGCCTGGCTGCCCTTCAGACGGTCATTGGCCAAGGCGAGATCAGCTGTGGCCATCGCTACTTCCTGCTGCAGCAGCGCGCCATCCAGCGACAGCAGCAGCTGTCCCTTCTTCACCATGGCGCCCTCCTTCACCGGCGCGGCAGTGATCGAGCCATCCACCGGCGGTGCCAGCGCGATCAAACCGCCCTCGACGTCAATGATGCCGCGCGCAACCGCGACCTTGCCGGCGGCAGCAGTGCTGGCTTTGCCGGCGGATGCTGGGGCAGGCGCCTCCTTGGAACAGGCGCCGAGCAGCAATGCTGCGGACAGGGCCAGGCTGAGGGGGAGCAGGTACGGCGTCTTGATCATGGGGCGGACTCTACAGTTTCGTTCTGGCGGCGATCGTCACGGACCATGCCGTCTTCCATGGCGATCACCCGATCGGCATGCCGGATCAGGCGCGGATCGTGGCTCACGCACAGCACGGTGGCGCCATGCGCACGTGCGTAGCGATGCAGGATGTCGATCACGCGCTGGCCGTTCTCGGCGTCCAGCGCGCTGGTGGGTTCGTCGGCGAAGATCAGCGTCGGCGACTTGGCGAAGGCACGGGCAACGGCCACACGCTGCTTCTCGCCGCCGGACAGCTGCGCCGGACGCATGTGGCTGCGATGGCTGAGGCCCACTTCTTCCAGTGCCTTGCGCGCCAGCGGTTCGCTTTCGCGATTGCTCATGCCTCGATAGCCCAGCGGCAGCTGCACCTGTTCCAGTGCGGTCAGCGCCGGAAACAGATTGAAACCCTGGAACACGAAGCCGACATGGTGCAGGCGGAATCGCTCCACTTCACTGCGCGTCATGTGGCCCACGTCCTGGCCGAGTGCGTGCACGCGGCCGCCATCGGGCGCAGACAACCCAGACAGCAACGACAGCAGCGTGCTCTTGCCGCAACCAGACGGACCGGACACGAGGGTCAGCTCACCGGGGTAGATGTCCAGCGAGAGGCCGCGCAGCACCGGCACCTGCACATCCCCGGACATGAAACCCTTTTCCAATGCATCGGCCTGCAGGGTCGGGGCGACGGCGCGTGTAGAAGTCATCGGCCGGCCCTCAACGCAGCAGCAACGATGGATCGGAGCGGACGACACTGCGCACCGCCATGATGCTCGACAGCATGGCCATCACCGCCACCAGTGCCACGCATCCGATGATGACCATCGGCGTCAGCTGCACCGGTACGCGCTGGGTCTGCGCGATCAGCAACACCGCGGTACTGAAGGCCGCCGCCAACAACATGCCCACGCCGCCGATCAACAGTGCCTGCTCGAACACCACCCGCGCCAGCGCATAGCGACCGGCACCGAGGGCATTGAGCGTGGCGTACTCGCGTACCGAACCGGCCACCACCGAAGCAAACGACTGGTTGGTGATCACCGCACCGACAAAGCAGACGATGACCGCCATGAACAACACCGCGATGCCGGCACCGGTATCGAACAGCCAGTATTGCTGCGAGCGGCTGGCGAACTCCGGTGCGGTCCAGAACTCGACCGGCGTTGCCTGCCCCATCGACGCGGCCAGACGATCACGCACGCCGTTGGCCAGGTCCGGCGAGCGCAGGCCCGCAACGAAATAGGTGCTGCCCTCATGCGGATCGGTACCGGCGATGGCGCGCGCGGTATCCAGCGAAGCCAGTACGTTGACGCCACCAAGGCCACGCAGGCCCGCTTGTGCGGCAACCACGCGCACCGCCTTGCCGTTGATCCAGGCACGGTTGTTCTGCAGGTCCACGCCCAGCGTATCCAGATCGGCACTGTCGACGATCACCGCACCCGGCTCACGCAGCTGCGCGCGCAGGTCGGCGGGCAGGATGCGCGCGAACATCATCGCATCGTCCTGCGTGGAGATACCCGACAGGTACACCGACACGTTGCCGGTACCCTGCGCGCTGGAACGCCATTCGCCATCGACCCATTCGTAGGGCTCGACGCGGGTGACATCCGGGTCCATGCGCAGGTGACTTTCGACATCCGCGCTGATTGCATGGCCGTAGTTCACGCTCTGGGTGCCGGGAAAGCCGGCCCAGATATCAGCGGAGGATGCCTTCACGTAGATCGCGGCGGTACCGAAGATGCCCAGTACCAGCGCCGCCTGCACGATCAGCAACACCCCGGCGAAACACATTGCCAGCACTACCGGCAGGAACCGGCGCCACTCATAGGCCAGGGTCTTTCGGGCCAGCGCGATCATTGCTGTTCGCCCTCACCCTCAGTCGGCAGCGGTGCACCACCAAGCGCGCGGTACAGCGAAGCAAACGCGAGCACGCGCGCGCCCTGCGCACCGATCAGATCGGCCTGCGAGGCCAGTGCGGCACGCTGAGTGTCCAGCCCATCGAACTCGCTGGACAGGCCCAGCTGCACCTGCCGCGCCTGGCGCTTGACCTGCTGGCCGGCGGCATCATTGGCCGCACGCAGCGACTGGATGCTGCTGTCCTGGCGTGCAAGGCTGCCGAGCGCGCCTTCCACCTCACTCACGCCTTCCAGTACCGCTTTGCGGTAACCGAGCAGCGCGGCATCCAGCTGCTTTTCATCGGCATTGAAGCGCGCGCGACGCTGGCCCCAGTCCCACAGCGGGATATCGATGTACGGGCCGATCGAGGGACTGGAGTCGGAGTTGGAGCGGGCGTTCTGGGTGAGGTTGTAGGCGTACAGGATCGAGCCGCCGAGGCTGACCCGCGGATACATCGCAGCGCGTGCGGAGCCCTTGCTCGCCGCCGCCTGCATCACCTCCGATTCGGCCAGCAGAATTTGCGGGCGATGACGCAGCAGATCCACCGGCACCTGCTGCAGCGAGAACGTACCCAGCTTTGGCGGCGTGCGATAGGCCTGCCAGGTCGGATCCGGGCCGTCGCGGCCCAGCAGCAGGGCCAGCGCACGGGCAGCGTTGTGCGCATTCTCGCGGGCCTGCGCCGTAGCTGCCCGGGTCGCCGCCTGGCGTGCACGCAGACGATCAAGTTCGCCCGGCTCATCCAGGCGCAGGCGCTGGCGCACCAGGGCCAACTGTTCGCCGCGATCATCCACAGCCTGCTGCCGGGCCAGCAGGTCCTGCTGGGCGTGTGCCACGGTCAGGTCGAGATAGTTGCGCACCACGTCGGCGATCACCGCCACCTGCGCGGCGCTACACAGCGCCTCGGCATTGCCAGCCGAGGCCTGCGCGCTCAGCTGCGCACTTTCGGCGGCGCCGAACAGGCCCAGGTCCCATATCGCTTCGATGCCGGCATGGAAATAGGTGTCGACTGCGGCGGCATCCTGCACCTGCTTGGCGCTGGCTGAGATTTCCGGCAGGAAGCGCGAATCCGAAGTGCCGGCGACGATTCGAACGGCCTGCAGGCGCAGCGTGGCCTGCTGCAGATCGAGGTTGCCGGCGATGGCCTGATCGACCAGCCCGTCCAGCGCCGGGTCGGACAGCGCTTTCCACCACTGCTTGGCGTCGACGGCCACACCCTGGCTCTGTGGCACCTGGGTCCAGGTGCTGGGCGTGCGGTCAGGCAGGTCCGGAACCGGCACCGACATGCAGCCGGCCAGGGCCAGGCTGGCCAGAAGCGCGCCGGGGCGCAGCACCGCATGCAGGGAGAATCCGCGCCCGGTCCTGGGCACTGCCACTGGAGTGATACGCCTGACCACCAGCCCGCCAACGTGTAGAAGGAGCATGAAGGCTACCGTGCGATTGTGGAGCGAACATGGAGAATTGGTCCGAAAAAGGTCACAGCACGCGTGCGGTTCAGGCAGTGCTGCCCCAGCCTTTCACCACGCTTTCAGCGCGTTCTCGACACGGAACACTGGACGGCTTTCACGACGTATTGCACATTGCGGCACTGCCTTGCTTCGGTGCTGCCTGCCCGTGAAACGCCCCCGCCGCTGGCTACTGATCGGCTCGATCACGACAGTGACTGTCGGCGTGATCGCGCTCGTCCTGACCACCCCACTGATCTCGAACGCCATGCTGCTACTGATGGAGCGCAGCAACTTCATCCCCGGTGAATCTTCGATCTTCACGTTCGAGCCATATGCCATCAACCAGGGATCGTCGAACTACTGGTTGTACGGAAAGGATCGAACCTACTATTACCACTTCACCTACGAAGACGATGTTCCCTACGTCTACATCCCGCAGGACAACCGCTGCCCTGGTTTCGACCGGCAGGATGCCCTGACCTGGTGCAGCGCCCTGCCCGGCAAGGCACGCTAGCGCGGCAGTGGTGCAACCGGTGTGACAAACGAAAAACGCCCCCTTGCGGGAGCGTTCTTCTTGAATCTGGAGCGGGAAACGAGACTCGAACTCGCGACCTCAACCTTGGCAAGGTTGCGCTCTACCAACTGAGCTATTCCCGCAGATTCCGTTCGACCTGCGTCGAAGGAGCGCTATTGTGTCGATATTGCTGCACGGCGTCAACAGGAATTTTCACGTGACGTGAGGGGCAGCGTTCAGGCGTCCCCGCCTGCTCCCTTCACGTGCGCAGGCCGCGGCGATGGAAGTAGATCTGCTCGGCGATGCGCCGCGTGGCGGCCGTGTGCAGCAAGGCATTGAGCGGCCAATCGGCCTGCAGGTGGTCCATCCCCCAGCGCAGCAGGCGCTTGCCATGGAATGCCGGCGCCACCTGCTGGGCCACCCGTTCCGCTTCCGGCCCTTGGCCACGCAGATGGCGGGCAATCGCCTCGCCGACCGCCCAGCCATGCCGCCACGATGAGTGGATGCCCCCGGCGGACAACGGCGAGACGATGCCTGCGGCGTCGCCGGTCAGGATCAGGCGAGCGTCGGTGATCGGCCCATCCGGCCGACCACACGGCACCAGCCCGGCGCGGGTGGCCGATGGACGCGCAGAAGGCGGAATGCCGACCACATCGCGCACATGCTCAAGGAAGCCATCGATATCAGGCGGCCGCACCTGATTCGGGTCATGGCGCAGCGCCAGGCCGACCTGCAGCCCGGTCGGGTTCTGTGCGACCCAGCCGATGTACCCCGGTGCAAAGCGCTTGCTGACGAAGCAATGCAGTGCATCGCCCTGCGGTAGCTGCAGGCCGGCGAACTCACGTTCGACGCCATGGAGATTGTCGCGCACGTGGCCGAGGCCGGTGCGCTGGGCCACGCGCGAACGCGCACCATCGGCGCCGACCAGATAGGCGCATCGCCCTGCCCCTTCCACCTGCCAGCCATCACCGCTGCGATGGGCGTCGGTGAAGGAGTGCTGCAGGCGCAGGTCGACACCATTGGCCGTCAGTTCGCTGGCCAGCCAGCGCATCAGGCTCGGCGTATCGGTGGTGAGGAAGTAATAGCCCGGTGCGGCCAGCAACACGCTGCGCAGGTTCGGCGCATACAGGCGCACGTTTGCGACCCGCTGCACCAGATGCTCGGGCATGCGCCCCAGCCAGGTCTGCTCCATCGCTTCCTTCACCACGATGCCGGTGGTGTGCAGGCGCTCACCGGGGTCGGCCTTGCGTTCCAGCACGCAGACGCGCAAGCCGTACTGGGCGGCGGCCAACGCACAGGCGGCACCGGCGAAACTGGCGCCGACAATGATCACATCGTGGTCATAGGCGGAGGATTGATGAGGCATCGCGGCGTCACCCTGGGAAAGAAGGACGCAGCATCGAACCTTCGCGTGGTGCGGCGATGGGGTGGCGGTGAAGTGGGGATGAAGCGCGTTGGAGGCAAACGAAAAACGCTCCCTTTCGGGAGCGTTTTCCTGAATCTGGAGCGGGAAACGAGACTCGAACTCGCGACCTCAACCTTGGCAAGGTTGCGCTCTACCAACTGAGCTATTCCCGCTTGGGAGGCGAAATTCTACCTATTCCAAGGATGGCGTCAAGCGCTTTTTTCGGAGATCTGCGATGCGCCTGACATTGCGTATCCACGCCATGCGTGGATAGGCGCATCGATGGGGTCAGTGCCCTTTCCTGCGGAAAGGGATCCGACCCCGGGGCTCAGTTGCCCAGCTTCTTCTGCCGCGCCCGCTCGCGCGCAGCGCGCTCGTCATCGCGCAGGCTCGGCCAGGCGGCATGCAGGTACTGCAGGCCCGACCACAGGGTCAGCACCGCGGCAATCGCCAGGGTCCAGTCGCCGATGTGGAACACCGGCCAGCCCATCCAGATGTCCTGCACCGGCACGTTCGGCGCCACCGAATACAGCAGGCACAGCAGTGCAACCATCTGCGCCGTGGTCTTGACCTTGCCGATCATCGCCACGCGCACCTTGGCGCGCTGGCCCAGCTCGGCCATCCACTCGCGCAGCGCCGACACCGCAATCTCGCGGCCGACGATGACCGCCGCCCAGAACGCCATCCACGGCGTCGGGTGGCCCTGCACGATCAGGAACAGCGCTACTGCCACCATCAGCTTGTCCGCGACCGGGTCGAGGAAGGCGCCGAAGGCCGACTCCAGCTGGTAACGGCGTGCGATCCAGCCATCGAGCCAGTCGGTGATCGCGGCCAGGCCGAAGATCGCCGCCGAAGCGAAGTTGGTCCAGGTGTAGGGCAGGTAGAACACCAGCACCAGCACCGGGATCATCACGATCCGCAACAAGGTCAGCCAGGTGGGCAGGGTCAACTTCATGCTTGCGTGCTTCTCTCTCTACTCGGCCGGATCAGGCGTGGCCAACCCGTGCAGGTTAGCGTAGATACGTGCCGCGAGGGCGTCATTGATGCCTTCCACCTTGGCGATTTCCGCTTCACCAGCGGCTTTCAGGCCTACAAGACCACCGAAATGCTTGAGCAGGCTGGCACGGCGGCGCGGGCCGATACCGGGAATGTCCTCCAGCTTGCTGGTCATCCGTGCCTTCTGGCGGCGGCCGCGGTGCCCGGTGATGGCGAAGCGGTGGGCCTCGTCGCGCACCTGCTGGATGAACTGCAGCGCCGGGTTGGCCGCGCCAGGACGCAGCTCGCGGCCATCGGGCATCACCAGCGCTTCGTGGCCGGCACGGCGCTCCACGCCCTTGGCCACGCCCACCAGCAGCACGCCTTCCACGCCGAGGTCGGCCAGCGCGGCCTGCGCCTGCGCAAGCTGGCCGGCACCACCATCGATCAGCAGCACGTCCGGCAGCACGCCCTGCTCTTCCACTGCACGGCGGAAGCGGCGGTCGATGGCCTGGCGCATGGCGGCGTAATCGTCGCCCGGCTCGATGCCGCTGATGTTGAAGCGGCGGTACTGCGCACGCACCGGGCCGGCGGCGTCGAACACCACGCACGACGCCACGGTGGCCTCGCCCAGCGTATGACTGATGTCGAAGCATTCGACCCGCTTGACCGGCTCTGCCAGACCCAGCATGTCGCGCAAGGCATCGCTGCGCGCGTGCTGCGCATTGCGGCTGTTGAGTTCGGTGGCCAGGGTCAGCTGCGCGTTGCGGCTGGCCAGTTCCACGTAGCCGGCGCGCTCGCCGCGCACGTTCCACTTCAGCTGCACCTTGCGCTCGGCCGAGGCCGACAGCGCGGCGACCAGCAGGTCGGCGTCGGGAATCTCGCGGTCCAGCAGGATCTCGCGCGGCGGTTCGAATTCGATGTAGTACTGCGAGACAAAGGCGGCCAGCACTTCTTCCGGGCTTTCTTCGCCATTGGTGCGCGGGAAGAACGGGCGGGTGCCGAGATTACGACCATCACGGAAGGCCAGCAGCAGCACGCAGGCCTGCGAGCCCTGCATGGCCACGGCCAGCACGTCCAGGTCGGCGGCGCGGCCATCCACGTACTGGCGGGTCTGCATGCTGCGCAGTGAAGAAATCAGGTCGCGCAGGCGTGCGGCCTGCTCGAACTCCAGCGCCTCGCTGGCGGCCTGCATCTGTTCGCCCAGTTCGCGGGTCAGCTCGTCGCTCTTGCCTTCCAGGAACAGCGCGGCGCGGCGCACCGATTCGGCGTACTCCGGCGCCGGCACCAGCTCCACGCACGGCGCACTGCAGCGACCGATCTGGTACTGCAGGCACGGCCGCGAGCGGTTGCGGAACACGCTGTCCTCGCAGCTGCGCAGCTTGAACAGCTTGTGCATCAGGTTCAGCGTTTCGCGCACGGCGGTAACGCCGGGGTACGGCCCGAAGTAGCGACCGGGAATGGCACGCGGCCCACGATGCAGCGCGATGCGCGGCCAGTCCTCGCGGGTCAGCAGCACATGCGGGTAGGTCTTGTCGTCGCGCAGCGAGACGTTGTAGCGCGGCGACAGCGATTTGATCAGCTGGTTTTCCAGCAGCAACGCCTCGGCTTCCGAGCGCGTCACGGTCACGTCCATGCGCGTGATCTGCGAGATCATCGACATGATCCGCGCGTTCTTCGGGCTGCCGTTGAAGTAGCTGCCGACACGGTTGCGCAGCGCGCGCGCCTTGCCTACGTACAACAGGGTGTCGTCGGCAGCGTACATGCGGTACACGCCGGGGGCGGTGCTGAGCTGGGCCGCGAAGGCCTTGCCGTCGAAGACCGGAGCGGATACGTCGGTCATTCGCTGATCGGGACTTCGCTGAGCACGCCGCTGTCGGGGTCGAAACGCAGCACGGCGTGGGCATCGGTCTCGGCGATCCACACCGCGCCCGCACCGGCTGCCAGACCGGCCGGACCATGCAGGCGGCGCGGCAGCGGCTGGGTGGTCAGTTCACCACCGCCGAGGCGCAGGGTGCGCAGGCGGCCGTTGCCCGTATCCGCGATCCACAGCAGCGGCGCATCCGGGCTCAGTGCCATCGCCTGCGGAAACTGCAGGCTGGCCTGGGTGCGCGGGCCGTCCTCATTGCCGAAGCGCCAGGGCCCCTGCCCGACCAGCGTCTGCACCAGGTCGCCACGCAGCTGCAGCGCACGGATCGAGGAACCCAACGCGTCGGCCACGTACAGCACCTGCTGCACCACGGCCAGTGCGGTGGGCTGGGCAAAGGCAGCCAGGTGGCCGCTACCATCGCGTTCGTCGATGGAACCGCTGCCGGCGCGCCACTGCAGGCTGCGCTGGCCCAGGTGGTAGCTCCAGATGCGGTTGTCGCCGGCCATGGCGATGTGCAGCTGGTTGTCGGCGATGGCCAGGCCGACCGGATGATCCAGCGACACCTGCCTGGCCTGTGCGACCGGACCTTCCACCGGCGCACCGGGACGGCCGTTGCCGCACAGGGTATCGACGATCCCGGTCAACAGGTTGATGCGGCGCACGGCATGGTTGCCGGTGTCGGCGACGTACAGCGAATCGCGCTCCAGCACCAGCGCCTGCGGGCGGTGGAAGGCCGCCTCGGCGAGGTTGCCATCCATGAAATCGGCGGTACCCAGCCCGAACTGGCGCAGGATGCGGCCACCGTGGCTGCATTCGAGGATGCGGTGATGGCCGCTGTCGGCGATGTACAGGCGTTCGGTGCTGACCGCCAGGCCGAGCGGGAAGCGCAGCGCGTGGCGCGGCTCCGGATGCAGTTCGCTGCCACCGCGCGGCGGCGCCGATGGCGCGCCCTCGCACAGTGCATTCAAGGCACGCTCCAGTTCACCCGGCGCGCCCTGCCCGACCAGCCGTTGTTGTTCGCGCCCCTGCGCATCCAGCAGCACCATGGTCGGCCAGGCGGTGACACCAAAGCGGCGCCAGCCATCCCAGTCGGCATCAAGCAGCACCGGCATCGTCAGCCCCTGGCGGCGCAGCAGCTTCAGTGCGGCACCGGCCTCGCGTTCGAAATCGAAGCGAGGCACCTGCAGCACCAGCGGTTGCAGCTTGCCGGGGTGGCGCGACAGCCATTGGCCGAACTCGGCCAGGCGTTGCGCGCTCCAGGCGGAAGCCGCGTTGACGAACAACAGCGCCACCGGCCGACCGCGCAGTTCGGTCAGGGTGCAGGGGGTGGCATTGAGCCAGGTGGCGAACTCGGGCAGGTCCGGGACGGGCTGGACGTTCATGGCCCGATTATGCCGGAGTCGGCGTCATGCAACAGTCGTGCCACGGCACGTTTTGCAGCATCGTCGACCAGTGTCCAGACCTGTTCGAAGTGATCGTTGCCGCCGGTGTAGGGGTCCGGGATCGCGACCCGGCCCTCTCCGCCGGACCACGGCAGGTACAGCGCCAGGCGTTCGCGCTGGGCGGGTGTGGCCAGGCGACCTGCATCGCGCAGGTTGGCTTCGTCGGCGCACAGAATCCAGTCGAAGCGGTCGAAATCCACGGCCTGCAGCTGGCGCGCACGCAGGCTGCCAATGCCCACGCCGTGCCCGGCCGCGCAGGCGATCGCGCGCCGGTCGGGCGGCTCACCCACGTGCCAGTCGCCGGTGCCCGCCGAATCAACCTGCACCCGCCCCGCCAGCGGCGAGGCCTCCAGGCGTGCGCGCAGCGCACCTTCGGCCATCGGCGAACGGCAGATGTTGCCGAGGCAGACGACCAGCAGCTTCATCGTGCGGCCATTGCCTGCAGCAGCACTTCGGCGCGCTCCAGGTCTTCCGGGGTGTCGATGCCGGGCGGGAACGGTTCCGGCGAGATCGCCACGCTGATCGGATAGCCAGCTTCCAGCACGCGCAGCTGCTCCAGTGACTCGACCTGCTCCAGCCGGCCCGGCGGCATCGCGGCGAACTGCTGCAGGAAACCGGCACGGTAGCCGTAGATGCCGATGTGGCGCAGCCAGGCATGGCCCTCCGGCAACGTGTCCCGGCTGCGCGCGAAACCATCGCGGTGCCAGGCGATCGGTGCGCGGCTGAAGTACATCGCCTCGTTGCGCACGTTGCGTACCAGCTTGACCACATTGGGGTCGAACAGGGTGTGCGCGTCTTCAACAGTGGTCGCCAGGGTCGACATCGGCGCATTGCCACCGACCAGTGCCTCGGCCACCGCACGGATGCCGGCCGCGGGTGCGAACGGCTCATCGCCCTGCAGATTGACCACAACGGTGTCGTCGGCCCAGCCGGCAATGCGCGCGCATTCGGCCAGGCGGTCGGTGCCGGACGCATGCGAAGCGGCGGTCATCGCCACCTTCACTTCGGCCAGGCCGGACAGTGCGTCGGCGATGCGTTGATCGTCGGTGGCGACCCAGACCTCGCCGGCACCGGCCTGCAGCGCGCGGCGCGCCACATGCAGCACCAGCGGCTCACCGCCCAGCAGGCGCAGCGGCTTGCCCGGCAGCCGCGAGGCGGCATAGCGGGCCGGAATGGCGACGACGAATTCGGTCATGCGGGCGGTACTCGGCAGGCTCGTTACAACGGGAATGCGGCCGGCGGCGCGTGAATGCAAGCGCCGCTGCGCCACTCAGTTCGGTCGCAGCTTGTCCAGGCGGTCGGTCAGCGCCACCCAGAACGCGGCAGGCAGCTCGGCACGCAGCGGAACCGCGTAGTGCCAATCATTGCCAAACGCACGGCATTTCACCGCGTCCTTCTCGGTCATCAGCACCGGCAGCTGGCTGCCGAAGGACAGGTCCTGCGGCTGGTAGGCCTGATGATCGGCGAAGGCATGCGGCACCACGCCGATGCCACGCGCGCGCAGCATGTCGAAGAAGCGCTGCGGATGCGCGATACCGGCCACGGCGTGCACGCGCTGGCCCTTGAAGTACGCCAGTGGGCGCGCACGGCCACCGGCCAGTGGCTGCGCGCTGTCGATGTGCAGCGCCATCGGCCATTGGCCGAAGCCACAGGCCTGCGTCGCGGTCTCTTCGTCGGCCTGGCCCAGATTCACTACACGGAAGTCGCATTCGCTGGCACGGCTGACCGGTTCGCGCAGCGGCCCGGCCGGGATCATCCGGCCATTGCCGTAGCGGCGCTGGGCATCGACTACTTCAATCTCGATGTCGCGCGCCAGCCGATAGTGCTGCAGGCCGTCGTCGCAGACGATCACGTCGCAACCGGCTTCGATCAGGGCCTTGCCTGCAGCCACTCGGTCGCGGTCCACCCGCACCGGCACGCCGGTCTTCCAGGCGATCAGCACCGGCTCGTCACCGCCCTTGGCGGTCGGCGTGTCGGCCTGCACCCACAGCGGTTTGTCGGCGTCTTCGCGGCCGTAGCCACGGCTGGCCACGCCCGGCTTCCAGCCAGCGGCTCGCAGGCGCTCCACCAGCGCGATGGTCAGCGGCGTCTTGCCGGTGCCACCGGCGGTGATGTTGCCTACCACGATGACCGGCACCGGCAGCGTGTAGTGCTTGCGCCAGCCGCGCCGGTAGGCACGCCGGCGCAACGCGGTGACACCGGCGTACAGCGGCGCCAGCAGGCGCATCGCCCACGGAACCGGGCTGCCGTCGTACCAGTACGGCGGGGTCTGGGTACCCTTGCCGGCCATCAGTCCTGCCTTTCGCGGAACTGCATGCTGTGCAGATGCTGGTACAGGCCGCCCATGGTCAGAAGCTCCTTGTGGGTGCCACGCTCGACGATGCGGCCGTGGTCCATCACCAGCACCTGGTCGGCATGCTCGATGGTCGACAGGCGGTGCGCGATGACCAGCGTGGTGCGCTCGGGCATCAGGCGCTGCAGCGCGTCCTGCACCAGGCGCTCGGATTCGTTGTCGAGCGCGGCGGTGGCTTCGTCGAGGATCAGGATCGGCGCATCGCGCAGGATCGCGCGGGCGATCGCCAGGCGCTGGCGCTGACCGCCGGACAACAGCGCGCCGTTCTCGCCGACCGGGGTCTGCAGCTGCTGCGGCATGCGCGCGATGAACTCCCACGCATTGGCCGCTTCGGCCGCCGCACGGATCTGTTCGTCGGTCGCGTCCATGCCATAGGCGATGTTGGCGCCGATGGTGTCGTCGAACAGCATGACCTTCTGCCCGACCATTGCCACCTGGCGGCGCAGGTCGGCCAACGGATAGTCGTCCAGCGCCACACCATCCAGCGTGATGCGCCCGCCGCTGGGCTCGTAGAAGCGCGGCACCAGCCGGATCAGGCTGGTCTTGCCACTGCCGGAACGGCCGACGATGGCGGTGACCGTGCCCGGCTTGGCGACGAAGCTGATGTCATCCAGGGCAATGCCACTGTCTTCGCGGTAGCGCAGCATGACGTGCTCGAAGGCCAGTTCGCCGCGTACGCGCTGCGCTGCATTGCGGCCTTCGTCGCGCTCGACCGGCATGTCGAGGATGTCGAACAGGCGCTCGGCAGCGGACACGCCACGGGAAATCGAGGACTGCACGCTGGTCAACCGGCGCAGCGACGGAATGATCGCGGTCATCGAGATCATCAGGCCCATGAACTGGCCGGCGTTCAGGCGCCCCGCCAAGGCTTCACGGGTCGACACCCAGACGATCACCGCCAGGGCCAGCGCAGCCAGGAACTGGACCACGCTGGAGGCACCGGCACGGGTGATTTCCACCTTCATGTTCAGTGCCAGCATGCGGTTGGCCAGGCGCGAGTAACGCGACATCTCATGCTGCTGGGTGCCGTGCACCTTCACTTCCTGCTGCGCGGCCAGCGACTGCTCGGCGGTCTGCGCCATCGTACCCATGCCGTCCTGGATGCCGCGGCTGATACGGCGGTAGCGCTTGCCGACGTAGGACACGATCACGCCGATCATCGGCACCACCACCAGCATCGCCACGGTGACCTTGACGCTCATCTGCAGCATCACTGCCAGCATGGCGATGATGGTCAGGGTATCTGCCACCACGGTCTTGAGCGCATCGGCGCTGGCCTGGGTGACCTGCTCGGTGTCGAAATTCAGGCGACTGACCATCACCGGCGTCGATTCCGTATCGAAATGCGAGGACGGCAGGTGCAGGTACTTGGCCAGCACCTGCTCACGCAGGTCGCGCACCACGCTGCGGCCGGTCTTGGCCAGCGCGTAGTCGCTGACCCAGGTGGCGGCACTGCGCATCAGGAACAGGCCGAGGATGGTCAGCGGCAGGATCACCGCCATTCTGGGCTCGGGATTGACGAAGCCGCGATTGACCAGCGGCTCCATCAGCTTGGTGAAGTGGTAGCCGGCCACCGACTCCACCACCATGGCGATGACGGCGGCAACCATCAGGCCCCAGTAGGCGCGGGTATACCCCAACAGACGTTTGTAGATCGGCCACACCGGCGCGTGTTTGGAACTCATGGACGCACCTCGGGTGCTGTTGCAATGGCAATACGGCGGAAACCGAGCTGACCCAGCGCATCCTGCGCGGTCACCACGGCCTGGTAGGGAGTGCGTGCGTCGGCGCGTAACAGCACCGGCTGCGTGCGGTCGCTGCCGGCCACGGCGGCGATGGTCTGCTTGACCGACTCGACGTCGCTGCGCAGCACTTCCTGGTCATTGATGAAATAGCGGCCTTCGGCGTTGATCAACACGCTGAGCGAGCGCGGCGGTTCGTTGCTGGGCTGATCGCTGGCGGTCGGCAGCTGCACCTGCAGCGTCGAGCGCGCATCGAAGGTGGTGGTGACCACGAAGAAGATGATCAGCACCAGGATGACGTCGATCAGCGGCACCAGGTCGATATGCGGCTCATCCTGGGATCGGTCGTTGCCGATACGCATCGATCAGGCCTTTGCCGTGGCAGCATTGGCTGGACGTGCGGCCGGGGCCGGGTTCAACACCCCGGGACGGCCGTCGAGCGTATCCAGCAGCGCGCTGGCTTCCTGCTCCATCTCCACCACATAGCCGTGGATGCGGCCCTTGAAGTAGCGGTGGAACATCAGTGCCGGAATGGCCACGATCATGCCGGTGGCGGTGCACACCAGCGCCTTGCCGATGCCACCGGCCAGCTGGTTCACATCACCCACGCCGTGGTCGAGGATGCCCAGGAACATCTGGATCATGCCGATCACCGTGCCCAGCAGGCCCAGCAACGGGCCGGCCGAAGCAATGGTGCCCAGCGCGTTGAGGAAGCGTTCCATGCGGTGCACCAGGTGGCGGCCGGTGTCTTCGATGCGTTCACGGATCTGGTCACGCGGCCGGTTGCGCGCTTCCAGCGCAGCGGCCAGCAGCGCGCCCAGCGGCGAGTTGCTGCGCAGGGTCTGCAGGTGGGCCGGGTCGAGCTTGCCGCGTGCCGCCCAGTTGCGCACTTCCTGGCCGAGGCCGGGCGGCAGCACTTCAGTACGCCGCAGGGACCAGAAACGCTCCAGGATGATCGCCAAAGCCAGTACGCCCAACAGCAGCAGCGGCACCATCGGCCAGCCACCGGCCTTGACCAGTTCCCACACGTTTCAACCCTCCGGCCCAGCGGCCGCTTGTTCAATCGGCGATAGGATAGCAGCCGACCGCGCCCGCCCAGCGGCATCCCACCACCGGGATGCGTGGATACGCTGTTCACGCAGCTGCAGCCCTTGTGCGCCAAGCCATACGCGGATTGCACCGGAATCGGCCGTGGCCAGCACTTCGGCCCCCTGCGCCTGCCAGCGCCGGACCACGTCCGGGCGGGGATGGCCGAAGCGGTTCTGGTGGCCGGCCGAAACCAGCGCCAGCCGTGGTGCTACCGCGGCCACCCACGGCGCGCTGGAGCTGCCGCCGCTGCCATGGTGCGGCACCAGCACCACGTCCGCCTTCAGTGCCGTTGGGGACGCCAGCAGCAGCGCCTGCTCGGCCGGCTGACCGATATCGCCGGCCAGCAGCACCACGCCATGGCGGCTGGAGATGCGCAGCACGCAGCTGTCCTCGTTCTCGGCGTGGCGGCTGCCGGGCGCCGGGTGCAGCACCTGGAAATCGACCCCGTCCCACTGCCAGCGCAGCCCCTGCTGGCACGGCCGGGTACCGGCGATAGCGCTGCCCGGTGGCGCCAGCAGCTGCAGCCCCGGCAGCTGGCGACGCAGGCTGGGCAGGCTGCCGGTGTGGTCGAGGTGATCGTGGCTGAGCATCACCTGCTGCGGCGGCGCCTGCCCCAGCGCGCGCAGGGCCGGGACCAGGATCCGCTCGTTGCCATCGCCGCCGGTCGGCGGCCCGACGTCGTACCAGAGCGCGTGCCGCGCGGTGCGCAGCAGCACCGCCGTGCCCTGGCCAACATCGTGCACCAGCAGTTCCAGCTCCCCTTCCGCCGGTGTCTCACGTGCCGGCCACAGCAGCGGCAGGCATAACAGCAGGCCGGCCAGGCCGCCGCCGTTCCCGCGCGGCAGCAGCCACCAGAACACCCCCAGCAACGCTGCGGGTACCGCCCAGCGCGGCGCCTCGGCCAGCCACCACATCGCCTGCGGATGCAGGGCCAGCTGCTGCAGGGCCTGCCAGCTGAGCTCGAACAGCCCAGCAGCGGCGCGCCATGCCCAGCGCCCCGCCCCGTCGTGCAGCGCATGCAACCCGGTCCCCAGCAGCGACAGCGGCACTACCAGCAGCGTCCACCAGGGGATGATCGGCAGGTTGACCAGCGGGCCCAAGCGGGCAGTGCCGCCAAACAGCGCCACGCACAACGGCAGCAGGCCGAGGCTGGCCACCCCCTGGGCGGCCAGGAATCCGCGCAGGCCAGCACCGACGCCCTCCGGCCCGCTGCGGGGCAGGCACCACAGCAGCCACAGCACGCCACCGAAGCTGAGCCAGAAACCGGCGGCCAGCACCGACAGCGGTGCCGGCAGCAGCATCACCACGGCAGCCAGTGCCAACCCCTGCCCCGCACCGACCGGACGACGCCCGGCGCGGGCCAACGCAACCACGCCGATCATCAGCGCGGCGCGCACCGTGGGCAACGCGCCGCCGGCGACCACCGCGTAGATTACCGCCGCCAATGCGGCGCCCCACGCGGCCGCCTGCGGCCTTGGCCAGCGGCGGGCCAACCATGGGCACAGCCACCACAGGCCCCGGCACAACATCACGCCAAAGCCGGCAACCACACCGACATGGAATCCGGAGATGGCGACCAGATGGGTCAGGCCCAGAGCGCGCAGGTGTTCCCAGTCGGTATCGGACAAGCCGCGGGTATCGCCCAGTGCCAGCGCCTGTACGAAGCGAGCGGCAGGATGGGCAACCTGGGTGGCGATGGCAGCACTGCTGCGCTCGCGCCAGGCCGGCAGGCCGTGCGCGGGTCGCCGCTCACGCGCACTCGCCGGATCGCGCACCGTACCGGTGCCGGATATACCCCGCAGCAATGCATGGCGCTCGCCGTCAAAGCCTCCAGGATTGATCCGCGAACGCGGTGCCCGCACCCGCAGCGACAGCTCCCAGTGCGCGCCAGCTTGAACCGCATGGCGCCCACCATCGGTGCCGCTCGCAGGCGGTCCACGCCATGGATCGTTCCAGGTGATCTGCAGGCGCTTGCCACGCAAGGAGGGCAGCGCATCGGCCTCGTCGACCTTCAACACGAAACGGGTATAGCCGGGGCCACTGTGTGGAAGATCAACCACTCGGCCAAGGACCTGCACGCCCTGCGCCGGCCCTCCGGGTGGAAGCTGGTCCTGCAGGACCCAGTGTCCGTGCAATGCCGCCCACGACAGGCCGAACAGTGCAGCCGCCCAGGCGCGGCCGCGCCAAGGCACGATCCAGCCTGTGGCGCTGGCAATGGCCAACGGCATGCACAGCCACAACGGCGGCAGCACCGGCAGCTGCACGCAGGCCAGCGCACCCAGCACCAGACCGGCGGCACAACCACTGCCAAACAGCGGTGGGGCGGATCGTTCGACGACCATCACCCCAGCCTGGCGCCGGGGCAGCAGCTTGCCTATCGGGTTTTAGCCCGTATTGGCGTCAGCGGCGGACGCTACCGCGATGGAAATTGACACGGAAACTGGCGCCACCACCGGCCGCCTCGCCGACGCTGACCGATCCGCCATGGTGCTGCACGATCTCCTTGACCAGATGCAGGCCCAGGCCACTACCACTGCCGGCCGCACGCAGCCGATGGAACGGCTCGAAGATCGCTTCGCGGTCACCGACCGGAATGCCGGCACCCTGGTCACTGACTTCCAGCAGGCCGCGCGCGTCCAGCCGTACGCAGATGGTTCCGCGCCCGCCACCATGGACGATGGCGTTGTGGACCAGGTTGGCGATCACCCGCCCCAGCGCCAGGCTGTCGCCGTGGATCCACACCGGCACTTCCGGCGCATCCACTTCAAAGCCATAGCCGGCGCCGACCACCAACGGCGCAAGATCCGCGGCCGCTTCGCGTACCAGCAGCGCCAGGTCCAGCTGCTGCAGTGCGCCGACATTGCGATCGAGCCGCTGCAGGTCGAGCAGATGCTCGGCGACGTTGCCGAGGCGGGCGACATCGGTCAACAGCTGCGACTTCAACTCGCCCTGCGGCAGCTGCGACAGCCGCGCCTGCACCACTGCGATCGGCACGCGCAGTTCGTGCGCGGCATCGGCGAGGAACTTGTCACGCGCGGCATACCCCTGCTGCACCTTGTCGATTGCGTCGTTGAAGGCTTCCACCAGCGGTGCGACCTCGGTCGACACCAGCTGCGCATCCAGACGCGCACCCGGCTGGCCGATATCCAGCTCCTTGGCCTGCTGCGCGGAGCGGCGCACCCCGCGCATCGCGCGGTGGATCACCGTCGGCATCACCAGCAGCGTGACCACGATCAACGGCAGGAAGAACCACAGGCCGATCAGGCGCAGCACCATCAGCGCGCCATCCAGCAGGCCGCCCTTCGGCGCGCCACCGACCATCACCGTGATGCGGCGACCATCTTCCTTGCGGATCATCACCCGCGCCACGTCCAGGTACGGCGGCACCAGCGAGCCGAGCTCGGTGGCACCCAGCGTCGGCAGACGCGCAAGCAGCGGTGCGTGGATCGCAGGGATCGTGCCGCGCTCCAGCCAAACGCCCTTGTCATCGACGGCCGCGAACCACAGGTTACCGCCTGCCTCCGCGTCCAGCCTGCGCCAGCGCGCTTCGTCCAGGACCAAATGGCCGCCGTCGCTGTGCACCGCCTTGGCGACTGCCTCGGCCATGAACATGTCCATGCCCCAGGTGTCCTTGTCGCCCCAGGTCAGGATCAGCGCGACCACCGCGAACAGCACGGTGAAGGCCTGCGCGAGGAACAGGCGCCAGGCCAGACCCAGCGTGATGGAACGGATCGGACGCGCCATCTCAGCCCTCCGCCAGCAGATAGCCGACACCGCGGATCACATGAATTTCCACGCCCGCCCCGGCCTGCTGCAGCGCCTTGCGCAGCTTGGATATATGCGCGTCGAGCGCATTGGACTGAATCTCATCATCGAACCCGTACACCGCCGCCTCCAGCGCGCTGCGGGTGACGGTCCGCCCCTGCCGCATCGCCAATGCCTGCAGCACCAGCACCTGGCGCCGTGGCAACGCCAGCGGCTGGCCCTCCACCTGCGCCTGCAGCGACTCGAAGTCAAATTCCAGCCGGCCCAGGTGCAGGCTCGGCGTCACCATCGCCGACGGCCGCCGCGACACCGCGCGGATGCGCGCCATCAGCTCCTCGATCGCCACCGGCTTGACCAGGTAGTCATCGGCGCCGACATCCAGTCCTTCAACCTTGTCCGACAACGTGCCCTTGGCGGTCAGCATGATCACCGCCAGGTTCGGCCGCAGCGAACGCGCGGTGGCGACGAAACCTGCGCCATCGCCATCGGGCAGCTGCCGGTCGAGCAGCATCAGCTGGTGCACCGGCTCGCGCAATGCGATCGCCGCCTCGGCCAGGCTGCCGACCACGTCGGCGACCACGCCCTGCCGCTCCAGGCCCGATTGCAGGGCACGGGACAGATCGGGATCGTCTTCGACCAGGAGGATGCGCATCAGCGGCTCGGTTACGGAAACGGTGCCGATCATAGTGCCTGCCGCCAGCTTTTTCCCCCAGGCGTGCCGATTGCACCGGCGCAATGTTCTGACAATGTTGAGCCCTCACCATGCGCAGCCATCCCCCGCAAAGTGGTTGATCGATGCCGTCGCTGCCCCCGAAACTGCTGCGCCCGTTGCTGTTCTCCGCCGCCATTGGCCTGCCACTGGCAGCGTACGCCGGCGAGCAGAACCCGGGCGTGCAGGCCGGTATAAGCGCAGGGGCGACCTCTGGGGCCTACGCCCACTATGACGTCAAGCCGCTGGTCGTACCGTCCATTGCCTGGCAGGGCCAGCGCTTCTTCGCCAGCCCCGGCTCGCTGGGCATGTACCTGTACAAGGGCCAGGGCCTGCGCCTGTCGGCTGCGGTCACCCCGTACACGCTGCGCTTCAAGACCGACGACGTGAACGATCCGCAGCTGCGCCGCCTGCACAGCCGGCAGATGTCGGCCATGGCCGGCCTCAACGGCGAATACAGCGCTGACTGGGGCATCGTCGAAGCCAGCGTGATGCGCGAGGTCACCGGCCATGGCGGCGGCATTGAATCGCGCCTGCATTACAGCTATCCGATCCAGGCCGGACGCTTCACCTGGGTGCCCCGGGTGGGTGTGGTGCATTCCAGTGCACGCCTGCTCGACTACTACTACGGCATCAGCGACGCGGAAGCAGTGCGCTCGGGGCTTGCCGCCTACAACCCGGGCAGCGCGACGTCGCCGAGCCTGCAGATCGCGGTGAGCACGCCCTTGGGCACGAAGTGGCGCGCGACCGGCGTGGTCGCCAACCAATGGTTCGGTGATGCAGTGAAGGACAGCCCGATGGCGCGACGCGGTACACAGACGTCAGCCTTCGTTTCCCTGATGCGCTCGTTCTGATCGAGCGCCCGTTACGGACAAGGACACCCCACATGGCCTCCGTCTCCCCCACCACCGAAGCGCACGCGATCCTGCGTGCGCCCGACCTGGACAGCGCCGAGCGCGCCTACCTCGTCCTCATGCCCGACCTTGAGCACGTGAACGCACTGGCACGACGGGCGCTGGGCCTGTCCCGCGTGGCCGATGCGGCACGCGGCTACGCGCTGTCGATGACCCTGGTCGGGCTGCGCCTGCAGGAACTGGAAATGGGCGAAGCGACGGCCAAGGAACATCGCCAGGCGACGCTGCGCAGCCTGCGGCAGGCCTTCAGCGCCTGATCTCCAGCGTTCAGTGCCGGCGCATGCCCCCGTGCCGCGCCGTGCGGTTTCCACTCAGCGGAAGGTGGTCCAGGCCAGTACCGCCGCCAGCAGGGCCACCCAGATCACCGCCTTGAACGTGCCTTCCAGCATGTTGCCGCCGAACAGCAGTTCGAAAAACGGATTGGGCCTGGAAACCGGGACGTGATCGCTCATGCGGCAGCTCCTTGCAGTGACGGCGCGATTGCGCGGTAGACCGGAGTCTACGCCTGCACGGCCCGGATTCATCGCTCCCCGGCCGTCTTTGGCGGTTCAATTCCGGCCTTCGTCGCAGGCCGGCTGCAGCACCCCACATGTCATGCCAGCCTGCGTGCACTTTCCCGCTGGAGCACCGTGCCATGCCGATGCTTGCCTTGATGCTGCTGCTCTCCAGCCTGTTCAGCGCTGGCAACGAGCCCACTGAAGAGGCCCTTCGCAGCCAGATCCTGCTTGCCGAAACCCAGCAGCCGGAAGCCGCACGACAGGATTGCGGCTCGCCCTCCCTGCTGCTGTACCGGCTGCGCCAGGACCGGGTCCTGCGGCTGGCCAACCAGCCCCTGCAACACGCCCCCGCCGATGCCCAGCCCACGCGTGGCGCGACGGTTCGCGTTGCCCAGCTCTGGGAGCGCGTGGACGGTCACTGGAAGCTGCAGCGGATGATCAGCGTCGAAGACCTGGTCGTGCAGCACTGACCATGTGCAACTGTGGCCGATGCCAAAAACGAGAAAAGCCGGCCCAGGGCCGGCTTTCATCGTAATCCACCGCTGCACCGGCAGTGCCGGGAGCCAGGTGGTGGGCGGTACAGGGTTCGAACCTGTGACCCCTACCATGTCAAGGTAGTGCTCTACCGCTGAGCTAACCGCCCATCTTGTTCTTGCCGCCCGAAAGCTGGCCTTGCTACGTAAAAACCCGGCGCCAGGGCCGGGCTTTGCAGTTCACGACAACCCTCCTGCGAGGACTTCGTGGTGGGCGGTACAGGGTTCGAACCTGTGACCCCTACCATGTCAAGGTAGTGCTCTACCGCTGAGCTAACCGCCCGTATTGCTTCTGCATTTCCGCGAATGCGTCGGTGCAGGCCGCGTATATTACGGATGCCGGCGGTTGAGCGCAATACTTTTGTGAAGATGATGCTGCACTGCCGCGTTCAGCCGAGGCTGGCCTCCTTCAGCTGCCGGATCTGGTCGCGCACGCGCGCGGCGTCCTCGAATTCCAGGTCCTTGGCGTGCTGGTACATCTTCTGCTCCAGCGCCTTGAGCCGGGCCGCCAGCTGGGCCGGGCTGAGCGAACGATAATCGGCCGCTTCCTCGGCCACGCCGGCCTTGCCCTTGCCTTTACCCTTCTTCGCCTCTTTCTCGGCTGCATCCGAACGTGCACCTTCCAGCACGTCGACGATCGGGCGCGCCACCGAGCGCGGCACGATGCCGTGCTCCTCGTTGTACTCGACCTGCTTGGCACGACGGCGGTCGGTCTCGTCGATCGCCGCCTGCATCGAGCGGGTGATCTTGTCGGCGTACAGGATCGCCTTGCCGCGAACGTTGCGCGCGGCGCGGCCGATGGTCTGGATCAGCGAGCCGGTGGAGCGCAGGAAGCCCTCCTTGTCCGCGTCCAGGATCGCCACCAGTGACACCTCGGGCATGTCCAGGCCTTCGCGCAGCAGGTTGATGCCCACCAGCACGTCAAACTTGCCCAGGCGCAGATCGCGGATGATTTCCACACGCTCGACGGTATCCACGTCCGAGTGCAGGTAGCGCACGCGGATGCCATGTTCGGTGAGATATTCGGTGAGGTTCTCGGCCATGCGCTTGGTCAAGGTGGTGACCAGCACGCGGTCGCCAGCCTTGATGCGCTCGTTGGCTTCGCTCATCAGATCATCGACCTGGGTGCCGACCGGGCGGATCTCCACCACCGGGTCGATCAGGCCGGTCGGCCGCACCACCAGCTCAGTGATTTCTTCGCCGGCCTCCCGATACTCGTACGGTCCCGGCGTCGCCGACACATAGATGCTACGCGGGCAGCGCTCTTCCCATTCCTCGAAGCGCAGTGGACGGTTGTCCAGCGCCGACGGCAGGCGGAAACCGAACTCCACCAACGTCTCCTTGCGCGAACGATCGCCCTTGAACATGGCGCCGATCTGCGGGATGGTCACGTGCGATTCGTCGATCACCAGCAGCGCATCGGGCGGCAGGTAATCGAACAGGGTCGGTGGCGGTTCGCCGGCATTCTTGCCGGTGAGGTGCCGGGAGTAGTTCTCGATGCCGTTGCAGAAGCCGACCTCGGCCATCATCTCGATGTCGAACTGGGTGCGCTGGGCCAGGCGTTGCGCTTCGACCAGCTTGTTCTGCGCATACAGCTGCTCAAGCCGCTCCTTCAGCTCGACCTTGATGGTTTCCACTGCTGCCAGCACGCGTTCGCGCGTGGTTGCATAGTGGGTCTTCGGGTAGACCGTGAAGCGCATCAGGTTGCGCATCGTCTCACCGGTCAGCGGATCGAACAGGGTGATCTTCTCGACCTCGCCATCGAACAGTTCGATGCGCAGCGCCTCGCTGTCCGACTCGGCCGGGAACACGTCGATCACCTCGCCGCGTACGCGGAACGTACCGCGCTGCAGCTCGTACTCGTTGCGCGTGTACTGCAGCTGGGTCAGGTGATTGATCAGGTCGCGCTGGTCGATGCGCTCGCCCTTGGACAGGATCAGGCGCAGCGACAGGTAGTCTTCCGGCGCGCCCAGGCCATAGATGGCCGACACCGTCGCCACTACGATCGCATCCGGGCGCGACAGCAGGGTCTTGGTCGCGGCCAGCCGCATCTGCTCGATGTGCTCGTTGATCGAACTGTCCTTCTCGATGAAGGTATCCGACGACGGCACGTAGGCTTCGGGCTGGTAGTAATCGTAATAGCTGACGAAATACTCCACCGCGTTGTGCGGGAAGAACGCCTTGAACTCGCCATACAGCTGCGCCGCCAGCGTCTTGTTCGGCGCCATGATCAGCGTCGGCTTCTGCACGTTCTGGATGACATTGGCGATGGTGTAGGTCTTGCCCGAGCCGGTGACGCCCAGCAGGGTCTGCTTGGCGATGCCTGCCTCGAAATTGCTGGTCAGCTTGGCGATGGCATCGGGCTGGTCGCCTGCCGGCGAATACGGCGAGACGAGTTCAAAACGGTCGCTCATGGTGTTGCCAGTTCCCGGGAAAGGTAAGTATACGAGGCAAGCAGTGACGGCCGGCTGAGGGGTTTCCGGGCAGGCGGGCGCGGCGGTGCCTGATGGCGGCACCGGCGCCGGCCGGGGAGTCTGGACACATGCGCCGCCCCCTCTTCCTCCGCCCTCCCCTGCCGCGAGGCATGCATCTGGTCGAACTGCTGGTGGTCGTGGCCATACTCGCCGTGCTCCTGGCAGCAGGCTGGCCCGCCCTGCATCCGATGTTGTTGCGGCATCGCGCGGATGCCCTGCAACTGACCCTGCACGCCAGCCTTTCCAGTGCCCGCAGCGAAGCCCTGATGCGGCGGGAACTGATCGGGCTGTGCGCCAGCGATGACGGTGAGCACTGCACCCTCGACTGGAGCGCCGGATGGATCATCTATCGCAGCGGCGGAAAGCGGGGCACACCGGAATCCAGGGAGGACATCCTGGCCCATCATCAAGGCCGCTCAGATGTCTCGATCGTTGCACAGACCAGCAGTGGACGGCCGTTGCTCTTCTTCCAGCCTGACGGACGCAGCCCCGGCGCCAATCTGACCCTGCGCATCTGCGCGGGAAGTCGACTGCATGGCAGGCTGGTGGTCAACAACGGCGGCCGCACCCGCAGCGAACGCGTCGACCGCGCGCTGCCCTGCTGACAGGCCTGAAAAAGCAAAAGCCGCGATTTCTCGCGGCTTCTGCAGTATCTGGCGCCCGAAGTTGGACTCGAACCAACGACCCCCTGATTAACAGTCAAGTGCTCTAACCGGCTGAGCTATTCGGGCGGGGAGGCGCATTGTACTGACCGTTTACGGGAAGATCAACACCTGATTTACCAGCAGTCGGAAACGGTACCGCTGGCGGTTTTGCGGTTGGCCTGGTCCACGCCCAGCGTCCCGCAGCTGTCCTTGGTCTGGTTGCCCTGGGGCGTCGCAGTCAGCGTGAACGAGGACGCCTTGCCATCAAACGTGATCGCGTAGCGCGTGGTCCCACCCTCCCGCGGCGACACTTTGCTGGGCAGAGCGAAGCCGGAATACGTGTTGTTCACCGAGTAGTAGCGCTCGGCGCGCTGTGCGTACTCCACCAGATCCGCTTTGGCCACGCCACGGTGGGACTGTCGGATGTACTGCTGGTACGAGGGAACGACGATGGCCGCCAGGATGCCGAGCACTATCACCACGATCATCAGTTCGATGAGGGAGAAACCGCGCTGCTGGTGAGGGCGTCGCACTGTACTGGAAACACTGTTCAGGTTCATTGGGGTCGTCTTGGTTGATCGTTACTGGATCTGACGCCAGGACTGGCGGCCGCAGGGGTAAGGCACGTACATCGTCGGAGCACCTGCCACATTGATCGCCATCCAGCAGGCACGTCCACCGCCCTTGTCCAGGCGCGGCATCACAGAAGCGTTTACGTCCTTCACCGGCGCGGTGCCGCCGGTATCCAGGCTGACCGCTGCCGTGCCGGATCCGTACGCCTTTCCGTCAGTGGATCCCACACGCGCAAGTTCCAGCGATGCACCACCCGAGACCGGGTCGAGGCCGAACAACCAGTTGCTGCCCTCGGTCGAACAACCACGACCACCCGAGGTAGGCATGTAGGTGGGCATGAACACCGTGCCCGACGCCACGGCAGGATTGCCGACGAAGCGTTCGCCGGAACCCGGCAGCGCGATGCTCCACCCACGCGCGGCCCCGCTGAACGGCTTGGCGGCGATCGAGCGCTGCTTTCCATTGGTGGCCACCGAATAGGCCACCAGATCGGACGGTACGATCGTCGTCTCGGGCTGCCCCTTGCTGGTGTCGTTGACACCGTACAGGGACTGCGCGGTGACGTCCTGCGGATCATTGTCGAACGAGAAACTGCCGGTCCCCAGCACCAGCATCACACCGCCGCCGGATCCGGTCACTGCGGTCATCCCGCCGGTGATCGGCTGGCGGTATACCTGGTTGTTGTTGTTGGTCTGGCGCGCGGTGGTGAATACCGGCGCGGTGACGGACGTCGCCGCATCTTCCAGGTCGAATTTCCAGAGCGCACCACGTTGGTCGGCCGCGTAGACCGTATCGGCCAGGCCATCGCGGCCGCGCACACGTCCCGTTCCACCACTGCTGTCGGCACGCCAACGGTCAACCGCCACGATGTTGCCCAGGCCATTGTCACCGGCCGGCGCGGTTGCCGCGGCCTCATTGGCGCTGATCATCCGTACCGCACCAGAGCCGAGGTCAACCACGAACAGCACCGCCTTGCGGTTGAGGCTGTTGTAGCCGTTGCCGAAGATCGCCTTCCACGCCACACCGTTCCCGTCCTTCACCGGCACGATCACCGGCTTGCCGAGAACATGGCCGATGTTGGCCTTCACGGTGGCATCCAGACCCGGAGCCACGTCACTGATTTCCCACAGGCGGTTGCCGGTGCCGAAACTGGACGGGGTGGTCACATCCAGCGCGAACACCGAGCGCCCACCGGCGCCCGCCGTACCCACCAGCGCCGTGGCCCATTTGCCATCGATCTGCGCGTCTGCCACTGCAATCGGTCCATCCACGTAATAGCGATGGCGGAAGCGCTGGTCGGACTTGTTGGCCGCCACGTAGGGATACAGCAGGTTGGCCATGTGCCCCAGCGCCGTGCCGGGGATGTAGGCAAAGGTCTCGCTGCCACCGGCACTGTCACTCACGCCGCTGCCGTTCATGCCACCATCGAAGGCATGCAGCATGCCGTCGTTGGCGCCGACGTAGACCATGTATCGGCCGTTGCTGCGCTTGCGGGCCAGATACGTGGCATACGAAGTGGCCATGTCAGTGCTGATGCGCTGATAGCCATAGTCATCGCGCGGCGAGCTGATCACCGGACTGGAGTTCACGATGTCACCCAGCACGGTGGTACGGGTCCGGTAGATACCGCCCGAGTTGCGTACTTCACGTGATGCATCGCCGCCCAGGTAGGCAATCGCCGTGCTGATATCCCCGCCCAGCTTTTCGGCCTCAGTGGGGGCACAGCGTGCGATGCCTGGATACTGCTTCTCGTCCTTGCTGCAGAGATCGGTGAAGGAGATGTTGGTGCTGTTGAATACGACAGCCGCATTGCCCTTGGCCGCGACGATGTTGCGCGAACGCTGCGCGCCCAGCTTCTCGGCCGCATCCCACACCTGCGTGTACTCGGTCTGGCGGGTCGTGTTGTTCACCGTGAGCTTGGAGGCCTTCAGGCGGCTGAACCAATCGGTTTCCTCGTTGGCCACTTCGAACTGGGGCGTGACCGCCAGCGAGCCGGTGCCGATGCGCGCACCGGTCAGGCCCTGGCTGCCCGAAGGTGCCGGCCCGGACGTAACCGACGACAGCACCCGGCGCATGGCCGTGGTGATGTCTGCCGGCGTGCGCGCGTTGATGTACTCGCCGCGGGTATTGGTCGCCGCGTGCCAGATGTCATCCACGGTGCTGGGGTTGTCGTTCTGGCGATCCGGCCAGTTGCTGTAGACCGTCGAATCGGTATAGGGATTCTGCTGCCTGTCCGGATCGAACAGATTGCCGCGTGCTCCCAGGGTGATGCCGTAGAAGTTGATATGCAGGTCTTTCTTGCAGTCCAGCGACTTGTCAGTGCTGGTCGCACACTGCTCCGGTACCGGCACCTGCCCCAGCGGCATCCTGTCGTCGGTGCGCAGTGGATTGACGTAGTAGTACGTCGCGATGTCGGCCATCGTATGTGAGTAGCCATCCGAGAACGGGGCCCCGAGACCACCGTCGATATTGCCCGGCGTGGGAATCGAGCTCGCCGGGAATCCATTGCCGTTGTTGCTGTAGCCATCGGTGAAGAGCATCACCGCGTTCTTCTGGCAGGACAGCTTGATCGGTGCAGCATCGTCGGTGCGCATGAACTGCAGACCGGCCGCGTTGACCGCGTTGCGGTTTGGCGTACCACCACTGGCCGTCAGCGAAATCATGTCACTGTACAGCTGCGTCTTCTGCGGCATCTGGCTCATGTCCTGGACCGCCAGACGCTTCGCTGGATCCGTTGAGCTGTTGTACTTCTGGAAATCGTTGATCTTGAAGTAGCCGACATACATGTCATTGACATTCAATGCATGCGTCATGCCCGCGATCATCGCGCGGTTACGATTGCCGTAGTAGGTGAACCAGTTGGCGAAGTTCTGCATCGCCGCCGCATCACTGGTCGTGAGCACGTACTTCCACATGTGGCAGCCCTTGCCACAGGCATCCAGAACCTTGGTCCGGTTGTTGCCTGCGTTGGCGTAGGCATCGGGCGCCCCCGCCAACTGCGGATAAGGATCGCCATTGCTCTTGAAGGGCATATAGAACGTCGCAGGCGTGTACTCCAACGACGCATTGCCGGCCGACGTCCAAGAAGCTCCGAATTTATTGGCCTGCACGGCACTGAAGCGTCCGGAATCGCTTACGGTGCTGTACCTCTGCCCCGGCGGCGCATACATGCCGTCCTGCATACGCTGCACGTCCCAGGACAGAGCACCCAGGTAGGTGCCCGTCAAATTCACGACATAGTCGCTCTCACCCGCCCTGCGAGGATCAATGAGCGCGGCACTGGCGGTGGACGGCGGGTAGGATTCAACGGCCTCATTGACGATCCGGAGCCACGGTTGATACTGGATCGAAGGATCGTAATAGGCCGGATTGTAGGCAGCCGACCGGGCGAACCCGAACACGTCCAACGCAGGAATTCCGAGATAACTGGTGTTGATCCGTGGCCCCGGCAACAGGTAGAAATAGTTGCACTGGCCATCGTTGTATGCCCTGCCCCACGCATCGTAGGCAACGATGTCTTCTGGCTTGTTCAGGACACCGGCCGATCTGAAGAAGCTCTTGCGCGCATTGCTCCAGCACGCCGTGCCATCCTGCCCCGGGAACTGGGTCTGGAAGGTCATCGAGCCCGAGTCGTCCACCGCCATGATGAACGACGGCGGCGCGGACACCTTCAGGTTCATCGGACGCTGCGACAGCGTGCCCTGCGCCTGCGCGGCGAACAGGCTCATCGCAAGCCAGGTACCGCCGGCCACCGCCAGCAACAGCCCGGAGCCGGCCAGGATCTTGATCTTTCGGGTCGCCATGACCGGGTTCCTCAAAGCTTGAAAACAGTGTCGACAGCCGCCGAGGAGGTCCCCTCGTTGCTGGTGGCGGCATCGCGGTCGGAGCCGAACGCGGTGATCTGGTAAACGCGTGTGGGCTCTTCGCTTTCCGGCGTGCCCATGCCGAGCGGCGTCTCGCCCAGGATGCAGGAATCGATACGGCGCACGCTGACCACCGGTGCCGCCGAAAGTTTCTGCTGGCCCACCCAACGGGTGGGGTCGAAGCCGTCATCGCAGATGCGTTTGATGGCGTCGGCCTTCAACGAGCCGCCATCGCCGGTATTGTTGTCAATCTGTTCTATCGACCGCTCGGCGTCGCGGACGGCGCGCTCAGTCGCCTGGAACGCGACGTTGGCCGCCCGGTAATTGGACGACATGCGCTCCTGCATGCTGGCCACCTGCATGCCGACCACGCCGATCAGCGACAGCAGGATCAACAGCATCAGGGCCACATACAGCACCGCGCCACGCTGCTGCGCGCGCCCCTGGAAACGACGGGAGACGGAGGGCTTCATGGGTCAGTTTCCGAACAGTCGGTTGCGCAGCGCCACGGACACCTCATACGAGGCGCGATAGCGATCGTCGTAGCTCGTGGGCGGATTGAAACCAACGCCCAGCACGCCCAGCTGGGCCACCGCGGTGTTGGCCTGCTCGGCGGCGGCCCGCTGCGGGCTGCGTACCAGCAGACCGAACTGCACCAGGCCAACCCGGCGCCACGCGGCGACGGCGGCGTCATCGGTGCCGGTGCTGACGCCGCTGGCAGTCTTCTGGAAGGTGATCGCACCGGTCGGCGGCGCGGTGCTGCTGATCGCAGTCTCGGTGTCCTGGCCGTACAGGAACTGCAGGTTCTCGATGCCTTCCACCAGCTCTTCGCCGTTGGCAAAGGTGTTGTTGCCGGTACCGCGCGCACGATACAGCGCAGGTTCGCCGGCCGTGTTCGTGGCCACGTAGTACGCCATCGATTCCACACGGTAGACCATGGTCACTGCATTGTTGGCCGAGTAGGCCGAGAGATCGGCGTTGCTGGCCGTGATCGTGCTGCCGGCGATTTTCCCGGCGAACACGTTCACCCTGCTGCAATCAGCTACGGCAAATGCCGAAGGCGTCGTGACAGCACCAGCCGACAAGCGTGCGGCCGCATCCGCGGCAATGGTGATGTCCGGCGAAGCGCCGGAGCCAATGGCAAGCACCGGCGAGCCTTCCGGCGCCAGATAGCGCATCACGATGATGTCACTGCCAGCACGGGGTGCGGGCTTGAGGTTGGTGACCGCCGACGGTGTGCTGCCGGCCGCTCCCCAGGTTGCGCCGAGGGTCAGCTTGTTGCCCGGCGCCGTACCATCCGCCTCGTATCCCTGGATCGGCACGGAGAAGTCCATTGGACTGCCGTCTCCCTGCTTCACGCCGGCGATGTTGACCTTGATGCTGTTCTGCCCGCGCACGATGTGTGCCTGATCATTCACGCAGCCCATGTGCCCGGCCATGCGGATGTCGCGCTCGAGGAACTCAAGTGCGAATCGAGCATTCTCCTGGGTGCGCGCGACGCCTTCGGACAGCTGCGAGGCCGCGCGTGAGGCCATGAATATCTGGGTCACGCCAAGCATCAGCACCAGGCCGATGACCAGCGAGATCAGCAGTTCAACCAGCGAAAGGCCGGCCGCATGGGTGGCAGCGAAGGGGGCGCGCTTCATAGGCGGGTAACCAGAGTGAACGTGGTGATGCTGTCGGGATTGGCGGCATTCCAGCGCTCGTCCCCCCAGCCGATGCCGACGGTGACCAGACCGTCGTTGACGCTCACGTTGGCACTGGCCTTGCCCCCCAGCACCTTGACGACCTGGCACTGCCAGCGCGCCACGTTCGCCTTGGATGTTGTCTGGTCGGTACTGTTGGGCCAGGTGCATGGGCCAGCCGGCGCAGTGACCGAGCCTGCAGTGAAGGAAGCCTTGGTGTACTCGCCACCCTTGAGGGTTTCACTGCGCTGCACACGCATCAGTTCGATAAGGTCGTAGGCCAGGCTGGTGGCCTGGGTACGCTGGCTGGCGCTCTGCACGAAGCGGACATTCATGGTCTGCAGCAGCGCGAAGCCCAGCAGGCCGAACGCCAGCACCAGCAGCGCGATCAGCACCTCGATCAGGCTGAAGCCACGACTGCGGGCATGCCCCCCCAGGCCGGAAAGACGACGTTTCATTTGCAGGTTCCTGCAGTGGAGCGGACCTGCCCGGAGAACAGCACGGTCAAGGTCCGCATGGGGTCACCCGCCTTGCAGCCTTGCGGCACCAGGCTCACGGTCTGGTCGGCGGAAGCGCGGCGGCGCCCCTGGGAATCGAAGGCGATGACGGCCTGGCTGGGAACCTCGACGGCCAGGCTGTTGTTGCCCTTGGAAAAACGAAGCACGCTTTCGCTTCCGCTGAGCGAACCATCGCCATCGGCGTCGCCCCAGGCCAGCATGCCCTTGCTCCAGTCACCGTCGCAGGACGTGCCGTTGCTGCTGCCGCAGACCGCGCCTCCGTGCCGGTTGCGGATGGCCTCGCTGCGAGCGAGCGACAGCAGACCGATCACCTCGTTGTTGGTGGTGGTCAAACGGTTGGAACGCATCGCGGTGCGGAAGCTGGGATAGGAGATGCTGGCCAGAATGACCAGGATGACCAGCGTGATCATCAACTCAACCAGCGTGAAGCCGTTTGGCCGGCGCAAAGACATTGGACGCTCCCCAGCGTGTTGATGGCCACGATGGGCCATCGCCCTGCCACCGGCAAGCGGCGGCAGGACGAACGGTCAATCCGGGGCGACGGGCGTCAAAGCCTTGACGACCGCTGCCCTGTCGGCCGCCCGTGGCGGGGGTCGGAGCCCGATGGGATCCGACCCCGGGCCGATCAGGCCAGCACCTGGTAGCAGGGCTGGTACTCGCCGGAGATCTTCATCCGGCGCTGCTCGACGAAGGCACGCAGCAGCCCATCCAGCGCCTGCATCATGTCCGTATCGCCGTGGATCTGGAACGGCCCGAACTGCTCGATGCGGCGCATGCCATCTTCCTTCACGTTGCCAGCCACGATGCCCGAGAACGCCCGGCGCAGGTCGGCCGCCAGCGCGTGCGGGGCACGCCCGTGGTGCAGATCCAGCGCAGCCATCGCCTCGTGGGTCGGCACGAACGGCTGCTGGTACTCCCACGGAATCTCGATCGACCAGTTGAAGAAGAACGAGTCCTTCTGCGCCAGGCGGTGCTCACGCACGCGCTTGATGCCGTTGGCCATCTTCTTGGCCACCGCCACCGGGTCGCCGATGACGATCTCGTAGCGCTCGGCGGCCGCATCGCCCAGGGTCAGGCGGATGAAGCGGTCGATCTGCTCGAAGTACGGCGCGGCCACGGTCGGGCCGGTCAGGATCAGCGGGAACGGCAGGTCCTTGTTTTCCTCGCGCAGCAGGATGCCGAGCAGGTACAGGATTTCCTCGGCGGTGCCGACGCCACCGGCGAACACGATGATGCCGTGGCCAATGCGGACGAAGGCCTCCAGGCGCTTCTCGATGTCCGGCATGATCACCAGGTGGTTGACGATCGGGTTCGGCGACTCGGCCGCGATGATGCCCGGCTCGGTCAGGCCGATGTAACGCGTCACGGTGCGGCGCTGCTTGGCATGGGCGATGGTGGCGCCCTTCATCGGGCCCTTCATCGCGCCCGGACCGCAGCCGGTGCAGATGTCCAGGCCGCGCAGGCCCAGCTCGTAGCCCACCTGTTTGGTGTACAGGTATTCATCACGCGAAATCGAGTGGCCACCCCAGCACACGACCAGATTCGGGTCGCCCGGGTTGAGGATGCGTGCGTTGCGCAGCAGTCCGAACACCGCGTTGGTGATGCCCTCGGACGACTCCAGCTCGGCCGCGTAGGCCGGGCCCATCTCGATGGCCATGTAGGCCAGGTCACGCACCACTGCGAACAGCAGTTCGGCGACGCCGCGGATGATCTCGCCATCGACAAAGGCCATCGCCGGTGCATTGACCAGGTCGATGCGCACGCCGCGATCCTGCTGCGCCACCTGGATGTCGAAATCGGGATACAGATCGCGCGCCGCGCGCGGATCGTCAGAGGCGCTGCCGCTGGTCAGCACGGCCAGCGCGCAGCGGCGCAGCAGCTCGTGCATACCGCCGGCAGACGCATCGCGCAGGCGGGCCACTTCGGCCCGCGACAGCACATCCAGCCCACCGCGCGGGTAGATCCGCGCGTCCTGCACCGGCAGTGCACGGGCTGATTTTTCGTTCGTGGTCATGTCCAATTTTTCGCTTCCTTCAAGGTTTCCGACTGTACTGCCGCCCCCTTAAAAAGCAAAACGGCCGGGAAGCCCGACCGTTGGATGTGTGCTTCCCGCGTTCGCCTTTCCGGGACCGCATCGGCAGCGTTGGCACCGCGCACATTTCTGAATGCTACGCCGATGCCAGGTGACCTGCAAGGACTTTCGCATGAACGGAAAACGGCCGGGTTTCCCCGGCCGTTCTCACTCACTGCTTCAGGCTCTGACGGATCAGAACTTGTACTTCACGGTCAGCTGCATCGACCAGCGCGACACGGCGGTGTTGCCCTTGTCGTTGTTGTTTTCCTGGATCGACGAGTTGTCGGTACGGCCGGTGAAGTTGTACAGGTACTTGCCGGTAGCCGGGTCGATACCCGAGTAGTTGGCAACGCGACGGGTGGCGTAGAAGCCGTAATCGTCGATCAAACCCCACTTCTTGTTGAGCAGATTGCCGACATTCATGATGTCCAGTGCGATCTCGCCCTTGTGGGTCTTCGCGAAGCCAGGGAATTCCTGGCTGATGCGGACATCGAAGCTGTTGACCCACTTGGCGCGGTGCGCGTTAGCCGGGACCACGCTGCCACGGTAGGCATCGAGCTCCGGATTCTGCGCCAGCCATTCGAAGAACTTCTTCTCCATGTCGGCACCGCCAGTGAAGATCACGTCACCCGGACCCTTCGGCACGTAGAACAGATCGTTGGTACCTGCGCCGTCGCCGTTCACGTCGTTATAGAACACGTAGCTGTACGGACGACCCGAACGGCCTTCATAGAACAGGCCGACGCGGGTGGCATTGTCACCGAAGAAGTTGTGCTTCCACTCCAGGGTGCCGGTGATGCGGTCCTTGATCGCATAGCGCGAGTTGTACGCAACATTGTCGTTGGCGTTCAGGCTGAGCGTGTTGTTCCAGTTCGAGGTGTTCTGCGAGCTGGACAGCGGGCTCACTTCCTTCGCCTGGGTGTAGGTATAACCCAGCGACCAGCCCCAGTTCTCGGTCAGCGGCTTGGCCAGCGAGAACGTAGCCTGGGAACCACGCCCCTTGTCGGTGTTGCGCAGCAGGATCACGTCGCCGATATCGCTCGGACGGTTGACACGGTCACTCGGGCAGGTCTGATCGGTGGCGGTACAAGCACGGCCATTCTTCTGGCCAGCCTGCATGCCGTTCGAGCCAGCATTGGCACCGTTCATGCCGTAGTCGTTCCAGTACAGCGCACGACCGTCCTGACCAACCGAGCGGTTGGCGTTCGGGGTCATGACGTCCAGACGATCGAAGTACAGACCATCCTTGACCTTGGTGACCAGCAGCTCGGCCGACGCCACGATGCCGTACCACGGCAGTTCGTGATCAAAGGCCAGGTTGGCCTTCCACACCGACGGCAGGCGGGTACCGGGAGCGATCAGGTCGACGTTCTGACGTGCCGAAGCCAGCGACGGGTCCGGGATGAACGGATTGTCAGCATCGAAGCTGAAACCACCCGGATTGCGGGTCAGGTTGTACTCGGCGTAGTTCAGGCCGGTGTTCTGGTAAGCACCTGCCAGCCACACGTTCGGGGCAGCACCGCCGAACAGACCCACGCCACCGCGCAGCTGGGTCGGGCGGTCGCTATCGAAGGTGTAGTTGAAGCCGACGCGCGGCTGGAACAGCTTCTTGTCGACCAGCTTGGTGTTGTTGAAGCCGTACAGCTGCTCGATGCGCGGGTTGTACAGGCGCTGGGTGCTGAAGTCCGGCATGTCAACGCGGACACCGAACATCAGGCTCAGGTTGTAGTTGATCGCCCAGGTATCCTGGATGAACAGACCCGTGTTCTTCAGGTGGAACTTCGCCGGAATGTCATCCAGGCTGCCACCAGCACGCGGCACGCGCACCTGGTACGCGGACGGGGTGCCAGCTTCAAACGCAGCCAGGTTGGCGAACTCATACGCGCCGTACAGGTTGCGGCCGTAGAAGTTCATCAGGTCGTTGTCGGTGTAGTCAAAGCCGAACTTGACGGTGTGGTCACCGACGTACCAGGTACCGGCACCGAATGCGCTCAGTTCCTTCGACTCGACCAGGTTGGTGTGGGTGTTCTGCTCGGTACCGAGGTACAGCGAGTTGTTGTTGTCGAAGCGGACGCGGATCTGCGGCAGGTGCGAAGCAGCAACACGGTTGGACGAGTAGTCCTTGTGCGAGACCTTGAATTCGGTGGAGAAGTTCTCGGACCAGTCACTGAACAGTTCACCCATCCAGGTTTCATACTCGGTCGGCTGGGTGTACCAGAAGTCGCTCAGCGAAATTTCGCTGTTGCTGACCTTCGGGAAACGCACCACGTCCTGCTTCATCTTGTTGTAACGCAGGGCCGCACGGTGGTTCTCGTTGATGTTCCAGTCCAGCTTGACCGCGTACTCTTCGATCTCGGTCTTGTTGTTCAGCGCGCCTACGCCGCCGACCTGATAGCCAAGATCGGACATGCGCTTCTGAACGCGGGCGATATCAGCATCGCTGATGCCGCCAGCCTTGTTGTAGGGGCTTTCGCCAAGGCTGACGCCGCCACCGCTACGCTCGTACTTTTCGTAGTTGGTGAAGAAGAACAGCTTGTCCTTGACGATCGGGCCGCCGAAGGTCATGCCGTAGGTCTTCTCGTCCTTGAAGCCGTTGAAGTCCTGCTTGTCACCTTCCAGGCGCGAACGGACCATGTCCTTGTCGCGGTACGAACCGTACACGGTGCCGTGGAATTCATTGGTACCCGACTTGGTCACGGCGTTGATCACCGCACCGGTACCACCGGCGATGGTGGTGTCGTAGTTGGCCAGGTCGATGTTGATTTCCTGGATGGCATCCATCGACACCGGCTGACGCTCGGTCGGCAGGTTGTTGGAGCCCAGGCCGAACGGATCGGAGGCGCTGATGCCGTCGATGCGGATGGCGTTGTAACGGGTGTTCTGGCCACCGGCCGAGATCGCGCCGTCAGCCTTGCTGACCTGCGAGATGCGCGGGTCCAGGCGGATGTAGTCCTGGATGTTGCGGTTGGCCGACGGCAGCGCGTCCATCGTTTCGCGGGTCACGTTGGTGCCGCTGCCCATCTTGGTGGCGCTGAACAGGTCCAGTCCGCCGGCGGTGGCGACGACGTTCACGGCGTCCAGGTTGGTGGCGGCCAAGTCGCCGCCGAGGCTGGCGTTGACCGTGTTGACCTGATTCAGGTTCAGGAAGACACCTTCTTCGGTCTTGGTGCCTTCACCAGACTTGGTGATGGTGATGGTGTACGGGCCACCCACGCGCAGGCCGCGCGCGTTGTAACGACCCGACGCATCGGTGGTAGCACGCGAAACAGTGCCCGACTCGGTGTGGGTGATGGTGACTTCAGCGCCGGCGACAGGCTGGCCTGCAGCGGACATGACCTGGCCACCGACACCGGCGGAGGTGCTCTGGGCGAAGGCAGGAGCGGCAGCAAGTGCAGCCACGAGACCAAGGGTAAGCTTGGACATCCGGAGTGGGTGAGTCATTTTTCGGTAGCCTCGATGCGAGTTGGCGATGGCGGAAAAAAAGCGCATCCAAGCAGCCTTGCGGGCGGCTGTTCGGACATTTATCTGGGGTTCCCTACCGTGAACGGCAGCTGCCGAAACGGTTAACACTAGATTAACACGCTACGCCTTGGATGTGACGGTTGTGCGACAAACGGCACCGGATCGCAACGCAATCGTGACGGGTTCTTCACTCCGCCTTTCCCCGGGACTTACTCGACCGGGCTCATTCCACTGGCGTCAAGGACCCGCCCGCGCCACGCGCTCCCCGCGCTGGACAGGAGGGTCACGGCCGCCGCCGCGGCTGCTTCAGGGCCCTGGGCGGCCGGGTCCTGGTCAACGGAATAGGCCCGGGCACGCAGCGCCGTGCGCAGCGGGCCGGGATACAGGCCGCTGACCCGCACCGGGCTGCGGCCGAGTTCGTCGTGCAGGCTGGCGATCAGGCCGCGCAGGCCATGCTGGGCCACGCCGTATCCGCCCCAGTAGGCCTGCCCGACCCGTTCCGGCGCATCGACAGCAAACACCAGCGCTGCATCTTCGCGCTGTCGCAGCAGCGGCAGGCAGGCCTGGGCCAGCCAGGCTGGGGCGGTCAAGGTGACATGGACGGCGCGGGCGAAGCTGGCCGGATCGGCCAGCTCGAACGGGGTCAGGCCCGGGAAGTGGGCGGCGCAGACCAGCAGGCCGTCCAGGCGACCCAACTCGCGCCGCAGGGCCTGGGCCAGCTCGGCATAGTCATCGGGGCCGGCTCCCTCAAGGTCCAGCGGGTAGAGCAGAGGCTCCGGACCGACGGCCTGGACCTGCGCATAGACGCGATCCAGCCGGCGCGGCTTGCGCCCCATCAGGACGACAGTGGCCCCGGCGGCGGCCGCTGCGACCGCTGCGGCACTGCCCAGCCCGCCACCGGCACCGGCAACCAGCACCACGCGGTCCTGCAACGGGCGGCCATCGAGCGCCCCGTCAGTCGGTGACGTCGATGGCCAGGCACTCATCCCTGGGTCGCCTCTTCGACGATGCGCTTCAGCTCGCCGGCTTCGAACAGTTCCATGACGATGTCGCAGCCGCCGATCAACTCGCCGTTGATGAACAGTTGCGGGAAGGTCGGCAGATTGGAGAAGCGCGGCAGATTGGCGCGGATCTCCGGCTCTTCCAGCACGTTGACGGTGCGCAGGGTGACGGCGCCGGCAGCCATCAACGCCTGTACGGCGCGGCTGGAGAAGCCACACATCGGGTATTGCGGGGTGCCCTTCATGAACAAGACGAGCGGGTAACGATCGACCTCGGCCTGGATTTGCTGCATTACCGCCACAACCACACTCCTTGCTTCGCCGGACAAACCGACCGCGATGGTCGGCTAGACTGCCCAAGGTAGCCGCCATTGTAAGCCGATGGAACCGGCTGCCGCCGCCCCCTGCCACGAACCTGTCCATGCCCGTCGAATTGCCTGCCCTGCCCTACCTCTCTGGCTCCCTGCTGCCGCACCTGTCCGCGCAGACCGTGGAACTGCACCACGGCCGCCACCATCGCGCCTATGTCGATGCGGTCAATGCCGGCATTCTCGGCACCGAGTGGGAGGAGGCGTCACTGGAAGAGATCGTCCGCCACACCCAGGGCAGACTGTTCGACGCTGCGGCCCAGGCGTGGAACCACGGCTTCTACTGGCAATGCCTGCGCCCACGCGGCGGTGGCGAGCCACAGGGCCGGCTGGGCGAGCTGGTCAAGCGCCAGTTTGGCGACACGCAGCGCCTGCGCGAGGAGTTCAACCGTACCGCGCTGGGGCTGTTCGGCTCAGGCTGGGTGTGGCTGGTGCAGCATCCCGGCGGCCAGCTGGGCATCCAGGCCACCCGCAATGCCGGCACGCCGCTGACCGGCGAGAGTACGCCACTGCTGTGCTGCGATGTGTGGGAACACGCCTACTACACCGACTACCAGAATGATCGCGCGCGATACCTGGAGGCGTTCTGGCAGATGGTCAACTGGGAATTCGCCGAAAGCCAGCTGCGCTGAAGACATCCGCCGGGCATGGCCCGGCGCTACCACACCCATCCCGGTAGCGCCGGGCCATGCCCGGCGACACGTGGACCTCACGCGCTCTCGTGCGCGGCCACGGCATCCATCACCCGCGCCGAGTAGACCAGCGCTGCACCGGCATTGAGCGACACCGCCACGCCCAGCGCTTCGGCGATTTCCTCGCGGCTGGCGCCGTGCTTCAGCGCAGCATCCACGTGCACGGTGATGCAGCCATCACAGCGGGTGGTGACCGCCACCGCCAGCGCGATCAGCTCGCGGGTCTTGGCATCGAGATGGTGGGTCTGCGCGCCGGCATTGGCCAGCGTCGCGTAGCCCTTGACCGTATCCGGTGAAAGCTTGCCGATCTCGCCGATGCGGCCCTTCAGTTCCTTGCGGTAGGCATTCCAGTCGAGCATGGGGATGAGTCCTGTGAAAGGAGCTCCACGCTACCACCGGGAATGTTGCGCCGATGCCTGCACCGGCGCGCCACAGCGTTGCATTGCCGGCCAGCGGCCGGCACTACCCTCCTCAGCGATTGCGCAGCGCGTGTACCGCCGGTGCCACCTGGGCCTGGCGGTCCAGCTCCAGGCCGACCTGCTCCAGCGCATCGGCCAGCGCATCGGCATCATCGTCGCGCAAGGTGGCGTGGCCAACCTTGCGGCCATCGCGCGCTTCCTTCCCGTAGTCGTGCCAGTGGCCGCTGGCCTGGGCCAGCACCGGCAACGGGTCGGGCATCGCGCCCAGCCAGTTCAGCATGCAGGCATGGCCGAGCATGCGGGTGCTGCCCAGCGGCAGGCCGAGCACCGCGCGCAGGTGGTTCTCGAACTGCGAAGTTTCACTGCCTTCGATGGTCCAGTGGCCGGAGTTGTGCACGCGCGGTGCCATCTCGTTGGCCAGCAGTTCGCCATCGCGGCAGAACAGCTCCAGCGCGAACACACCGACATACTGCAGGTGCTCCGCGATGCGGCGCGCATAGCCGATCGCGGCCTCATGCTCGGCGGCCGACAGCACGGCCGGGGCCACGCTGGCCGACAGCACCCCGTCGACGTGCCAGTTACCGGTGACCGGCCAGGCCTGGAAGCTGCCATCGCGGCCACGCACGGCAACCACACTGACCTCGCGCTGGAAGGCCACGAAGCCCTCCAGGATCAGGCCAGTGCGTTCGACCTGGGCGCCCAGCGCATCCCATGCCGCGTCGATGTCGGCTTCGCTGCGCAGGCGGAACTGGCCCTTGCCGTCATAGCCGAGGCGGCGCGTCTTGAGAATGCACGGCAGGCCGAACTCGGCGGCCTTCGCGGCCAGCTCGTCACGGCTGCGGATGTCGGCAAAGGCCGGCAGCGGGATGCCCAGCTGCTGGAACAGGGTCTTCTCACTCAGCCGGTCCTGGGCCACGGCCAGTGCGGCCGGCGGCGGGTAGACCGGCACGCGATCAGCCAGGAACTGCGCGCTGTCGGCAGGCACGTTCTCGAAATCGAAGGTGACCACATCGACCCTGGCGGCGAAGTCCGCCAGAGCCTGGCGGTCGTCAAACGCGCCGACGGTGAGCGGCGCCAGCGGGCCACTGCAGGCGTCGGCCGCCGGGTCATACAGTTCGAAGCGCAGTCCCAGCGGCGCACCAGCCAGAACCATCATGCGGGCGAGCTGGCCGCCGCCCAGGATGCCGACGGTCAAGCTCATTGGCGCGGATCGTCGTGGGCCATCACGTCTTCGGTCTGGCGTGCGCGGAACGCGTCAAGCGCCTGGCCGATCGCCGGCTGGTCGCTGGCCAGCATCGCGGCGGCGAACAGGGCGGCGTTCGAGGCACCTGCATTGCCGATGGCGAAGGTGGCGACCGGGATGCCGGCCGGCATCTGCACGATCGACAGCAGCGAATCCATGCCGTTGAGGGCCTTGGACTGCACGGGCACGCCCAGCACCGGCACCGCGGTCTTGGCCGCGATCATGCCCGGCAGGTGCGCGGCCCCGCCGGCACCGGCGATGATCGCGCGCAGACCACGCGGGCCCGCCTGCTCGGCGTAACTGAACAACACATCCGGCGTCCGATGGGCGGACACCACCTTCACTTCGAACGGAACACCCAGGGCTTCAAGCTTCTGGGCGGCGTGCTGCATGGTTTCCCAGTCGGAGCGGGAACCCATGACGATGCCGACAAGCGGCGCGATCGGGTTGGGGGTCATTGGCCGTCACCTGCCTTAAAGACGTATTCTAGCCATCTTCCACGCAAGACGAAGAACCATGGATCGCAAGCTGCTCGACCTGCTGGTGTCGCCGGACACCCGCCAGCCCCTGTCCCTGCTGGATGGCAAGGGCCTGGAAGCCCTCAACAAGGCCATTTCCACCGGCGCGGTGAACAAGGCCGATGGCAACCCGCTGGCGCAGCCGCTGCGCGAGGCGCTGGTCACCCGCGACCGCAAGCAGGTGTTCCGCGTCGACGATGGCATCCCGGTACTGCTGGCCGAGGAAGCCATCCCCACCGCGCAGATCGCCGACTTCCCGGCCGCATGAGCACGCTGCCGACGCCGGATGCGGCCGTGGTCGCCGCCGATGTCGCGCGTGCGCTGGCCGAGGACCTCGGCAGCGGCGACGTCACCGCCGCCCTGTTGCCTGACCAGGCCGACAGCGCCTATCTGCTGTGCAAGCAGGATGCGGTGATCGCCGGCCGCCCCTGGTTCGACGCCACCCATCGTGCACTCGACCCCGACGTGCGCATTGAATGGCGCGTTGCCGACGGCGATGCAGTCACCGCCGGCACTGTACTGGCCCTGCTGCATGGCCGCAGCCGCAGCCTGGTCAGCGCCGAGCGCACCTCGCTGAATTTCCTGCAGACGCTGTCCGCCACCGCCACCACCACCGCCCGCTACGTGGCGGCCGTGGAAGGCACCGGCACGCGCATCCTCGACACCCGCAAGACGCTGCCCGGCCTGCGCCTGGCGCAGAAGTACGCAGTGCGCTGCGGCGGTGGCGAGAATCACCGCTTCGGCCTGTACGACACGGTGATGCTGAAGGAAAACCACATCCGTGCCGCCGGTTCGCTGGCTGCCGCCGTGGCGGCTGCACGCCGGCAATGGCCGCAGCTGCCGCTGGTGGTCGAGGTCGAGGATCTGGAGCAGTTGCGGCAGGCACTGGAAGCCGGCTGCGAACGCATCCTGCTGGATGACTTCAGTCCCGATCTGCGCCGCGAGGCGGTGCGCATTACGGCGGGACGCATTCCGCTTGAGGTCTCCGGCAGCGTCGGCCTGGGTGGCCTGCGTTCGATCGCCGAAGACGGCGTGGACTGCATCTCGATCGGTGGACTGACCAAGCACGTGCAAGCGATTGATCTGTCGCTGAAGCTGGGCCCGCCGCCGGGCTGAGGCCGGGGCTGGGGTCAGATCCCTTTTCCTCGGGAAAAGGGATCTGCCCCCGATCTCACACCCGGCGTTCACGACGGCACTGCGACGCTGCGGCCATCCCCCACAGGAGCCGCGCATGCGCCGGACGCTCTTGCCTGCCTGCCTGCTACTGGCAGCCGCCCCCTTGTCTGCGGCTGCCGCCGAAGCCTGCGATGTACCGCCACGCTTTGGCCTGAGCCCCTTGGCGGTGGCCATCCGCAATACTGCCTGCAACGAACACCGTCTGTGGTACCGGCCCTTCATCGACCGTGATGGCCGCGCCGCAAGCCTCAGCGTCACCGAAGCCGAAAGCGATCACCTGGCCGACAACGGGCTGATCGCCTGGCAGCGCGTGGCCGGCTACTGGCGCAACAGCGGCACGCTCAACGCGATGGGCAGCATCGTGGGCGCCAGCAGCTGTCTGGCACCTCTGGGCACGCGCTACACCGACAGCGACTGCCGCGCCTTCCTGATCGACAACCCGTGGTCGGCCGCGTTCATTTCCTGGGTAATGGTGCAGTCCGGTGTTCCCGGCTTCAACACGTCGCCACGCCACATCGACTACATCCGTGCCGCCTACCAGGGTGGCCCGTCGGGCGTGCCCTACCGGCTGGTCGACCCCGCCACGGCCAAACCCGCGCCGGGCGACCTACTGTGCTTCCTGCGCGACCGCAGCAGCACGCTCAGCTACGGCGGGCTGGTGCAGGCGCTGGGCAACGGTTCGGTCGGCCACTGGAAGTCGCACTGCGAGGTCGTGGTCGCGGCCAATCTCGGCGGCGACCAGACCCTGTACCTGATCGGTGGCAACGTCATGAACACCGTGGCGATGCGCCTGCTGCCGCTCGACCGCACCGGACTGATCAAGCTGCCGCCCGCGCGCGAACGCAACAGCACCGGCATCGACCCCAGCTGCACGCCGGGCCGCGAGGACGAGTGCAGCTTCAACCGCCAGGACTGGGCGGCGCTGCTGCAGTTGACCGCAACTGCGCCGTCGGTGATGCCCACACCAACAGCGACGCCGATGCAGCCCTCACCCGCGCCACAGCCGGTCGTCATACCGCCGCAACCGGTCTCTGGTGGCCCGCAGCCAACGCATTGAATCCGGCGCTTGATCCAGCGCGCGTTCGCCGCCATCTTTGCAGGATCGACACCTGACGGCTGACGCCATGCCCACCCTGCTGCTGTTGCTGATTGCCGGCGGAATCATCTACTTCTTCTGGAACGCCGCGCGTTCGGCTGCCGAGCGCGCGGTCGAACTGGGCCGCAACGCCTGCCGTGCCGCCGATGTGCAATGGCTGGACCAGGCGGTGCACGCTACCGGCCTGCGCCTGTCGCGCGGCGAGGACGGCCGGCTCGGTTTCGAGCGCACCTTCAAGTTCGAGTATTCCTACGATGGCATCGACCGCCATGTGGGGCGCATGGTGCTGCGCGGCGATCAGCTGATTTCGTTCACTGGCCCGGGCGCGGCGCGAATCAGCCAGATCCGCGCGGACGTGGATGATGCCGAAGACATCTAGGCGGTAGCGCCGGGCCATGCCCGGCGAGCACAGCGGCATCGGTGTGCCGACCAACGATCGGCACCCACCCCATCTCGCCCCCACAACCTGACGGCACCGGCGCTACGCCATCAAACGAAAAACGCCGCCCTTGAGGGGCGGCGTCGGAGAGGTTACTTGACCACGCGCAGGTTCGGGCGCCCCTTCGGCGGCGGACTGGCCGGCGGCGTATCGTCCGGTGGCGTGTCTTCGTCGTGCAGCAGTTCGTCGCTGGTCGGCGCGGTTTCGGCGCCGGGAATGTCATCCGGCAACGCCATGCCCTGCCCGGTCTCGCGGGCGTAGACGGCCAGCACGGCGCTGATCGGCACCTGCACCGGATAGCTGGTGCCAGAGAAGCGCGCCGAGAAGCTCACCATCTCGTTGTCGATCATCAGCCGCACGACGGCGCGCTCGGCGATGTTGAGCACCACCCGGCCATCCTTGACCGCCGAAGGCGGGACCTGCACGCCGGGGACGCCGGCGTCGACCAGGATGTGCGGGGTCAGCTGGTTGTCGTTGATCCATTCCACCAGCGCCCGCAGCAGGTACGGGCGGTGGCTGGTCATGTGGAAGAAGTCTTCGGTCATGCGTGAAGTGTACGCGCCCGGCGCCCTGCCTGGGCAGATCGCCTGCACGCCGGTCGGCGTGCAGACGGGTAATCGCGCACCGGATCAGACCGGCAGATCGCGCAGTTTCTTTTCCTGTTCGGTCAGGCTGCGGATGAAACCAGGGTGACGGAAGATGCGGTTGCCGTAGTCCTCGATCGCCTTGCCGTCCTTCGGCAGCGGCACATCCAGCGACTGCAGGCGCCAGATGATCGGGGCCATCGCGCAGTCGGCCAGGCTCATTTCCGGATTGAGGAAGAATTTGCTGGCCTTGAACAGTGGCAGCGAAGCCGTCAGCAATTCTTTCAGGCGCTTGCGCCCCGCTTCGGCCTGCGTCTTGTTGCCCAGCTGGATGGCCTGCACCTGCGGCACCCAATCGTGCTCGATTCGCAGCATGGCCAACCGGATGCGGGCACGCGACAGCGGATCGACCGGCATCAGCGGCGGATGCGGATAGCGCTCATCGAGGTATTCGCTGACCACCGATGCCGCGTACAGCACCAGCTCGCGCTCGACCAGGGTAGGCACCGAATGGTACGGATTTAGGTCGATCAGGTCTTCGGGCGGGTTCTGTGGATCGACCGGAACGAAGTCGAAGCTCACACCCTTGGCCGCCAGGACCAGACGTACACGGTGGCACAGTACATCGTCGTTCGAGGAAAACAGCGTCAGTGTATTGCGCATGCGTACGCTCGCCGCCATCAAAGGCTCTCCCACGACAGGAGACCGCCTGCCGCATCGGCGCCGCCGGCACCGTGCCGGCGATCGACTCCTCCCCGAGTGTGCAACCGACCATCACAAAAGCCAATAGGCCCGTGCGATGGCCGGCGGCAGAATCAGTGAACGTCCTTCCAGTATTCCTTCTTCAGCAGGTACAGCAGGAAGGTCAACAGGGCCAGGAACAGGATCACCCACACGCCCAGTTGCTGGCGCTTGAGTGCGGCCGGTTCACCGGCATATTCGAGGAAGTTGGTGATGTCACGAACTGCCTGGTCGTACTGGCCGGCATCGACCGAGCCCGGACTGTCGATGCGCAGGGCGGTCACCGGCGGGTCCATGCCCGGCGCTTCCGGCTTTCCATGCACGGCGTGCTGCAGGCCCTGCATCTCCCACAGCGGGTTGGGCATGGAGGCGTTGGCGAACAGCGCGTTGTTCCAGCCCAGTGGCCGGCTGCTGTCCAGATAGAACGACTTGAGGTAGGTGTAGACCCAGTCGCTGCCACGCACGCGCGAGATCAGGCTGAGGTCCGGCGGCATCTTGCCGAACCACTTTTCAGCGTTCTCCTTGGGCATCGCCACCGGGATCGGGTCACCGATCGCCGAGCCGGTGAAGTTGAGGTTGTTCATCACCTCTTCCTCGGTCAAGCCCAGGTCCTGCGCCATCCGCGAATAGCGCAGGTACTTCAGTGCATGGCAGCCGGAGCAGTAGTTCATGTACAGCTGCGCGCCGCGCTGCAGCGATGCGCGGTCACCGAGGTCGTTGCCGGCCTGCAGCAGTTTGGTGCCGCCTTCGGCGGCGGAGGCCAGGAAACTTCCCAGCATCAGGGTGGCCGCCAGGGCCAGCCGGACCATCCAGCGCTCAGTCATGGGTGGTCACCCTCTCCGGTACCGGCTTGGTCCTGTCCAACCGTGTCCATAGCGGCATGGTGATGAAGAAAGCGAAGTACAGGAAGGTCAGCACTCGCCCGATGTAGGTCTCGTGCGCGTCAGTGCCCGGGCCGGAGCCGATCACGCCGAGCCAGACGAAGCACACCGCGAACACGCCCAGCAGCACCTTCGAGAGCACGCCGCGATAGCGGTAGGACTTCACCCGCGCGCGGTCCAGCCAGGGCACCAGGAACAGGATGGCGATGGCCGAGAACATCACCAGCACACCACCCAGCTTGTTGGGCACCACCCGCAGCATCGCGTAGTACGGGGTGTAGTACCAGACCGGCTTGATGTGCTCCGGGGTCACCAGGCGGTTGGCCTCGGTGAAGTTGTCGTGCTCCAGGAACAAGCCGCCGAATGCAGGTGCGAAGAAGATGATGAAGGCGGCGATGATCAGCAGGAAGCCGGCGCCGACGCCATCCTTGAGCGTGTAGTACGGGTGGAACGGGATGCCGTCGGCCGGTGCATTCGGCGACCAGCGGTTGCCCTTCGGCCCCTTCTTGATCTCCACCCCGTCCGGGTTGTTCGACCCCACTTCATGCAGCGCGCCCAGATGCAGCACCACCAGCAACAGCAGCACCAGCGGTAGTGCGATGACGTGCAGTGCGAAGAAGCGGTTGAGCGTGGCGTCACTGGGCAGGTAGTCGCCCATGATCCATTCGGTCAGGCCGTTGCCGATCACCGGTATGGCGCCGAACAGCGAGATGATCACCTTGGCGCCCCAGAACGACATCTGGCCCCATGGCAGCACATAGCCCATGAAGGCTTCGGCCATCAGCACCAGATAGATCAGCATGCCGAGGATCCACACCAGCTCGCGCGGCTTCTGGTAACTGCCGTACAGCAGGCCGCGGAACATGTGCAGGTAGACCACGATGAAGAACAGCGAGGCCCCGGTGGAGTGCATGTAGCGGATCAGCCAGCCCCACTCCACGTCCCGCATGATGTATTCGATGGAACCGAACGCCTCGGCGGCGTTGGTCTTGTAGTGCATCGTCAGGAAGATGCCGGTGACGATCTGGTTGACCAGCACCAGCAGCGCCAGCGAACCGAAGTAGTACCAGATGTTGAAGTTCTTCGGCGCGTAGTACTCGCTGACGTGCTTGCGGTAGACCGGCATCAGGCCCGGTGCGCGGGCGTTGACCCAGTCGGCCACGCCGCTGGCGGTACGGCTGAGGATATTGGCCATCAGGCAGCCCCCTGCGGATCGACACCGATGATGATGGTGTTGTCGTCCTGGTAATGGTGCGCGGGCACCTTCAGGTTGATCGGCGCCGGCACGTCCTTGAAGACGCGGCCGGACATGTCGAAGCGCGACTTGTGGCAGGGGCAGAAGTAGCCGCCCTTCCACTGCGGGTCGTAGGGTTCAGGCCGGATCTCGGCGACCATCTCCGGCGAGCAGCCCAGGTGCGTGCACAGGCCGACCAGCACGGAAATGTCCGGCTTGATCGAACGCAGCTCGGGATTCTGCTTCAGCACGTAGTCCGGCTGCTGGTCCTTCTCGCCGGACTCCGGGTCCTTGAGACGGCCATCCAGCCCATGCAGCGCATCGAGGATGGCCTTGGACCGCTTGACGATCCAGATCGGCTGGCCACGCCACTCCACGATCAGGCGTTGGCCTTCCTGCAGCGCGCTGATGTCGGCCACCACAGGTGCACCGGCAAGCTTGGCCCGCGCACTGGGATTCCAGGATTTGATGAAAGGGACTGCGGTGAATCCGACGCCGACGGCGCCCACCACGGCTGTGGTGGCAGAAAGAAAACGCCGACGTCCGGTGTTGACTGGATCGTGTACCCCATCGTTTGCCATCCGGCACTCCGATATTGATTAGGTAGCTTTAAGGCTGCCAACGGTTCCGGTGGGGGCCAGAGCCGCATTGAATCATGGCCGAGTGTAGCGGAACCGTCGCGCGCCACACAACGCATTGCAACAACATTGATTGCGGGGTTGCCGGCCAGCGGCCGGCACTACCTTTCAAATGAGTGCCGACCAACGGTCGGCACCCACCAGTTAGCGGCACCTACTGGTGACTCAGGGCGGTGCGGTAACGCTCGGCCAGCTGGCCGACCCGGCGCACGTAATACTGGGTTTCGCTGTATGGCGGCACGCCACCGTGGCGGTCGACCGCGCCTTCGCCGGCGTTGTAGCCGGCGGCAGCCAGGGTCAGATCGCCGTTGAAGCGCTTCAGCAACCACGCAAGATACTGCACGCCGCCGCGGATGTTCTGTCCGGCATCGTAGGAATCACCAACCCCGAAGCGGGCGGCGGTGGGGGGCATCAGCTGCATCAGGCCCTGGGCGCCGGCGCGGCTGAGCGCGGTCGGGTTGTAGGCCGACTCGGCATGGATGATCGCGCGCACCACCGCCTCGTCGACGCCGAACTCGCGTGCGGCCGAGGTGATCTCGCTCTGGAATGCCGTGGTGTTCAAGCGCACCGTGCCGAAGTCCACGCGCGGATTGACCCCGCAGGCGTAGCAGCGCTCCATGAAGCTGTAGCGGATGGTGCGTACCGGGCCGAGATTGGCCACCTGGGTCGGCCGGGCGCTGGTGTAGTGGCGCACGCCGTCCTTCATGAAGGAATAGACCTGGCCGCTGACCATGCGGCCGCCACGCGGGGTGGCCTGGGGCGCCGGAACAGCTGCAGGTGTTGGCGTTGGTGCTGGCCCGACCACGGCCGGCGCCGCCACACCGGCCGCCACAGCGACCGGATTGCGCTCGATGCTGGCCACGGTGGCCGGAGACGGTTTCGGCGCGGAAACCACCGGGCGCGGTGCCGGGCGGCTATCGCGGCTGTAGCTGATGGTGCTGCAGCGGGCCCCGGCCACACGCTTGCTGACATAACTGGTGACGCCATCGGCGCCCTGGCACTTGTACAGGCTGCCGGCGCTGGCCGGCGCAGCGGTCAGCGCAGCGATGATGATCGCCGTTGTCCCCAGTATCCCCTTCATGGCGGCGAGTGTCCCAGCTTCGCCTGAGCTTGCCAAGCGATGCGGCTCAGGCTGTGACCGGCGCCACAGCCAGCACCTGGCCCAGCCCGTCCAAGCGCTGCGCCAGCTCGTCGCGCAGGCCTGGTGGCGTGGTCCACAGCGCCACCGGCACGCGGTCCAGGCTGAGGATCTGCGCCAGCATCATGCCGCGGCTCTCGGCGCCCATGCGCAGCAGGCAATGGTGGGCGCCATCGGCCTCCAGCACCCCGCACCACGGCGGAATGCGCCCTTCCAGCTCGGCGCGGCTGCCGGCCAGGCGCAGGATCGCCTGCAGCGCGAACGGGGCCTGGCTGACTGCCTGCCGCACCATCACATCCGGCGGTGCCGGGGTACGTCGGTGCATGCCCGGCTCGGAGCATTCGCGTACCGCGCCCATCCGGTCCACGCGCAGGGTGCGCCAGTCCTGGCGCCCCAGATCCCAGGCCAGCAGGTACCAGCGCCGACCGTAATTGACCAGATGCTGGGCCTCGACCTCGCGCTGGGTCACCGCGTCCTGCGCGCTGCGGTACTCGAAGGCCAGCCGCGCCGCCTGCCGGCAATGCAGGGCCAGCCGTCCCAGCAGCCGTGCATCGGTGGACGGAAGATCTGACAAGGTGGCCGTCGCTGCATGCACCTCGCCCGCCTGCTGGCGACGGCGGGCCGGCACCAGCGGGTCGAGCTTGGACAGCAGCCCACGCGCGGTGTCGTCGATTCCGGCGACGGTGGCCGATGCCGCACGCAGCGCGATGGCCAGGGTGGTCGCCTCCTCCTCATCCAGCAGCATCGGCAACACTGGCGCGCCGGACCCCAGCTGGTAGCCGCCGCCGACGCCGGCCGAGGCCTGCACCGGGTAACCCAGCTCGCGCAGGCGCTCGATGTCGCGGCGGATGCTGCGCCGGTCCACGCCCATGCGCTCGGCCAGTTCGGCGCCGGACCACTGGCGACGGGCCTGCAGCAGGGCGATCAGGCGCAGCAGTCGATGGGCGGTGTGGCGCATGAAGGATCGAGGACAGAAGTCGTCCGCAATAGTGCCTCAGGATGGCCTCCAGTTCACCACCCACCGCAAGGAGCAATGCCATGACGTCACGCCAGATCACCCTGTACCACGCCGCCCGTTCACGCTCGAGCGGCGCCGTGGCCCTGCTGGAAGCGCTGGGTGCCGACTACCGCATGCAGGTGCTGGACCTGAAGGCCGGCGCCAACCTGGCCCCGGCCTACCTGGCCATCAACCCGATGGGCAAGGTGCCGGCCATCGTCCACAACGGCGCCCTGGTGACCGAACAGGTGGCGATCTACCTGTACCTGGCCGACCTGTACCCGGAAGCCGGGCTGGCCCCGCCGATCGGCGACGCCCTGCGCGGCCCCTACCTGCGCTGGATGGCCTTCTATGGCGCCTGCTTCGAGCCGGCGATGATCGACAAGGCGATGCATCGCGAGCCGCCGCCGCGACTGATGTCGCCCTACAACGACGCGGAGACCGTGCTGCAGGTGATCGAAGCCCAGCTGGCGCAAGGCCCGTATCTGCTCGGCGAGACGATGAGCGCCGCCGACGTGCTGTGGGGCAATGCACTGGCCTGGACCACCGCCTTCGGCCTGGTGCAGCCGGCGCCGGCCACGGCTGACTACATCGCGCGAATGAGCGCGATGACCGCCTTTGACCGCTCGCGTCAGATCGATGCGGAGCTGGCAGCGGCTTAAGCAGAGCCCCCTTGTAGAGCCGAGCCCACGCTCGGCTTGGGTTTCAGCAGAGCCAGGCCATGCCTGGCTGCCACGTAGGTGATGGAGGAGCAGCCGAGCGTGGGCTCGGCTCTACACAGGCGCGGCGGGGGGCGCAGGATGCGGGTAGAATTGCCCGCTTTCCCGCCACCCGAATGGATTAAGCGCCATGACCGGGACGCCAGACGTCTTTCCGCCCGCCGCGCCGGGCGGTACCCCGCTCGTTGCCCTGCCCGCTGGTCCGCGCAAGCCTGACCAGGTCAAGGGCAAGCTGTACATCAAGACCCACGGTTGCCAGATGAACGAGTACGACTCGGCCAAGATGGCCGACGTGCTTGCCGCCAGCGATGGCCTGGAACTGACCGACAGCCCGGACGACGCCGACGTCATCCTGGTCAACACCTGCTCCATCCGTGAGAAGGCGCAGGAAAAGGTATTCAGCCAGCTGGGCGTGTGGAAGGGCCTGAAGAACAAGGGCCGTGAAGTCATCATCGGCGTGGGCGGCTGCGTCGCCTCGCAGGAAGGCGAAGCGATCATCAAGCGCGCGCCGTTCGTCGACCTGGTGTTCGGCCCGCAGACCCTGCACCGCCTGCCGGAACTGATCCGCGCACGGCGCGAGCAGAAGCGTCCGCAGGTGGACATCAGCTTCCCCGAGATCGAGAAGTTCGACCGCCTGCCCGAGCCGCGCGCCGACGGTGCCTCTGCCTTCGTCTCGATCATGGAAGGCTGTTCCAAGTACTGCTCGTTCTGCGTGGTGCCTTACACCCGCGGCACCGAGGTCAGCCGCCCGTTCGAGGACGTGGTGGTGGAAGTGGCGCAGCTGGCCGCGCAGGGCGTGCGCGAGATCAACCTGCTCGGCCAGAACGTCAATGCCTACCGCGGCCCGTATGGCGACGGCGAATTTGCCGACCTCGGCCTGCTGATCCGCACCATCGCCGAGATCGACGGTGTCGGTCGCATCCGCTTCACCACCTCGCACCCGCTGGAATTCAGCGATTCGCTGATCGATGCATTCCGCGACGTGCCGCAGCTGGCCAACTTCCTGCACCTGCCGGTGCAGGCCGGCAGCGACCGCGTGCTGTCGGCGATGAAGCGTGGTTACACCGCACTGGAATTCAAGTCGAAGATCCGCAAACTGCGCGCGGTGCGCCCGGACATCTCGATCAGCTCGGACTTCATCGTCGGCTTCCCCGGCGAGACCGATGCCGACTTCGAGAAGACCATGAAGCTGATCGAAGACATCGGCTTCGACCACAGCTTCTCCTTCATCTATTCGCGTCGCCCGGGCACCCCGGCTGCGGACCTGGAGGACACGATCAGCGACGCCGAGAAGCACGCACGCCTGTCGCGTCTGCAGGAACGCATCAATGCGCATGCCGCCGGCATCTCCGAGAAGATGGTCGGCACCGTGCAGACCGTGCTGGTGGAAGGTCCTTCGCGCAAGAACCCGAACGAGCTGACCGGCAAGACCGAGAACATGCGTTCGGTGAACTTCCCGGCACCGGCGCGGCTGATCGGCCAGTTCGTGGACGTGGTGATCACCGAAGCGCTGACCAATTCGCTGCGCGCGCGCGTGGTCGCGGGCTGACCGGCAGGGTCGGATCCCCGCAGGGGCTCCGACCCGTTGCACCGATCATTGGGGTCAGAGCCCCTGTGGGGATCCGACCCCGGCCACGTCAATCCAGCCGCTTGCGGAAGCGCAGGATCGCCAGCGTCATCATCACCACGATGAAGGCCAGCAGCGCCAGCGCGTCGTGCCACAGCTCCCACAGCGAGGCCCCGCGCAGCATGATGCCGCGCACCAGTCGCAGGAAATGGGTCAGCGGAAGCACCTCGGCCAGCCACTGCACCGGCCGCGGCATGCCCGCGAACGGGAACATGAAGCCCGACAGCAGGATCGACGGCAGGAACAGGAACAGAGTCATCTGCATGGCCTGGAACTGCGAGCGTGCGCGCGTGGAAATCAGCAGGCCCAACGCCAGGTTGGCCAGCACCAGCAGCACCGCCGCCAGGTAGATGTCCAACAGGCTACCGCGGATCGGCACCTGGAACAGCCATGTGCCAAGCAGCAGCACCAGCGTAGTCTGCAGCAGGCCGATGGCCGCATAGGGCAGCACCTTGCCGACCATCAGTTCGCTGCGTGACACCGGCGTGGCGATCAGCAGTTCCATGTTGCCGCGCTCGCGTTCGCGCACCACCGCCACGGCAGTGAACATCACCAGGGTCATGGTCAGGATCACCCCGATCAGGCCCGGCACGATGTTCACTGCCGAACGCCGCTGCGGGTTGTAGAAACTGGTCACACTGATCGGACCACCGGCGATGCTGCCTTCGCGTAGTGGCCGCGTGTTGCTGGTCGGTCGTGTCTCCAGCGGCACCTGCGCCAGCTGGATCGCCGCGCTCTGTACAACCGTGTCGCTGCCATCGACCAGCACCTGTACCGCCTCGCGTCCATCGAAACGGCGCCGCTCGAAGTCGGCCGGCACCACGATGCCGACACTGATCTCGCCACGGCGCAACGCCTGCATCAGCTCATCAGGCGTGTAGGTGTCGCTGCGCGGCGTGATCACACCAGTGGCCACCATGTCCTGCACCAGCGCACGCGACGCCGCACTGTTGGCCTGGTCGGCGACACCGGCGTTGAGATGGCGCAGGTTGAGATTGATCGCGTAGCCGAACAGCAGCAGCTGCATTACCGGAATGCCGACGATCATCGCCAGCGTGATGCGGTCGCGGCGCAGCTGCCGCAGTTCCTTGAGCATGATCGCCCACAGCCGGCGCAGGTTCATGCCGCCGGCTCCCGGCCGCGGCCGCGGGTGGCGGCCACGAAGACGTCTTCCAGGTTCGGCGCCACCGGCTCAATGCTGGCCTGCGGATCGGCACCGGCCAGTGCATGGCGCAGCTCAGCAACATCTGCCATCTCCTCACTGCACAGCACGCGAAGCTGAGTGCCGATCTGCGCCACGCTCAGCACGCCAGGCAATGCGGCCAGCGCGCGGCTGGCCTGACGCGGTTGCACCGACGTGACCTGCAACGTGCGGCCTTGCAGCTGTGCACACAGCTCGTCCGGCGTGCCGTCGGCCACCAGTGCGCCACGATCGAGAATCGCCAGCCGGTGGCAGCGCTCGGCCTCGTCCATGTAATGGGTTGAAACCAGCACGGTGGTACCGGCGTCGGCCAGCTCGAACAGGGCCTCCCAGAAATCGCGGCGCGATTCCGGATCGACCGCACTGGTCGGCTCGTCCAGGAACAGCAGTTCCGGCCCATGTATCACCGCACCGGCCAGCGCCAGGCGCTGCTTCTGCCCACCGCTGAGGGTGCCGGCCAACTGCGGCTGCCGGTCCTGCAGGCGGTACTGCTGCAGCAGCGCTTCGATCCGCTGTCGGGCCTGCGCGCGCGGCAGGTCCTGGATGGCGGCGAGGAATTCCAGGTTCTCGCGCACCGACAGGTCTTCGTACAGCGAGAAGCGCTGGGTCATGTAGCCGATGCGCCGGCGCAGCGCCTCTGCCTGCTCGGGCACTGCCAGTCCCAGCACCTCGATCTGCCCTGCGCTGGGTTCCAGCAGGCCGCACAGCATGCGGATGGTGGTCGACTTGCCGGACCCGTTCGGGCCCAGGAAGCCGTAGACCTGGCCGCGCGGCACGGTCAGGTCGACGTTGTCCACGGCCAGAAGTTCGCCGAAGCGACGCGTCAGCCCTCGTGCGCGGACCGCGATGTCCTCACTGGTGTTCAGAAGCGCACCTGCACCGGCAACCCGGCCGGGAGCTTCTGCATGTCCGCAGCCTCGTCCACTTCGATCTCGGCCAGATAGCTCAAGCGCGCGACGTCGTCGCCGGTCAGTGCGTAGTACGGCGTGAACGAGGGCTCGCTGCGGATCGAACGCACGCGCCCCTTCAGCACGGTGCCGCCCCCTTCCAACTGCACCTGTGCGGCCTGCCCCACGGTGACCTGCAGGCGCAGCGGCTGCGGCAGGTAGACACGCGCGTAGGGACGCTCGCCGACCAGCATCACCGCCAGCGGTGCGCCGATGGGGGCCTGGTCACCCTGCCGATACGGCAAGGCATCGACCACGCCATCGCGTGGCGCGCGCAGCTGCAGCTTCTGCAGATTGACCCCCTGCACGACCTGTTGTGCCTGTGCGGCTTCGGCGGTGGCCTGGCCCTGGGCGATGTCCTGCAAGCGACTGCCGTGCACCAGCTCCAGCCAGGCCTGCTCGGCAGCATGCACGCTGGCCTCGGCATTGCCGGCGGCGGCGCGTGCGCGGTCCAGTTCGGCGGCGGCGATCAGGCGCTGCTGCGCCAACGGCTGCACCCGGCGGTAGTAGGCACTGGCCTCGGCGGCCTGTGCGCGCAATGCGGTCAGCTGTGCCTTTGCCTGCGCGATCTGCTCCTGGCGCGGTCCGATCTTCAGTTCTTCCAGTTGCGCCTGCGCTCGGGCCGTGTCGGCCTGAGCGGCAGCGAACTGCGCGTCGCCGCGGGCCGGGTCGAGCTGCATCAGCACCGCGCCGGCCTTGACCTGCTGGCCTTCGTGCACGTCCACCGTGGCGATTACTTCGGCTGCCGGCGCCGGCACCGTGATCCGGTCCCATTCCAGCGTGCCCAGTGCGATGGGCGGTGCCTGCCCACACCCTGCCAGCAGACCGATGCCTACCAGCCCAATTCGACGCATGCCGTTGCCCATATCCATGCCAGCCCCTACTGCGACGGCGCTACGGTGCCATGTGCTCCGTGCACCCACAATGATCCCGATCAGCCCTGACGGTTTTTTCACCACGGCGTGGCGAAGCCCTTGCGACAAGGGTCTGAGCCACCTATCCACAGGTTGATTCAGCATCATTCCACAGCGGGTGTGGAAAACCGGCACGGCACGCTGCCGTTGCTCGCCTGGCAGTGGAACATGCGCTGCCATCACGATGAATCCCGGAGTGCGCTGCGAAGTAGCCTCCTTGCGACGCGTTTGTCCTTTCGATGCGGGAGCCCTTGCGGCCGTGACGATTTTTTCACCACCTTCTCATGAGGCTTGTGGCACAAGCACTGCAGAGGTCTATCCACAGGTTTCCTCAGCTCCCGTCCACACCGGGTGTGGAAAACGCTGTATCGCCCTCCTGCTGGCCGTGCGCCCCGTGCGCGCGCTACCCTTGTCCTCCCTGAATACACTGCGGTGGAAGGCTTCCGCCCCACCCAAAGCAATGAAAAGCATCGATCATCGAGACTTCACCCTGTCGCCGGAAGACAACGAGCGATTGGCCAACCTGTGCGGCCCCTTCGATGGCCACCTGCGCCAGATCGAGCTGAAGCTCGGCGTGGAGATCGCCAACCGTGGCTTCGTGTTCCGCATCAGCGGGCCGAACGAGGCCATCGTCGAGGCGCAGAAGCTGGTCGAGGCGCTGTACGCCGAAGCCGGTGAGACCACCTTCGACAACCACGCCATCCATCTGCGCCTGGCGCAGGCCAATGTCGAGCAGATCGCCGAGCGCTCCTACGAAGCACAGGACGTGGCAATCAAGGTCAAGCGCGGCACGGTGCGCGGACGTGGCGCCAACCAGAGCCGCTACCTGCACCAGATCGCCAGCCACGACATCAACTTCGGTATCGGCCCGGCCGGCACCGGCAAGACCTTCCTGGCCGTAGCCAGCGCGGTCGAGGCGCTGAACGAGTCGCGGGTGCAGCGGCTGATCCTGGTGCGCCCGGCAGTGGAAGCCGGCGAGAAGCTGGGCTTCCTGCCCGGCGACCTGAGCCAGAAGGTCGACCCCTACCTGCGACCGCTGTACGACGCCCTGTACGAGATGATGGGTGTGGAAAAGGTGGTGAAGCTGCTCGAGCGCAACGTCATCGAGATCGCACCGCTGGCCTACATGCGCGGCCGCACGCTCAACGATGCATTCGTGATCCTGGACGAAGCACAGAACACCACCATCGAGCAGATGAAGATGTTCCTGACCCGCCTGGGCTATGGCTCGACCGCAGTGGTCACCGGTGACCTGACCCAGACCGATCTGCCCAAGCATGTGAAGTCCGGCCTTCGCGATGCCATCGATGTGCTGCGCGAGGTCGAGGGCGTGAGCTTCACCTTCTTCGAATCCCGCGACGTGGTGCGCCACCCGCTGGTGGCGCGTATCGTCAGTGCCTACGACCGCCGCGACCTGCATCAGATCCAACCTGGAGCAACTCCATGACCCGTGGTCCCGTGCGACTGGACGTCGCCGTCAGTTACGCCCTGCCGCGTGCCGGCCTGCCGGCGGCCGTCAGCTTCCGCAAGTGGGTGGCCGCTGCGCTGAAGGGCCGCATCCGCGAGGCCGACCTGGCCATCCGCGTGGTCGATGCCAAGGAGGGGCAGTCGCTGAACCGCCATTACCGTGGCAAGGACTACGCCACCAACGTGCTCAGCTTCCCGGCCGAAGTGCCCGAAGGCCTGCCCAAGGGCGTGAAATTTCCACTGCTCGGTGACCTGGTGATCTGCGCACCGGTGGTGGCCCGCGAGGCCGACGAACAGGGCAAGGCACTCAACGCGCACTACGCGCACCTGACCGTGCACGGCGTGCTGCACCTGCTCGGCTGGGACCACGAAGACGACAAGGAAGCCGAGGCGATGGAACAGCTGGAGCGTGACATCCTGGCCGAGCTCGGCATCGCCGATCCGTACGCTGGCGAGCGCTGAGCGGGAAACGCCCCCAATGCCCCATGCCGGGGGCCAGAAACCGGAGGAACAAGGATGACCTCGCACGGCAGCTTCATTCCGTTTCTGATTGGCGCCAGCCTGTTTGCCGTCCTGGTGGTGCTCGGTGCCTATGCCGTTCAACGCATCGGCGCCCGTGATCCCGCCGGCAGCCACTGGCTGCTGCGCGGCCTGGCCCTGCTGTCGCCCGTCTGTCTGCTGATCGGGCTGGCGATCGGCTTGATCGGCCCGCATCTCACCGGCGAACGCGAGCCGGTCCATCTTCCCGGAATGTGGGAAACGTCGATGGTGCTGGTGCTGGTGGGTGCACTGACCCTTCCGGTCCTGTGGCGAATGATCCTGCACCGCCGTCTGGGCCGCTCCGTAAACGCGCTGCCGTTCTTCCATGCCAGCCGCACCGCGCTGCTGGTGCTGTTCGTGCTGGCCGTGATCTACATGAAAGTGGCCAGGATCGCGGCAGCGGAACTGATGCCCTGGCTGACCAGCCCGGGCCTGTGGCCGACCGTGGCGCGCATCGCGGGGCAGTTGATGCAGGTCGCCATGCTTGCGGTCGTGCTGACCCTGTCGCTGATGGTCGTACGGCGGGCGATGGTCGGCTTCCTGCGCCTTCTCACCCGGCCTTCCGGGCGTTCGCCGGAGCTATGATGGCGGCCCCCGACCACGGAAACCGCTCGTGTCATTGCGCTGCTGCCTGCCCCTGCTGTGTGCCCTTGCGGCCCCGTCTGCCGTCGCCTCCAGCCTGGACCTGCCGGCGCTGATCGAATGCCGCCAGGGTATGGCCGAGTACGCCGCACTGGCACCGCTGCTGGCCGACCCGCTGAAAGCCGTGGCCCAGGGCCTGCAGCCGCTGCCGCAGGGCAACCAGTTCATGAGCGAGTACCGCCTGGCCCAGCCGATCAGCGTATTTGGCACAGTCACCGAGCGGGTGGCCGTGGCCGGCGCCAGCATCATGGCCGTCCTCGACCAGGCCGACCCGCGGCCGCTGGCCAAGCAGCTGGAACTGGAGACCGGCTACGACCAGGACGGCAAGTTCATGGCCGGGCGCGAGCTGGTCAGCCGCGATATGACCGACCCGAAGACCGGCGAGGCCCAGATCGAGTCGATCATCCTCAGCGTCTCCACCGTGGCCTCCCACCCCGGCAAGACCCTGGCCGGCTGCACCTACAGCCTGGACCTGCCCGAGGAGGAAGCCCCCCGGCCCGAACTGGCCCCACCGCCGATCACTGGACCGGGCAGCGTCGGTAACTGACAGGCCGCCACATCCTGCTAGACTTGGGCCAACGCCCGGCCTGCCGGGTGCCTTTTTTCCAGAGATGTCAGAAGACGACAGTAGTAGCTCCCCCGCGGAGCACAGTGAAAAGAAGCGCGGCTGGCTTGAACGCCTGACCTCCGCCTTCTCCGGCGAACCCCACACCCGCGACGAGCTGGTCGCTGTCCTGCACACCGCGCAGGAAGAGGGTCTGATTGCCGCCGATACCCTGAAGATGATGGAAGGCGCCATTTCGGTGGCCGAGCTGACCGTGGGCGACGTGATGATTTCGCGCTCGCAGATGGTCTCGCTGCCGGTCGAAGCGCCCTTCCTGGAACTGATGAAGCAGGTGGTCGAATCCGGCCATTCGCGCTTCCCGGTGCACGGCGAGAACAAGGACGACATCCTTGGCATCCTGCTGGCCAAGGACCTGCTGCGCGGCGTGGTTGCCGACAACGGCCCGGCCAACGTGCGTGAGCTGCTGCGCCCGGCGGTGCTGATTCCGGAGGCCAAGAAGCTCAACGTGCTTCTCAAGGAGTTCCGCCTGTCGCGCAACCACATGGCCATCGTGGTCGACGAGTACGGCGGTGTCGCCGGCCTGGTCACCATCGAAGACGTGCTGGAACAGATCGTCGGCGACATCGACGACGAGCATGACGAAGCTGAAGATCCCTCGGCGCAGATCGCCATCCAGTCCGACGGCCAGTACGTGGTCGACGCGCTGACCCCGATCGGCGACTTCAACGAGCGATTCGGCGCGACGTTCTCCGACGAAGACTACGACACCATCGGCGGCCTGGTCACCGAGGCCGTGGGCCATCTGCCGGAAGTCGGTGACGAGCTGGCGCTGGACCGTTTCATGTTCCGTGTGGCCCGCGCCGATGCGCGCCGGGTGCAGGCCTTCCACGTGACCGTGCTGCCGCCGGACGCGCAGGACGACGCTTGAAGCGCCGCGGCCTGATCCTGACGCTGTGGCTGGCACTGTGCGTGCTGGCCATGGGCCTGCCGCTGGCCGCCTTCGCGCAGCCTGCGGCAGCCGCGCCTGCCGTACCCGCGACCCACGCCGAAGCCCCTGCCCCGCGCATCGGCGTGGTGACCATGCAGCCGGGCACGGTGTTCTTCGAACGCTTCGGCCATGACGCCATCGTGGTGCTTGATCCGGTCAGCGGCGAGGCGACCTCCTACAACTTCGGCTACTTCGACCCGTCCGAGGACGATTTCATCAGCCGCTTCGCACGCGGCGACATGATGTATTACCTGGTGGCGCTGCCGTTGCAGCAGGACCTGTCGTACTACGACGAGACCGGCCGTGGCGCCAGCGTGCAGTGGCTGGACCTGCGCCCGGACCAGGCACGTGCGCTGGCCGCCGATCTGGCCGAGCGGGCCAAGCCGGAAAACGCGCGCTACCACTACGACTACTACACCGCCAACTGCGCGACGATGGTGCGCGACACGGTGGACAAGGCACTCGGCGGTGGCCTGCACTCGCAGCTGTCGGGCCGCTCGCGTGGCAATACCTACCGCAGTGAATCGGTTCGCCTGGCATCGCCGGCACCGTGGATGTGGCTGGGCTTCGATGTAGGCCTTGGGCCGTTCGCCGACCAGCCGCTGTCGCGCTGGCAGGAAGCCTTCGTACCGATGCGCCTGGCAGATGCACTGCGCCAGGCACGCAACAGCGATGGCCGTCCGCTGGTGCAGTCCGAACAGGAACTGCTGCCGCACCGCATCGACCCGGAGCCGAAGGAGTTCGCACGCCGTTGGTGGCCGTGGCTGCTGTGCGGCCTGGTAATCGCCGCTGGCGTGCTGGCGCTGCGCAACCGCCCGCGCCTGCTGGCGGGGCTGGCCCTGCCGTTCTGGCTGCTGTGCGCCCTGTTCGGTGGCGTGCTGGTGTTCCTGTGGGGCTTCAGCATCCACTACGCCGCATGGGCCAACCGCAACCTGCTGTTGCTCTCGCCGCTGGCGGTGCTGCTGCTGCCGGGTGCGATCGCCCTGCTGCGCCGACGTGTGCCGGGCCGCATGTTCAGGATCGTGCTGTGGCTGCTGGCGGTACAGGCCGTAGCCGCGCTGGTGCTGCACTGGCTGAGCCTGCAGGCGCAGTACAACGTGCAGTGGATCGTGCTGCTGCTGCCGGTCCATGTGGCCCTGGCCTGGGTACTGGGCCGGCGTCCTCACTTGTCGGAAACACGGCACTGACGCACGATGGCGGGCATGTCATTGCCCGCCTCCGCTTCCGCACCTGCTTCGGCCAACCCCGCCTGCGTCATCAACTGCGTCCACTACGATGACGAGGGCAAACGCCACGACATCAGCCTGGATGCCATCAGCGACGTCATCGCCAGTGGCAACGGCTTCGTCTGGGTCGGCCTGTACGACCCCAACGACGATGTGCTGCTGAAACTGCAGGAGGAATTCTGCCTGCACGACCTGGCCATCGAGGATGCGCGCAACGCGCACCAGCGGCCCAAGGTCGAAACCTACGGCAACTCAATGTTCGTGGTGGTGACCACCGCGCAGATGGTCGACGAGCGTATCCAGTACGGCGAAACCCACGCCTTCCTCGGCCCGCGCTTCCTGGTCACGGTGCGCCATGGTGCTTCGCTGTCCTATGCACCTGTGCGCGCACGCGTGGAACGCGAGCCGCAGCTGCTGAAGATGGGCCCGTCGTACTGCCTGTACGCAGTGGCCGACTTCGTGGTCGACAACTACCTGCCCATCGTGCACCGCTTCCGCGACACCCTGGACCTGCTGGAAAAGGACATCTTTGCGGACAACTACAAGCGCAGCACGGTGGTGCGGCTGTACGAGCTCAAGCGCGAACTGAACAAGATGCGGATGGCGGTGGCGCCACTGCAGGACGTACTGGCTCAGCTGCGCCGCTACCAGGGCGAACTGATCCCCGACGAAGTGAAGCTGTACATCCGCGACGTGCACGACCACGCAGTACGCATCAGCGATGTGATCGACACCCTGCGCGAGATGCTGGGCACCGCACTGAGCGTAAACCTGTCGCTGGTGACGCTGGCGCAGGGCGAGACGGTGAAGCGGCTGGGTGCATGGGCGGCGCTGCTGGCGGCGCCGACGCTGATCACCAGCTGGTACGGCATGAACTTCAGCCACATGCCGGAGCTGAGCGAACCGTGGTCCTACCCGCTGATGATCGTGGGCGTGGGTGGCGTGTGCGTGGGGTTGTACCGGTTGTTCAAGCGCGCGAAGTGGTTGTAGCCCGCTTTGGGTAGTGCCGGCCGCGGGCCGGCAACCAGGCAATGCCGGCCAGCGGCCGGCACTACCGTTCGGCATCAAGCCACGTAGACGGTCTTGATGTTCATGAACTCATGGATGCCGTGGTCGGCCAGTTCACGGCCGAAACCGGACTGCTTGCTGCCACCGAACGGCAAGCGCGCATCGCTCTTGACGATGGCGTTGACGAACGCCGCGCCGCATTCCATGCGTTGCGCGAAACGTTCGCCGCGCACTGGATCGCGCGTCCACACGCTGCCGCCCAGGCCAAAACGGGTGTCGTTGGCCACGCGCAGCGCCTCGGCCTCGTCCTTGACCCGGATCACCGCAGCGACCGGACCGAACAGTTCCTCGTCGTAGGCAGGCATGCCCGGGCCGACCTGATCGAGCACGGTGGCCGGATAGCCGGCATGCGTGCCCGCAATCGGCTCACCACCCACCAGCACCCGCGCGCCCTTGGCCACACTGGCCTGCACCTGCTTGTGCAGTTCGTCGCGTAGATCAGCGCGGGCCATGGGTGCCAGCGTGGTGCCGCGCTCGCCGGGATCACCGTATTGGCGCTCGCCCGCAGCTTCAACGAAACGACGGGTGAACTCATCGGCCACCGCGTCGACCACGATGAAGCGCTTGGCCGCGATGCAGGTCTGACCGCTGTTGTCGAAACGCGACTTCACCGCCGTCGCCACGGTCTTGTCGAGGTCGGCATCGTCTAGCACCACGAAGGCATCGCTGCCCCCGAGCTCCATCACCGACTTCTTCAGCTGGCTGCCCGCGTTGGACGCAATCGAGCGCCCTGCCCGTTCGCTGCCAGTCAGGGTCACCGCCTTTACCCGTGCATCGCGCAGCACGTCGGCCGCCTGGTCGTTGTCGATGTGCAGTACATCGAACACGCCATCCGGCAGGCCACCGTCACGGCATACCGCCAGGATCAGGTCGGCACACTGGGGCACATTGCTGGCGTGCTTGAGCAGGGCCACGTTGCCGGCCATGAACGCCGGAGCGAGGAAACGGAACACCTGCCAGATCGGGAAATTCCACGGCATCACCGCGAACACGCAGCCGATCGGCTCGTAGCGCACATAGCTGCGCTGGGCTTCGGTGTCGATCAGCTGCGGCTTGAGGTAATCGGCGGCGTGGTCGGCGTAGAACTCGCAGGCCGCCGCGCACTTGTCGACCTCGGCCAACGCCTCTGCCTTGAGCTTGCCCATCTCGTGGGTCATCGCCTGTTGCAGATCATCGCGGCGCGCACGCAGTTGGCCAGCGATCTGCTTGAGGATCGCCCCCCGTTCCTGCAGCGAGCGCTCGGCCCAGCCGGGGAATGCATCGGCGGCGGCCTGCAGGCGCTGCTCGATGTCGGCAGCACCCATCAGTTCATGGCGGTAGGTCACCTGGCCGGTGGCCGGGTCGACAATCTCGACGGTCATGGGGGATCTCCATCTGGTAGACCCCCATTGTGCGCCGCCGGCCGTGAGCCGGATGTTGCCGACGCTGTCGACAAACCGTGTGCTCAGCCGTTGTCCTGGCGTGCCAGCTGCAGGTCGCGCTGGCGTCGCTTCTCCGCACGCGCATTGATGTACCAGCCGATCACCGCAGCAATGGACACTGCAGACACCAGCAGCGTGGCCAGCGCATTGATCTTCGGGCTGATGCCCATGCGCACCGAGGCGAACACCTTCATCGGCAGCGTAGTCGAGCCCGGCGTGGCGACGAAGCTGGCCACCACCACGTCATCCAGCGACAGGGTGAACGCCAGCAGCCAACCGGCCACCAGCGCCGGTGCGATGATCGGCAGGGTGATGCGCCCGAACACGGTCAGCCGGCTCGCGCCCAGGTCCATTGCGGCTTCTTCCAGCGACAGGTCCATTTCCTGCAGGCGCGAGGACACCACCACGGTGACGAAGCACAGGGTGAAGGTGACGTGGGCGATCCAGATGGTGGTCAAGCCACGTGCCGGGAAGCCGGGAATCGCACCCATCGAGGCCAGCAGCGCCATCAGCGAGAAGCCGAGGATCACATCCGGCATCACCAGCGGCGCGGTCACCAGCGCGCCGAACAGCGGCTTGCCACGGAAGCGCTTGAAGCGCGTCATCACCATCGCCGCCAGCGTGCCCAGCACGGTGGCGGTACAGGCGGTCCAGAACGCAACCACCAGGCTGGTCCACATCGCATCCATCAGCGCGCGGTCGGCGAACAGGTCGCTGTAGGCGCGGGTAGAGAACCCTGCCCAGACCATCGCCAGCCGCGAGCTGTTGAACGAATAGAACATCAACAACAGGATCGGCAGGTACAGGAAGGCAAAGCCGAGCAGCAGCACGCCCAGCCCCAGGCCCTTGGCGGAACGCGGGCTCATGCCTGCTTCCCTTCCAGCAGGCGCTGCTGGGACCGGTTGAACAGCAGGATAGGCACCAGCAGCAACAGAATCATCGCCACCGCCATCGCCGAGGCGCCCGGCCAATTGCGGTTGTTGAAAAATTCATTCCACAGCTGGCGGCCAACCATCAGCGTTTCCGAGCCACCCAGCATTTCCGGAATCACGAATTCGCCAATCGCCGGGATCATCACCAGCATGCAACCGGCGATGATGCCGGCCTTGGACAGCGGCAGGGTGATGCGCAGGAACGCCTGCCACGGCTTGGCACCGAGGTCGTAGGCCGCTTCCAGCAGGCGGTGATCGTGCTTGACCAGGTTGGCGTACAGCGGCAGCACCATGAACGGCAGGTAGCAGTAGACGATGCCGATGTAAGCGGCGGTCGGGGTGTCGATCAGCTGCAGCTTGGGCAGGCCCATGCTGGTCATCAACGATTGCAGGCCGGTGAACTGCAGGAACTGGTCGAGCAGGCCGTTGCGGTCCAGGATCGCCTTCCACGCATACACGCGGATCAGGAACGAGGTCCACGACGGCAGCACCACCAGCATCATTGCCACGTTGCGCGCGGCCGGCGACAGGCGGGCGATGGCATAGGCCATCGGGTAGCCGATCAGCAGGGTCAGGAAAGTGGAGATGGCCGCGATCTTGATCGAGCTCAGGAAGGCCTGCGCATAGATCGAGTCGCGGAACAGGGCCAGGTAGTTCTCGAGGTTGAGCTTGAGCGAGAACGCGCCGTCCACGTACTGCAGCAGCCAGGTGTACGGCGGCGAGCCGACCCGGCTGTGCGAGAAGCTGATCATCAGCACGATCAGGAACGGCACCGCGAAGAACAGCAGCAGCCACAGGTACGGAATACCGATCACCGTGGCACGCAGCCCCGGCAGCCAGCGCTTCAGGCCGGCGACGCTCATGAGGTCAGCACCACGCCATCGTTGTCGCGCCAATGCACCCACACTTCGTCGCCCCAGGTCAGGCCATCGCTGGCCCAGCGCTGCGAGTTGGCGAAGTTGGCCAGCACCTTGGCGCCGCTGGGCAGCCGCACGTGGTAGACCGAGTGGCTGCCGAAGTAGGCGATGTCTTCGATCACGCCCTGCGCCTTGTTGGTGTGCCCTTCCGGCTCGTCCTTGCCGATCATCACCTTCTCGGGGCGCAGCGCGAACGCAACCGGTTGCCCTTCATAGCAGGTGATGCCATGGGCGATGTAGATCGGCGCGGGGAACAGCGGGGTGCGCACGGTCACGTACTCGGGCAGGTCCTCGTCGATCACGCCGTCGAAGGAATTGACTGAACCGATGAAGCCCGCGACGAAGCGGTTGGCCGGCTGCTCGTAAACCTCGTCCGGCTTGCCGACCTGCTGGATCCAGCCGGCATCCATCACTGCGATGCGGGTGGCCATGGTCATCGCTTCTTCCTGGTCGTGGGTGACCATCACACAGGTCACGCCCGACGATTCGATGATGCTGACCAGTTCCAGCTGCATCTGCGAGCGCAGCTTCTTGTCCAGCGCGCCCATCGGCTCGTCCAGCAGCAGCAGCTTCGGCCCCTTGGCCAGCGACCGCGCCAGCGCCACGCGCTGCTGCTGGCCGCCGGACAGCTGGTGCGGCTTGCGCTTGCCCAGGTGACCCATCTGCACCAGGTCCAGCATCTCGCCCACGCGCTTGCTGATCGCGTCCTTTGCCATCCCGTCCTGCTTCAGGCCGAAGGCGATGTTCTGCTCGACCGTCATGTGCGGGAACAGGGCGTAGGACTGGAACATCATGTTGACCGGCCGCTGGTACGGCGGCAGCGCGTCCAGGCGCTGGCCATCGAGGGTGATGCTGCCCTTGGTAGGCGTCTCAAAGCCGCCGAGGCAGCGCAGCAGGGTCGATTTGCCACTGCCGGAGCCACCGAGCAGGGCAAAGATCTCGCCCTTGCGCACGTCCAGATTGACGTCGTCGACGGCGACGAAACCGTCGAATTCCTTGCGCAGGTCACGAATGGAGAGATAGCCGGGCGCACCGGTCGTGTCGACGACGGCGGCTACCGGCTGGGCTTCAACGGGCATGGGGGCTCCGGGAGCGGGCGGTGGACAGCGGCCGCCATTCTAACGGCCGGTGGGCGCAGGGGATATGACGGCGGCAGGCGGAAGCGGCCGCTGGCCGGCTCCGGGGCTCCGAGGGGTGTCGGTTTTCCCCCGTAATGGTGGCCTGTCCGCTCAAAGGCCGCGGCTCGCCCGGACGCCCATGCCGCCGTCCCGACCAGACAGCACGGGCGACGGCCCGTTCTGCAACGTTTTTCAGAACCGGATCTGTTGAAGGCACGGGGCATTCCCCGCGCAATGGCCCTGATCAAGGCCTTGCATGGACCCACCCTGGTGATTTCCCCGGACAACCCCTCCCCCTTCCTGCCCCGCCTACCGGACTCCCTGCCTGCCAGGCTGCCGCTGGTCATCATCGGCGCCGGCCAGGCCGGGCTGTCCCTCAGCGCGCTCCTGCAGGAGGCCGGAATCGAGCATCGCGTGCTGGAGGCCGAAACCGTGGGCGCCAGCTGGCAACGGCGCTGGGACTCGTTCCAGACCAACACCGCCAACGCGACGATGGCCCTGCACGGCCACGCTTACGCGGGCGATGACCCGGAAGGCTTCATGGGGGCCTCGGAGGTGATCCGGCGGCTGCGCGACTATGCCCGCGAGCGCTCGTTGCCGATCAACGAGGGATGTGGGGTACGTCGGGTCGCACCTGAGTCCGGTGCCTACGCCATCGACAGCAGCCAGGGGCCGATCCACGCCCGCGCAGTGGTGGTCGCCACCGGTGAATACCGCCGCGCGCGGATGCCCAGGGTCCCTTTCGCGCCCGCGCCGGGTCTGACGGTGCTGCACTCCGGCGACTACCGCAGCCCCCGCCAGCTGCCCGACGGCGGCGTGCTGGTCATCGGTGGCGGCCAGTCCGGTGCGCAGATCACCCAGGACCTGCGCGACAGCGGTCGCAGCGTGTACTGGTCACTGGCCCAGCGGCATTCGCATACCCGCCGGCTGCGCGGCAAGGACTCGATGACCTGGTGGGACATGGCCGGGCGCATCCACCAGCACGTGAGTGAAGCGGCCGCCGTACTGGCTGGCGAACCGGATGCGCTGCGCAAGGCCCGCACCGCGGAGTTTCCGCTGATTTCCGGGAAGGGAAGTGCCGGCCTGGGGAGCTCGATCAGCCTGCTGGCGATGCACCGCGCGGGCATCAGACTGCTGGGCCGGTTGCAGGGCTTCGAAGGAAACGTCGCCCGCTTCGCCGATGTGCGCCCGCAGCTGCATACCGCGATCAAGGCCACGCGCGCCGAGTATGCCTATCTCGATTCGCTGGCCAGCGCGTACTACGCCACGCGGCCCGAACCGCGTACCGACGATGCCCGCTACATTCCCGAAGAGGTCTATCTGCACTGGGAGCCGGACGCCGCTCCGCTTGAACTGGATCTGCAGGCGGAAGGCATCCGCTCGGTGGTGCTGGCCACCGGCTTCGTTGCCGAATGGCCGTGGCTCGACGTGCGGGGCGCGCTGGATGCACACGGCTATCCGCTCGGCGAGTTCGGCGTTTCCCCGCAGCCGGGGCTGTTCTTCATCGGCATGCACAACCTGCAGCGGATGAGTTCGTCGTTCCTGTGCAACGGCGGCCGCGATGCGCGCGACCTGTTGCCGGCGATCCTGCGACACCTTGGCCAGGGCGGCGGTACCGCGCCGGGCCAAGGATGAAGCAATCCGACGGGCATGGCCCGTCGGCGCCAGACCGGCTTAGCGGCCGGTCTTCACCTCGGTCCACAGTCGGGTGTAGAGCTTGTCGGTCTCCGGCGTGTTGATCGAGTACGTGAACATCTTCGCGGCCACGTCGGCCGGCGGGTAGATGGTCGGGTCGGTGCGGATCGCCTCATCCACCAGCGGGGTCGCAGCCGGCACCGGGTTGGCGTAGTGGATGAAGTTGGTGTTGGCCGCGGCAACCTTCGGCTGCAGCAGGTAGTTGATGAACGCGTACGCGGCTTCCGGATGCTTGGCATCCTTCGGGATCGCCAGCATGTCGAACCACTGCGGGGCGCCTTCCTTCGGGATCGAATAGGCCACGTGCACGCCGTTGCTGGCCTCCTCGGCGCGGTCGCGGGCCTGGATGATGTCACCCGACCAGCCGACCACCAGGCAGGTGCCGCCATTGGCCAGCGAACCCACGTACTGCGAGGAGTGGAAGTTCTGCACGTACGGGCGGATCGACTTCAGCAGATCGGCCGCCTTCTGCAGCTCGGCCGGATCACCGCTGTGCGGGTCCAAGCCCAGGTAGTGCAGCGCGATCGGGATCATGTCCGCCGGCGTGTCCAGGATGGTCACGCCGCAGTCCTTCATCTTGCTGATGTTCTCCGGCTTGAACACCAGGTCCCAGCTGTTGGCGATGTCGGCGCTGCCGCCGAAGCGTTCCTTCAGCATATCCACGTTGTAGCCGATGCCGGTAGTGCCGATCATGTACGGCACGCCGTACTGGTTGCCCGGATCCTGGGTGGCGATGCGCTTCATCACCGCCGGGTCGAGGTTGGCCAGGTTGGGGATCTTGCTTTTGTCCAGCGGCAGGAACACGCCGGCCTGGATCTGGCGACCGAAGAAGTTCAGCGTCGGCACCACCACGTCGTAGCCGCTGTTGCCGGCCAGCAGCTTGGTCTCGACCATCTCATCGCTGTCGAACACATCGTAGGTCACCTTGATCCCGCTCTCCTTCTCGAAGGTCGGGATGGTGTCCTCGGCGATGTAGTCGCTGTAGTTGTAGACGTTCAGGACCTGGCTGTCCTGCGCGCCGCCGTTGCCACCGCTGCAGGCGGCAAGCATGGCGGAGGCCAGGCCGAGCGTGAGGATACGCAGCTTCATCGGGTGCTCCAGAATGCGGGAAGGGGGGCCGGCGGGGCCGGCGACGGGTGCCAGCCTACCCCCCGGCGGCGGATTTTTCTATTCCAGATGCTCAGACGTTCAGCAGCAGGAACTCGCGCTCCCACGAACTGATGACACGGAAAAAGGTCTCGTATTCCTTGCGCTTGACCGAAATGTAGGCACGGCAGAAGCGCTCGCCCAGCAGGGCCTGCAGCTCGCTGCACTGCTCCAGCCCGTCCAGCGCTTCACCCAGCGAGCGCGGCAGGTTGTAGCCCAGCTCCTTGGCGCTGCCGGTCACCGGTGCATCCGGTGCCAGCCGCTCGCGGATACCGAGCAGGCCACAGGCCAGGGTCGCAGCCATCGCCAGGTAAGGGTTGGCGTCGGAACCGGCGAAGCGGCTCTCCACACGCATGTTCTCCGGCGTATCCAAGGGCACGCGCAGGCCGCAGGTGCGGTTGTCGAAGCCCCAGTGCACGTTGCTCGGCGAGACCTCGCCAAACACCAGCCGGCGGTAGGAATTCACGTTCGGCGCGAAGAACGCCATGGCCATCGGCACATACTTCTGCAGGCCGGCCAGGTAGTGGGCGAACAACGGGCTGAAATCTTCCCCGCCATGTTCGCCGGTGAACACGTTCTGGCCATCGCTGATCCGCAGCAGGCTCTGGTGGATGTGCATGGCACTGCCCGGCTCGTTCTCCATCGGCTTGGCCAGGAAGGTGGCATACACCCCGTGTCGCATCGCCGATTCGCGCATGGTGCGCTTGAACAGGAACACCTGGTCGGCCAGGTCCATCGCGTTGGCATGGGTGAAATTGACTTCCAGCTGCGCCGCACCGGACTCGTGGATGAGCGTATCCACGTCCAGCTTCATCGCATCACAGTAGTCGTACATCAGGTCAAGGATGGGGTCGAATTCGTTGACCGCATCGATCGAGTAGGACTGGCGGGCCGTTTCCGGCCGCCCCGAGCGACCGGCCGGCGGCAGCAGCGGGAAATCGGGATCGGTGTTCTTCTGCACCAGGAAGAACTCCAGCTCCGGCGCCACCACCGGGCGCAGGCCCAGCTCCGTGTAAGCGTCCAGCACCCGTCGCAGCACGTTGCGCGGCGCCAGCTCGTGCGGCTCGCCGGTCTTGGTGTAGCAATCGTGGATGACCTGCGCGGTCGGATCGGTGGCCCACGGCACCATGCGCACGGTATCGGGGTCCGGACGCAGGATCATGTCCGAATCCGACGGCGAGGTCAGGTCGTAGTAATCGTCCGGGAACTCGCCGGTGACGGTGGTCGCGAAAATGCCTTCCGGCAAGCGCGTGCCGTAATCATGCGAGAACTTGTCGGCGGGAATGATCTTGCCGCGGGCGTTGCCAGTGATATCCGGCACCAGGCATTCGACCTCGGTGATGCGCCGCTCCTTCAGCCAGCGCAGCAGACTGCTTTCCTGCGGTGCGGGGGGCGTGGCCGTCTTGCGCGGGCGCGTTCGGGAACTCATCGGGAATCCAGTCGGTTCTGTTGGTGCTGCCGGCAAGCTTGGCCGAACGCACGGAAAATAGCGTGATAGAACGGCGCCTGCATGACACGCCACTCCGGGTGCCACTGTACGCCGAGCACGAAACGATGGTGCGGACTGCGTGCGGCCTCGATCAGACCATCGTCGGCCCAGGCCTCGACCTGCAGGCCTTCGGCGAGGCGCGCAATGCCCTGCCCATGTACCGAATTGACCTGCACGCGATCGCCTCCATGCCACTGCGCCAGCCAGCCATCGGCGACCAGGGTGACCGCATGGGCCGGCCCGTACTGCACATCCACCGGCGCCTGCGGGTCTTCGCGGTGGTCGGCCAGGCCCGGCACCGCATGCACCTGCGGATGCAGGCTGCCACCGAGCGCGACGTTCAGTTCCTGGAAGCCGCGGCAGATCGCCAGCACCGGCATGTGCAGCGAAAGCGCTTCGTGCAGCAACGCAAACGCATTGGCATCGCGGGCCGGGTCATGCGGATTGCCGGGCCAGCTGCGGCCGCCCTCGTAGTGCTGCGGTTCGATGTTGCTGACCGCACCAGTCAACAGCAAGCCATCGAGCCCGTGCAGCCAGTCGCCAGCCGGCAACGGAGGCTGCAGGCTCGGCAGTACCACCGGTGTGACCTCGGCTGCATCGGCCAGCGCGCGCACATACTTCTCGCCGGCCAGCGCGAAACGATGATGGCCGAGCACGGTGCTGTCGGTGGGCAGGCCCACCCAGGGCAGGCGGCGCATGGGAAAACTCCTTGGCGTGCCGACACGTTACCCGTCGGCCCGCGAATGCGGCAAGTCGTCGCCGTCACACCATGACCGTCACGCATCGGCGAAACTAGTCGTGTGAACGCTGATCGTCCTCCCCCGCTCCGTCCTTCCGTACTGCGCCTGCGAGGCCGGCGGTGAGCGCCGCCTTCCCGCCCAGCTGGTATGCCGCCAGCCTGCCCGAACCACCCGCACTGTCCCCACTGCAGGGCGACGTGCAGGCCGATGTCGCGGTGCTTGGCGCCGGCTACACCGGCCTGACCGCCGCGCTGGAGCTGGCCGCGCGTGGACAGCGCGTAGTGGTGCTGGAAGCGCAGCGGATCGGCTGGGGCGCGTCCGGCCGCAACGGCGGCCAGGCACTGGTCGGCTATGGCTGCGAGGTGGACGAACTGGAGCGCCAGCTCGGCCGCGACGACGCGCGCCACCTGTTCGACTGGTCACGTGACGCGGTCGGGGCAATGCGCACGCGCATCGATCGCCACGGCATCGACTGCCATTGGGTGGAAGGCCATGCCAGCGTCGCCATCCGCGAACGCCATGAGCGTGAACTAATGGCCAACTGCGAGCACCTGCAGCGCCACTACGGCTACCCGATGCAATGGTGGGACCGTGATGCCCTGCGCGCACAACTGGACAGCCCGCGCTACCGCGCAGCGATGTTCGATCCGCTCAGCGCGCACCTGCAGCCCCTGGCCTATGCCCGCGGACTGGCCGATGCAGCGCGCGCCGCTGGCGTGGTGATCCACGAGAACTCCAAAGTGACCCGCGTGCAGCGTGGACCGCAGCCTGCCCTGCATACCGCTCAGGGCAGCGTGCGCGCTGCGCATCTGGTGGTGGCCGGCAACGCTTGGCTGCAGGGCCTGCTACCTGAGCTGGAGCGGCGGATCATGCCGGTCGGCACCTATATCGGTGCCAGCGAACCGCTGGGTGCTGAACGCGCCCGGGCGCTGATTGGCAACAATATGGCCGTGGCCGACACCGCTTGGGCACTGGATTACTTCCGTCTCAGCCACGACCACCGCCTGCTGTTTGGCGGCCGCGCCAGCTACTCGGCCCTGCCCCCACCCGGCCTGCGCGGCGTGATGCAGCGGCGCATGCACCAGGTGTTCCCGCAGCTGGCCGACGTGGCCCTGGACCAGGTCTGGGGCGGTTACGTGGACATCACCCGCAACCGCGCCCCGCACTGGGGCCGGCTGGATGGCAACCTGTACTTCGCACAGGGCTTCTCCGGCCATGGCGTGGCCTCCGCCGGGCTGGCCGGTGAGGTGATCGCCGCCGCGATTGCCGGCCAGAGTGAGCGCCTTGACGTGTTCCAGCGCCTGCGGCATGCCCCCTTCCCCGGCGGCCGGCTGCTGCGCACACCGCTGCTGGTGGCGGCGATGTCCTGGTACAAATTGCGGGATGCGCTGTGGTGAGTTGATCAGGGATCCCCCTGAATCAGCTGCCTCGGAAACTGTGAAACCCGTCGCCACGGCAATTCATGTGATGATTTTCTCACTTGCCCGGCACTGCGCTGCAGTGATTGCATAATCGAACGCGTGTCGATACCGTCGGTAAGAACCGGGTCCCGCGGCGAATGGATGCTGACAGGGAACGTACTGTGAAGGGGTAGTGCGATTGAATTGGTGGAATGAAGGCCTGCAGCTGAAGTTGCGCATCCATCCGGCAGGACTTGCCTTGGCTGTGCTGTATGCCATTGCCTGTTGGGCCACCCGCCAGTTGTCCCTTGATCAGTTCTATCTGCCCGCTGGTGTACGCGTGGCTGCGGTACTGCTCTGCCCTCCTCGGCTTTGGCCCTATCTCCTGCTGGGCGAGTACGCCTATTTCGCACAGATGCGAGTGCCGATGATCGATCGGTACGGGCTGACATGGGTCATTCTCGGCTCGGTGTTCCAGATGCCGGTTGTAATGACGATCGTCTATCTCCATCGCAATGTAATCTCGGCAGTAAAGAACGCTTGGCTCATCTCGATTGCTGCCTTCGCTGCAGTTTCCGTCACACTGATCAACCTGCTTCTGGCGAACTCCCTCTGGCCAACACCCCCCGCTTTTCCGCTGTTGACCGGAATCGTCCGCCTGGTAGTAGGTGACTTCATCGGCATACTCACGTTTGCGCCGCTTGTGCTGCTGTGGTCGCGAGGCAAGGCTGAAGTGCAGGTCCGGAAACGGGATATCGCACAGATGGCAGGAGCGCTTGCGCTGATGGTCGTGTTCGGCCTTTGGGCTGCGGACGTACCTGCTGATGCAGTGACGACAAAAGTGTCCCTGCAACTCCTCATGGCGCTTCCCGCCGTTCTTCTCACATGCGTGTATGGGTGGCGGGGCGCCGCCATCGGCGTGCCGACCCTGAACATGATTATCGGTCTGACAACACCCTCGTCTCACCCTGAGTCATTCGATCCTGCATCGTTCGCGACCCAGCAGATCATGGCCGTCACGGGCGCAGCACTGCTCATACTGGGCTCCCGGATCACTCACTACTATCACCGTTATCGACTGCGGGAGGTCGGCGAGAAAAATGCCATCAGACTTGCTCGGAGCTCCCATGTCGCCAGTGAGCTGGATCTTCGCGAACGCGCGTTTCATCTGCGGAAGCTTGGGGATGGCATAGATCATGCGCTTGACGAGGTGATCAACTGGCTTACTGCACAAGGCCATCATGCGATTGCGGAGAGCCTTGTACATGTGGCGTCGATTCATTCGCGCCAGTTCCGCGAGCAGACAAGCATGATTTATCCGACCGCCCTGGAGCAGCTCGGCCTTTATGTTGCCCTCCGAGCAGGTGGCGTTCGCGAAGCATGGGAAAAAACGGCTCGCGTCGCCAATCCGTCGTTGCTTGGCGACCCCTGTCAACTCAGTGTCGGAATGCAGCTTGCTGCCTACCGCACTGTGATAGATGCGGTGTCACTGCTGATCCAGGGTGAAACGGGACAGATCCACGTGCGGGCGCGTTGCGGACGGACGGGTTCACATCGTGGAATCCTGATAGCGGTGTCACTGCTGGATCAACATCAACGCCTTTCGGACACAACCGTCGCCGCCGCGATGGAACGACTGGCCGGCAAGACGCTTGCCTACGGCGGCACACTGAAATGCAACCGAAATCGCATCGTGCTGGCAATGAAGGAAACGGGTACAGCCGCTCCTCTGGATGCTTTTTCATCAGATGCCCGGAACAGCCTTTCGGGACTCGAAGCGGGTCCCTCACGCGCTCAGGCTTGAACGACAAGGTCTACTGACTTCTGTTCCGATAGCAGGCATTTGCCCCCCCCCTGAGCGTGGTCGCGGAAACGTGCAAGCGGTTTTGATCGCTCGCACGCCTCAAGCCCTCCGGTCCGGGCGCTACGGTGTTTCGACAGACCAGATGTCGCCATCCGCGGTGGCATACCGCACCAGTACCACGTCCTGCGCACGATACACCTCGGAACGCTTTGCAGTGGATGGGACAGTGAGTCGCTGACCGGGAAGCGAAACAAGTGCTGCGGACTTGCCGGCAGGCAATGCAAAGTACGCACCAGCGGCATTGCCGATGATCAGCTTTACCTGCCCGGTCAGATCGTTGACCTGTAGGTAGACCATGCCATCGCGTTGGAAGGCATACACCTGCCAAGCGGGATCGGCGCTGATGTCTGCGGCGGCAGGGCTGGTCTCACCAAGGCCTGCCTTCGAAACTGCGGCACTTGCCAAGGGACTGCCGTGGTAGTCCCCCCCCCCTTTATCACCCGCGAATACCGGAGCTGCGGCGAACAATGTTGCCCCGGTCACAACACCAACAAGTATGGATCGCACAATGACCTCCTGGTCGGAATGAGAGCAAACAACCTCGAGACGATAGTAGCGTCTTCCCGCCACAACAAAGTGATTGACGGATAATCCGGACGATTTAGTTTCATTCGTGCACCCCTGCCCCCTTCCCCCTGCCCGCACCATGTCATCTGCAGAAGAAGGACGGTGCTGATTGCGCCTGCGACGATCTATTGGATAGTGTCCAGTAGCCGGCCAGCGGTGGCTGGGCGGGAGCAAAGGAGTCTTGTTTTTGGACAGATTCAAGAAGGCAATTGAACTGAGCTTCCGGATCCGTCCGGTCGGTCTTGTGCTGGCCGCCGCCTATGCGGCCAGCTGCCTCATATCGCGTCAGTTCTCGCTCGATCAGTTCTTCCTGCCCGCAGGCATCCGGGCAGCGGCACTGCTGATCGTCCCGCCCCGCTTGTGGCCTTACCTGTTGCTGGGCGAATACATCTACTTCGCGACGCTGCGCATCCCCATGATTGATGCCTACGGCTTGGCGTGGGTCATCCTGGCGTCAACACTGTTGATGCCGATGGCGATGCTGGTGGTCCACCTTCACCTCAGGAGAATGCCGTCCGAGGCCGTCACCGGTCTCTGGCTGCTGTCGTTATCGATCTGCACGGCACTGTTCGTCCCGGGTCTAAACCTGAGCATTTCATATATCCTCTGGTCGAACCCTCCGCCGAGCAACCTGCTGGACGCGGTCGACCGAACGATCTTTGGTCACTTCGCGGCCATCATCACCCTGCTCCCACTGGCCTTCCTTTGGGCGCAGCGGCACGCGGATCCCAGTTGGAGCACCCGCTTTGTAGCGCCTACAGCTGCGGCGATCCTGGCGATGCTGATACTGGGGTTGGGCATGCAGTTGACAGCCGGCAGTGCCCATACCACCCGCACACACCTTGTCCTGCTGGCCGCGCTGCCCGCCATCGCCCTGACCTTCATGCATGGGTGGCGTGGCGCTGCCATCGCGATTCCGCTATTGAATCTCCCGCTTCACGGCGCTACGCCCAGCACTGGCCTGCCGTCTTCTTTCGACCTCGGCACGTTCGCAACCCAGCAGAACATGGCAGTCATGAGCATCGCACTGCTCGCGCTGGGATCCAGCATCAGCTATCACCATCAGCGTGCACGGTCCCGCGGCCTGGCAGAGAAAACCACGTTGCGCCTGGCACGCAGTTCACACCAGACCAGCGAACGTGAACTTCGCGAGCGCGCTGCCCACCTCAAGCACCTGGGCGAAGGCATGGATAATTCGCTCGGCGAGATGATCAGCTGGCTGAGGTCCCAGGGCCACCACGCGGTAGCCAACAGCCTGCAACACGCTACTTCCGTGCACTCGCGCCTGTTTCGTGAACAGGCCAGTCTGGTCTACCCTACGGGACTGGAGCAGGTGGGGCTCTATGTCGCCCTTCAGGGCGGCGGCGCTTACGAAATATGGAGCAACACCCACCGCGTCACGCAGCCCCGGCTGACAGGCAATCCCTCCGCGCTGAATGTGGATCTGCAACTGGCGATCTACCGCACATTGATCGAAGCAGTTTCGCTGCTGCTGGAACTGGAAGCGGGGCAGGTCTACGTGCGAGCGCGATGCGGCAGTGTTGGCAACCGCCGTGGCATCGTAGCGGTCATCGCCCTGCTTGACCGCGGATGTGCGTTGTCGCCGCAGACAACCCACCAGGCCTTCGAACGTCTGGCCGGCAGGATGCTGGCCTACGGCGGCGCGGTGCATTGTCGTGGCAACCGACTGCGTCTCGTGTTGCACGAACCGACCACGACGCCTCAATCCACGATCCCACAGCCGGCCCAACCGCGCCCCCTGCCCGGCTAAAGTTACGCCCGAAACCGCCGCTATCCGTGCCGAGCCCTCCTTCGTGAGCCACCGCATCATGCCCGTCCTGCCGCAGGCCGCCGTCGATGGCGACCTGGCCGATCCGTTGCCACAGCGGATCCTGCTGGTCGAAAACTCCCGTGCCTTTACCGGCATGCTGCGCGAAGCCATCGAGCAACGCCTGGAACTGCCGGTGGTGATCGCCTCCACCCTGGCCGAGGCAGACCGCCTGCTCAGCGAAGGGGGCGGCTGGTTCCTGGTGCTGACCGGGCTGGTATTGGCCGATGGCGACCGCGACACGGTGGTCGAGTTCTTCCTCAAGCGCGACCTGCCCACCGTGGTGGTCAGCGGCGTGTATGACGAGGACCTGCGCAAGCGCGTGCTGCAGCAGCAGATCATCGACTACGTGCTGAAGAACACCCCCGGCAGCATCGACTACCTGGTGTGGCTGGTGCAGCGGCTGGAACGCAACCGCCGCATCGCCGCGCTGGTGGTGGACGATTCGCCCTCCGCGCGTGGCTATGCCGCCGCCCTGCTGCGCATGTACGGCCATGAGGTGCATGAAGCCGCCGACGGCAACGAGGGCCTGGCCGCGATCGAGGCGCATCCGGCAATCCGCCTGGCGGTGGTCGACCAGGAAATGCCCGGCATGCAGGGCGTGGAATTCACCCGCCGCCTGCGCACCCTGCGCTCGCGCGACAAGGTGGCGGTGATCGGCATCTCCGGCAACACCGACGCCTCGCTGATCCCGCGCTTCCTGAAGAACGGTGCCAATGACTTCCTGCGCAAGCCATTCTCGCGCGAAGAGTTCTTCTGCCGCGTCTCGCAGAACGTGGACCAGCTGGAACTGATCGGCACCCTGCAGGATCTGGCCACCCGCGACTTCCTTACCGGCCTGCCCAACCGCCGCTGCTTCCTGGAGCAAAGCCAGCGCCAGTTGCCGCAGCTGCAGCTGCATGGCCAGTGCGTGGCGGTGGCGATGATCGACATCGATCATTTCAAGCACATCAACGACACCCACGGCCACGAGGCCGGCGATGATGCGCTGCGCGCGGTGGCCGGTGCGGTGGCCGCGCATGCACGCAGCCAGGACCTGATCGCACGCTTCGGTGGCGAGGAATTCTGCCTGCTGGTGCCGGACATGGAACAGGACGAGGCACTGCAGTACTTCGAGGAACTGCGTCAGCGCATTGCCGCACTGGAAGTGGACATCGGCACCGCCACCCTGCGCATGACGGTCAGCATCGGCCTGTGCTGCCTGCGCCCGCAGCGTGATGCACTGCACCGGCTGATCTCCGAGGCCGACCGCCAGCTGTACCTGGCCAAGGCCGGTGGCCGCAACCGGGTCACCTGCACCACGGTGGCCAGCCAGCTGCGCCCGCGCGAGCCCGCCCTGCCCTGACCGGCCTGCTTTGATCCAGATCAACGCCGCCCAGCGGCGGCGCCCCTACAGTCGGCCCCGACATACGCATGAAGGGGAGCCGGGGATGGCACTACTGGTCTGGCAGGACGATCTGAACATCGGCATCGATGTGATCGATCAGCAACATCGCCGCATCATCGAGATGCTCAACCACCTGCACGTGGCACAGACCAGCATGCAGCGTGCGGCGGTGGGTGAAGTGATCGACGAGGTGGTGGACTACACCATGTCGCACTTCGCATTCGAAGAAGAACTGATGGAGGAAGCGGGCTATCCGTTCTGTGCCGCGCACAAGCGCGTGCATGAGGTCTTCATCAAGCGGGTATCGGAATACCGCATGCGCTTCCAGGCCGGCGAAGACATCAGTGACGAGCTGCGCACCATGCTCTCGCGCTGGCTGTTCAATCACATCCGCGGCGATGACCAGGCCTATGCCGAACAGGTCAAGGCGCACCTGAACCAGTTCGCCCGCGAACACCAGGGCGGCGGTTGGCTGGGGCGCACGCTCAAGCGCTTCTTTGGTTGAGCCGCAGGGCGCGCCGGTGCAGTGCCACCAGCGCGCACAGGGTCGCCACCGCGGTCAGGCACAGGTAGTAGCCCACCGCGACCAGGCCGAAGCGTTCGGCCAGCCAGGTGGCCAGGTACGGCGCCGGCGCCGCACCAAGGATGCCGGCCAGGTTGAACGACAACGAGGCACCGGTGTAGCGCACTTCCACCGGGTAGATCTCGGCCAGGAAGGTGCCGCAGGGGCCGTAGGTCAGGCCCATCAGGAACAGGCCCAGGCACAGGAAACCGGTGACCAGCCACGGGCTGTGCGGCTGGAACAGCGGCGCGAACAGTACGCCGAAACCGATGATCAGCAGACTGGCGACGATCATCGTGCGGCGCGTGCCCCAGCGGTCGCCATAGCGTGCCGACAGCGGAATGCCCAGCGCGAAGAACAGCATGCCGGCCATCTGCATCAGCAGGAACTGCTCGCGGCTGTAGCCCAGCACTGCGGTGCCATGTCCGAGACTGAACACCGTCATCAGGTAGAACAGCACGAAGGTGGCGAACGCACCCAGCGTGCCCAACAACATCGGCACCGGGTGGTCACGCAGCACCGTCAGCATCGGCAGCCGCACCGGGGCCTTGCGCTCCAGCGCCTTCTTGAAATCCGGCGTCTCGTGGATGTTCAGGCGCACCCACAGGCCGAGGCCGACCAGCAACGCGCTGGCCACGAACGGAATGCGCCAGCCCCATTGCAGGAAGTCGTCCTGGCTCAGGCAGCGGCCCAGCACCAGGAAGATGCCGGCCGACAGCAGGAAGCCCAGCGGTGCGCCCAGCTGCGGGAACATGCCGTACCAGGCGCGCTTGCCCGGTGGTGCGTTCTCGGTGGCCAGCAGCACCGCCCCACCCCATTC
>NZ_QFHO01000017.1 GCF_004920835.1 Stenotrophomonas maltophilia
CGATAGGGCCGTCGTGCTGGGTGTAGATGAAACGGCCCTGGTGGTCGCTCAGGCAGGTCAGCAGCAGGGTGTAGTGGGTGGGGCCGGCCGGGTGGGCTTCGGTCATCTGTATTTCCGCGGTGTGCAGGGCCAGGCGCTGGTAGTGGTAGCTGCCGCCGATGCGGAGGTCGGTGCCGAGGATGTCCAGCACGTACTGGCTGCCGGCAAAGCTGACCTGCACCATGCGTCCGGCATTGGGGTTGTCCGGTGCGTAAAGCGCGTCGCTGAGGTTGGTGAACTGGCGCTGGTCCAGCGTGGTGGGCAGGGTGCAGTTGGCGGCGGTAGCCAAGGCCGGGCAGAGCAGGGCGGCGAGCAGGGTGAGGCGATGCATGGTGGGACCTCCTTGGGATGTCCTTGCAATGCACCGCACTGCGGCCCTGCTGTCTTTAGGAAAACGTGCAAATGCAGTGGGGTCGGATCCCTTTCCTGTGGAAAGGGATCCGACCCCGAGTACTGGAAACACGAACGCCCGGGCAAGCCCAGGCGTTCGTGCCCCCTTCATGCTGGTGACGCGCTTCAGCTGGCCAGTTCGGCCTGTTCACGCTCGATGCCGTACTTGCGCAGCTTTTCCACCAGGGTGGTGCGGCGCAGGCCGAGCAGCTGGGCGGCGTGGGCGACCACGCCCTGGGTGCGTTCCAGTGCTTCGTTGATCAGGCCCAGTTCGATGTTGGCCATGTGGTTGCGCAGGTCCATGCCCTCGTCGGGCAGTGCGACCGGTGCAGCCGGGCGATTGACGGCGATGCCGTGCTCCAGCGCCGGTTGGTTGCCACTGCCCGGGGTGTGGAACGAGAAGCTGCGCAGGTCCAGGCGTTCTTCGCTGGCGATGGGCTGCGCCGGTGTCGGTGCGGCCGCTGCTGCCAGGACGGCATCGCCACGGTAGCGCGCCGGCAGATCCTGCACGCGTACCGAGCCACCCGGATGCAGCACGGCGAGGCGCTCGACCAGATTGGTCAGCTCACGCACGTTGCCCGGCCACTCGTAGCCTGCCAGTGCCTGCAGCGCTTCGGCGGTAAAGCGCACTTCGCCGCGACCGGTGCGGGCCAGCTGCGTGGCGATGGTCTCCACCAGCGCCGGCAGGTCTTCGCGGCGTTCGCGCAGGGCTGGCACATCGATCGGGAACACGTTGAGGCGGTAGAACAGATCCTCGCGGAACTTGCCTTCGGCGATACGGGTTTCCAGGTCGCGGTGGGTGGCAGCGATCACCCGCACATTGCAGCGGATGGTCTGGTTGCCACCCACGCGCTCGAAGCTGCGCTCCTGCAGCACGCGCAGCAGCTTGACCTGCATCGGCAGGCTCATGTCGCCGATTTCGTCGAGCAGCAGAGTGCCGCCCTCGGCCATTTCAAAACGGCCCTTGCGTGCGGTCAGTGCACCGGTGAAGGCGCCCTTTTCGTGACCGAACAGCTCGCTTTCCAGCAGGTCCGGTGGAATGGCACCGCAGTTGATCGCCACGAACGGGCCATCGCGGCGCGGCGAGCGCTGGTGGATCGAGCGCGATACAACTTCCTTGCCGGTACCCGACTCGCCCAGCACCAGCACGGTGGTGTCGAAGGCGGCTACCTGTTCGATCATGGTGCGCAGTTCGGTAACCGCCGGGCCATGGCCGGTCGGGCCCTGTTCCTGCACGGCACCGGCCTGGTGCTCGGCATCCAGGCGCTTGAGGCTGGCGCGACGCAGCAGGGCTTCCATCTGCGTATGCCGCAGCGGGGTTTCCAGCGGCCAGATGTTGGCTTCATGCAAGCCGTGCCGCTGCGCGAACGCGGTGGCTTCGCCATCGGCCAGCAGCACCGGCGGTGGCAGGCTGCTGCCGCCGAGCCAGTTGTACAGCGCGGTGCTGGCGGCGCTGTCGTCCAGGCTGCCGACGATCACTGCCATCCAGTCGTTCTGGCGCTGGCGGCCCAGGTCGAAGTCGGCCGCGTCGGAGACCCAGCGCGGGTTGAAGTCCATGAATTCGAGCAGGGCAACGGTGCGCTCTGCGCGCACGGCGTCGTTGTCCAGCACCAGGATGCGCGATTCGCTCACGACTGATCCTCCCTGAGGCCTTCCAGGATCGGCATGACTTCCTGGATGTAGGACAGCTTGCTGACGAAGTTGTCGGCGCCGGCGCGCAGCGCGTGTTCGCGGTGCTCGACGTCGTCGAAGTGGCTGGCGATCACGATGTACGGGGCATCGTCCTGCGACTTGATCAGGCGGGTGGCCTGCAGGCCGCCCATCTCCGGCATTGCCAGATCCATCAACACCACCTGCGGGCGCAGTGTTTCCGAACGCTCGATCGCTTCCAGGCCGTTGCCGGCACTGCCGACGATCTGCAGCCAGTCGATCTTGCGGAAATGACGCATCGCCGCGTTGATGAAGCCCTCGTGGTCATCGACCAGCAGGACCGTGAGCTTGTTCATGTCCAACATCCTTTTCAGCCCACCCGGGCCAGCTGCGGTTGCCTGGCGCTGAGCCGGCGCCGTTCACGGGCCGGGGCGATATCCAGTTGTTCTCGGTATTTTGCGACGGTTCGGCGGGCAATGTTGACCCCCTGGCGTGACAGCAGGCCGGCAATGGCCTCGTCGGCCAGCGGCCGGCCGGCCGGTTCGGCGTCGATCAGACGGCGGACCATGGCCTTCACGGCCTGGCCGGAGACGCTGGCGCCCTCAAGGCGCACGGCGAAGAAGTGCTTCAGTTCGAAGGTACCGCGCGGGGTCTGCAGGAACTTGCCGGTGGTGATGCGCGAGACCGTGGACTCGTGCATGCCGATCTCTTCGGCCACTTCCTTCAGGGTCAGCGGTGCCATGGCTTCGTCGCCACGCACCAGGAATGCGGCCTGGCGTTCGACGATCACCCGTGCGGTGCGCAGCAGGGTGTCATAGCGCATCGACAGGCCGCGGCTGAACCAGCGCGCCTCCTGCAGCATTTCGCGCAGCGCCGGGGCGGCATCGCTGGTCTCGGCCAGGGCCTGCTCGTACTGGCTGTTGATCGAGACGCGGCGGCTGGTGGCCGGGTTCAGCGCGACTTTCCACTGGCCATCGGCGTGCCAGGCGACGACGTCCGGCACCACCACGGCGTTGCGCTCCGGCAGCAGGCTGTCGCCTGGGCGCGGCTGCAGCGACAGGATCAGGCGCACCGCTTCGCGCACGTCTTCGATTTCTGCGTCGTGCTGGCGGGCGAGGGCGGGGTAGTCGTGCGCAGCCAGTGCATCAAGCGCGCCCTCGAGAATGCGTGCTGCCAGGTGGCGTGCAGGTACCACGCCGTGCAGGCTGCGCAGCTGTGCCTGCAGGCCTTCGCGCAGGTCCTGTGCGGCCATGCCGGCGGGCTCGCCGTGCAGCAGCTGCTGGCGAATGGTTTCCACGCCGTTGGCGGCGATGTCGAACTGGGCGCTGGCCAGCAGCTGCAGCTGGGCCAGCGGCGCCTGCAGGTAGCCGGCCTCGTCGCAATGGTCCAACCAGAACGCAGCTACCGCGAGCTCACGGTCGTCCATGTCCAGCGACAGCCTCTGCAGCACCCGCAGCTGCGGGTCGCTGGATTCGCCTGCAGCGATGCGTGCCATGCGGTCATCGTCGCCATCCTGCCAGCTGCTGCCGGCCACATCCCACATCGAGGATTCGGGCAGCTCGTCGAAGGCAGCCGTTTCCAGGGTGGTGGCGCCGGCATCGGTGGATTCGGCAGTGGGGGCTTCAGCTTCTTCGATTTCCAGCAGCGGGTTGGAATCCAGAAGCCGCTGGATTTCCTGCTCCAGGTGCAGGCCGTCGAGCTGCAGCAGCCGGATCGACTGCAGCAACTGCGGGGTGAGGTGAAGTTGTTGGCCCAGCTGGGTCGAGAGTGCAGCCTTCATCGTGGTTCCCCGGCACCGCTCCCCGGCGCCTTGTGGAACGCATCTTGCTTTTGATCCGGCGGGGGCGGAATCGGGGGGTTCCTGAGGGCCCTGGTGGATATCCCGACAGCGTGTGGGGATATTCCCTACATTGGCGCGGAATGTTGACGATGAGTGTCGCCAAGTTGTTGATTCGTCGTGGGTGACGAAGAGTGGCGGCGGACCTGCGTGTACGGATTCCTGTCGGGGCGTGTCGGGGTGACGGGAAGTCGTCGTCAGTGAAGGGGCTGGGTGTGGGTTGGCTGCGTCGGCTGTTGATAGAGACGATTGCCGGTAGAGTCGACTGTTAGTCGACTGCTCTCTGATCAGACCAAGGAAAAGGCCCGCGCTCCGCGCGAAAGTCGACTCTACCAATTGCCCACTCTACCCAGCCATCGTTTCGCGCCGCCGAGGCTCGCGCTTATTCCAGCTCGTGCTGGTGGCGCGCGGCGAGCAGCAACAGGTCGTTGGCGCGGCGGCAGCCCAGCGACTCCATCATGCGTGCACGGTGGGTTTCCACCGTCTTGACACTGATGCCGAGGTCAGCGGCGATTTCCTTGTTGCTCTCGCCCTTGCCGATGCGGCGCAGGATCTCGCGTTGGCGCGGTGACAATGCGGCAATGCCGGTAGGCTTCTCGCGGCCGAGCATCGGCGCCAGCATCTTGGCCGAGATCTGCGGGCTCAGGAATACCTGGCCGGCGTGCGCGGCACGCAGCGCCAACTCAAGCTCCTGTGGCGCCGCATCCTTGACCACGAAACCGACCGCGCCGCGATCGAGCGCATCGCGTACGTGTGCCGCATCGTCGTGCATGGTCATCATCACCACCCGGGTGCCGGGGGCGCGCAGGCGGATGTCGCTGAGGGCTTCCAGGCCGGTGCGGCCGGGCAGTGACAGGTCCATCAGGATCACGTCCGGGGCGTGCTGCAGGGCCAGCTGCAGTGCCTGCTCGGCATTGCTGGCCTCGGCGACGAGCTGCACGTCGGCAAACCCCTGCAACAGCCGCGCCAGGCCGGCGCGGACAAGGGTGTGATCGTCGACGATGAGAACTCGCACAGGCACGTTGGAGGTCCGTGAGGGGAGTCCACCTTAACTTAGCTGAACGGGCACGCCAAGGGCCGTCCGTACTGCTTCATGCTGACAGCTTTCAGCGTGCGCGACGCGCTTCGGCCACCTGGCGACGATGCAGGCGGAACAGATGCCGCTCCATCGCCATTTCCAGGCCGTCACCGAGGCGCTGGAAGCGCAGCCAGAGATAGTGACCACCGCCGCCATCAGCGGCTTCGGCAATCACCTCCACCGGCAGGTCAATATGGTCGGGCAGCCAGTCGCTGGGCTGCAGGCGAACCACGCCGGCCTGGCCGGGACTGGCGCCGCTGCGCGGACCCAGTTGCAGGCGGATGCCGCGGCGTGACCAGCGCACCGGGCGCAGGGTCAGCTCCTGGCCCTGCTGGCGAACCAGCCGGCCGAGCAGCACCATCGCCAGGTCCAGCTTGGCCTCCAGGCGCTGCAGCTGCAGGCTGGCTTCACTGCGTTCTTCATGTTCGTCGACCCGGCTGTCCTCGACCAGCGCCAGGCTGCGCAGCAGGCCTTCGGCGCTGCTGGTACGGCCAGCGGCGCTGCCCGCTTGAAATTCGGCCGGCAGTGCCAGTTCGCAGCTGAGCGTTTCGTCGAACAGCTCGCTCTCGGCCGGGTGGTGCAGCGACGTGGTCGGCAATTGGGTCATGCCAGCGATTCTGCCTGCAGGTAGGCATGCGCCGCGCGAAGGGAGCGCTGACCGTCGTTCATCAGTGCGGCCACGGCATCACGGCGCTGGCGCAGCAGGCCGAGCAGATTCTGCTGGCGCTCGAACAGGGCCGTCAGCGGAGCGTGGTCGGCGGAGGTCAGCGGCTGGCTGAGCAGGGTATGCAGGGTGCTGTCATGGCCGTCGAGCAGGCTGTCGGCCTGGTCGAGGGATTCTTCGCCCAAGGCCTTCTCGAAGGCATCCAGCTGCGCATGCAGTTCGTGCAGGCTCATGGCGCCACCGCGGCCGGGCGGCGCTGTTCCTGCGGGATCGCATTCCAGGCGCTGTCGATCTCGCCCAGCAGCTGCAGCGACTCGTCCAGCGCGGCACGGTCGTTGTGCAGGTTGGCCTCGGTCAGACGCTGCAGCACGTAGTCGTACAGTGCGGACAGATTTCCGGCGATCTCGCCGCCGGCCTCATGGTCCAGCGAGCCGTTGAGGTGGCCGACGATCGCACAGACCTCGCCGATCGCCTTGCCCTTGCCGGCCTGGTCGCCACGCTCGAGGCTGGCCAGGGCACGCCGCACGCGCTCCAGCGCACCGGCCAGCAGCATCGCCACCAGCTTGTGCGGATCGGCATCGGCGACCGCACTGGTCACTCCCACCTGGCGGTACTGCTCGGCATATTGACGGCTGGAACCGTACATTCGTGATTCTCCTTGCGCGGGGTGCCGCCGGCAGGTCGTGGGGACCGTTGCCGGCGGTGCGGCGTTGATTGCTGTTGCGTCCGTTATCGGTGCGTTACACGCCAAACTTGAGCGTCGAACGCATTCCTTTAGCGGTTCAGCTGTGCCAGCTGTTGCTGCAATGCGGTGTTGCTCTGCTGCAGTTTGCCCATCAGGCTGTCGAGCGCCAGGAACTGCTTCTTGTAGCGTTCCTCGACGCCCTTCATGCGGACGTCCAGGTCCTTGCGTCGCTTGTCGATGTTGTCCAGCGTGGTGTTCAGGCCCTTGGTACGGGCGACGAAGGCGCCTTCCTTGCCCGTGGTCGTACTGACGTAACCGTCGACCATCGTGTAGAGCTTGCCGGCGCCGCCGGTATCACCGGTGATCGCCGAGCGGATCTTCTCCGGCTGGCTGGCAAGCGCTGCTGCGAACTTGGTCGCATCCAGCACCAGGCTGCCGTCGGCATTGGGATAGCCACGGGTCTGCAGGCCGAGCTTCTTCGGATCCAATCCATCTGCGGACAGGTCCTTCAGCACAGCGCCCATCAGCGAGCGCAGCTGACTGGATGCGCCGCGCATCTGCGCATCGCCCGTCAGCGTCGCCGCCTCCTTGGTCTTGGCGTCGTACTTGGTCTCGGTATTGATGGCGGCGATCGCATCGTTGTAGGCCTTGACGAAGTCCTGCATCACCTTGGTGGCTGCAGTGGTGTCGGTACTGATCACGACCGTGCTCTTGCCCCTGACCTTGAGGTTCAGGGTCAGGCCCGGTACGGCGTCGGTCACGGTGTTGCTGTCGCTGATCACCGTAACGCCATCGATGGTCAGCTCGGCATCCGCCGCGGCTGTGTTCTCACGGAGGCTGCCGACAAGCTCGCTCAGTTTTGGATCGCTGCCACCGTATTCAAGCTTGATCGCATTGGCGGCGCCGGTCTTCTCCTGAGCGATCGACAGGTACTGGTTGTCGCCCGAAGCGATCAGGGTCGCCTGCACGCCTTCCTTGCGGCCGGCGGCATCGATCTTATTGCGCACGGTGGTCAGCGTGTCGCCGGCCTCCACCTCGACCTTCATCGTCTTTGCCTTGTCGCCCACGCCAACGGTCAGCGTCAAGGTTCCGGCGCCGAAGGTGTCGGTCTTGGGCACCGAGGCGTTGGCAATCAGCTTGTGTGCCGTTGCGAGGGATTTCACCTCCACCTGGTGCGTGCCGTTGGCCGCTGCCGCCTTGGTCAAACCCTGGTCGTACAGTGCCACCGACGCCGACAGCACGTCGTCGGCATTGTTGGGGCCGGCCTTGCCGGTGGCGGTTACTGTGCGGGTGTCGAAGGCTGTTGTGGCCTTCAGTGCGGTCAATGCAGTCTTCAGCTTGTCAAAGGCCGAGGTGACGGTGCCGATCGACGACAGCTGCATCTTGGCCTTGGACTGCTGCAGGTTCAGCGCGTTGTCGGCGGGCTTGCGGTCGGCCGCCACCAGCTGGCTGACGATGTCCGAAATATTCAGGCCCGAGCCGATGCCGCCGTATCCAAAGCTTGCCATGTGATTCTCCTGGTATCGGGCCTGGCCGCTAGGCGCTGGCCCGTCGTCAACGAAAATAGCGGCCTGCGCCGCTGGGTCTTGAGGACTTCGTTGATGCATGCGCCGTGCCAATGCTCTGGCGCAGGTTCTGGCACGCAGGTTGCAGGAGGGTTGGGGCAGGGTGCGGGGAGATTCACCGCGGGCTGCCGGGAGTCTGCAAAAAACCCTCCCCCAATGCAGGGGAGGGCACAGGCTACTGACAATCGGGGGGAGACGAAGCCGCCCGGTACGTACAGTCAAAGGTACAGCGCTGAAAGAGAGGTCCGCAGGAGCGGGCGATGCCAAGCCGGTTCGGGAGTAATCCCGGGCCGGGCATGGCCCGCGCCTTCGTGCATCGTGGCTTCCCGGTTGCCGCTACCGTCGGGACTAACCGACGGTAGCGGCGCCTTCTTGCCGTGGATCAGCGCAGCAGGCTGAGCACGCCCTGCGGCACCTGGTTGGCCTGGGCCAGCATGGCCGTACCGGCCTGCTGCAGGATCTGGGTGCGGGTCAGCTCGGCGGTTTCCTTGGCGAAATCGGTATCCTTGATGCGGCTACGCGAGGCGGACATGTTCTCCGAGGAGGTCTGCAGATTAGCCACCACCGAGGTGAAGCGGTTCTGGATCGCACCGAGGTCGGCCCGGGTGCTGTTGATCGAGCCCAGTGCGTTGTCGACGACCTGGAGGGCCTGCTGGGCTCCAGCGAAGGTGCTGATGTCCAGGTCACCCACGCGCTTCGGCGAGGATGCCGGAGTGCTGGCAGCATAGGTTGCGCCGGTTGCCATGTTTGCCGTGATTGCTGTGGTGCCTTCCTTCCAGGCGTCCAATACCACGTCACCTGCGCTATCGACGGTTGCAGTTACACCATGATCGCCAGTCTTGGCGTTGATCGATGCTGCCAGCGCATTGCCAACTGCCAGCTTGCCAGCGGCGGCAGCGGCGCCGGTGTCTGCATAGGCATCGGTGGAGCTTGCGGCAACGGTAACGTCGGCAATATCAGTGCCATTGATCTTCAGGCCGGCCATGCTGACCGCGTTGTAGCCGAAGGTCGTGGCAGGCGCGCCGGCACCAGTCGTGGCAACGGCTGCGACCGTGATCTTGCCCGAAGCAAAGTCGGTCGCACCCAGCGCGGTAGAGCGCGCGTCGACAATCTTGTCGATCGCAATGCCCTGGCCGGCGTTGGCACCGACCTGGAACAGCTGGCTGGTGAACGAGCCATCCAGCAGCTTGGTGCCGTTGAACTCGGATTGTTTGGCAACGCGATCGATTTCTGCCTTCAGCTGGGTGACTTCCGACTGCAGTGCCTTGCGATCGCTGGCAGAGTTGGTGGCGTTTGACGACTGCACGGCCAGTTCACGGATACGCTGCAGGTTGTTACCGATCTCGGTCAGTGAGCCTTCGGCGACCTGGGCCAGCGAGATGCCGTCGTTGGCATTGCGGATGGCGACGTCGGTACCGCGGATCTGGGTGCCGAAGCGCTCGGAGATTGCCAAGCCGGCGGCATCGTCCTTGGCGCTGTTGATGCGCGAACCGGAGGACAGGCGCTGGATGGTGGTGGCAAGCGAGCTGCCGCTGGTGCTCAGGTTGCGCTGAGCGTTCAACGACATCGTATTGGTATTGATGACTTGTGCCATGATCATTTTTCCTTTGGCTAAGTACTCAGGTGCAAGGATTGGAGGCCGGTGTTGCCACGCGGCCTCATATCATCGGTTTGGGATCAGCGCAGGAGGCTGAGCACGCCCTGCGGCACCTGATTGGCCTGGGCCAGCATGGCCGTACCGGCCTGCTGCAGGATCTGGGTGCGGGTCAGCTCAGCGGTTTCCTTGGCGAAGTCCGTGTCCTTGATGCGGCTGCGTGAAGCCGACATGTTCTCCGAGGAAGTCTGCAGGTTCGCGACCACCGAGGTGAAGCGGTTCTGGATCGCACCGAGGTCAGCGCGAGTGCTGTTGATCGAACCCAGAGCATTATCGATGGTCGACAGCGCCTTCTGGGCACCGGCGAGAGTCGAAACGTCGACTTCCGAGATGTGTTCGGTCGATGCCGTTCCGGCGGCGAATGCCACTGCGGTCGCACCGATCTTGACATCAATGTCGGCGGCCGCCATCGCGACGCCATCCTTGACCTGAGTCAGATTGATCTTGCCGGCAGCCTTGTCCATGACTGCCAGAACACCGGTTTCACCGATCTTGGCATTGATTGCGGTAATGACGGCCTGATTCTGCTCGTCTGCGGTCGCATCCTTCTTCAGTGCGACGGCATCAAGCTTGATGTCTTTCCCGCCCACCTTGATTGTGCCCGTGAGGTCGCCATCAGCAGCCAGCGGAGCAGCAACGGCGGTAAGTGCTCCACCAGCGTAGCTGGAGGTACCAAGCTTCGAGACAGTCGCGTCGATCACCTTGTCGATGGCGATGGACTGACCAGCGTTGGCGCCAACCTGGAACAGCTGACTGGTGAACGAGCCGTCCAGCAGCTTGGTGCCGTTGAACTCGGACTGTTTGGCGACGCGGTCGATTTCCGACTTCAGTTGGGTCACTTCAGCCTGCAGCGCCTTGCGGTCGCTGGCAGAGTTGGTAGCGTTCGACGACTGCACAGCCAGCTCGCGGATACGCTGCAGATTGTTGCCGATCTCGGTCAGCGAGCCTTCGGCGACCTGAGCCAGCGAGATGCCGTCGTTGGCATTGCGGATGGCGACGTCGGTACCGCGGATCTGGGTGCCGAAGCGCTCGGAGATCGCCAGGCCTGCGGCGTCGTCCTTGGCGCTGTTGATGCGCGAACCGGAGGACAGGCGCTGGATGGTGGTGGCCAGCGAGCTGCCGCTGGTGCTCAGGTTACGCTGAGCATTCAACGACATCGTGTTGGTGTTGATGACTTGTGCCATGAGGAGAGGTCCTTGAGCGGTTGCACGTGAGTTGGGTTAGACGCCCCCGACGTGCCCCGGGGGCGGCTCATGTCAGCGCTGCAACAGGCTGAGCACGTTCTGCGGTACCTGGTTGGCCTGGGCCAGCATGGCCGTACCGGCCTGCTGCAGGATCTGGGTGCGGGTCAGTTCGGCGGTTTCCTTGGCGAAGTCGGTATCGCGGATGCGGCTGCGCGAGGCCGACAGATTCTCCGAGGAGGTCTGCAGGTTGGCCACCACCGAGGTGAAGCGGTTCTGGATCGCGCCGAGGTCGGCGCGCACGCTGTTGACTGATTCCAGAGCCTTGTCGACGATTGAGAGCGCCTGCTGGGCACCCGCGACGGTGTCAATCTTGATGTCGGCGACATGAACCGGGCTGGCTGCGGGGCCAACCGTGTTCATCGCAACCGGGGTCGTGGCCGGAGCCACCGGCGGCTTGGTCACAGTGATGTCAGTCGCGTTTCCATCCGCCTTGACGGCGGTGAGCGCGACCTCGCCCGGAATGACTGCGCCATTGGCTGCAGTGGCTACTGCAGCGTGCAACCCGGTTTCGCCCAGCTTGTTGTTGATGGCTGCGGCGACGGCCTTCGCCGCGCGCTCCATGTTGGCGTTGTCGACGGCCGGCTCCGGGGTACCGGCCACAGCGCGGGGGGTATAGTCGAACTTGATCTCACCCAGGGACACATTGCCGACCTTCAGGCCGCTCAGCGTACCCTTTGCATCTTCCACATCGGTTGCAGTGAAGGCGATCTTGCCGGCATCGAGGAAGCTTGCTGCCCCGAGCGATTCAGCCTTTGCATCCACCACGCTGTTGATGGCGATCGCCTGGCCAGCGTTGGCGCCGACCTGGAACAGCTGGCTGGTGAACGAGCCGTCCAGCAGCTTGGTGCCGTTGAAGTCGCTCTGCTTGGCGACGCGGTCGATTTCGCTGACCAGCTGGGTCACTTCGGCCTGCAGGGCCTTGCGGTCGCTGCTGGAGTTGGTGGCATTGGAGGCCTGCACGGCCAGTTCGCGGATGCGCTGCAGGTTGTTGCCGACTTCGCTCAGCGAGCCCTCGGCGACCTGGGCCAGCGAGATACCGTCGTTGGCATTACGGATGGCCACGTCCAGGCCGCGGATCTGGGTGCTGAAGCGCTCCGAGATCGCCAGGCCGGCGGCGTCGTCCTTCGCGCTGTTGATGCGCAGACCGGACGAGAGGCGCTGGATGGTGGTGGCCAGCGAGTTGCCGCTGGTGCTCAGGTTGCGCTGAGCGTTGAGCGACATCGTATTGGTGTTGATTACCTGTGCCATGGGGTCGTCTCCTCTTATATGGAACCCGTTGGTGAATGAAACGAAGCGCCGCCTGTTTTTTTGTGTGGCTGTGTGCTTCGTTGTTGCCAAATGAATAACGGCGCTTTGTCAACAACCTTTAGCCGTGAATTCCGTTGGAGCCGTAATTCGTTGCCGGAGGCTGTTTTTCCGGGGTTTTCCAGCCCTGGAAGGGCGTGAAGGCGACCCCGGAAGGGGCGGCTGGGCAAGCCCAGCCAGCGCTGATGAAGGTATCGGCGGGGCAGCGGCGGGCTTGATGGGCAATCACGGAAAATCCGCCGGGCCCCGCCCGGCGAGCGCAGCGGGCCATGGCTGCAGAAACGAAAAAGGCCGCGATGCAGGGCATCGCGGCCTTTCAGGGCTGAGGTGGGAGAGCTGTCAGCCGATCTTGTTGAACAACGACATCGACTGCATCTGCGAGAAGATCGTCTGTGCCGCCTGCAGGGCAGTGCTCTGCAGCTGGTACTGGCTCAGCGCATCGGCATAGTCCAGGTCGCGCATCTGCGACAGCGTGGTCTTCAGGGTCACGCTGTTGGCTTCACGCATGTCGGCAGCATTGTCCAGCGCCTTCAGCTGCGCGCCACCGGCCGCGCGTGAATCGATCATCCGTTCCGATGCGCGCGCCACGTCGCGCAGCGCGCTCTGCAGTTCGTTCTGCTGTGCGCTCATCTTCGCGGTCGTGCCTGTGTCGGCGTCCAGCGCGGTGATCAGCTTGTCCATTGTGTCGAAGATGTCGCGGCTGCTAGCCGGATTAACGTTGAAGCTGTCGCCTGCGGCAGGAGCACCGGTGATCTGCAGGCGTACGCCGTTCACTTCCAGATCATCACCGGCCTTGTAGGTGCCGGTGCCGGTCACATTGCCGGCACCATCGAGCACTTCGTACTGGTTGGCGGCGGTGAAGCGGACACTGAAGGATTGCCCGTTCCAGTTGTCGCTGCCGTCGCGGGTGATGTTGGTCAGCACGCCGTTGCCGGTGTTCCCGGCAGCTGCACCACCATCGACCTGGCCATCACCGGTTGGGATGCGCATGAAGATCTCGCTGCCGGGCAGGGAATCACGCACATAGGTATCCGGGCCGACTTCGACCTGGCGCTGGGTCTGATCACCACGGTAGACCACCTTGCCATTGATCTTGGCGAATGGCGGGTCGCCGTCATTGGTGCCGCCGAACACGTAGCGACCGGTACCATCGTCGGCGTTGGCCAGCGACAGCAGGCCGTCGCGGATCTGGTTCAGTTCGGTGATCAGCGTCTTTTTGTCGGCCGCGCTCAATGCGGGATTGCTGGCCTGGATGGTCAGGTCGTTGACCCGGCCCATCAGATCGTTGACCTGTGCCAGGGTGTTTTCCTGGACGCCAAGGCGGTTCTGCACGTTGCCGGCATTGAGCTTCATCCGGTCCAGTGCGGCCAGGCTGCGGTCCAGGCCGACCGCAGCGCCGGCGCCGACCGGATCGTCCTTGGCGCTGACGATCTTGCTGCCGGTGGCGATCTGCTGCTCCAGGTGGCTGAGCTTGGCCTGCTTGGCCATCATCAGCGACACGGACTGGTTGAACATCATGCTGGTGGAGATGCGGCTGCTCATCGGCGGACGGCTCCCAGGATGGTCTGGAACATGCTGTCGGCGGTGGAGATCAGCTGCGAGGCGGCCTGGTAGGCCTGCTGCAGGCGCAACATGTCGGCCGCTTCTTCATCCAGATTGACGCCGGATACCTCGTCGCGCGCTTCCTGCGCCTTGTCATTGATCACCAGCTGGGCATCCAGCGAGTACTCCGCCGAACGGGCCGCGGCGCCCACCTGGGTGGTCAGGCCACCCAGCGCGCCGTTCAGCGTCACCGTGCCGGCGTTGAACGCCTTGGCGCTCTCCACCTTGGCCAGCTTGGAGGCGTTGCTGTTGTCCGACGATCCGGCCGGGGTCGGGGTGATGTTGAAGGTGTCGCCGACCTTGGGTGCGCCGTCCAGTACGAAGCTCCAGCCGTTGGCACTGATGGTCTGGCCTGGGGTGTAGGTCTGTGGCGGGCCGCCATCGATGGTGTAGGTGGTGGCCGAGGTGAACACGATCGCCGCCGGATTGCGCAGGTTGGCGTTGCTCGAATCGGTGACGGTGACGCCGCTCAGCTTGCCGGTGCCGTTGTTGGCGGTGGCTGCTGCGCCCTTGACTGCCGCAGCGGCAGCGATGCGCGAAGGATCGGTGATCGCGATTTCCATGCTGCCGGCCACGCCGGCGGTCGGCTGCAGCAGGAAGCGGTCATTGGCAGCCGGAGTGCCGCCGACAACCATTTTGACGCCGTTGATCACCAGCGGATCGGCGGCGGTGCCGGTGCCGGTCAGCGGAACATTGGCGCCGGTGTCGGCACGGCTGGCCTTCCAGTTGCTGCCATCGAACTGCAGCACCACGTTCTGCGCGTCCAGCTTGCCCAGGTCGCCATAGGTGGCGGTGAGGCTGCCGGTGCCGGTGTTGCCGTTGTTGGCGGTGACGCGCGGGTTGCCGATGTTGAAGAAATCACCGCCGAGCTTGCCGTACAGGTCCACGCCCTGGTGGTGGGCCTGGTTGAAGCTCTCGGCCAGGCCCACGGCCAGCTTGCCCAGTTCGGCCTGGGCCGGGGTCAGCACGGTGTCGCGGAACTCCAGCAGGCCGCCGATCTGGCCACCGACCGCCTTCGCGTCGAGCCGGATCGTATTGCCCTGGGTTTCCAGCGCCAGCTGCAGCCGTTCCGGCTGGTACGGGTCGGCCACGGTAGTGACCTTCGTCGCCGTGGTGCCCACCACCAGCGCGTTGCCGCCGGCGGTGTAGACATTCATGATGCCGCCGTCCTGGATCACCGCCGTGCCGCCGGTGTAACCAATCAGTTGGGTGATCAGCTGGTCGCGGCGGTCGAGCAGGTCGGGGGCGGCGTTGGCGATGTTGGTGCCGATGGCACCATTGATCTGTGCGATCTCCTGCGCCAGGCGATTGACCTCGGTGGCACCGGCCAGCAGGCCGTTGTTGACCTCGCCGTTGAGGTTGTTGAGGTGCGTGTTGAGCTGCACGAAACGGTTCGCCAGGGCCTTGCCGCCATCAAGCATGTTCTGGCGGTCTGCGGTACCGGCGGCATTGGAGGACAGGCCGCTGACCGAGTCGAAGAAGTTCGACCACACACCGGAGACGTTGGTGGCCGGATCGGAGAACAGCGCATTGACCCGGTCGGCCATGCCCGAGAGCTGCTTCAGGCGCGCCAGTTCGCCACTGCTGTCGAGCAGGCGCGATATCGCCAGCTGGTCGGCCGTGCGGCGGATGTCGGTGATGCGGGTGCCGTTGCCGACCGTGCCGTAACCGTAGTTCTGCGGATCGGCGGTGGCGAAGTTGACCTTCTGCCGGCTGTAGCCGGGCGTGTTGAGGTTGGCCACGTTGTGGCTGGTGGTCGCCAACGCACGCTGGAAGGCGAGCAGGGCACCGGTACCGGTGGAAAGTACGCTGGACATGGGGTTCCTCAACGACGAGTGATACCCAGCGCCGCGGTTGCGGTGCTGGCGAAGGTCTGGCCAAGGCGCGTGCCGGCATCAGCCACGGCGCTTACCGCGCGCTCGATGGTCGGGCCGCCGGCGATCGCGGCGATCTTGGCCGCATAACGCGGATCGGTGGCATAGCCGGCGCGCTGCAGCCCGCGGGCGAAGCCCTGCACATCGGTGCCGGCCTGCAGGGCCTGCTGGTAGCGCGGGCTGGTTTTCAGGAGGCGCACATAGTCGGCGAAGCTCTCGGCCGGCGAGCTGTAGGCACGGAAGCTGGCGGTCTCGTTGCGGCGCACGCCATCGACATATTCGTGGGTGCCGGCCACGGCGCGCTGGCCGTTCCAGCCGTTGGCCTTGATGCCGAACAGATTGTGCGAGGTGCTGCCGTCGGCATGCTTGATGTGGCGCTTGCCCCAGCCGGTTTCCAGTGCGGCCTGGGCCACCAGGGCGCGGGCATCCACGCCCAGTTCCTTGGCCGCGCTCTGCGCGTGCTGCCAGATGCTGGCGACGAAGCCCTCCGGCGTGTGCTCGCCGAGCTGGGCCACGGCGGTACGTGTGGCCATCGCGTCGGCTGGGCTGATCGCGGTGCCGCGGTTGCTGGCGGTGGCCGCCCACTGGTCGCTGCTGGCCGCCCAGTCATCGCCCTGCAGGCTGCCGATATACGGATCATCGGTGCCCAACGAGCGGTGCATGCTGCTGCTTTCACGGCCAGCGATCAGGTCCAGCGCCTGTTCCATCGGCGCAACCGCGGCCTGGGCGCCGTGCTGGGCACCGGCAGCCATCTGCTGCAGCAGGCGTACGGCCTGCCCGCCGTCTTCCAGCGGCAGCGACGGTGCTGGCTTGGCCGGTGCAATGAGCTGGTAGGCACGACTGGCCTTGGCCGCATCCACGCGAGTATCCAGTGCCGGGCCGTCGGCGGCCTGCCCGGACAGCTGCCGGCTGATCATGCCCGACAGGCCCAGGCCCTTGCCGCGGGTCATCGCCTCGGCGATCTTCTGGTCATACATGTCGCGGAACATCTTGTTTTCGCCGGGGAACAGCGAATCGCCAAAGCTGGCGTCACGCATGCTCTTGACCAGCATCTGCGCGAACTGGCCTTCCAGCTGGCGCGCGACCTTGTCGATCTTGGCCGGATCGTTCTGTTGCGCCGGGTGCAGATCGAATGCGGGAGTGATGCGCATATCAGATCACCTCGAGCTCGGCACTCAATGCGCCGGCCTGCTTCAGGGCTTCCAGGATCGCGATGAGATCGCCCGGTGCCGCACCGACCGCGTTCACCGCATGCACGATCTCGTCCAGGGTGGTGCCGCCGCTGAACTTGAACATGCGGCTGCCGTCGTTGGTGGCGGTGATGGTCGACTGCGGGCTGGCCACGGTGCGGCCGCCGGACAACGCATTGGGCTGGCTGACGTTGGTGTTCTCCTGGATCGTCACCGTCAGCGAACCGTGCGAGATTGCTGCCGGGCCGACCTTCACCTGCTGGCCGATGACCACGGTGCCGGTACGCGAATTGACCACCACCTTGGCGGGGGCGCTGCCCGGCGTCAGTTCCAGGTTCTCGATGCGGGCCAGCAGGCCGATGCGCGCGCCCGGGTCAGTAGGTGCGGTGACCGCGACGGTCACGCCATCGACTGCGCGTGCCGCGCCTTCGCCGAACGCGTTGTTGAGCGCGGCGACCATGCGCGAGACCGTAGTGAAATCGTTGTTGTGCAGGTTCAGGGTGATGTCGCCGCCATTGGCCAGCGGATCGGGCAGGGCGCGTTCAACGGTGGCGCCATTGGGAATGCGGCCGACGCTCGGCACGTTCACCGAGACGCGGGAGCCGTCCTTGCCCTGTGCGCCGAAGCCGCCGACGATCAGGTTGCCCTGGGCGATGGCGTAGATCTGGCCATCGGCGCCGCGCAACGGCGCCATCAGCAGCGAGCCGCCGCGCAGCGACACCGCGTTGCCGATCGAGGACACGGTGATGTCGATCGGCTGGCCCGGCTTGGCGAACGGCGGCAGTTCGGCATGGATCGCCACGGCGGCCACGTTCTTCAGCTGCGGGTTGACGTTGGCCGGCACGTTGACACCCAGCTCGCCGAGCAGGTTCTTCAGGCTCTGCACGGTGAAGGGCGCCTGGCTGGTGCGGTCGCCGCTGCCATCCAGGCCGACCACAAGGCCGTAGCCGACCAGCGCATTGCCGCGCACGCCGCCGACCTGGGCCAGGTCCTTGATGCGCTCGGCACTGGCGGGGGCTGCCACGATCAGCAGCATCAGCGCGACGATCGACGCCGCGCGGCGCTGCCAGGAAGAAGAGAAGAAGGAATTCATGGCCATACTCAGAACGGCGTCAGGCCGGAGTTGAAGAAGCGGCTCAGCCAGCCCATCGCGTTGGACTGCGCAACCGGGCCGCGACCGCCGTAGACGATGCGGGCTTCGGCCACGCGGCTGGAAGGAATGGTGTTGTCCTGGCTGATGTCGCCGGGACGGACGATGCCCTGCACCTGCACCAGTTCATCGCCCTGGTTCAGGCGCAGGTTCTTCTGTCCCTGCACCACCAGGTTGCCGTTGGGCAGGCGCTGGATCACGGTGACCGTGACGTTGCCCTGCAGGCGGTTGCTCTGCGCGCTGTTGCCCTTGCCGGTGAAGTCACGTGCACCCTTGGCCGAGGCGCTCAGAATGTCCTTGCCGCCCAGGGTGACCGGTGCGCCGAAGATGGACGGTGTGCCCAGGCTCAGGTTCGATTCCTTGTTGGTGGCGGTGTTGGCACTGGTCTGCGCGGTGGTGTTTTCCAGCAGGCTGATCGTCAGCAGGTCACCTACGTCGCGTGCGCGACGGTCCGAGTACAGCTGCAGGGTCGGGCCAGCGGCGTAGATCGCGCCAGCAGTCGGCTGGGCCTGCGGCGGCATGATCGGCTGGATCGGCGCCATCGTCGGGTAGGGGCGCACGTCACCCGCGATCACGCAGCCACCGAGCAGGGCGGCCACGGCGCAGGCGAGGGCGGTACGGGCGAAGTTGGAAAGGGGCGACATGGCGGTTTCCCGGTTGGGCCGGTCAGAGCTTGTTGTTGAGGTAGCCGAGCATCGAATCGGTGGTGGAGATCGCCTTAGCGTTCATTTCGTAGGCGCGCTGGGTTTCGATCATCGACACCAGCTCTTCCACCACATTGACGTTGCTGCCTTCCAGCGCACCCTGCACCACGGTGCCCAGGCCATTGAGGCCGGGATTGCCGTTCTGTGCCGGACCAGAAGCGGTGGTCTCCAGGAACAGGTTCTCGCCGCGGGCCTGCAGGCCGGCCGGATTGACGAAGTCGGTCAGGGTCAGCGCGCCCACTTCCACCGAAGCGGCACCGTCGGCCATCTTCACGCTGATGGTGCCGTCGGTACCGATGGTGACTGACTGCGCGCCTTCGGGAATCTGGATGCCCGGCTGCACCGGATAGCCGCTGTTGGTGACCAGCTCGCTGTCCTGGTTGATCTTGAACGAGCCGTCACGGGTGTAGGCCGAGCTGCCATCGGGCATCTGTACTTCGAAGAAGCCGCGGCCGTTGACCATCACGTCCAGGGCGCGGCCGGTCTGCTGTTGGCCACCCTGCTCGAAGTTCTTGGCGGTGGCGACCACGCGCACGCCGGTGCCGAGCTGCAGGCCGGTCGGCAGCTGGGTCTGCGCCGAGGAGGAACCGCCGGGCTGGCGCACCTGCTGGTACAGCAGATCTTCGAAGCTGGCACGGTCCTGCTTGAAGCCGGTGGTGTTGGTGTTGGCGAGGTTGTTGGAAACCACCGACATGCGCATCTGCTGCGCATCCAGTCCGGTTTTTGCGATCCACAATGCCTGGTTCATCTTCGCTGTCCTGTCTGGTGAAGCCGGCCGCGTGGTGCGGCCCTTGGTATCGGGTGTGCAAGCGGTGTGCCAGCGCCGGCATCAACCGGCGCCGGAATCCCGTCAGCTGCCCAGGCGCAGCAGGCTGTTGGCGCTGCGTGCGTTTTCGTCGCCGTGCTTGATCACCTGCACCTGCATTTCGTACTGGCGCTGCAGCTGGATCATCTGCACCAGTGCACCGGCAGCATCGACGTTGCTGCCTTCCAGCTGGCCGCTGTGCACCGCCGTGCCCTGTGCCGGGGCGAACGGCTGCAGCGGGTCGGTGTTGCGGAACAGGCCATCCAGGCCGCGCTCGAGGCGCTCATCCGGTGCCTGCACCACTTTGATGCGACCGATCTGCGCCATGGTCTGCGGGCCTTCGCCCTGCGGAATGATCGAGATCGTGCCGTCGGCACCGATCTCCATCGCCTGGTAGGGCGGTATGGCGATCGGATTGTTGTTGTCGTCCAGCACCGGGCGGCCGCTGGAGGTCACCAGCTGCCCGTTGGGTGTCACCGACAGCGCCGCGCCGCGCGTGTACGCTTCGCTGCCATCGCTGGACTGCACGGCCAGCCAGGTGCCGGTCTGCAGGGACAGATCCAGCGGCTTGCCGGTGATGTGCTGCGAGCCGGGCGTACGGTTGAACCCGGCGTCGACATGCAGCGCATCCACCCGCGAGGCAAAGCCCGGGCCACGGATCGGGAAGGCTTCGGTATTGGCCAGCGCTTCCTTGAAGCCAGGGGTATCCGAGTTGGCGAGATTGTGGCTGAGCGTACCCTGCGCCTGCAGGGAGGCGCGGGCACCGGTCATCGCCACGTAAAGGGCTTTATCCATGCGGGGAGTTCCGTGGCAGGGTCAGCGCGTCATCAACGGATGTTGATGACGGTCTGGGTGATCTGGTCCTGGGTGGTGATCATCTGCGCGTTGGCCTGGAAGTTGCGCTGCGCGGTGATCATGTTGACCAGCTGCTCGGTGAGGTCGACGGTGGACGCTTCCAGCGAGCCGGCCTGGATCTTGCCGAGGTTGGAGGTGTCCGGCATGCCGGTGCGTGGCGTGCCCGAGCTGAAGGTATCCACCCACAGGTTGTTGCCCTTCGATTCCAGTCCCTGCGGATTGTTGAAGGTGGTCAGCGCGACCTGGCCCAGCGGCTTGTCGGCACCGTTGGAGTAACGGGCGTAGACCACGCCGGTTTCCGACACGGTGATTTCGTTGAGCTTGCCGGCGGCGTAGCCGTCCTGCTGGGTGTTGCGCAGAGCGAACTTCTCGCCGTACTGGGTCGAGCCGCTCACATCCAGCGTCATGTTCAGCACGCCTGCACCGGTGGTCGGGGTGAAGGTGCCCAGGCTGACCTTGCCGTTGGCCGGTGCGGTCAGCTTGCCGCTGTTGTCGAAGGTGACCGGGGTCGGCGCGCCAGCCGGCTGGCCATCGACGTAGTTGCGCACCGTCCATTCGTTCGGGTTGGCGCCCTTCACGAAGTAGGACACCTGGATGTGGCTTACGCCCAGCGAGTCGTACACGGTGATGCCACCGCTGGAGTGGTTGTAGCTGTTGGAATCGGTCGGGTCGAAGGTGGTGACCGTCGGCTGCTTGGCGTTGGCCGGCAGGGTGAAGCCGACCTTGACTTCGCTGGTCTGCTTCGGCGCGCTGTCGGTGGTCAGCAGCTGCAGGTCGACCATGCGGCCGGCGTCGAAGTTGGTGCCATCGGCGTTCGGCGCGAACACCTGCAGGCGTGCGCCCTGCGGGTTGATCACATAGCCGGACGGGTCGGTCTGGAAGTTGCCGGCGCGCGAGTACACGCGGGTGCCGTTCATGTTCATGGTGAAGAAGCCCTCACCGGAAATGGCCATGTCCAGGCTGCGCCCGGTCTGTTCGTTGTGGCCCTGCTTGAACTGCTGGGCGACGTTGGAGACGCGCACACCCGAACCGACCGCGTTCTTCGACAGGCCGTAGCCGGTGGCCGAGAACAGGTCGGCGAATTCCGCGCGCGATTCCTTGAAGCCGGTGGTGTTGACGTTGGCGACGTTGTTGGCGGTGACGCTCAGGTCGGAATTGGCGGCATTGATGCCGGACAGCGAGACATTGAAGCCCATGGGATGCTCCTGGTAAGTGCGGGGTGTGTGGCTCAGCTGACGCGGAGCACGTAGTCGATCGGGGCCGTGCCCAGGCCCTTGAGGTTCAGGTACAGGCCGTCGGACCCGACGGTCACGCTCTCCACCGGTGCCTGCACGAAGGTGGACAGCTTGGTGCTCTTGCCGGCGGTGTCGACGTGGTTGGCGACGATGGAATATTTGCCCGGCTCCATGCGCTTGCCGTTGGCATCCTTGCCATCCCACTTGAAGGCGGTTTCGCCGGCGGCCTTGGCTTCCACGCTCAGCGAAGTGACCTTGGCGCCATTGGCGTCGGTGATGTCCACGGTGACGATGCCAGCCGCCGGTGCTGCAACGGTGCCTTCCACCGTGCCTTCCTTTTCCAGCACCAGTTTTTCCGAAGGCACCAGCACCTGGTGGCCGACCAGCGCGGCGCCACGCAGCACCTGGTCGCTGGCCATCGATTCCTGGAAGCCCTTCACCGTCTTGTTCAGATCGGTGATGCCCTGTACGGTCGACATCTGCGCCATCTGCGCGACCATCTGCGTGTTGTCCATCGGCTTCAGCGGATCCTGGTGCTGCAGCTGCTCGGTCATCAGGCGCAGGAAATCGGCCTGGTCCAGCGTGTTCTTCTTTTTCGTGGCGTTGCTGTTGGGGGCATTCAGGCCGAGCGCGGAGTAGACGTCCTGGTTGGTCTGGTTGTTGACGGCGGTGGTCATGGCGGTATCCGGTGCTGCGGGCCTCAGCGGCCCATGGTCAGGGTGGCCAGGGCCAGTTCCTTGGCGGTGGTCAACATCTCCACGCCGGCCTGGTAATTGCGCGAGGTCGAGATCAGGTTGACCATCTGTGCCACCGGATCGACGTCGGGCTGGTAGATGTAGCCATCGCCGTCGGCCAGCGGATGGCCCGGCTCATAGCGCTTGATCGGCGCCGCCTCGCTCTGGGTGATTTCCTTGACCTTCACCGACGTGATGTTCGGATCGTTCTTGCTGGTCACGGCCTGGAAGATCGGCTCCAGCGGCTTGTACACGGCGTCGGCGGAACCGGCCACGGTGTCGGCGTTGGAGAGGTTGGAGGCGATGGTGCTCATGCGCACCGACTGCGCCTGCAGCGCGGAGCCGGCGATGTCGAAGATCGGCAGGTTGCTCATCGCTTATTGCCCCGTGATCGCGGTCAGCATGGAACGCACCTTGCTCTCGACGAAGCTGAGCGAAGCGCGGTATTCGAGTGCGGCACGGCCATAGGCGGCACGCTCGGCATCGGGATCGACGGTGTTGCCGTCCAGGCTGGGCTGCACGCCTTCGCGCGCGATCTGGAACGGGTTCAGGCCACTACTGATCTCGTAGTGCTGCTCGTTGGTGGTGGTCATCAGGCCGTTGGCATCCTGCCCCTGGGCATGGCGCAGGGCGGCATCGAAGTCCAGGTCCTGGGCCTTGTAGCCGGGAGTGTCGGCATTGCCGAGGTTGCTGGCGATCAGCTTCATCCGCTGTTCGCGCAACGGCATGGCCTGGGCGTGGACGCCCAGGTAGTCGGTAATCAGGTTGCGCACGGTGCACTCCCACGGGAACGTTGCCCGGGAAGCTGCAAGCGGTGTGCCAAAACCTGAGGGGTAGTGCCGGCCGCTGGCCGGCAACCTCAGACACAACGGGTTGCCGGCCAGCGGCCGGCACTACCGTATCGAGGCGGCCCTACGCCGCCAGCGCCACCTTGCGCAGGCGATCCAGCACGAAGTCGGCGAGCTCGTGCGGCGAGTACTTGGCGACGAAGGCATTGGCGCCGACGCGCTCGACCATCGCATTGTTGAATACGCCCGACAGCGAGGTGTGCAGCAGCACGTACAGGCCGGCCAGGCCCGGGTGGCGCCGGATTTCCGTCGTGAGCGTGTAGCCGTCCATGGCCGGCATCTCGATGTCCGAGATGACCATGGCGTAGCGCTCGGCAGGGTTCTCGCCCGAGGCGTGTATCTGCAGCAGGTGGTCGAGCGCCTGCTTGCCATCGGAGAGCAGGGTGGCGCCCACCCCCAGCTGGTCCAGTACGCTGCGGATCTGCTGGCGGGCCACGCGCGAGTCGTCCACCACCAGTACCTGCAACTGTGGGCCATCGGACGGCATCGCCATCGCCGGGTCGAGCACGGCTTCGCCACGCACCTGGGCGATGTCGGCCAGCACGCTTTCGACGTCGATCACCTGGATCAGCTCGCCCTGGAAGCGGGTCACCGCGGTCAGGTAGCTGGATTCGGCGCCCAGTTCCGGCGGCGGGTGGATGTCTTCCACCGCGATGTTGACGATGCGCTCCACGCCGCTGACCAGAAAGCCCTGGATCGAGCGGTTGAATTCGGTGACGACCAGGTAGCCGGGCGCGGTATCGGCATCCGGCTCGCGCTCGGGGTGGCCGATCGCCAGGCCCAGGTCCAGCACCGGCACCGAGCGGCCGCGCACGTCGGCCACGCCAGCGAACTGGCCGGGCAGGCCGGGCACCTGGAACAATTCCGGACGGCGCAGGACTTCCTGCACCTTGAAGACATTGACGCCAAAAAGCTGACGTCCGCCGAGGCGGAACAGCAGCAGCGCCAGGCGATTGTGGCCGGCCAGTCGGGTCCGCTGGTCGATCCGGTTGAGCAGGTCATGGGACATGGCTGCTGTATCGGCGTGGTGGCTGCAGAACTTGAGGGCGCTCTGCCGACCGCGCGCTCCGCACCGTTTTTGTAGAGTCGACTGTTGGTCGACTGCTCTTTGATCCGATCGCGGGAAACCCCGCGCTTCGCGCGAAAGTCGACCAACAGTCGACTCTACCCATCCGGCCCCATTCCCATCCCGGTCCCGATCAATACGCCCCGCCGCTCTGGCACACCCCTTGCACGCACCTGGGCCAGGTCTTACCGATAAGGAGGCGCCATGCGCCGGCTCACATCTCTATTGGCCATCGCGCTGGCGCTGGCCCCGCCGTTGGCGGCCGCTGCCGACTGGCAGCCGGTGGCCAGCATCCGCGCGGCAGCGTTGTCGACGCTGGCGGCCGGCAGCGAGGGTGAGGCCCAGGTGGCCGATGCATTGCGCCTGCCCAGGTGCGGTAGTGCGCTGCAGGTGCAGCCGACCGCCAACACCACGGTCGAGGTCAGCTGCCCCGATGCCGGTGGCTGGCGCCTGTTCGTGCCAGTAAAGGTGCGGCGCAACCAGACCGTGCTGGTGCTCAACCGTGGAATCGGCACTGGAGAAACCCTCACTGCCGCCGATATCACCACTGCCCAGCGTGATGCCGCCCGGATTGCCGGTGCGGTGCTGGCCGATCCCAATGCGGCGATCGGCCGCATTGCCCGTCGTCCGTTGCAGGCCGGGGCCTTGCTGTCGAACAACGATCTGGTGGTGCAGCGTCTCATCAAGCGTGGAGACAATGTGGCCCTGGTTTCGCGTCGCGGCTCGGTCGAGGTCCGCATTGCCGGCCGCGCGATGGGTGATGCCGGTGAGAACGAACGGGTTTCGGTAGAGAACCTGTCCTCGCGGCGGATCGTGCAGGGCACGGTCGATGCCGCAGGTGACGTAATCGTGGCGCGTTGAATTACTGCAGAATATCCCTAAAGATCACGGCCCTGCGGCCGTTATCCCTTGTGTACGGCAACTCCAGGACACCCCATGAGCCAGAAAATCGACGGCAACCTGCAGGTCCCCCAGGCACTGCGCAGCGTGACGACCCCGGCCAACAAGCCCGGCGTCAGCAGCGATGCGCCGACCCGTCCGGTCGAGGCGGCCGATAGCCTGCGCCTGACCGGCGAGGCCACCAATCTGCAGGCCATCGAGCGTGAGCTGACCACCGCACCGGCGATCGACGCCCAGCGCGTGGCGGCCGTGCGCGAATCGCTGCAGAACGGCACCTACAAGATCAATCCGGACGCGATTGCTTCGCGCATGCTCGAGCTGGACCAGCAGCTGCACGGATGACCGCGGCGATGAGCGAGCCGCTGCAGCGCCTTGCCCAGGCCCTGGACGTTGAACGCCAGGCCCTGGTCGAGCACGACGTGCACGCCCTGATCCGGGCTACCGGTGCCAAGCTGGAAGCGCTGCGTGCGCTGGAAGGCGCGCCGCCGGTCGGCGAGGGCGAACAGCTGCAGGAACTGGCCGAGCGCAACCGCGCCAACGGCGTACTGCTGTCGCGGCGACGCCGCGAGGTCAACTGGGCACTGCGCCAGCTGGGCCGCACCGAGGACGCCTCGGCCTACGATGCCAAGGGCCAGTCGCATACGGTCACTGCGCGCCGCCCACTCGCCGTCGCCTGACGCGACGGCGGTCGCACAACCCATTCCGGCGGGCTGAAGCCCGCTGCATGACCGCGTATATTGGGCGCCTGTTCGAACGTCCCGAGTCGCCGTGTCCGCTGCCAACGCCCTGGTTACCGCCCCCCTTCCGCCGCAGCCGGTGCTGCAGGCATTGCTTGAGCGCCTGCGCGAAGGCCTGCTGCTGTTCACCGAAGACGGGCAGGTGGCCCTGGCCAACCCGGCCGCCCAGAACCTGCTCGCCAGTGGTGAGGATGGCGCCTTGCCGCCGCCGCAGCGCCTGCGCGAACTGCTGCCGCCCGATGCGCTGGAGCAGGCGCGCCAGCACGGCCATTGGAATGGCAGCCTGCCGCTGGGCGAGGGCGTGGTCATTGCCCACCTCTACTATCACGGCCCAGTCGGCCAGGGGCATTTCCTGGCCCTGTTCCGCCACATTGAAGGGCAGGAAGACTACGAGCGCGAGCTGCAGCAGCGGCATGCCGAGCTGCGCCAGGCCTATCTGCGCCTGAACGGCACCCAGGAAAAACTGCTTCAGTCGGAGAAGATGGCCTCGATCGGCCAGCTCGCCGCCGGCGTTGCACACGAGATCAACAACCCGATCGGTTACGTGCACTCCAACCTGGGCAGCCTGCAGGAGTACCTGCGCAGCCTGTTCACCGTCATCGAAGCCTATGAGCGCGCATTGCGTGCGCCGGACCCGAAGGCGCTGATCCCGGAAATCGACGATATCCGTGACCGCCTGGACATCGATTTCATCAGCCGCGACCTGCCGCAGCTGATGGCCGAATCACGCGAGGGCATCGAGCGGGTCACCCGCATCGTGCGCGACCTGAAGGACTTCTCGTACTCCGGCCGCGATGAATCGTGGAAGCTGGTCGACCTGCATTCCGGCCTGGAATCGACCATCAACATCATCTGGAACGAACTCAAGTACAAGGTGCACCTGGTGCGCGAGTTCGGCCAGCTGCCGCTGGTGGAGTGCCTGCCGTCGGAGTTGAACCAGGTCTACATGAACCTGCTGCTCAACGCAGGCCATGCCATTGCCGAGCGCGGCACCATCACCGTGCGCACCGGCGTCGATGGCGATCACGTGTGGGTCGAGTTCGAGGACACTGGTGGCGGCATCTCGCCGGAACTGCGCCAGCGCATCTTCGATCCGTTCTTCACCACCAAACCCGTGGGCAGCGGTACCGGACTGGGCCTGTCGATTTCCTACAGCATCATCAACAAGCACCACGGACGCATCGACCTGGACAGTACCCCGGGCGTGGGTTCGCGTTTCCGCGTGGTGCTGCCGATCAAGCAGCCGCGCTGACCGCTTATGGTAGTGCCGGCCGCTGGCCGGCAACCTCATTGAACCCGACATCCAGAGCAGCCGGCCAGCGGCCGGCTCTACCAGAGGGGATCGTTACCGCAACGGGCGGTCCTCGCCACCATCGGCCGGTTCGGCCGGCACCGGCCCGGCATTGCTGCGGCGCTGCTCCTCGTAGGTGCGGAACGCCTGGTGGATGTGCTTGCGCAGCTCGTCGTCGTTCCACGGCTTGGTCAGGAACCGGTAGATCGCGCCGCGGTTGATCGCATCGGTCACGGTGTTCAGATCGGTGTAGCCGGACAGCACCAGGCGGATCGTGTCCGGGTACAGCATCTTCACCCGGCCGAGGAACTCGGTTCCACTCATGTCGCTCATGCGCTGGTCGGACAGGATCACCTGCACGTCGTTGATCGCCAGCAGGTCGAAGGCATCGCGCACGTTGCCGGCCGCCAGAATGCGGTAGCCATCGCGGCGGAACAGGCGCACCAGCGAGCGCAGCACGTTTTCTTCGTCGTCCAGCAGCAACAGCGTGCGGTCCGGCCGCGTTTCAGCGAACGCTTCCGGGCGCAGGTAGCGACGGCGCAGGGTCATGCCGGCGGCATCGGCCGACATCGGCTCGCCGAACAGATAGCCCTGGAACACATCGCAATCGTTGCGCCGCAGGAAGCCCAGCTGCGCCTGCGACTCCACGCCGTTGGCAATCACCGTCATGCCCAGCTGGTGACCCATCGCGATGATCGCGCGGGCGATGGCAGCCTCGCGGTTGCCGGCCGGCGCGCTCTTGATGAAGCTGCGATCGATCTTCAGCTTGTCCACCGGGTAGCGCACCAGCGCGCTCAGGCTGGAGTCGCCGGTGCCGAAGTTGTCCAGGCTCAGGCTGATGCCTTCGTTGCGCAGGTTGGCCAGCGTCTCGTGGACGAAGTTGACGTTGTTGGTCAGTGCGCTCTCGTTGATTTCCAGCGTCAGCATCTGCGCCGGCACGCCCGAGGCCTGGATCACCCCCATCACTTCGGCAAAGAAGTTGGGCCGCAGCAGCTGCAGGGTCGATACGTTCACCGCGATGGTGAAGTCGTCGAAGCCCTGGTCGCGCCACAGACGCGCCTGCTTCAGCGCACCCTCCAGTACCCAGGTGCCGATCTGCACGATGATGCCCAGCCGCTCAGCGGTGCGCATGAAGCGTTCCGGCACCAGCATGCCCAGCGTCGGCGACTGCCAGCGCAGCAGCGCTTCCATGCCCACCACGTGGCCGTCGCGGGCACTGACCAGCGGCTGGTAGCGCAGCTTCAGCTCGCCGTTGGGAATGGCATCGACGATCTGCCGCGCGATGATGCTTTCACTGTGCGCGCTCGGCGGCGTGTCCACGGCGTGGATGCGCACGGCGTTGCCCCCTTCGCGGGCAGCCTGGTACAGGGCGTCCTCGGCGTGGTCGAGCAGGCGCGAGGTGCTGCTGGCATGTTCCGGGCACAGGCTCACCCCCAGCTTGCCGGTCATGAACAGCGTGTACGGCAGTACCGACAGCGGAAGCTCCATCTGTTGGCGGATTTCCTCGGCGAAGTCCTCTGGCAGCGGCACCTCGGCGGTGCGCGGAACGGCGATCAGGAACTCGTCGCTGCCGTGGCGCCACAGCTTGCCGCGACCGCGCAGGTAGGACTGCAGCCGTTGTGCCACCAGCACCAGCGCCTGGTCACCCACCTCGGCGCTCATGTTCTCGTTGACCGATGCGAAGTGGTCGATGTCCACGTGCATCAACATCAGCGGGGTACCGCCGGAGGCCGCTTCGGCGACCATCACCTGCAGTTCGGGGTTGCCGGCGCCGAGGCGGTCGGGGGCATCATCGATGCTGACCGGCGGCTGGTTGGGATTCCACATAGGCTCAGTATTCCGGTGACTCGATGGCGGCCGTGCTGGCCGCCTGGTAGGGGAGGTGGACGTCGATCAGGGTGCCTTCACCGTGCGCGGACTCGATCCGCACATGCCCGCCGACGCTCTGTGCGCGTTCGCGCATCACGATCAGGCCGAGCCCGCGCGGACCGTCCGGGTCGAAACCCTCGCCATCATCGCGGATCTGCAGGTGCAGGCTACGCTGGCCGACGTCGCGCAATTGCAGCAGCACCTGGCTGGCGCGGGCATGGCGCAGGGCATTGGTCAGGCTTTCCTGGGCGATGCGGAAGCAGGCCTGCTCGATGCTGTTGTCGGGACGCTGTGGCAGGGGCTCGATCTCGGCCAGCAATTCCACCGGCGAGGAGCGGAACAGCACCCGTGCCTGCCAGCTCAGCGCGGCCTCCAGGCCCAGTGCGTCCAGCTGTGGCGGCCGCAGCAGGGTGGAAATGTCGCGCAGCTTGGACACGGTGGTGTCGGCGAGGCTGACGATCTGCGCCAGGTCCTCGGCGCGGCGCTGCGGATCATGCTCGTCCTGCGCAGCATGGGCGGACAGCTTGATCGCGGTGATGGCCTGGCCGATGTCATCGTGCAGGTCGCGCGAGATCGCACGGCGCTCATCCTCCTGCAGGGAGAACAGGCGCCCGGCCATCGCCTGCAGCTCGCGGTTGCTGGTTTCCAGCGCGGCGCGGGTGCGCTCCGAATCGCTCAGGTCGCGCACGATCAGCAGCTTGCAGTCGCGGCCGCCATAGCGCACTTCGCCCACCGCCAATCCGGCATGGAAGCGGCGGCCGTCCGCGCGCTGCATTGCCACCACGCTGCTGTGGCCAGGGCCCAGGTGAGGCTGGCCGGCACGCAGCTGGGCGCGCACGCGCACCAGATCGGTGGCGGCAACCAGCGCCGACAGCGGCTCGCCGAGCAGGGTGTGGCTGCCATAACCGAACAGGCCTGCTGCCCAGGCATTGGCATACAGCACATGCTCGTCGGAAAGGATCACCACGCCATCGGGCAGTACCCGCACCAGCTCGCGGAACTGCTCTTCGCGCTCACGCAGCAGGCGGCGTGACTGTTCGCGCTCGGTTACGTCCTGCAGGGTGCCGAGCACACGGTTGCGGCCGGCTTCATCGGTGCCACTGGCGGCGCGCAGGTGCACCATCAGTGCATGACCGTCCATCGCCAGCAGTGGCAGCAGCACGTCCACCTGTACCGGCTCGCCTGAGCACAGCTCGGCCAGCAGCTGCTCGGTCTGTGACGCGGTGGCCGGGTCGGCCGGCACCAGCAGTTCATCGAAACGGTGCCAGCGACGGGCTTCGGGCGGGCGTCGGCCGAGCAGGCGATAGACCTGGTTGGAATAGCGGCCCTGTCCGCTGGACGGGTCCAGCTCCCAGGCACCGATGCGGGCCAGCTCATGCGCTTCCTCGACCCGTGCCAGCGCCTGGTCGCGGCGCAGCTGCGCCAGGTCCTCGGCGGTGCGATCGATGGCGATCAACAGGCGGGCATTGTGTCCGTCGTAGCTGATCGCGTTCGAGCGCAGTTCCATCTGCCGCAGGCTGCCGTCGCGCAGCTGCAGCTGCGTACGCAGGATGCACAGCTCCTCGGGCGCCTCGCGGATCGCCTCCAGCTTGGTCTGCATCGCCTGGTCCTGGCCCGGTGGCCACAGCGCATCGATGGTCTGCTCCAGCAGTTCATCACGTTCCCAGCCGAAGGTGCTGCAGGCGGCCGGGTTGGCATCGAGGATCGCCAGCGTATCCAGGTCGTAGACCAGGATCGGGCCGGGGTTGCCTTCGAACATCTGCCGCAGGCGCAGTTCGGAAGCCTGCTGGCGGGCGTGGGTATGCAGCACGTGCTCGGCCAGCGGGCGCAGCAGCAGGTACAGCAGGCCAGCGCTGGCCAGGGCGAAGAACGAACCCTTCAGCCCTTGCCACAATGCTGCCTGGTGCGGGTCGGGCACCAGTGCCTGTACCGCGCTGTCGGTGGCGATCATCCATGCCAGCGCCATCGCCAGGTAGCTCAGAACCACCCGCCGGCGGTCACGGCTCAACGCCTGCGCCATCCTCGGGTCGGGAACAGGGGCGTTGCCGGTCGGTTCTGCGGGCATGGACGGGGTGGGTGAAAAGGGGCGCCGGTCATCTTACCGCGCAGGTGTGCCCTGGCCACTCAATTATCCGGCGCAGGCGCCGTTAACCACTGCGTGCCCCGCTGACGGGCGTGTCATCCGGAGCAAGATCGCGTGGACCAAGGGATCATCGCCAGCCTGCTGCAGCACCCGCTTGCGTCGGCGCTGGTCATTGTCGACCGCACGGGCCGCCCGCTGGCGGCCAATCCGGCTGCGCGCGAGCATGGCCTGCCGGCGACCGTGGCTGCGTACGCACCGATGCTGGAAGATCTGCGCCTGTTGGCGGCCGATGGCGGCATCGTGGCCTGCACGCTGCCTGGCGGCCCGCGTGGTCACTACGATGGCCACCTGCGCGCCGTGCACGATGGCGCAGGCAACCTGCTGGCCTTCACGCTGAGCATTCCGGAGCCGGTGCCGGTCGATGGTGGCGGGCGCTGGGAACTGGCCTTGGACAGTGCCGGCCACAGCTTGTGGGACTGGGACATTCCCAGCGACCGCGTAGTCCGCACGCCGGCGCTGAGTGATGAAACCGCCACTGAAATACTGACCCGCGTACACAGCGAAGACATCGGCCAGGTACGTGTCGCGCTGGACCAGCACCTGCGCGGCCTGAGCGAGCAGTACAGCGCCCAGTTCCGGTTCCGCCAGGCCGATGGCCAATGGCGCTGGGTACTTGATCGCGGTCGTGTGGTCGCGCGCACCGCCGACGGCCAGCCACTGCGGATGGTCGGCACCCATACCGATATCGAGCAGCAGAAGCAGCTGGAAGGCCTGCTGCAGGAGCAGCAGCTGCACCTGAGCGAGGCCCAGCGCATCGCCAGCATGGGCAGCTGGTCGTTCGACCCCAGCAGCGGCGCGTTCTGGTGGTCGCCGGAGCTGCGTTCACTGCTGGCACTGGAGCAGGGCGGCGTGCCCGGCCAGCGGCGCTGGTTGAAACAGCTGCATCCACGCTCGCGCGGTGCGCTGCGTGCTGCCTGGCGGCGTGTATGGCGCGATGGCCGCGCAGCCAACATCGAGCTGGAACTGACCCGGGGCAACGAGCCCTCGCAGCACCTGCGGCTGTGGATGCAGCCGCTGCTGGACACCGATGGCCAGCCCAAGCGCCTGCTGGGCCAGGTGCAGAACATCACCGAGCAGCACCAGACCGACGCGCTGATCCGCTGGCGTACCGAACTGCTCAACCGTGTCTCCGCACTGGGCCGCATCGGTGGTTGCGAGATCGAGGTGCAGACCCGGCACATGCAGTGGACCGAGGAGTGCTACCGCATCCACGGACTGCGCAAGGAACCGATCACGCTGGACCAGGCACTGGCGCTGTACACCGAAGATTCGCGCAGCGCCTTCGAGACTGCACTGGTCCGGATTGCCGGCGGCGGTCTCCCCGAACAGCTGGATCTGTGCTTCTACCGCCAGTCCGGTTTGCGCGTGTGGGTGCAGGTGCTGATCGAGCTGGATCGCCGCGATGGCCTGCCGCCGCGCTTCGTGGTCCTGTTCCGTGACATCACCCGCGAGCGCGAAGCCAACGAGCGCATCGAGCTGCTGGCCCACTACGATCTGCTGACCGGCCTGCCCAATCGCGTGCTGCTGGGCGAGCAGACCGCTGAAGCCATCGAGGAAGCGCGCGACCGCGGCACCTCGCTGGCGATGCTGTTCATCGATCTGGACGGCTTCAAGACCATCAACGACAGCTTTGGCCACGCTACCGGCGATGCACTGCTGAAGGCGGCGGCCACGCGGCTTCACCAGAATCTGCGCAACAACGATCTGTTCGGCCGCTTCAGTGGCGACGAGTTCATCGTGGTGCTGCGCGACCTGGCCGAGCCGGAAGACGCCGGACACGTGGCACGCAAGTTGATCGCTTCGCTGGCCGAGCCGCTTCGCCGTGGCGAGACCACGCTGAAAGTGGGTGCCAGCGTCGGTATCGCCATGCTCGGTGAGGCACAGACCGATTTCGATTCGCTGCTGCGCGCGGCTGATGCTGCGATGTATGCGGCCAAGGAAGCAGGGCGGAATACCTACCAGTACTACAGCCAGGACGCGCTGGCGCGTATCCAGCGTCGGCTCGAGCTTGAGCACGCGTTGCATGGCGCGATCGAACGCGAAGAGTTCAGCCTGGCCTACCAGCCGCTGCTGCATGCCCATCATGGCGAACCGCCGGCGATCGAGGCACTGTTGCGCTGGCATAGGCCCGGCATCGGCTACTGCAGCCCGGCCGAATTCATTCCGATTGCAGAGAAGTGCGGCGAGATCGTGCGCATCGGCGACTGGGTGCTGAACGAAGCCTGCCGGCAGGCAATCGCCTGGGACCGGGCTGGCCTGTGTTTTGACCGCATCGCAGTCAATGTGTCGGCAGTGCAGCTGCGTGATCGCGGTTTTGCTGAGCGGGTGATCGAGATCTGCCACGCCCACGGCTGGCCGCCGCAGCGGCTGGAGCTCGAGCTGACCGAGTCGGCGTTGATCCGTGACACCGACATTCTGCGCCACTGCTTCGACGTGCTGGAACGGCACGGCGTGCCACTGGCAGTGGATGACTTTGGTACCGGCTTCTCCAATCTGAACTACCTCAACCGTTTCCCGGTGGGGCGCCTGAAGATCGACCGCAGTTTCGTGCAGGGCATGCTGCATGATTCGGGTACGGCCGAGGTGACCCAGGCCATCGTGCACCTGGGCCACGCATTGGGCATGAAGGTGGTGGCCGAAGGCGTGGAAACGCACCAGGAAGAAGACATGCTGCGCCGCCAGGGCTGCGACGAGATCCAGGGCTATCTGTACTCGCGCCCGTTGAGCCCCCGTGACCTGGCGCAGTGGCTGCGGCAGCCACAGCCGGTTTCCTTGCGTACCGATGCCAGTGGGGAAGTGGCGCAGGTGCGCTGAGCGGATGATTCCTCAATTGCGCATCACTTTAGCACCGGATCGAGCAAGGATTTCAGCCTGAAGACGTTCCCTGTTCGTCTCCGGGAATGGATCGACGATCCTTCCCGAACTAGCGACATGCGCATGTTCGAGATATTCGTTGTCATCGCACTCGGCACTTGGGGTGGACTCAGTGAGCTTCAGACGCGGCTGCCGGAGGCACGTTTCATCACGGGCGATGGGAGTTTCGCTAGCGCCATTGCGTCACTGGTGATCAACTTCTGCTTGGTCTTCTACCTCTTCTGCAGAAGAAACGTACATGGCGATCATTCAAAATGTGTGTTTGGAAGCCTCCTGGTGCTCAGTGCAAGCGTGAACTATCTGAGCTTCGAGCTTCTGTCTGATCGGCTGCAAGACATTTCCAATTGGTTGCCTCCCACTGCATGGCAACTGAATTTCGTGCTGCTCGTATCGACCGTCAGAAATGTCATCGCTTTCGGCTTCGGTGCGATCGGTGCGGGAATAGTCTCAGGTGTTCTCAGTCGGCATGGCAAGGGTGCCACAGATACTCCATCGAGCACCGCATAGCGATCATCCACGCATGGCGTGGATCTAGCGTCCTGGGTCAACAAACCGCCTCGGGAACTCCAACCGCACCCGCGCGCGCACCGCTTCGACGACCTCGGCATAGCGTCGCAGCTGGATGCGATGGCCTATATGGAACACCAGCAGAGAGCCCAGCATCGGCCACGCCACCGGGCGCACCAGAATGATCGGTAGCACCAGCAAGGTCAGGGCCAGCGCAAAGCTGCTGCATCGCCCGATCACACGCACTTCGCGGCGTCGTTTGTCGACCACCAGCTGGCCGTGCATCAGCGGAAAGTAGCGGCCACCAAAGCCCGGCGCGAAGCTCTCGCGGAACGCAACGGTGCCGTCGGGCAGCACTCGGAACACGAGGCTCGGCCACTTGTCGGTCGGAAGATCGTATTCCAGTCCGATCAACGACAGCTGGGCCAGGTCGGCGGGGGAAGCGGCGATACGCTGGTTGAACAGGACAATGCCGGTGCGGAAGAAGACCGGTGCCCAGAAGAGCAGCATCAGCAGTTCCATCAGCATCAATGCGATCAGGGCGATGGCCATCTGTCTTCCATGAACGGGAACGGCGCATCATGCCACGTGTGCAGTTGCATCCACGCGGGGCGTGGATCTACTTCAGCGCCTCCCCATCCAACCCCAGGTCCCACGCCAGACCCAGCAGCGCGTCGTCCGCGCGGGACGGGGCAGGGCGGGCATCCGCCAGCTGCTGCAGTTCGCGGATCTCCTCACGTGCCACCTCTTCCAGCTGCTGCAGCTGCTCACGTGCGCTCGCGTTGCGCGGGCGGTCGTTGTTTGCAAGGGAGGGCAGGGCGCGGATAGCGGTCATGGTGCGCGTACAGGATGCATCCAACGGCGGATTACAGGCAAAGGCCCCGGACGAACCGGGGCCTTGCGGGCTGCCGGCAGCGGCAGCGGACATCAGGATCAGAACAGCTCGACGGTGCCAGCGCCCATGCTCTGCTGGGCGACCGGCTTGTGCGGCGGGCGTTCCCATTCGCTGCGCAGTTCACGCAGGCGGCTGCCGGTGCGCTGCAGGGCGGTGGCGATCTCTTCGTCGAACACGCCGCCATTGCGGTGCAGCAGTTCCTGCAGGGCCACTGCTTCGCGGTTGATCGCGGTCAGGCGGTCCAGGTGGGTGTGTACGCCGCCCAGCGCCTGGGTGGCGATGTCTTCGAACTGCAGGGCGCGCACGGCTTCGGCCACGCTGCCATCGATCGAACGGGCGCAGTCGGAGACTTCGCGCATGCCATCGCCCAGCGACGCATTGATCTGCGCCACGTTATCGAGCATCGCCGCCGCTTCCTGGCGCGCTTCACGGGAGCGGTCCATGTCACGCGAGGCCATGTGCGAGACCGTCTCGCGGACCTTGGCGATGGCGTCCTTGGAGCTGTGCGCCAGCTTGCGGATCTGCTCGTTGAACGTGGTCGAGCGCTCGGACAGGTTGCGTACTTCGTCGGCCACCACGGCGAAACCACGACCGGCTTCACCGGCACGCGCGGCTTCGATGGCGGCGTTGAGCGCAAGGAGGTTGGTCTGGTCGGCAATCGACTTGACGTCTTCCAGCAGCGCGAAGATGCCATCCAGGTGCTGCGCCATCTGATCGATGTGCTGCACGGTGGTACTGCTCTGGCCGCTTACCTGTTCCAGCGCTTCCACCAGCTGTTCCATGCGATGGCTGGCGTGCTGGGCGAAACGGGCAACGTCGAGGCCGGCATTGCCTTCATCACCGGCGCGATCGACGATGCGCGACAGGGCCTGGCTCTGCTGGCGCGACTTGCGGTTCATCGCATCGAAGCTGCCGCCCAGGCTGGAAACCGCCTGGCGGATCAGGTCACGGGCGCGTTCCACTTCGCCACGTGAACCGTCGATCTCGTTGCCAACGAAGTTGCGCAGCTCGGTCAACAGCTGGTCCTGCTCGCGCAGGACACGGGCGTGTTCCGGGGAACGGTGCGCCTGGGCGCGGGTGGTCCACCACGCAAAGCCGAGCCAGCTCAGCGTCATCGTGGTCAGGATCGCCCAGCGCAGGGCGGCCGGCCATTCGAAACCGATGGCGAAGGGGAGCAGCAGGGTCAGAGCCAGGGGGGCGGCCAGACGGATGAAAATGCGTGAGTACATGGACGTTCTCGGGAGGTGCACGGAGGATGTATCGGCCGTACCCCCTTTCTCTTTAACGTCGATATGCCTCGAAGTGCATTCTGAATGCGCCGGTTTTCCGGCGCTGCCGGGGTGTTCGGGGTCAGGGCCCTTGCCGAGCCGGAAAGGGATCCGACCCCACACCCTCACGCCAGCTGTCGGTCCACAGCCTCGATCATCGCCTTGCGGCTGAACAGGAAGTCCCAGTAGCTGCCGCCCAGCTGGCGCCAGAGCACCGCAGAGCGCACGGCGGCCAGCAGCAGGGCGCGGATCTCGGCGACCACGCCGGCCTGGCCCAGGTAGTGCGGATTGCCCTGGACCATCACCCGCGGCTTGAGGTGGCTGATGGTGTCGGCGTACAGGCCGCCCAGGTTGGCCAACACGTCCGGATGCGCGCTGTCGCCCAGTTCGGCGGCCTGGCGCTGGGCGCGCTCGATCCCCGAAGCGACCTTGTTCACGGTCTCGCCTTCCTGCACGAAGCGGCGCTCCAGCTGCAGCACCGACAAGGCCAGCTTGGGCAGGATCGGGTCCTGGCCCTGGCTGCGGAAGTAGTTGTGCAGCAGGCGCAGGCCGGCCTTCAGCGCATGACGGTCACCGAACACCTCCTGCGGCGAGGACGCATCGACGCGGAACACGCTCTCCACGGCGGTGCGAACAGCGGCGGCGTCGGAATGGCCGGTATCGGCGATACGGCGTACCTGCTGCAGGGCCTGGGCAATGCCGGCCAAAGCCAGAACGCGGTCGTCGACAGTGAAACTCATGCAGCGATTACCTCAAAAGGAGAAGGGGTGGTGCGCAGGCGCTGCTCAAGCGGCGCATCGGTGGCGGCGATCACTGCGCCACCCAAGCACACGTCGCCGTCATACAGCACCAGCGACTGGCCAGGGGTGACGGCGCGCTGCGGGCGGGCGAAGGTGACCAGCACGCTGCCATCGTCCAGCACCTCGACCGTACACGGCTCGTCGGGCTGGCGGTAGCGGGTCTGCGCGGTGCACTCGAAGCGCCGTGCCGGCGGTGCGCCGGCAATCCAGTGCGCGGCCTCCGAGCGCAGGCGGTTGGACAGCATCCACTTGCTGTCGCGGTCCTGGTCGACGTACAGCACGTTGCTGGCAACATCCTTGCCAACCACGTACCACGGCGCCGCAGGGCGGCCACGCACGCCGCCGATGTTCAGGCCCTCGCGCTGGCCCAGGGTGAAATAGAAGACGCCTGGGTGCTCGGCGATCACACTGCCGTCGGCCGGGTCCAGGATCTGCCCGGGCTTGGCCGGCAGGTAGCGCCCGAGGAACTCGCGGAAGTCGCGCTCGCCGATGAAGCAGATGCCGGTGGAGTCCTTCTTGGCGTGGGTCGGCAGGCTGACGTCACGTGCGATCCGGCGCAGGTCGGTCTTTTCCAGGTCGCCAATCGGGAACAGGGTGGCCGCCAGCTGCTGCTGGCCCAGCTGGTGCAGGAAGTAGCTCTGGTCCTTGGAGCGGTCGGCGCCACGCAGCAGCAGCCACTGGTGGCCGCGCTGGGTCACCCGCGCGTAGTGGCCAGTGGCGATGCGCTCGGCGCCCAGCTCGCGGGCGGCATCCAGGAAGTGCTTGAATTTCACCTCGCGGTTGCACAGCACGTCCGGGTTCGGGGTGCGACCGGCGGCATACTCGGCCAGGAAGTGCTCGAACACGCCCTGCCAGTACTCGTTGGAGAAATCGCGGAAGTGAAATGGGATGCCGAGCAGGCCGCAGACGGCCACCGCATCACGGCGGTCGTCCTCGGCGCGGCAATCGCCGCTGCCGTCGTCGGCCCAGTTCTGCATGAACAGGCCGGCCACCGCCTCACCCTGCTGCACCAGCCGCCAGGCAGCCACCGAGGAATCGACGCCACCGGAGACGCCGACCATTACGCGCGGAGTGCTCATGCGACCTCCCTGACCAACGAAAGCGGATGGCGCTGGCCGCCCAGGTAGTCGGCCACCACCTGCCAGACCAGCGGGCTGCGCAGGCGCTCGCCGGCGGCCTGCAGCTCGCCCGGGCTCAGCCACAGCGCGCGGTCGATGCCGGTGTCCAGTGGCTGCGCCGGGTCGTGCGAGACCGGGCGCGCCGCATAGCAGAAGCGCAGGAAGGTGGTGCCGTCGCCTGCGGTCCACTGGTAGCAGCCGATGAAGTGGGTCAGCTGTACGGTCCAGCCGGTTTCCTCGCGGGTCTCGCGCAGTGCCGCCTCGGCCAGGCTTTCGCCCGGCTCGAGGTGGCCGGCCGGCTGGTTCAGCACCGCGCGGCCGTCGATGGTTTCTTCAACCAGCAGCACGCGGCCGCCGTCGACCACCACGGTGGCGACGGTGGCGTGCGGTGCCCAGCGCGGGTCCGGCGTAGCGTTCAACTCAGAACTCGTCCTTCTTGGTCAGTTCCAGCTCCATCGCATCGGCGGTGCGGATGGCCGCATCGATGGCGTCGCTGAGCTGGTCGGCAGTGGCATCGGCGTCGATCTTGACCACGAACATGGCGGTGGTGTCCTGCTTCACCCAGCCACCCATCTTGGCGTCCTGCGAGTCTTCCAGCAGACGGTTGGCCACGGCCACCGGGAACTGCTTGGTCTTGGCGCTGTAGGCCGGCGACCAGATCTCGCGGATGTTGTGGGTGCCGAAGTCCTCCACCGACGAACGCACGTAGACCATCTGGGTACGATCGCCTTCGACGTCGAACACCATGCGGTAGTCGCCGTCTTCGTCGACCTCATAGGTGTAACCCAGCTTGTCCAGGTTGCGGGCCACGGCCTTGTCGCCCTCCGGCGCGGCGGCGGCAGAGCCGGCGGCAGCCAGGGCGATCAGCAGGGCGGGGAGAAGGGTCCTTTTCATGAAGATCCTGTGAAGCAGTATTGAGAGAGGATGCAATTGTGACGGCGGCCGTGCGTGCCGTCCAATCTGCGGCGGGCCGACGCAGGCCCGCTCGAGCCTCTATAATGAGCAGATGCCCCGCGAGTCTTCCCCCGATTCCCATCACGAGCACGGCGTTGCCGTGGAACCCGCGCGCCCGGAAGTGGCGCCGCCGCCGTTCTACCAGGTGATGCTGCTCAATGACGACTACACCCCGATGGATTTCGTGGTGGACGTGCTGCAGCAGTTCTTCACCATGGACCTGGACAAGGCCACGCAGGTGATGCTGCACGTCCATACCCGCGGCCGCGGCGTGTGCGGGGTGTTCACCCGCGAAGTGGCCGAGACCAAGGTCGCCCAGGTCAACGAGTACTCGCGCATGAACCAGCACCCGCTGCTGTGCACGATGGAAAAGGCCTGACCGGCTGCCGTCTCTGGTCCGGGCGCATCGATTCCGGACCCGGTATGCCCACCAAGGCGGGCACCTGCCAAAGCAGAAACCTGTAGAGCCGGGCCCATGCTCGGCTGCTGTTCGTCCCGGCGCAATGATCCCGGATGGAGTGTGCCCACCAAGGTGGGCACCTACCAGGCGCGGAGGTCACCCCTCCGCCAGCGCCTGCAACGCCATCTGCGCCACCGCTTCGTCGATATCGGCGGGATCGCCGTCATCGCGGAACCACACCGCTGACAGCCCTGCGCTGGATGCGATCCAGCGCAGCAGCCTGCGCCGCTCGATCCCTGTCAGCGCGGTGACCTGTTCCAGCCGCGCCGCAAACCGCTCTGGCTGTGTCGCAACGTGGATGCCCGGCCCGCACAGGTCCGGATTGCTGAACAACGTCGTGTAATCGAACGCACGGTCGCCGATCAATCGCTTCGGATCGATCGCCAACCAGCCGCGCGCACCGAAATCGAGCACGTTGTCGTGGTGCAGGTCGCCGTGCAGTGGCCGGATCTCGTGCTCCTCCTGCAACAATGCCGCCGCCAATGATCTGCACTGTTCCAGCAGTGGTGGCAGCGTCGCCCTTGGCTGCAGCAGGTCCGCGAACCATGTACGCAGGCAGACCAGTTCCGCTGGCGGTGCGCTCCGTGGCCGGTGCAGCCGTTGCAGGACCTGGCACAGGATCGTGGTGCAGGCGTCATCGTCGCCGTCGATCGAGCGTTGCCGCAACGAGTTGCCGCGGGCGCGCTCGATCAGGATTGCCGGGCCCTCGTGGGCCAGCAGCCGGGCGGCGCCGTCGCCGTTCCACCAGCGCAGCAGGCGATGGCTGTTCCGCTCCTCGGTTTCGCTGCTGACCTTGAGCATCGCTGGCTCGCCGGCGGTGGTCAGTACCGGCCAGAGCTGGGCATGGGGCGTCTGGATGGCCGCGCCATCACGCCGCAATCGCCAGCGGCTCAGGTAGGGTTCGCTCATGCTGGGTGGGCTGTCCTGGAGTGAATGAAGATCAAGCGATCCGTACTGCTAACGCCATCTGAACGCAGCAATCCGCTAGGGTGATGGAAATCGCGTAGTCAGGCCGCATATTGTCCCTATCTGCCGCCGGAGTAATCCATGTTCAGCAAAGACCTCGAACACACCATCGGCCAGTGCTACAAGCGCGCCCGTGAGGCCCGGCATGAGTTCATGACGGTCGAACACCTGCTGTTGGCACTGCTCGACAACCCGTCCGCCCAGGCCGTGCTGAAGGCCTGTGGTGCCGACGCCGAACGCCTGCGCCAGGAGCTGGAGCAGGCCATCGAGGCCTCCGTGTCCCGCCTGGCCGAAGATGACGGCCGCGATACCCAGCCGACCCTGGGCTTCCAGCGCGTGCTGCAGCGGGCCGTGTACCACGTGCAGTCTTCAGGCAAGAAGGAGGTCACCGGCGCGAACGTGCTGGTCGCCATCTTCGGCGAAAAGGACTCCCACGCCGTCTATTACCTCAACCAGCAGGACGTTACCCGGCTGGATGTGGTCAATTATTTGTCCCACGGCATCGCCAAGCTGGGCGAGGAGGGCGAGCAGCCGTCCTCTTCCTCGGAGGGCGAAAGCCGCATCGAAGGCGGGGAGGGCGAGCCGAAGGGCGATGCCCTGACCGAGTTCGCCAGCAACCTCAACGAACAGGCCCGCGCCGGTCGCATCGACCCGCTGGTCGGTCGTGCCGATGAGATCGAACGCACCATCCAGGTGCTGTGCCGCCGTCGCAAGAACAACCCGCTGTACGTGGGTGAGGCCGGCGTGGGCAAGACCGCCATCGCCGAGGGCCTGGCACGCCGCATCATCGAAGGTTCGGTGCCGGAGGTGCTGTCCGACGCGGTGATCTATTCGCTCGACCTCGGTGCGCTGGTGGCCGGGACCAAGTACCGCGGTGATTTCGAGAAGCGCCTGAAGAGCGTGCTGACCGCGCTGAAGAAGGTGCCCAACGCGGTGCTGTTCATCGACGAGATCCACACCATCATCGGTGCCGGCTCGGCCTCGGGCGGCACCATGGATGCCTCCAACCTGATCAAGCCGGCACTGGCTTCAGGTGAGCTGCGCTGCATCGGCTCGACCACCTTCCAGGAGTACCGCGGCATCTTCGAGAAGGACCGGGCGCTGGCGCGCCGCTTTCAGAAGATCGACATCGTCGAGCCGACCGTCGGCGAGACCTACGAGATCCTGCAGGGCCTCAAGTCAAAGTACGAGCTGCACCACGGCGTCACCTATTCCGACGAGGCGCTGCAGGCGGCGGTGGACCTGTCGGTCAAGCACATCGGCGACCGCCTGCTGCCTGACAAGGCCATCGACGTGATCGACGAGGCCGGTGCCCGCCAGCGCCTGCTGCCGGAAGGCCAGCGCAAGGAGCTGATCGACGTCGAGGAAGTGGAGGCCATCGTCGCCAAGATGGCGCGCATCCCGGCCAAGCAGGTCAGCGCCACGGACAAGGATGTGCTGCAGCACCTGGAGCGCAACCTGAAGATGGTGATCTTCGGGCAGGATCCGGCCATCGATACGCTGGCTTCGGCGATCAAACTTGCCCGTTCCGGGCTGGGCAATCCGGAAAAGCCGATCGGCAACTTCCTGTTCGCCGGCCCCACCGGCGTGGGCAAGACCGAGGTGACCAAGCAGCTGGCGCTGCAGCTGGGCATCGAGCTGGTCCGTTTCGACATGTCCGAGTACATGGAGCCGCACTCGATCAGCCGCCTGATCGGCGCGCCTCCGGGCTACGTCGGCTTCGACCAGGGCGGCCTGCTGACCGAGAAGATCGTCAAGACCCCGCACTGCGTGCTGTTGCTGGACGAGATAGAGAAGGCGCATCCGGACATCTTCAACATCCTGTTGCAGGTGATGGACCGCGGCGTGCTGACCGATACCAACGGTCGCGAGGCCAACTTCAAGAACGTGGTGCTGGTGATGACCACCAATGCCGGTGCGGCGCAGGCCTCGCGGCGCTCGATCGGCTTCACCAAGCAGGACCATGCCACCGACGCGATGGAAACCATCCGCCGCAGCTTCACCCCGGAATTCCGCAACCGCCTCGATGCGGTAGTGCAGTTCCAGGCGCTGGGCTTCGAGCACATCCTGAGAGTGGTCGACAAGTTCCTGATCGAGCTGGAGATGCTGTTGCAGGACAAGCACGTCAGCCTGTCAGCCACCCCGACCGCGCGCGACTGGCTGGCCCACCACGGTTTCGACCCGCTGATGGGTGCTCGCCCGATGGCCCGCGTGATCCAGGACAAGATCAAGCGTCCGCTGGCCGACGAGCTGTTGTTCGGCAAGCTGGTCAATGGCGGCAGGGTCAGCATCGACGTCCGCGACGACGAGTTGGTGGTCGAGACGCAGGCCGAGCCGGAGCGGTTGTTGCCGGTGACGGTGGAGTGAGCTGACGCCAGGCTTGGCGCGATAGACCTGAAACAACAAGGGCGGCTTCGGCCGCCCTTGTTGTTTTCGGCGGGCTTGTCGCCTGCGGCCTTGCAGGAGGGAATGGAAGTGCCAATGCTGTTTCGTGATCGCGATGGAGTGCCGCCCCTCTTGTATCGCGAAACGATACAGGATACGGTAATGATCATCGATTTCCGCCACAAGGGCCTCGAGCGGCTCTACCGCTCAGGTAGCAGCAGTGGAATCCGGCACAGCCACACCAGCAAGGTGCTGATGATCCTGTCGATCCTGGATGTGGCATCGGGCGCTGGGGATCTCGCTATGCCTGGTTTGCGCCTGCACAAGCTGCGAGGCAGCCTGAAAGGGCATTGGTCCGTTTGGGTCAATGGAAACTGGCGGATTACCTTCCGTTTCACCGGTGGCGACGTGGAGTTGCTGGATTACCTGGACTATCACTGAGACCGCGCATGATTCATCACCATCCACATCCAGGGCAGACGATCAAGGCAATGGTCTTTGATCCGATGGATCTCTCCGTGACCGAGGCGGCCGAACGATTGGCAATGTCGCGCGTAGCGCTTTCGAGGGTACTTAATGGCAAAGCAGGCATCAGTCCTGACCTGGCGATCCGCCTGGAGATGGCAGGGGTGAGTACCGCGGCTTTCTGGATGGGGCTGCAATCCAACTACGATCTCTGGCTGGCGCGGCAGCGCGAGCAGCCGACGGTGTTGCCGCTGGTTGCCGCAGCGCGTTGACATGCATCGCGACAAGGCGACAAGGGCGGCTTCGGCCGCCCTTGTCATGTCCGGCGTCAGCGGCTGCGGTGGCGTGCTTCGCGCTTGAACCGCTCGGCGTCGATCGGCTCGATGCGCGACACTTCGCAGCTGCCGCGGCCGGTATCCAGTTCGCTGCGTCCATCGCTGCACAGTTCCCCAGCCTCCTTGCCGTCGGTCTTGAAGCTCAGGCGGCGGGCCAGCACGGCCGAGGTGCAGCTGTTGCGGAAATGCACGACATAGTGGTCTGCGCCGGAGCGGAACAGGATGTTCTTGTCTGCGCCGGCGCGAACGATCTGCTGCTCGCCAGACAGTGGTGTGCATTGGGCTGGCGGGGTGTCGGCTGCATGTGCAGGCGACGCCAGCAGGGTGGCGGCGGACAGGGTCAGGGGGATGAGCAGCGAGCGAATGTTCATGGGGGAGCATGGGGTGGCGATCCGGACTGGATCGGATCCCACGATGCCGCCGCCGGCACCCGTGCGAATCTGCCGCAAGCAGGGCTGACCTACGCCACGGTGTGGTCGGTCACGATGACCTTTGGCGCCTCACGCAGCGATCGAGCGGAACCCCTTGCTGGCGCGCCTGGTCGCCGCCGTCCTCGATGACGAAGGCGACTGCCTCGTGCGGGATGTGCAGGCGCTGCTTCAGGGTGCTGCCCATGTGCGGGATCTCGCGCTGTACGGCCAGGTACAGCGGATGCGAGGCATCCATGCTGGTGCAGACCAGGCAGGGCTGGCCGAACCAAGTGCCGTCCGGGCCCTTGCTGGCATAGCAGCGGCTGGTGACGGACTGTGGATCCAGGACGATCAGGCAGGTCATGGACGCAACGCCATCTGTGAAGAATGCATTGAGCCTGGATCGCCTGTGCAGCTCTGGATCTCAGACAAGGCCGAAAAGTGAGTGATCTCGAGAATCGCCACTTTGTTACGCGCACGACAAAGGGCCAGCAGCAAGGCCGGCCCTGTCGGAGTGGCGCCAAGCGCCGACCGCTTACTTCATGCGGTAGGTGATACGACCCTTGGTCAGGTCATACGGGGTCATTTCAACCTTGACCCGGTCACCGGTGAGGATGCGGATGTAGTTCTTGCGCATGCGGCCGGAGATGTGGGCGATGATTTCGTGCCCATTTTCCAGACGAACGCGGAAAGTGGTGTTCGGCAGCGTCTCGCTGACGGTGCCCTCGAACTCGATGGAATCGTCTTTCGACATGTAGTCCTGTGCGGTTCAGAAAACGGCCACGCTGGGCCTAAGGCGCGGTATTTTACGCGTGATGGGCCCAGCTTGCAAAGTTTGTGTTAACCCCCGGCCAAACGCCGTGCCGGCAAACGTCCCACCGCCTGGGTCCAGGGGCCTTCACGGCCATCCAGATGGACGGCCTGGCGCACGTGATCGAGGAATTCTGCGCGCGGCAGGTGTTCGGCACCCATCCGCAGCAGGTGCGGATTTTCCACCTGGGCATCAATCAGTTGCCAGCCCCAGCCGCGCAGCGTGGTCGCCAATGCGGCCAGGGCGATCTTGGAGCCGCCACTGGCGCCACTGAACATGCTCTCGCCAAAAAACAGGGCGCCGATCGCGACGCCGTAGATGCCGCCGACCAGCGTCTGCCGGTCCCAGACCTCGAAGGAATGGGCGAAGCCGAGGTCGTGCAGTTGGCTGTAAGCCTCGACCATCGCCGGACTGATCCAGGTGCCGTCCTGGCCGGGGCGTGGCGCTGCGGCGCAGGCGTGCATCACCCGGCTGAAGGCGGTGTCGGCGGTGATCTCCCACGTGCTGCTGCGCAACTGGCGGCGGAAGCGGCTGGACAGATGCACGCCATCGGTACGGAATACCATGCGCGGGTCCGGTGACCACCACAGGATCGGCTCGCCCTCGCTGAACCACGGGAAGATGCCGCCGGCATAGGCATTGAGCAGGCGCATCGGGTGCAGGTCGCCGCCCACCGCCAGCAGGCCGTCGGGCTGGCGCAGTGCGGTCTCGGCCGGAGGGAAGGGGGCGTCCGGCGCATCGGCCAGGCGCCAGGGCAGCTGGCGGGTCATGCCGCCATTGTATTCGTCGTGGTGATCGCTGATGTCTGGCACCATCAGCGTCCAACGGCAAGGAGCCCACGCATGAGCGACGCGATCACCGCCATCCTCGATGTGCACGACACCCCGCGCACGCGCAACGACAGCCAGGGCATGCTGCTGATGCTGGCCACTGAGCAGCCGCGCCAGCTCGGTGCGTTGATGCTGCAGGCACTGGCGCGACGCTCGCCGAGCTCAGCCTTCCTCGACATGGCGCTGGACCTGCTACCGGATGATGCGGTGCCCGCAGTCGTGGCCGAAGCATGGCGTCGCTATCGTGATGGCGAGCGCGGCGAGCTGCTGGCCAGCGTGATGGAGTTCGCCAGCTATCAGGCGCCGCAGCTGCTGCAGGACGACTGGGAGGCATTGCTGGCGATCGTTAGTGAGGATGAGCTGCAGCTGGCTTCGCAGGTATGGCGGGGCCTGCCCTCTGCCACTGCCGCGCAGTGGGCGCAGATCCTGGCTGAAGCCGATGACGATCGCGAAATGGCGCGGGCCCGGGCGCTGCTGCTCGCCGCCCAGCCCGAGACCTACGCCATTGCTCGCGGCTACGTGGTCGACTGGGGGCGGTTGGATGCCGAGGCCTGGGCGCACTGGGCCGGCGTCGCCGACGGACCGCAGCCGCGGCGCCTGCATGGGGAGCGGCCGCTGCACATCCGCTTCGGCCGCGAGCAGCATCGCGCGCAGCAGGCGGACGAGCCGAGCTGGCGCAAGCGCATCTGGCGCCTGCATCCAACCTGGAATGGTGGCCAGGTGCATCACGCCGGGCGCATGGGAGGACCGCTGGAAGCGCTGTGCGGTGGTTGTCACGCGCCGCTGCAGCGGCTGCTGCAGACCGATGCTGCTGCGCTGCAGCCAGGCGCGTCCGGTGAGGTCACGCTCGGCTTGTGCCTGGATTGTTGTGGATGGGAGGAGCCGCCCGTGCGCTTCTATCGCCACGATGCCGCAGGCCAGCCCGGCTGCCACCCCAGCCAGTACCGCGAGGTGCCGAACACCCCCACCGACAGCGGCGACCTGATGCAGGCGGAGGTGGGCCTTGCGGCCCTGGGCAGCGAGCGTTGGCGGCAGCAGGACTGGGGCCAGTCCAACCATCGGCAGAACCTGTCGCGCGTGGGCGGCGCGCCAAGCTGGGTGCAGAGTGCGTGGTACCCGGCGTGCATCGATTGCGGCGAAGAGATGCCGTTCGTCATGCAGCTGGATTCAACGCTGCCAACCACGGGTGAGGGCGCGCTGCTGTGGGGCAGCGGCGGCATGCTCTATACGTTCTGGTGTGCGAAGTGCCGGGTGAGTGGGCACTTCTGGCAGTGCACCTGAGTACAGCGTCCTCGCCACCGCTCTGGCAGGTGCCAGATGGATGCGCGCGGCTCTCGCTATTGCCCTGGTAGGTGCCCACCTTGGTTGGCACGCTTTTTGGCGGAGCCCAGGTCGAGCAAGCGCGACTCTACGTTCCTGCGCGGAACGGCCCGTGCCCCTGCAGCTCCTGCTGGTAGCGCCGCACATCCCGCCGCTCCTGCCGGCACCAGTCCTGCAGTGCTTCTGCGAAATCCGCATCGGCCATCCAGTGCCGGCTGCGCACCAGCGTCGGCAGGAAGCCCCGCGCCAGCTTGTGCTCGCCCTGTGCGCCCGGCTCGAAACGGCTCAGCCCTTCGCGCAGGCAGTATTCGATGCCCTGGTAGTAGCAGGCTTCGAAGTGCAGGCCGGGCAGGGTGGCGCCACCCCAGTAACGGCCATACAGCGTGTCTCCACCCCGCAGGCATAGCGCACCGGCAATCGGCTCGCCGTCCTGTTCGGCCAGGAACAGCACCAGCCCCTGACCCAAAGAAATGGCCAGGTGGCGCAGGAAGGCCTCGGTCAGCGCCGGGGCATTGCCGTACTCGAGGAAGGTCTGCAGATAGAAGCGGTACATCGCCTGCAGATCGGCGCGGCTCGCTTCATCGCCGTGCACCACGCGGAAGGTGATGCCCTGGCGCGTGACCTTGGCCCGTTCCTGACGGATATTCTTGCGGTGCTTGTGGTCCATCGCACCGAGGAACTGCTCGAACGTCGCCCAGTCACCCGGGTTCTGCCACTGGAACTGCACGTCCTCGCGCAGCAGCCAGTCATCGCCGAACAGCGCCTCGTCCACTGCGGTGTGGAAGTTGATATGGGCCGAGGACACGCCCAGCGTCGGCAGTGCCTCGCGCAATGCCGACAGCAACGTGGCGCGCTCCGGATCGTGACGGGCCAGCAGCCGCGGGCCGGTGACCGGCGAGTAAGGCACCGCCCCCAGCCACTTGGGGTAGTAGTCGCGGCCGTGGCGGGCATAGGCGTTGGCCCAGGCGTGGTCGAACACGAACTCGCCGTGGGAGTTGGTCTTCAGGTAGCCCGGAATGGCGCCGACCAGAGTGTCGCCCTCCCACAGCGTGAAATGCCGGGGCTGCCAGCCCCAGTCCTCGCGCAGGCAGCCGTGCTGTTCCAGGCCTGACAGGAAGGCGTGGCTGACGAAGGGGTTGCGGCCGTCGTGCAGGGCATCCCAGTCGGTGGTGGCAATGGACTGCAGGGAGTCGAGGAAGCGGGGGGAGGGCATGGGGGAAGGATAGGGCAGGTGGAGTGCGAAAAGTGTTGCCGCTCTCGACTTGAGGATTATCCGAATTGGTCGAAATCGCGAGTCGGTTCAACGATGTAGCTGGGAGTTGGATGGGACATTCCATCTTCGCGCCCATCTGGCGCATACCCACATCGAAGGATTCGACACATGGAATGCATGCATGCTCTCCGTTGTTCTGCATTTGCGCTGATCATTGCTGGCCTGGGCGCTGGGCCGGCAGCGATTGCCCGGCCAGCACAGGCGATGATCGAGAGTGATCCGGCGCTGGATCTGCTGCTGACTCGAGAGGCGCAGCGGATACTTGACGCACACCAGGTCCGAACGTCGCGGTCACCTCATGTGGTCGTAAATGCTTCCGTAGATCTGGAGCGCCAGCGCCTGATCATTCGCTTCGGCCCCGGCATGTTGCCTGCTGAGGATGATCACTCGCTTGAGGAAATCGAGCAGTACATCCGGAGCTCGCTTGAGACTTATGCAATGAAGTCCGGTGTGGGCGAGGTCCAGTCGGAGGTCCTGTACGAAGGAAAGCCCTACTGGGAGCACTTTCCAATCATGACTTCGGCACGATCTCAGTCATCGGATGCTTCGATGGTGAACTCGGTACTGGTCTCTGCAAGTCACGGTCTGGTTCGTGTACATCCTGGGTTGGAGTGGGAGTTCCAGCGCCCCGCAATGAATGGCGTCCAGGAGGATCTGATCACCCCTGGTTATGCCGAAGAGCTGCAGCAGTTGATGGAAGAGCGCGGAGGACAGTTGGTCCACCGGGCGCGTCGCAATCAGGGCGACCTGCATCCAGAGTCCGGGAGGGCCTGGAGCGAAATGTCATCCAGGTACCATCTCCGCGATCTGCTGCCGGATCGGCCGGATATCTGGAATCACTTTGCCAACAGCACGGCGACAGACAGGGAGGTTTCCGATGATATTCGTGCCCGGCCCTACTATGCGAATCATCTTGGTGCAGCGGGGTTGCTCAGCATTCACACGAAAGCGGATGCCTCGGGTGCGGCTCGGGGAACGCGCGTCACGCAAGCCGGGTGATCAAAGGCTTGCCGACATGGTGCTCTGCTACATGCGCGAACTCATTACGGCACGGGAGGAGTATGCAGACTTTCCTGTGGCTGCGGCTGGTGCAGCTGCCGGCCACGGTGAGAACGGTTTCGCGCAGATGCCATCCGTGGTTGTCGAAGTTGCCTTCCACACAAACCCAACCGATGCCGCAGCCTTGCTGGACCCGGCATTTCGCACCGCCTCAATGAAGGGTGTCGAGAAGGGCTATCGGCTGTTCCGTGAAGGCGAGGGTTGCGTGCCTTTGAAGGTGGAGCCCATCCAGTCCATCGAGCTGTCCGCGGGCAGTTCGCGGCGCGTCGATGTGGTGTTTGAGGGCCACCCCCGATATCCGATTGATCTGGTCAGCACCAATGTGGGCTGTCCGCCCGGATGGAACTGTACCGACGGCAAGGTCTACATCGCTGCACCGGACGAGAAGCCCAGTCAGATCATCATGAAGTGCGAGAACGCTGGCAGCGCCCCCTTGTTCTGGAACACACAGGTGGTCGATGCCGATGGGGTGAAATCGCCGCCGGTCAGGCACAGGGTGCAGTGCATACGGCGACCGGGTGGGTTGAGCGTTACGGCGGCAGGGTTGGTTGGTCACTGAAAGCGAAAAGGCCGGCGCTTTCGCGTCGGCCTTTTGTTTGAGTCGAGCATGGCTCGACGCTACAGAGCGTGGTCAGCGTTTCAGCTGGCCTTGCCCTCGGCATCCAGGAAGCGCTCGGCGTCCAGTGCAGCCATGCAGCCGAAGCCGGCCGAGGTGATCGCCTGGCGGTAGTGCTGGTCGGCCACGTCACCGGCGGCAAACACGCCCTCCACCGAGGTCTGGGTAGCGTTGCCGCCCAGGCCCGAACGGATTTCCAGATAGCCGTTGTTCATCGCCAGCTGGCCGTCGAACAGCTGGGTGTTCGGGTGGTGGCCGATGGCCACGAAGAAGCCGTGGGCGTCGATGTCGCGGGTGGTGCCGTCCAGAGTGGACTTCACGCGCACGCCGGTCACGCCGGCCTCGTTGCCCAGCACCTCCTCTACCTGGTGGTGCCAGACGGTCTCGATCTTGCCGGCGGCCACCTTGGCGAACAGCTTGTCCTGCATGATCTTCTCCGCCTTCAGGGTGTCGCGGCGGTGGACCAGGTACACCTTGCGGGCGATGTTGGACAGGTACAGCGCCTCTTCCACGGCGGTGTTGCCGCCGCCGACCACGACCACGTCCTGGTCGCGGTAGAAGAAGCCGTCGCAGGTGGCACAGGCGGAGACGCCGCGTCCCTTGAACTCGTCTTCTGTCGGGATGCCCAGGTACTTGGCGGTGGCGCCGGTAGCGATGATCAGGGCGTCGCAGGTGTACTCGTGGCTGTCGCCGATCAGCTTGAACGGGCGCTGCGACACATCGGCGGTGTGGATGTGGTCGAAGATGACCTCGGTCTCGAAGCGCTCGGCATGGGCCTGCATGCGCGCCATCAGGTCCGGGCCCATAAGGCCGTGGGCGTCACCCGGCCAGTTGTCCACCTCGGTGGTGGTCATCAGCTGGCCGCCCTGCTGCAGGCCGGTGATGACGACCGGCTTCAGGTTGGCGCGGGCGGCGTAGACGGCGGCGGTCCAGCCGGCCGGGCCGGAACCGAGGATGACGAGGCGCTGGTGACGGGAGGGCAGGCTGGTGCTCATGTAAACTCGCGAAAAGGTAGATGGGACAAGGCGCTGGCGATATTTGCGCAGCATCCGTGGCTGGTCATAGAGTGGCGGCTGGGGCAGGGCGATTCAAGCCGATGAACAGAACGCCGTCATCCAGCGGTGGTTCTGGCGGTCAAATGCCCTGTCCGATGTCGCATAACTGAAAACTGACGCCGTCTCATTTATTATCAATCACTAACAGCGCATTCCAAAGGTATGGTCTAAGGTGGCGAAGCAGGTCCCCGAACGCTCCAAGTCCGACGACAGCAAGGCGTCACGTCGCACGGCCGCGGCGGCGACGACCGACAATCCACGCCGCCAGCGTCTCTGGCGCGACCTTGGCCTGATCGCCATCGCGCCGGCGCTGCTGTACCTGGCGGCCAGTCTTTTCACGTATTCAGCCACTGATCCGGGCTGGTCGCATACCGGCAGCGTGGTCGCGCCGGTACACAACCTCGGCGGCCGCGCCGGTGCATGGATCGCCGACGTGCTGCTGCAGCTGTTCGGCTACATCGCGTTCCTGCTGCCGGTGGTGCTGGGCGCGCTGGCGTGGATCGCCATGTTTGGGCTCAAGCGCGAGAGCAAGGGCGAGAACGACCTGGATCCGGCACTGCGCCTGGTCGGGCTGGTCGGCTTCCTGATTGCCGGCACCGGCTTCCTGCACGTGCGCCTGTTCAGTGGCGACGTGGCCCATGCTGGCGGCATCCTCGGCAAACTGGTCGGCAACTCGCTCACGGTGGGCTTCGGCGCACTGGGTGCGAACCTGTTCGTGCTGGTGCTGCTGCTGGCCTCGATCACCCTGGCCACCGGGCTGTCCTGGTTCGTGGTGATGGAGAAGATCGGCCGCGGCGTGATGTCGCTGGCGCCATTGCTGGAGCGCAAGAAGGAAGAAGTCACCGAATGGCAGCAGACCCGGGTGATGCGCGAGGAGCGCCAGGAAGTGCGCAAGGCTGACGCTGAAGTGCGTGCCAAGCGCGAGCCGGTGAAGATCGAGCCACGCCCGGAACCAGTGATCGAGAAGAGTGACCGGGCCAAGCGCGACACGCAGATCCCGATGTTCCGTGGCGTCAACGGCGACGGCTCGGACCTGCCGCCGCTCGCCCTGCTGGACGACCCCAAGCCGCAGCCGGTGGGCTACGACAAGGAAACCCTGGACGCGCTGTCGCGGCAGATCGAGTTCAAGCTGAAGGATTTCCGCATCGACGCCCAGGTGGTTGGCGCCAACCCCGGCCCGGTCATCACCCGCTTCGAGATCGAGCCCGCGCCGGGCATCAAGGTCAGCCAGATCAGTTCGCTGGACAAGGACATCGCGCGCGGCCTGTCGGTGAAGTCGGTGCGCGTAGTCGACGTGATTCCGGGCAAGTCGGTGATCGGCCTGGAAATTCCCAACGTCACCCGCGAGATGATCTACCTGTCCGAGCTGCTGCGCTCGAAGGAATACGACAAGTCGGCCAGCGTGCTGACCCTGGCGCTGGGCAAGGACATCGCCGGCCGCTCGACCGTGGCCGATCTGGCGCGCATGCCGCACCTGCTGGTGGCCGGTACCACCGGTTCGGGCAAGTCGGTGGCGGTCAACGCGATGGTGCTGAGCCTGCTGTTCAAGGCCTCGCCGAAAGACCTGCGGATGCTGATGATCGACCCGAAGATGCTCGAACTGAGCGTCTACCAGGGCATCCCGCACCTGCTGGCGCCGGTGGTCACCGACATGAAGGAGGCCGCCAACGGCCTGCGCTGGTGCGTGGCCGAGATGGAGCGCCGCTACAAGCTGATGAGCGCGGTGGGCGTGCGCAACCTGGCCGGCTTCAACAAGAAGGTGAAGGAAGCCCAGGACGCCGGCCAGCCGCTGATGGACCCGCTGTTCAAGCCGAACCCGGAGCTGGGCGAGGCGCCGCGACCGTTGGAGACGCTGCCGTTCGTCGTCATCTTCATCGACGAATTCGCCGACATGATGATGATCGTCGGCAAGAAGGTGGAAGAGCTGATTGCGCGCTTGGCACAGAAGGCGCGTGCGGCCGGCATCCACCTGATCCTGGCCACGCAGCGCCCGTCGGTGGACGTGATCACCGGCCTGATCAAGGCCAACATCCCGACCCGTATCGCGTTCCAGGTCAGTTCCAAGATCGACTCGCGCACCATCCTCGACCAGTCCGGCGCGGAAACCCTGCTGGGCCACGGCGACATGCTGTACCTGCCGCCGGGTACCGCCATGCCCGAGCGCGTGCATGGCGCCTTCGTCTCCGACGAGGAAGTACATCGCGTGGTCGAACACCTCAAGGCGATGGGCCCGGCCGACTATGTCGACGGCGTGCTGGACGAAGTGCAGACGATGGGTGACGGCGTGGTCGTCGGCGCTACCGGCTTGCCCGAGAACAGTTCTTCCGGCGACGAGTCCGACCCGTTGTATGACGAGGCGCTGCGCGTGGTCACCGAGACCCGTCGAGCATCGATTTCCGGTGTGCAGCGCCGGTTGAAGATCGGCTACAACCGTGCAGCGAGGCTGATCGAGGCCATGGAAGCGGCCGGCGTGGTCAGTTCGCCCGAGCACAATGGCGACCGCACGGTGCTGGCACCGCCGCCGCCGAAGTAAGACCCGACGTATCCCCACGACGTCCAAGGAACCGACGCATGCTTCAACCCGTACCAAGCGCGCTGGCACTGGCGCTGGCAGCCCTGATGGCTGCCGGCCCGGCACTGGCAGACACCGCCACCTCCGCGCCCGCCACGGCGCCGCCCTCCACCAGCGGCGATACCGAAGCCAGCAATAATTTCAGCATTGTCCGTTACCGCGCCGACTACCAGGTGTGGTCGGATGCGGGCAATGTGCAGACCGAAACCTACGAGGTCCTGCTCAAGACCAAGGCCTCCGTCGAGCAGTTCAGCCAGGTGCGGCTGAGCTACAGCGAGAAGATGGAGACGCTGGACGTGCTCGGCGCCTACACCATCACCGCAGACGGCCAGCGCCGCGACGTGCCCGCCGACCGCATCTATACCCAGGAAAGCTATTCCAGTGCCTCGGCGGCAATGTACGCCGACCGCAAGGTGCGGGTGATCGTGTTCCCGAACCTGGCCCCCGGTACGCGGTTGTACTACCAGGTGCGCCGTACCCAGGCCACGCCATACTTCCCGGGCTACTTCGGCCTGTGGGAGACCTTCAATGTCTTCACCGAGTACGAGGACGCCGAGGTCACCCTCAGTGCGCCGGCCAACCTGCCGATGTTCGTCGACAGCCGCGGCGTGCAGGGCAGCGATCGCCCAACGGTGAAGAACGGCCAGGCACAGTGGCGCTGGCGCTACCAGCGCCGCGAAGCCATGCCGGCACAGAACTGGTCGGCGGCGGGCTGGGAGTTCGGCCCGAACATCATGGCCAGCACCTATCGTGAATGGTCGCAGATGGGCCGTGCCTACCAGCTCAAGGCTGGTCCGGCGGCGCAGGTCACGCCGGAACTGCAGGCGCTGGCCGACCAGATCACCACCGGCATCAGCGATCGCCGCGAGCAGGCCGACGCGCTGTACCGCTGGGTCGCGCAGAACATCCGCTATGTGGCGGTGTATCTGGGCAACGGCGGCCTGGAGCCGAACAGCGCGCAGAGCATCCTGGACAACCACTACGGTGACTGCAAGGACCATGTGACGATCCTGGAGGCACTGCTGGCCGCCAAGGGAATCGCCAGTTCGCCGGTGCTGATCGGTGCCGGTGGTGGGCCGACGCTGCCGAAGATCCCGGTACTGGGCCGCTTCAACCACGCCATCACCTACATCCCCGAGTTCGATCTGTACCTGGACTCGACCACCGCCTGGGCGCGCTTCGGTCAGTTGCCGGAAGGCGACCTGGGGGCGCCGGTGATGCGTACCCGCGATGCGAGCCTGGCGCGTACCCCGGCCAATACGCCGCAGCGTAATGCCACTTCGATGGAAGTGCGTTTCACCTTCGACGCCAACGGCAACCTGCGCGGCGAGACGATTCCCAAGCTCGGCGAGAACGCCGAGATCGGAATGCGCGCCCAGTTCTCCCAGCTCAACGCGCAGAACCGTGCGCGCGCTGAAGAGCAGATCATGGCCGCGTCCGGTTTCGACGGGCGAGGGCAGCTACAGATCCAGGGTGTGCCGGTCGACCTGACCCGGCCGTTCGGCTACCGCATGGCATTCCAGGCAGAGGACTACGCCGACTTCAGCGTGGCCGGTGGCATGGCTGTGCCGGATCCGCCGGGTGGCGAGTCGGTGCGCGGGCTGTACGCCACCGCCTCGGCGCCGGCCAACGAGACGCCGTTCTACTGCAACGCCAGCCTGCGCGAGGAAACCTATCGCCTGCAGTTCCCGGCCACTGCACCGATCATCGCCATCCCGGCCAGCCAGCGTTTTGCCAACGCTGCCGGCGAGTACCGGGTGGACTGGAGCCGCGAGGGCCAGGACGTGATCGTGCGCCACCGCCTGCAGCAGAACGCGGTGCGTGGCCCGGAGGCGTTGTGCCAGCCGCAGGACTATCCGGCGTTCCGCGCGCTGTATCGCGAAGTGCGGCGCGGCTTCCGGGGCCAGGTGCTGTACGGCAAGCTGCCGACGACTGGCGGCTGAATCGCCGAGGGACGTTCAGGGCGGCATAATGTCGCCCTGATCGCCCATTCATCTTTGCCCGGGCACACTGGCAACCACCTTTCCTGGCGCCCGCGCCCACAGGATTCCCGCATGAACTTCCGCTTCCGCCGTTTCCTTGCCACCACCACCCTGGCCGTGGCCTGCGCCGCCGCCGGCAGCGCCTGGGCTGGCGCCCGCGATGACCTGAAGACCTTCACCAGCGGCCTGAAGGGCCTGGATGGCCAGTTCAGCCAGCAGGTGTTCGACAGCCGCGGCAAGGTGAAGGAGTCGACCAGCGGCCGCGTGGCGCTGTCGGCGCCGCGCCTGTTCCGCTGGGAGTATGTGCGCCCGCACGAACAGTTGATCGTGGCCGACGGCAGGAAGGTCTGGATGTACGAGCCGGACCTGGAGCAGGCCACCGTGCGCGAGCAGGGCAAGGAAGAGCAGAACAGCCCGCTGACCGCGCTGATCAACCCGGCGCTGCTGGAGCAGCAGTACGACCTCAGCGAGGAAGCCGCCCAGCGTGACGGCCTGCAGTGGTTGTCGCTGTCGCCGAAGCGCGATACCGAAGCCAGCTTCCAGTACGCCGCGCTGGGCTTCAACGCCCAGGGTCTGGCCAGGATGGAAATCACCGACGCCGTCGGCCAGCGCACCGTGATCACCTTCAGTGGCTGGAAGCGCAACCCGGGCTTCGCTGCCGGCACCTTCAGCTTCACCCCGCCGAAGGGCACCGACGTCATCGGCAACTGATCTCTGGGCGGCACCGCCCTGGTGGGTGTCAACCTTGGTTGACACGTTTTTGATCTGCCGGCCAGCGGCCGGCACTACCGATTCCTGTGGCCTGGCGCTGGTGGGTGCAAACCTTGGTTGGCACGCTCTCACGGTACAATGACCGCGTGGCAAGACATCGTTCAACCTCCTTCCCCGGCCCCGATCTGCTGAGCATCGATCGGGATCATCTGCGCCCGCTGGCCGAGCGCATGCGCCCGCGCACCCTCGACGAGATGGTCGGGCAGAAGCGCCTGCTGGCGCCGGACAGCGCGCTGCGCCGCGCGGTCGAATCCGGTCGCGTGCATTCGATGATCCTGTGGGGGCCGCCGGGCTGCGGCAAGACCACGCTGGCACTGCTGCTGGCCGAATATTCCGACGCCGAATTCCGCGCCATCTCCGCCGTGCTGTCCGGCCTGCCGGAAGTGCGCCAGGTGCTGGCCGAGGCCGCGCAGCGTTTCGCTGAAGGTCGCCGCACGGTGCTGTTCGTGGACGAGGTGCATCGCTTCAACAAGGCGCAGCAGGATGCGTTCCTGCCGCACATCGAGCGCGGCACGATCCTGTTCGTCGGTGCCACCACCGAAAATCCGTCGTTCGAGCTGAACTCGGCGCTGCTGTCGCGCTGCCGCGTGCATGTGCTGGAGGGGGTTTCGCCCACCGACATTGTCGAGGCGCTGGAACGTGCGCTGGGTGATCGCGAACGCGGCCTGGGCGAGGAGGGCATCGAAGTCGCCCCCGAGCTTCTGCTGGAAATCGCGACCGCCGCCGATGGTGATGTGCGTCGTGCGCTGACCCTGCTGGAGATCGCCGCCGAACTGGCGGGTGGGGAGGGTGGCCGCATTACCCCGCAGACGCTGACCCAGGTGCTGGCCGATCGCACCCGCCGCTTCGACAAGGGTGGCGAGCAGTTCTACGACCAGATATCGGCGCTGCACAAGTCCGTGCGCAGCTCCAACCCTGATGCCGCGTTGTACTGGCTGACCCGCATGCTTGATGGCGGCTGCGATCCGTCTTACCTGGCGCGCCGGCTGACCCGCATGGCGATCGAGGATATCGGTCTGGCTGATCCGCGCGCGCAGAGCATGGCGCTGGAAGCCTGGGACATCTACGAGCGCCTGGGCAGCCCGGAAGGCGAGCTGGCGTTTGCCCAGCTGGTGCTCTATCTGGCCAGCACCGCCAAGTCGAATGCTGGCTATGCCGCCTTCAACCAGGCCAAGGCCGATGTGCGCGAGAGCGGCACCGAAGAAGTGCCGCTGCACCTGCGCAACGCGCCGACCAAGCTGATGAAGGAGCTGGGCTATGGCGCCGAGTACCAGTATGACCACGATGCCGAAGGCGGCATCGCACTGGACCAGACCGGCTTCCCGGATGCGATGGGCGAGCGGGTGTACTACAACCCGGTTCCGCGTGGCCTGGAAATCAAGCTGAAGGAAAAGCTGGACCGGCTGCGTGCCGAGCGCGAAGCGGCGCGGGCCGCGAAGGGCCGCTGAGCCGGCTCGACGCCACATTGTTCTGCGCGCCTGCATTTGGCACACTGCGCGGCCACTTTTTCAAGGATTGATGCCGTGCAGGAAATGATTCTGCCGTTGAAGCGTTACGCCCAGTTCGATGGTCGGGCCAACCGTCGCGAGTACTGGATGTTCCAGCTGTTCCTGTTGATCGTCTCAGCCGTGCTGATGGTGCCGCTCATCGCCGGATTGGTGATGCAGTCGGATGGCCTGGGTATCGCGTCGATCATCCTGTTTGTCGTGTTCTGGTTGGCTACCCTGCTGCCGGTCATCGCGGTCACCGTGCGCCGCCTGCATGACTGCAACCAGTCGGGCTGGATGTACCTGCTGGCCTTCATTCCGTTCGGCGGCCTGGTGATCTTCGTGTTCGCGCTGCTGCCGGGTACGCCGCAGGAGAATGCATATGGTCCGGTACCTGCGGGCCCCTGACATGGCATGAGTCGAGCACGGCTCGACTCTACAGAGACAAAGAGAAGAAGCCGGCGTTCGCCGGCTTCGTCCTTACTTGACGGCGCAGTCGCCGAACGACAGATAGTCCGAGCCGGAGCTGAACTGCAGCGTGCAGCTGGCGGTGAAGGTGGCGCCTTCTTCCAGTGCGCTGAGCTTGGCGGCCTGCTGCGCATCGTCGGTGGTCAGCCGGGCCAGGACATTACCCTGGTCATCGCCGGCCTCGATCAGCGGCTCGCCCTGCAGGTTGCTGGAAACGCCCAGCGCGACGGCGGTGAAGGTCACCGTCTGGTTGAGTTCTTCCATGCTCAGCGTCGAATAGCCGGCCTCTTCATAGGCCTGGTAGAGCGTCGGCAGATCCTGCGCGGCATGGGCGGCCAGCGGTGCGAGCAGGCCGAGGGAGAGTGCGATCAGGGTGGTGTGCTTCAAGAGAGTCTCACGATCATGGGATCCAATCCCATGGCGGTCATGGCGCGGATGAGCGCGACCGGATCGACGGCAGACTGGCCGCCCTCCGTGGCCGCGCTGTAAGCGGGGCGATCCAATGCCCCGGTGACCAGCAAAATAGGGGAAATGCCGTGCCCAGCGCAACCGGGTCATCGCGCGCGTGATACACAGCGTGACGTTCGATCGATGTGATAATCATTCGCGTTTAAGGTAGACTGCGGTCCCTTGTGAACCGGCGGCCCTGGGCCGCTTCTGCCGCCGCTGATGAAGCATTTCGTCCTGCCTTCGCGCCGTGGTCCGCTGGCCCGCGGACTGGCCGCCTTGATGATGGGTCTGCTCCTGGCCACCCCGTACGCCCACGCCCAGCAGCGCAATCCGCTGCAGAAGATCGGCCACACCGTGCTCGACGAGCCGGCGGCCAGCTATCGCTTCGAACATTTCGTGGTGGACAGCCCCGACCAGCAGCGCCGTTGGCGGGTGAATCTGGCGATTCCGGCCAAGGCCGGCAGGACGCCGTTGCCGGTGCTGTACGCGCTGGACGGCAATGCGGTGGCGATGGTGCTGGACCAGCCGCTGCTGGCCGAGCTGGCCGCGCGCAAGACGCCACCGGTACTGGTACTGATCGGCTACGACAACGACCTACGCATCGATTCCAAGGCGCGCACACGCGACTACACCGCGTGGATCGATCGCGCAGACGACGAGAGCGGCAGCACCCAGGCGGTCGGCGGTGGCGCTGCGGCGTTCCTCGATGTGATCGAGCGCCGCATCAAGCCCGAAGTCGAGCGTCGCGCACGCATCGACGCGCAGCAGCAAGCGCTGTGGGGCCACTCACTTGGCGGGTTGTTCGTGCTCAATGCGCTGTACACCCGTCCCGCCTCCTTCCAGTCCTACCTGGCGGCCAGTCCGTCGCTATGGTGGAGCCAGGGTGCGGCACTGGGTGATCCGGAACAGCAGTTCGTGCAGAACGCGCATGGCCAGCCGGCGAAGCTCTGGCTGATGCTGGGTGGCGCCGAGCGCGTCGGTGATCGTGGCAAGCGCGACATGAACAATCCGCGCGTGGTCGCGCACCTGCGCCGTATCGGTGGGGCCACCCCGGATGCTGCCATGCAGCTGTCCGAGCGCTTGGGCAAGGTGCCGGGCATGCGCGTGCAGTACCGCGAGTTCCCCGGCCTCGGCCATGGTCCGATGCTGCCCGCGTCGTTCCACGCTGCGCTGCATGAACTGTATGGCGTGTCCGACCGCAGTGCCGGTGACGGCGCGCCCAACGGCGGTGACAACGCCGCCGAATGAATCCCTTCGCATGCCAAGGCATGCGACCCCACTACCCAGGCGAGGCTGCCGATGTGCAGCGGCCCAGGCAACCGATGAATCCCGCGTCACGTGGCGCGGCCTACGTGTGCAAGGAGCCTTCCATGTCGTTCCGTCCGTCTTTCCGTCTTACCTCTCTCGCCGCTGGCCTGTTGCTGGCCGTGACCGCCACCGCACAGCCGGTGTTCGATCAGCCGGCCAACGCCACCTTCAAGGGCGAGGTTGTCTCGCGCGGTGAGAACGTGGTTCCCGGCAGCACTGCCGACGTGGTGGGTCGCGGTTTCGTGCCGGGCCAGAAAGTCAGCCTGCTGCGTGGCGACAGCGTGCTGAACACGCAGCCGCTGGTGGTCGATGCTGATGGCAACTTCAAGACCCAGCTGAGCATTCCGGCCGACGCCGTGCCGGGCACCCATCCTGTGGTGGTGCGCGCCAGCCAGCCGGCTGCAGCCACCGTGCTGAAGCTGCGCGTCTCGCCGCAGTTGCCGCTGTCCGGCCAGGCGCAGTTCTCCACCCAGTCCAACAAGCTGGTGCCGGGCCTGTACCAGTCCGCCTACAGCGCCGCCAGCAACGCGGTGTTTGTGACCTCGGCCGTGGGCCGCCCGCCGGTGACCCAGTCGCAGCTGCTGAAGCTGGACCCGAAGTCGCTGAAGGTGACCAAGGCGATCACCCCGGCGCAGGTGCCGGGCAGCACCAATGGCGCGGTCTACGCGGTCTACGGTGTCGGCGTGGATGACACCAACGGCAATGTCTGGGTCACCAACACCCGCCAGAACTCCATCGCGGTCTACCGCCAGAAGGACCTGTCGCTGGTCCACCAGTTCCCGGTCGATGCCGTGCCGCATGCGCGCGACGTGGTGGTTGATGGCACCCACGGCAAGGTGTTTGCCTCGGCCACAGGTGAGGACCACCTGTCGGTGTTCGACGCCAAGACCCTCAAGGAGCTGCCGGCGGTGACGCTGGAGTCCGGCGTGGACGAAGGCAAGTTCACCCCGATGAGCCTGGTGCTGGACGAGAAGGGCGGCAAGCTGTTCACCGTCAGCATCGGCACCCCGGAAGCGGCAGTGATCGACGTGGCCAGCGGCAAGGTCGAGAAGGTCATCGACCTGGGCAATTCGATCAGCGCCTCGGGCGTGGCCTTCGACGCAGCGCGCAACCGCCTGTACGTGGCCTCGCAGGGCACTGACAACCTGCTGATCGTCGATGTGGCCGCCGGCAAGGTGCTGCATGACGTGCCGGTCGGCGCCGGTGCGCTGAACGTCGCCTTCGATGATGTCTCCGGCCTGGCCTACGTCAGCAACCGTGGCGCTGGCACGGTCACCGTGGTGAACGGTGACGGCAAGGTGGTCGCCAACCTTGATGGCGGTACGCTGCCGAACCACGTCCGTGCCGATGGCAAGGGCAACGTGTTCGCGGTGAACAAGTCGCGTGGCGCCGAAGACCCGAAGGGTGACCGCATCACCCGCATCACCCCGAAGCAGTAAGTCACACGGCAGGGCGGCGTGCGCGTCGCCCTGCCAGCAAGGAGAACGAGCATGAACATCGCGTCCCGTCTGCGCCTGTGTGCGCTTCCGTTGGCTGTCTCGCTGGCACTGGCTGCCTGTGGCGGTTCATCTACGCCCTCGGACAGCGGCAAGCCGGTTGAGCCCGCCGCCGCAACCGCGCCTGGCGAAGTTGCGTTGCCGGCTGGCTGGCAGCGCGTGGCCGGCACCGATATGCCGGTCGTGCGCGACCAGAAGGCTGTGCTGCCGGCCAAGGTGCATTCCGATGACGGCGCCGACGTCGAGGTGGCCGATACCAGCCGCATCATCGCCGGTGGTGACGACGTGATCGCGGTGATCGAGGCGCTGGGACTGGACAAGCAGGTGTTCGCCGCGCCGACCAATACCACCACCCAGGCTGGCCTGGCTGCCCCGCACCAGTTCCTGTTCAACCGCACCACTGGCGTGGAGGGCGTGCTGAGCCTGCAGGGCTCGCTGTTCCTCGGCAACAGCCTGCGTCGGCACACCGAGCTGGCGAAGAAGCTGCGTGAGGTGGGCGAACCGGCGGTGGTCATCGACGATCTGCAGCCGGCGCCGGACAAGGTGCGCAAGGTCGCCGCCGCACTAGGGCTGGCCGAAGCAGGACAGGCACTTGCCACGCAGGTGCAGCGCCAGCTCGATGAGGCTGCAGCGATTGGCAAGGGCCTGGGCCATGCGCCACGACTGATCCATGTATCGGCCACCGGCGCCGGAGGCTCGCCGACTGTTGCGGGTGCCGACAGCGCATCGGCGCAGCTGATCGCACTGGCTGGCGGCATCAACATCGGCACCGAGGCGGGGGTGAAGAACTACTCGCAGCTGAGCAATGAAGGCGTGGTCGCGGCGGCACCGGAGGTGATCCTGGTGACCGAGCATGACCTGCAGCTGTTCGGTGGTGCCGAGGGCCTGTGGAAGGCGTACCCGACGCTGAAGCAGACCCCGGCCGGGCAGGCCAATCGGGTCTGGGTGATGCCGGATGTGCAGCTGAAGTACACCAGTGTCGGTTCCGGTGCTGGCGCGCTGGCGCTGGCCAAGGCGCTGGCGGCGTTGCCGAAGGCATGAGTCCGGCGGATCGGCGCCGCCGTCGCGGGCGGACGATGTTGCTGGTGGCGTTGCTGGCACTGCTGGGAGCGGTGCTGGCCTCGTTCGCCGTGGGCCCGCTGCGGTTGCCGCCGCTGGAAGTGATGCAGGCGCTGGCGGTGAAGCTGGGCCTGCTCGATCCGCAGGCGGTCAGCAGCCGCGACCTCGCCGTGGTCTGGCAGTTGCGTATTCCGCGTGCCCTGTTGGGCGCGATGGTCGGCGCGTCGCTGGCGATGGCCGGTGCCAGCCTGCAGGGCCTGTTCGGCAACCCGCTGGCCGACCCTGGCATTGTCGGTGTCAGCCAGGGCGCTGCGCTGGGTGCGGTGGCCGCCATCGTACTCGGCGCTGCCGGTGCGGCCGGCTGGCTGGTGCCGGTGGCCGCGTTCGCTGGCGGCGCACTGGCAATCGGCCTGACCTACGCATTGGCCCGGCCCGGCAAGGGCACGGGCAACGCCACGCTGCTGCTGGTCGGTATCGCGATGGCCGCGTTCTGCTCGGCACTGATCGGTTTCCTCACGTACATCGCCAGCGAAAGCGAGCTGCAGTCGCTGGTGTTCTGGCAGATGGGCTCGCTGGCGCGCGCCAACTGGGCCGATGTGGCGGCCGTGGTGCCGTTGTTCGCCATCGGTGTGTTCGCGCTGCAGCGATTGGCCACGCCGCTGGACATGCTGGCGCTGGGTGAGCGCCAGGCGCAGCACCTCGGGCTGGATGTCACCCGCACGCGGCGTCGCCTGGTGGCGTTCAGTGCGCTGCTGGTGGGGGCTGCGGTGGCGTTTGCCGGTTCGATCAGTTTCGTTGGCCTGGTGGTGCCGCACGTGGCGCGCCTGCTGGTCGGCCCGGGTCATCGCTGGTTGCTGCCGTTGTCCGGCCTGCTCGGTGCGCTGCTGATCGTGGTGGCCGACACCGCGGCTCGCACGCTGGATCCGCCGGCGGAGATTCCTCTGGGCCTGTTCTCGGCTGCACTGGGTGCACCGTTCTTCCTCTGGCTGGTGCTGCAGCAGCGCCGCAAGGCCGCGCCATGAGCGTGTTGTTGAAACTGCACGAGGTGGTGGTGCGTCGCCAGCAGCGCGAGATCCTGCACGGCATCTCGCTGGCGTTCGAACCGGGTACGGTGACCGCGCTGGTCGGCCCGAACGGCGCGGGCAAGTCCACATTGCTGGCTGTGGCGGCCGGTGACCTGCGTGCCGACGCTGGCGAAGTAAGCCTGCTCGGCAAGCCGTTGGCCGGTTACAAGGCCGGGCCACTGGCGCGCGAGCGTGCGGTGATGCCGCAGGAGCATGGCGTGCGCTTTGCCTTCAGCGTGGAGGAGGTGGTAGCGATGGGGCGCTTGCCGCACCCGCCCGACCCTGTAGTGGATGATGCGCAGGTGGAAGCCGCGATCGATGCCGCGGAACTGCAGGCGCTGCGCCTGCGTGAGGTGCAGCAGCTGTCGGGCGGTGAATCGGCACGGACCACGTTCGCGCGCGTGCTGGCACAGGACACGCCGTTGCTGCTGCTCGATGAGCCGACTGCAGCGCTGGACCTGCGCCACCAGGAGCGCACCCTGCGCAGCGTGCGCGCCTGCGCCGAGGGCGGAGCGTGCGTAATCGTGGTGCTGCACGATCTGAATCTTGCCGCCGGCTATGCTGACCGCATCGTGCTGCTGGAGCAGGGCAGGGTAGCGGCCGATGGCACGCCGTTGCAGGTGCTCACCGAAGACAACCTGCAGCGGGTTTACCAGCAGGATGTGGTGGTGCTGGAGCATCCGCGGCGCGGAGTGCCGTTGGTCGTGGTGACCTGAGCATCAAACTGCTCTGCCAGGCGACGTATCATGTGCGGTTCGTTCTCTTCAAAGGACTGATGCAATGATCCGTACTGTTTCACATGGCGTGCTGCTCTCGGCAATGGTCGCCTCCGTATGCGCCGTCAGCACCGCGTCCGCATCCTCGGTCTCCCTGATGAAGGCCGCCGAGCAGGCCTCGCGGATCGAGAGCCGGTATTCCACCGGCGGGAGCGCTCCGGTGGTTCCGGTGACGACCCGCTATTTCGCCAATGATGAAGTGCTCATCAGCTGGGATGACCAGCAGGTGCTGATGTTGTGCAGGGAGGCGGTGTACCTGCAGATTCCTGCCGGCAAGGCAGGTAACGTTGCGCTGGCCACCGAACAGCGGCAGATGATTGCCTACCAGGCGCTGATGTCGGGAATGGGTTCGCTTGCGACCGTGGCCGAAGCGGCAGGTGATTCCGTAGTGGTGGCAGACGACGGTAGCGAGACCCGTCGCGCAGGTGAGAGCAGCTGGGCCTATGGGGTGGAACGCCATGACGTCACTACCCAGCGCATGGCCGATGGCGCGCTGCGGATCCGGGCGCGCAAGACCGAGACCGTGAACAAGGCCAAGCCTGCGGAGCCAGACGACATGTTCAGTACCGAAGACGACCAGGCTGCAAGATTGTCGGAGCTGGCGCCGGTCGGCAGCTGGACCGAGGTGGTGGTCCATGGCGGCCCGCGCCAGGCGCAGGTGGATCCGGCGATGTCGTTGAAGGGATGGATCTCGATGGGGGACGACCAGGCTGCGACCGTGGCTGAGGCCCGCAAGCTGCATGAGTGCAAGTAAGGCAGGGTAGGGGTCAGAGCCCTTTGCTGTGGCAAAGGGATCTGACCCCTTTCATTGTCGGCCTCATCGTTCCATTTATGTGCTCAATATTCACTTGCGCGCCAGATTGGCAGGTCTAGAATGCGCCCCATGAACCGGATGCCGCTCCTGAAGTTTTTCACCCTGACCCGCGCAAGCGCGGAACGGGCGTATCTGCCTGGAGCCCCACGAGGCCGTTGAGACGGCCATCGCTGGACCTTCGACAGAGCGCCCTCCGGGGCGCTCTTTTCGTTTCACCCATCACCCGCTGTACCGCAAGGAGAACGTGCCATGCACCAGATCGCCGAGACCGAACGCTAGCCGCGCGCCCTGTCGCCAACCGGGGTGCGCGGCCCTCGAAGTTGGCTTTGCAGGAACCTTTCTCATGAACACCCAAGTCCTTTCCCGCCGTCGCAACCTTGGCATCATTGCCCACATCGACGCCGGCAAGACCACGCTGACCGAACGCCTGCTATGGAAAAGCGGCGAAATCCATCGCGTCGGCGAAGTGCACGACGGCAATGCGACCACCGATTTCTCGGCGATCGAGCGCGAGCGTGGCATCACCATCGGCGCGGCCGCCGTGCAGGCGCAGTGGGCGCCGCGCGACCTGCCGCCGCATCGGCTGACCCTGATCGACACGCCCGGCCACATCGACTTCGCCATTGAAGTCGAGCGTTCGCTGCGCGTGCTCGACGGTGCCGTGGCCGTGTTCTCGGCCGTGGACGGCGTGCAGCCGCAGTCAGAGACGGTGTGGCGCCAGGCGCGTCGCCATCGTGTGCCGCTGATCGCGTTCGTCAACAAGATGGACCGCGTAGGCGCTTCGTTCGAGCGTGTGCTGGAGCAGCTGCAGGACAAGCTGCAGGCGCGGCCGTGGGCGCTCGGTATGCCACTGGGCAGCGAAAGCGATTTCAACGGCTGGGTCGACCTGGTCGATGAGCGCGTGCTGCACTGGCAGGATGGTGCCGTAACCACGGTGACCCCGTGGGACGACGCGGCGCGCACCCTGTGGCAGCCGCAGCGCGACGCGCTGGTTGAGGCCGTGGCCGACCACGACGAACTGCTGGCTGATGCCTGGCTGGAAGGTCGCGCGATCGATGCGGAACTGCTGCGTGCGGCGATCCGACGGGCGACGCTGGCCGGTGCAGGCGTGCCGGTGCTGGCCGGTGCCGCGTTCAAGGACAAGGGCATCGAAACCCTGCTGGATGCGGTGGTCGATTACCTGCCGTCGCCGCTGGATCGTCCTGCCGTGACCGCCGAGAGCGAAGACGGCGACGTGGTGCTGCCGCCGGATCCGGACGGTCCACTGGCCGGCCTGCTGTTCAAGATCACCCACCAGCAGCACGGCGCGCTGAGCTTCGTGCGGCTGTACTCGGGCACCTTGAAGGTCGGCGATGCGGTGGCCAGTTCGCAGCATCCGCAGGGGCGGCGTGTCACCCGCCTGGTGCGGGTGCAGGCCGACCAGACCCACGACATTGAACAGGCCGTGGCCGGTGACATCGTCGCGGTGCTGGGCTGGAAGGATGCGGTCAGCGGCGAAACGCTGAGCGACCGCGCGCAGCCGCTGCGCCTGGAAAGCATCCAGGCACAGGCACCGGTGCTGGCCTGGCGGCTGGAACCGGCACGCGCGGCCGACCTGATCCGGATGGCGCAGGGCCTGGCCAGCCTGGCCCAGGAAGATCCGTCGTTCCGTGTCGAAACCGATCGCGACACGGCGGAGACCCTGGTCTGGGGCATGGGCGAGCTGCACCTGGAGGTGATGGTCGAGCGCCTGCGCAGCGAATGGAAGGTAGACGTAGGCGTAGGTGCGCCGCGTGTGGCCTACCAGGAGACGCCGATGCGTGCGATGGCCGGGGTTGTGGGCCGGCTGGTCAAGCAGACCGGCGGCCAGGGCCAGTTCGCGCACGTGGTGCTGGATGTGTCGCCGCGCGAAGACGGCCAGGTGGTGTTCAACGATCGCATCGTTGGTGGCGTGGTGCCCCGCAGCTTCATCAGTGCCGTGGAGAAGGGCGTGCGTGCTGCGCTGTCGGAAGGCCCTCAGGGTCATCCGGTGGTCGGTATCGAGGTCAGTCTTGTCGATGGCCAGACCCACGCCAAGGACTCTTCGGAAATGGCGTTCCATCGCGCCGGTGCCGAGGCGATCAAGGCGGCGCTGGCCGAAGGTGGCACGCAGCTGCTGGAGCCGGTGATGGCAGTGACAGTGCATTCGCCGTCGGCGTCGGTGGGTGATGTGGTGGGCGACCTCAACCGTCGCCATGGCCGTATTGCCCGCATCGAAGACCAGGAGGGTCGCGCCGAAGTCAGCGGCTTTGCGCCGCTGGCGCAGCTGGTGGGCTACACCACTTCGCTGCGTTCGCTCAGCCAGGGTCGGGCGAGCAGCGAGGCGCACCTGCACGGCTACGAGCCGGTACGCGCTGCGTGAGGAAAGGTGAGGGGAGCCCGTAAGCGGGCTCCCTTTTTTTGTGGGGGTTGATGGCGTTCCGTATCCACGCTGGCGTGGATGAATCCGCATCAGCACGCGAGTATTTGCACTGCATTGCAACAAAACTGCAGAAAAAGCTGGATTAAAGTGATGCCTCACGATAAATTGCGCACCCCCCGTTGCTCGCCGCCGCCCGCACCCCTCTCATGCGTGATGACAAAGACCCCGGAACCCTGGAGCTGACCCTGCCGCGCAAACGCGGCCGTCCGCCCAAGTTCGGGTACGCAATGAGCGACGCACAACGGGCCGCGCGCTACCGGGCGCGCCGGGCAGGGCAGGCCAACCACGCCGATGTGCGCGCCTGCAGCGACATGGTGTTGCTGGACAAGATCCGCGCTGCGGTCAGCGCCCGCGACACCGAGCTGGCCGGCTTTCTGGTCCACGTTCTCTGGCAACGCTACCCGCTGCAGTTGAAATAGGCCGCCGGTGGGGTGGCCGTTGTCATCGAGCTTGTTGATAATGCGGGATTCAGGTTGTTCCCGCTGGCGCGCCCGGGATGGCAGGCGCGCATGATCGAACGGTTCCCAAGATGACCACCACCAGCGACACCACCACCGAAGCGGCGCCCGCCGGTACCCCCCTGTTCTACACCCGTCCGGTGCCGCTGCAGGCCGATGTGCACGCCGACCTGCGCATCCTGCCGGGCAGGCTCGAGTTTGCCGCTGGCAACAACGCCATTCCGCTGGTGCTTGGCGAGTTCTCGCTGGCCCTGCATCACTTCCCTATCCTGTTCGCCGGCCCGACCGCGGTGCCGATGGCGGCCGTCGGCGTGTCGGAAGAGAACCTGTTCATCAAGGACGGCCTGTGGGAAGACGAGGCCTACATCCCGGCTTACCTGCGTCGCCACCCCTTCATCTTCATCGACACCGGCGCGGACAACGATTTCCTGCTGGGCATCGATGAAGAGAACCCCCGCGTGGTCAAGGGTGGTGACGAAGGCCAGCCGCTGTTCGTCGATGGCAAGGCCACCGAGATGGTGCAGCAGGCGCTGGAGTTCTGCGGCCAGTTCACCCGCGAGCACGAACAGACACAGGCCTTCTCCAAGGCGCTGATCGAGAACGGCCTGCTGGTCGAACGCAACGCCACCGTGCGTACTCCGGACGGTCGCGAGTTCAACCTCAACGGCTTCCAGGTGGTCGATGTCGAGAAATTCGTCGCACTGCCGGAAGCCACTGTGGTCGAATGGCACCGCAGCGGCTGGCTGGCGTTGATCCACCAGCATCTGATGTCGCTGGGTCGCTTCAACGACCTGACCCGTCGCCAGGTCGAGCGCCTGGCGGCCTGATCAGGCCGATGGTGCGGCTTCCGCCCTGCGGGAGCCGTGCCACTGCTGCAATCCCTGCAGCAGTCGCCGCGCCTTGACCCAGTCAGGCGCGGCCTTACGCCCCAGCTCCCACAGGTCGGCCGCGATGCCGGCTTGCGTGGTTGCGCCGCAGATCTGCAGCGTACCCTGCAGGCGATGCGCGTGATGGCGCAGCGCATCCGGAGCGGCGCCGGTAACGGCGCGCTCGATGGCAGTCAGTTCCATGCTGATGTCGGCCACATAGACGGAGTCGATGTGAGCCGTGCTGGCAGGTGCAGCGTGGCTCCCCAGCGCTGGCAACGCCAGTACCTGCAGCAGCTTGGCGATCTGCAGCGGCTTGGTCAGCACCGCGTCGAATCCTGCTGAGCGACAACGCGCTGCATGGCGATGGCCCGTGCGTGCCGACAGCGCGATCAGCAGCAAGGGCGTGTGCGCCTGCGCACGCAGCCGGCGCGCGAGCGCATAGCCATCCATGTCGTGGAGCTCGATGTCGAGCAGCACCGTGCCGCGCGGCCGTCGCGCCTGTTCTTCCATCGCACCGCTGGCATCGGCAAGCGCATGCACATCCGCGCCCAGGCGCCGCAGCTGGGCGGCCATGAGGCGGCGGTTGAGGCCATGGTCTTCGACCAGCAGCAGATCCAGGCCGGCGAGCGGCTGCTCACTAGCGACCACGCTTGTAGTCGGCGGGCGGTCCCTGGCGATCCGCACCGGCAGGCGCAGGGTGAAGCGGCTGCCGCGTCCGTGGACGCTGTGGACAGTCAGATCGCCGCCCATCGAGCGGGCCAGTTCACGTGCGATCACCAACCCCAGCCCGCTGCCGCCGCGCTGCAGCCCGTCCTCGCCCTGCTGGAATGGGTGGAACAGGGATGTTGCCTGCGCAGCAGAGATACCAATGCCGCTGTCGATTACATCCAGCAGCAGCTCATGCGGTCGCGTTGGTGGTCGCAGCTGCACGCGCAGGTCGATGCCGCCGACATCGGTGAACTTCAGTGCATTGCAGAGCAGGTTGTCGACAATCTGGCGCAGTGCATCGGGATCCAGCAGGACCAGCGGCGCCGGCGCTGCATCGCAGTCCAGCCTGAGCTCCAGGCCTTTCCTGCGTGCGGGCGGGCGGATCGCATCCAGCGACTGGTTGCACAGCAGTGCGACGTCGCAGGCTTTTGGCTGCGGCGCGAAGCCACCACTGGCGAGGCGCGAAAAATCCAGCGAGCGATCCAGTAGCCCGCGCAGTGAGCGTCCTGCGGCAGCCATCGCCGCGAGTAGTTCGCGGCGGCCCTCCGCAGAATGCGCCTGGTGCAGCGGGGTGATCGAGCTCAACAGCGTCTGCGCGGCATTGCGTACCTCATGGCTGATCATGCCGAACGCGCGTGCACGGTCGCGTTCGCTGCGGCGGAAGCGGTGCCGTAGCGGATTCCAGAGAAGCGGGAGACCGGCCAGCGCGGCGATCAATGCCAACAGCCAGGCCGGCGGCGGCGACCGCACCCGGTCCAGCGCTTGCTCCACCGATGCTGGCAGCGTCTGCTGCGCCCAGAGATGCAGCAGGCCAGCGTGTTCTTCCAGCGTGATGTCGCGCAGGCCCCGGTCGATGCGCTCAAGCAGGTGCCTGTCCTCCCGACGAGCGAGCAGGTGCAGGTCGGTGGAGAAATCGCTGCTGATCGGCTGCAGCAGCAGATCGCCGCTGAAGTAGCGGCGGATCATTGGCCGCAGCGTCGTATCCATGCCGATCGCCGCATCCGCTGTGCCGGCAATGACCGCTTCAAGTGTCGCGTGCCGATTGGAAAGGGAATGCAGGCGAATCTGTGGATGATGCGCGCCCAGCCAGCCGGCGTAGGGGCCGCCCTCAACCACGGCCAGGGTCCGTCCATCCAGCTCCGCCAGGCTGCGTGGCAGCCATTGGCCGGAACGCCCGGCAAGCACCGTCCTGCCGCCACGAAAGGGGGCGGAGGCAATCAGATCCGGGCAGGGCAGCTGCAGATGTGCGGCGCCACCCACCACCAGCACCAGATCGGCATCGCGGCGACACACGGCAGCCACAGATTCTGTAGTGGTGGGGTGGGGCAGGTCGCGGAAACGCAGTTGGGCATGCCGCGCCACCAGGGCTGCATAGCCGTGGGCGAGCGTGGGCAAGGGCGTTGTTTCTGCAAGTGGGGCGGGTACCGGGCGAAGGGAAGGGGCCGTTGCAACCCGTACCTCGCTGCCCGGCCCCCAGCGTTGTGATCGGACATCTTCCGCAGATGCCGCCGGCAGCAGCAGAAGAACCAGCAGCAGGGCCAAGGAGGTGCGCAGGTGCGAGCGGTCCGGCCTGCTCATGACGGACTCGCGTGTGGGCGCATGGCGTAGATCTCGGCGTCGTTGCGCAGGCCAAGCTTGCGCAGCGCGGCAACCTTCTGGGTGCTGACGGTCTTGACGCTCCGGTGCCGGCGCAGCGCGATCTCGGACACGGTGAGCCCGGTGAGCAGCAGTTCCAGTACCTCGCGTTCATTGCGGCTGAGTTCGCTGCAGTCGGCAGGCAGGATGAAGTCAGGTGGCAGGCGGCCGAGCCCCTGATGCACGCGCACAATTGCCTCTGACAGCATCGGCAGTGGTTCGGCCTTGCCGACGATGCCGCTGACGCCGGCCTTGATCAGGTGGCTGAGGTTGGTCGCGGGTGAGAGCGTGGCGAAAACGAGCAGCGGAATGCTGGGGAAGGTATCGCGCAGCAGGGGGATCAGCTCGGCGCTAGCGCGGTCGCCGGGGGCCAGGCTCAGGTCGATGATCGCCACATCGACGTGCAGCATATGCAGGGTGGTGATGAGGTCTTCGCTGAGGGAGTGGCTGGCGACGATGCTGAAGCGGCGGTCGCGGTTGAGGTGCAGGGCGATGCCGCGACGGACGACCTCATGGTCGTCCAGAAGCGCCAAGCGCAGCCGGCGCGGTGCAGGATGTCCATTCATGCGCAGGGAGGTGATCAGCGCCCCATGGGCGTGGTCATCATTTTGGCGTCACTGTCACGCCGGGCATCGGATTTCCGGGATTTTTGCGATTATTCCTAAGAATCGATGTGCTGCGCGCATCGGTTCCGCGAACGTCATTGATGTAGTGGATGGAACTCATCGACACCGGATCAGCGGACCGACTGCGGCACCCGCCTCAACCTGGCAGTGTCGTAACCCATCGCTGCAATACGCTGCACCGCCTGCCGGTAGTCGCTTTCCGAGACCTGTGGCGTACGCGCCATGTACCAGACGTAGTCGCGCTTGCTGCGGGCCACAATGGTCTGGCGGTAGCCATCATCGAGCCAGGCGATGATGTATTCGGCCTGGATCGGCCAGATGAACTGCATGCCCCAGATCGCACCGTTTCCTTCTTTCTCCACCCGGCCGATCGGATGCATCGACTTCTGTGGGGCATCGAAGCTGCCCTTGCGATAGGTGAAGGTAGTCTGGATGCGTCCATCCGGCCGTAGCGCGTAACTTTCCACCGCATCGAAGGCCTCGCGTTCCGGGCGCGATGGAATGTGTGCGATCACATACCAGTCGCCCATGAATCGCGGCACATCCACCGATGGTGGCCGCGGCAGGGGCCGGGTGTCGCTGGAGCTGCAGCCTGCACCGAACAGGCCGGCTGCGAGCAGAGGAAGCAGCGGGAAGATGCGCATGTCACACCTCAGCGTGGGCGGAACAGGTAATGGGCCACCAGCCACTGCTGGCCGTTGTCGTAGCCGAACAGCTCGGCACAGGCCATCCAGAACATCCGCCAGCGCTGCCACCAGATCTTTGCCGCGGCCTGGCCGTAGGTGGCGACCAGTACAGGCATGACCTCTTCGCGGGCGGCGTCCTGGTTGGCCAGCCAATGATCAGCGGTGCGCTGGTAGTGGCTGCCATCCAGCAGCCAGCGCTGTTCCAGCTGCAGGTCGCGCTGGAAATGCAGCAGGGTGTCGGCGGCGGGCATCAGCCCACCCGTGAAGAAGTGGCGGCCCATCCAGTTATCGCCGCCGCTGGTCTCGAACGGATACATCAGCGTGCGGTGGGCGAAGATGTGCACGAACAGCGCGCCATCCGGTTTCAGCCATCGTGCGATGCCTGCCAGCAACCGCTCATAGTTGCGTACGTGTTCGAACATCTCCACCGACACGCAGCGGTCGAACTGTGCCGTTGGCAGTTCAAGCTCGTTGACGTCGCAGGTCAGCACCTCGACGGTGCCCAGGCCGCGTGCCTGGCACTGCGCCATGATGTGCCTGCGCTGGCTGTGCGAGTTGGAGACGGCGGTGATATGCGCCTGCGGAAAGCGTTCGGCCATCCACAGTGTCAGTGAGCCCCAGCCGCAGCCGAGTTCAAGGATCTGCTGGCCGTTGGCCAGGCCGGCGCGTTGGCCGTACAGCGCCAGCATGGCGTCTTCGGCCTGGTCCAGCGTTTCGCGGCCAGTGGGGTAGTAGCAGCTGCTGTACTTCAGGCGCTTGCCCAGGCAGGCCTGGAAGAAGGCCGCGGGAACTTCGTAGTGCTGACGGTTGGCCACTTCGGTATGCAGCGCGAGTGGGCTGTCGGCCAGCTCGGCGATGCGCCGGCTGAAGCGTGCCGATTGGCCTTCGATGCCGCCCTCGCTTTCCTCATGCAGGCGTTGCGCGCACAAGCGGCGGATGCCCGCACGCAGCGCCGCATCGGGCACCAGTCCGCGTTCGGCCCAGGCGATCAGCCCGGTTTCCGCATCTTCGGCCGGATTCAGTGACGGGATCGCGCTCATGCGGAATGCTCCTTGGAAGAACGGGGGAACCAGGGAAAGAACATCGACGTGCTGCGCTGGTACTCGCGGTAGTCTTCGCCGCGGCTACGCAGAGCCTGCTTCTCGGTGAACGGAATGCCGCTCAGATAGCGCAGGAATACATACATCAGCAGCGGGCCGGACCACGCCAGCCACCACAGTGGTGAGCCCGCCGCCAGCAGCACGTAGCTGAACCAGTGCAGCCATTCGAAGAAGTAGTTGGGGTGGCGCGAGTAACGCCAGAGTCCTTGGCGGCAGGTCAAGCCCTTGTTCGCCGGGTCGGCCCGGAACCGGGCCAGCTGCCAGTCGGCCAGCGCCTCGCCGCCGACGCTGATCAGCCAGACGCCTGCGGCGGCAACCACCCACAGCGACAGCCCCGGCCGTGGATTGGCCGCCACCGCGACGAAGGGCAGGGCGAACAGAACGATCAGCAGCGCCTGCGCCATGAAGAAGCCGAAGATCTTCCCCTGGTGGCCGTGCCAGTGTTCCCGCAGATAACGGTAGCGACCGTCCTCTTGTTCGTGACGGACCCGGTGCCAGAGATGCAAGGCCAGGCGGCTGCCCCACAGCCCACCCAGCAGCCCCAGCGCGAGCCGGGGCATCAACGCGCCATCGCCCAGCAGTGCCAGCAGCAGCGCCGATGCACCCACGCCTTTGGCCCAGAGCACATCAACCACGCCGATGTTGGTGTGGCGACGCTGCCAGGCCCAGCCCCAGCTCATCACCACTACTGCGTACAGCAGCACCCACCCTGGATTGATCATGACGATGCTCCGGCAAGTGGTGGATGATCTGAAGGCCGGGACCAGCGCCGGGCCGCGGCACACAGGAGCGACAGAGCAATGCTCCAGCCCATGCCGAGCACCAGCAGCCCCTGCCAGGCGGGCGCCCGGAACTGCACCGCCTCGAAACCCCGGGAGGCCGAGAGATAGGCCAGTGGCGCGAGCAGCAGGCCGAACAGGATCGGCAGTGCGGGGTGCCGCAGCAGGAAGCGCATCGAGGTGGTCAGCGTCATCGCGAACGCGGCCCACAGCGCCATGATCCACGGCGGCGGTGCGCAGCCGTGCGATGCCGCCGCATAGCGCACCATGCCGCTGGCCGCTGCGCTGGCATCCACCAGCCAGGCGCAGGCCAGCGCAACCAGCAACAGGCGAAGGTCCACGATCGGCCTGGGGGATGTCAGCAACTGGCTGGCCACGTAGAGGCTGGCCGCCAACAGCGCTGGCCACTGCCAGCCGCGCCCGGCACCGGTCACCGCGCACAGCCAGACCAGCTGGTTGCCGATGAGGTTGGCCCAGAATCGGCGCATTTCAGTGGCCATCGCTCGCCGCCGCCATAAGCCGATGGCCCGGACGCGCCAGCAACAGATGCGACACGCCGATCGAACGCTCCAGGAAGCCCCCCTCGCAGTACGCCAGATAGAACTCCCACAGACGGCAGAAGCGCGCGTCGAAGCCCTGCGCATGCACCGCAGGCAGCTGGGCGAGGAAGCGATGGCGCCATGCACGCAGGGTCAGCGCGTAGGAATGGCCGAAATCCTGCTGTGCGATCAGCTGCAGGTCGCTGACCCGGGTCTTGGCCGCCATGATCGCGTTGATCGAGGGAATGAAGCTGCCCGGGAATACGTAGCGCTTGATGTAATCAACACTGCGTCGCGCCTGTTCGTAGCGCTGGTCCTCGATGGTGATGGCCTGCAGCAGTGCCACGCCGTCCGGCTTCAGCAGGCGCTGCAGCGTGGCCATGTAGGTATCCAGGTACTCGGCACCAATGGCTTCGATCATCTCGATCGACACCAGCTTGTCGTAGCGGCCCTGCAGGTCCCGATAGTCCTGCATCAACAGGGTGACGCGCCCCTGCAGGCCGGCAGCCTTTACACGTTCCGTGGCCAGTGCGTGCTGCTCGGCGGAAATGGTGGTGGTGGTGACGTGACAGCCATAGTGCTGGGCCGCATGCACGGCGAAACCGCCCCAGCCGGTGCCGATCTCGACTACGTGGTCGCCGGGCTTGAGTTGCAGCTGATGGCAGATGCGGTCCAGTTTGCGTCGCGACGCCGTCTCCAGCGATTCACTGTCATCTGCGAACAGGGCAGAGGAATACATCATGTCCCGCGACAGGAACAGCGCGAAGAAGTCGTTGCCGAGGTCGTAGTGCGCCGCGATGTTGCGGCGACTGCCTTCACGGCTGTTGCGGCGCAGGCGGTTCCAGCCGCGCAGCAGCCAGCCGCCCACGCGGGCCGGGCCGTGCTCCATGCTGTCGAGCAGATCGCGGTTGCGTACCAGCAGCCGCACCAGTGCCACCAGATCATCGCAGTGCCAGTCGCCGTGGATGTAGCTCTCGCCAGCGCCGACGCTGCCCTGTGCAGCCACTTTTCGATAGAACGCCGGATCGTCGATGGTGACCGTGACCTGCAGCTCGCCGCGGGCTTCACCCAGCCAGACCTCACCCAGCGCATCGCGCACGCACAGATGGCCGTCGCGCAGGGGCGCCAGCTGCGCCAGCAGGCGCCTGCGCAGGAAAACGTCGAGCGTGCCCGGCTGTGGCAGGGCTACCGAGGGATTCATCTCGTTCATCGTGGTTTCTCGGCAAGGGAAGGATGGTCGTGCACCGGGTTGCGCTTCAGCCACAGGCGCAGCGCATGCCAATGGATGGCGGCCACCACCTGGGTGGTCATCAACGGATAGCAGGCGAGGACGCGCGCAAGGCCGCGTCCGTCCAGCGGGCGCCGCTGCATGGACTGAGTGGCATCGAACTGTCGCACGCCGTCACGCCACACCTGCATGTGCACGCGCAGGTCCTCGCCGGGCGCGTTGAACCGCCAGTCATAGCGGCAATCCATCGCCATGAATGGCGAGACGTGGAAGCATTTGTCGAACTGCCAGCGTAGTGACGCGCCCTCATGGAGCGCGGTCGATGCCGGCAGTACGTATGCGTGGCGTTCCTTCCATGGGGTATTGGTGATGTCGGCGACGATGCAGTCCAGCGTGCTGCCGTCAGCCTGGTAGCAGTAGTAGAAGCTGACCGGGTTGACCACGTGGCCGGCAAAGCGCAGGTGGGTGAGCAGGCGCACGGGCCCGCAGGGGCGGTGGCCGAGGGTGTTGGCGGCGTGGTCGCGCACGGCATCGGCGAGTGGTTGCGCGGGATTACCGAAGTAGTCGCTGCGCCGGAACTCGGCCAGGTTGCGCCGGTTGACCGACCACAGCCAGCGTCGTGCGAACACGGTCTCCAGCTCATCAAGATCCAGCAGCAGCTGTGCGACCGGATAGCGGAAGGCATGCGGATGCGGGTGGTGGCGCCGATGCACCACCTGCCCGAAATAGAGTGCGCTGGCGCTCACGCGGCGACCTCGCCGAACGCCGGTGCCAATCGATGCGGCTCGCAGGCACGCAGTGCGTCGACCACGCGGTGGGCACTGCGGATGCCGTCCTCATGGAAGCCCCAGCCCCAATAGGCGCCGGCGAACCATGTATGGCGCCGGCCCTGTAGTTCGCCCCAGCGCTGCTGCGCGCGTACTGCGGCATGGTCATGCACCGGGTGCGCGTAACGCAGCGTACGCAGCACCTTGGCCGGTTCGATCGCCTCGCTGCGGTTGAGGGTCACTACCAGCGGAGTGTCACCGGGCAGGCCCTGCAGCAGGTTCATGCAGTAACTGACCGTGCACGGCGCCGCGGGGTCGCGCGGCACGTGCGCGTTCCAGGCGGCCCAGGCCTTGCGATCGCGTGGCAGCAGCGATGCATCGGTGTGCAGCACGGCTTCGTTGGGTTGGTAGCGGATGGCACCAAGCACCTCGCGCTCGATGGCATCGGCGTCACCCAGCAGCGCCAGTGCCTGGTCGCTATGGCAGGCCAGGATCACCTCGTCGAAGCCTTCCACGCCGGCCGCACTGTGCACCCGCGCGCCCCAGGGCGTGCGCTCGACCGAATGCACCGGGCACTCCAGTCGTTCGCGCACCTGCCAACGGGCGCGCAAGGCTTCGACATAGCGCGCTGAGCCGCCTTTGACCACCCGCCACGTCGAACGCCCGGTCATCTGCAGCATCTGGTGATTGGCCATGAACTGGGCCAGATAGCGGGCCGGGAAGTCCATCACGGTAGCGGTTGGCGAAGACCACAGTGCCGAGGCCATAGGCAGCAGGTGCTCTTCGATGAAAGCCTCGCCATAGCGCTGGTCGCGCAGGTACTGACCGAGCGTCGGACCCTGGTCTTCCGCCAACAGCAGCGGCGCGTCGCGGTAGAAGCGGCGCAGGTCGGCCAGCATGCCCCAGAAGCGTGGCGACAGCAGGTTGCGGCGCTGGCAGAACAGGCCGTCCAGCGAGGTGGCGTTATATTCCACGCCGCTGCGCTCGCTGTGCATTGAAAAGCTCATCGTGGTCGGCTGCGAGGCCACGCCCAGCTCATCGAACAAGGCGGTGAGCAGCGGATAGTGCCGCGGGTTGAAGACGATGAAGCCGGTATCCACGGCCATGCGCCGGCCGCCCACCTGCACGTCATGGGTGTGGGTATGGCCGCCCAGGTAGTCATTGGCTTCAAACAGCGTGACTTCATGTTCGCCGTGCAGCCACCAGGCGCTGGCCAGGCCTGCAATGCCGGAGCCGATGATCGCGATGCGCATGTCAGTACCTCGCCTTGGCCAGTACCCATTCGGGAATCGGCTTGAGTCCTTTGACCAGGCCGACCGCGGACATCGCACGCAGCCCGTACCAGGTCAGGTCGATCTCCCACCAGCGGAAGCCCTGGCGGACCGTGCCTGGGAAGAAGTGGTGATTGTTGTGCCAGCCTTCGCCGAAGGTGAGCAGTGCCAGCCAGAGATTGTTGCGGCTGTCGTCGCGGGTTTCGAAGCGGCGGCGCCCGAACCGGTGCGCCAGTGAATTGATGGTGACCGTGGCATGGAACAGCACCACGGTGGAGATGAAGAAGCCCCATACCAGCAGCTGCGGTCCGGAGGTGTGCAGTGCGGGTACCCAGCGTTCAAGCGCGGCACCCAGTGCATAGAGGCCGGCGGCCAGCAGCATCGGCACCGCGGTATCGAAACGGTCCAGCCAGCGAAGTTCCGGGAAGCGGGCGAGATCGGGCACCCGCGAAAGATCGGTGGCGAAGGCTTCACGGGTCAGGAACCAGCCCATGTGGCTGCGCCAGAAACCCCCTTCGCGGGGTGAGTGCGGGTCCAGGGGTTGGTCGGCATGGCGATGGTGGTGGCGGTGATGGGCGGCCCACCACAGCGGCCCGCGCTGCACGCTGGCGGCACCGATCACCGCAAACGCGAACTGCACTGGTCGCGACGCCTGGAAGGTGCGGTGCGAGAAGTAGCGGTGGTAGAACGCGGTGATCGCGAACATCCGCACTGCGTAGAGTGCAACGGCCACGATCACCGCGATCCACGAGATGCCGACCCAGATCACCGCCAGGCAGGCTGCGTGCATCAATGCGAATGGCACAGCGCGCAACCAATCAATGCGGCCCGGCTGGCCCGCGCCGGCATCTGCACCGCTGCTGGTGTCGATCCAGCGCTTCAATGTACGCAGGAGACGGTGGCGTCGGCGGGGAAGGGGCGCTACAGAAGCCATGACGGATCTCGGCTGAAGTCGTGTCTTCCTCTACGCACCAGAACACAGAATGGATGCACTGCCGTGCAGATCGTTGCCGATTCACCTGGGCGTCACGGCGCAGTCGGCAACGAGCGGTTGCGTCCAGGCCCGTTGCCACTCAGCCGCAGCGCTTTCACGCGGCGCTGATGCAAACCGCACCACCACCTGTGGGTAGCCGCCCCGCGCATCGCGAAGATTGCTGGTACCACGAAATTCCAGCAGCCGCCGGTCTGCGCTCGCATAGACAAGCGACAGGCGGGGTGCGATGCCGCCATACCAGGTGTCCAGGCTGACCTCGATGGACTGGGCATCGATACCCTGCCAGCGTAGCGGCCCGCTGCGCACCACCTGTACCGGGTAGAAGCGTTGCCGCGCCGGAACCAGAAAAGGCAGCGAGACGCGCTCACCACGCATCAAGGCAGGCCAATGCAGGCGCACTGCCGCATCGAATCCGGCGTCGATCACAGCATCTGCCGGCAGGGTGAGGCGACGCTGGCGCCGTGCGGAGGCGGCGGCTTCCTTCCAGCCGACCACGACCGTTCCGCCGTCGGCCACTACCTCCGCCGCCTGGCCGCTGCGCCTGTCCTCCAGGGTGTAGCCGCGCGCCTGTGCCTGCAAGGTGGCGGGCAGGTGCTTGCGTGCGAAGGGGCGTCCATCCGGACATTGGTACAGCACCCAGCGCTCGGAGCCGTCCTGGGCGGAGCGCTGCCAGTGCAGTTCCCGATAGGCGGCAGCCCCTTGCGGCGTGGTGGCAACACCTTCGATGCGCAGCCAAGGGCTGGCCAGTGCGGTGCAGGGCAGGCAGAGCAACAGCCAGATGGTGCGCATGAGGGACAACCTGTAGGGGGGCTCAAGGCTTACGGTGCAGAGGCGCGGCTGGATGCGCAGCCTGGCTGCATCCAAACGCTGCCCCCAGCCGTAGAGACAACAGACCTTCACCTGCCCGCCGCGAACGCAGATGTACCCTGACGCCGCCAGCCCTGCCTTCAACTTCGATAGCGTACGCATTGTGTCCAGTTCCCAGCAGCCGAGCAGCGAGCCGACGAACTGGGCCGGTGACATGGACGGTGTGGCGCGGCTGCGCGACCGCGATTGCTTCATGCGCATCTACGATCATTTCATGCCGCGCCTGTGTGTCTATCTGCGAGGTCTGGGTGCGCCCGGGGCAGTGGCCGAGGAGCTCGCGCAGGAGTGTCTGCTAAGGCTGTGGCTGCGCGCAGCCGACTACGACCCTGCGCAGGCAGCGTTGAGTACCTGGCTGTACCGTATCGCGCGAAACCTGCACATCGACCGGGTACGGCATGAGCGCAGCTGGATGCAGGTGCAGGCTGCGGTGGAGTACGCAGCGACGGCAGACGTGGTCGAGCGCAGCAGCGCCGAGCAGTTCGCCGACCAGGCCCGGCTGCGCCAGCGGATCAACGAGCTGCCTGCGGTGCAGGCGCGACTGGTCCGCATGTCCTATTTCGAGGCCAAGAGCCACGGCGAGATCGCAGAAGCGCTGGGTATGCCGCTGGGCACGGTCAAATCGCATCTGCGGCGCGCGTTCCTGCAACTGCAATCCAAGGTGGGAGGCGCGCTGTGAATCCGCACCACCATCTTCACGAATCCACCCTGATGAGCTATGCCGCGGGCGCGTTGCCGGCGCCGCTGAGCATTGTTGCCGGCACGCACCTGGAGCAGTGCCCGCAGTGCCGCCAGCGGCTGCGCGATGCCGAGGCGATCGGTTCGGCGCTGCTGGAGCAGACACAGCCGCCGCAAGGCGACGGTGATGCGCGTCGGGATGTAATGCGCGAGGCGATGTTGCGGCGCCTGACTACGGAGTCGCCGATCAGTGTTGCAGCGCCGGCGCGTCCAGTACCGCCAGAACGGCCGGAAGCGGATCCCGATCATCTGCCGGCATCGCTGCATCCTTACTTCGGCACCTCGCTCAGTGGCCTGCGCTGGCGCTGGATGGCGCCGGGGGTGCATTGCATCCGCGCCGAACAGATGCCTTCACTGATCATGCTGAAGATCGCGCCCGGCAAATGCCTTCCCATGCACAGCCATGGCCGCAGTGAGCTGACCCAGATCCTGCGTGGCTCCTACAACGATGCCCTCGGGTTGTTCGCGCCGGGCGACGTGGCGGATCTGGATGAGGACGTGGAGCACCAGCCGGTGACCGCGCCGGGCGTGCCCTGCATCTGCGTATCTGCACTGGACGCACCGCTGGTGTTCAGCGGCTGGCTGGCGCGGAAGATCCAGCGTTTCGTGAAGCTCTAACGGGGTGCTGTGATGAGCGCGATGAAGGGAATGCGCGTGTTGCTGACCGGTGTCGCCGGGCTGGTGGGGCAGGGCGTGGCCAAGGCCTGCCAGACTTCGCCAAGGGTTGCCAGCCTGACCGCTCTGGTACGGCATCAAGGCAGCCTTGCCGTCGCCGGTGACGAGCTGGTGGTGCCGGACTTCCTGCGCATCAATGAGCAGCGCGATGATCTGGTTGGCTACGACGCCTGCCTGTACTGCGCAGGCGCGCCACCTGTGGGCACTGCCGAGGCTGAGTACCGGCGGGTGACCCTGGATACCACGCTCGCCGTCGCGCGCGCCTGGGCCGCTGCGAACCCCCGCGGTTGCTTCCTGTATGTATCTGGCGCAGGCGCGGACCCGCAAAGCCGGATCATGCCGCTGCGGATCAAGGGCGAAACCGAGCAGGCATTGCGTGCGTTACCGCTCCGGACAGTCATGCTGCGCCCTGGTGGCGTCCGCCCGGTGGCGGGCACCGGTACCCGGCATGCCCTGCTGAAACCGTTGTACTGGGGTGGTGCACCGCTGATGAAACTGGCAGGGGTGATTACCCCTGGGCTGGTGACCAGCAATCTTGCACTGGGCCAGGCGATGATCGCGCTGGCCGGCATGGGCAACCCGCCCGCGACGGTGGAGTGCGCTCAGATCAACCGGATCGCTGCTGGCGAAGGCGACCCGATGGCCTGATTTCCGCAGGCCTGCGGAAATCAGAACACTCACAGTGCCACCGGATTAGCCTGCCAGACCGAAAAGTTCAGCGCAGCGGCGAACGATATCCAAGCCAGGTAAGGCAGCAGCATCACCGCGGCACCGCGATGGATGCGCGCGAATGCAAAGATGGTGGCGCAAACAAGTACCAGCAGTACAAGAATATCGATGAAAGCGAGGGCGCCCAGCTTCCAGCCGAAGAACAGCCAGCTCCACAGTGCATTGATGGCCAGCTGCAACAGATAGAGCGACAGTGCTGGCCAGGCCCCGCGCCAGCCGCGTTCACGCCAGACCAGCCACGCTGCAGTCGCCATCATTGCGTAGAGCAGGGTCCATACCGGACCGAACACACGGGCCGGCGGCGCCCAGGAGGGAAGTACGAGGCTGGCATAGAAGCTGGCGGCTGACGTCGAGGCCCAAGCGCCCAGCGCAGCGGCGGCAAACGTGATCGCGATCCAACCCAGCAGGCCAGCACCTTGCGTGCTCCTCTTCATTGCATGCATCTCCTGAATAGGTATGCCGACGCATACGCACAAGCGCGGCAGATGGATGCGGTACGGGCACCTTCAGTCCGAAGAACTGGCGGCGCCTGTTCCCTGGCTCGTCGGCAACAGTGAAGGCCGCTGATCGAACCACTCGCGTGCCTTGGCCAGATGCCACTGGCGATGGTCGCCATCCAGCTCGATGCCGGCACCGAGCAGTCCCCAGCGCAGGTAGAGATCGCCACGCTTGCGCTGTTCCAGCAGATCCAGCCGCGCGCGCACCGAAAGACGATCGTTCTCGGCCTGCAGGCCGTCGATCACCAGATGACCCGGGCGCCAGCGCAGCGTGGCCCGCGCATCGACCTGCCCGGAATCCAGCAGGGACAGGGTCCAGCGCGGGTAGTCGGTGCGTTCGGCAAACAGTGCCAGCAGTGGCCGTGCGTCACTCAAGGTCAGGTCGGTAGTGGCATCCACCTGGAACGGCGATTGAGCATCGATGCGCCCGCGCTTGAAGGCGGCGCGTCCTTTCCACGCCGTAGTGCGCTCGCTGCCCGCCACCTGCACATTGCGCAGTTCCACCGTGGTTCCGGACAGATCGAAGTGGCGCTGGTTGAAGTCGCCGCGTCGAAGCGTGGCATTCACGTCGAGGTCACCGCCCATGTCCAGGCCCGCGACCTTCGCGCTGGCGTTGCGACCCTGCAGGCGCGCGGTGCCGTGGCCGACGCGGCCGTCGGTGTCGAGCGTGGCGTCACCACTGAGGCTGCCGGTGCCGCGCAGCAGCCGCACCTGTTGAGAGCCAAGGTAACGGTTGTAGGCGGCCAGGTCCGGGATGGTCGCTTCACTGAAGCGCAGCCGCGCGCGAACGCCCTTGCGCAGTTCCTGCAGGCGGCCGTCGCCGGTAAGGTCCACGGCCAGGTCGCGCCCATCGAACAGCCGCACGTTCCTGGCATCGCTGGGGCGCGCGGTGAAGCGCGGCAGCCGGATCGCCAGCTGTGCCTGAGTGGGTGTCCCGGCCTTCAGCTCGCCATGCGCGCTGGCCGTGCCGGCCAGACGCACGCCGGCCACTTCGGCCACGGCTGCGGCCGAGGGAATATCCACGGTGCTGCCTTCGATCAGTTCACCATTGCGCAGGCGTAGATCCGCCTTCAGCGTGCCGCCGCCATCCAGCTGCAGCCACGATTTGCGTACGAACAGGGCAGGGATCCAGTTGAGCGAGGTGAAGGTCCATTCGCCGCGCACGGTGCCGGAGCTGCGTTCCAGCAGCTGGGCAGGGTGCTGGAATGGAATCTCACGCCCGGTGATGTGCAGGTTGGCATCGATGCCAGCGGCCGAATCAGGGCGTGGCGGCAGGCGTGCCTGCAGGCGCATGTCGTTGGCCACATTGAGCTGCAGGGCCAGCAGGCCACGATCCGGCGCGCCGTCTCCGAGGTAGAGCGGAACCTGCCAGAGCGCGTGGTCACCAGGTTGCAGCTGGCCGTCCAACAGGTGGACCGCCAGTTGCAGGCGACCCGGAACCGGCGAGCTGGAGATGCGGGGCGTCTGCGCGTCCGTATCCATGCGCAGACCCTGGCTGCGCGCGTCCACATCAAGTTGTGCATGCAGCAACTTCAATTTGGCAAGGCCAGGCGCCTGGTCGCGATAGTGGCGCGGATAGCTGAAGTGCGCTGTCAGATCCATGTCGCCCAGCAGCTGCACGCCGTCATAGCTGGTGTCTGCTTTGCTGAACGACACCTCGGAATCGAACAGTTCGGACGGGCCGCCGCGCAGCTGCTTGAGGAATCCGACCGTGCCCCGGCCCTTGCCGATGATCAGCAGCTTGCCGAGCCGTGCGCTGCGGATGCTGTCGCTATGGATGGCGTCGAAGCGCAGGGTCCAGCCCCGATCGCTGCGTGGCGGCGACGGAATGGCGTCCTCCACGCGGCTGATTTCGGCCGACACGCCTGTGGCCTGCAATCGGGGAACCCTCACTTCGCGGCGGAACAGGGGCAGCACGGCCAAGCGAGCGCTGGCACGCTCGGCGTGCAGCACGTAGACGGTGTGGTTGACGTGGCCGCGCATGTGCACGTTCCAGGCAATGACGTGGCCGGGCAGCAGCGTGATGGCCGGGCCGGTAGTCATCACGAACTTATGCGGCTTGCGGTTGGTGACCTGGTCGAACAGCGGGCTGTTGAGGAAGATGTTGCCGGCCAGCAGGTAGAGTACGTACACGCCCAGCAGGCTGTAGCCAGCGACGCGCCATCGGCGGAACCGGTGTGGAGTGCGTGCGGGAGTAGGGGGCATGTACTGCTCTAGAGGCCGGAATTTGCTCAACTATTGCGGAACTGATGGCGGTGGCGCGTGAAGCAGGCACGACCGCAGCGCGGTTCTGCTGGTGTCCTCCTTGATTCTCACGCCAGATCTGCAGGAGTCGCATGGAGATCCGAGCCGCCATCGCGGATGACTTCGGTGCCATGTGGGCGATCTTCAAGACCGCCATTTGCCGGCCGCTTCCAGGCCGGGATCTTATGCTGCCGGCGGCGTTCCGACATCGGTAGCTGGGCCTGGTCGATGTATATGTGATGCACAGGTGTCTGTAGGACGACGTGGAGCAGGGGGCTCACAGTGAGCGGCCGCCACTGGTTCCGCGCACGAAGGCGGCGGCCAGCCGCAGCGCATCGTCGCTACCGCGATCGCCCCACAGCGCGTGGACCAGGCGGGCGGGCGTGACACCCGTCCAGCGCACCAGATCATGCGTGGCATGGGCCTGATCGCTGTAACCGTGGCGCGCAGCGGCGGAAGCGATGGTCATGGTTTCTCCATCCAATGTGCGCAGCAACGCCTGCAGGCGGCGCACACGGGCGTATTCCTTTGGTGTCATGCCCACGGCGGCCAGGAAACGGGATTGCAGGCCGCGCAGGGACATACCAAGCTGCCGTGCCAACTCGGCGATGCGCAGATCGCCCTCCGTCGCATCCAGCTCCGCAACCGCTTGTTCGACGCGCTCGTCCAGGGGGAAGCTGGCACACCGATCCCGCAGGAGCTGCCAGAGAGGCGCGGGTGTATTGGTCGCCGCGCTGGCGCGTGCGGCGGCACTGAAGATCTCGGCGAAGGAGGCATCAAGTGTGTACAGATCTGGCGCCTGGTCGCGAAGTCCAGGCAAGCAGGTGCCGGCAACCAGGGCGCTCGCGGCCGGCTGCAGCCGCACACCAACACAGAACACCGCACCAGCGGCCTGCAAACGGATAGGCCCTGACTGCTGTGCCGCGAAACAGAACGGCAGATCGGAACGGATCCGGCCATCTGCGCCATGCAGCTGCAGCGGCACGCCAAGTTCGGCCAGCAACTCGCACCGGCCATCGGGATAGATGACCTGCACGTCATTTCCGGGAGCGTCGTCCTGCAGCCACCAGATGCACTGGACGTGACGGCGGAGGTCGTCGGGGGCCGGGTGTTCGCAGTAGTCCATGCGGCATCGGACGCCATCCTGCGCGTTTTTACAAGCGCCCCAGGTGCCACGCCGCTAAGCTGCGGCCAACACATCCAGGAGGCCAGGGCATGTTGAAGTCGAAGATGGTGGTGCTGGGCGCAGGATTGGCGTTGGGAAGTGGCGCGGTCGTGGCGGCGCCGGCCGAGTTCGACTGGCTGGCCGGGCATTGGTGTGGCGGCTCCGAGGAGCGCAGGCTTGATGAGGTCTGGCTGCCCGAGGCCGGTGGCGCCTTGCTTGGCATGTCGCGCACGCTGAACCACGGCGACATGGAATCATTCGAGTACATGCGTCTGGTGTCTGCAGGCAAAGCGGCTGGCCTGCACGTGCAGCCCAATGGCGTGGCGCCGACGACATTCGTCATTGCCGACCATGGCGCAAACTGGGTGGTCTTTGAGAATCCGCAGCATGACTTCCCGAATCGCATCGAGTACCGGCGGGATGGCGAGTCATTACAGGCGAGCATCTCTGGACCGGGCGAGGATGGGAAGCTGCTGCGGATTCCGTTTGACTATCGGCGCTGCGGAGAGTGAGTGGGAAGGCTGCCCAGGGCTGAGGCCCGGGATCTCAGGGCCGGGGAGGCTCCCGCCTGCTGGGCGGCAGTTCTGCTTTGAACATAATATACATTATGCGAAATGTCGTATCGGGCGTGATCCGGTTCGTGGGCTCCGCTTGGCAATGGCTCCGACTCTGGCTTGGCTCTTGCCTCCCTGTTGGCTCCCCCGACAAGGATGAGATTGCAGCATGAGCAAGATCGATCCCCATGATCGCATCGAACTGACCGGCCCGTGGGCCGGTTTCGGATTCCAAGCTGGGCACATGTTCACCCCTGAGGGTCACCAGTTGGAGCCTTGCGACATGACCTGGTGGTCCCTGACCTGCAACATCGCACGGAAATGGCGGCTGATGATGGCTGAGGCGGCTCCCCGGACCTCAGCTTCGCGGAAAGCTTCGACCACGGCGAAATCCAGCGCCATCTACCTAGCCGAAGCGCTCAGAATTCGCCGAGAGCGTTCGGCGTGCGTGATCCCGGCCCCGACGCCGAGACGTCCAATGTGGTCTATATGAGCCGTGGTCCGAGGCCGCGTCAGCGCGTGTGAGGCGCTTCCGTAGAGGCGCTGTCCCTACACCCCCGGTGCAATGCAGTCTGGACGTGATTGGGGGGGGGGCGTATGGAGCGCGAACGGCCTGAGTACCTTCCGCCGATTGAGCGAAGGCGCTGGAATTTCCCGTGGCTGATCACCGGATTTTTGACTCTGGTGAGCCTTACAACCATCGGCGTGCTTACGCTTGGCCGGACTAATAGTGCCTGGAGTGAGCGTTTTGAAGGTGTGCGGCGATCTATCGAGGCCACTGAGCAGTCTTCGACGGCGAGGCCTGAGCGGTCGACAGCTGTCAGTTCGATGCCATCGACGCCTCCCGAACGCCTGCAGGCACAGCCACCCCAGAAAGCGCAGGGTCTGCGCTGTATCAATGGGATGTTCTTCCGTCGAATTGAAGGTGGGTGGGAGAACCTTCCCGGCTCTCGGTGTGGCGACCTCCCGGCCAGTGCTGTGCAGTGCTTTGCTGGAAAGCCATACAGACAGATGGATGCTGATGGGGGCTGGGTCCTTTCGCCGCGAGATCGTTGCCCGTGACGCGTCACGTTAATCAGAAACTCGCCGGGTTACGCAGACGGTGTGGATGGGCGTGCTCGAGAGCTCGATCTCATTGCCTACAGGACTGTTACAAATAAAGACTTGGAGGTGGTCTCGGCCGTGCTCGCAAGCTGCAAGAAGGATATGGAGTCTTTGCCGAACAGGGCAAAGAACAAGAAGCGGCTGTATCACTTCACCTTGCTGTCCATCGTGGATGCTCCCTTGGTTGATGTCTTCTACAAGGGGAATTCGCCGACTGTGACCGAAATAGACGGGATCACGCATCTTTCCCGCTATATGGTCAATCGAAGAGAGCTGTCCGCCTTGGTGCACTTTGTTCAGGCGAGCGCCCTGCCCCAGTACTTGAAGTGTCTTACTGAGTCGGTAGCTCCCTCTGCTGAATCAGGATTCCGAGCTATCTGAATCGGTGACTGCGCTCCTAAAGAAACAGGCTAGGTATCAAGATAAGCTCCGGTTTGCGCTTGATGTGCCCTTTTAGGTTGCTGATTCACTGCTCCCGGCAGCGGAGCCATTCACCGGGTTCTACCCCGATAAATCTTCCTAGCCTCCTGCCCCGCTGATGTCCGCTTCTGGCCAATAGCAGACACGACGAACGGATCGGCCTCAAGTCGTGCCCTCAGAGCTACTAGTGTGCCCGCCCACCTTTGGCCGTTAGACAGGTAGTCGCTGCAACCCCTACTCACATGGGATAGATCAGGCACGTACCTCTCCTTGCTGTAGCCAGTCCTTGCTGAGCAATGAGATCTCGGCCTGGCAGAAGTCCAAATAGGTTCTGATGATTGACGAAGGATGCCGATGCGAGGGATACAGCAGGTGAATCTGCTGCTGGGGCAATGGACACTGAGGCAACAGTTCCACGAGGTCACCCGTGCGAATTGCATCTGCCGCCAGGAAGGGGGGCAGCTCGGTCACGACGTCTCCGGCCAGAGCGCGGCTGCGCAGATGTGCATAGTCGTTCGTGGCGAGGACACTGCGAGGCTCAACGTCGTGCCCCCCGATTAGCCAACGACCCCGTGCATTTGCACCCAAGACCCAAGTGGCGCACGGAAATTGATGAAGATCGTCGATCGATCCCGGAACCCCAAGACGCTCTATCAGTGCTGGAGACGCAACCAGCAAATGGCGATATTCCAGAACCCGTCTCGCCACCATGGCTTCATGGGTAATGGTGCCGACACGGAGCGCAACATCGATTCCGTCTTCAATCAGATCGATGCGCCTTTCGGTGGTGTGCACCTGCAATTGAATGTCCGGGTATTGCAGCTGGAACCGCGACAGCAGCTCCCACCAAGGCTCGAACGCAGGTGGAAGTGACAACCTCAGGCGTCCCTTCAGGCGCGCCTGGTCACTGACCACGGATTGCTGTGCCTCGGCGAGCAGTTCAATCCCGCGCACCGCGTGCTCGTACAAGCGTGCGCCGGCGTCGGTCAGGCGGGTGCCTCGAGCCGACCGCTCCAACAGCTGAACGTTCAACTCGCGCTCAAGCTCCCGAACCCGCCTACTCACGGTAGGCAGAGGCAGCTGGAGTCGCTCGGCTGCAGCCGAAATGCTTCCGGCCTGCACCACTGCGACAAACATCTGCACGGCGTTCAAGTCCACGATCTAGCCTCTCATTTATGGCAGGAGCGATCTCAAATATGAGGATTCTATCTCATTTTTGAAACCCGCAAAGTTGCTCCACGCCACCGATCCCCGGTGAGCCAACTGGAACATCCCATGTCTATTGCAGCAGTTCTCAAGTCCTACGAAACCGCCCTGAATGGCAGAGACACCGACACCATTCTGAGTCTCTATAGCGCCGAACCGGTCTTCATGCCGCAGAACGCGCCTGCCCTAGAGGGGCGTGAGGCCGTACGTGCGGGCTATGAGCAGGTATTCGCCACCATCAAGCTCAATGTGACCTTCGACATCCACGAAGTCGTTCAGGTTGGCGAGTGGGCGTGGGTGCGCACGAGCTCGGCCGGCCGCACCCGAATCCTGGCCGCCGGCGTCGAGGTGACTGAGGGCAACAACGAGTTGTTCGTGTTCCGCCTGGAGGCCGGCGAGTGGAAGATCCATCGCTACCTGTTCGCCACCAATCAGCCGCGCTCCTGAGGAATCCGTCATGAAGGCATATGTGATTGAACAGGCCGGCGGCCCAGAGGTTCTGCAGCTGCGCGACATTGGCGCACCCGAGAGCAACAACGATGAGGTGCTCGTCAGGGTCCGCGCATTCGGGTTGAATCGTGCCGAGGTCTATCGACGCCAAGGCAAGATGGGCCCGATCGATAGCCCCGTTGTACCCGGTATCGAGGCCGTGGGTGAAGTCATCCGGGATCCGAGCGGCACCTTCCGCACGGGACAGCGGGTCGCAACGGCGATGGGCGGACTGCAGTTCAGCCGCCCAGGCAGCTATGCCGAACAGGTGAGCGTGCTTGCGCAGAATCTCATCTCACTTGACGGTATCGACCTTGCCTGGGACGAGCTGGCGGCACTGCCCGAGTCCTATCTGACAGCCTGGGGTGCGCTGGATCGCAGCCTCCGGATCCAGAGCGGGCAGACCTTGCTGGTGCGAGGTGCCACGTCGGCAGTCGGCATGGCCAGCGTTGCTTACGCCAAGGCACGTGGACTGAATGTCATTGCCACCACGCGCACGGTGAGCAACGAAGCGCGGCTGAAGGACGCGGGTGCTGACGAGGTCATCGTCGATACCGGAGAGATCGCGGCCCTGGTTCGACGGTCGATCCCGGTCGGCGTGGACGCCGTGCTGGAGGTTGTCGGCGCAGCGACGCTGCGAGACTCGGTCAAAGCGCTTCGCCCCTTTGGCGGAGCATCGGTCATCGGCCTTCTGGGTGGTGCACCGGTACTCGAATCGTTCCACCTGATGCAGGACCTTCCTGGCGCGGTCCATCTGAACTTCTTCCCGAGTGGACTGCTTGGAACCGCAGCATTGCCGCTGAGCGAATCCCCGCTTCGCTGGATTGCGCAGGAGATCGCCGCCGGCCGGATCCCATCGTCGCGTACCAGGACCTTTGATTTCGACGACGTCCGGCAGGCCCATCGACTGATGGAAAGCAATGCGGCCGTCGGCAAGTTCGTCGTACAGCTTTGACCTCTCACAGATAATCGAGAAATCCCATGCGTACCTATTTCGCCTCACTCGCCGTTCTACTGGCTCTGTCTCCTTTCGCAGCTCTGGCCTCTGGCAAAACTGCCATGCCAAGCCCGGACACCACGGCAATCACCCGCCAGCTTGAGCGCTATGAGCAGGCGCTCAACAGCTCTGACGTCGACGCGGTAATGCGTCTCTACTCGGACAATGCGGTCTTCATGCCGCAGCACAGTCTGCCGGTCGCGGGAGCCGAAGCAATTCGATCTGCCTATCAGCAGATCTTCAAGACCATCCGGTTGAGCATCGACTTCACCATTGATGAAATCCAGCCGCTATCGCGCGACTGGGCATTCGCCCGCACGCGTTCCAACGGAACGGTAAAGGTACTGGCCAAGGATGGACCGGCGGGGGCGGAAGCCAATCAGGAAATCTTCCTGCTGCACCGTGGCAAAGATGGGCAATGGAAATTCGCCCGTTACATCTTCTCCACCACAAATCCTCCGCGTCAGCCGTGAGCCATGAGCATGAACACTTCTCTTCAATCCCTTACCCCGTGGTGACATGCAGCGCTCTGCCCCGCAGAGCCCGCCCCATTATCGTGACGCGTCACGCCCGATCAGCACCGCCCCATTTGGCGCCCCACCCCTCCCCCACTATAGTGC
>NZ_QFHO01000018.1 GCF_004920835.1 Stenotrophomonas maltophilia
AGATGGGTATAGGGGACAGTGGGCGCTGTCCTGCGCACACGGCAAGGCCCGGGTTGGGCGTCCTGCCCAACCCGCCCGAGGCATGCCTCGGGCCCATGCGGCTCACGCCCCCGCAACCGGACCCACCCCGCCTTCGACAGTTTTCCTCGATCTGTTGGATCTGACCCCAGAATTTCATTCGATATCTGACAGATGTGTCGACCAAGGTCGACACCTACCAACAGCCGCCGGAATCTATCGAAGGCGGGGCACTGTGGGGTTGCGGGGTGTGAGCGGCATGGATGCCGCGACCAAGCCCCCACGGACGGGTTTACGGCGTCCCCGCAAGCCCACAGTGCCCCGCCATCCCACGGAATGCACGCTGTTGCTGTTGCTTCGGCTGTTGCCGTTGCCTCTGCGGGTGCAGGGCGCAGCCCTGCCGAACACCCTCAAATGTCTGTAGGAGCCAGCCCGTACTGCTCGGCGAAGCGCTTGCTGAAACTGGCGGCAGACCGGTAGCCCGCGCGTGCGGCCACGGTCTTCAGCGGCAGATCCGTCGTGTACAGCAACGTCATTCCATGTGCCAGCCGCGCCTCGGTCAACAACTGCCGCAGGCTGGTGCGCTCGGCTGCCAGCCGACGGCGCAGGGTCGCGCCGCTCAGCGCGAACTGCTCTTCCACATCGCGTGATTGCCAGTCGCGGGCCGGTTCGGCGGCGATGCGGTCGCGGATCTGTTCACCCAGGCTCGGTACCTGCGGCAGCAGCAGGTTGCCATGGCCCTGCCGGCACAGGGTCAGTACCAGCGAGGCCAGGGCCAGCCGTGCGTCGCTGTAACGGCCGTCCTGCAGCGATTGCCGCCACTGTCGCAGCACCGCGCCATGCTCGGTCAATGGCAACCGCCCCATCATCGGGCCGGGGCTGGGCAGCGCTTCGCTCCACAGCGTGCGCGCCGCGGCCAGTACTTCGGCACACAGCGGTACGATGGCACTGAGGTAGCGGCCGGTCCCCGGGTCGGGCGTGTTGACTACATCGATGCGGCAGCGCTGGGTGATCAGCAGGATGTCGCCGGGCACGAAATCCAGCGACTGATGCGCGGTGCGTACCTGCTTGCGGCCTTCCAGCAGGATTGCGAACTGCGGCTGTGGAATTTCCACCGAACTGGCGCCGTGTTCGCGGCGCGCAGTGATGCAGGCATAGCCTTCGGCGCGCTCGCAGCCGGCCAGGCTGGCCATCTCTGCCAGCAGGGCGACGGCCGGTGGCAGCATCGTGGTCATGACACGTGGGCTCCCAGCAGTCTGCCGACACCGGCAGCGGCGGCCATCGCCAGCGCGCCCCAGAACATTACCCGGATCGCACCGCGTGCAGGCGAAGCACCGCCGGCCCGGGCGGCCATTGCGCCGGTCAGGCACAGGCCGAGCAGGGTGCTGGCCGTGGTCATCATCGCTACCTTGTCGGCCGGTGCCAGCAGCGCGGTCAGCACCGGCAGCGCGGCGCCGCAGGTGAAGGCACCGGCCGAGGCCATCGCCGCCTGCAGCGGGCGTGCGCGCAGTTCTTCGGTGATGCCCAGCTCGTCGCGTGCGTGGGCGCCCAGCGCATCGTGGGCGGTGAGCTGTTCGGCCACCTGCCGCGCCAGTGCCGGCTCCAGGCCGCGGTGGCGGTAGATCGCGGCCAGCTCTTCCAGTTCGCTGTGCGGATCTTCGTGCAGTTCGCGCTTTTCCATCGCCAGGTCGGCGTCTTCGGTGTCGGCCTGGGTCTGTACCGACACATACTCGCCGGCGGCCATCGACATCGCGCCGGCCACGGTGCCAGCCACGCCGGTGGCCAGGATGGTCGCGGCGGAGGCGCCGCTGGCGGCCACGCCGACCACCAGGCCGGCGACCGAGACGATGCCATCGTTGGCGCCCAGTACGGCGGCCCGCAGCCAGCCGACGCGATCGGCACGGTGCAGCTCGGGATGTCGTGAATGGCGGCTCATGGCCCTGAGTGTACGAGGGTCAAGAGGGTGTCGGTAGGATGCTGAAACCCGTCACCGTCGCATGACGCGACGAAGTGCCACGCTATAGTGCGCCCTTGCGATGCAAGGCCCTCAGCCCCACATCCCCTGCCACTGTCCAGCGAGTCCTCCCCTTGTCGAGCCCCAGCCACGTCGCCGATACGCCCATTACCGACCGCTCGCAGCTGGTGGCGGAGATCGCCTCCGGCGAGAAGCCCCGCGCGCAGTGGCGCATCGGTACCGAGCACGAGAAGTTCGGGTTCTGCCTGGATGACCTGCGTCCGCCGACCTTCGAAGGCGAGCGCGGCATCGAAGCGCTGCTCAATGGCCTGGTGCGGTTCGGCTGGGCACCCGTGCAGGAGAACGGCAACACCATCGCCCTGCTGCGCGATGGCGCCTCGGTGACGCTGGAACCGGCCGGCCAGCTGGAATTGTCCGGTGCGGCGCTGGAAACCATCCATCAGACCTGCGTGGAAACCGGCACCCACCTCAATGAAGTGGCGCAGGTGGCCGGTGAACTGCAGCTGGGTTTCCTCGGCATGGGCTTCCAGCCGAAGTGGACGCGCGATGAAATGCCGTGGATGCCCAAGGGCCGCTACAAGATCATGCGCTCGTACATGCCCAAGGTCGGTTCGCTCGGCCTGGACATGATGACCCGCACCTGCACCGTGCAGGTGAACCTGGATTACGCCAGCGAAGCGGACATGGTGAAGAAGTTCCGCGTGTCGTTGGCGCTGCAGCCGATCGCCACCGCACTGTTCGCCGACTCACCGTTCACCGAAGGCAAGCCGAACGGCTACCTCAGCTACCGCTCGCACATCTGGACCGATACCGATGCCGATCGTACCGGCATGCTCGACTTCGTGTTCGAGGACGGCTTCGGTTACGAGCGCTATGTCGACTACCTGCTCGATGTGCCGATGTATTTCTCCTACCGCGATGGCATCTACCACGATGCCAGCGGGCAGAGCTTCCGCGACTTCATGCAGGGCAAGCTGCCGGTGCTGCCAGGCCAGCTGCCGACGCTGCGCGACTGGTCGGACCACACCACGACCGCGTTCCCGGAAGTGCGCCTGAAGAAGTACCTGGAAATGCGCGGCGCCGATGGTGGCCCGTGGAGCCGCCTGTGTGCGCTGCCGGCATTCTGGGTGGGCCTGCTGTACGACGACACGGCGCTGGATGCGGCGTGGGATCTGGTGCGTGACTTCAGCCTGGCCGAGCGCCATGCGCTGCGTGATGGCGTGCCCAAGCACGCGATGGGCCTGCCCTTCCGCGGTGGCACCGTGCGCGACCTCGCCCGCGAGGCGTTGAAGATTTCGGTGGACGGGCTCAAGCGCCGTGCGGCGCGCAATGCCGATGGCCAGGATGAAAGCAAGTTCCTGGACGTGCTGCAGGAAATCGTCGAGTCCGGCCTGACCCCGGCCGAGCGCAAGCTGGCGCTGTTCCATGGCCGTTGGCACGGCGACGTCGATCCGGTGTTCCGCGAGTTCGCGTATTGATCGCCTTGCGGGGTTGCCGGCCAGCGGCCGGCACTACCAAAAGAAAAACCCCGGCATTGCCGGGGTTTTTCTTTTTCACACCTGCCTTGGATCAGGCGGCGTTCTTCATCGTCGCCATGTCGATCACGAAGCGATAGCGCACATCGTTCTTCGCCATGCGCTCCCAGGCTTCATTGACGTTCTTGATGTCGATCATCTCGACATCGCTGACGATGCCGTGCTCGGCACAGAAGTCCATCATTTCCTGGGTCTCGGCCATGCCGCCGATCGCAGAACCGGTCAGGTGCTTGCGGCCGAAGATCACGCTGCCACCGGTCAGCGGCGGGTCCAGTTCGGTCAGCACGCCGACCAGGCACATGGTGGCCTCGCGCTTGAGCAGGCCCATGTACGGATTGGTGTCATGGCCGACCGGAATGGTGTTGAGCAGGAAGTCGAAGCTGCCCGCGTGCGCCTTCATCTGCGCGGCATCGCGCGAGACCAGCACTTCATCGGCGCCCAGGCGCTTGGCGTCGGCACCCTTTTCCGGCGTGGTGGTGATCATCACCACGTGCGCGCCGAGCGCCTTGGCGAACTTCACGCCCATGTGGCCGAGGCCACCGAGGCCGATCACGCCGACCTTCTGGCCCGGGCCGACCTTCCAGTGGCGCAGCGGCGACCAGGTGGTGATGCCGGCGCACAGCAGCGGCGCGGCCGCCTTCAGGTCCAGCGTTTCGGACACCTTCACCACGAAGCGCTGTTCGACCACCACGTGGTCGGAATAGCCGCCGTAGGTGGGCGCGCCGCTTTCGCGTTCACGGCCGTTGTAGGTCCAGGTCGCGCCTTCGGCGCAGTACTGCTCCAGATCGTGCTCGCAGGCATCGCAGTGGCGGCAGGAATCGACCATGCAGCCCACGCCGGCATGGTCGCCGACCTTGAAGCGGGTGACGTTGCTGCCGACCTCGGTCACGCGGCCGATGATCTCGTGGCCCGGCACCATCGGGTAGATCGAGCCACCCCAGTCGTCGCGGGCCTGGTGCAGGTCGGAGTGGCAGATGCCGCTGTAGAGGATCTCGATACGCACATCGTCCGGGCCGACCGCGCGGCGTTCGAACTCGTACGGGATCAGTGGGTCGGTATGTGAATGGGCGGCGTAACCACGGGCGAGGGACATGGGGAATCCTTGGCAGGGTTTGTCGAAAGGCGTTTTACAATACGCCCCGTACCCAGCGGCAAGAAGCACGGATATCGGCATGATTCATCAAGTGAAACTGCACAATCATGGCCACTGACAATCTCTCCCACCTGGCTGCGTTCGCCGCAGTCGCCCGCCACCGCAGCTTCCGCCGTGCCGGCGCCGAGCTGGCGCTGTCGACCTCGGCGGTGAGCTATGCAATCCGCGCGCTGGAAGAACGGTTGGGGGTGGGCCTGTTCCATCGCACCACCCGCAGCGTGGCCCTGACCGAGGCCGGGCAGCGGCTGCTGGAGCGCCTGCAGCCGGCCTTGGGGCAGGTGCACGATGCGTTGGAGGAGATGAATCAGTTCCGTGCTGTCCCGGCTGGCCTGCTGCGCATCAACGCCACCCGCGCGGCGGTGTCGACCCAGCTGGGGCCGCGGTTGGCGCGCTTCCTGCGCGCCCATCCCGACGTGCGGGTGGAGCTGACCGAGAACGACGGCCTGGTCGACATCGTGGCCGAGGGCTACGACGCGGGCGTGCGCCTGCACGAGTTCGTGCCCGAGGACATGGTGGCAGTGCCTATGGGGCCACCGCTGCGCGGGCTGATTGTCGGCTCGCCGGACTATCTGCGGCGTCACCCGGCGCCACAGCATCCGCGCGATCTCGCTGCACACGAATGCATCCGCTTCCGCTTCGCCAGCGGGCATCTGTACAAGTGGCAGTTCGAGCGCGGTGGGCAGGCGCTGGAGATCGACGTGCCCGGACGGCTCACGCTGGGCGAGCAGGGCACCGTGGTTGGCGCGGTGCTCGATGGAATCGGCCTGGCTTACGTGCTGGAAGACACCGCGCGGCCCTACATCGAATCGGGCCAGATGGTGGCGGTGCTGGAAGACTGGAGCGAGCCGTTCGCCGGCTTCGCGCTGTACTACCCGAAGCAGCGGCAGATGCCCGGTGCGCTGCGCGCGTTCGTGGATATGTTGCGGGAGTGAATGCTGGTCTGCTCCAGTAGATCCACGCCATGCGTGGATGGTGCCACGCTACGGCGCCTGCAACACCGGCGCCAACAACGCCATGCACTCGCGCAGATGCACCTCTACCGGCGCATCCTCGGCCACCACACCGATCACGCGTTCGCGTAGTGGCTCGGCCACGGCCATCGCCAGGATCAGCCGTGCCATGCACGCGGCATCTCCCTCGCGCAGCAGCCCACGCTGCTGCTGCCGTGCCAGCCAGTCGGCCAGCAGCGCCCGGCAGCGCTCGATGCCGTTGTCCAGGTAGGCCTGCAGCAGCGCTTCCTTGCCGGGAAAGTCCGTCGCCAGCAGACGGAACACCTGCACCGCCTGCGGCGAAAGCGCCTGTGCACACACTGCCTGCAGGATGACCTGCAGCAACGGCACGACCTCTTGGGCATTGCGCGCATCGCGCTGCAGCTGCGGCGCGAAGCCGTCGGTCCACTCGCGCACCGCCAATCCGACCAGTTCCTCGCGGTTGCTGGCGTGGCGGTACACGGTCTTCTTCGCCACCCCGGCATGCGCCGCCACCGCTTCGATGGTGGTGGCCTCGTAACCCTGTGCCAGCAACAGCTCCAGCGTGGCCTGCAGCACGGCGTGGCGGACTTCGGCTTCCGGCCGCGCAGGACGGCCGCGGCGGCGGGTCGGCGTTGAGGGCTCGGGCAGGGTGGTGCTGTTCATTGCGCCCATCTTACCTCATCCGGGTAATTGCGAAACGACGAACGTTTCCGTATTGTCGGGCATCCGAACCCCGTAGGAGACCTTCATGGATACCGCTGTGAACGCACGCGCCTGGCTGGATCACCACGATCTGCTCGACCCGGCACCGATGCATCTGGAAACCGGGATCCAGCGCCGGGAAGATGGCACCTTGCTGGTGGCGGTGCGCACTGACCTGCACGGTTGCAAGGGCCGCATGCTGGACTGGTGGTTTACCTTCTTCGAGACCACCCAGCACATCCGCTGGTGGCATCCAGTCGATCATGTCGAACATCGCGGCTGGGATGAGGCCTGGCAGCGCGGACGCAGCTACCACGGCGCCAGCATCCATGCCGTGGAATCGCTCGCCGACATCCCGCCGGTGGCGGCGCGTTTGAAGTTCCATGACCCGAGCACGCTGCTCGCACCCGAGCACCTGCGGGCGGCGCAGGAAGCAGGAGATGTGTCGGCGGTGATCGCCGCGCGCATCGGTTTTGGTGATCACGTGCGTCTGGATGCGCACGGTGATCCCTGCGACGGGCAGATGTTGCATGTGGCACGCGATACCCCGTTCGGCTGCGTGCTGCGTAGCCGTTTCGTGCTCGGCCTGGACAGCACCGATCCGCAACGCGATGCCAGCGATGCGGTAGGCCTGGGCCTGCTCAAGCACTGCTACACGGAGTTCAGTTTTCTTTCCCGCCTGCTGCCGTCGCTGTACTACGGCGAGCGTGCCAACGGCGAGGCAGTGCCGTTGCCGTGGTGAACCACGCGCTGGTCATTCGAGCAACGCGTCGTAGCCTTCGCCACTGAACTGGATCAGGCAGAAACCGTGGCCGAAAGGATCGGCCAGCACGGCGATGCGACCCCAGCGATGTTCGCGCAGCGGCTGCTCGAGTGTTGCCCCGGCCGCAACCGCACGTGCCAACGCCGCTTCGATGTCATTCACCACCCAGTCCAGGTGCAGCGGCGTCCAATGGCGCTCGTAATCGCGCACGTCGCCGTCCTCGGTGGCGGCGCTGCCGGCCTCGTTCTGCAGCAGGTACAGCGGCGTTGGTCCGCCGAGCAGTTCCACGGCGCCCGGGCCGAGGCGGCGGCCGATCTGCAGGCCGAAGGCTTCGGTGTAGAAGGCCTCAGCCACCGCAAGATCGGGAACGTCGAGATTGACGATGAATGATGCGGTGGGCGTATCCATGGGCGTATCCAGTGAATCCGGGCGGGCAGTGTACGCCCGCTGTGCGATGCGGCGCACCGGCGCTGTGCGGGTGCGGCCGCATCCACGCATGGCGGGGATCTACTGTGCGCGCGGGTAATCGAGATAGCCAGCTTCGCCGCCGCCGTAATAGGTGCCGCGATCGGGTATGGCGAGTGCAACATCGCGTTGCAGGCGCTCGACCAGATCTGGATTGGCGATGAACGGCTGGCCGAACGCGGCCAGGTCGATGGTGCCGGCCTCGACCAGTTGCAGGGCGCGCTCGCGGGTCATGCCACCGGCCAGGATCACGGTGCCACCGTAGGCCTGCTTGAACTGCTGCAGGAACGCTTCGCCCAGCACCGACTGCCCTGCCTGCAGGTTGTCGTTGAGATGCACATAGGCCAGCCCGCGCTTGCCCAGTTCCTCGGCCAGATACAGATAGGTGGCCTCGTTGTCGGGGTAGTACGGCATGTCGAAGGTGAGGTTGTTCGGCGCCAGGCGCACGCCGATGCGGTGGGCGCCGATGCGCTGGGCCATCGCGTCGACGGTCTCCAGGATCAATCGCGTGCGGTTGGGCAGCGAGCCGCCGTAGCGGTCCTCGCGTTCGTTGATGAGTGGGTTGAGGAACTGTTCGAACAGGTAGCCGTTGGCCGCATGCAGCTCGATGCCATCGAAGCCGGCGGCGATGGCGTTGTCGGCGCCCCGTGCGAAGTCGGCAATGATGGCCGGGATCTCTTCAGTGGCCAGTGCACGTGCCGGAGTGGGATCAGCATGGCCTCGGCTGCCATCGTCCAGATACACGAATGAGGTGTTCTTCGGCGCGCTGGCCACCGTGCGCGTACCCGCGCTTACCGGTTGGCCGCCATTGGGCTGCAGCGAGGAATGCGACATGCGGCCCACATGCCAGAGCTGGGCGAAGATCGTGCCTTGGGCGGCATGCACCGCCTCGGTGACCAGCTTCCAGCCGGCCACCTGTTCGGCTGACCAGATGCCCGGCACGTCGATGTAGCCCTGGCCTTGCGGCGAGACCGGCGTGCCTTCGCTGATGATCAGGCCGGCGCTGGCGCGCTGCCGGTAGTACTGCGCGGTGAGCGCGTTGGCGATCGAGCCGGGATTGCGGGCGCGGGTCATCGGCGCCATCGCGATGCGGTTGCGCAGGGCGGCTCCAGCGAGGTCGTAGGGGTGGAAGAGGGCGGCGGTCATGTCGGTCATCTCGGTGCGGGGGAGAGGCGCCACAGGCGCGATGCACACAGGATGGAGTTGACATGCGGGCGCATAAAGCGCTTCGATCTCCCTTGGTGCGGGACTATTTGTCCCCAATGGGGGTGTAAGAGATGCTGCCGCTGGAATCCTTGAATGGCCTGGTGACGTTCGTCACTACCGCACGCTCGGGCAGCTTCACCGAGGCCGCCGATGCATTGGGCATCTCGCGCTCGGCCGTGGGCAAGGCCATCGCCCGGCTGGAAACACGGTTGGGGGTGCGCCTGTTCCACCGCACTACGCGGCGCATCGCACTGACCACCGATGGCGAGGCGTACTACGCGTCGTGTGCGGCGGCGCTGGAAGAGATCTCCGCGGCCGAGGCCTGCCTGGGTTCGGCCGGCCTGCCCAGCGGGCGGCTGCGCATCGACATGCCGTCCTCGTTCGGGCGGCTGGTGGTTCTGCCGGTGCTGCTGCGGTTGTGCCGGCAGTACCCGGACCTGCAGTTGACGTTGACCTTCACCGATCACTTTGTAGATCCGGTCGAAGAGGGCATCGACCTGCTGATCCGGTTTGGTGGGCTGCACCATGCCGAGCATCTGGTCGCGCGCCGGCTGGGTCGCCAGCGCCTGGTCACGTGTGCATCGCCGGCGTACCTGCAGGCACATGGCGTGCCGCGCACGGTGGAGGAACTGGCGCAGCACCGCAGCATCGTCGGCTTCCGCCATGGCCAGCCGGTCTGGTGGCGGATCGGCAGCGAGGAGGACGAGGGAACGTTCATTCCCAGTGCGCCGTATCAACTCAATGACGGCGACGCGGTGATCGAAGCGGCCATCGCCGGGCTCGGTATCTGCCAGATGCCGGTTTCACTGGTGCGTCGCCACCTGGAATCCGGCGCACTGCAATCGGTGCTGGACGAGCACATGCAGCGGCACATCGACATCCATGCGCTGTGGCCACCGACGCGCCACCTGCGGCCCAAGGTGCGCTATGTGGTGGATGAGCTGACCCGGTTGGCGGGTGAGGGATTGTTCGATTGAGCGGGGCCCGGAAACCGGGCCCCGCCTGTGGAACCGCTGCGCCTGGCCTACTTGAAGTTGTAGCGCAGGCTGGCCATGTAGCGACGGCCCAGTGAATCCAGCACATACGGGAACGGCCCGATGTCGTCGCCTACGTTGATCACCGACAACGTCACGCGAGCGGCATCGGTGATGCGGTAGGTGACGTTGGCGTCCCAGGTGGTCCAGCTGTCTCGATAGAAGTACTGACGACTTTCCGGGGTATCGGTCATGGTGTATTGGGCGCGGCTGGTGTAGTTGGAGGCCACGCCGTAGTTCCAGTTGCCGATGCGGTGCTGTGCGGTCCAGCGGAACTGGCGCTTGGGCTCGTTGAAGCTGCCCGCCTGTTCGACGAACGGCACGTCCCGGTTCGCGGCCTGGCCACGGTTCTTCGGCATGTAGCCGTAGAAGTCCAGGTCCAGTACGCCGAAGCGCGACAGGTCCCAACGGTAGCCGACTTCGGCGGTCCAGCCACGGAACATCAGCACCGGGCCGTTGCCATACTCGGTCTTGATGCTGGTAGCCACGCCGGTGTTCGGATCACGCGTCACCAGGCCGCAGAAGCGGTTGGCATTGGGCACGTTGGCGGCATTGAAGTCGGCGTTGTCGAAGCAACCGGTGATGATGTCGTTGGCGCTCAGCGAGGTGATCACGTTGTTGATCTTGATGTCATACCAGTCGGCGGCGACGCGCAGGCCCGGGATCCATTCCGGCGCGAACACGATGCCGGCCGTCCACGACTTCGCCGTTTCGTTCTGCAGGCGGGTGCTGCCGTTGGTCGAGCCCAGCGTATTGGTCGGTTGCTGGCGGAAGGTATTCGGATCGGCGCCCGGGTAAGCGGCGAAGAATGCCTGGCAGTTGCGGCGACGCACCGCCGGATTGGAGCCGCCGCTGATATTGTCCAGCGAGCACACTTCCGGGATGTTGTAGTAGGCCGGCTGCTGGGTGGTGTAGAGCTCGGCGATGGAGGGCGCGCGCAGTGACTGGGTCTTGTTGCCGCGCAGCTGCAGGCCAGCGATCGGTTCGTACTGGATGCCGTAGGTGAACGCATTGAACGCGCCGGCTACGGAGTTGTCGACGCGGCGGAACTTGGCGGTCAGGTCCAGGCGATGCAGGCCCGGGAGGTCCCAGTCGGGATTGAACAGTGGCGCCAGCACTTCGGCGAACACTTCGTTGGTGTGGTACTTGCCCTCGGCCGCCTGGGTCGGCACCGAACGGCCCTGGCCCAGGCGCTGGTACTCGCTGGGGGTGAAGGAGCCTTCTTCGCGGCGGTGTTCGAAGCCGGCCGCCGCGGACAGCTCGCCGCCGGGAAGATCGAACAGGCCGCCGGATACCGATGCATTGATGACGGTCTGGCGGGTCTGCGCCTTGGCTACGGTACGGGTGGAGACATAGTCAAGGGCTTCGCGTGATGCCTGGTTTTCGCCGAACAGGTTCAGCGGGCGGCAGTTCGCATCGGCCGTGGTGCCCGGGCTCGTGGCATCGCAGATGATGCGGCCGCTGGCATCGGTGGTCACGTTGATTGCATTGATGAAGTTCTGCTGGATCAGGCCGGTGCCGAGGTAGTCGAAGTCACCACGGCCGTGGGTGACGCTGGCTTCCCAGTTGAAGTTGCGTTTCCCAACCTCGAACGCACCACTCAGGCCAAGCACCGCACGGGTCAGGCGGGTTTCGGTGCTGGCGTTGTTCATCGACAGGTCGCGCGAAGAACGCGACAGGCGGAACGAGGTGATGCCGTTGTCGGCGAGGATCTTGCGGGTTTCCGCACTGAGGAACGGATTGCTGGCACTGAAGGTCAGCGCGCCGCTGGCGGTACCGCCGCCGTCCAGGCGCGCATTGCCGAAGGACACCGCGTTGTAGACGTTCTGGTCCAGGGTTTCGCGGGCGGTCGCTTCGTATCGCGAAAGCTCGAAGAAGCCGCGCACGTTGTCGGTGAAGTCGAAGCTGCCGGTGGAGAACACCGAGCGTCGTTCGAGGTCGGCGATCAACGGCACCGTCTCGAACAGGTTCAGGCCGTCACCGCCGGAGGCATTGCCGCCCGCGTAGCTGGTGCCGGGGTTGAACTCGACCAGCTTGCCCTCGTTGTTGAACTGCCACAGTTTGTCTTTGTTCGGGCCGAAGCCAAGGATGTCACCCAGGCCGTTGCGCGTGTAGCTGCCGGTGGCCGGCATCACCAGGCCACCGAAGGTCATGCTGGCAATGCGCCGGTTGCGGATCCAGACCTGGTCGGGGATGCCATCGCGCGGCCCGGTGTTGAACGGAATGCTGCCGTCGATGCGGCCATCATTGGTCGGACGGCGCAGGGGCTGGGAAGTGGCATTGGCCACCGTGGGATTGGCCTGCAGGCTGTAGCCCTGGCGGTAGAAATCACGTTGCAGCGCGTTCACACCGTCGGCGTTGTCCAGCTCGGCGGCCACCACGATGTGGCCGCGCCCATCAGCGAAGTCGGTACCGAAGATGGCCGACCAGGAGTAGCGCTCGTTGTCGTTCTTGCTGGTTCTACCGTAGCCCAGCTCGACTTCGGCGCCATCGAACTTGTCGCGCAGGATGATGTTGTTGACGCCGGAGATCGCATCCGAGCCATAGGTGGGGGCGCCGCCCACGCTCAGGCTTTCAATGCGTTGCACCATGACGCTGGGGATGGCGTTCATGTCGACCTGGATGCCAGAGCCGCCGCCAGCACCAAAGATGGTGGGCGGGGTGGAGGTCACGAAGCGGCGCCCGTTGACCAGGGTCAGCAGGCGATTACTGCCCAGGCCGAATTTGCTGGCGAAGTTGACGCCGGCACCGAAGCCGGCCTGGTCGCCCCGCGAACTGACGCCCGCGCTGACGCCGGGAATCCGGGTTACCGCATCGATGAGGTTGGTATCGCCATAGTTCTCGATCGATTCGCGGCTGACTACCGCGGCCGGTTCCAGCGTGTCGAAGCCTGCGCGGTAGATGCGAGAACCGGTGACCGTGATCCGGTCCAGTTGTACGGGGGTCTTGGTGCTGCTGGCGGGCTCGGCCTTCTCTTCCTGCGTGGCGGCCTGCTGTGCCATGGCCGGTGCGGCGGCCACCAGCACCAATGCCGAACCCAGCGCGACAGACAAGCGACTGCGGGCGAACAACGGTCGGTACATGATTTCTCCCTGGTCACGCCAATGTGACTCAGGGATAAACGCAGAGGCGAACACGGCACCCTACGTCATGAAAAAGTAACAATTGAATCTATTTATTATTCATTCATATTTACGGACCGGTCTATCCCTGGAGCATGCTCCGCCAGCACGATATGGCCTCATTCGTTCGCGCGTGTATACTATCCCCCAGTATAGTTCCGAGCGAGTTCGCCATGCCGCACTCCCCCGAAGAGAAGAAGAAGGTCCTGGCCCGCGTGCGCCGCATCCGCGGCCAGTGCGATGCGCTGGACCGCGCACTGGAAGCCGGCGCCGATTGCGGGCCGGTGCTGCAGCAGATCGCCGCCATCCGTGGTGCGGTCAACGGCCTGATGTCCGAGGTGATGGAGGCCCATCTGCGCGAGGAGTTCGGCCAACCTGCGGCCTCCGATGAACAGCGCGCCGAACGCGTGCGCGACATGAGCGCATTGATCCGTTCGTACCTGAAGTAAGCGATGGCGCATCACCGCGCCGTGCATCCCGTTTTCCCTATGTCTGGAGAGTCCACCATGAAGTCCCGTGCCGCCGTCGCCTTTGGTCCCGGCCAGCCGCTGCAGATCGTCGAGATCGACGTCGCCCCTCCGAAGGCAGGCGAAGTGCTGGTCAGGATCACCCACACCGGTGTCTGCCACACCGATGCGTTCACCCTGTCCGGCGATGATCCGGAAGGCCTGTTCCCGGTGGTGCTGGGCCATGAGGGCGCTGGCATCGTGGTGGAAGTGGGCGAGGGCGTGACCAGCGTCAAGCCCGGCGACCACGTGATTCCGCTGTATACCGCCGAGTGCGGCGAGTGCCTGTTCTGCAAGAGCGGCAAGACCAACCTGTGCGTGTCGGTGCGTGCCACCCAGGGCAAGGGCGTGATGCCCGATGGCACCAGCCGCTTCAGCTACAACGGCGAGCCGCTGTACCACTACATGGGCTGCTCGACCTTCAGCGAGTACACCGTGGTGGCCGAAGTTTCGCTGGCCAGGATCAATCCGGAAGCGAACCCGGAACACGTGTGCCTGCTCGGTTGCGGCGTCACCACCGGCATCGGCGCGGTGCACAACACCGCCAAGGTGCAGGAAGGCGACAGCGTGGCGGTGTTCGGCCTCGGTGGCATCGGCCTTGCAGTGATCCAGGGCGCGCGCCAGGCCAAGGCCGGCCGCATCATCGCGGTGGACACCAACCCGTCCAAGTTCGAGCTGGCCCGCGAATTCGGTGCCACCGACTGCATCAACCCGAAAGACTTCGACAAGCCGATCCAGCAGGTCATCGTTGAAATGACCACCTGGGGCGTGGACCACAGCTTCGAGTGCATCGGCAACGTCAACGTGATGCGCGCGGCGCTGGAATGCGCGCATCGTGGCTGGGGCCAGAGCGTGGTGATCGGTGTGGCCGGTTCGGGCCAGGAGATCTCCACCCGTCCGTTCCAGCTGGTGACCGGCCGCAAGTGGATGGGTACTGCTTTCGGTGGTGTGAAGGGCCGCAGCCAGCTGCCGGGCATGGTGGAAGACGCGATGAAGGGAGATATCGAACTGGCCCCGTTCGTCACCCATACCATGGACCTGGACAAGATCAACGAAGCCTTCGACCTGATGCATGAAGGCAAGTCGATCCGTTCGGTGGTCCACTACTGAGCCGCGTCATGGGCTGGCTGGATGCCCTGCACCGGCCGCGTGCGGAAGACCCGCGCGCGGCCCTGGTGGCCCCGATCGAGCAGGCGTTGCGTGCGCTGGGCTGGGTAGTGGGGGAGGTGTGGCCACCGCGTGTGGTGACCTCGGCCTTCGGCAGCGACGATGGCATGCCGTTCGAGCAGTGGCTTGCGCAGGTATTCCTGCCACGCCTTTACGAGGCGCGCGCGGCCGGGCAGTGGCCGCCGCGCAGCGATGTGGCCGCGGCTGCCTATCGCAATCTTGATGGCCAGCCTGGCGTCGAATCGTTGCTGCGCCTGCTGGCGCAGCTGGATGAACTGATCAACAAAGGCATCCACGCCGCGCGTGGATAAGCCGACCCAGGTCGGCATCTACCAGAAGCACGCGTGCGCTCACGCGCCGCGCAGGAGAGCACCATGGAACGCATTGAACACCGCGCCTGTTTCGGCGGCTGGCAGGACGTCTACCGCCATCATTCGGCCACGCTGGGCTGCGACATGCAGTTCGCCGTGTACCTGCCGCCGCAGGCGGAGACTCGCAAGCTGCCGGTGCTGTACTGGCTGAGCGGGCTGACCTGCACCGAGCAGAATTTCATCACCAAGGCCGGTGCGCAGCGCTATGCGGCCGAGCACGGCGTGATCATCGTCGCGCCTGATACCAGCCCGCGCGGCGATGACGTGGCCGACGCCGAAGGCTATGACATCGGCAAGGGGGCGGGGTTCTACCTCAACGCCAGCCGTGCGCCGTGGGCGAAGCACTACCGCATGCACGACTACGTGGCACAGGAGCTTCCGGCGCTGATCGAAGCCAACTTCGCGGTGACCGATGCACGTGCGATCAGTGGCCATTCGATGGGCGGCCACGGTGCGCTGGTGATCGCGCTGCGCAACCCGGGGCGCTACCGCAGCGTGTCGGCGTTCTCGCCGATCGTCGCGCCCAGCCACGTGCCGTGGGGGCAGAAGGCGTTCCATGCCTACCTGGGGGACAACCCGGCCGACTGGGCGCAGTGGGATGCCTGCGAGCTGATCGCAGTGGCCAGCGAGCGCCTGCCGCTGCTGGTCGACCAGGGTGAGGCGGACGAATTCCTTCAGACCCAGCTGCAACCGCAGCGCCTGCAGCAGGCCTGTGATGCCGCCGGCCATCCGCTGACCCTGCGCCTGCAGCCGGGCTACGACCACAGCTACTACTTCATCGCCAGTTTCATCGGCGAGCACATCGCCCACCACGCCCGCGCCCTGCACGGCTGACGGCTTTCCGGTAGTGCCGGCCGCTGGCCGGCAACCTGCAGCCCTGTGATTCCCTGGGACTGCCGGCCAGCGGCCGGCACTACCATGGCGGTGCACGTGGAGTGTCGTCTTGCCGCAGTGGATCACGCCGCTGTGGCGCGGGCAGGACTATCGTGCGTCCATACGGCCTTGCGGATCGGGGGATGCATGCCGGTAGTGCTGGCGCTGCTGTATGTGCTGTGCCATGGCCTGGTGGTGGCCCTGTGGCCGGAAGGGGCGGGTGCCGGCTCGTTCGTGTTCCTGACCGGCGCGCCCCTGTTGGCGGCTGCCGCCTGCCTGTGGCGGGCCCGTCGCGACCGCGCAGCACTGGGCTGGCGTGCAACCGCACTGGCGCTGCTGCTGTGGGCCGGTGGCATGGCCATCAACATGTTCGACGCACTGGGTGCTGGCCGTGCCGACATCACCCCGCAGGCCAGCCTGTTCCTGTACGTGCTGTATGGCGTGCCGATGGTGTTCATCCTGGCCCGTGCACGACGCGAGCGGCTGAGCATCAGCCTGATCGATGCAGCGATGGCGGCACTGCTGGGCGTACTGTTCTTCGTACATACGCAGTCGTTCGCCGACCGGGTCGAGATCGATCCTTTGGCGCTGGTCAGCATGCAGCGCATGTTCGATATCCAGAACCTGTGCATCGCCGGCTTCGCGGTGGTGCGCTGGCTGGCCGGCGACGTGCCCGAGCGGCGCAGCTTCTTCCGCGCGCTGGCGTTGTATGCGCTGGCCTACCTGCTGGTGGCCTATTACATCAACCATTACACCTCGGAAGATTCCTTCGGTGCCTACAACGACCTGCTGATCGACCTGCCGTTCCTGCTGCTGGCGTTGCTGGCGCTGAGCCGGGCACCGCTGCCGGGCGCCGTGCCTCACCCGCGGCTGGCGCGCACGGTGCAGGCGGCTGGCCCGATGATCCTGCCGCTGCTGCTGCTGGTGGTCGGCACGCTGGTGGTCGATCACGCGCGGCCGTTGGCAGTCAGCGGGTTCGTGGTGGCGACGCTGGGCTTCGGCCTGCGCAGCATCCTGCTGCAGACCGACTTGATGGAGCGGCAGGCGGGCCTGGACCAGCTGGCGCGGCAGGATGGCCTCACCGGCGTGGCCAACCGCCGCGAGTTCGATGCACTGCTGCTGGCCGAGTGGAACCGTGCGCGGCGTAGTGGCAGCGAGCTGGGCCTGCTGCTGGTGGACATCGATCACTTCAAGGCGTTCAACGACCAGCACGGCCATCCCGCCGGGGATCGCTGCCTGCAGGCCGTGGCCGCGGTGTTGAAGGCCATTGCCGGTCGCGGCGGCGACAGTGTTGCCCGTTATGGCGGTGAAGAGTTCGCGGTGATCGTGCCGGCAAGCCCGCTGTCCGGTGTGCTGGCACTGGCCGAACGCCTGCGCGAGGCGGTGGAAGTGCTTCCGTTGCCGGAGGGACGGGTCAGCATCAGCGTTGGTGTGGGCTACCTGCATCCGCCGGCGCTGGCCAGCGCTGATCAGCTGCTGGCCGATGCTGACGCCGGCCTGTATGCCGCCAAGCGTGCCGGCCGCAACCGGGTGGTCCTGCATGCGCATGTGCTTGATGACGAAGGCAGCGCACATGGCACGATCGACTGCTGAATGCCGTGGATCCGCATCCCTGCGCTGGGTCAGCGTTGCCGCTGCCAGCCGGCCGGGTCGAGCAGCCTCAGCCCGACCGGTGACAACGAGCGTTGCCGCAACGGCAGGTTTGCCGTCTGCACGGCCAGCGCACAGCGCGCCAGTTGCTGGCGCAACGGTGCCAGCGTGTCATCTTCGCGCGGGCGTGCATGCCGCCACTGGGCGATGCGCAGCAGGCAGACCAGCAGGTCCAGTTCGCTGGCCGCGATGAACGGTGAGCCGGCGGGCAACAGGTCGATCGGGGCGGTGGGCGTGGCCAGCAGCGGCAGCAGGCCGACGAACGCGTCGCAGCCTTCGGGATCAATACCGAGGCTGCTCAGCTGGGCGAGTCCATCGGCCTGTTGATCAGGATCGTGCAGCTGGCGTATCGCCGCCAGCAGTGCCTGTTCGCCACGGCCGAACTGGCGGCCGAAGGCGCGGTAGTTGACGCGGGTGGGAAACAACGGGGAACGGGAGGCCATGGTTGCTAGGGCTGTGGGTCGCGGGTTTCCACCAGCACGGGACAGGGCGCGTGGTCGATGGTCCATTGCCCGATCGAGGGTTCGAACAGGCGTTCCAGGCGGGACAGATGGCGGTGGCCGATCACGATCAGGTCGCATTTCAGGCGCCGGGCCTGGTCGCTGATCACTTCGCCGGGGTCACCTGAAGGAATCTGGGCGATGGCATCGACGCCGCGTTCGCGCAGCTCGGCCAGTGCCTCGGCAAGTATCGCTTCGGCCCTCGAGCGCTGGCGCGCGGCTTCGGGGTACTCGACGCGGTCGGCGTCGCTGGCGTCGGCGGCCAGCGCGTACTCGGGGTCGAGCACGCACAGCAGGTGCAGGCGGCTGCGGGGGCCGGCAATGGCGGCGGCCAGGTCCAGCACGCGTGCGTGCTGGGGGCCACCGTCGAGGGCGACCAGCAGGGTAGTGAACATGGATGTCTCCTTTGCAGGCCAGGGATGGTCGCCGATGTCACCGCGCGCACCCATGCCGTGCGCGGCAGTCAATGAATGCATCAAACGCACTTCATGCCAGTGGCGATTGTCGTAGAGTCATCTGGTTTACTGGAGACTGTCATGCCCCTGCCGGACCTGAACCTGTTGTTGGCACTGGACGTGCTGATCGACGAATGCAGCGTGGCCGCCGCCGCGCGGCGGATGAACCTGAGCGCGCCGGCGATGAGCCGTACCCTGGGCCGGATCCGGACCGCGCTTGGCGACCCGGTATTGGTGCGCGCCGGCCGTGGGCTGGCTCCCACCCCGCGGGCACTGGAACTGCGCGAGCAGGTCCGTGATGTCATCGAGCAGGCGCACCGCGTGTTCAATGCCGGCCGTGAAGTGGACATGGCAACCCTGGAGCGGACCTTCAGCGTGCGCGCCAACGACGTGTTCATCGGCAGCTATGGAGGGCGGCTGCGCGAGGTGTTCCGCCAGCAGGCACCTGGCTGCATGCTGCGCTTCGTACCCGAGGGCGATACCGATGACGATGCGATGGTGCAGGGGCGGATCGACCTGTACATCAGCACCGCCGGCAAGCACAGCCCGGAAACCAAGGTGCAGCACCTGTTCACCACCTCGCTGCTGGGTGCGGCGCGCGCCGACCATCCCTTGTTCGATGGTGATATCAGTGCCGAACGTTTCGCCGCCTGCGACCACATCGCGGTGTCCCGGCGCGGCTTGGCGCACGGACCGATCGACGAGGAACTGGCAGCGCTGGGCCTGCAGCGGCGGGTGGCGGTGGTGATTCCCACCTTCCATGGCGCGATCTTCGCCGCTGCCGATTCGGATCTTGTGCTGCCGCAGATGCCGAGCGTGATGCTCGATCGCATCGCCCATATGGGCCTGCCGCTGCGCATGTTCCCGTTGCCAGTACCGGTGCGCACCGTGGCGCTGGTGCAGGCCTGGCACCCGCGGATGGACAACGATCCCGCCCACCAGTGGCTGCGGCGGGCGATCAAGAGCATGTGCGATTCGGTCGAGGCGGCTCGCCACTGATCGGCGGAAGGCGTGCGCCGGACGCACGCCTGGGATGCCGGTCACGCCATTTTTCGCAAGGTAACGGCTCCCTAGACTGCGCTCCCCGGAGTTTCACTGAGCGCATTCCAATGACCCCCAACATGCCGTGTACTGCACGGATCGGTGCCCGGCGATGAGTACGCCGGCCGCTGCTGTTCCGGCCACCGCAGCGCCCCGTCCCGCCGCCGCCCCCGGACTCGACCGCCGCGTCCTGGTCGGCTTGTGTGGCGTGCTGCTGGCGGTGCTGGTGTCGGGCTTCAACGAGAACATCACCAAGGTCGCCCTGGCCGACATCCGCGGTGCGATGGGTTTCAGCGTCGATGACGGCAGCTGGATTGTTGCCCTGTACAGCGCGATGTCGGTCAGCGCGATGGCCTTCGCTCCGTGGTGCGCCGCCACCTTCTCGCTGCGCCGTTTCGCGCTGGCGATGATCGGTGGCTTCATGGTGCTGGGTGTGCTGTGCCCGCTTGCCCCGAACCTGCAGACTTTCCTGCTGCTGCGCGCGCTGCAGGGTCTGTGCGGTGGCGCGCTGCCGCCGCTGCTGATGAGCGTGGCGCTGCGCTTCCTGCCGCCGGGCATCAAGTTGTATGGCCTGGCCGGCTATGCGCTGACGGCGACGTTCGGCCCCAGCATGGGCACGCCGCTGGCCGCGTTCTGGGTCGAGCAGGTGGGCTGGCACTGGGCGTTCTGGCAGATCGTGCCGTACTGCCTGGCCGCCATGGCGATGGTCAGCTGGGGCCTGCCACAGGACCCGCTGCGGCTGGAGCGCTTCGCCCAGTTCGACGGCGTGGGCCTGGCGCTGGGCCTGCCGGCGCTGGTGCTGCTGGTGCTGGGCCTGGTGCAGGGCCCGCGCCTGAACTGGTTCGACTCGCCGATGATCACCCTGATGATCGGTGGCGGTGCCGGCTTGATGGTGCTGTTCATGATCAATGAATGGTTCCATCCGCTGCCATTCTTCAAGCTGCAGCTGCTGGCCAACCGCAACCTCAGCTACTCGCTGGTGACGCTGGGTGGCGTGCTGTTCGTGCTGCTGGCGGTAATCTCGATCCCGTCCGGCTTCCTGGCCAGCGTGCAGGGCTACCGGCCGTTGCAGACCGCGCCGATGCTGCTGTGGGTGGCGTTGCCACAGGCGATCGCGCTGCCGCTGGTGGCGGCGTTGTTGAACGTTCGCGCGGTGGATTGCCGCTGGGTGCAGGCCACGGGCCTGGCGATGCTGGCGCTGGCGTGCTGGTTGGGCTCGCATCTGGATGTGGCCTGGATCCGCGACAACTTCCTGTGGGTGCAGCTGCTGCAGGTATTTGCCCAGCCGATGGCGGTACTGCCGCTGCTGATGCTGGCGACCAACGGCCTGCCACCGCAGGACGGCCCGTTTGCCTCGGCGTGGTTCAACACGGTCAAGGGCTTCGCTGCAGTGCTCGCCAGCGGCGTGCTTGATGCCGTCGCCCAGGGCCGCCGTCATTTCCATTCCACCGTGCTGGTCGACCGCCTTGGCGAGCAACCGTGGCTGGCCGAGGGCCCGCAGCTGGGCGCGCGCCTGCATGCACAGGTACAGGCGCTGACCTCGGCCGACCTGTACTGGGTGGTCGCGCTGGTCGCGCTGGCCTTCATTCCCCTCATTGCCTGGATGCCCACCCGCATCCATCCGCCACGTGCCGTGGCCTGAACCTTTCGCAGGAACCCCCTCATGACGATCAATAGAACCACTCTCCACACCGGCCTGGGCCTGGGCGTGCTGGCCCTGGCCATCGGCGCCTGGCTGCTGCTGCGCGATGGCAGCCACCAGGCCACCAACAACGCGTACGTGGTGGCTGATTACACGTTGGTCGCGCCGAAGATTCCTGGCTTTGTCAGTGCCGTGGAGGTGGAGGACAACCAGTCGGTGAAGGCCGGCGACGTGCTTGCCCGCATTGACGACCGCGACTACCAGGTAGCACTGCAGGCGGCCCGTGCCGACCTGGCCAATGCCCGTGCACAGCTTGCCAATGCGCAGGCCGCGCTGGCCCAGCAGGACTCGCTGATCGAACAGGCCAGGGCCAGCGTCGATGTCAGCCGTTCCGAATTGACCTTGGCCAGTGCCGACCAGCAGCGTTACCGCGAACTGGCCCGTGACGGCGCCGGTACCGTACAGAACGCACAGCAGGCGCAATCGAAGCAGGCCGTGGCCAGTGCGCATCTGCAGCAGGGCCAGGCCGCGCTGTCGACCGCACGCCAGCGCACCGACATCCTCAGCGCGGGCGTGCAGGCCGCGCAGGCTGCGGTGCAACGCGCAGAAGCGGCGCAGGCGCGCGCCGAACTGGATCTGTCGCACACCGTGCTGCGTGCACCGATCGATGGCGTGGTCGGTCGTCGCGCAGTGCGCGTGGGTGCCTACCTGACCCCGGGTACGCCGGTGGCTGCGGTGGTGCCGCTGAAGCGCGCCTTCGTGGTCGCCAACTTCCAGGAAACGCAGATGACCCGCATGCAGGCCGGCCAGCAGGTCGAACTGAAGGTGGACGTGTTCCCGGGCAAGCCGCTGCGCGGGCACATCGACAGCATCGCACCGGCGACCGGCGTCACCTTCGCCGCGGTAGCGCCGGAAAACGCCACCGGCAACTTCACCAAGGTGGTGCAGCGTATTCCGGTGAAGATCGTGCTGGAGCCGGGTCAGCCGCTGCTGGAGCAGCTGCGTGCCGGCATGTCGGTGGAAGCCAGCGTTGACCTGGGGAGCGGCACGCGTGCGCAGAGTGCGCAGCGCGAACAGGGCCACAAAGGCGAGGAGGGTGCATGAGCGCGGTCACCGTGTTCCGCACCTTCGTTGCGGCCAGCGTGTGCACGGTCCTGGCTGCCTGCACGATGGGGCCGGACTTCGTGCGCCCGCAGGCGGAACTGCCCAGCGACTGGCAGGGTGAGGCCGTCGCCGGCAACGCCATCGACCAGGACGCGGCCTGGTGGGCCGGCTTCGATGATCCACTGCTGGGCCAGCTGGCCAGCCAGGTGCTGGCGGCCAACCTGGACCTGCAGCTGGCGGCCAACCGCGTGCAGCAGAGCCGCGCCGCACGCGGCATCACTGCCGCTGATCGCCTGCCCAGCGTCAGCGCGAGCGCCAGTGGCGTGCGCGCACGCAACAGCGAAGTGGGCCTGAATGATCCATCCGGTAATGGCGGCCGTGATGACTATGGGCTGTTCCAGACCGGTATCGGCCTGAGCTGGGAACTGGACCTGTGGGGGCGCGTGCGCCGACAGGTGGAAGCGGCCGATGCACGCGTGCAGATGGCGGAGGAGGATGCACACGCGGTGCGCATTGCGCTGCTGGCGGAAACCGCGCGTGACTACCTGCAGCTGCGTGCGACACGGCAGCTGCTGGCGATCACCGAGGACAACCTCAGCATCGCCCTCGACATGAAGCGCCTGACCGAGGCACGCCAGCAGCAGGGCGTTGCCAGCACGCTGCAGGTGTCCAGCGCGTCCGCGCAGGTGGCATCGCTGCAGGCACGCATCGCGCCGCTGCGGCATCGTGAATCGCAGTTGCGCAATGCGCTGGCGTTCCTGCTGGCCCAGCCGCCGCAGGCGCTGGACGCGCAGCTGCAGGATGCACGCCGTGACTGGCCAGCGTTGCCGACCGTAGCGGTGGGGCTGCCCAGTGAACTGGCCGAGCGTCGCCCGGACATCCGTCGTGCCGAAGCGGCACTGCATGCGGCAACGGCCGGCATCGGCGTGGCCAAGGCCAGTTTCCTGCCGCGCATCACCTTGAATGGCGACGCTGGCTTCCAGGCCAAACAGCTGGATGATCTGGACGGCTGGAACGCGCACCGCTTCAGCATCGGGCCGTCGATCAGCGTGCCGATCTTCCAGGGCGGCCGGTTGAAGGCCAACTTGGCGCTGAGCAAGCTGCAGCAGCAACAGTCGTCGCTGCAGTTCCGCCGCACCGTGCTGCAGGCCTGGCATGAAGTGGACGACGCCATTGATGGCTACAGTGCCGAGCAGCAGCGCACGGTGCAGCTGCACGTGGCGGTGGATGAGAGCGAGACCGCACTGGGTACGGCGCGCCGGCAGTACCAGGCCGGTGTGGTCGACATGCTGGATGTGCTGACCACCCAGCGCATTGCGCTGGACAACCAGGCCGCGCTGGCCAAAAGCCAGGCCACCGCCGCGATCGCGCGGGTGGAGCTGTACCGCGCGCTGGGCGGTGGCTGGTAGGGAAATGGAAACGCCGGGCCATGCCCGGCGGTTCGTCGGTAGTTGCCAACCTTGGTTGGCAGCTTTTTTCAGAAGCGCCAACCAAGGTTGGCATCTACCAGAGCATGGCCTCAACGCACGTCGCGCAGCTCCCAGTGGCTGCCGGCGAGCAGGCGCAGGCGCTGCTTGAACACGTCACTGTCGATGCGGGTGGTGGCGACCAGGTTGATGCGCAGGTCCTTCTGCTCGCCGGTCACGGTGGCCTCCGGATCGGTCACGCCCCACTGCGGTTCCACCGCATCCGGGTCGGGCTGCTTGGCTTTCCAGCGCTCGAACAGCGTGCCGCTGCGCAGGGCATCCTGCAGTTCTTCGGCGAAGCCGGCCGCACCCTGCGAATGGAAGGACAGGTCGGGGTCGTTACCGCGGGCCTTGGACGGGTCGGGCAGGCTGATGTGGTACTGCGCAGGCATGGAGTTCTCCTTGAAGTGTGGAAAGGCTGGCACAGTCGCGGTGGAATCGATGTGCAGATACCAGCCTGCGTTGGCCCTCATTCAAACCGATGCGGCCCATCGGCGAAGCCCACGGTGACCGCGCCCTTGCCGACGTTGACCATGCCGGTCAGGCTCATCACCGATTCGTACACGGTCACGCCATGGGTGGCGCAGATTTCCTTCAGCTGCGCGTAGCCGGGCAGGGTGCGCAGCTCGTCCAGCTCACCGCCGTAGCTGACGCACACCGTGGGTGTCATCAGCCCGGCGCGCACGCGCTGGCCGACCACCGCGAACAGCTTCTGCACGGCGTTGTCGAAGCCCTTGATCTTGGCCACCGGCCCGGTCTCGCCGCGGTAGCCATGCAGCACCGGCTTGATGTCCAGCGCGCTGCCCAGTGCGGCGCTGAGCAGGCCGACACTACGGTCGCCCTTGTGCCGCGCACGCGCGCGCATGTAGTACAGGTCACGGGTGACCATGTAGCCGTGTACGTTGCCAGCCAGTTCCTCCAGCCGCTCGCGGATCTGCTGCACGCTGGCGTTGCTGTCGCGCAGGCGCACCGCTTCCACCGCCGTCACCGCCTGGGCGGCGAACAGGTTCTGGGTGTCGAGCACACGCAGCGCGAACGGCGAGTTGTAGCCGGCCGCCTGACGCACCGGCTTGTAGTCGTTGAGGATGGCGAAACTGGCCTGCAGCGCGTTGTCGTGGATCGGGCTACGGGTCTTGGTGATGGTCATGCAGAACACGTGGTCGTAATCGATCACCAGCTGCTGCAGGAACAGGTCGCGGATCTGGTTGACGCTGAAGGGAATGGTCTCCGCTTCAGCACCGTGCTCGGCCACATGCGCATGCAGGAAGCTCAGCGTAGCCTGCTCATCGCGGTGATCGGCCAGCACCGCTTCGCCGATCCGTACGGTGATCGGCAGCAGCACGATGTTGTGTTCGGCAATGAAGGCCTGCGGCAGGTCGCAGGCCGAGTCGACGACGATTCCGATGCGCATCCGCGGCTCCCCCTCCAGGGCGGTTGTAGGTTCGGAAACGTGAAATCTATCTCAAATCCCAGCCAGGCGCGCGAGGGAAACGCGCCACGCCCTGTTCAGCGACTGCGCTGCACCGCCACCGGCAGGCTGGCCAGGCGCTGCCATTCGGGCTGCTGCAGCAGGCCAGGATCGGCCAGAACCGCGGCCATCAGCGGGTGGGCGTCGTTGCCCCAGAACAGTTCCCCGTCGATGGCCAGGGTCGGCACACCGAACACGCCGGCGCTGATCGCGGCCTCGGTATTGCGCCGCAACTGCTCCTTGACCGCCGGTTCGGCGATGGCCGTGGCGACATCATCGATGCCCAGCCGGGTGCCGGGCTCGCGCAGCGCCTCGGCGCTGTCGGCGGCATTGCCGTCGCGCCAGATCCAGTCGAACAGCACGTCCACCGCCTGCGCGCTGGCGCCGGCGGCCAGGCACAGGCGCAGGGCGGACAACGGGTTGAACGGATGACCCGGCGGGAAGCGCAGCGGCGTGCCCTCGGCCTGCGCGGTCCACAGCAGCTGGCGGTAGATGAAGCGCCGCTTGGCCGGAATCTCCGCAGGTCCGAGGTTGCCCAGGTGGTGCAGCACCGCACCGAAGGCGATCGGCACGGTCTGGATCTGCGCGAACTGCGGCAGCTGCTTCAGCTTCTGCCAATGCAGGTAGGAATAGGGCGAGATGAAATCGAAATACCAGCGCAGTGTGGCCATCGGTGTGTCCTCGTGTGCGGTCAGGGCTGCGCGTTGCGCTGCAGGTAGCGGTCGCGCAGTTCGGTCTGCCGTGAGCGCATCGGCATTGCACGACCACCCAGCCAGACCTGCTCTGCATAGTGCGCCACGTCCAGTGGGTCGCCTTCCCACAGCACCAGGTCGGCACGCTTGCCGGGTTCGATGCTGCCAATCTGGTCGGCCACGCCGAACGCCTGCGCCGGTACCCGGGTCAGGCCGGCCAGGCCATCGGCCCAGGGCAGGCCATTGGCCACCGCATTGCCGGCCAGCTGGCGCATCTTGCGTGCGTTGTGGCTGGCGTCGCCGCGCTGCACGAAGGAGACCGCTACGCCGGCACGCTGCAGGCGCGCAGCGTTTTCCAGGGTGGCACCGATCTGGTCGAAGCTGGCGGGCAGATTGGACAGTACGTCGACGAACACCGGCACGTGCGCAGCGGCCAGTTCCGGGGCCACCTGCCAGGCTTCGCTGGCGCCGGAGATGGCGATCTTCACTTTCTCGCGGGCGGCCCAGCGCAGCAGCTGGCGGATGTCGGCGGCACGGTCCACTTCCACCACGATGCGGCCCTGGCCGGCCAGGTAACGGCTGAGCGTGCGGCGCCCGGCGGGGGTCAGCAATGCATGCGGCGAGTCCGCAGCCACTTGGCCACGCGCCTCGTCGATCATCTGCTGCAGCAGCATCCACTGTGCGGCGCGCGAATGACCGGTCAGTTCTGAGGCCGCTGCGCCGATGCGCAGGAACAGCGCGCGCGGACCGATCGGGTCGATGCTGCCATCCAGCCGCATCACGCCGCCCTGGCCCGCCACGAAGCCACCGCCGGTGGCTGCCCCCAACGCAGTGAAGCCGATGCCTTCCAGCCGCGTGACCGGAATCAGCACTGAGGCCGGGTTGTAGGCGAGGGTGACGTCGAATTCCGGCCGCAGCGGTTGCTCGCCGATCTTCAGCGAACTGTCCACCGTGCTCGATTCACCGGAAACTTCTTCGATGCCGGTCTCGGTGATGCCGCCGAACAGTGCAGGCGTCAGTGGGCGGCCATTGGCCTCGACCACGGTGGCGCCGGCCGGTGCCGACAGGCCGTTGCCCACCGCGCGGATGACGCCACCCTGCACCAGCACATCGGCATTCTGCAGGCTGCCGCGCGCGCTGGCGGTATGCACCGTCGCGTTGCGCACCAACAGGTCCTGCGCCGAGGCTGCGGTTGTCATCAACAACAGCGCAACCAAGGTAGCGCCGGGCCATGCCCGGCGGCGCTTGTTCAACACGCCCATCAGCGCACCTCCTGGCCAAGCTGGAAATCGGAACGCGGCGTTGCTCGCGGCGCGTTGCGGTCGTACAGGCGTCGGCCATCGACGAAGACCTGCTCGGCCAGTGCGTACGAACTGAAGGGATTTCCATTCCACACCACCACGTCGGCCATCTTGCCGGCCTCCAGGCTGCCGGTCTGGCCTTCGATGCCCAGCGCCTTGGCGGCGTTGGCGGTCATCCAGGTGATGGCACGTTCGGGCGTGATCTCCGGCATGCGTGCGCGTCGCGCGGAGGCCATCACCTTGGCGGCTTCCTGGTTCAGGCGCTGGATGCCCTCGGGTGAATCGGAGTGGACGATGGCGCAGCTGTTTTTCGGGCGGTCGACCAGCGCGATGTTCTCCGGGATACCGTCGAAGGCTTCCATCTTGAAGCCCCACCAGTCGGCCCACAGCGCACCGCAGACGCCGTCGGCAGCCAGCCGGTCGGCCAGCTTGTAGGCCTCCACGCCGTGGTGGAACGCAGCGACCTTGAAACCGAACTCCTTGGCCAGGTCGAGCATGGTGGCCATCTCGTCGGCGCGGTAGCAGTGGATGTGCACGCGGATGTCGCCTTCGATGGCGCCGGCCAGCGTGTCCAGCTTGAGATCGCGCTTGCCGCCGGCATCACCGGCACTGTCGCCCTTGTCACTGCCGAACCAGCCCTTGCGCTTGGCCGGCTTGGGTTTGTTCTTGGCGATGTAGTCGGCCGCATCGATGAAGGCCGCGCGGTAGCCGGCCACGTTGCCCATCCGCGTGGCCGGGGTCACGCCCTTGCCTTCGCCGTAGACCCGTTTCGGGTTCTCGCCGCAGGCCATCTTCAACCCCCACGGCGCACCGGGGAATTTCATGGCCTGGTAGGTGATGGCCGGGACGTTCTTCAGGGTCACGCCACGGCCACCCACCAGGTTCGCCGAACCCGGCAGCACCTGCATGCTGGTCACGCCACCGGCCAGGGCCGTGGCGAAGCCGGGGTCCTGCGGCCACACCGAGTGTTCGGCCCAGACGTTGGCGGTGACCGGTGCGGTCATCTCGTTGCCGTCGCTGTGCGCGCCAACCCCCGGGCTGGGGTACACGCCCAGATGCGAGTGCACGTCGATCAGGCCCGGGGTCACCCACTTGCCCTGCGCGTCGATGCGGGTGATGCCGGGGTCGGCCTGCAGCTGGCGGCCGACCGCGACGATGCGGCCATCGCGCAGCAGTACGTCGGCGTTGTCCAGGCGCTGGCCGGTGCCGGTCAGCACGGTGGCGTTCTGGATCAGCACTGGCGCATCGGGATGGGCCTGGTAGGTGCTGGGGTAGGGATCGGCGACGAAGCGCGAGGCGCCCACTGCCGGTGCCGTGCTCAATGAAAGCAGCGCCAATGCCACCCCGACGCGCAACAACGTCGATGCCATGTAGTTCCCCTCGCGGCGTAGTCCAAGCCGCCGACGCTAGCCGGGCGGCGGCGTGTTTGCCAAGTGACCTTCTTCACATGGTGGCATGCGGCTGCTCGACGGCATCGCCCGGCTGGCCGAAAATAGCCGGTCCCCCGCCGTACCGGACCGTCCATGAAGAGCAAGCAGGAAATCGTCGACAACTGGCTGCCGCGCTATACCGGCGTACCGCTGGACCAGTTCGGCCAGCACATCCTGCTGACCAACTTCGGCGGCTACCTGCATACGTTCTCGGAGCTGACCGGTGCGCCGGTCATCGGCCTGGACCGGCCGATGGCCAGTGCCACCATCGATGGCATCACCATGATCAACTTCGGCATGGGCAGCCCCAACGCCGCGATCATCATGGACCTGCTGTCGGCGGTGATGCCCAAGGCAGTGTTGTTCCTGGGCAAGTGCGGCGGCCTCAAGCGCAAGAACCAGCTGGGCGACCTGGTGCTGCCGATCGCGGCGATCCGCGGCGAGGGCACTTCGGGCGACTACCTGCCGCCGGAAGTACCGGCGCTGCCGGCCTTCGCGCTGCAGCGTGCGGTTTCGACCATGATCCGCGACCTCGGCCACGATTACTGGACCGGCACCGTCTACACCACCAACCGCCGGGTCTGGGAGCACGACGAGGCCTTCAAGGAGCGGCTGCGGGCAATGCGCTGCATGGCCATCGACATGGAAACGGCCACCGTGTTCGCCGCCGGCTTCGCCAACCACATCCCCAGCGGCGCGCTGCTGCTGGTTTCGGACCAGCCGATGATCCCGGACGGGGTCAAGACCGAGGCCTCCGATGCCAAGGTCAGCTCCCAGTTCGTGGAAAACCATATCCAGATCGGCATCGAGGCGCTTAAGCTTATCCGGCGCAACGGCAAGTCGGTCCGCCACCTGCGCTTCGACGAATGATGATGAAGGCCGGGCGCGGGGCGTCCGGGCCTGGGAGTAGGTAATGGACGTTGCCGCGCAAGTGGTGGAATTCTGGAAGGAGGCGGGCCCTGCGAAGTGGTTCGCCCGCGACGACGCGTTCGACGCGCAGTTCCGCCAGTTGTTTCTGGATGAGCATTTCGCAGCGGCGTCGCGCGCGCGCGAACATTGGCTGGGCAGTGCCGAAGGGGCGCTGGCCCTGATGCTGCTGCTGGACCAGTTTCCGCGCAACTGCTTCCGTGGTACCGCGCATTCCTATGCGACCGACGGCCTGGCGCGGCACTACGCCACGCGTGCCATCGAGGAAGGCCTGGATCTGCAGCTGGTGCCCAAGCTGCGCGCCTTCATCTACCTGCCGTTCGAACATTCCGAGGATCCGCTGGACCAGGACCGCTCGGTGGCGATGTTCGACGTGCTGGGTGACAAGGAATACCTGCAGTACGCCGAACTGCACCGCGACATCATCCGCCGCTTCGGCCGCTTCCCGCACCGCAACGCGGTGGTTGGCCGCATTCCGACGCCGGAAGAACTGGACTACCTCGCCGAAGGCGGGTTTGCCGGATAAGAAAAAGGGGACGGAGGGGATCAAGTCGTTTGAGGCACAAACGACTTGATCCCCTCCGTCCCCTTTTTCAGTGCCGATCAGTACTTCGGCACGCCGTTGTCCACGTCTTCCGACCAAGCGTTGATGCCGCCGGTGACGTTGAACACCTTGGTGAAGCCCAGCGCGCGGAACTGCTCGGCCGCCTGTGCGCTGCGGCCGCCGTGGTGGCACATGAAGGCCAGGGCGGTGTCCTTGGGCAGAGCTTCCAGTTCGGCGCGGCCGTTGCCGTCGAAGCTCTTGAACGGCACGCCGACCGCTGCGATGGCGCGCTCATCGGCCGGGCGCACGTCCACCAGGGTGATGTTGCCGGCACGCACCAGGTCGTCGGCATCACGCACGCTGATTTCCTGCACCGGCTTGGGCGCGTTCGGGTTGTCGATCGCCAGGCCCTTGCCGCGGATGTCGTCCACCCAGTCGATGGTGATGCCGTTGGCGCGACGGGCGCTGGCCAGGTCGAACTGCACGCGCAGGCCGTTGGATTCGGCGGCGATCGCGCCTTCGTCGTGCGGGGCCAGCTGGAAGTTCGGCTGGAAGCCGGCGTCGATGCTCAGCTGCAGGGCGGCGCCCGGGGCGTCGGCCAGCGCGCCCTTGAGCATTTCCACGGCGGCCGGGGTGACGGTGATGTTCGGCGGGGTGCGGTCCGGCGCGGCCAGGCCGAGCACGCTGCTCAGCTCGCCGCTGGCGGCCATCTGCAGCACGATGTCGCTGCCGCCGACCAGTTCGCCGTCGATGTACAGCTGCGGGATGGTCGGCCAGTCGCCATAGGCCTTGATGCCTTCACGGATTTCCTGGTCGGCCAGCACGTTGACATGGGCGAACTCGATGCCCAGGTCCTGCAGGGCGCCCACGGCCTTGGCCGAGAAACCACACTGCGGCATCGACGGCTGGCCCTTCATGAACAGCACGACGCGGTTGTCGTTGAGAATGGTTTCGATGCGCGAACGCAGGGCGGGATCGAGGGACATGGACGTCTGGGTTCCGGGAATTCGAATCGTCAATTCTAACCCCCATGGCATCATGGGGGATGAGCAGCGAAGGAACATTGCATCGCATCCCGGCCCGCCCCTGGCGCTGGCTGCCCTGGCTGGTGGCGTCGCAGATGGTCGTGATCCTGGCCTGGGTGCTGGCCGGCTGGCAGTGGGGACTGCCGCTGCTGGTGGCCAGCCATGCGTTGTTCATGGTGCCGGTGTTCCTGCCCAACAGCTGTTTCTATGCGCCCGTGCTGGCCCGGTTACCGAAGGCCGGAAACACGGTGTGGCTGACCATCGATGACGGCCCCAGCCAGGAAACTGGTGCCGTGCTCGACCTGCTGGACCGCCACCAGGCGCGTGCGACCTTCTTTCTGGTGGGCGCGCGCGCGCTGGCGCAGCCGGAACTGGTGCAGGAGATCCTGCGCCGCGGGCATGACCTGGGAAACCACAGCCTCAGCCACCCGCAGGCCCGCTTCTGGCGGCTTGGCCCGGCCGCGATGCATGCCGAGATCGAGGGCTGCCAGCACGCATTGCAGGCGCTGAGTGGCCAGCCGGTGCGCTGGTACCGCTCGGTGGTGGGCATGACCAACCCGTTCGTGGCGCCGGTGCTGCAGCGGTTGGGACTGGTCCGGGTGGGCTGGAGCGCGCGCGGCTACGACGGGGTCGACTGCACGCCGGACGGCGTGCTGGCACGGCTGCTGCCTGACCTGCGCCCGGGTGCCATCGTGTTGCTGCATGAAGGTGCGGCGCACGGCCACAACCTGGAGATCATCGAGCGCGTGCTGCAGGCGCTCGATGAGCGTGGGTTGAAGGCCGAACTGCCGCCCGGATAACCGGTAGCGCCGGGCCACGCCCGGCGAGCGCAGCGGCATGGATGGAATCCGCCGGGCATGGCGCGGCGCTAGCGGATGCGGTGCGCCACCAGCAGCCAGCTGTTGAAGGGGGTACGCCCGTGCAGCGGCCGGGGGGCCGTCACCTGCAATCCGGCTTCGGTCAGCGTCGCCTGCAGCACCTTTGGATCGGGGTAGTGGCACGGTCGCGTGCCCATCCAGCCAACCAGCCAGGCCAACCGGTCGGCCACCCGGGTGGTGCGGTCGCGGCCATCGCCGGTGGCCAGCGGCGTCCGCAGCAGCAGGCGGCAACCGGGGGCCACCCGCGCACTGGCCGCGCGCAGCAGCGCCTGTTGCGGACCCGCGTCCAGGTACTGCAGCACATCCAGCAGCAATACGTGCCCGGCCCGTGCCGGCAGCGGCGCCTGCAGATCCAGACAATCGAAGTGCACATCGTGCAGATCGACGGCAGCGCGCCGGGCGCGCGTGATCTTGGCGGCATCCACGTCTACGCCCAGGTAGCGTTGGGTACCGCCACGCTGGCGCAGCACGTGGGCCAACAGGCCCAGTCCGCAGCCCAGGTCCAGTAGCGGCTGCCCGTCGTCAGGCAGGTGCTGCAACACGCCGTCGTACAGGGGGTCGCTGCCGAGTTTGCTGCGGGCGTAGTAGTAGTCGCGGCGGTTGCCCCAGGCCTGCGCTGGACGGAATGCCTCGGCGATCAAGCGAGACTGCGCGCTCGTCAGAGGAGTGCAGGGCAGCGGCGTGCCAGTCCGTGGCATGCCGTCCATCGCTTCAGTCCGTGCCGCCAAGCAGGTGCGCGGCCACCGGCAGTGCCCGCTCGCTCCACAGCGCATACATCCGCGCCGAGGGGTGCAGGCCGTCCTCGGCGATCATCGCCGGATCGGTGCCGCGGTCGCGGCTGATGTCGGTGATATCGACGAAGGCCACGCCCAGCCGGGTGCTGATCACCTCAGCGGCCGCATTGAACTCGTCGGTCTCGATCTCGACCGCGGCCAGGTCACGGCCACTGCCAGCACCGAACGGGGTGGTGCCCCAATCCGGGAAGGACAGCACCAGCACACGTTCGGCGCGGCCGGCAGCAAAGCCGATTGCCCGCTGCAGCAGCGCCTGGAACTGCAGGCGGTACTCGTCCAGCGGTCGGCCGCGGTACTGGTTGTTGACGCCGATCAGCAGGCTGACGAAATCGAACGGGCCCTGCGGCGCGGCTGCGTCGATGCCGGCGTCGAGCTCATCGGTGGTCCAGCCGGTGGTGGCGATGGTCTGTGGCTCGGCCAGGTCCACGCCCTGCGCGCGCAGGGCGGCGGCCAGCTGGTGCGGCCAGCGGCCTTCGACCGCCACCGCTTCACCGATCGTGTACGAATCGCCCAGCGCAAGGTAGGACAGCGCCACGGCTCAGGCCACCGAGCGGCGTGGCTTCAGCGGCACGACCTTGGTCGCGTCCTCGGCACGGCGGGCCAGCACGCGGTCGATGCGGGCGAACACATCGCGCATCACCGAGGCTTCCGGCAGCAGGGTCACGCGGAAATGATGGCGGTAGGGCACGTTGAAGCTGGAGCCCGGCACCACCAGCACGCCTTCGTTGTTCATCAGGTCCAGCGCGAAATCATGGTCGTCGAAGCCCTTGGCTGCGGCACCGACCACGGCCGGGAACGCGTACAGCGCACCGGCCGGCGCGACCAGCGACAGGTGCTCGCTGGCTTCGCAGGCCTCGATCACCGCGCGGCGGGTTTCATACAGGCGGCCACCCGGGGTGCACAGTCCGGAGATGGTATCCGGGCCATTCACCGCAGCATCGATGGCGTACTGGCCCGGCACGTTGGCGCACAGGCGCAGCGCGCCCAGCAGGTCCAGTGCGGCGCGGAAGTCACCCAGGCGCGCATCGTCGCCGCTGAGGTGGGCCCAGCCCACGCGCCAGCCGCAGGCGCGGTGCACCTTGCTAAGGCCACTGAAGGTCAGGCACGGGTGGTCGCCGGCCAGCGGCGCGACCGGCTGGAACACCGCGTCGTCGTACAGGATCTGGTCGTAGATCTCGTCGACCAGCAGCAGCAGGTTGTGGCGGCGCGCGATCTCGACCACGCGTTCCAGCAGCTCGCGCGGGTAGCTGGCGCCGCTGGGATTGTTCGGGTTGATCAGCACGATGGCGCGGGTGCGCGAGGACACCAGCGTCTCGATTTCGCTCGGGTCCGGCTGGAAGCCGTTCTCCGGCGCACAGCGGTAATACACCGGGCGGCCGTCATTGAGGATGGTCGAGGCCGACCACAGCGGATAGTCCGGCGAGGGCACCAGCACTTCGTCGCCCGGGTTGAGCAACGCCCGCAGCGACAGGTCGATCAGCTCGCTGACGCCGTTACCGACGAAGACGCGATCCGGGTGTGCATCGGGCGCACCGCGACGGGCGTAGGCCGCGGCAATGGCTTCACGCGCTTCCGGCAGGCCCTGCTGGTGGGTATAGGGATCGGTGCGGCCCATGTCATCGGCGATCGCGCGCTGCAGGTGTTCCGGTGCACGGAAGCCGAACGCACCGGGGTTGCCGATGTTGAGCTTGATCAGCTTGCGGCCCTGCGCCTCCAGCTCCCGCGCTCGCCGTGCCAGTTCTCCGCGGATTTCGTAGCGCACTTCGGAGAGGCGCTCGCGGATGACCAGGGGCTTGGGCGAGGGGGTGGACATGGGCGGTGGGCCGTCGAATGGCATGGGGCTTCCATGGTAGCGGAATTGCTGCAGCGCATGGCAAGGCCCCAGGGCTTGCCGTTGTTGGGCTGGCGGGGCACTGGCGCAGGTAGAATGGCGGCGATGACCCAGACACTCGATTTCACCGCCCTGCAGACCATCGGCTGGCCCTGGCCAGGCCCGGCGCAGCAGGCCGACTGGCAGGCTGTGATGGCCGCCCACCCGCAGGCCCGCCCGGCGCGGGTGATCGAACAGCATCGAACGCACTATGTCGTGGCCGATGGCCCGGATGCGGCGATCAAGGCCGAATCGCTGCCGGAATGGCAGCGCCCGCGCTTCCCCAGCCACGAACGGCCGGCGGTGGGCGACTGGGTGTTGCTGGATGGCATCCGCATCGTTGCCCTGCTGCCGCGGCGTACCGCGATCAAGCGTGGCGCGGCCGGCGAGCATTACCACCAGCAAGTGATCGCGGCCAACATCGATACGGTGTTCATCGTCTGTGGCCTGGATGCCGACTTCAATCCGCGCCGCATCGAGCGCTACCTGCTGCTGGTCGGCGGTGGCGGTGCCGAGCCGGTGGTGGTGCTGACCAAGGCCGACCAGACCGAATACAGCGAGGATGCGCTGGCGGTGCTGGAAGAGCTGGAGATGCAGGGCATCGCCCTGCATGCGATCAACGGCCTGGATGCCGACAGCGTGGCGGTGCTGGAACCGTGGCTGGGCCCGGGCCGCACCGTGGTGCTGGTGGGATCATCCGGTGCCGGCAAGTCGACGCTGACCAACACCCTGCTGGGCGAGCAGCGGATGAAGACCAATGCGGTGCGCGCCAATGACTCGCGTGGCCGCCATACCACCACCCATCGCGCGCTGATGCCGCTGCCGATGGGCGCCTGTCTGATCGACACCCCCGGCATGCGCGAACTGAAGCCAACCGGTGAAGAGACGCTGGCCGAAGGCGGTTTCGCCGATATCGAAGCGTTGGCGGCGCAGTGCCGCTTCAACGACTGCATGCATCAGCAGGAACCGGGTTGTGCGGTGCGTGCGGCGATCGACGCGGGCGAGATTGAAGAAAGCCGGCTGCTGAACTACTTCAAGCTGAAGGAAGAAGTGGCCGCCGCCGCGGCCAAGCTGGCCGTTCGCCAGGCCGAGACCGCGCAGGAGCGGGGTGGCAGGAAGGGCAAGGGGCAGCAGTTCCGCCCGGCCGGCAAGCCGCGTAGGCGTTGATCGGTACTGCGGGGTCGGATCCCATCGCGCGGCAATGGGCTCTGACCCCTGCAATGAAACCCGCCTCTGCCTGCTTCGGGTGGATGCCAACTGCCCGCTCCTGGTAGGTGCCAACGTTGGTTGGCACGAATCTGTCCGAAGCCCGCCTTCGGCGGATGCCAACCAAGGTTGGCACCTACCAAAGCAAGGGCAGGGCGCTATAGTCCGCGCATGGAACCGACCGCGACGCTGGACCGTGACGTGGCCCACCATGCAGCGCTCGATGCGCGCCTGGTCGAGGCCGTGGGAGGCATCCGCCTGCTGGGCCTGACCAGCTGGCCGGCAACGCTGCAGGCACCGTTCCTGGACAGCGTGGCGCGTGGCCAGCCGGTGCTGCCGAAGGTGGATTACCCTCGGCTCAACTTCAGCGAAGAGCGCCGCGCGCTGGCCGCGATTGCCGCCGACTGCGATGACAGCCATCCGCTGGGTCACTACGTGCGGCAGTCGGCGCAGAGCTGGGACCTGGCCGCACAGCTTCTGGAAGGGTTGGGCACGGCTGCGGTCGATACCTGCTCGGTGCAGCTGTTCGGCGCCCCCGAGCAGCCGCTGCCGGGCAATGGCCCAAGCACGCGCGAAGCGGCGCGTCACTTCATCCAGATTGCTGCCGAACTCGATCACGAACTGCTGGCGCCGGAAGAGCAGGTGCCGGTTTCGGCCATTGCCCTGCAGCTGCAGCTGCAGAACGATCTGGACGCGTTCTTCGAGTCGCGCATCATCCAGGTGCAGCTCGATCCGGAGCTGGTGTCCAAGGCCGCCGCCGGCCCGACCCGCATCCGCCTGCGCACCAGTGCGCGCTTCAGCGCCTACGACCGCGCGCAGTTGTTCCACCACGAAGCGCTGGTGCATTCGCTGACCGCCTTGAACGGCCGTGAGCAGCCTGTGCTGCCGAGCCTGGCACTGTCCTCGCCACGGGTGACCGCCACCCAGGAAGGGCTGGCGACGTTCGCTGAACAGATCACCGGCAGCATCGACATCGAGCGCCTCAAGCGCATCAGCCTGCGTACCGAGGCAATCGCGATGGCGCGCGAAGGTGCGGACTTCATCGAGGTGTTCCGCTACTTCTGCGATGCCGGGCAGAACCCGGAAGAGAGCTTCGCCTCGGCGCAGCGGGTGTTCCGCGGTGTGCCGCCGAGTGGCGGCCTGGCCTTCACCAAGGACACGGTGTACCTGCGCGGGCTGGTGTCGGTGCATACCTTCTTCCGCCACATGCTGGCCGAGGATCGCCTGCAGGTCTGCCGATGGCTGTTCGCCGGCAAGATGAGCCTGACCGATGCGATTGCGTTCGCGCCGTTGTTCGAGTCCGGTGTATTGAAGCCGCCGCGTTGGCTGCCGCACTGGGTGAGTCGCGCCAACGGCCTGGCCGGCATGCTGGCGTTCTCGCTGTTCGCCAACCGGATACGGATGGACCAGCTGGCGCCGGAATGAAATGCGTTGGCGACTTGTGGCGTCTTGATTGATATCGGAGAGAGCGGGGGGCTTGCGCTGGCCAGGACACGCCGCAAGTACGTCCCTGTAGGCTCGGCCACGGCATCCATGCCGTGGACGGTCCTGGCCAGCGCAAGCCCCCCGCTCCAGACGATTTCCCGCGAGACGGCCAGCAATCCACCAGAGGGATTGCGTTTGAAAAGCTTGAAAAGCAAAGAGCCGGGCATTGCCCGGCTCTTTGCTTTTGCATTTGCTTTCAATTGTCTCCGCGCCGGCGCGGGGAACTGTCCAGCGTGGGTAGGCAGGCCCATGCAGGACCGTGAGGCGCATGGATGCGCCGATCGAGCCCCCATGGATGGGTTTACGGCGTGTCCTGCATGGGCCTGCCTACCCACGCCATGCAGGAACAATCAACGCGCCGCAGCGCCTGCTTCTGACTTAGAACTCCGCCGCCACCGTCATGAACAGCTGCCGCGGTGCGCTCGCATGAATCGCATAACGCGTGCCCTTGGGATCGGTCGGTGCGAACGAGCTCAGCTGGCCGGCATAGCGCTTGTTGGTCAGGTTGGTCGCGTTCAACGACACCCGCACGTTGCGCAGGCCCATGCCCGGGCCGAAGTCGTAGCCCGCACCGGCGTCGAAGGTGGTCACGCCCGGCACCGACTGGTCGTTGGTGTAGGTGTAGTAACGCTTGCCTGTGTACTTGGCACGCAGGCTGGCAAAGAAGCCATCGCGGTTCCAGCTGATTTCACTGGAGGCCATGCGCTGTGGCGTATCCACGGTGATCTTGCCGGCCACCGGCACCACCGCGCCGCCGGACAGGTAGTCGTCCTCGTAGGTGGTCTTGTTCCAGGACAGCGCGTTGTACCACTGCAGGCCGTCGATCGGCTTGAGTATGAAGGTCAGCTCCGCGCCGTGGCTCTTTACCGAACCGACGTTGATGAAACGGGTCACGCACTCCGGGCGCGTGCCGACTTCGATGCTTGAGCACGGGTTCAGCGACAGCAGGCGGTTGTCGAACTTCACGTTGTAGGCCGCGATCGACGCCTGGTACTTCTCACCGAAAGTACGGAAACCGGCTTCCAGGCTCTTCGACTTCTCCGGCTCCAGGCCGGCGCTGGCCGCGAACGATTCCGGCGACACCTGCAGCGGGCCGCCGCTGCCACCGCCGACGAAGGCAGCGATGTTCTCGGCATACGAGGCGAACAGCTCGTTGTTGGCGTTGAGCTTGAAGCCCAGGCCCAGCTGCGGCAGCACCGATTCCTTGGCAGTCAGCGTGCCCGAGGCGATGCTGGTTTCCACCCCCGGGTTGGCGGTGGCGCGCATGCGGGTGTTCGGGCTCTTGATGCCGACGTCCACGGTCAGGCGCTGGTCGAGGAAGCGCATGCGGTCCTGCACGTAGAACTGGCGCGTGCGGATGTCGAAGTCCTGGTTGAACAGCAGGCGGTCCGGGTTTTTCAGGTACAGGTCGTCCAGGAACGGACCGCTGATGTAGTAGAAGTTGCGCGAGACGTTATGGTCGTTCTGCTCGTACCACAGGCCGGCTTCCAGCTCGTGGATGCCCACCGTCCACGACAGCGCGGCAGTCAGGCCGTCGCGGTTGATCGTGTAGTTGGTGCTGCGGATCGAGATCGGCAGCATCTTGTCGGTTCCCGGGTAGGACGGCTGGCCCGGTGCCCACCAGTGGCCCTGGCCACGGTTGTCATGGTGGTAGGCCAGCAGCTTGAGGCGGCCCTGCTCACCGAGGCGCAGGTCGGCATCGACCGAATAGAGGTTGTCGTCGCGCAGTGCGCGGCTCTGGTAGTACGCATCGTCGATGCTGTTGACGCCACCACTGAACTTGCACTTGCTGCGGTCCAGCGTGCCCGGTGCGCAGTATGCGGCGGCGACGGCGCGCTCCCAGTCCGGCGCGTAGATGTTCCAGTCATAGCCCAAGCCGCGCGCCAGCATGTCCTTGGACAGGTAGGCGTAGTTGGCCTGGCTGGCGCGCGAGGTCGCGACGAACGCACCGAAACGATGGTCGCCCACGTTCCACACCGCCTTGGCATTGAACTGGCGGGTGGTCTGGTTCTGGTACGGCGCGGCCCACATGTCCTGGTCCTGGTGTACGCCGGAGACGTAGGCCGAGAAGCCGTTGATGTCGCCGGTGTCCACGCGCAGGTAGCCGCGGCGCTGGCTGTTGTCGCCAACGGTGACGCTGGCGCGGCCACCGAATTCGGTCGACGGGTCCATCGAGAAGTACTGGATGGTGCCACCCAGGTTGCTGGTCGAGGCCACGCCCAGCGAACCGATGCCCTGCGACAGCTCTGCGCCGGCCAGGTTCTCGGCGATGATCGCGCGGGCAATGCTCAGGCCGTTGTAGTTGCCGTAGCTGTTGTCACCCAGCGGGATGCCGTCCAGCGTGTAGCCGAGGCGACTCTTGTCGAAGCCGCGCAGGCTGATGGTCTGCGACTCCTCGTTGGCACCGAAGGCATCGTTGGACTGCACCGACACGCCTGGCAGGCGGTCGAGGATCTTCTGGCCGCTGGTGCCCGGCGGCAGCACCTGCTTGTCCACCGTGGTGATGCGCTGCACCTGGCGGGTCTCGCCCTGGCCGATCACGGAGACAGTATCCAGCGTCTGCGCGCTCAGCGCGGCATCGGTGCTGGCGCCGGTATCGGCGGCGGTGGCGGCATGGGCGCTGGCGGCGGAGAGCGCGATCGCCACGGCGATCGTCAGGTGTCGGGTCTGCATGGTGGTCCGTTGCATTGGGGGTGGTCACCGGCACGGATGCGCGGTGCATGGCCACTATGCGAACGGAACATGAAACCTTCTTTACGGAAAACCAACGAACGGTGCAGGGTGGTGTGCAACCTGCAACATTCCTGTCACGGCGGCGGTGCATCTGCCGGTTTGAGGATCACCTGCGCGACGCACGCGTGATGCAATCCGGGAAAAAGGTAGCTCACCCATCGATCCGGGGATGGGTAGCTCAACGTCAATGCCTGTTCCGGGGCGTGGCCTGAAGGAGGAAGCACGCGCGCTGGCGCGACCTGGCGCTGGACGATCTGCTGACGCGTCACGCATGCGCCCCCGACATCCAGGCGCACGGAGTGCACGTGCTGGCGATCGGCCTGCAGCAGGACCATGCCGCCGGTGATCTGGAGCGGTGGGGACAGGGCCACCGGTGGCAGCGTGATGCCCGGCAATGCATAAGGTGTTTCGATGATGGCCACTGTCGCTGGCAGCATGGCGCGAAGGTCTTCCAGACGCGCCGCGCGGGGCAACGGTTTGCCCCAGCTGCGGGTCAGTTCGAGCAGACGATCTGCCTGCACGTCGTCAGCCATCGGCAGCTGGTCGGGTGCGGCCGCCGCACACAGTGCAGGCAGCAGGATCGCAAGGTTTCCCCACCACAGACGCTGCATGGGTGAACTTCCGGTTCACGGATGCTGCCGGTATAGCACGCACCGGGTACAGGCAAGAAAAAAGGGGCCGGATGCCCCCCCCCCGCAAGCGAAGGTTCTCCGGCCCCGCGCACTCCGTGGGGGAGGCGGTCCACGTACTGCGTGGACGAGGGCTTACCCCATGTACAGGCCACCGTTGACCGGATAATCGGCGCCGGTCACGTACGAGGCTTCATCCGAGGCCAGCCACGCACACAGGCCGGCCACTTCTTCCGGACGGCCCAGGCGGCGCACTGGCACCGAGGCGGCCAGCCGGTCCAGCACATCTGGCGGGAAACTGCTGATGGCCTGGCTGGCGATGTAACCCGGCGACAAGGTGTTGACGGTGACCCCGCGCGAGGCCACTTCCGCGGCCAGCGCACGGCTGAAGCCATGCATCGCGGCCTTGGCGGTGGCGTAGTTCACCTGGCCGATCTGGCCCTTGTGGGCGCTGACCGAACCGATGTTGATGATGCGGCCCCAGCCCCGCGTGGCCATGCCGTCGACCACCTGCTTGGTCAGGTTGAACAGCGAGTTGAGGTTGGAGGCGATCACCGCATTCCAGTCCTCCACCGTCATCTGCCGGAACAGCAGGTCGCGGCTGCCACCGGAGTTGTTGACCAGCACGTCCACTTCACCGACTTCGGCGCGCACCTTGGCGAACGCGGCGCTGGTCGAGGCCCAGTCGGTAGCGTTGCCTTCGGAGGCGATGAAGTCGAAGCCCTGTTCGCGCTGCTCGCGCAGCCAGTTGGCCTTGCGCGGCGAGTTCGGCGCGCAACCGGCAACCACGGTGTGGCCGCTGCGGGCCAGGCTCTGGCAGATGGCAGTACCGACACTGCCCATGCCGCTGGTGACGTAAGCGATTCGAAGCGTCATTGCAGAAGGCTCCTTGGTAAGAGGTCAGGCGGCGAGCGGGTACAGGCCGAACAGCAGGCTGCCGACCATCAGCAGCATCGAGATGGCGATGGCCCACTTCAGGGTGAACTTCTGGTGGTCGGCGAATTCGACTTTGGCCAGGCCTACCAGCAGGTAGGTGGACGGCACCAGCGGGCTGAGCAGGTGCACCGGCTGGCCGGCCAGCGAGGCGCGCGCCATTTCCACCGGGGTGATGCCGTAGTTGCCGGCGGCCTCGGACAGGATCGGCAGCACGCCGAAGTAGAACGCGTCGTTGGACATGAAGAACGTGAACGGCATCGATGCCACGGCGGTGATCACCGCCAGGTACGGGCCCCACGATTCCGGAATGACGGCCAGGAAGCTGTGCGACATCGCTTCGACCATGCCGGTGTTGTTGAGGATGCCGGTGAAGATGCCTGCGGCGAAGATCAGCGACACCACCGACAGCACGTTGCCGGCATGGTTGACTACGCGGCGGCGCTGCTCGGCCAGGTTCGGGTAGTTGATCACCAGGGCGATGGCGAAACCGACCATGAACAGGACCGGCATCGGCAGGATGCCGATGATCAGCGCGGTCATCAGCGCTACGGTCAGGGCCAGGTTCACCCACAGCAGCTTCGGACGCTTGATGTCCTCGGCGTCTTCCACAGTCGGCAGCGCATTGCTGTCGTCGGACACGCTGTTGTCCATCCAGCTGCCACCCTTGGGCAGGGTCACCACACCCAGCCGGCGGCGTTCCTTCAGGCCCAGGTACCAGGCCAGCAGCAGCACGCCGGCGCAGGCGATCACCATCGACGGGATCAGCGGCACGAACACATCGGCCGGGTCCACGTGCAGTGCAGTGGCCGCGCGTGCGGTCGGGCCGCCCCACGGCGTCAGGTTCATCACCCCGCCGGCAAGGATGGTCACGCAGGTCATGTTCAGCGCGTTCATGCCCAGCCGCTGGTACAGCGGCAGCATTGCCGAGACGGTGATCATGTAGGTGGTGGAGCCATCACCATCGAGCGAGATCAGCATCGCCAGCACGGCGGTGCCAAGCACGATCTTCATCGGATCGCCCTTGACGAAGCGCAGGATGATCCGCACCAGCGGATCGAACAGGCCCGCATCGATCATCACGCCGAAGTAGAGGATGGCGAACATCAGCATCACGCCGGTCGGCGCGATCTTCTTGATGCCCTCCAGCATCATCTCGTCGAGGCCGGCGCCGAAGCCACCGATCAGCGCGAACAGGATGGGGATGGTGATCAGGGCGACGAGCGGCGACAGGCGTTTGCTCATGATCAAGTACATGAACGTAATGACCATGCCAAAGCCGAGGATGCTCAGCATCATCTGCGGACTCCTTGCGAAAACAGGACGTGGGGGAGTGGAAGGGGCCCGGGCGGCATGCCCGGGATTGCGGGCTTAGAAGTCGTACTGCAGGCGGCCGGTGACCGCGCGCGTGCGGTCCACCGTGACCCCGGCCAGGCGGTCGCGGTTGCGGCTTTCGATGACGTTGAGCATGAAGCGCAGGTTGTCGCGCAGGTACCAGTTGCCACCCAGCGTCCAGGCTTCGGTGCTGCCACGGCGCAGGTCCGGCGCACCGTCCAGGTGCTGCGCGCCCCACATCTGGTCGTAGCGCAATGCCAGTTCGAAGGCACCGGACTTGTGGCGGATATCCTTCACCCGCGCGAAGCGGCCGGTCTTGCGGTCGTAGGCGCGGCTCTCGCCGGTGACAAACCAGCTGAGCATACCGTAGGCGGCCATCACGTCACCGCGCTGGGCACCGTCATCGAAGGTGGCGCCGCTGAATTCGCCCTGCCAGGACAGCGGGCCGCGCACCTGCGCGTATTCCAGCGACCACTTGTTGACGTCGGTATCGCGGCCGGCGGAGAAGTTGACCAGGGTCAGGCGGCTTTCATCGGACAGATGGCCGGCCGGGCGCGGGCGGATGCTCAGGCCTGGAGTGCCGTTGGCGCCGGGGTTGTCGTACGCCTCGCGGGCCAGCGACAGGCCCAGGTGCAGCACGTCGCCCTCGCTGGGCGCGGGGGCCCAGGTGACGCGGCCACCGGCGGCGCGGCCCTTCACCTGCCAGGCGTCGATGCTTTCCAGGCTGTAGATGCTGGCCGCCCAGGTGAAGTCACCCGGATTGGCCTGCCACGACGCACCCAGACGGTACAGCGGGGCCAGCGTGGTGCCGGCGTTGCCGCGCTCCAGGAAGCTGCCATAGTTGGAACCGGTGCGGTCGTCCAGCGAGAAATACTGCTTGAACTGGCCCACGGTGAGGCGGCCGGCATCACCGAAGCTGCGGCTCAGGTAGACGTCTTTGGCCTCGACACGGTCGCCGGAGAAATCGGCTTCCAGCTTGTAGTCGACCACGAAGAACTTGCCGGAAACGTCAACCCAGGCGCGGCGGATCTCGGTGTCGTCCTTGTTCGGCGTACCGCGGTTGTCGTTGTCGAAGGTGGCGAAGTCCAGGTGCAGGCGGCCGCCCAGGCTGGCGGTGACCGGACGGTCGTCTTCGGCGGCAAAGGCCGGCGCCGACAGGGCAGCCATAGCCATCATGGCGGCAGGACGCCGCCAGGCAAACGTGAATTCCACAAACCCTCCCAGGTGCACGCCAGGCGCGCGGCAATCGTGGGCACCGGACGGTGCGCGGCCGCAGTCTGGGTCGGGCAAGCTGTCATCGTCCTGTCAGCGATTTGTGCGGTGCAGCGAGGATCGTTGCCGCTGCGCTCGCCGGGCCATGCCCGGCGGACGCCATCCCGCTCCACGCGGTAGCATTCGTTTCCCCTCCCACTCCCGTGCCCATGCGCCTGCTGCTGGTCGAAGACAATCAGGATCTGGCCGATGCCATCATCCGCCGCATGCGCCGCAGTGGGCACGCCGTGGACTGGCAGGCCGATGGCCTGGCCGCCGCCAGCGTGCTGCGCTACCAGAGTTTTGATCTGGTGGTGCTGGATATCGGCCTGCCGAAACTGGATGGGCTGCGGGTGCTCGCAGGCATGCGCGAGCGTGGTGACAGCACACCGGTGCTGATGCTGACCGCACGCGATGGCATCGAAGATCGCGTGCAGGCGCTGGATGTCGGTGCCGACGATTACCTGGGCAAGCCATTCGATTTCCGCGAGTTCGAAGCGCGCTGCCGCGTGCTGCTGCGCCGCGCGCGTGGCCAGGCCAGTGAGGTGGTGCAGATCGGGGGGTTCCAATTCGACAATGCCGCGCACCGCGTCAGTCTCGACGGCGAACCGATCGAACTGCCCAACCGCGAGTACCGGTTGCTGGAGATTCTGGTCGGCCGCCTCGGCCAGGTGGTCGGCAAGGACGAAATCGGCAATGGCCTGTTCGGCTTCGATGACGAGGCCGGTCCGAATGCGATCGAGCTGTACATCGGTCGCCTGAGAAAAAAACTGGCCGCTGCGCCGTTGCGCATCACTACGGTGCGCGGTGTCGGCTACCTGCTGGAAGCCAGTGATACCCATGCCGACGCCGATGGCTGACGCACGTGCTGCGACTGCGGCGCCGGGTTCGTTGCGGCGCACCCTGCTGCTCTACCTCGGCGTGCTGCTGGCGGTGTTCGCGGTGGCCCTGCTCTTCGCCGCACGCGATTACGGCCAGCGCGCCGCCAACCGATCCTATGATCACCTGCTGGTGTCCTCGGCGCTGTCCATCGCCGATTCGGTGGCCCTGGTCGACGGCCAATGGCAGGTCGACCTGCCTTATGCGGCGCTGGACCTGCTGGCGATGGCGCCGGAGGATCGCGTGTTCTATCGGGTCGCCGACAGCCGCGGCAACCTGATCACCGGCTATGGCGACCTGCCGGAGCCGCCGCGCCGGCCCGGCACGCAACCGCAGTTGTTCGATGCCGCCTACAGCGGCGAGACCGTGCGCTTCGTGGTGGTCGGCCGCAGTTTCGCGGCCGCCTCGGCGCAGGGCGAGGTGCAGGTCCAGGTCGGCCAGACCCGGCGCGCCCGCGAAGCGGTGGCGCAGGACCTGGTCAATCGAGCGTTGCTGGCGATCGGTGTGCTGTCCGGCCTGCTGCTGGCGCTGGTGGCCTTTGGCGTGCACCGCGCGTTCCGGCCGCTGGTGCGGGTGGAACGCGAGCTGTCGCGCCGCGAGCCGTCCGACCTGAAACCGCTGGATGCGCGCGTGCCGCGTGAGATGGACCAGATGGTGGCCGCCTTGAACCGCTTCATGGAGCGCCTGTCCAGCAGCAATGAAACCCTGCGTGCGTTCATGGCCGAGGCCGCGCACCAGATGCGCACGCCCTTGGCCGCGCTGCGTGCGCAGGCGCAGCTGGCGCTGGACGACGACGACCCGGAAGACATGCGCCGCAGCCTGCAGGCGATCGAGCGCAACGCCACCCATATGAGCCGGTTGCTCAACCAGCTGCTCAGCGATGCCAGCGTGATCCATCGTTCGCACCTGCAGCGCTTTGCAACGGTGGACCTGGCCGAGACCGTGCACCAGGCCCTGCATGAAGCGCTGCCGCAGGCCGGCCCGGCGCCGCGCGTGCAACTGGCGATGACCGCCGAGCCGGTGCAGGTGCATGGCGATGCACTGCTGCTGCGCGAGGCGATCAAGAACCTGGTCGACAACGCCCTGAAGTACGGTGGCGATGGCCCCTTGCAGATCGCACTGACCGTGGAAGGTGGGCAGGCGGTGCTGACCATTGCCGACCACGGTACCGGGATTGCCGCAGCAGACGCAGAGCGCGTCTTTGAACGTTTTGCCCGTGGCGAAGGTGCGCCGTCCGGCGGTGCTGGCCTCGGCCTCGCCATCGTCAAGCGCGTGGTCGACAGCCACGGCGGCCGCATCGATCTCAGCAACCGTCCGCAGGGCGGCTTGATCGCTACCATCCGCCTGCCCCGGAGCAGTTCATGATCCGCCTGTTCGCCGCTGCCGTTGCCCTGCTGCTGGCCGTGCCGGTGCTGGCCGCGCCGGGCGACGTGCGCCGCTTCCCTGCGCAGGGAAAGGCGGCTGCGCAGCTGCGCATCCACGGCACCACCGACATCGAAGTGTTCGCGGTGGTCATCGCCGACTACCAGCGCCTGCATCCCGGCACCGAAGTGGTGTACGAGGACATCATCACCCAGGACCTGTACGCGCGTTACCTGCATGACCGCGCCGGACCTGCATCGCCGGACCTGCTGATCTCCAGCGGCATGGATCTGCAGACCAAGCTCGTCAACGACGGCCATGCACTGCCGCACCGTTCGGCGCAGACCGCTGCGCTGCCGGCCTGGGCGCAGTGGCGCAACGAGGCGTTCGGGATCAGCTACGAGCCGGTGGTCATGGTCTACAACACCCGAGCGCTGCCTGCAGCGAAGGTGCCGCACACCCGGCGTCAGCTGCTGGACCGGCTGCGCGCGGAGGGCGCGCCGCTGCGCGGAAAGGTCGGCACCTATGACATCGAGCGCAGCAGTGTCGGTTACCTGCTGGCGACCCAGGACGCGCAGCGTGGCAGCATCGCCGGTGCATTGCTGGGTGCGCTCGGTGACAACGACGTGGTGCGCGAAGAGCGCACCGGCGTGCTGCTGGACCAGCTGGCCAGCGGTCAGCTGTCGCTGGTCTACAACGTGCTCGGCTCCTACGCGCAGGCACGCGTCGATGCCGGCGCGCCGCTGGCCATCGTCGAACCCGAGGACTACACGCTGGTGGTGCTGCGCACCGCAGTGATTCCGCGCACGGGTCCGCACCCGGAAGAAGCGCGGCGCTTCCTCGATTACCTGCTGTCGCCACGCGGCCAGCAGGTGCTGTCGCGCGAGGCGCGGCTGATGCCGATCGTCACCGGCAGTGCACGCGGCGCGAATGCACCCGGCCGCAGCCGCCGCCCGATCCAGCTGGGTCCCGGCCTGCTGGTGTACCTGGACGCGCTCAAGCGGCGCCAGTTCCTCGATGCGTGGCGCAGCAGCGTGGAGCCGGCGGGGCGCTGATGCCCTGATGGCGCCGGGCCATGCCCAGCGGAGGCCGTTGGCTGCCCGTACAATGGCGGCATGAGCGAATACACCATCCTGATCGCCGATGACCACCCGCTGCTGCGTTCGGCGGTGGTGCAGTCATTGCGGCAGAACCTGCCGCTGGTGCAGGTGCGCGAGGTTGCCAGCGCTGAAGCGCTGGCTGAGGCACTCGACGCGCACCCGGATGTGGACCTGGTGCTGCTCGACCTGACCATGCCCGGCGCACACGGTTTTTCCGCGCTGCTGCACGTGCGCGGCTCGCATCCGGACATACCGGTGGTCATCCTCTCGTCCAACGACCACCCGCGTGTGATCCGCCGCGCGCAGCAGTTCGGTGCCGCCGGTTTCATCCCGAAGTCGGCGCCGGCCGAGACCATCGGCGAGGCGGTGCAGGCCGTGCTTGATGGGGGCCTGTGGTTCCCGGCGATGGCCGCCGAGCGTTCGGAGGCCGATGCGCTGCTGGCCAGCCGCCTGGCGCAGCTGACCCCGCAGCAGTTCCGCGTGCTGCTGTGCCTGGCCGATGGCCTGCTCAACAAGCAGATTGCTTACACGCTGGGTCTGGCGGAAAACACGGTGAAGGTGCATGTCACCGCGATCCTGAAGAAGCTCGAATGCCACAGCCGCACGCAGGCCGCAGTGCTGGTGAAGGCGCTGGAGCCTGAGGGCGACGCCGGCACCGGGTTGTAGTTTCCAACCAACGGCGCAGCCCCTCGTGGGTGGTGCCTGGTTGGTCACCGAGAGCCGGATTGCTGAGGGCTGGCCGGGTGGGTGGGTAGTGCGGGGACGCCGTAAACCCATCCATGGGGGCTTGGCCGCGGCATCCATGCCGCGGACACCCCGCACTACCCACCCACCCGGCCGCTGACAGTTCATGGTGTTCTCCCACCCACGGAGAAGAAAAAGAAGATCAAAAGCGGGTCGCGCGCTGCGCTTTCTCGTGTAGAGCGGAGCCGATGCTCGGCTTCGCGGACCCGCCCAAAGCAGCCGAGCGTGGGCTCGGCTCTACAAAAAAAAGCGGCCCACCCACGGCTTTTGCTTTCCACGACCAACCAGACACCATCCACGAGGGGCTGCGCCGTTGGCTGGAATCACCCGCGATGCCGCACCAGCAACTGACTCATCAGCGCCCGCAGCGCCGGCGGCTTCACCGGCTTGGCCATCATTCCCCAGCCACGTTCGGCGGCCATCTCACGCAATCCCGCATCGCGTTCGGCGGTGACCAGCACCACCGGCGGACGGGCCTGCCACAGCTCTGCCAATGTCTCGTACAGCACCGGTCCATGGTGGTCGCCCATGCGTACATCCAGCAGCACCAGCTCCGGCACTGTTCCGGCGGTGGCCAGCTGCAGCGCGGCCTGCGGGCCGTCGGCCAGCACCACCTCGCAGCCCCAGCGCTCCAGCAACGCGCGGCTGGCTGCACACACGTGCGGGTCGTCGTCGATCACCCACACCCGGCACCCGCGCAGGGGATTGTCCGCAGCAGGCTCCTGCACCAGCACCGGAGGTGGTGCAGTGGCTGGAATCGCGCTGGCCTCGCCGAATGGCACGCCCACCGCGAACACGCTGCCCTGGCCCAGCTGCGAGCGCAGCCGGATCGGATGGCCGAGCAGGCGGCCGATACGGTCGACGATCGCCAGGCCGAGGCCGGCACCGCGTTGCTGGCCATCATGCAGGCGGCGGAATTCCTCGAAGATCTCGCCCTGCAACGCGTCCGGAATACCAGGACCCTGGTCGTGCACTTCGATCCACAGCAGCCCTTCGCGGCGTCGGCAGCCCAGCAGCACGCGGCCGCGCTCGCTGTAGCGCAGTGCATTGGACAGGAAATTCTGCAGGATGCGGCGCAGCAGTGCCTCATCGCTGACCACTACGGCATTGGTATCGATCCAGTCGACCACCAGCCCACGCGACTGTGCGGCGATGCCGAATTCGCGTGCGAGCGTCTGCAGCAGCGGCCCGAGCCGGAAGGCCTGTACACGGGTCGGCAGGCTGCCCGATTCCAGCCGGGCGATATCCAGCAGGCTGTTGAGGATCGCATCCTGCGCGGCCAGTGCAGCGTCGATGTGGTCGCTGGTCTGCTGCTGCACCGGGTCACTCAGCTTGCCGCGCAGCACCGAAACGAACATGCGCGCGGCATTGAGCGGTTGCAGCAGGTCGTGCACGGCCGAGGCGACGAAGCGGGTCTTGTAGCGGTTGGCCTGTTCGGCCTCGCGGCGTGCTTCGTCCAGGTCACGGGTGCGCTCGGCAATCCGATGTTCCAGTGCATCGGCCAGCGAGCGCAGTTCGCGCGCGGCATTCTTGTAGCTGGTGATGTCGGCGTAGCTGGTGACGAAGCCGCCGTCAGGCAGCGGATTGCCGCGGATTTCCAGCACCGTGCCGTCATCCTTCTCGCTCTCGCGCATGTGCGGGCGGCCACTGCGCAGGTGGTTCAGGCGGCGCTCGATGGCCTCGTCGACCGGGCCGGGACCGAGCAGGCCACGGCGGGCGTTGAAGCGGAACAGCTCTTCGATCGGCCGGCCCACGCGTACCAGGTCCAGCGGGAAGCGGAACAGTTCCAGATAGCGCGAATTCCAGGCAACCAGGCGCAACTCGCGATCGATCACCACCACGCCCTGCGGCAGGTGTTCGAGGCTGCGGCTGAGTCCGCTGTCGGCGTCGGTGGCCGCCTGCAGCAGGCCATCCTGTGCGGTGCGCAGTTCCTGTGCGTGCTGCTTGAGCAGGGTTTCCAGTTCGCGGCGGCTGCGCAGTCGATGCTTGGCCAGGCGCCGCCGCTGCTGCACGAACAGCACCAGGAAGCCCAGTGCCAGCCACGCTGCGCCACCGGTCAGGGCCGCGGCTCGCCCGGCTGCAGTGGCGGCACTGGCATCGTGCAGCAGGTGCAGGTTCCAGTTCTCGGCTGGCAGCGGCAGGCTCTGCCACAGCATCGGCTGCGGCAGTACAGGATCCAGCAGGCGCACCATGCGGCCACCGTCGGCCAGCACGTCTTCAGTGCGTGCGCGCAGTGGCTGCAGGGCACGGTCGGCGTACTGGCGCGCATCCAGCATCTCGCGGCGCTCATCGGCGCCCAGCGGGCGCAGCAGCCTGTAGCGCCAGCTGTCACGGTTGGCCAGGAACACCACGTCGTGGTCGTCACTGGCCAGCACCACGTCCGGGCTGCTCAGCCATTCCTGTTCCAGTGCGGACAGCTCGACCTTGATCACCACTACGCCCAGTCGCTTGCCGTCTTCCTCGATGGCCTGCGACAGGTAGTAGCCGGGCACGCCGGTGGTCATGCCGATCCCGTAGAAGCGGCCACGGCCCTGGGCCAGTGCCTGGCGGTAGTAGGGGCGGTAGCTGTAGTTCTCGCCGACGTTGGTGGTCGGCTGGTCCCAGTTGCTCGCCGCCACGGCCACGCCATCGTGACCGACCAGAGTCAGGGTGGAAGCGCGGGTGACTTCATTGGCACGTTGCAGCTTGAGGTTCAGCCGCTGCCGTTCGGTGGGCGAGGGTGGCACGCGTAGTGCGTGCAGAAGATCCGGATCGAGCGCCAGCACCTGCGGCAACGTGCCGAATCGGTCGATACGCTGCTGCAGCCCCTGGCCGTAAAGCTGAAGCTGGCGTTGCACCTGGCTGCTCTCGTCGCCGAGGGCGCGTCGCCAGGCGTAGTGGCCGGCGGCGACGGCGCACAGCACGGTGCCGCCGACCATGACCAGCAGGGTGAGCAACAGCATCCGGTGGCGGCTGAGCCAGTACATGGCGGCAGTCTACGCAGGGCCGGCGGGCGTGACGTGCACGCCCGCCGGGGTCTGACGTGGAAGGGGTCAGAAGTGCATCTGCGCGCGCAGTTCGAAGATCTCCGGCGTGCTGTGCACGCCACGACGGCTGGCGTCGACCTTCACGTAGTTGGCCTGGAACTTGAAATGGCTGGTCAGGTACCAGTTCGCGCCCAGGGTCAGGTCGTGCTGGCGGCCGCCGAGGATGCTGCCGTCGTCGAGGTCGAGGCGGCTGTAGCGGGCCACCAGTTCCACCGCGCCGTAGTCGTGGGCCGGCTTGATGTTGGCCACCGCACCGGCGTTGTACGGGCGCGATTCGCCGGTCAGCACCCAGCTGGCCATCGCGTACTGGCCGCTGCCGGTGTAGTCGGGCTTGCCGTCATTGCGGGTGACCGTGGCGCGCAGGGCTTCGGCCTGCAGCGAGAATGGGCCGCGGATCCAGATGCCTTCCAGGCCGGTGCGCCGGATCTGGTCGGCGGTGACCAGCGCGCCGGAATCGACGAAGCGGATATCGGTCAGGCCGGCTTCCGGGCGGGCACGCAGGCGTGCGCTGGCTTCGTGGTGGACGTCGCGGCCATCGCTGTAACCACGCGGATTTTCCTGCGAATAGGCCAGGCCCAGGTGGATTACGTCACCAGGTGCCTTCACCGGGGTCCACACCGCACGCACCGCCTGGGTGGTGCCGGGGTTGTCACCCTGCAGGTCCTTGCCGCCATAGGCGCCGGCCTGCAACAGGTACTGCGGGCGTTCCAGCACCCATTCCACGCCGGTACGACGGCCTGCGTAGAAGGCCTGCACGGGCAGCGCGGTTTCCAGGAAGCTGCCGGCGCGCGAGGAGGTATTCGCATCCAGGCCGACCGGGGTCTTCATGTAGCCGAAGCGGAAGCGGCCGATGTCGCGGCCGAAGAAGGCCTTGCTCTCGAAGCGCACGAATACGTCCAGCCAGGTGTCGGCCTGGAAGTCGTAGTAGACCATCGCGTCGTAGACGCCCTTCTTCTTCAGCGTTGCACCGAATTCCTTGCGGCGCACGGCATCGTCATCCTCAAGGCCGCTGCCCGAGGAGAAATCGTTGTAGTCGTAGGCGATGTTGGCGGTGGCCGCCAGCTCGGTGCCGTCGCCGAAGGCGTACTTGGTCGGCCAGTTGTCGAAATCGGCAGCCGAAGCGAAGGCGGGAAGGGCGGCCAGCGACAAGGCCAGCAAGGTGGGAATCGGGCGCATGTTGTGTGCGGCTCTCTCAGATTGCGTGTGGACAGGACAACAACGGCCGCAAGGGCCGGAACTTTCGCAATGACGCGCCCGGCCGTTCAGCTCGGGCCACCGGCCTCCCCGTGATCGGGCGGTGCGGCGCCAGTGTAGGCACCGCTGCCACCTGAACCGGGGGGCTAGTACCAATAGGTTATCTGCGCCGGCGTGCCCGGCGCGTACAAAGGCGTCCATTGGTCGCACCCCCTGCGCGTGCAGCACAGGGCCTGCGAGCAGTTTCCACGGTAACGGTTCCCGTGCAGTGCTGGGGCCGTACGTGCCTGAAAACGCCCCTTCCGGAGTCCGCCATGCACATCCCGACCGCAGCCCCGGCGCCTGCAAAGCCGTTGCCGATCTATCGCCAGCTGTACTTCCAGGTGATCGTGGCGATCGTCCTGGGCGCCATCCTCGGCCACTACGAACCGCTGGTTGGCGAGAAGATGAAGCCGCTCGGCGATGCCTTCATCAATCTGGTGAAGATGATCATCGCGCCGGTGATCTTCCTGACCATCGTCACCGGCATCGCCAGCATGACCCACCTGCGCACGGTGGGCCGCGTATTCGCCAAGGCGATGGCGTACTTCCTGTTCTTCTCCACGCTGGCGCTGATCGTCGGCATGATCGTGGCGCATGTGGTGCAGCCGGGCGCCGGCATGAACATCAACCCGGCCGAGCTCGACCAGACCGCGGTGCACAGCTACGTCGAGAAGTCGCACGACCTGACCCTGGTCGGCTTCCTGATGGACATCATTCCGAAGACGCTGGTGAGCGCCTTCGTCGATGGCAACATCCTGCAGGTGCTGTTCATCGCGGTGCTGTTTGGCATCGCCCTGGCATCGGTGGGCGAGAAAGGCAAGCCGATCCTGAGCTTCCTGGAGGCGCTGGTCGCCCCGGTGTTCAAGCTGGTGCACATCCTGATGAAGGCCGCGCCGATCGGTGCCTTCGGTGCGATTGCCTTCACCATTGGCAAGTACGGCGTCGGTTCGCTGGTCAACCTGGCCTGGCTGGTCGGCTCGTTCTACCTCACCGCGTTCCTGTTCGTAGCGGTGATCCTGGGCGTGGTCTGCCGCCTGTGCGGGTTCTCGGTGTTCAAGCTGGCGCGCTACCTGAAGGCCGAACTGCTGCTGGTGCTGGGCACGTCCTCGTCGGAGTCGGCGCTGCCGTCGCTGATGGAGAAGATGGAACGCGCCGGCTGCAGCAAGTCGGTGGTCGGCCTGGTGGTTCCCACCGGCTACTCGTTCAACCTGGACGGCACCAACATCTACATGACCCTGGCCGCGCTGTTCATCGCCCAGGCCACCAATACCGAACTGACCCTGGGCCACCAGATCGCCCTGCTGCTGGTCGCCATGCTCAGCTCCAAGGGCGCAGCAGGTGTCACCGGTGCCGGCTTCATCACCCTGGCCGCTACGCTGGCGGTGGTGCCGGAAGTGCCGGTGGCCGGCATGGCACTGATCCTCGGCGTGGACCGCTTCATGAGCGAGTGCCGCTCGCTGACCAACTTCATCGGCAACGCCGTGGCCACCGTGGTGGTCTCGCGCTGGGAAGGCGCGCTGGACCGCAACCGCCTGCGGCTGGCGCTGGACGGCCGCGAGAGCGAGCTGCCGCCGCCGATCGACGCGGTGCCCGAGGCACTGCCGGCCAAGGGCTGATCCAGGTGTGTGGTACTGCGGGGCCGATCACGACAGTGGTACGGCCCCGCAGCGTTTCAAGGCGTCCCATGGCTGTCATGGCCAGCGCCGAAGCTGTCCCTTCAGGCCGTCGCATACGCCCCGGAATTGTGCGGTCGCAGCATGACTGCGACAGGGTAGCGACAGGTCCGAGCGCTCCAACGGGGGTATGATCCCCTGTCCCTTCTGCCCATTCATGTAACCCACATCGATGTCCAACGAAGATTTCAAACAGGCCGCCCTCGATTACCACCGGATGTCCCCGCCGGGCAAGATCAAGGTTTCCGCTACCAAGCCCATGCTGACCCAGCGCGACCTGTCGCTGGCGTATTCGCCGGGCGTGGCATATGCCTGTGAAGCGATCAAGGCCGACCCGCAGCAGGCCAGCGAGCTGACCGCGCGCGGCAACCTGGTGGCGGTGATCTCCAACGGCACCGCGGTGCTGGGCCTGGGCAACATCGGCGCACTGGCCGGCAAGCCGGTGATGGAAGGCAAGGGCGTGCTGTTCCAGAAGTTCGCCGGCATCGATGTGTTCGACATCGAAGTGGATGAAACCGACCCGGACAAGCTGGTCGACATCATCGCCTCGCTGGAACCGACCTTCGGCGGCATCAACCTGGAAGACATCAAGGCACCGGAGTGCTTCATCGTCGAGCGCAAGCTGCGCGAGCGCATGAAGATCCCGGTGTTCCATGACGACCAGCACGGCACGGCGATCATCGTCGGTGCGGCGGTGCTCAACGCCATGGCGATCACCGGCAAGAAGATCGAGGAAGTGAAGCTGGCGACCACGGGCATGGGCGCGGCCGGCATTTCCTGTGTGAACATGCTGGTACAGCTGGGCCTGAAGCCGGAAAACATCCTGGCCTTCGACCGCGAGGGCGTGATCCACACCGGCCGTACCGATCTGGACCCGGAAAAGCAGCGTTATGCGCGCGACACCGACAAGCGCACCCTGGCCGAGATCGTCGCCGGTGCGGACATCTTCCTGGGCCTGTCGGCGCCGGGCATCCTGACCGCCGACATGGTCAAGACGATGGCGCCGGATCCGGTGATCTTCGCGCTGGCCAACCCGACCCCGGAAATCATGCCGGAACTGGCGCGCGCGGCGCGCCCGGACGCGATCATCGGTACCGGCCGTTCGGACTACCCGAACCAGGTCAACAACGTGCTGTGCTTCCCGTACCTGTTCCGTGGTGCGCTGGACGTGGGCGCGACCGCGATCAACGAGGAAATGAAGATCGCCTGCGTGCGCGCGATCGCCGCGCTGGCGCGTCGTGCGGCCACCGACATGGGTTCGGCCTATGGCGGCGAGACCCCGAGCTTCGGCCGCGAATACCTGATTCCGCGCCCGTTCGACCGCCGCCTGCTGGTGGAGCTGTCGGCTGCGGTGGCCCAGGCTGCGATGGATTCGGGCGTGGCCGCCCGTCCGATCGCCGACATGGGCGCCTACCGCGACAAGCTGGCCCAGTTCGTCTACCGCACCAGCCTGATGATGAAGCCGGTCTACGACCGCGCACGCAGTGACAAGCAGCGCGTGGTCTACGCCGAAGGCGAAGAGGAGGTGGTGCTGCAGGCGGTGCAGAACGTGGTCGATGACGGCCTGGCGCATCCGATCCTGATCGGTCGCCCGGAAGTGATCGAGTCGCGCATCGAGCGTCTGGGCCTGCGCTTGAAGATCGGCGAGAACATTGAAGTCACCAACATCAATGACGACCCGCGCTTCAACGAGTACTGGCAGTACTACCACGGCCTGACCGGCCGTCGTGGCGTGACCGTGGCCGCGGCGAAGAACCTGATGCGTTCGCGTCCGACCCTGATCGCGGCGGTGATGGTGGCCCGTGGTGAGGCCGACGCGATGCTGACCGGCATCGTCGGCCGTTTCCACAAGAAGCTGGGTTACGTGCGCAGCGTGCTGCCGCTGGAGCCGAAGGTCACCTCGACCTCGGCGATGACTGGCGTGATCAACCAGCAGGGCGTGTTCTTCTTCGTCGATACGCACGTGCAGGAAGACCCGACTGCCGAGCAGCTGTGCGAAGCGACCCTGCAGGCCGCCTACCGCATGAAGCTGTTCGGCGTGGAACCGAAGGTGGCGCTGCTGTCGCACTCCAACTTCGGCAGCCACGACTCGAAGGATGCGCTGAAGATGCGCCAGGTGCGCGAGCTGCTGCTCAAGCGCAACCCGCGTCTGAACGTGGATGGCGAGATGCAGGGCGACACCGCATGGGATGAAGCGCTGCGCCAGAAACTGCTGCCGGGTTCGACCCTGCAGGGCCGTGCCAACCTGTTCGTGTTGCCGAACCTGGAAGCGGCCAACATCGCCTACAACCTGGTGCGCGTGTTCACCGACGGCGTGGCGATCGGCCCGATCCTGATGGGCGTGAACAAGCCGGTGCACATCCTGACCACCAGCGCGACCTCGCGCCGGATCCTGAACATGACCGCGATTGCCGCGGTCGATGCGCAGATCCGCAAGCAGCTCGAAGCGGAAAAGAAGGCGTAAGCCTTCTTTCCGATTCCGGCTGCAGAAGCGCGCCCCCCGGGGCGCGTTTCTGTTTCAGCAAAGCGGAAACGGGTAGTGCCGGCCGCTGGCCGGCAACCCCAATGAAGTCCAGGTACGACGACAGCCGGCCAGCGGCCGGCTCTACCGCCCGCCGGCCTGTGCCACACGCGCTACGCAACCCGGTCATTACCCTGCAACGCCACTACGGTCCAATACGCCCACGTGGCCCGGCCGCGGGAAGGGACCGGACCGGCCTTCCTGCCCTGGGCCCGACCAACTTTCCATTGGCGAGGGTGCCATGCGCAATCGAGTGACGCGTCGTTATTTCCGGCAGCTGTTCGCGCTGTACGCCGGCTTCGTGCAGTCGCGCTGAGGCGTTGGCCGGCCACGATGTAGCGACCACGAGGGTTGTGAGATCGGGTAGCGCCGGGCCATGCCTGGCGAGCGCGCAGCGCGGCGCTCTGCATTCCGCCGGGCATGGCCCGGCGCTATCCGTCAGCGCTTGCCGCGGCGTGTTGGCGGCGGCGGCGCATCCGAGCGCGGCTTGGCGTACTGCGCCCATAGTGCCGGCAACAGCTTGCCGGTCTGCTTCTGCCACAGCGCAGGCGTGTAGCGGCCATCGCGCAGGGCTTTGTCCAGCGCCAGCACCAGGCCCGGATGCTCGGCCTCGGCCCACTTCAGGAAGGCGCCGGTGACCCGGTAGCCGCTGTCGAAGTTTTGCCCCTTTTCGACCTTGCCGGGCAGCGTCCAGCCGGCGGCCGCGTTGTCCATGCCGTAGCGATCACGCGCATAGTCGGCAATGCCTTCCACCAGCCAGCCCGGCACCCGCGCATCACCGTAGCCGGGATAGCCCTGCACGATGTGCATCGCTTCGTGGGTGACCAGGTCAATGTCGTTGGGATGCTGTGCCAGCCAGCCCGGATTGATGGTGATGGTCGCCGCCTGGTCCTTGTCGCCGACGAAGGCGATGCCGGTGTAGGCAGGATCGATCACGATGCGGACCATCGATGGCGCCGCCGGACGGAAGTCCGCGCGCTCACGCAGGTAGGCGAAGTAGAACGTGTCGATCAGGCGCTTGCGCTGCGGCGCGGCCAGGGCGCCACGGGCGTCCTGGTAGTTCAGCGTCACGCCATCGCGGGTCAGCTGCGTATCGAACGCCTGGGTCTGGCCGAAGCTGGAGAAGGACAGGGCAACAAGGGCCAGGGGCAGCAGACGGTAGCGCATAGGGCTCATTGTACGGTGCTGGCTGCCAACAGTTCGATCTCTGCCAGCGGCAGTCGGCCCGGTGCCAGCAGGCGCAGGCGGTACTCGCTGTAGCGGCCAGGCTTGGCGATGCGGAACGGACGGGTCTGGCGGGCGGATTCGAAGTCTTCGCCGCTGCGCTGGTCCAGCACGGCCCAGCTGCCATTGCCGTTGCGTGCCTCCAGCGCCCATTCGCCGCCACGGATGCTGCCGTCGCCACTGGTCAACGTGTACATCGTCGGGGTGCCGTCGGTCAGGCCGGTCAGCGCGATGGTTGCGCCACCGCCCAGGCCCACCGTGGTGGTGGCATCGTCATCAACCAGCGCGGGCAGGGCACGGCCATCGGCCAACGTCGCCTTGGCGCCGCTGCCGAGCAGGTCGTGCAGCAGCTGCGGGCGCTGGCCGCGTGCGGTCAGCGAGCGCGGCACGTCATCCACGCCGCTGCCCCAGCGCGACGGCTGTGGTCCCATCACGAAGTCCAGCGTCGCACCCTTGGCGATCACGTCGTGCGGCACCCAGGTCTTCGTCCACGGCGTGCCGTTGATCTTCAGCGACTGCACATAGACGTTCTCGCGCGAGTTGTTGGCCGCGTTCACGGTCAGCACCGCGCCGCCCTGCAGCTCCACCCGTGCGTGCTGGAATGCAGGCGAGCCGATCACGTACTCCGGCGCGCCCATGCGCAGCGGGTACAGGCCCAGCGAGGCCAGCACATACCATGCCGAAGTCTCGCCGTTGTCCTCGTCTCCCGGATAGCCCTGACCGATCTCGCTGCCGACATACAGCCGCGACAGGATCTCGCGCACATGCTGCTGGGTCTTCCACGGCTGCCCGGCATACAGGTACATCCATGGAATGTGGTGCGCCGGCTGGTTGCTGTGCGCGTACATGCCCATGCGCACGTCGCGCGCTTCGGTCATCTCGTGGATGGTGCCACCGTAGGAGCCGGCCAGTGCCGGATCGGCGGTTTCCGGGGTGGCGAAGAACGCATCGAGCTTGGCGGCCAGCCTGTCGCGGCCACCGTACAGCGCCGCCAGGCCTTCGCCATCGTGCGCGGCGGTGAAGGCGAACGTCCAGCCATTGGATTCGGTGTAATCGTGGCCCCACACCCGCGGGTCGTAGTGCTTGGGGTCCACCCGCCAGCGGCCATCGGCCCTGCGGCCCTGGAAGAAGCCCACGGCCGGGTCGAACATCGTCGCGTAGCTGGCGGCGCGATGACGGAAGTAGTCGGCCTCGGTGCCGTAGCGCTCGCGTGCGACGGGCGTGGTCGCGCGCTTGGCCAGCGTCTCGGCCATGTTGGCGATGCCGAAATCGTTGAGGGCACCTTCCATCGTCCACGACATGCCTTCGTGCACGTCGGCGCTGGCGTAGCCACGGAAGGTCGAGCGCTCCATGCCCTTGCGCCCGACATGACGGTCCGGCGGTACCACCGTCGCGTTCTTCAGCGCGGCGGCGTAGGCCTCGGCCGGGTCAAAGCCACCGATGCCCTTCAGCCATGCATCGGCGAAGGCCACATCGGAGCTGGTGCCGACCATCAGGTCGGCGTAGCCCGGCGACGACCAGCGTGCGATCCAGCCGCCGGCACGGTACTGCTCGATGAAACCCTGCACCAGCTGCCCGGCATCCTCCGGAGTAAACAGCGCATAGGCCGGCCAGGTGGTGCGGAAGGTGTCCCAGAAGCCGTTGTTGACGAACACCTTGCCATCGCGCACGGCGGCAAAGCTGCGGGTCGCGCTGCCGTCGGTATTGTCGTCGCTGGCGCTGGCCTGGTTGGCGTAGCGCCAGTCCGGCGCCGCCGCGCTGCCCACGTTCTCGTGGCCGGAGTTGGGGTACAGGTAGAGCCGGTACAGGCTGGAATACAGCGTGGTCTTCTGGTCGTCGCTGGCATCGCCGATATCGAAGCGGGCCAGGCGTGCGTCCCATGCGTCCTGGGCGCGCCCGGCCACGCTTTCCAGCGTGTCGGTTGTGGCGATTTCCAGCGCGAGGTTGTGCCGCGCCTGTTCCACCGACATCAACGAGGTGGCGATGCGCATGGTCACCCGACGCTCGCTACCGGTGTCGAACGTGATGTAGCCCGTGGGGCGGCCGGTATCGAGACGGCCGCTGCTGCGCCAGGGCTTGTCGAAGCTCGCTACCACGTACATGCGGCTGGCGCCGTTGGACAGGCCGCTGCGTGTATCGGTGTAGCCGGACAGCGTCTGCGTCGCAGCGTCCAGGGTCAGGCCGCCACGTGCATCGACATTGTCGAACAGCAGGTTGGCATTGCCGTCTGCGGGGAAGTCGAAGCGGAACAATGCGGCATGGTCGGTCGGTGCGATCGAGGCCGCGATGCCATTGTCGAAGCGCACGTCGTAGCGGTACGGGCGTGCACTTTCATGAGCGCGGTCGAACGACAGTGCGCGCTTGCGGCGGTCTGCCTCCGGCACACCACGGCTGGCCGAGGGCATCACCTGGAAGGTCTGGCGGTCGCCCATCCACGGGCTGGGCTGGTGGCTCAACGCAAGCGCCTGCAGCTGCGGCCGGTTCTGCGCGTCGTTCTGCTCGTTCCAGCGGTACAGCCAGTTAAGCGCACCGGCATCGGTCACCGGGGTCCAGAAGTTGAACCCGTGCGGCACAGCGGTGGCCGGGAAATTGTTGCCGCGCGAGAATGTGCCGTTGGCCTGGGTGCCACGGGTGGTCAGTACCCAGTCGGAGACGCGCTGCGGTTGCTGGCGTGGCTGCGCGTCGAGGCGCACATCGTCGATCCAGCCGGAGACCGGTGCACCGTCGGCACTGGCTACTTCCAGTTCGATCGCCACCACGCGGCGGCCCTTCAGCGTGGCCACGTCGCCCAGCCGCACCGCCTTGCGCGCCCACTGCTGCGGATACAGCGTCTTCGAATCGCCCTGCGCGCGCGCACCGATGGCCACGCCATGCTGGTCACGCGCGGCGCTGGCGGAAACGCGGCTGCCGTCGTCCAGCAGCAGGTCCAGCGACACATAGGTCGAGGCCACGGTGTCCTTGCCGACGATCTCCGGCAGTACCAGCCACGACAGGGTGGTATCGGCCTCGATGGTCATGTCCGCCTTGAACAGCTCGCGCCGCGCGCTACCGCCTTCGCTGCTGTAGCGCAGTGCATGCAGGCCGCTGTAGCCGGCGTTGCGCTTGGCGGTGTAGGGCGCGGCGGGGCCGTTGCCGATCGTCACCTGCGGCGCACCTGCTGCCTGCACTGGCGCCGGTTCGCCGGGTTCGAAGGAGGTCTGCAGCCCCTGTGCCAGTGCCGGCATCGCAGTGGTCGCACAGGCCAGGGCCAGGGCGAGCGGAAGCAGGGCGCGGCGCGGATCGGACAGGGTCATGCAAGGGTCTCCCGGAGGGGCAGGCGGCAGGCAGAACCCGCATCGGCGGACACCACGGACAGCATCGCTCCGTCCGCCAGGCTGGCAGTGGTAGAGGCGATGCCGGTCCGGTGGGGGCGGGCCATGCGATCGGGTCGGATTGGGCAGGTCGGGTTACGACCTGGCCCGATCCTGCAACAGCCATCGCGGCCTGACAAGTGCCATTTAGTTCGATCCAAATGCGGAAAATATCGCTGTCGGACGATTTCCAGTGCCAACCAGGCGGATCGATCGGCGAAATCCCTGGGGCGGCGCCCTTCGATGCCCAGCGCAAAGACGCATGGAATGACCGCGGCGTGCGCAAAGACCTGTTGCGGCGCAATGTCGGGGCAGCCCGGATGCTAGAATCGCAGGCCTCGCAACCCGTTCATCGACATCCGCCATGAGCCATACCGCCACCGCGCCCGCCAACGCCGAAAAGCGCTACACCGTGCACCGCAGCGATCTTCCGCTGAGCTGCCCGACGCCGGAAATGGCGCTGTGGAACTCGCATCCGCGCGTGTACCTGCCGATTGAAGACGAGCCCAACGGCGAAGCGAAGTGCGCGTACTGCGGCTCCGTGTTCGTGCTGGCCGACTAAGCAGGCCTTCGATCGATGCGCCGATTGACCGTGGTGCAGTTGCTGCCGGCGCTGCACTCCGGCGGTGTCGAGCGCTCGACCCTTGAAATTGCAGCGGCGCTGGTGGCTGCCGGCCATCGCGCGCTGGTGGTGTCCGCTGGCGGTCGCCTGGTACAGCCGTTGCTCGATAGTGGTGCCGAGCACCTCACCCTCGATATCGGCCGCAAGTCGCTGCTGACCCTGCGTCACCTGCCGACCCTGCGTCGCCTGTTCACCGAGGTCGGGGCGGATATCGTGCATGCCCGTTCGCGGCTGCCGGCCTGGCTGGGTCTGTACGCGATCCGTGCGATGCCCGCCGCACAGCGCCCACATTGGGTGACTACCGTGCACGGCCTGAATTCGCCCAGTCGCTACAGCGCGGTGATGACCAGCGGAGAACGCGTGATCTGCGTGTCCAACACCGTGCGCGACTATGTGCAGCGGCACTATCCGACGGTTCCCGAAGCGAGGCTGAAGGTGATTCCGCGCGGCGTCGATGTCGGCCAGTTCCCGCGCGTGGCGCGTGCCGATCGCCGTCCGCGGCTGGCGCTGGCCGCGGATTACCCGTGGCTGGCGCAGGTTGAAGGGCCGCTGCTGCTGCTGCCAGGGCGGGGTACCCGCTTGAAGGGCCACGCCCACGCGCTGCAGCTGCTGGCTGACGTGCGCGCCACCGGTGTGCCGGCACAGCTGTGGATGCTGGGCACTGATGAACCCGGTCGCGAAGCCTACGTTGCTGATCTGCGCATGCAGGCGGTGGCGCTGGGGATCGCCGATGCGGTGCAGATCAGCACGCCGACCGCGCGCATCGCCCAGGCCTATGCCGCCAGCGACCTGGTGCTGCAGCTGTCGGACAAGCCCGAAGCGTTCGGCCGCACCGTGGTCGAGGCGTTGTCGGTCGGTCGCCCGGTACTGGGCTGGGACCATGGCGGCGTCGGCGAACTACTGCGTCAGCTGCAGCCCAGCGGCGCGGTGCCGCTTGGTGATGCGCGCGCACTGGGTGAACGCGCGCTGGCCCTGCTGGCGCAGCCGCCGTCCTTGCCGACCCGCATCCCGTTTACCCTGCAGGCCATGCAGCGCGATACCCTCCGCCTCTATGCCGACCTCGCCGGCTGATCCTGCCGTCATCGTGCGCGACGACCGCGCCGGGCGCTGGGCGCCCTGGTGGGTGCTGGCGTACGTGGCGATGTGGCCGTTGCCGGGCATCGCCGAAACCGTGCTCGGACTTGGCGCGTTGTATGCTGCCGCGCGCATGGTCATGCGTCGGCTGCAGCGCCGCCCGCACCTGTTGAGCACGGCGGCGTGGGCGCTGACCTCGATCCTGTTCCTCGGCTATTGGCTGCCGCAGGCGTTCTCCGCGTTCGATGCCATCGATCCGGCGGCGTCGTGGACCAAGGCCGCCGCCGGCCTGCGCTATCTGCCCTTCATGTGGCTGGTGGCAATTGCTGTGGCCACGCCGGAACGGCGGCGGCTGACCTTCGGCGGGCTGGCGCTGATCACCGCTGCCTGGACGCTGGATGCGCTGGTGCAGGCCGCCGCCGGTACCAGCCCGTGGTTCTGGTCGCTGGAACACCTGAAGCTGGCCGTGAGCGGCCATGCACTGTGCCCGGCCGACGAGGCCGCGCTGGCCGACCGCCTCAGTGGCGCACTGGGTCCGTGCAACCTGAAGTTCGGGCAGGTGCTGGCCAGCCTGTCGCCGTTCCTGCTGCTGCCAGTAGCGCGCCGCTTCGGCAACCTGGGCTGGGTGCTGGCAGCGGTGGCACTGGGCTGCGTGCTGCTGCTGGCCGGCTCGCGCGCGTCATGGATCACTTTCGCGCTGGTGCTGGCCTACAGCGGCGTGCGCCAGTTCGGTTGGAAGCGGTTGGCGGTGCTGGCCCTGGTCGCTGTTCTCGGAGCAGGAGCGCTGGCCGCCAGCGTGCCGCAGCTGCGCGATCGCATGGCACGCACAGCGATGGCCTGGGACGATGGCGGACAAGGCGTTGATGAAGCGCTGTCGGGTCGCGCCCGGATATGGGAAGCCGCTGCATGCATGATCGAGGCGCATCCGGTCAATGGCGTTGGCGCACGTGGCTTCCGCGATGCCTATCCGGACTGCGTGGCTGAGGAGGGCCCTGCGGTGTGGGGCAATGCTCCGGCCTTGCATGCACACCAGATCGTGCTGGAAATCCTTGCTGAAACCGGCGTGCTCGGCCTGCTACTGTGGTTGGCCGCGGTCGCCCAGGCCTGGCGTGCGTGGCGTTTCGCGCCCGCCGCCGCCCGCGAGCGAGCGCGCCCGGCAATGCTGGCGCTGGCGGTCACGGTGTTTCCGCTCAACACCCACCTCGCGTTCTATTCCGCGTTCTGGGGTGGCCTGACGGTGCTGCTGGCCGCATTGTTCGCCGGCAGCCTGCTGGCACGCGAATCGGATGAATCTCCGCCGAGCCAGTAGTTGCCAACCTTGGTTGGCTCCTCGGGACCGGACTCGGTTCATCGGTGTCAACCAAGGTTGGCGACTACCATGAGCACGCCGGGCATTCCACCGCATCCGGTTATTTGTAGAAATCGCTCCGCCCACCGGGCTGGCGCTTGAAACGGCGGTGGATCCACAGGTACTGGTCGGGCGCCTCGCGCACCATCGCTTCGATGGCCTGGTTGACCCGCGTGGTATCGGCTTCCACGTCTTCGCTGGGGAAATTCTCCAGCGGCGCGCCGATCTTCAGGAAATACTTCCCGCCTTCGCGGCGGTGGAAATACGGGATCACCGCACAGCCGGTCATCCGTGCCAGCTGGTGGGTGGCAGTGATGGTCGACGCGGTGTGGCCGAAGAACGGCACGAACACGGTGTCCTTGCCGCGCATGTCCTGGTCCGGCGCGTACCAGAGGAAGCCGCCCTTCTTCAGGTGGCGCACCGTGGCACGGATGTCTTCGTTGGCGTACATCGCCTTGGCGTAGCGCAGGCGGCCGAACTTCACCGCCCACTCGTACACCGGGTTCTTGTGCTTGCGGTACATGCCCGACAGGTCAACGTAGTCGCACAGCAGGCGGCCACACATCTCCAGGGTCATGAAGTGGCCGGAGACCAGCAGTACGCCGCGACCCTCGGCCTGCATCTGCCGCAGATGTTCCAGACCCTCGATCTGCACCTGCGGGCGGATGCGGTCGATGCTGCCCCACCAGGCGCGGATGCACTCGAACACGCCCACGCCCAGTGCATCGAAGCTGTCGCGGACCAGGCGCTGGCGCCAGGCTTCGTCCCTCTCGGGGAAGCACAGCTGCAGGTTGACCTCGGCGGCGCGGCGACGGCTGCCAAGCAGGCGCCAGCTGATCCAGCCGACGCCACGGCCCAGCGCACGCTGCAGCATCCACGGCAGGCGGGCGATGGCGAAAGCGCCGAACATGACGGCGAACATCGGCCAGTTGCGGGGATCGCGCAGCGACGGGCGGACGGCGGTGGAGGCATCGGACATTCCCCATTCTACCAACCCGGCCGCGTGTCTTTCCCGGGGGGCTCCCGTATCCTTGCCGCATGCGTAAAGACCCTGTCGAATGGATCCTGCGCGGCCTGTATTCAGCCGTGCTCTACATCCTGCTGCCGATCACGGTGTACCACCTGGTCTGGCGGGGTTTCCGGGTCCGTGAATACTTCCGGCGCTGGGACGAACGCTACGCGTCCTACCCGCAGCCCAGCGGACAGCCGCGGGTCTGGCTGCACGCGGTGTCGGTGGGTGAGGTCAACGCCGCCGCCCCGTTGGTGAACGCCCTGCGCCAGCAGCGCCCGGACATCCGCTGGGTCATCACCACCATCACTCCGACAGGCTCGGAGCGCGTGCGCGCGCTGTGGGGCGATGCGCTGGACCATGTCTACCTGCCGTACGACGTGCCGGGCAGCGTCAACCGCTTTCTTGGCCATTTCCAGCCCAGCCTGGCGCTGATCCTGGAAACCGAACTGTGGCCGAACATGCTGTTCGGCTGCCGCGACCGCCGCATCCCGGTCTATATCCTCAATGCCCGCCTGTCGGCGCGTTCGTTGCGAGGCTACCGTTTGCTGGCCGCACTGATCCGCCGCGCGCTGCGCACCGTCACCTGCGTTGCCGCACAGTCGCAGGATGATGCCGAGCGCTTCGTGCAGCTGGGCGCCGTGCCGGAACAGGTGCAGGCGCTGGGCAATCTGAAGTTCGATATCGCTACGCCGGAGGTACAGGGCTTTGTCGAACAGTTCCATGCACGCGTGCCGGCCGGGCGCCCGGTGTGGATCGCGGCCAGTACCCACGACGGCGAAGAACAAGCGGTGGTCGATCTGCATCGACGCCTGCGCCAGCAGCACCCCGGCCTGCTGCTGTTGTGGGCGCCGCGTCACCCCGAGCGTTTCCCCAAAGTGGAAGCCCTGGCCCGCGAACAGGGCTGGAACGTGGCGACCCGTCGCGCGAAGCAGTGGCCCGAGGCCGATACCGATGTGTTCGTCATCGATACCCTGGGCGAGCTGATGCCGTTCTACGCCTGCGCACAGGTTGCGTTCGTCGGTGGGAGCCTGCAGCCGATCGGCGGCCACAACCTGTTGGAACCGGCAGCGATGGGTACGGCGACGGTGACCGGTCCGCACCTGCATAACTTCGCCGAGATCTCGCGACGCATGCGTGAGGCCGGTGCATTGCTGATCGGCGAGGATGTGCAGGCGGTTGGCGATCTGCTGCAGCATCTGCTCGACAGCGTGCAGGCGCGCGAAGAGATGGCGCGTGCCGGGTGCACGTTGGTCAGCAATGGTCGCGGCGCGTTGCAGCGCACGCTGGAGCTGGTTGCGCCGCACCTGCCGCCGCCTCGCCGATAGGCAAGGGGCAGTTTCTCTGCCCGCAGCCGGGCTGTCGTGAACGCCTGCATCAATTCTGCTTAGCGGTTGGATTCCTGTCGCCGCCGGACCGGTTGTGTAGAAGACAGCGTGCGTGCGATCACATCGCGGCATAGACCGCACGGAATCTGATACCGCCCCTTGGCGCGGGCTGCCAGCCTGCGGTCGCCCGCATCTGGGCGGATATCAAGAGGACTTGCGATGGATGGCGGCAGCAGCAGGGATGGCGTCGGCGGACTGCATCCCGGGAAGGAACATCTGGCGGTGGTTGCGTTGACGCTGCTGCTGGGAGGAAACGTGGTGGCGCGGGTCGGCCAGTACACCGCTGCCCAGGCCGGTCCAGCGATCGTGCTCAGTCTGCTTCTGGCCGCATTGGCTGCCGGACTTGTGCTGTGTTGCCTGCAGGTAGTGCGCCAGCAACGGCCAGGCGCGGATGGCCTGCACGGGCTGCTGGTTGCAAGTTGGGGCAGGGGCCTCGCCGGCCTGCTGGGCGCCGTATTGCTGCTGGAGCTGGTGGCGACGGCCGCAGGCGTCGCGCAGTCCGCCGCCCTGCATCTACATGCGGTGCTGGCCAGCCGAGGCATCAGCACGGACAGCTGGCTGCCGGGCCCGTTGCTGGCGGCTGCCGGTGCGCTGTCGTTGGGAATGTTCGCGGTGTTGCCGCCGCGGCGTGCAGCACTGCTGGTCTGCGCGCTGCTGACGGTGAAGATCGGTATTGGTGTGCTGCTGCTGGCGCTGGCGGCGCGGCATGTGCACTACGCTTATTGGATTCCCTGGTTGCCAGAGGCAACCGCGCCCTATCACTTCGGGCTGGGTGGCGTGCTTGCCGCGAGCGTGTCGTTGCTGGGCGTGTTTGCCAGCGTCGGGCTGGCGCTGGGCTTTCCCGGCCTGCGCCTTCGAACGGTATCGCAGCAGTCCAGGGTGCTGGCGGTGATGGTGCTGCTGGCCATGCTGCTGTTGATGCTGCTGGCCGCGCTGCAGGCTGGGCTGGTCGCGTTCCCGGCACTGGACAGCACGCGTCCGTTGTCGGTGGCACTGCAAGGCCATCCGGAACTGCAGTGGCTGCTGCCGCTGCTGCCTTTCGCCGGCATGGCCGGATTGGCGGCGCTGCTACTGGTGCTGGTGTTGCTGGCCGCACATCTGGCAATGGGGATGTGGTCAGTGGCATGGGAAGAGGAACGCGGGCCCAGGAAAACGCTGGCGACCGTGGTCGTCGTTCTGCTCTCGGCCTTGCTGGCGCTATGGGTGCCGATCGGGTGGCTGCCGGTGCTGCCTGGCCCGGTGGCCTTGCTGGTGACGGCAGCGCTGTGCCTGGGAGCGCTGCGCACGCGGCACCGCATCGAGGTGTCGCGCGGCTCGCGATGGTCGGCGACGATGCCGGTGCTTGCGCCCTTGGCGGCGGCACTATGCCTGTTGTCGGCGGTGCTGCAACTGCGCGCATGGCCCGGCTGATGCCGGTAGTTCCGCGTCATGCGTGGATGCGTGTGCATGCGGCGTCCACAAAAAAGCCACCCTCGCGGGTGGCTTCTTCGTTGCCGGCAGGGCGACGACTCAGTTCGTGGTCGTTGCCGGGTTGCCCGCGTCCTGGGTCAGCAGGCGGTTGACGTCCTGCAGCTCGGCCACGTCCAGCGCGCCCAGCGACTGGCTCAGCAGCAAGCGGTTCTGCAGGAAGGTGTAACGGGCCTGTGCATAGTCCAGCTGCGCCGAGAACAGGATGCGCTGGTTCTGGATCACGTCCAGCACGGTACGGGTACCGACTTCCAGGCCGACCTGCGACGCGTCGTACGCGCTCTGCGCCGAAACCACCGCCAGGCGGCGGGCTTCCACTTCGCTGATGCCCTGCACCAGGGTCTGGTAGGCATTGCGGGTGTTGCGGTCCAGGGCACGCTTCTGCTGCTCGTAGCCGTCCTGGGCGATGTCACGCTGGGCCAACGCCTGACGCACGCCGGACTGGGTGGCACCGCCGGAGAAGATCGGCACGCTCAGGGTCAGCCCGATGCTGTTGGTACGAGCGTCCGGCGACAGCGAACCGGCGCCGGTGCTGTCACCCCAGGTCGCGCTCTTGCCCCAGCTGCCGCCCAGCGACAGGGTGGGGTAGTGACCACCACGGGCGGCCTGCACGCCGGCTTCGGCGGCACTTACCTTGAGTTCCTGCGCCTTCAGCGCCGGATTCTGGGTGCTGGCCTGGTGCACCAGCTCGTCGATGTTGCCGCGGTTGGCCGGCACTTCCGGGCGGAAGTCCGCCGGCAGGCCCCGCAGGTTGACCACCGGCTGGCCGGTCAGTTCGGTCAGCGCCTGATAGTTATCGGCCAGGGTGTTCTGCGCAACGATGGTGTTGGCGCGCGCCTGGTCGTACTGGGCGCGTGCTTCGTGCACGTCGGTGATCGGCGCCAGGCCCACTTCCAGGCGCTTGTCGGCGAAGTCGAACTGCTTCTTCGCGGCCGCTTCATTGGTCTGTGCGGCGTTCAGAGATTCGATCGCCACCAGCACGTTGAAGTAGGCCGCCGAGGTGCGCACGATCAGGCTGTCGTTGGCCGAATCGAGGGTGAAGTCCGCTGCCTTGCTCAGTTCGCGCTGCGAACGCAGGTTGTTGATCTGGGTCCAGTTGAACAGCGTCTGGCTGCCGTTGATCGTGTAGTTGCGGCGCTTGCTGGTGACCGTGCCGGAGTTGGCGTCATGGTCGGCTTCGCTGCGCGAGCGGTTCAGTGTGGCCGTGCCGTCGATCTGCGGCAGCAGGGCAGCACGCGCCTGCACGGCGCCTTCCTTGTCGTACAGCCGGGTGGATTCGGCGGCGGACAGCTGCGGGTCACCATTGCGCGCCATTTCATAGACCTGCAGCAGGTCGGCGGCATGGGCGGACAACGGCAGCAGGGCAGTGGCCAGCGCAACAGCGAGGGATCGGCGGATCATTGCGGCTTCCTTGGACTCAGAGGTGGAACTGGGGTGCCGGGGCGGCACCGCGCAGGTAATCGATATCGGTCTCGAACAGGGACTCGCTACTGCCGTCGGCCTTGACCAGCAGGGCCTCCATCGCCGGCGAACGGCCATGGATCACGAACAGGCGACCACCCGGACGCAGCCACGATGCGAACTGTGACGGCACCACGTCGACGGCACCAGTGACACAGATCACGTCAAAGCGGCGTTCGGTCTGCCAGGCCAGGGCGTCGGCCACTTCCACGCGGACGTTGGTGCCCAGGCCGGAAGCATCCAGGCGCGCGCGTGCGGCGGCGGCCAGCTCCGGGTCGATCTCCAGGCTCAGCACGTCGCGCGCCAGCGCGCCAATGCAGGCCGACAGGAAACCGCTGCCGGTGCCGATTTCCAGCACTTCGTCACCCGGCTGCAGGTCCAGTGCCTGCAGGGTACGGCCCTCGATGACCGGCTTCATCATCTTCTGGCCATGGCCGATCGGCAGTTCAACATCGGCGTAGGCCAGCGCCCGGTGCGCGTCGGCGACGAAGGCCTCGCGCGGCAGGCGGGCCAGGACGTCGAGCACCTTGATGTCCAGCACGTCCCAGGGACGGATCTGCTGTTCCACCATCAGTTCGCGGGCGTGGGCGTAATCAATCGTCATGAGGTTCAAATCCAGCGCAGTGGGCCGGCCATTTTACCGGTGCCGGAGGCCGGCGGCGCGCCCAGAGCATCAGCTGCCGGGTAGCCGGGGTCGCAGTGCCGGAAGTCATCGCGACCTCCGGTTCGTTCAGTTTTGGTTATCCGGCCGTCCCGGCCCCTCTTGGCGCGTAGGCGCGCAGGAAGAAGTCGATACTGGCGGTCACGTGGGTGAGAGGGTCGCATTCCACCGGTGACAGTGGCATGCCGCACATCATATGCATGTGCACTTCGCCCTTGACCAGGGTCAGGAACTGCTGGCCGGCCAGGTAATAGTCGGGGATCTCCAGTTCGCCTCGCGCACCGCGCGCGCGCAGGAAGTCGGCCAGGGCCTCGCAGGTGCGCTCCGGACCGGCCTGCCAGAACAGCTCGCGCAAGCGCTCATCGGTTTCCGGCGCCATCATCATGCGCTGGATGGAAATCGCAGCATCGGAGGTGATCAGCTCGAAGAAGGCCAGGCCGATACCGATCAGCTGGTCGCGCAGCGGGCCGTCCGCGTCGGCCACGAACAGCGCGTCAGGCAGCATTTCAATGCATTTTGACTGCACTGCCTCGGAGAACAGGGTCTCCTTGTCGCCGAAGTGGCTGTACACGGTCAGCTTCGAGACGCCGGCCTGAGCGGCGATGGTGTCCATGCTCACACCCGTATAGCCCTGTTCGATGAACAGTGCTTTGGCTGCTTCAAGGATCGCCGCGCGCTTGCCGAGGTCCTTGGGACGCCCGGGTCCGGCGGCCTTGGCAGCGGGCTTGGCCGACGGCTTGCGGGAAGTGGGAGAACTCATCACGACAATACTAGACCAAGCGGTTCGATATTTATACTATACCGACTGGTTCACTAATGTCCGTGTCGCAACAGTATGTTGCCGACGCGTTCCCCCGGATCCCCTTTTCAGGTCTTGTACCTCATGAAGAACATGCGTTGGTTGGGTGTTGGCGTGCTGGCGGTGGTGGTGGCAGCCTGTGGCAGGCAGGCCGCCGAACCGGTGGCGGCCATTCCGGTGCTGGTGGTGCATCCCACCACGCAGGACGGACAGGCGCCGGCGGCCTACCCCGGCGAGGTACGCGCCCGCCAGGAGAGCCCGCTGTCGTTCCGGGTCGGCGGCAACCTGATCAAGCGTCATGTTGACGCCGGGCAGCGCGTGAAGAAGGGCCAGCTGCTGGCCGAGCTGGACGTGGCCGACTACGCCTCGCAGGCAGCCGCCTCGCAGGCGCAGCTGGCGGCGGCGGAAGCCGACCTGGTGCGCGCCCGCGATGACCAGAAGCGCTACGCCAAGCTGGCCGAGGACCAACTTGTCAGCCGCTCGGCGCTGGACCAGCAGACCGCCGCGTTCAAGGCCGCGCAGGGCCAGGCCAATGCCGCCCGCGCCAACCTGGCGGTGGCCCGCAACCAGGCCGAGTACGCGCAGCTGCGCGCGCCGGCCGACGGCGTGATCGCCAGCCGCCAGGCCGAAGCCGGGCAGGTGGTCAGTGCCGGGCAGACGGTGTTCACCCTGGCCGCAGATGGTGGCCGCGAAGTGCTGATCGCGCTGCCGGAAAGCAACATCCGTGATTACAAGGTCGGGCAGCCGGTGCAGGTGGAACTGTGGAACCGCCCGGGCCAGCTGCTGCCGGGCACCCTGCGCGAGATCGCGCCGGCCGCCGACGCGCAGGCGCGCACCTATGCCACGCGGGTCAGCCTGGCGCCGGAAGCCTTGAGCGAAGTCGAACTGGGCCAGAGCGCGCGGGTGTTCGCCGCGGCTGGCCGCAATGGCACCCTGCAGCTGCCGCTCGGCTCGGTGCTGCGCGGCAGTGATGGCAAGGCCAGCGTGTGGGTGGTCAATCCGTCCAATGGTGCGCTGAAGGCCACCCCGGTGACGGTCGGTGCCTATGGTGCGCAGGCGGTGCCGGTGCTGTCCGGCGTGGCCGCGGGTGACTGGGTGGTGGCTGCCGGCGGCCATCTGCTGCGCGAAGGCCAGGTGGTGACGCCGGTCGACCGCCAGAATCGTCCGGTGCTGGCACCGGCGGCCACGCCGGCCGCTGCGCCGGCCGCAGGCAAGGGGCACTGATCCGTGCGCCGCTTCAATCTCTCCGAATGGGCGTTGGGCAATCGCCCGCTGGTGCTGTTTGCGATGCTGGCTTTCGCCGTCATCGGCGCCTGGTCCTACAAGCACTTGGGTCAGTCTGAAGATCCACCCTTCACCTTCAAGGCGATGGTGGTGCGCACAATGTGGCCTGGCGCCACCGCCGAGCAGGTCTCGCGGCAGGTAACCGAGCCGATCGAGAAGGCGCTGATGAACACCGGCGAGTACGAGTTCATCCGCTCGTACTCCCGCCCGGGCGAATCGCAGGTGATCTTCATGGCCCGCGACAGCCTGCGTTCCAAGCAGATTCCCGATCTCTGGTACCAGGTGCGCAAGCGCGTGGGTGACATCAAGGCGACGCTGCCGCGCGAGATCGTCGGGCCGTTCTACAACGATGAGTTCGGCGATACCTTCGGCAACATCTATGCGCTGACCGGCGAAGGCTTCGACTACGCGGTGATGCGCGACTATGCCGACCGCATCCAGCTGGAACTGCAGCGCGTGCCCGACGTCGGCAAGATCGACCTGGTCGGCCTGCAGGACGAGAAGGTCTGGATCGAACTGTCCAACACCAAGCTGGCCACGCTGGGCGTGTCGCTGCAGCAGGTGCAGCAGGCGTTGGCCGACCAGAACGCGGTGACCGCCACCAGCTTCTTCGAGACCCCGACCGATCGCGTGCAGCTGCGCGTGACCGGCCAGTTCGATTCGATCGAAGACATCCGTAAGTTCCCGATCCAGGCCGGCGAGCGGACCTTGCACCTGGGCGACATCGCCGAGGTGAAGCGTGGCTTTGCCGATCCGGCCTCGCCGAAGATGCGCTTCATGGGCCAGGATGCGATCGGCCTGGCGGTGGCGATGAAGGATGGCGGCGACATCCTGAAACTTGGTGCCACCCTGGATGCCGAGTTCGAGCGGCTGCAGAAGACCCTGCCGGCCGGCATGCAGCTGCGCAAGGTGTCCGACCAGCCGCACGCGGTGGAAGAGTCGGTGGGTGAGTTCGTGCAGGTGCTGACCGAAGCGGTGGTGATCGTGCTGCTGGTCAGCTTCTTCTCGCTGGGCCTGCGCACCGGCCTGGTGGTGGGCGTGACCATTCCGCTGGTGCTGGCGATGACCTTCTTCGTCATGCACTACTTCGACATCGGACTGCACAAGATCTCGCTGGGCGCGCTGGTGCTGGCGCTGGGCCTGCTGGTGGACGATGCGATCATCGCGGTGGAGATGATGGCCACCAAGATGGAGCAGGGCTACGATCGCCTGCGTGCGGCCAGTTTTGCCTGGGAATCGACCGCGTTCCCGATGCTGACCGGCACGCTGATCACCGCGGCCGGCTTCCTGCCCATTGCAACGGCGGCCTCAAGCACTGGCGAGTACACCCGTTCGCTGTTCCAGGTGGTGACCATCGCCCTGGTGGTGTCCTGGATCGCAGCGGTGCTGTTCATCCCGTACCTGGGCGACAAGATGCTGCCGGACCTGTTCAATCCGCAGCTGCCCAAGCCGGACAGCCTGGCCGGTCGCTGGCGTGCCAAGCGCCTGCAGTGGGCCGACCGCCATCCGGCGCTCGCGCGCTGGATCGCTCCGAAGGAGCATGCGCACGACCATGACCCGTACCAGCGGCCGTTCTATACCCGCTTCCGGGCTTTCCTGGATACCTGCCTGCGCCATCGCTGGTGGGTGATCGGTGCGACCATCGCGCTGTTCATCGGCTCGCTGATGCTGTTCCGCTTCGTGCCGCAGCAGTTCTTCCCCGATTCCACCCGGCCCGAACTGATGGTGGACATCGAACTGGCCGAAGGCGCATCGCTGGCCGCCACCCAGGCGCAGGCCAGCAAGCTGGAAAAGCTGCTGAAGCAGCGCGAGGGCATCAGCAACTACGTGGCCTACGTCGGCACCGGTTCGCCGCGCTTCTACCTGCCGCTGGACCAGCAGCTGCCGGCGACCAACTTCGCCCAGTTCGTGGTGCTCACCGAAGACGCCAAGGCCCGCGAAGCGACCCGCGACTGGATGCTGAAGGACGTGATCAAGCAGTTCCCGGACGTGCAGATGCGCGTGACCCGGCTTGAGAACGGCCCGCCGGTCGGCTACCCGGTGCAGATGCGTGTATCCGGCGAGCACATCGCACAGGTGCAGGCGATCGCGCGCCAGGTCGAGGCCAAGGTACGGGAGAACCCGCACGTGATGAACGTCAATCTGGACTGGAGCGAGCCGAGCAAAGTGGTGCGGTTGGTGATCGACCAGGACCGAGCACGTGCACTGGGCGTCAGCAGCGCGCAGGTCAGCCAGTTCCTCAGCAGTTCGCTGTCGGGCATGAGCGTCAGCACCTACCGCGAAGGCAACCGCCAGATCGAGATGCTGCTGCGTGGCCCGGACAACGAGCGCGCGCAGCTGGACCTGATCGGCAGCCTGGCGATGCCCACCAGCAGCGGCACGGCGGTGACGCTGTCGCAGGTCGCGCGCCTGGAATACGCCTTCGAGGACGGCATCATCTGGCATCGCAACCGCCTGCCGACGGTGACCGTGCGTGCCGACATCAGCGACGGCATGCAGGCGCTGGACGTGGTGCAGCAGATCGTGCCAACGCTGGACGGCATCCGTGCCGAACTGCCTAGTGGCTACCTGCTGGAAACCGGTGGCTCGGTGGAAGATTCGGCACGTGGGCAGAATTCGATCAAGGCCGGCATGCCGTTGTTCCTGATCGTGGTGGCCACGCTGCTGATGCTGCAGCTGCGCAGCTTCTCGCGCGCGGCGATGGTGCTGGTGACCGCGCCGCTGGGCATCATTGGTGCCACGTTGTTCCTGCTGCTGTTCCGCGCCCCGTTCGGCTTCGTGGCGCTGCTGGGCACGATCGCGCTGGCCGGCATGATCATGCGCAACTCGGTGATCCTGATCGACCAGATCCAGCAGGATATCGACGCCGGGCATGACCGCTGGCATTCGATCATCGATGCGACGGTGCGCCGTTTCCGCCCGATCGTGCTGACTGCATTGGCGGCCGTGCTGGCAATGATTCCGCTCTCGCGCAGTGCGTTCTATGGCTCGATGGCGATTTCGATCATGGGTGGATTGATTGTCGGCACGGTCCTGACGCTGGTGTTCCTGCCGGCGCTGTATGCAGCGTGGTTCCGGGTCAAGCCGGACGAATCCGGGGCGTGACGCCCCGGGTTCTGCGGCCGGGGTCGGATCCCTTTCCCGCTGGGAAAGGGATCCGACCCCATCCACGATGTGCACATCCACGCATGGCGTGGATCTATCGCCGTGGGCCTGGTAGGTGCCAACCTTGGTTGGCACTGCGGCATGTATCCACGCATTGCGTGATCTACTGCAGCTGCAGGCTGTTCCGCAGCAGTGGCAGCAGCCATTCGATGAACACCTGCATGCGTTGCGCACGATGCTGCCGATGCGGCTGCAGCAGGGTCACCGGCAACGATTGCGCCACGTACTGCGGCATCACCTCCACCAGCGCGCCGGAGTGCAGTTCCGCCTGCACGTCGTAACGCGGAATCTGCAGCAGCCCCAGCCCCGCCACGCAACAGGCAATCGACGCCTCGGCGCTGTTCACCCGCACCCAGCCGGGCATCGGCTGCGTACGCAGCTGGCTGCCGTCCTGCCACTCCCACGGTTCCACCCGTGCCGTTGTTGGTGAGGCATAGTTCACTGCGCGGTGCTGCGGCAGATCCGCGGGATGCTGCGGCACTCCGTGCTCACGCAGGTAACTGGGTGCGGCAACGTTGACGAAGTCGAGCTGGCCCAGCGTGCGTGCCACCAGGCTGGAGTCACCCAGGTGGCCAACCCGCAGTACGGCATCGCAACCGTCCTCGATCAGGTTCACCGCGCGATCGGTCATGCCCAGGTCCAGTTCCACCTGCGGGTAGCGCGCAAAGAAATCCGGCAGAGCAGGGGCGAGGATGCGACGGCCGATGCGGCTGGGCACGTCGATCTTCAGCAGGCCCGCCGGCTGCGCATCGTCCTGTCGGAACAGCGATTCGGCGTCTTCAACCTCGGCGATCAGGCGCAGGCAGCGGGCATGGAACACGTCGCCGTCGTGGGTGGTGGACACCCGTCGGGTTGAGCGCTGCAGCAGGCGGGTGCCGAGCCGCTGCTCCAGTTCGGCGATGGCCGCCGATACCGTGGAGCGGGGCAGGCCGAGCTGGTCGGCGGCACGGGTGAAGCTGGCGCACTCCACCACCCGGGTGAAGATGCGGAAGCGATCGATCCGGTCCATTGTTCGCTGGCTCTGGAAAGTTAAGTCAATGTAGCGGGCTTTATCCGGATTTTCTGCACGATATCGTCATCAGGGCAGGTTGCCATCCCGGGCAACCCCTCCCCGAGACCAAGCCATGACTGACCATTCCCTCAAGGGCAAGACCGTGCTGATCGCTGGCGGTGCCAAGAACCTGGGCGGGCTGCTGGCCCGCGACTTTGCCAGCCAGGGTGCCAAGGCCATCGTCATCCACTACAACAGCGCCGCCACCCAGGCTGATGCGGAAGCAACCGTGGCCGCTGTACAGGCCGTCGGCAGCAAGGCCGTGGCCCTGCAGGGCGACCTGACCTCGGCGGCGGCGATGGAACGCTTGTTCGCCGATGCCGTGGCTGCAGTCGGCCGGCCGGACATCGCCATCAACACCGTTGGCAAGGTGCTGAAGAAGCCGATGCTGGAGATCAGCGAAGCCGAGTACGACGAGATGAGCGCGGTCAATGCGAAGACCGCGTTCTTCTTCCTCAAGGAAGCCGGTCGAAACGTCAATGACGGCGGTCGCATCTGCACCCTGGTCACCTCTTTGCTGGGAGCGTTCACGCCGTTCTATTCCAGTTATGCCGGCACCAAGGCGCCGGTGGAGCATTTCACCCGTGCGGCCTCGAAGGAATTCGGTGAGCGCGGTATCTCGGTGACCGCGATCGGCCCCGGTCCGATGGACACGCCGTTCTTCTATCCTGCCGAGAGCGCCGATGCGCAGGCGTACCACAAGACGGCGGCGGCGCTGTCGGCATTCACCCGCACCGGCCTGACCGACATCGCCGACATCGTGCCGTGGATCCGCTTCCTGGTCACCGACGGCTGGTGGATGACTGGCCAGACCATCCTGGTCAATGGCGGTTACACCACCAAGTAGAGACGAATCACCCGCGATTGCGGCGGACCTGAGGCGTCGCGCCATGCTCGACTGCTGTTGCATGAGCCGAGCATGGCTCGGCTCTACAGGTACCGCCGGATGGATCAGGCGAGCTTCGCCAGCACCGCATCCGTGGCGGCGGCGGTACTCACCGCCGTTCCCTTCGCGGCCAGGTCGGCAGTGAACACGCCGTCATCCAGCACCGCATGTACCGCGGCTTCCACCGCAGCGGCTTCTGCTTCCAGGCCCAGCGAATGGCGCAGCAGCATCGCCGCACTGAAGATCGTTGCGTAGGGATTGGCGATGCCCTTACCGGCGATATCCGGCGCCGAACCGTGGATGGGTTCGTAGATGCCGACCGCGCCCGGCTCGCCCAGCGATGCCGACGGCAGCAGGCCCAGCGAGCCGGCCAGCATCGAGGCCTCGTCGGTGAGGATGTCGCCGAACATGTTCTCGGTGACGATCACGTCATACTCGCGCGGCTTGGCCAGCAGGTGCATCGCCATCGAATCGACCAGCTGGTGCTCCAGTTCAACGTCGGGGAATTCCTCGCGGCCGATGCGCGCGGCCACGTCACGCCACAGGCGCGAGGTTTCCAGCACATTGGCCTTGTCCACCGAGGTGACCTTGCCGCGACGCTGCTGCGCCAGGCGGAAGGCACTGCGCAGCACGCGCTCGATTTCCACCACGGTGTAGCGGCACAGATCGCTGGCGCTGTCGGCGTCGCGGGTCTTGTCGCCGAAGTAGATGCCGCCGGTCAGTTCGCGCACGACCACGAAGTCCACCCCCTGCAACAGCTCGGCCTTGATCGGCGAGGCGTGCAGCGCGGCTTCATGGGTTCGCACCGGGCGCAGGTTGGCGTACAGGCCCAGCGCCTTGCGGATCGCCAACAGGCCCTGTTCCGGGCGCACCTTGGCGTTCGGGTCGGACCACTTGGGGCCACCGACCGCACCCAGCAGTACCGCGTTGGCAGCCTGGCAGGCAGCCAGGGTGGAGGCGGGCAGCGGTTCACCATGGCGATCGATGGCAATGCCACCGATATCGTGTTCGCTGAAGGCAAAGGTGTGGTTGAAACGTTCGGCGACGGCCTTCAGGACGGCGACTGCCGCGGCGGCCACTTCCGGGCCGATGCCATCACCGGGCAGGACAACAATCTCAGCGTGCATGCTCACTCTCGTAACGTTCGATTTCAGGGACACGGCCCAACAGATACCCCAACTGGTCGACACCTTCCAGCAGGCAGGTCTGCGAGAAACCATCCAGCGGGAAGGAATAGACGCGACCATCGGGCGTGCGCAGTTCGCGGCTGGCCACGTCGATGGTCAGTTCATCGTCCGGGCGCTGCATCAGCGCCTGCACATCGGCCTCGTCCAGCACGATCGGCAGCAGGCCGTTCTTCAGCGAGTTGCCACGGAAGATGTCGGCGATCTCGCTGCTGACAATGGCACGCAGGCCGAGGTCGGTCAGCGCCCACGGTGCATGCTCGCGCGAGGAACCGCAGCCGAAGTTGCGGCCCGCCAGCAGGATGCTGCGGCCGGCATTGTGCGGTTGGTTGAAGGCGAAGTCCGCCACGGGCGAGCCATCGGCCTGCCAGCGCCAGTCGTTGAACGCATTGCGGCCCAGGCCAGCACGTTCGGTGGTGGACAGGAACCGCGCCGGAATGATCTGGTCGGTGTCGATGTTGGTCTGGCGCAGCACCACGCTGGCCGAGCTCAGGGTGCGGAAGCCGCTCATCAGGCCACCTCCTGGGCGAACAGTTCACGGGCATCGGCAACGTGGCCCTGCACCGCGGCCCAGGCAGCACTCATCGGCGAGGCCAACAGGGTGCGCGAGCCCGGGCCTTGGCGGCCCTCGAAATTGCGGTTGCTGGTGCTGACCGCCAGTTGGCCGGGGGCGACCAGGTCGCCATTCATGGCGATGCACATAGAACAGCCCGGTTCGCGCCATTCGGCACCGGCCGCGCGCACGATCTCATGGATGCCTTCGGCCTCGGCCTGGCGCTTGACGATCTCAGAACCAGGCACCACCAGCATGCGCACGCGCTCGGCGACGCGACGGCCGCGCAGCACCTGTGCCACTTCGCGCATGTCGCTCAGCCGGCCATTGGTGCAGGAGCCCACGAACACCACGTCCACCGGCGTGCCGGCCAGCGTCTGTCCCGCCTGGAAGTGCATGTAATCCAGGCCCTTCTGCGCGGCGGCATCGTTGGCCGCCGGGATCGGCGCATCCACCGCGATGGCGGTGCCGGGATGGGTGCCCCAGGTCAGCGTCGGGCGGATATCGGCGGCGTCGATATGCACCTCGCTGTCGAAGCGCGCGCCTTCGTCGCTGCGCAGTTGCGTCCAGCGTGCGACGGCCGCCTCGAAGTCGGAACCCTTGGGGCCGCGCGGGGTGGCGGCGACGAAATCGAACGTCACCTGGTCCGGCGCGACCATGCCGGCGCGCGCGCCCGCCTCGATCGACATGTTGCACAGGGTCATGCGCTGTTCCATGTCCATCGCTTCGATGGTGCTGCCACGGAACTCGATCACGTGGCCGGTGCCGCCGTTGACGCCGATCACGCCGATGATGTGCAGGACCACGTCCTTGGCGCCGACGCCGGGCGCCAGCGGGCCATCTACGGTGATCGCAAAGGTCTTCGCCTTGCGCTGCAGCAGGCACTGCGTGGCCAGCACGTGGCCGACTTCACTGGTGCCGATGCCGAAGGCCAGCGAACCGAATGCACCGTGGGTGGAGGTATGGCTGTCACCACAGACGATGGTCATGCCCGGCTGGGTGAAACCCTGCTCAGGGGCGATCACATGAACGATGCCGCGATTGTCCGAGGCCATGTCGAACAGTTCGATGCCGTGCTCGGCGCAGTTGCGCGCCAGCGTGGCGACCTGGGCTTCGGAGGCGGCGCTGGCATAGGGCAGCGTGCCGTCGGCACCGGCAGGCAGGGTCGGCGTGGAGTGGTCCATCGTCGCCTTGGTGCGATCCGGTCGCCGCGGAGCCAGGCCGCGCTCGCGCAGCTCGGTGAATGCCTGCGGCGAGGTCACCTCGTGGATCAGGTGCAGGTCGATGTACAGCACGGCGGGCGCGCTGTCGGATTCGGGGACAACCACGTGGGCGTCCCACAGTTTGTCGTACAGGGTGCGGGGTGCGGAAGTCATGCGTGTGCCTGGCAGAAGTACGAAGTTGCGAACATCGGAAAAGATAACGAATGGATCACGTCAGCGGCGACGGGCAAGTACCCGCAACCGCACATAGTCGGCCAGCGGCTGGCCGGCGGCATCGCGCGGCAGCTCGGCCAGCAGGGCGGCAGCGGCCTCGCGCACGGTGGCGCGTGCCTCCGCCGGCAGATCGTCCAGCAGTGGCGCAGCGAACACCCGCAGCCAGCCGGCCACGCCGGTCGGCAGTGCGGTCGGGCGCGGCGTGCACTCGATCAGTTGAACCTGGAAGCCATGCTGGCGCAGGCGGTCGGCATAGGCGTCGGCAGTAGGGAAGTACCACTGGAATGCGCTGGCGCCGTGGCCATGGGCCACGCGTGCGGCCTGCACCGCGGCAATGATCGTGGCCACGTTGCCATGGCCGCCGAACTCGGCAACGAAGCGGCCGCCTGGGCGCAGTGCGCGGCGCACACCTTCCATCACCCGGTCGGGGTTGCTCATCCAATGCAGTGCCGCGTTGCTGAACACCGCATCGAACTCACTGTCGAACGACAGCGCGTGGCCGTCCATCACCTGCGCATCGACGCCGCGTGCACGTGCGGCGATCACCAGCTCCGGCGAAGCATCCACACCGTGGATGCGCGCACCGCTGAGCGCCAACTCAGTGCTGAGCACGCCGTCGCCACAGCCCAGGTCGAGGATGCGTTCACCGGCGCGCGGGTCGAGCAGGCGCGATACCGCGCCGCCGAGCAGCGGCACGAAGCCGGCGTCGATTGCATAATCCTGGGCATTCCAGTGCTGCCCTGCGGGCAGTGCCGTGGTGTCGAAGGCGCTCATGTCGGGTTCCTCAGGCGGTGGCGGGGGCGGCAACGTCGGTGCTGCTGGGGGCGCTGGCCTGGCGCTGGCGCAGCAGGCGGTTGGCCACGTCCAGCCAGGCCAGCGCGGAGGCTTCGATGATGTCCTTGCTGGTGCCGGTGCCGTCGTACTCCACGCCTTCGTGGCGTACGCTCAGGTTGGCTTCGCCGCGCGCATCGGCGCCGATGCCGACGCTGTGCACGTGGTAGCTGTCCAGCATCAGCTGCACGCCAGTGGCCGCCGACAGCGCGCCGAACAGCGCATCGACCGGGCCGTCGCCCTGCGCGGTCTCGGCCACGCGGTTACCGTCCGGGTCGGACAGTTCGACCAGCGCATTGGCGCGGCTGCCGACGTCGCTGATGGTCATCGACGCCAGGCGATAGCCTTGCGTGGTGGAACCGCCCTGCATCAGCGTCTGCAGGTCGGCATCGGTGACCACGCGCTGTTGCTCGCACAGGCCCTTGAACTGCTCGAACACCAGCTTCAGTTCGTCTTCGTCCAGCCAGAAGCCCAGCGCACGCAGGCGCGCTTCGACGGCGGCGCGGCCACTGTGGCGGCCCAGCACCATCTGCGAATCCTCCCAGCCCACGTCTTCCGGACGCATGATTTCGTAGGTGCCGCGGTGGCGCAGCATGCCGTGCTGGTGGATGCCCGATTCGTGGGCGAACGCGTTGGCGCCGACGATGGCCTTGTTGCGCTGTACCGGCATGCCGACCAGGCGCTGCAGCAGCTGCGAGGTGCCGACGATGCGCGGGGTGTTGATCGAACTGTCCTGCTCGTAGAAGGCCTGGCGCACCTTCAGCACCATCGCGATCTCTTCCAGCGAGCAGTTGCCGGCGCGCTCACCGATGCCGTTGACGGTGCATTCGACCTGGCGCGCGCCGCCTTCGACGGCGGCCAGCGAGTTGGCCACGGCCAGGCCCAGGTCGTTGTGGCAGTGGGCGCTGAAGATCACGTTGGCTGCGTTCGGCACATCGGCGACGCCAGCGATGACCTGCTGGAACATCGTGCGGATCTCTTCCGGCGTGGTGAAGCCGACGGTGTCGGGCAGGTTGATGGTGGTGGCGCCGGCAGCGATCGCCACGCGCGAGACCTCGATCAGGTAGTCCAGTTCGGTGCGGGTGGCGTCCTCGGCGGAGAACTCCACGTCGTCGATATACGAACGTGCCAGCGATACGTGCTTGCGTACCGACTCCAGTACCTGCTCGCGGGTCATCCGCAGCTTGTGCTCGCGGTGCAGCGGGCTGGTCGACAGGAACACGTGCAGGCGCGGGTTGGCAGCGGCCTCCAGGGCACGTGCGGAGGTCTCGATGTCGGCCTGCAGGCAGCGCGACAGCACCGCCAGGCTCAGGCTCGGGCGGCGCAGTTCGCGGCCGATCAGCGCCATTGCTTCGCGGTCGGACTGCGAGCTGGCCGGGAAGCCGGTCTCGATGATGTCCACGCCCAGTTCGTCCAGCGCACGCGCCATCACCAGCTTCTGCGGCGGGCTCATGCTGCAGCCGGGGGACTGCTCGCCGTCACGCAGGGTGGTGTCGAAGATGCGGATGCGCGGGGTGGTAATTCGTTCGATGGTGGTCACAGGGAAATCTCCTCGACAGCGGGCGTGACGGCTTGCAGGGGGGAAGGGGAAGAGGTGGGGGGAACGATGGCGCTGGCCTTGCTGGGCGAGCGCGGGGATTCACTGCGCCGTCGCCGCGGTTTGCGCGGTGGGCGTGGGCGGATGTCGGTGAGCAGGCCGGCCAGTACGCCGGCATCGATGTTGCCGCCGGAGACCACCGCGCATTTGCGGCGGCCGGCGACGCGGCGGCCGGCGGCCAATGCCAGCGCACCGGCGCCCTCGGCGATGATGTGTTCTTCCAGCGCCAGGCGGACCAGGGTTTCGCGCAGCTCAGCCTCGCGCACGATCACTACGTCGTCCAGCAGCGAGGTGCACAGGCGGCGGGTCAGGAAGCCGGGGATCTTCACCCGCACGCCATCGGCCAGCGAGGCAACGGGGGCGATCTCGCGCACGTCACCGCGGATCGCGCGTGCCATCGAATCGACACCTTCCACCTGCGCACCGACGACGCGTACGCCCTGCGACTTCAGCGCCAACGCAACGCCGGAGGCCAGCCCGCCGCCGCCGATCGGCACGATCACCACGTCCGGCGCGTGCGCGGCCAGCTCGATGCCGACCGTGCCCTGGCCGGCGATCACGTCGGCATCGTCGAAGGCGGACAGGAAGCGGTAGCCGTGGCGCTGCGCCAGTTCAACCGCGAACGCGTAGGCCTCGTCATAGCTGTTGCCATGCTGGCGCACGGTCGCGCCCCAGTGGGCGACGCCGGCGATCTTGGTGGCCGGCGCGCCGTGCGGCATCACGGTGATGGCCGGTACGTCCAGGCGGTAGGCGGCCCAGGCCACGCCCTGGGCATGGTTGCCGGCCGAGGCGCAGATCACCGGACGGGTGTCGCCGCGCTCGCGCCCGGCCAGCAGCGCGTTGAGCGCACCGCGCACCTTGTAGGAGCCGGTGCGCTGCAGGTTTTCAAGCTTCAGCCAGGTGCCGAAGCGCTCGGCATGGTGCAGCGGCGTGGGCGGCAGGAAGCGGCGCAGGCGTGCCTGCGCTGCCAGTACGTCGGCGACGCTTACGTCGCCGACATCGCTTTCCTTGCTGGTGTCAGCGCCCGGCATGGACCACCAGCGAGGGGCAGGCGACCACCGCGTGCGGGGACGGGCGGCGAAGAAGACGCCTCCGTACCGGCACCGTGTTGGAAACGGTACGGGTGTTCATGCGGATACTCCTTCCAGTGCGGTCATCTGCACCGACACGCAGTCGTAGATCTTTTCCATCTGCCGGCACAGCGTTTCCGCCGGGCGCTGGCCATCCACCACCAGCTGCAGGTGCCAGCGACCATCATCGGCGGCCACCGGCGCACCGCTGATCGCGCACGGTGCGAAGCCGCGACGCTCGGCCATGCCGATCACGCGCAGCAGCGCTCCTTCGGCCGGGTGCAGCACCAGGTCAAGCCGGTATTGCATTGGGGATCTCCTGGCGGGCATGGGCGGGGTTGCTTTCCAGCATCGTGCTGTTGGCGGTGTTCGGCGGCACCAGCGGCCACACGTTGGCGCGTGCATCGATGGCCACGTGCAGCAGCGCCGGGCCCGGTTCGGCCAGCAGCGCGGCCAGCCCACCTTCGACGTCATCGCGTGCATCGATGCGGGTGGCGGCGATACCGAACACCTTGGCCAGCGCCACGAAGTCCGGGTTGTCGGACAGGTCGATCTCGCTGTAGCGCTCGGCGAAGAACAGTTCCTGCCACTGTCGCACCATGCCCAGCGAACTGTTGTCCAACAGCACGATCTTCACCGGCAGGCGGCAGCGGGCAATGGTCGCCAGCTCCTGCACGTTCATCATGAAGCTGCCGTCACCGGACACCAGCACCACGGCGCGATCGGGGCAGGCGAACTGCGCACCCATCGCCGCTGGCAGGCCGAAGCCCATGGTTCCCAGCGCGCCACTGGTCAGGTGGTTGCGTGGGTGATTGAAGCGGCAATGCTGGGCGACCCACATCTGGTGCTGTCCAACGTCACAGGCGATCACCGCATCGGCCGGCGCCAGTTCGCTCAACCGCTTCAGCAGCGCCGGTGCGTAGATGTGCTGGCCGGGTGCGTCGTAGCGTGCGGTGAAGCGTTCGCGATGCTGCGCGCAGCGCTTGCGCCACGCGTCCTGGTGGGCCTTGGGGGAGGGAAAGGCCGCACGCAGGGCACGGATGGCGTGGCCGACATTGCCGGGCACGGCGACATCGGCGCTGCGCAGCTTGGAGATCTCGTAGGCGTCGGCGTCGATGTGGACGACGCGGGCGAACGGTGCGAACTCAGCCAGCTTGCCGGTGGCACGATCATCGAAGCGCGCACCCAGCACCAGCAGCAGGTCACTTTCCTGCACCGCCATGTTGGCCGCGCGGGTGCCGTGCATGCCCAGCATGCCCAGCGAGTGCGGGTGATTGGCCGGCAGCGCGCCCAGTCCACGCAGGGTCATCACGGTGGGGATGGCGCTGGCCTCGACGAAGTCACGCAGATCCTGCACCGCATCGCCCAGTGCGATGCCACCACCGGCGTAGACCACTGGTTTTTCGGCCGCCGCCAGTGCGGCAATGGCCTCGGCGATGGCCGCGTCGGCGGGGGCCGGCGGCGGTTCCACATGGGCCGGCATATGCGCCGGCAGGTGGCTGGCATCGGCCAGCTGCACGTCCTTGGGCAGATCGATCAGCACCGGGCCGGGACGGCCTTCGCGGGCGATGCGGAAGGCATCGGCGACCACGCGCGGCAGGTCGTCGACGCTGCGCACCAGCCAGCTGTGCTTGACGATCGGCATGGTCAGGCCGAACACGTCCAGTTCCTGGAACGCATCGGTGCCCAGCAGCGGCGTGGCGACCTGGCCGGTGATGCAGACCATCGGCACCGAATCGAGCATCGCATCGGCGATGCCGGTGACCAGGTTGGAGGCGCCCGGGCCGGAAGTGGCCACGCAGACGCCGACCTGGTTGCTGGCGCGTGCGAAGCCGTTGGCAGCCAGCGCCGCGCCCTGCTCATGACGTACCAGGATGTGCTTCAGCGAAGAATCCACCAGCGCGTCGTAGAACGGCATGATGGTGCCGCCGGGATAACCGAACAGCGTGCGGACGCCTTCGGCCTCCAGCGCCTGGGTCAGCCAGCGCGCGCCGTTGGCTGGCGCGCTGCGGTGTGTGGAAGAGTTCATGGGGGAACCTTGCAAAGCGGGTGGGGGAGGCCGCGTGGTTACGCGGCCTGTCCTTGCAACCAGACCATCTTGGCGCGCAGTTCCTTGCCTACCTTCTCAATCGGGTGCTCCAGGTCGGCCTGCTTGAACTTGTTGTAGTTCGGCAGGCCCGCTTCGTACTCGGCTACCCAGTTCTTGGTGAAGGTGCCGTCCTGGATGTCCTTCAGTACTTCCTTCATGCGCGCCTTGGTACCGGCGTCGATCACCCGCGGGCCACTGACGTAGTCGCCGTACTGCGCGGTCTCGGAGATGAACTCCAGCATCCGCGAGATGCCGCCTTCGTAGAACAGGTCGACGATCAGCTTCAGTTCGTGCAGCACTTCGTAGTAGGCGATTTCCGGCTGGTAACCGGCTTCCACCAGCGTCTCGAAGCCGGCCTGCACCAGTGCCGATGCACCGCCGCACAGCACCGCCTGCTCACCGAACAGATCAGTTTCGGTCTCTTCCTTGAAGGTGGTCTGGATCAGGTTGGCGCGGGCGCCGCCCAGGCCGGCGGCATAGGCCAGGGCGTACTCGGCGGCCTTGCCGCTCTTGTCCTGGTAGACCGCCCAGATGCAGGGCACGCCGCGACCGATTTCGTACTCGCGGCGCACCAGCGCGCCGGGGCCCTTGGGTGCGACCAGCACCACGTCCAGATCCTCGCGCGGCTTGATCATGTCGAAGTGCACATTCAGTCCGTGCGCGAACAGCAGCACCGCGCCCTGCTTCATGTTCGGTGCCAGCACGTCCTCGTACAGCTTCTTCTGCACCATGTCCGGGGTCAGCACCGCGACCAGGTCGGCATCCTTCACCGCATCGGCCGGTGCCTTCACGGTAAAGCCATCGGCCTGTGCCTTGACCTCGGTGGGGCCGCCCGGACGCAGGCCTACCACCACATCGAAGCCGGATTCACGCAGGTTCAGCGCGTGCGCGCGGCCCTGGCTGCCGTAGCCGATGACAGCGATCTTGGTCTGGGGCAGGTCGTTGGTGCTCATGGGGGAGGTTCCTTGCGGTGGGAAGAAAAAAGAACGGCCGGTCGTCGTAGTGACGTACCGGCCGGTCAGGGGAAAGCGGTGGGGGAGGCACCATGCATCGCACAGGCACAGCCACCACGAGGTGTCGCGGTGGTGCTGGTCCTGGTTTTGAAGGTGGCGTTGTTCATGGTGGTTGCGTCTGAAACCAGGTCCTGAAATGAAAAAACCCGCACCTGGACGGGTGCGGGTTTTTGAAGAGTTCCGGTGTGTTTGTTGCTTACACGCTGGCTCGTCCCGCACCTGTTGGTTGGGTAATAAGTACGAGCACAAGAATCGAACGCAGCGAGGCGGCGCCGGTGTCGGCGGCTTCGATGTGGGTTCGCGGTGGCGTGTTGTGATGCAACATGTGATCGAGAGAAACACAGCCGTTTCGGCGATGTCAACCCTTGCGATGGAATTTCCATCGGTTGCCGCTGCATCCAGTTCAATCGCTTGCAGCACAAGGATGGTTGCCGATGAAAGTGTTTCGGTGAACCCAAATTCACTCCTTTCAGCGGGTTTTTTGCGCGGATTCCGGCGGATTTTCACCTTGGTGGGTGCGGACCTTGGTCCGCACCGGATACACAGAAGTCGGGAACAGTGCGGACCCAGGCCAGCACCCACCCCAGAATCAACGTCCATGACCTCTGCCCGATACCACGTGAAGGCCGCAGCGGCGAAGATCGGGGAACCACCCTTCCATCGGAACCCGACCGTGTCCCGACGCCTTGCCCGTTCCCTGCTCGCCGCCGCCGTGCTGGCTGCCGTACCCGCGCTGTCCTTTGCCGCTGACCGCATTACCGGTCATACCTTCGCCACCCGATCGGAGGTGATCGCCCCGCACGCGATGGCGGCCACTTCGCAGCCGCTGGCCACCCAGATCGCGCTGGACGTGATGAAAGGGGGCGGCTCGGCGGTGGATGCCGCGATCGCCGCCAACGCCGCCCTTGGCCTGATGGAGCCGACCGGCAACGGCATCGGCGGCGACCTGTTCGCCATCGTCTGGGACCCGAAGACGCAGAAGCTGTACGGCTACAACGGCTCGGGCCGCTCGCCGAAGTCGCTCACCCTGGCCGAGTTCCAGCGCCGTGGCCTGAAGGACATCCCGGCCACCGGTCCACTGCCGGTGTCGGTACCGGGCGCTGTCGACGGCTGGTTCGCACTGCACGACCGCTTCGGCCGCAAGCCGATGGCCGACAACCTGGCACCGGCCATCCGCTACGCCCGCGACGGTCACCCGGTGGCTGAAGTGATCGCCTACTACTGGGACCGCTCGGTGCCCAAGCTGTCGCAGTACCCGGGCTTCAAGGAACAGTTCACGATCAACGGCCACGCCCCGCGCAAGGGCGAGATGTGGAAGAACCCGAACCTTGCCGACACCCTGCAGAAGATCGCCGACGGCGGCCGTGATGCCTTCTACAAGGGCGACATCGCCCACACCATTGGTGACTACTTCAAGGCCAATGGCGGCTACCTGAGCTACCAGGACATGGCCGACCATCATGGCGAGTGGGTCGAGCCGGCCAGCAGCAACTACCGTGGCTACGACGTGTGGGAACTGCCGCCGAACAGCCAGGGCATCGCCGCGTTGCAGATCCTCAATGTGCTGGAAGGCTACGACTTCTCGAAGATCCCGTTTGGTTCACCGGAGCATGTGCACCTGTTCGTTGAAGCGAAGAAGCTGGCCTTCGCCGACCGCGCGCGTTTCTACGCCGACATGGCGTTCCAGCCGGCACCGGTGCAGAAGCTGATTTCCAAGGAGTACGCCGCGCAGCGCCGCGCGCTGATCTCGATGGACAAGGCGTTGAAGGAAGTGCAGCCGGGCACGCCGAAGCAGCTGGAGCAGGGCGACACCATCTACATGACCGTGGCCGACGCCGACGGCATGATGGTGTCGTTGATCCAGTCCAATTATCGCGGCATGGGCAGCGGCATGGCGCCGCCGGGGCTGGGCTTCATCCTGCAGGACCGTGGCGAGATGTTCGTGCTGCAGAAGAATCATCCCAACGGCTACGCGCCGGGCAAGCGCCCGTTCCAGACCATCATTCCGGCCTTCATCACCAAGGGCGGCAAGCCGTACGCGAGCTTCGGCGTGATGGGGGGCGCGATGCAGCCGCAAGGCCACGCACAGATCGTGATGAACCTGGTGGACTTCGGGATGAACCTGCAGGAAGCCGGCGATGCGCCGCGCATCCAGCATGAAGGCTCGACCGAACCGACCGGACAGGCCACGGCAATGAGCGATGGTGGCGAAGTGAATCTTGAAACCGGCTTCCCGTACGAGACGGTGCGTGCGTTGATGCGCAAGGGGCATCGCATCGTGTTCGCCGATGGTCCGTATGGCGGGTACCAGGCGATCATGCGCGATCCCGAGACCGGGGTGTATTACGGTGCGTCGGAGAGTCGAAAGGATGGGCAGGCGGCGGGGTATTGAGGTTTCCCGGCCACCGGGCTGAGCCCCCTCTGCGGTGTCGGTTCAGAAGCTGGATTGCGTGATTGGGC
>NZ_QFHO01000019.1 GCF_004920835.1 Stenotrophomonas maltophilia
GGCACAGGGCAGGGGCGGGGGACGCTATCATGGTGCCATGCACAAGCCCTCGTTCCCTGTCGCCGCTGGCGAAACTGCATGCCTGGTGCTGGATGGCCCGGTTGGTCCGCTGGAGGTGGTCGTCGACCTGCCCAAGGCCGATGTGCCGGCGCAGCCGATCGTGGCCATCATCTGCCATCCGCTGTCCACCGAAGGCGGCACCCTGCACAACAAGGTGGTCACCATGACCGCCACCACCCTGCGCGAGCTGGGCATCGCCACGGTGCGCTTCAACTTCCGCAGCGTCGGTGGTTCGGCCGGTGAGTTCGATCACGGCGTGGGCGAGCAGGACGACCTGAAGGCGGTTGCCGCCTGGGTGCAGAGCCAGCGCCCCGACGACCGCCTGTGGCTGGCCGGTTTCAGCTTCGGCTCGTTCGTTTCGTTGAAGGCTGCTGCCGAGCTGCAGCCGGAAGCGCTGATCTCGATCGCGCCGCCGGCCGGCCGCTGGGATTTCGATGGCATCGCGCCCCCGGCGCGCTGGCTGGTGATACAGGGCGAGCAGGACGAGATCGTCGATCCGCAGGCCGTCTACCAGTGGCTGGACACGCTGGCGTTCCCGCATGAGCTGGTACGCATGCCGGAGACCAGCCACTTCTTCCACCGCAAGCTGATCGATCTGCGCGGCGCGTTGACCCACGGCGTCAAGCACTGGCTGGGCGCGGCGGCATGAGTGCAACCGAGTTGACCCCGTCGCAGCGGTACGCGGAAGGGGTTGCCCGTGGCGACTGGCAGAACGACCCGGCCCAGCACGCCGCGCTGGCCGAACTGGACCGCATCCACCTGGGCCTGCTGGACAGTGCCGAGGACGGCTGGCTGGACCGCCTGTCCTCGTTCTGGAAGAAGCCCGAGCCGGTCAAGGGCCTGTACTTCTGGGGCGGCGTCGGTCGTGGCAAGACCTTCCTGGTCGACCTGTTCTACGACGGCCTGCCGATCAAGCAGAAGTACCGCACCCATTTCCACCGTTTCATGCGCAGCGTCCACGAGCGCCTGCGTGAGCACCAGGGGCAGAGCGATCCTCTGGCGAAGATCGCCCAGGAGTGGCGCAGCAACCTGCGCGTGCTGGTGCTGGACGAATTCTTCGTCACCGACATCGGCGACGCCATGTTGCTGGCGCGGCTGCTGGAGCGGATGTTCGCCGAGGGCGTGACCCTGGTCACTACTTCCAATACGGCGGTGGAAAACCTGTACCTCAACGGCTTGCAGCGTGAGAGTTTCATGCCGGCCATCGGCCTGCTGCAGCGCTTCTGCGTCGAGCTGTACGCCGAGGGCACCGAGGACTACCGCATGCGCGCGCTGACCCGCTCGCCGGTGTACCGCGCACCGTTGGCCGCCGACAGCGACGACTGGCTGGCCACGCGCTGGAACGAATTGAGTGGCGGCCAGCCGGCCAAGACCGGCAACATCGAGATCGAGGGCCGCAAGATCCCGGTTCGTGGCCGTGGCAAGAGCATTGCCTGGTTCGATTTCGCCGCCCTGTGCGAGGGCCCGCGCGGCCCGTCGGACTACATCGAGATCGCGCACGAGTTCAACACCGTGCTGCTGGGCGGCATCCCTGCGTTCGACCGCCTGAACGAAGATGCCGCGCGCCGCTTCGTCAATCTGATCGACGAGCTGTACGACCGCCATGTCAACCTGGTCTGTACCGCCAGCACTTCGCCGGTCGAGCTGTATTCCGGCACCCGCCTGCAGGGCGCGTTCGAGCGCACCGCCTCGCGCCTGATTGAAATGCAGAGCGCCGAATACCTGGGTACCCCGCACCGGGCGTGAGGGGTTCTGCGGGAGTGCGTTGCCGGCCAGCGGCCGGCACTACCACGCTAGGGTTCCGGTAGTGCCGGCCGCTGGCCGGCATACGCAGCGCAGTTATCGGGAGGGTGCCACGGCATTCCCACGTGGCTGCTCATCCGGCCCGGCCGAGACATGCAGCCCCGAGCCGGTGCCGTGCTCCACCCGTACGCTCGCGTCGCGCTCCAGCAGCCGTAGCGGCTGGCCCTGATAGCGCACCTCCAGCGCGTCATGGGCCGCAGCCAGCGACTGCACCAGGGGGCACAGTGCCATCGCCTTGGCCTCCAGCTGCTGGCTGCGCGCTTCCATGCGGCGGTCGACTTCGGCATCGAGGCGGTCGGCGCGGCGCTCCATGGCGCCGGCGCGGCCGGTGAACACCTGCCACAACACGCTGCGGGTCATCGACCCGGCCATCGTCTCGGCCATCTGCTCGATGTGCGCGTCGAAGCCGTCGCCGAACGTCTCCTGCTCCCAGTAGCCTCGGCCCAGGCTGGCGTCGATCCAGTCCTGCATCTCGCCGCGCATCGCACGCATCTGGCGGTTGCGGGACTTGCCGGTGATGGCCTCGAAGGCGGCGTCCAGCGCATCGAAGGTGACCCCGGAGACTTCGTGGGCCAACGCCGTGGCCGCCGGCATCAGCTGGCGGGCGCCGGCCTCCATCTGCCGCAGGCGGGCGGCGTCGGCGGTGCTGACCGTCACCATCCTGCCGTCCAGGCTCAGCTCGCCGTTGTGGAACACCACTTCATGCGGTGCCTGTGGGCCGTGCCGCAGCCAGATGCCGCCGCTGTCCACCAGCACGTCGTAGTCGGTATGGATGCCGCACTGGTCTGAACGCAGGTCCGGTCCTTCGGCGGCCAGTGCCGGGGCAATGAACAGGGCGGGCAGCAGGGCCAGGGCGGGCAGTGACAGGCGCATCGGAACATCCTTCTCCGGAACCGAAGGTCCCCAGCATCCGCTGCCAGCGCGAGGCCGTCACCGGCCGGAAGTCACCCGTCCACCGGATTCCCACCGGCTGCCCACCATCTATCCACAGGGTTGTCCCTAGCCAGTTTCATCACTGTCATGTGAAGCTGTCATCGTTCCGCTGGTGGGGCGCTGATTGCTACCGCCGTGACGTTTTTCGGGCTTGACTGCGCAGCCCGTTCCAGCAGGTTCAAAGCGTCCAAAGCGGGCGCCGACGGCCCGATCCTTGCGGCGCAAGGGATTGCCGAATTTCACTACATTTGGCGTTGACGGACCCCCTGACCCCCACTATCTTGTGGCTGACGGCGTTGGGAACCCCAAGCCGCCGGGTCCATGGAATGGATCGCCGGACCCTCCGGTGATGCGCCCTCCACGCCCGAAGCGGCACCGGTCAGCACTACCAGCAGCAGCCACAGGCGCAGGTCTCAATTCCTGCGACGCCGGTCTGCAATGCTGGGGTGTCACGTCCCGGGCCGCGTCATCCGATGCACCGAGCCACCATCCATCACGCCAAGAGGACTCACGCCGTGACCACCGAATCCAGCGCCACCATCGAGAAGGAAAGCGAATTCCTGTTGACGTCGCCGCCGACGGCCAACGCGATGAGTGTGACCAAGCGCAATGGCACGACCGAGCTGGTGGATCTGAACAAGATCGTGCGCGCGGTGCAGCGTTCCTCCGAAGGCCTGCACGCCGTCGATCCGATGCGCGTGGCAACCCGCACCATTTCCGGCCTGTACAACGGCGCCACCACCCGCGAGCTGGACGAACTGTCCATCCGCACCGCCGCCCTGCTGATCGGTGAAGAGCCCGAGTACGGCCGCCTGGCCGCGCGCCTGCTGGCCAACTACATCGCCAAGGAAGTCTCGGGCCAGGAAATCTATGCCTTCTCGCAGTCGGTTGGTCGTGGTCACGAAGTGGGCCTGATCAACGACCGCCTGCTGAACTTCGTGCAGACCAACGCACGCAAGCTCAACGATGCGATCGACATGTCGCTGGACCTGAACTTCGATTACTTCGGCCTGCGTACCCTGTACGACCGTTACCTGCTGCGCCATCCGCACACCCGCAAGGTGATCGAGACCCCGCAGCAGTTCTTCCTGCGTATCGCCAGCGCGCTCAGCGAGGACGTGCCCGAGGCCCTGGCGCTGTACAAGCGCATGGGCAACCTGGACTACCTGCCGTCCAGCCCGACCCTGTTCAACTCCGGCACCACCCACGAGCAGCTGTCCTCGTGCTTCCTGCTGGATTCGCCGCAGGATTCGCTGGAGTCGATCTACTCCAAGTACGGCGATATCGCCCAGCTGTCCAAGTTCTCCGGCGGTATCGGCGTCAGCTACACCCGCGTGCGTTCGCGCGGCTCGCTGATCAAGTCCACCAACGGCCATTCCAACGGTATCGTGCCGTGGCTGAAGACCATGGATTCGTCGGTGGCTGCGGTGAACCAGGGCGGCAAGCGCAAGGGCGCGGCCTGCGTCTACCTGGAAACCTGGCACGCCGACGTCGAGGACTTCCTTGAACTGCGTGACAACACCGGCGACGAATCGCGCCGTGCGCACAACCTGAACCTGGCCAACTGGATCCCGGACCTGTTCATGAAGCGCGTCGAGGCCGACCAGGAATGGTCGCTGTTCGATCCGCGCGTGGTGCCGGAGTTCACCGACCTGTTCGGTGAAGCCTTCGAAGCCGCCTACCTGCAGGCCGAGGCACAGGGCAAGGCCAACCGCACCATCTCCGCGCGCAAGCTGTACTCGCGGATGATGCGCACCCTGGCCGAGACCGGCAACGGCTGGATGACCTTCAAGGACAAGTGCAACCGCGCCAGCAACCAGACCCTGCGCGCCGGCAACGTGATCCACCTGTCCAACCTGTGCACCGAAATCCTGGAAGTCACCTCGGCCGAAGAGACCGCGGTGTGCAACCTGGGTTCGATCAACCTGGGCAACCACTTCGACGGCAACGGCGAGTTCGATTTTGACAAGCTGGCCGACACCGTGCGACTGGCCGTGCGCCAGCTCGACCGCGTGATCGACCTGAACTTCTACCCGATCGAATCGGCGCGCCGTGGCAATCTGCGCTGGCGCCCGGTCGGCCTGGGCTGCATGGGCCTGCAGGACGTGTTCTTCCGCAAGCGCCTGCCGTTCGACGGCGCCGAAGCCCGCGCGCTGTCGAAGAAGATCGCCGAGACCATTTACTTCCACGCGCTGGAAACCTCGGTCGAACTGGCCCAGGAACGCGGCAAGCACCCGTCCTTCGCCGACACCCGTGCGGCCAGCGGCGAGCTGCAGTTCGATGCCTGGAACGTGGTGCCCGAAGACGCCGAGCGTTGGGATAGCCTGCGCGAGCGCATCAAGGAACATGGCCTGCGCAACTCGCTGATGATCGCCATCGCACCGACCGCGACCATCGCCTCGATTGCCGGCTGCTACGAGTGCGTTGAACCGCAGGTGTCCAACCTGTTCAAGCGCGAAACCCTGTCCGGTGACTTCCTGCAGGTCAACCGCTACCTGGTGAACGAGCTGAAGAAGCTGGGCCACTGGACCCCGGAAATGCGCGACGCGATCAAGCTGGCCGAAGGCTCGATCCAGGGCATCACGCAGATTCCGGAAACGCTGCGCCACGTCTACCGCACCGCGTGGGAACTGCCGATGCGTTCGCTGATCGACATGGCCGCCGACCGTGGCGCCTTCATCGACCAGTCCGCCTCGCTCAACCTGTTCATGGAAAGCCCGAACATCGGCGCGATGTCCTCCATGTACATGTACGCCTGGAAGCAGGGCATCAAGACCACCTACTACCTGCGTTCGCGTCCGGCCACCAAGATCGCCAAGACCACGGTCAGCCACGCCGCAGGCGCCGCCCCGGAGAAGGTGTTCAGCCCGGAAGAGGCCATCGCCTGCTCGCTGGAGAACCCGGAAGCCTGCGAAGCCTGCCAGTAACATTGCGTGGTGGGTGCCGACCGTTGGTCGGCACTCGAACACTTCGCACTTATAGAGCCGAGCCATGCTCGGCTGCTGGAATGACAAGGTAGCGCCGGGCCACGCCCGGCGTTTTGACCCGAGAAGACAAGGAAACACCCATGGCCGACAAGCCCAAGCAGATGCTGCTCGATCCCGGTTTTGAACTGACCCTGCGCCCCATGCGCTACCCGCAGTTCTATGACATGTACCGGAATGCGATCAAGAACACCTGGACGGTGGAAGAGATCAACTTCCAGATCGACATCAGCGACCTGCACAGCAAGATGTCGCCGGGCGAGCGCCACCTGATCCACCGCCTGGTCGCCTTCTTCGCCACCGGCGATTCGATCGTGTCCAACAACCTGGTGCTGAACCTGTACCAGCACTTGAACGCGCCCGAAGCGCGCATGTACCTGTCGCGCCAGCTGTATGAAGAAGCGCTGCACGTGCAGTTCTACCTGACCCTGCTCGACAACTACCTGCCGGATCCGGACGAGCGCGTCAAAGCCTTCGCCGCGGTGGAGAACATCGACTCGATCAAGAAGAAGGCCGATTTCTGCTTCAAGTGGATCGACTCGATCCAGAACCTGAAGCGCATCGAGACCCGCGAAGAGCGTCGCCAGTTCCTGCTCAACCAGATCTGCTTCGCTGCGTGCATCGAAGGCCTGTTCTTCTTCGCCGCGTTCGCCTACGTCTACTACTTCCGTTCGCGCGGCCTGCTCAACGGCCTGGCTTCGGGCACCAACTGGGTGTTCCGCGACGAAAGCGCGCACATGGACTTCGCCTTCGAGTGCGTGGACGTGATCCGCGAGGAAGAGCCGGACCTGTTCGACGACAAGATGAAGCAGGATGTCTATGACATGCTGGCCGAAGCGATCGAGTGCGAAGTGCAGTTCGCCGAGGACGTGCTGTCCGGTGGCGTGGCGGGCATCTCCACCCGTGACATGCGCCAGTACCTGCAGCACTGCGCCGACAACCATTTCCATCGCCTGGGCATGGAGCGCAAGTACAACGTGCGCAACCCGCTGAGCTTCATGGAACTGCAGGACGTGCAGGAACTGACCAACTTCTTCGAACGCCGCGCCTCGGCCTACCAGGTGGGCGTGCAGGGCGAAGTCGCCTTCGACATGAACTTCTGATCGAACCGGTCAGGCCTGTCGCAACGAGAAACCCCGGCCAACGCCGGGGTTTTTTGTTGGTAGCGCCGGGCCATGCTCGGCGGAAACTGTCCGGCACGACGGACAACGTCGGCCGCGCTGCGCGCTCGCCGGGCATGGCCCGGCGCTACCGTATGTCTTACCGCCGCCCTTCCACCGCCATGCGCACCGCCAGCCCGGCCAGCACCGTGCCCATCAGCCAGCGTTGCACCACCTGCCAGGTCGGGCGCGCGGCGAGGAAGCCGGCAATGCTGCCCGCGGTCACCGCGATGATGCCGTTCACGGTCACACTCACCGCGATCTGGGTGGAGCCCAGCACCACCGATTGCATCAACACGCTGCCTTCGCTGTCCGGGTGCAGGAACTGCGGCAGCAGCGACAGGTACATCACCGCCACCTTGGGGTTCAATAGATTGGTCAGGAAGCCCATCGTGAACAGCTTGCGCGGGCTGTCCTGTGGAAGCTCGCGTACCGCGAACGGCGAGCGGCCGCCGGGCTTGAGCGCCTGCCAGGCCAGGTACAGCAGGTACAGCGCGCCACCGATGCGCAGCGCGTCGTAGGCGAACGGTACGGTCATCAGCAAGGCGGTGATGCCCAGTGCCGCGCACAGCATGTAGAACACGAAGCCCAGCGCCACCCCGCCCAGCGAGATCAGGCCTGCCACCGGCCCCTGGCAGATCGAGCGCGAGATCACGTAGATCATGTTCGGCCCGGGCGTGAGCACCATGGCCAGCGAGACCAGCGCAAAGGCCAGCAGGTCGGAAGTGGCGGGCATGGGCAGTCCTGGCAGTGGGCGTGGCGCAGTGTAACGCCTGCCACAGGCGCGGCCTGCGCAGGCGCCGCTGCCGGGTGACCGTTGCACGTGCATTCCGATGGCCATCACGCCGGTCGCTTAGAATCCGCAGCACCCCACACCGAAGCACCCCCATGACCCCGATCCCCGAGACCGTGCCGCCCACCGAAGTGCGCATGGCCGAAATCGTCTTCCCCAACCACACCAACCACCTTGGCACCCTGTTCGGTGGCCAGGCGCTGGCGTGGATGGACAAGGCCGCGTTCCTGGCGGCCGCCCGCTACTCGCGCCGCACCGTGGTGACCGCGCGCAGCGACCAGGTCGACTTCAAGCTGCCGATCCGCATCGGCCAGATGGTGGAAACCATTGGCCGCATCGTCGAAGTCGGCCGCAGCTCGATGAAGGTGGAGGTGGAACTGGTCGCCGAAGACCTGCACAGCGGCGAGCGCAAGCTGTGCACCCGCGGCCACTTCGTGATGATCGCGCTGGACGAGGAAGGCCATCCGATCGCGGTGCCGCCGCTGCCGGCAGCCTGATCCGCCGGCTGAACCTGCGCTTGCGGGGGCGCCGCCGCGCCCCCATCTGGCAGCCATGACCCCGCCACTGACCGACTTCATCGACCGCGCCCAGCGCCTGTTCGTACTGACCGGCGCTGGTTGCAGTACCGCTTCGGGCATTCCCGATTACCGGGATACCGATGGCCAGTGGAAACGCACGCCGCCGGTGACTTACCAGGCCTTCATGGGCGAGGCGGCCACCCGCCAGCGCTACTGGGCGCGCAGCCTGCTGGGTTGGCCGCGCTTCGGCCTGGCCCAGCCCAACGGCACCCACCAGGCCCTGGCCGCGCTGGAAGCGCGCGGCACGCTGCAGGTGCTGCTGACGCAGAATGTGGACGGCCTGCACCAGCGTGCCGGCAGCCACAACGTCATCGACCTGCACGGCCGTCTGGATCTGGTGCGCTGCATGGGCTGCGAGCGCCGCAGTGGCCGTGAGGAATTCCAACAGCGCCTGCTGGACGCCAACCCCGGCTGGGACGCGCTGGAGGCCGGCATCGCCCCGGATGGCGACGCCGACCTGGAGACCGATTTCTCCACGTTTGTGGTGCCCGAGTGCCCGCACTGCAGCGGCGTGTTGAAGCCGGACGTGGTGTTCTTCGGCGAAAACGTGCCGCGTGAACGCGTGGCGGCGGTGCACGATCACCTGCAGCAGGCCGACGCGGTGCTGGTGGTGGGTTCCTCGCTGATGGTCTATTCCGGTTTCCGCTTCGTGCAGGCCGCAGCCAAGGCGGGGCTGCCGGTAGCCGCGCTGAACCGTGGCCGCACCCGCGCCGACGACCTGCTGCAGTTCAAGGACGAGCGCGACTGCGCCGAGGCGCTGGCCGGCTGGGTGCGCTGACCCAGCGTCTGCGCCTTCCCACGAAACAGCGATCCATCCAGACGGTTGATTCGCAGGCCGTGCGGCGGTGCAATACGCCCCCCCATCCGCTTCTCCCCCGCCTCGCCGTGACCCAGCTGTTTTCGCCGATCTCGTTCGGCCCCCTGACCCTGTCCAACCGCATCGTCATCGCGCCGATGTGCCAGTACTCCGCCGAAGACGGCCGCGCCAGCGACTGGCATGCCATGCACCTGGGCAACCTGGCGCAGTCCGGCGCCGGCCTGCTGATCCTGGAAGCCACTGCCGTCGAGCCGCGCGGCCGCATCAGCTGGGCCGACCTGGGCCTGTGGGACGATGGCACCGAGGCCGCGCTGGCGCAGGTGCTGGCCAGCGTCCGCCGCTGGTCGCCGATGCCGCTGGGCATCCAGTTGGGCCACGCCGGCCGCAAGGCCTCGGTGAAGCGTCCGTGGGACGGCGGTGGCCAGTTGCCGGCCGACGATGCGCGTGGCTGGGCCACGCTGGCACCGTCGCCACTTCCGTTCCATGCCACCGATCCGGCAGCGCAGGAGCTGGACGAAGCCGGCATCGCCGAAATCATCGCCGCCTTCGCCGCCAGTGCGGTGCGCGCCGAGCGCCTGGGCTTCGAGCTGATCGAGCTGCACGCCGCGCACGGTTACCTGCTGCACCAGTTCCTGTCGCCGCTGAGCAACCGCCGCACCGATGGCTACGGCGGCTCGCTGCCGAACCGCCTGCGCCTGCTGGTGGAAGTGTTCGACGCGGTGCGTGCGGTGGTGTCCGACAAGGTCGCCGTGGGCGTGCGCATCTCTGCCAGCGATTGGGTCGATGGCGGCTGGGACCTGGTGCAGAGCGAGGCGCTGGCCCAGGTGCTGGACGCGCGCGGCTGCAACTTCCTGCATGTCTCCAGCGGTGGCCTGGACGAGCGCCAGAAGATCACCGTCGGCCCCGGTTACCAGGTGCCGTTCGCCGCGGCGATCAAGGCCAAGGTGCGCATGCCGGTGATCGCGGTGGGCATGATCACCGAACCGGAACAGGCCGAGTCGATTCTGCGCCACCGCCACGCCGATGCCGTGGCCCTGGCGCGCGGCATCCTCTACGACCCGCGTTGGCCGTGGCACGCTGCCGCAGCATTGCGCGACAGCGTGGACGCTGCGCCCCAGTACCTGCGCTGTGAGCCACGCGATGCGCGCGGCGTGTTCAAGGCGCGCTGACGCAATCTGCGAGCGCATTGTGACGCTTCAGGATGCAGGGGATCTACGCGGCGGCGAGTTGCGGCATAGCCTGTCGCAACGAACTAGGAATGATTGCGGATACCACTTTATGTGAATGACACCTCATTGCGCTGGGTGCGGACATTGCAACGTTGAGCTGCACACACGGTTGTGCAGCCAATGGAGAAACGCAATGAAACCCATGATGCTGGTTGTTCTGCTCTCGGCTTTCTCACTGCCTCTATCAATGCCTGCCGTCGCAGGTGATGACGTGGTGAGTGTCACCGGGGCGGAGAATGTCTCGCTCATGCACGCCCCTGTGAACTCGCGGGGGCGGCTTGATCTTCACATGATCGAGCTCTCTCCCGAATCCCCACTGATGTTGCTTTCACCCCTTGCGCGCAAGCAGTTTGTCGATTCGCTGGTGTTTGGAGATCGGGGACTGGCCAGCTTCAGCTACGAGCCCATCGTCTCCGAACTGAGTGCAGGTGAAGCCTATCGGCTCCTGTCACTCTTCGGGGCACAGCGCGCAATTGTGCACATCCCGGGATTGCGGCAGGAGTCGGAAGCGGATCATGTGGTCGTGCAGTCGGCCAATCCAAACCCGGTATTCGAAGATTATCCGGGCTACGCCTGTTCAGGGCGTGCGACCTGTTCAACCTCCATGAGCAGCATCTGCATGTCGAGTTGCTGATCGCATGATTGGTCGCATGCTGCTTTGGTGTTTGCTGCTGCCCACAAGTACGTGGGCAGCAACTCCAGTAGACGCTCAACTGCGTGAAATGGACCGGGAGATGTTGGCCGCTGGCGCTTCAGACCGAGTCGAGAAGCTGGTGGATGGCTATTCGTCATGGGAGTCTTCCAGACCATCAGGGGATGGTTGCGGCAGTTTGAGCGATCTGGACCTTGAGGCCGCGTTCCGCGCCAGCTTCTACATCTCAATGTACGTTGGAGACGAGAAATGGCTTGGCAAGGTCCGATGCATTCATGCGGAACTGGGGCGGAGAGGTATTGCCACAGAGACAACGCACCGGAAAATGCACGCGGTTCTGGTGCAGGTTCGACATTTTGCTGAGGCCAATGAGCTGCGTGAGATGGCGTCATTGCGTGTAGATGAACTTCCCGAGATAGAGCGGAACGCGCCTGGCCAGCAGGGCGTTCTCCACCCTCTTGCGAGTGGAAAGCTGGAATGGCGGGGGTGGACGTACAGGGAGGGATTGGAGGTGGTCGCCTATGTCAGTCCGGCATGCGCTCCCTCGCGACGCGCGATGCACGTGATCATGAACGAACCAGAATGGACATGGATTCGATCCAGCGTGCGCTTTGTCGTGCGTCGATCTCCTGCATGGCCGCAGCCGGGTGTCAGCGAGTGGAACAGAAGCAATCCCTCTCATCCCATGTTGCTCCAAGCGGGGCCCGCGGGCTGGAAAGAACTGGATGTCCATGAAACTCCGGTATTCCATGTTTTCAGGAATGGGCTGCGCCTGCGCACCCTGACAGGATGGGCAGAGGCCAGTGCTCACCTGATGAGCCTGAAGGAGAGTTTCTGACCGCGAAGGCCCTCCGCTCTTCCCCGTCACACCCGCCAGGCCGGCGCGATGCCAGCCTGCAGGTGCTCGAACAGCGCGCGGATCTTGGCGGTGAAGTCGCGACGGTCGCTGACGCAGAAATAGACTTCCATCGGCTCCGGTCGCCACGCGGTATCGGCGCCGAACACCGCCTGCAGGCGGCCATCGCGCAGGTACGGCTCGGCCACGAACGCAGCCAGCCGGGTGATGCCGGCACCGGCCGCCGCCAGCGTCGCCAACGCGTCGATGTCATCGCAGACCATGCTCGGCGGCAGCGCGGTGCCCACGCGCTGGCCATCCTTCAGCAGGCCCCAGCGCAGCGGCCGGCCGTCGGTGGGAAAGCGGTGCAGCAGACCGCGATGGCCGCTCAGGTCGGAGGGTAGCTGCGGCGTGCCATGTGCCTTCAGATAGGCCGGTGAGGCACAGAACACGAAGGGCACGCGCGCCAGTTGCCGCGCGACCACGCCGTCCTCCAGCTGCGCACCGATGCGGATGCTGGCATCCACCGCCTCCGGACCATGCTGCACGGCGCGGTCGGTCAGCCGCAGCTCCAGCTGCAGTTGCGGGTAGCGCTGCTGCAGCGAAGGCAGCAACGGCGCAAGCACGTGGCGACCGAACGCGCTGCTGCTGGCGATGCGCAGCGGTCCGGCCGGTTCGATGTCACCGGAGGTGACCATCGCCTGCGCGCGTGCCAGGTCGGCTTCGATGTGGCGCACCTGCGCCAGGTACAGCGCGCCGGCCTCGCTGAGGGCCAGCTGGCGCGTACTTCGGTTCAGCAACCGTACGCCCAGATGCGCCTCCAGCCGGTTGATGTTCTGGCCGACTGCGGTGGCGCTGATGCCAAGGATGCGGGCCGCAGCGGCAATGCTGCCGGTCTCTGCGGTGCGGGTGAAGCTGCGGATCAGTTGCAACAGGTTCATGACCGACCAGCTTGCCATGGAGAAACCCAAGTATCGCTTGGGACTGAACCAAGCAGGTCGGTTGCATCGGTGACCATCGATCCGGCAGGCATGTCGCTGCCCTACACTCGGAAGATGCGCCCCGATTCCATCCTCACCCTGTCCTGCCCCGACCGTACCGGCATCGTCTACCGCGTGTCCGGCCTGTTGTTCGACCACGGCTGCAACATCCTCGACGCCCAGCAGTTCGGCGACGAGGAAAGCGGCCGCTTCTTCCTGCGCGTGCACTTCGACCGCGATGCCAGCCTGCCGTTGGAGACCGTACACGCCGCCATGGCTACGCTCGCCGCCGGCTTCGGCATGGACTGGCAACTGCACGATGGCCGACGCCGCGCACGATTGCTGGTGCTGGTCAGCAAGCAGGGGCACTGCCTCAACGACCTGCTGTTCCGCGCCCACAGCGGCCAGCTGAAGGTCGACATCGCGGCGGTGGCGTCCAACCATGCCGACTTCGCAGCGCTGGCCGCGTCCTACCAGGTGCCGTTCCATCACCTGCCGGTGACCGCCGATACGCGTGCGGTGCAGGAGCAGCAGATCATCGACCTGGTCGAACGCGAGCGCATCGACCTGGTAGTGCTGGCGCGCTACATGCAGATCCTGTCACCCACGCTGTGCCGCGCCCTGGCCGGTCGTGCGATCAACATCCACCACAGCTTCCTGCCCAGCTTCAAGGGTGCGCAGCCGTACCACCAGGCGCACGCGCGCGGCGTCAAGATCATCGGCGCCACCGCGCACTACGTCACCGAGGATCTGGACGAAGGCCCGATCATCGAACAGGACGTGGCCCGCGTGGACCACGCGATGGCACCGCGCGAACTGGTGCGGCTGGGCAGCGATACCGAATCGCTGGTGCTGGCACGCGCCGTGCGCCGGCATGTGGAGCACCGCATCCTGCTCAACGGGCACCGCACGGTGGTGTTCAGGTAGATCCGACAAGAATGCCTGCACATGCGGGCTCCGGTAGTGCCGGCCGCTGGCCGGCAGCCACGGAACCTGTGCAGATGCCGGCCAGCGGCCGGCACTACCGTCGGTCCCTTCCGGGTCGAAACTACAGAATCGCGATCCCCGCCTTGCCCAGCGCCTCGCGCACCATCGCGTCGTTGGCTTCGGTCACCGGCTTGGTCAGCTCCCACAGGAATTTCACCCGGAAGCCGGACTTCACCGCGTCCTGCGCGCTCCACAGCACGCAGTAGTCGCGGGCCAGGCCGCACACGTGCACCTCGCGGATGCCACGCTCGTGCAGCCAACCGGCCAGGCCGGTGGCGGGACGAGTACCGTCGGGCCCGTGGTTCTCGCGGAAGGCACTGTACGAATCCACTTGCTGGCGGGTGCCCTTGCGCAGGATAAGGTCGGCCACGGTCCAGTCCACATCCGGGTGCAAGGCGGCACCCGCGCTGCCCTGCACGCAGTGGTCCGGCCACAGGGTCTGCGGCTGCGCGTGCAGCAGGATGGTTTCGAACGGGCGCTGGCCGGGATGCTGGCTGGCAAACGAGGCATGGTCGGCCGGGTGCCAGTCCTGTGTCGCTACCACGGTGCCGTAGCGGCGCTGCGCCAGCAGATCAGCAATCGGTGCCACCAGCGCATCGCCCTGATCGCAGGCCAGCGCACCGCCGGGCATGAAGTCCGGCTGCAGGTCGATCACCAGCAGGGCGACATCGGCGGGCAGGGCGGTCATGGCAGTTCCGGTACAACAGAAGGGGCGACCAGCGTGGCCGCCCCATGCCCACACGTCAATCGCCCTGCGGCGTCTCAGCGTCCTGCCCGTAGTACAGCAGGCCGATCTTGATCCGTTCGCGGCCGTTCTCGCGGCGGTGGCGGTTGGCATCGCGCAGCGAGTACACGCAGCCGCAGTATTCCTGCTGGTAGAACTGCTCGCGCTTGCTGATCTCTACCATGCGGCTGGCGCCGCCGCCCTTGCGCCAGTTGTAATCCCAGTACTGCAGGCCTTCATAGCGGGATGCAGCGCGGATGCCACAGTCGTTGATCTGCGTCATGTTCTTCCAGCGCGAAATGCCCAGCGACGAACTGATGGTGTCGTAGCCGTGCTCGTGCGCATACAGCGCGGTGCGCTCGAAACGCATGTCGAAGCACATCGTGCAGCGGATACCACGCTCGGGCTCGTTCTCCATGCCGCGTGCACGACTGAACCAGTTGTCCGTGTCGTAGTCGCAGTCGATGAATGGAATGTTGTGCTGTTCGGCGAAGCGGATGTTTTCCTGCTTTCGCAGTTCGTATTCCTTCACCGGATGGATGTTGGGGTTGTAGAAGAAGATCGCGTAGTCGATCCCGGAGGCGGTGATCGCCTCCATTACTTCGCCCGAACAGGGCGCGCAGCACGAATGCAGCAGCAGGCGCTTGCCGTCGGCGGGCAGGGTCAGGGTGGGGCGTTGGAGCTCGGTCATCGTCAGGTACCGCATGGACCGCCGGCAACGGCGGTGGCCCATGCATCAGCGCGTGGGTGAACAGGTCTGGCCGGATACCGTGAAAAGGACGCGCGCGGCGGCATCGCCTGCACGCGCAGGACGACGACGGCCCCGGCAACCTCCCCGCGGAGATTCCAGGTCGAGTCAGGGGACGGTCGTGTCCCCTGGCCGGGGCCGGTATTCGGGCTGATGGACACGGGCCGCAGCCCACCTACTACCTGCCGCTTCCCAGGCGCGAGCCCAGTGCTGTTGGCAGGATTCGTTTCCATTCACCGCTGCGGGGCAGCTCCGGAATGGGCGCGCAAGGCGCCTTCACCGGATTCCCGTTTAAATCCCTGCCGCCATCAACGCCACGGCAGGGATACCTTCGGCATGCCCACGGTGGACGCGTTGGCGGCAATGGTCAAGGCCCAATGAAAGTGCAGGGCTGTGGCTCGTTTCTCAGGCTGTGAGAGCGCCTCTTGCCATACTGGGCACCGACAGACGGGAGGTGGCTCGTGGCGGCGAAGTACTGCGATCTGGTCATGAAAGGTGGCATCACCAGCGGCATCGTGTACCCCAATGCGGTACTGGCGCTGGCCCGCGAATATCGCTTCAAGAGCATCGGCGGCACCTCGGCCGGCGCCATCGCCGCGGCGGTGGCAGCGGCAGCGGCGTGCGGTGATCGTCGGCAGCAGGCGGGTGAACACCTGTCCGGCGACGCAGGCTACAGCGGGTTGTCGGCGGTGTCGGCGCAGCTGTCGCGGCGCGGCTTCATCTACAGCCTGTTCCAGCCAGCGCGAGGCGCTCGTGCGGCGTATCGGCTGCTGGTGGTGCTGACCGGTAATGCCCGCCTGCCGCACAAGCTGCTGTGCCTGGCCGTTGCCGTGTTCGAGATCGCGCCACTGGAGGTGTTGGTGTCGCTGGCGCTGCTGTTGGGCCTGGGCTGGTGGGGCGGTGGCTGGAGCGGCGTGGCCGCCACGCTGCTGCCGTCGCTGCTGTGCGCTTATGGTGCCGGCGTGGCCGGCGCCGCGCTGCGGGTGGCGCGGGTGGCGCGGCGCAATCTGCTGGGCCTGTGCAGCGGCCTCGGCCGCGACGCGCGCAATCCGGCATTGACCGAGTGGCTGCACGAGTGCCTGCAGCAGTTGTCAGGCAAGCCGCTGGATGCACCGCTCACCTTCGCCGACCTGCACGATGCGCCGCGCTATGCCGGTGAGCCGGACAGCCCGCATGCGATCAGCCTGCAGATGATCACCACCTGCGTGTCGCATAACGAACCGCGCACGCTGCCGTTGGGTGGGGCGCAGTTCTGGTTCCTGCGCGAGGAGTTCGAACAGCTGTTTCCGGCCAGTGTGGTGCAGTGGATGGTCGACCGTGCCGGCCCACCGCGCGAGGTTGAAGGCCGCAACTACTACCATCTGCCGCAGGGCGCGTCGCTGCCGGTACTGGTGGCCACGCGCATGAGCCTCAGCTTCCCGCTGCTGATCAGCGCGGTGCCGCTGCATGAGCCCTCGCGTCGCGAACGTCGCTGCGAGCCGACGTCGACGGCTGCAGATGAGGGCGGGCAGAACGTGGCCGACAGCATGGAAGGGCTGACCAGTGCCGGGCAGACCTGCGGCCCGGTGATCACCGCGTTCCGGATCTGCTGGTTCTCCGATGGTGGCATCAGCAGCAACTTCCCGATCCACCTGTTCGATGCCGCGTTGCCGCGCTGGCCGACCTTCGCCATCAATCTGGTCTACCCGCAGCATGCCGAAGAGATGAGCCACGGCAGCAGTGGCCGCCAGGCGCTGGAACACGCCGTGTTCCTGCCCACCGAGAACCGCCACGGTTGGCAGCGGACCTACCAGTCGATCGCCACACCGCTGGCCGCTGCGGAGCTGGGCCGTTTCCTGTTCGCGGTGGTGGCGACCATGCAGAACTGGCGCGACCTGCTGCAGGCGCGTGCACCGGGCTACCGCGACCGCATCGTGCACGTCAGCCTGCAGGGCGACGAGGGCGGCATGAACCTGGACATGCCGCAGGAGGTGCTGACCCGCATCGCCGACAAGGGCAGCCTGGCCGGTGCACGGTTCTGTTCGTTCTCGTTCGAGAACCACTACTGGATCCGCTGGCGCAACCTGGCCTCGGCCTACCAGCGCTACACGCTGGAAGTGGCGCGTACCGATGACCCGGCGCAGCAGGTACTGGCCTACCGTGCTGCGTACGCGATGGTTGCCAGCGGCCAGCCGACGCCGCCGTCGTACAAGCTGGGCTCGGAAGACAAGCGGCTGGCCTCGCAGCAGCTGTGGGGATTGATGGTCGAGCAGGGACGCAGCTGGTACGACCTGGGCCCGGACCTCACCGATGGCGCGCCGCGCCCGCTGCCGCAGATGAAAGTGACGCCGATCTATTGAGCAGAGGCCGATGCGTCGAGGCAACACGGATTCACTCGTGGTGTTCTCCTTCCCGGCCTAGTGAAGTAGTTGCGTAGACGCAGCCCTGCATCGGATCATGTCTAAGACGGCACTGGTTGAGAGGTAGTTGTGCAGATCATAGATGGGCTCGCAGAGCTTCTTACCTCAGTTTCGACCTTGCCCGGCGCTGTCGCTTGGCCCTTTGCGACGTTCCTCATCGCCTTCATCTTTAGATCTTCAATAAGACAGCTCCTCGATAACGTCGGAGAATTGTCATTCAAGGCGCCTGGAGTTGAAGCATCGGCAAAGAAAATACAGCTCGCGGCGGCGATTGCGGCGGAAGAGATCTCAGTCAAAGGTGGAGAGCCCGCAGCGGTTGCCGCCAGACATGCGACGAACGTTGTTCAGAATTCTTTGACTGACAGTGTTCTCAAGAAGGCGAGGTCAAAGAGGGTTTTGTGGGTCGATGACGAACCACAGAATAACCGTGGGCCGCTCGACCTGCTGAGTGCCATAGGATTTGATGTCAGGACGTCAGTTTCAACGGATGAAGCCGCTGGCTTGCTGAGCGGAGAGGGATTTGATCTTGTCATTTCAGATATGGGGAGGCCTCCCGATCCGATGGCGGGATACACGCTTCTGCAGAGAATTCGATCCAACGGCGTGAAATTGCCGTTCTTGATCTATGCAGCGGGAGGAGATCGCCAGGACAATCAGGAAATGGCAAAGCGGAAGGGTGCACAGGGATCTACGAGCCGCCCAACCAGATTGATCGAAATGGTGATTGAACAAATCCAGAGTTGAAGGAAAGGCGAGGTGTTTGATTCAGATCACATCTCCCTCAGCTTCTTGGCTGCGCGCACCAGCTGTCTGTATGCAGGGACGGTCAATGTGTATCGCGGCTGGGAGAGATCACCGCCACAGCGCCACCACCGCATCACCCTGCAACGGCGCATACAACGGCAACGTCAGTTCCTGCTTCACCCAGCCCGGATTGAGCGCACGCAGGCCGGCCAGATATTCGCGCGCCAGCGCGGTATCGCCCTGCCGCATCGCCAGGCGTGCTGCACGCGCCCAGGTGCGGTCCCAACCGTGCGCCAGCGACAACGACGTTGCCAGCGCCGCGCGCGCACCTGCCACATCACCCTTCTCCCACCGCTCCTCGGCGCGGATGATCGCCTCGTTGGACAGGCGCATGTCGTACAGCTCGCGCAGCCTCGCTACCGCACGCGGGTCGGCGTCCACGCGCAGATCGGTGTCCTGCCAGTCGCCGCCGGGTGTACGCACCAGCAGCGCCGCCGACCACTGCCCGCTGCGCTGCCCCCCCGCTGCCTGACCGGCTTCCAGCGCCGCCAACAAGCGTGCGGCCAGCGGCCCACGTGAGGCGGCGAAGACGCGTTGCATCGATGCCAGCACCTCTGGCCCGGCCAGGCCATTGCCCTGCACGCTCAGCATGCCCTCACCCTGCGCACCGGCCCAACCCGCCTGCTGCGCGGTGGCGCCGGTGTACTGCGCATTGCCGCCGCGCGCGCTGACCAGTCCCACCTGGCGCTCGGCAAGCGTGGTGCCATCGAAGTTGCCGTCTTCATCCAACAGCTGCTTCAGCACCTGCGCAGGCGTGCGGCCTTCGGCCAACAGCTCAAGGCCTTTGGAGCCATAGGTCGGGTTGGTCTCGAACTGGCTGGCGACCGCGCCCACCTTCGCCTGTGCCCACGGCACACCCACACCCCCGACCGCCAGGTTGTGCGTAGCCACCGCCACACCGCAGTCGCCGGCCTCATTGCAGGCCGCAATGGAAAAGGTCGCCCACGCCGGCGCAGCGACGGCGGCGAGCAGCAGGACCAGGCAAGAGCGCAGCAAGGACATTGGGTGTCTCCAGGATGGGCATTGCAATGGGATGCAGCCTACGCACGAAAGGTTTAGTAGATCCACGCCATGCGTGGATCTACCGTGTCGACCAAGGGCGACACCCACCAAGAGCAGCGTGCCGACCAACGGTCAGCACCCACCAACAGCAGCAGGAAACTGTCGAAGGCGGGGTGGTGTCGGATTGCGGGGTGTCCGCGGCATGGATGCCGCGGCCAAGCCCCCATGGACGGGTTTACGGCGTCCCCGCAATCCGACACCGCCCCGCCATCCCACGGGATGCCAGCTTTTGCCGTTGCTGTTGCCGTTGCTTCGGCCTCTGCAGGTGCAGGGCGCAGCCCTGCCGAACCAACCCTACCGCCCAGGCAACTGCGCGAACGCGCGCTGCATGCAGTCCTCGCGCGGGCACACCCGGCACCCCGGGCCAATCGACACCGAATTACCCGGGCTCTGCACGTCCAGCCCCAGTGAATACACCAGCCGATCCGCATGCTGCAGGTCACACCCCAGTGCCACCGCGAAGGTCTTGCGTGGCTGGCCGTGTCCCACCGGGCCGCTGCTCACCTGCCGTGCCAGCCAGAAATGGCGGCGGCCATCGGGCATGCGCGCGGTCTGGGTGAGGATGCGTCCGGGCTGGTTGAAGGCCTCGTAGACGATCCACAACGGGCACGAACCACCCACCTGCGAGAAGTGGAAATCGGTGGCCGAGTGGCGCTTGGACACGTTGCCGGCGCGGTCCACGCGGATGAAGAAGAACGGCAGCCCCGGCGCACTGCGGCGTGCCAGCGTACTCAACCGATGGCAGACCGCCTCGAATCCCACGCCGAACTGATGCGCCAGCAGCTCGATGTCATAGCTGCTGGCCTCGGCCGCACGCAGGAAGCGCATGTACGGCATCACCAGCGCGCCGGCGAAATAGTTGGAAAGACCGATCCGTGCCTGCGCGATGCGCGCGTCGTCGGTGAAGCCGGCCCGCGCCACCACCGCATCGATCTGCGGCAGGTAACCGTGCAGCGCCAGCTCGGCGGCCATCTGGAATGCCTGCTGGCCAGGCTCCAGATAATCGGGCAGCCACAGCCGCCGCGCACCGGCATCGTACTGGCGCTTCTCGCGCCCGGCCTGCAGCGCGGCCACTTCCACCAGCACCCCGTGGCGGTCGGCCAGCAGCTGGCGCAGCCGTGGCGCCACGTGTCCCGGCGCCAGCCCCCATTCGGCGAACAGCTGCTCGGCCAGTTCGTCCAGCTCGGGAATGTGGTTGTGCATGCGGTTGAAGAACTCGCGCACCTGGTCACCCGCCGGCAACGTGCTGCCCGCACCCGGCTCGCCCAATTGGAACTCCAGCGCGGCGGCATGCTCGCGCAATGCCAGGTGGCGGCGGTGCAGGTCCAGCAGCGCGCGGCTGACCTGCGGCAGGTTGCCGGCCAGCGCGCGCAGTTCGGTGGCGCTGACGTCGGCCAGGCCCAGATCGCGCAGGGTCTCGCCCAGCGACTCCTGCAGCGCGGCGGGCTCATCGTCGTCGAACAGGGTGGAAACATCGCCCAACACCTTGCCCAGCTTCTTCTGCACCGCAGGCGTCAGCGGGCGCTTGTTGCGCTCGATCTGGTTCAGGTAGCTGGCCGACAGCCCCAGTGCGCGGGCAAGGTCGACCTGGCTGTAGCCGCGCTGCTCGCGCAGCCGCAGCAGGCGAAGGCCGAGTTGCCGCTGGATGGCTGAATAATTCACAGAATTAACATGAATCGTCTGGCGTGTTGGCCAGATTAAGCGGATTCAGCCCGGAAATCGAGGTGGGTGCTGTGAATAATGCCAAGCATCTTTCGCACCCCGTGGGATTGTCGTCATGACTGTTGCAGCGCCCCGTATCCGCATGCTGATCGATGGCCAGTTCGTTGAATCGGCTACTTCCCACTGGCAGGACGTGATCAATCCGGCCACCCAGGACGTGCTGGCCAAGGTGCCGTTCGCCACCACCGGCGAAGTGGACGCCGCCGTCGCCGCCGCCAAGGAAGCCTTCAAGACCTGGCGCAAGACCCCGATCGGCACCCGCGCGCGCATCTTCCTGAAGTACCAGCAGTTGATCCGCGAGAACATGAGCGAGCTGGCGCACATCCTTACCGCCGAGCAGGGCAAGACCCTGCCCGACGCCGAAGGCGATGTGTTCCGCGGCCTGGAAGTGGTCGAGCACGCTGCCGCCATCGGCAACCTGCAGCTGGGCGAGCTGGCCAACAACGTGGCCACCGGCGTCGACACCTACTCGATCATGCAGCCGCTGGGCGTGTGCGCCGGCATCACCCCGTTCAACTTCCCGGCGATGATCCCGCTGTGGATGTTCCCGATGGCGATCGCCACCGGCAACACCTTCATCCTCAAGCCGTCCGAGCAGGACCCGATGGTCACCATGCGCCTGGTCGAGCTGGCGCTGGAAGCCGGCATTCCGAAGGGCGTGCTGAACGTCGTCCACGGCGGCGAGGAAGTGGTCAACGCGATCTGCGACCACCCGGACATCAAGGCGGTGTCGTTCGTCGGTTCCACCCGCGTCGGCACCCACGTCTACAACCGTGCCTCGCTGGCCGGCAAGCGCGTGCAGTGCATGATGGGCGCCAAGAACCACGCCGTGGTGCTGCCGGATGCCAACAAGGAACAGACCCTCAACGCGATGGTCGGCGCGGCCTTCGGTGCGGCAGGCCAGCGCTGCATGGCCGCCTCCACCCTGGTGCTGGTCGGTGAAGCGCGCGGTTGGGTGCAGGATCTGGTCGAAAAGGCCAAGACCCTGAAGGTCAGCGGTGGCACGGTCGCCGGCACCGACGTCGGCCCGGTCATTTCCTGCAGCGCCCGTGATCGCGTCGAAGGCCTGATCGCTTCGGGCGTGGAGCAGGGTGCCAAGCTGGTGCTCGATGGCCGCAAGCCGCAGGTCGATGGTTTCGAGAAGGGCAACTTCGTCGGCCCGACCATCTTTGCCGGTGTTACCACCGACATGCGCATCTACCAGGAAGAAATCTTCGGGCCGGTGCTGGTCATCCTCGAAGCGGAAACGCTGGAAGAGGCCATCGCGATGGTCAACAGCAACCCGAACGGCAACGGCACCGCACTGTTTACCCAGTCCGGCGCGGCTGCGCGCAAGTTCCAGGAAGACATCGACGTTGGCCAGGTCGGCATCAACGTGCCGATCCCGGTGCCGGTGCCGCTGTTCTCCTTCACCGGTTCGCGTGCTTCCAAGCTGGGCGATCTGGGCCCGTACGGCAAGCAGGTGGTGCTGTTCTACACCCAGACCAAGACGGTCACCGCGCGCTGGTTCGATGACGAGACGCTCAGCCATGGCGTCAACACCACGATCAGCCTGAAGTAACGGCAGGAGCAGCCATGAGCCACTCGATGACGACGGAACTGGAAGAAGCGCAGCAGGCGTACCGCGAGGCGGCGCGCGACTTCGCACAGGCCGAACTGGCACCGCACGCCGCGCGATGGGATGCGGAGGGCATCTTCCCGCGCGAGGCGATCGCCAAGGCCGGTGAACTGGGCTTCTGCGGTCTGTACATGGACCCGGAAGTGGGCGGTAGCGGCCTGAGCCGACTGGACGCCGCCGTCGTCATCGAGGAGCTCGCCAACGTCGATCCGTCGACCGCGGCGTACATCAGCATCCACAACATGGCGTCGTGGATGGTGTCCAAGTGGGGCCAGCCGGCGCTGCGCGATGCGTGGGGAACCGATCTGTCCTCGGGCAGCAAGCTGGCCTCGTACTGCCTGACCGAACCGGGCGCAGGTTCGGATGCAGCCTCGCTGAAGACCACCGCCGTACGCGACGGTGACTTCTATGTGCTGAACGGATCCAAGGCCTTCATTTCCGGCGCCGGTGCCACCGAACTGCTGGTGGTGATGGCGCGTACCGGTGGTGCCGGTGCTGGCGGTGTCAGCGCCATTGCGGTGCCGGCGGACCTGCCGGGCATCAGCTTCGGCCGCAAGGAAGAGAAGATGGGCTGGAACAGCCAGCCCACCCGCGGCATCACCTTCGAAAACGTCCGCGTACCGGTCAGCCACCTTCTGGGAGAGGAAGGCGGGGGCTTCAAGCTGGCGATGAAGGGGCTGGACGGCGGCCGCATCAACATCGCCGCCTGCTCGCTGGGTGCCGCGCAGGGCGCGCTGGATGCCGCGCGCCGCTACATGGGCGAGCGCCGCCAGTTCGGCAAGGCGCTGGCTGATTTCCAGGCGCTGCAGTTCAAGCTGGCCGACATGGCCATCGAACTGGTGGCCGCCCGGCAGATGGTGCATTCGGCTGCGCGCAAGCTCGACGCCGGTGCCAGCGATGCCAATGTGTGGTGTGCGATGGCCAAGCGCTTCGCCACCGATGCCGGTTTCAACGTCTGCAATGAAGCGCTGCAGATCCACGGCGGCTACGGCTACATCCGCGAATACCCGATCGAACGCCTGCTGCGCGATTCGCGTGTGCACCAGATCCTGGAAGGCACCAACGAGATCATGCGGGTGATCGTTGCCCGTCACCTGCTCAACACCGAAGAGGAACTGCGATGAAGGATTGGCGTACCCAGGAACACGTGGGCCTGAAGGTCGAGGCCGATGGCCACACCGCCGTCGTCACCCTGCACAACCCGCCGGCGCATACCTGGACCGTGCACAGCCTTTCGGCGCTGCGCGACCTGGTGGGCGCGCTCAACGCAGACCGCGACATCTACGCGCTGGTGATCACCGGTGATGGCGAGAAGTTCTTCTCCGCGGGTGCCGACCTCAACCAGTTCGCTTCCGGCGACAAGGCTGCCGCACGCGAAGCGGCACGCCGCTTCGGCGAAGCCTTCGAGGCGCTGTCCGGTTTCCGTGGCGTGTCGATCGCCGCGATCAACGGCTATGCCATGGGCGGCGGCCTGGAATGCGCGCTGGCCTGTGACCTGCGGATCATCGAAGACCATGCCCAGGTCGCGCTGCCGGAGGCCACCGTCGGCCTGCTGCCGTGCGCCGGTGGCACCCAGAACCTGCCGCGCCTGGTCGGCGAGGGCTGGGCCAAGCGCATGATCCTGCTGGGCGAGCGCATCAACGCCGAGACCGCACTGCGCATTGGCCTGGCCGAAGAAAAGGTCGGCAAGGGCGAAGCCAAGGCGCTGGCACTGGAATGGGCGAAGAAGGCCGGCAAGCAGAGCCCGACCAGCATTGCCGCCTGCAAGACGTTGGTGCAGTCCACGCGCACCGGCACCCATGCGTCGGCGCTGGTGGCCGAGCGCGAGGCCTTCGTCGATCTGTTCGACACCGCCGACCAGGTCGAGGGCGTGAGTGCCTTCCTTGAAAAGCGCGCCGCGCAGTGGAAAAACGCATGACAACCGACACCGTTGCCGAACAAGCACCGGTCCTGTTCGAAGAGCGCGTGGCCAGCAATGGCACGCGCATCGGCATCGCCACGCTCAACGCACCGCGCACGCTCAATGGCTTCTCGCTGCCGATGGCACACCTGCTGCTGAAGCAGTTGAATGCCTGGGCCGACGACGATGCCATCGCCATGGTGGTGCTGCAGGGCGCCGGTGAGAAGGCGTTCTGCGCCGGCGGTGACCTGCACAGCCTGTACCAGAGCATGCGTGCCTACCGCGACGCCGGCCAAAGCGATATCCGCGGGAACGACTACGCCGCCGAGTTCTTCGACGTCGAGTACCGCGTCGACTACCTGATCCATACCTACGCCAAGCCGATCCTGTGCTGGGGCCACGGCATCGTGATGGGCGGCGGCATCGGCCTGATGTCCGGCGCCAGCCACCGCGTGGTCAGCGAACGCTCCAAGCTGGCCTTCCCGGAAATCACCGTCGGCCTGTTCCCCGATGTCGGTGGCAGCTGGCTGCTGCCGCGCGTACCAGGCAAGGGCGGCCTGTTCCTGGCGCTGACCGGCGCGCTGTTGAACTCGGGCGATGCGATCTACGCCGGCCTGGCCGATGTGCATGTGGCCGAAGAACGCCGCAGCGCGGTGTTCGATGCGCTGCTGCAGGTCGCGTGGTCCCGCGATGCCGCACACAACCACGAACGGCTCAGCCATCTGCTGCAGTCGCATGCCAGTGACGCCGCCACCGGCCCGCTGCTGGCCAATGCGGCGCAGGTTGATGCGTTGTGCGAAGGTGATGACCTGCAGGCCATCATTGCGCGCATTGCCGGTCTGCAGACCGACGATGCCTGGTTGCAGGCCGCACAGAAGACCCTCGCCGCCGGTGCACCCGGCTCGGCACGGCTGTCGTACGAGCTGCAGCGACGCAGTGCCGGCCAGGACCTGGCCGCGATCTACCGCCTGGAGTACATCGTCGCCCTGCATTGCGCCGCCCACGGTGATTTCGCCGAAGGCATCCGCGCGCTGCTGATCGACAAGGACCGCAATCCGCAGTGGAACCCGGCCACCCTGGCCGAGGCCACCGGCGCGTGGGCCGACACCTTCTTCGCTTCCCCCTGGGCCGATGCCGCGCATCCGCTGGCCGACCTGGGCACTCCCCTTGTTGAAAGGAGCCTTGCATGAGCCGCATTGCATTCATCGGGTTGGGCAACATGGGTGGCCCGATGGCCGCCAACCTGGTCAAGAACGGCCACACCGTGCGCGTGTTCGATCTGGTCCCGGCCGCGGTGCAGGCCGCCGTCGATGCCGGTGCCAGCGCGGCCGCGTCGGCGCGCGAAACCCTGGCCGATGCCGAGGTGGTGATTTCGATGCTGCCGGCCAGTCGCCACGTCGAAGGCGTGTACCTGGGCGACGACGGCATCCTCGCCGCGATCCCGGCCGGTGCGCTGGTCATCGACTGCAGCACGATCGCCCCGGCCAGCGCCCGCAAGGTATCCGAAGCCGCCGCCGCACGTGGCCTGCAGATGATCGACGCGCCGGTGTCCGGCGGTACCGCCGGTGCGCAGGCCGGCACCCTGACCTTCATCGTCGGTGGCGAAGAGGACGCGCTGGAGCGCGCCCGTCCGGTGCTGCAGGCGATGGGCAAGAACATCTTCCACGTGGGCGCCAGTGGTGCCGGCCAGGTCGCCAAGCTGTGCAACAACATGGCGCTGGGCGTGATCATGGCGGTGACCGGTGAAGCCATCGCACTGGGCGTGGCACACGGGCTGGACCCGAAGGTGCTGTCGCAGATGATGGCCGTCAGCACCGGCCGCAGCTGGGCCACTGAAGTGTGCAACCCGTGGCCGGGTGTGCTGGAAAACGCCCCGGCGTCGCGTGGTTACAGCGGTGGTTTCGGCAGCGACCTGATGCTCAAGGACATGGGCCTGGCGGTGGAGGCGGCGATGAGTGTCGGCGCCTCGATCCCGCTGGGAGAAGTGGCCCGCAACCTGTACTCGATGAACCACCAGGCCGGCCGCGGCAAACTGGATTTCTCCAGCGTCGTGCAGCTCATTACGAGCGAGAAGTAAGCGAATGCGTCCCCGGCCGCGCGCCGGGGCCCACCCGAGGTGGGATGGGCGGATGCTCGGTTTCGACCGGCATCCGCCCATTTTTTTGGGGTCGGATCCCTTTCGCAACGCGAAAGGGCTCTGACCCCCGAATACTCCGCGATGGGGTCAGAGCCCTTTGCCGGTGGCAAAGGGCTCTGACCCTGGCCGCATCAGGCAACGATCAGCGTCACGTCGATGTTGCCGCGGGTGGCGTTGGAGTACGGGCACACGATGTGTGCCTTCTGCACCAGCTCTTCCACCTGCTCGCGCGGCACGCCCGGCACATTGATGGTCAGCTCGGCTTCGATGCCGAAGCCGGTCGGGATCTGGCCGATGCCGACCTTGCCGGTCACGGTGGTGTCGGCCGGCAGCGCGACCTTGGCCTGGCCGGCGACGAACTTCAGCGCGCCCAGGAAGCAGGCCGAATAGCCAGCGGCGAACAGCTGCTCCGGGTTGGTGCCCGGGCCACCGGCGCCGCCCAGCTCGCGCGGGGTCGACAGCTGGATGTCCAGCACGTTGTCGGAGGAGACGGAACGGCCTTCACGGCCGCCGGTGGAGGTGGCCTGGGCGGTGTACAGAACCTTTTCGATGGACATCGGGATGCTCCTGGTCGGTGGGTGGGTGTTGCGTTGGAGCCTACTTTGCCCGGTTTCCGCGTACGTTGGGTTGCAATGCGTCCGGAAAACTTGATTCATCGTCCTGCCGGCCTAGATCGTCCACTCGCGGTCGGTGGTGAACATGATGGTCAGCCAGCGGTCCGGCGAGGCCTCGCCCAGTGCATCGCCGATCTCGTCGCGCAGCTGGTCCCATTCCACCAGCGGCCGCGGCGGGTCGTTTTCCGGCACCACGAAGAACAGCTCGATCTGCTCGCCACGCCCCACCTGGGCCACGTAACTGCGGTGCTCGACGAAGCCGTGCTTGGCCACGATCCCGCGTGCCACTGCATCCACATGGGCCTGCAGTTCCGGCGGGGTGACCAGCAGGATGCCGGCCAGCGCCCGGCGCACGGTGCCGAGCGGAGCGATCATCACCAGCACGCAGACGAAGGCGAGGATGGCCGGATCGATGTAGGGCCCGATCCAAACCCACGAGGTGCCCTGTACCAGTACACCACCGAGGAAGGCCAGCAGGTAGCAGGCCGACATGCTGGCCGCGATCACCCAGTTCTTCGCGTCCAATGCGATGAACTCCGAGCCGATGCGGCGGTTGGCGCGCAGGATGAACCAGGCCAGCGCGCCTTCGCCCACGATCGACAGCCCGGCGAAGGCAATGGCCGGGCCGAGCGCGATATGGCGTCCACCGGACATCAACGCATCGACCGCATTGACCAGGGCATACAGCGCGGCGCCGATCATCAACGTGCCGCTCACCCCCAGCACGATCGGCTCCAGGTGCCAGAAGCCCATGGTGAAGCGCTGGTTGAGCCGCGATTGCAGTGCGTCGGTCTGGGTGGACAGCGCGATCAGCCGCGCCACCAGCAGCGACAGCCAGGTCATCACCACGTCGATCAGGCCGTAGATGCCGTCGAAGATGATCAGCGAGGAATTGGCCAGCAGGCCGAACACCACCGCCGCCGCGGCCAGCAGCAGCGAGGCGGCGATCGACAGGCGCAGCACGCCCTGTTCGGTGGCGGGGTCGAAGAAGTGCGGGCGGTTGGCGGCCATGCTGTGATTGTAGAGCGGAGCCATGCTCTGCTGCGTTTCGCTGCCTTCGCCGGCCATCCGCGCTACCCCCGTGGGGCCGCTTCCCGTAGACTGCGCCCCTCCCACGCACCCACACCTCCCAGCAGTGATCACGCCACCCTGACCCCTGCCGCCCTCGGTTGACCGTCGCCTCTTCTGGCGCGCGCAACGTCGATGGTCCGGCCGTGCCCCCGGCACCGGCTCAGGAACCCGTGTATCCCACTGCAGCGCCTTGCGGCCACGCCCGCATACGCGCGGAGTTTTCCCATGCAAACGTCCTACCCCCTGCGCCAGCAATGGCTCGGCAACATCCGTGGCGATCTGCTGTCCGGTATCGTCGTCGCCCTGGCCCTGATTCCCGAGGCGATCGCCTTTTCGCTCATCGCCGGCGTCGACCCCAAGGTCGGCCTGTATGCGGCGTTCTCCATTGCCGTCATCACTGCCATTGCTGGCGGCCGACCCGGCATGATCTCCGCCGCCACCGGTGCGATGGCGCTGGTGATGGTCGACCTGGTCAAGGACCATGGCCTGCAGTACCTGTTCGCCGCCAGCATCCTGGCCGGCCTGCTGCAGGTGTTGGCCGGTGTGTTCAAGCTCGGCTCGCTGATGCGCTTCGTCTCGCGCTCGGTCATCACCGGATTCGTCAACGCGCTGGCGATCCTGATCTTCCTGGCACAGATGCCCGAGCTGATCGGACGCGGCCCTACGGTCTACGTGCTGTGCGCCGCCGCGCTGGCGATCATCTACCTGCTGCCACGCGTTACCCGCGCGGTGCCGTCGCCGCTGGTGGCCATTGTGGTGCTGACCGCCGTGGTGATCGGCTTCGGCGTGGACGTACGCAGCGTCGGCGACATGGGCCAGCTGCCCGACAGCCTGCCGCATTTCCTCATCCCCGATGTGCCGCTCACCTGGGAGACGCTGCGCATTCTGCTGCCGGTGTCGGCCACGCTGGCGGTGGTCGGACTGCTCGAATCGATGATGACCCTGCAGATCGTCGAGGACATCACCGAAACGCCCAGCGAGCGCAACCGCGAATGCGTCGGCCAGGGCGTGGCGAATACGGTCACCGGCTTCCTCGGTGGCATGGCCGGCTGCGCGATGATCGGCCAGTCGGTGATCAACGTGACCTCCGGTGGACGTGGCCGCCTGTCCTGCCTGGTGGCAGGCGTGTTCCTGCTGGTGCTGGTGGTGTACGGCAGCGACCTGGTGCGGCAGATCCCGATGGCCGCGCTGGTGGCGGTAATGATCATGGTCAGCATCGGCACCTTCAGCTGGCGCTCGCTGCGCGACCTGCGCACGCATCCGCGTAGTTCGTCAGCAGTGATGCTGCTGACCGTGGTGGTCACCGTTGCCACCCACGACCTGGCCAAGGGCGTGCTCAGCGGTGTGCTGCTGTCGGCAGTGCTCTTCGCGCGCAAGGTTGGCCGCATGCTGGATGTGCAGCGCAACGATGCCGGTGACATGCAGGTCTACCGCGTGCGTGGGCAGGTGTTCTTTGCCTCAGCGGGGCAGCTGGGTGCGGCGTTCGATTACCAGCACGTGGCGCCGCAGGTGCAGATTGATCTGCGCGATGCCCACCTGTGGGATCTGACTGCCGTGGCCGCGCTGGAGCGGGCGCAGGAAAAGCTGGCCGCGCACGGTGCGGAGGTGACAGTGGTGGGGCTCAATGCGGCCAGCCAGACCCTCGTCGAACAGGTGGGTGGCAAAGGCACTGCTGGCAGCGCGCATTGACGCTGTCGGCTCTCGTGGAGCAACTGCAACGCCATGGCTGCTGTTGGGGTTGCTGCATCTTCAGCCTGTGAACCCCACATCGGGTGGAAGAATCGCCGTGATCGTGATTCGTTGTGATCCTCACGACGGAATACTTCTGCCGGAATGGATTCGCTCTTCAACAACGCCACCACGCTGCTGACCTTTCTGCTGCCGGGCTTTCTGGCAGCCTGGGTGTTCTACGGGCTGACTTCACACCCCAAGCCACCGCAGTTCGAAAGGACCGTGGAAGCGCTGGTGTTCACCTTCGTAGTCCAGGCGCTGGTCAAGTTCACCGAACTGATGCTCCTGCTGGCTGGTCGCTGCTTTGTGCTGGGCACCTGGACCGAGTCCAGCAGCCTGCTCTGGGGTTTTGTCCTCGCTGGACTGCTGGGGGCAGGATTGGCCCTCGCTGCGAACAAGGACTTTTTCCACGCGGGGCTCCGCCGCGCAGGCTTCACCACGCGTACGTCCCACCCGAGCGAGTGGTACTGCGTGCTGGGTACGCGTCCTGCCTTCGTGGTGCTGCAACTGAAGGATGGCCGTCGATTGACCGGCTACCCCAAGGAGTGGCCGATCAGCCCCGCTGCGGGACAGTTCTACATGCAGATGCCGGCCTGGCTGGTGGATGCGGATCCACCCGATGAAGGTGCCGATCCAGCAGCGCATCTCGTGGGCAGCCCCGCCGTGGTCGAGCTTCCGCAGCTCGATGGCATACTGATTCACGCAGTGGATGTGCAGTGGGTCGAGATTCTCCAGGAGACAGACAATGGCTAAGTTGAGGAAGGGTTCCAACCCACCACTGGACCAGCTGGTCGTATCCATGGAGAACGCGAACCCCAAGCTCCCCGAGGGCAGGAAGCGTCCGCCGCCGCCGCCCGGCCCGCCCCGGCCGCCAGCCGGAACCGCGCCCAACCGGCGCTCGCAACGCGGCTGACCGCGCGCATTCAGCCACGCGGTGTAAACTATTGATCTCACTGGCAATGCCAGTCTCCACGATCAACGCTCCGATGACGTCCGCCACCGCCCGTTACGCCGATTCCCTGCGCCTGTCCGTCGCCCCGATGATGGACTGGACGGATCGCCATTGCCGCGTGTTCCACCGCGTGCTGGCACCGGGCGTACGCCTGTACACGGAAATGGTGCACGCCAACGCGGTCATCCACGGCGATCGCGAGCGCCTGCTCGGCTTCGACCGCAGCGAACAGCCGCTGGCCCTGCAATTGGGCGGCAGTGATCCGGCGCTGCTGGCGCAGGCCGCGCGTATCGCCGCCGAGTCGGGCTACGACGAGGTCAACCTCAACTGCGGCTGCCCGTCTGATCGCGTGCAGGCCGGCCGTTTCGGTGCCTGCCTGATGCGCGAGCCGGTACTGGTGGCCGAATGCGTGGCGGCCATGGTCGATGCGGTTGATATCCCGGTGACGGTGAAGTGCCGCCTGGGCGTGGACGAGGACAACGACTACGACGTGTTCGCCGCCTTCGTCGACCGCCAGGTTGCCGCCGGTGCGGCGATGGTGGTGGTGCATGCGCGCAACGCGTGGCTGAAGGGCCTGTCGCCGAAGGAGAACCGCGAGGTTCCGCCGCTGAAGTACGACTGGGCCTACCGCCTGAAGCAGGAGCGCCCGGCACTGCCGGTGGTGATCAACGGCGGCCTGGCCAGCCTCGAGGCGGTGCAGGCGCAGGCCGCGCACGTCGATGGCGTGATGCTGGGCCGCGCGGCCTATCACGATCCCTATCTGCTGCATCAGCTGGAGGCGCTGCATACCGGCGCCCCGCTGCAGGCCCGTGCCGACCTGCTGCGCGCGCTGCGGCCCTACGTGGAAGCGCGACTGGGCGAAGGCCTGGCGCTGAAGCACATCACCCGCCACGTACTTGGCCTGTTCCATGGCCAGCCCGGTGGCCGCGCGTTCCGCCAGGTGCTGAGTGAGGGCGCACACCGCCCGGGCGCCGATTGGCGGCTGATCGAGCAGGCGCTGGCGGTCACCGAACGTGCATCTGATCGCGCCGTAGCGTGACCGCAATCACATTCCTGACTTGACAAGGGGCGGCGATTCGTTCCGAATGTTCACTTAGCTGAACGACTTGGAGTTGAAGCCGGAAAAGTTCAGACCGGATTCACTGCGCCAAACCAAGAATTTGCAAAAGATTTGTAAAGCGCCGGGTCCCGAACCGGCACCCGGATTTACGACTTTTGAACGAATCGCCGTGCTCGGCTAGGATCGCACTGATGTCTTCCGCTCCCTTCCATCGCCGCATTGCCCTGGCCACCTGCGTGGTGCTGGCGGCTGCGCCGCTGTCTTCGGCGCTGGCGCAACAGCCGCCGCGCGGCGACCAGGGGCGGGCGGAGATGATGGAGCGGGGCGAGCGCGGTGGCCGTGGCGACGAGCGTTCGTTGTCCGATGCCGTGCGCCGCGTGCAGCGCACCACCGGCGGGCACATCCTCGGCGCCGAGCGCGTGCCGTTCGATGGTCGTGATATCAACCGGGTGAAGTACATGGACGATCGGGGCCGGGTCCGCTACATGGACGACCCCGCGCCGTCGCGTTCACAGCCGCGCACGCCGCGGTCGGATATGTCATCACTACGCGGCGATAACCCCTGAACAGGGATAGTCGTCGCTATCAACCCGTACCCCACAGGCCTCCGGGCCACACCCAGGACACTAGGGAGAGTTCATGCGTATCCTTCTGGTCGAAGACGAAGCCCCGCTGCGTGAGACCCTGGCAGCCCGGCTCAAGCGCGAAGGCTTTGCCGTCGATGCTGCGCAGGACGGCGAGGAAGGCCTCTACATGGGGCGCGAAGTCCCGTTCGATGTCGGCATCATCGACCTCGGCCTGCCCAAGATGTCGGGCATGGAGCTGATCAAGGCCCTGCGTGACGAAGGCAAGAAGTTCCCAGTGCTGATCCTGACCGCGCGTTCGAGCTGGCAGGACAAGGTCGAGGGCCTGAAGCAGGGCGCTGATGATTACCTGGTCAAGCCGTTCCACGTCGAAGAACTGCTGGCACGCGTCAACGCGCTGCTGCGCCGCGCCGCCGGCTGGAGCAAGCCGACCCTGGAATGCGGCCCGGTTGCCCTGGACCTGGCTGCCCAGACCGTCAGCGTGGCTGGCAGCAATGTCGACCTCACCAGCTACGAGTACAAGGTGCTGGAGTACCTGATGATGCACGCCGGTGAACTGGTCTCCAAGGCCGACCTCACCGAGCACATCTACCAGCAGGACTTCGACCGCGACTCGAACGTGCTGGAGGTCTTCATCGGCCGTCTGCGCAAGAAGCTGGACCCGGATGGCGAGCTGAAGCCGATCGAGACCGTGCGCGGTCGCGGCTACCGTTTCGCGATTCCGCGCAACGAGGGCTGAGCCGGCTCACCCTGGCGATAACACGATGTCCGGCCGTCTGTGGTTCTTCCGACGCTGGCGGCCGCGCTCCCTGCAGGCGCGCCAGATGTTCGCCGCGTCCGTGGGTCTGGTCGCGTTCCTGGCGCTGGCCGGTTACGCGCTCGACGCCGCCTTCGCCGATACGGCGAAGGCGAACCTGCGTGAGCGTCTGAAGAACTACGCCACCGCCTATGCGGCCGGCATCGACTTCACCCGCGACCGCTCGCTGTACATCCGCGAGCAGCCGCCGGATTCGCGCTTCGATGTGCCGGGCAGCGGCCTGTACCTGCAGGTGGTGATGCCGCACGGCAAGGGCAATTCGATGTCTGCCGAAGGCCCGATGCTGCCCACCGTCGGCGGCGGCCTGCTGGCGCCGCGCCAGGAAGTGTTCGAAGGCCCGCTGCCGATGATCCAGATCGACGGCAGCCAGGGCTCGGTGTACCGCTATGGCCTGGGCCTGGTGTGGGATGCCGACGCCGATCCCGCCACCGAATTCCCGTACACCATCTACGTGATGGAAGACTCGCGCGCGCTGGGTGCGCAGCTGCGGGTGTTCCGCAGCCGGGTGTGGTTCTACCTCGGCGGCATCGGCCTGATCCTGCTGCTGCTGCAGACCGTCATCCTGCAGTGGAGCCTGCGGCCCCTGCGTCGCGTGATCACCGAGCTGACCAAGGTGCAGCGTGGCGAGACCGCGCGCATGAGCGAGCGCCACCCGCGCGAGCTGGAGCCGCTGACTGACAGCATCAACGCCTTCATTGAAAGCGAGCGCGAGAACCTGGAGCGCCAGCGCAACACCCTGGCCGATCTGGCGCACAGCCTGAAGACGCCGATCGCGGTGCTGCGCACGCAGATGGACAGCGGCGCGGGCGATGGCGCGCTGCGTGAGGAACTGGACGTGCAGCTGCAGCGCATGAACAACCTGGTCTCCTACCAGCTGGCACGTGCGGCGTCGTCGGGTCACAAGCTGTTCTCTGCGCCGCTGCCGATTGAATCCAACGCCGAGGAAATCGTGCGTGGCCTGGAGAAGGTCTATGCCTCGAAGGGCGTGCTGTGCGAATTCGATATCGACCCGGCCGCGCGCTTCCACGGCGAACCGGGCGACCTGCAGGAACTGCTGGGCAACCTGCTGGAGAATGCCTTCAAGTGGGCCAACCGCCGCGTGCTGCTGACCGCGCAGCCGCTGCCGGCACCGAACGCGCGCCGCGCCGGCCTGCTGCTGGCGGTGGACGACGATGGCCCGGGCATCGCCCCGGACGACATCGGCAAGGTGCTGCAGCGTGGTGTACGTGGTGACGAGCGCGTGCAAGGCCACGGCATCGGCCTGTCGATCGTGCAGGACCTGATCAAGGACTACCGCGGCGAGCTGACTGTGGGCCGTTCCAGTGAGTTGGGTGGCGCCCGGTTCGAGGTGCAGCTGCCGCCGGGGCCGTAAGCCGCGCGCTCCCGCCCGCCGGGCATCGCCTGGCGCAACAACGCATGGTGTTCCGGTAGTGCCGGCCGCTGGCCGGCAACCTCATGATCTTCGATGGCAGTCCCAGGTTGCCGGCCAGCGGCCGGCACTACCGTTCTTCGAACGCCGGCGGCTCGCCATAGAACCGCCGCAGCTGCGCGGCCACCTCCGGCAACGCCTTATGCAGCAGATCCGGCGCGGAGAAGTGGTATTCGCTGGCCACCGCGAAGAACTCTTCCGGCGCCTCGGCCGCATACGGATCGATCAACGTTTCCTCGCCTGCGTCCACCTGCGCACAGAAGGCGTCGAAGGCACGCTGGAAAATGCCCGCCCACTCGCGCTGCCATTCGCGTGGCAGCGGTGGCGTACCGTCCATCGCGCCATCCAGCGCATCCAGCTTGTGCACCATTTCGTGCACGGCCACGCAGTAACCCTCGTGCGGTGCAGCCAGGTCGGCCTGCACGTCGGCCCAGGACAGGATCAACGGACCGCTGTCCCACGATTCGCCAATCAGTTCGTCATCCCACTCGTGCAGCACGCCGGCCGCATCCATGTGGCTGCGGTGCACGCGGAATGCATCGGGGTAGACGATCAGCTGCGACCAGCCTTCCAGGCCCACTTCGCCGAACTCCAGCAGCGGCAGGCAGCACAGCGCCGCCAGCAGCACACCATCGCCGGCCTGCAATTGCAGGTCACCAATCGGCGTGATGGTCTTCTCGTGCAGGAAGCGCGTGGTCAGCACGCGCAGGCGCGCACGGCGTTCGTCGTCCAGTCCGTGCAGCCAGGCCGCGCGGCGGCAGGCGTCATCCCAAAGCGCATCGTCAATCGGCCGCGGCGCAGGCCGCAGCCACTGCAGCAACGACTTGATCAGCGGAACATTCCCGGCAGGTAGCTGTGCCACTTCGGTGCGCGGATGCGCTGCAGCACGTCGTCGTCACTGCCACCGCCACCGGTGCTGGTGGCGCTGCTGGCGGCCGGGCGTACCGGTGCCGGCTTGGTGGTGGCTGCCGAGGCGGTTGCGGTCGGTGCGCGCTGCGAGGCGGCATCACCATTGGAGGACACGCAAGCGCCGCGGCTGTCGTCCAGCGCTGCTGTCGCAGACGCCGCGAAGGGCATCATCAGCAGGATCAGGCAATGGGCATAACGGCGCATTGACGACATCCACGTTAAGGGAGGGTGAGTTCCCGATTCTAGCCCGAACCCGACGCCCAGTTGGAAGCCCCCGCGGAACCCAGCGTGGCGGGCGTCGCTGGCGGCTTTCCCGCATAATTCCTTCCTGACTTCGTGGAAGCTGCCGTGGACGATCGCCAATTGCTGGCCAAACTCGCTGCCGGTCGCCTGTCCGGCGACGCCCTGGCCCGTGAGCTGGGTCAGACCCGGGCGGCCATTTGGAAGCGTATTCAAGGACTTAGGGCCGCCGGTGTGGACATCGAGGGCCGTGCTGGCGAAGGCTATGGCCTGACCCGCCCGGTCGATCTGCTGGACCCGGACGCGATCCGCGCCGGCCTGCCTGCTGACGTCCAGGCCCTGCTGCACGACCTGCAGGTGGCTTGGACGGTGGACTCGACCAACGCCGAATTGCTGCGCTGCAGCGCGCCCCAGCGCGGGGTGAGTGTCCTGCTGGCCGAACGCCAGACCGGCGGCCGTGGCCGTCGCGGCCGCGCCTGGGCCTCGCCGCTGGCCGCGCATATCTACCTGTCGGTGCTGCGCCTGTACTCCGGTGGCCTTGGCCGCCTCGCCGGGCTGAGCCTGGTGGCGGGCATCGCCGTGGCCGAAGCGCTGCACGATCTGGGCTACACCCAGGCGCAGCTGAAGTGGCCGAACGACCTGATCGTCGATGGCAAGCGCAAGCTGGTCGGCCTGCTCGCGGAGGGTGGTGGCGAATACGCCGGCCCGGCGCGCGCGGTGATCGGCGTCGGCATCAACACGCATATGCCGCCGTCGTTCGCCGAGCAGATCACCCAGCCGTGGGTGGACCTGGACACGCTGGCCGGCAAGCCGGTGGACCGCAACGTAGTGGTCGCCGCCGTGCTGACGCGCCTGCTGCCGGCGCTGGAAGAGTTCGATCGCGAAGGGCTGGCCCCGTTCCTGCCGCGCTACGCCGCGTTTGACATGCTGGCCGGCCGCGAAGTACGCGTGGAACTGGACGGACAGTGGCAGCACGGTACCGCACTTGGCCTGGCTGACGACGGCGCGCTGCGCGTGCGCATCGATGGCCACGAGCGCCTGCTGCACGCCGGCGAAGTCAGCGTGAGGGCGGCATGAGCGATTGGTTGTTCGACCTGGGCAACTCGCGCTTCAAGTTCGCGCCGTTGCAGGGTGACCATGCCGGTGACGTACAGGCCTGGGCGCATGGCGCCGAAGGCATGGCCGGGCAACCGCCGCACAGCCTGCCCAGTGGCGGCACCGCGTTTGTGGCCAGCGTCGCCGCGCCGTCGCTGACCAGCGCGATGCTCGATCAGCTGCAGCGTCGCTTCGAGCACGTGCATGTAGTGCGCACCAGCGCCCAGTGTGCGGGTGTACGCATTGCCTATGCCAAGCCGGAAAAATTCGGTGTCGACCGCTTCCTGGCGCTGCTGGCTGCCGCCAAGGCACAGCGGCCGGTGCTGGTGGTCGGTGTCGGCACCGCGTTGACCATCGACCTGCTTGATGCCAACGGCCAGCATCACGGTGGACGCATTTCCGCCTCGCCGACCACCATGCGCGAGGCGCTGCACGCGCGCGCGGTGCAGCTGCCGGCCAGCGGCGGTGACTACAGCGAATTCGCCAACGACACCGCCGATGCGCTGGCCTCCGGCTGCGATGGTGCCGCCGTGGCGCTGGTTGAACGCAGCGCCCGCCAGGCACAGGCGCTGCTGGGCGTCATGCCGTCGCTGCTGGTGCATGGCGGTGGCGCACCCGCACTGATGCCGCTGCTGGACGGCGCCGACTATCACCCCTCGCTGGTGCTGGATGGCCTCGCCCGCTGGGCGGTGCACCAGCCCGCAGGCTAGTATCCGCGCATGCTGACCCGTGCCCTGATCGTCGTACTGGCCATCCTCAATCTTGGCGTCGCCTGCTGGTGGCTGCTGCGCGATGCACCGCAGGCGCCTGCGCCGCCGCCGCAACCCGCTGGCGTAGCCGAGCTGCGCTGGGTGCCCGGTGGCGTGGATGCCGCTGCGGCCGCCGAGGCCACTGCCGCCGCCCCGACCGCGCCGTTGATGGAGCGCGAACCTGCGGAGAGGACGGCTGTGGCTGCGACGCCTGCGCCCGTTGCGCCGGCCAAGCAGGAGATCGCCAACCCGCAGGTGGCCGAGGCTACGCCGGTTGCTGCCGCTGCCAAGCCGGTAACGCCGCCTGCACCGGCCCCGGCGCCGGAAAAACTCGTAACCCCGCCCGTGGCTGCCGAGCCGCCGCGCTGCATCGCGCTGGGCCCGTTCGCCGACCGCGCTGCTGCTACCAGTGCGCAGGGCAAGGCCGGCAATGTCATCAGTCAGGTGCGCCTGCGCGAACAGCCTGCTGCCAGCGGCAGCGCCCGTTTCCGGGTGATGCTGCCGGCCGCCGCCAACCGCGAAGAAGCCCAGGCCACGGTGAAGCGCATCGTCGCCGCCGGCCTGAGCGACTACTACATCATCAGCCAGGGCGAGGACATCAACGCCGTGGCGCTGGGCCAGTACCGCAACCGCGAAGGCGCCGAGCGCCGCATGGCGGCGGTGCAGGCTGCCGGCTTCCAGCCGCGCCTGGTGGCCAGCGGCGACGCCGGCCAATGGTGGCTGGAAGGACAGCTGGCAGCGGGCGCACAGCCGGCCCAGGCCCAGCAGCGCAGCGGCGCGGCACAGAGCCGGTCGCTGGAATGCACACGGTTGCGCTAGAATCCCCCGGACCGCGGCACTGCCGCCGGTGCACCACCCATGCCGCTTTAGCTCAGTTGGTAGAGCAACTGTCTTGTAAACAGTAGGTCATCCGTTCGATTCGGATAAGCGGCACCACTTCGATCCCTTGGCATCCGCACATGTCCACGGGGAACAATCAACCCGCTGCAATGGCGGGTTTTTTGTGCGTTGCCGTTCTGAAAAGAATGCGGGTCTGGAGGCATGTTCAACGCGACCTCGTAAGACCCCTTCTGAGTTGGTTGCAACGCTGGAGCATACGTTCGCCAGACTTTTCATTCATTTGAATGCGGCCATCGGCGAGAAGGGGATAGGTCTCGAGACGGACACGATAGGCTGCTTGCGAAGACAGCTGCACTGCAGCGTCGTCCGTGCCGATGGCGGCTCCAGGCAGCGAATCCTCTCGAACAACGCCATTTACCTGAAGCTGTGCGCAGATTCCGGCGTAGTAGGCGATGCGTTCATCAAGCGCCTGAGGGTGCCTTGTGGCATGACCTAGCGCATGGAATGTCTCGTGTGCGACCAGATCGACAAGGTTTGCAACAGTCCGTCCGCGGTCGTCATGTATCGAAGCCGCAAGTGCCAATGTCTTCCCACCCGAGAACGATCCCAAAGCACGCGACTGTATCGTCGCGGCGGTATCCGTTGGCGCGAGAAGAATCCGGTATCTGTTCGCCTTTGCTTCTATCCATGATTCGGAGAACTTCGCTGCTGCATCAATGCGCATGCAGGTATCGGCAACGTCAACCGGTGATCCTGCAGCCATCAAGAGCAGGATTTCGTGCTGGGTGTTGGTGCAGTGAAACGATTCCAGAGCGGGCAGGTCCTTGCGCCCTGGAACAATGGAGAGAGACCGGAAGTAGCGGAATGGCCCGAGAGGCGTGGACACCAGCTCGGTATAGCCATCCGAAGGGATGCCTTGTGGAAATCCAATCGTTGTGGCGCAGCCTGCCAGGATGGAGGCGGCGAATGCGGCGAGTACGACTCCTTTCATCGCTTCTCCCAAAGGTGCGGGTGCTCAAGGTACGCCCGCATCTCCTGTTGTTTACTACATCTCCATGCACAAGTGGACTTCTAGAACACCCTACCAGACCTGAATCCCCACGCGCTCCACCCGGATCTTGATATTCCTCACGGACAGTGAGCAGCGCCCCACCGCATACTGCCGCCACACGCCCACTCTGGGCCCCTTCGGGATCCGCACATGCGTCGCCATGCCCTGTCGCTCACCGCCGCACTGTTGTCCACCGCTTTCGTTACCCCGGCCATGGCCGCAGTGCCGTTCTTCAACGCCAGCTGCCCGGGCGGCATCGATGTGCACGCCGACGAAGGCGGGCCGGTCTACGTGCAGGGCCGCGAGGCCTCGCTGAAACGCTTCAACGACCGCTATTTCGAGGCACGCGATGCCAACAGTGGCATCACCCTGTCGATCAGCAGCAACGAGGACGGCACGCCGCAGATCAGCTACACCGGCCGTGGCGGCGCCAACGGCATCTGCCAGGTCAGTTCCGGCGGAGAGCCCGCACCGTCTGAACATCGCGACCACCGTCGCCACGATGACGACAACGACGCGGCGCTACCGCGCGAAGTCACCTGCGAGTCCACCGGCCAGCAGCAGGTGTCGTGCGACATGGATACCCGTGGCAACGTGGAAATCGTGCGCCAGCTCAGTCATACCCGCTGCGAACAAGGCCAGAACTGGGGTCTGTCGCGGCATTCGGTGTGGGTGAACGGCGGCTGCCGCGCGGTGTTCCGCAATGTGTCCAAGGCGGCCAACAGCGCGCCGGCAGGCGATACCGCGCTGGGTTCCTGCAACATGCGCAAGGGTGCGCAGGGCACGCTGGTGACCCAGATGCCGGTGGGCAGCGATTACCAGGAACTCATCATCGATTATCCCGATGGGCGCTTCCTGTGCATGATGCGCAACAACGGCCAGGTGCAGAGCGTGACGCCGGTTCGCCGCCGCGGAAGCTGAGCTTGCAGCGGGCTGGGGGCCGGCCTCAGCCGCGGGACCTATACAACAACACCCACGCCAGCATCAGGGCGAGCGTCCCGACTGACGTCAGGCCGAACCACAGCGCGGCCACCTTCACGTTGCCAATCAATGCCGTCAGCATCCGCTGCGGCTCGCTCTTCAGGATCGGGTATTCAGCGTGTGCCTTGCGCAGGCGCTGCCAACCCAAACCTAGGAACAGCAGAAACGAGAATGGCGTCAGCAGGAGCGTCGCCTGCATCAGCCAGCCGTTCGGCGACGCATCGATCGAACTGCTCAGAAAAACCGCAAGCAGGGCGATGGGCAGCGCCACGGTGAAAAAGCGGGGCCAGGCGGTATTGATGAAGGGCGACATCGCAATCTTCCATGAGGGGGAGTCGGGTCCGCGCGGCATCATGCCATGCCAATGTCCTGCTGCACCGCCGCGAGTGGTGTCACACAGCTCTGGCTAGACTGTGCTTCTTTTTCCGCGCAGGAGGCACCCATGGCCCATCCCATCTCCGTATCCCTGATTGGCGTTCCCACCGATGTGGGCGCAGGCCATCGCGGTGCACGGCTGGGGCCGGAAGCGCTGCGCGTGGCGGGCCTGCCCGAAGCACTGGAAGCGCGTGGCGTGGACGTGCGCGACCTCGGCAACCTGGACGGCCCGCGCAACCCGTGGACTGCGCCGGTGCAGGGCTATCGCCACCTGGATGAAGTGGTGGCGTGGAACCACGCACTGATGGAAGCCAGCTATGCCGAACTGCAGGCCGGCCGCATGCCGATCATGCTCGGTGGCGACCACTGCCTGGGCATCGGTTCGATCACTGCCGTGGCGCGCTGGTGCCGAGAGCAGGGCAAGACCCTGCGCGTGCTGTGGCTGGATGCGCATTCGGATTTCAACACCAGCGATGTCACCCCGTCGGGCAACATCCACGGCATGCCGGTGGCCTGTCTGTGTGGCCTCGGCCCGGATGCGCTGACCCGCCTCGGTGGCACCGTGCCGGCGATCACCCCGGCGCAGATGCACCAGATCGGCATCCGCTCGGTGGACCCTGAAGAGAAGCGCCTGATCAAGACCCACAAGGTGGATGTCTATGACATGCGCTACATCGACGAGAACGGCATGAAGCGCACCGTGGAAGCCGCCTTGGCCGGCATCGACGAGAACACCCATCTGCATGTCAGCTTCGATGTCGACTTCCTCGACCCCAGCATCGCGCCGGGCGTGGGCACCACGGTGCCGGGCGGGGTGAACTACCGTGAGGCGCAGCTGGTGATGGAAATGATCGCCGACACCGGGTGCATGGGTTCGCTGGACATCGTTGAGCTCAACCCCTTGTTGGACAAGCAGAATGCCACTGCCGAACTGGCCGTGGACCTGGTCGAAAGCCTGTTCGGCAAGTCCACCCTGATGCGCGATTGACGGTTCCGCCTGAACGGATCTGTGATCCGTTCACACGCGCTCCACGCCACTGCCGCCAGATTGCACTTCACGCGGCGGTGGTTGGCATTGGCCTTCTCCCGCCGAGCGAAACAATCCCATCCGCGAATGAAGCGGTGTAGCGGCAAACCCAAGGAGAAGCCCATGAAGCGCGTAGTTGCCCTGATGCTGTTGTCGATGTTCTCGGTGGCCCTGCTGGCCGGTTGCAACACCATTGCCGGCGCCGGCAAGGACGTGCAGAAGGCGGGCGAGAAGGTCGAGGACACCGCGAAGGGCCGTTGAGCCCTGCACGGAACGGAAAGAGAAAAGGGCCGGGGATATCCCGGCCCTTTTTTTGTGCGCGCGTTCGCTGCAGGGGTTGTGGAAGCGGAGTGAACCATTCAAGCAGGTGAGTATGCATTTCATTGCGGGTTGACCGGCATTCAACAGCCGCTGCGCGAAGCTGGAGCCACGGTAAGAACGCCGTTGCAACCAAGGACTCCCAGCAATGAACAAAGACATCATTTCCGGCAAGTGGTCGCAGCTGAAGGGCAAGGCCCAGGCCAAGTGGGGCGATCTGACCAACGACGACTTCGATGTGGCCGAAGGCAATGCCGAGTATCTGGCTGGCCGCCTGCAGGAACGTTATGGCTGGGCCAAGGATCGCGCGGAGAAGGAAGTGCGTGAGTTCCAGGACGCCGTGAGCAAGGACTACCCGGACTACAAGTAAGCGCCTCGGTTTCCCCCACAACACGACGCCCGCACCGTGAGGTTGCGGGCGTTGTGTTGTCTGGTCGGGAGGATCAGCGCGCCGGCGGGTCCGGCACGTAGCGGTTGGGAAACGCCTGCGGTTCGCGCGGCAGGCGCGACGGCGAATCCACCAGGATGCCGCGTGCGCGCAGGTTGCGGGCGCTGTCGTAGCGCAGCTGCAGGACCTGGGCCGGGCTGCGGCTGGCGCGTTCGAAGTCGGTATCGCGTACCGAGGACTGTTCGCGTGCGCCGTGGCCGGTGCCCAACGCTGGCGCCTGCGACTTGCTGGCGTAGCCCTCGATTCGGCTGTTGCTGGCGCTGGCATCGGCCGCTGCTTCGGCCGCCGGGGCCGGTGCTGGCAGGCCACGGCGCAGGATCGGCTGCGGGTACCAGCGTCGTGCTTCCTCGAACACCGCAACGCCCACCACGCCGATGTTGTCCGGACGGCCGGTGCGGCTGGCATAGCTGCCACCGGGGCTGCTGAACACGAACTGCGCCACTTCGTCCTGGCTCTTGCGCCAGCCGGTGATGTCGGCGCGCTGGCCGGGGTTGAGCACGTAGCCGGTCTGCGAGGGATCGGCATCTTCGCCGGAGATGGCGTTGACGCCGTCCACCGACAGCACCACCAGCACCCGGCGCGGGCTGTCGTTGTACAGGCGCACGGCGTAGCGGTGGCCGCGCTCGCCGGCCACCCAACGCTGGCCCTCGGCGGGGTAGCTGCGCAGTTCGGTGCCGCGGTCGCGGTCGACCAGGGACATGCGCACGGGGCCACCTTCGTACACCGGCGGCGGCATCGGGGCCGGGCGAAAGCCGGCCAGGGGCAGGATCAGCAGCAGGGGCAGCAGGCGTTTCATCGGGCGTCTCCAGCGGGGTTGCGTGAATGAACGCGCCGCGGGCCCTGACGGGGTTGGTGGCGTGCAAGGTAAACTGGCCCCGTTCATCGAAGGTTACCCCACGCAGTCATGACGACCCGAGTCCTTACCGGCATCACCCCCTCCGGCACGCCCCACCTGGGCAACTACGTTGGCGCCATCCGTCCGGCCATCGCGGCCAGCCGCGCCCCGGGGATCGAGAGCTTCTTCTTCCTGGCCGACCTGCACAGCCTGATCAAGTCCCAGGATCCGCAGCGCACCCAGCGCGCGACCCTGGAGATCGCGGCCAGCTGGCTGGCCTGCGGCCTGGACCCGGAACATGTGTGGTTCTACCGCCAGAGCGACATCCGCGAGACCACCGAGCTGATGTGGTTCCTGACCGCCATCGCCAGCAAGGGCATCCTCAACCGCGCGCACGCCTACAAGGCGGCGGTGGACAAGAACCGCGAGGAAGGCGTGGACGAGGACGCGGGCGTCAGCGCCGGCCTGTTCATGTACCCGGTGCTGATGGCCGCCGACATCCTCATCTTCAAGGCCAACCAGGTGCCGGTGGGCCGCGACCAGATCCAGCACATCGAGATGGCGCGCGATTTCGCCCAGCGCTTCAACCACGTGTACGGCAAGGAGTACTTCCCGCTGCCGGACGTGGTGATCGACGAGCAGGTGGCGACGCTGGCCGGCCTCGACGGCCGCAAGATGAGCAAGAGCTACCACAACACCATTCCGCTGTTCGTGCCGCGCGAGGAGCTGAAGAAGCTGGTGTTCTCGATCCTGACCGACTCGCGCGCACCGGGTGAGCCGAAGGACACCGAGGGCTCGGCGCTGTTCCAGATGTACCAGGCGTTCGCCACCCCGGAACAGACCGCGGAATTCGCCAAGGCGTTCGCCGCCGGCATCAGCTGGGGCGATGCCAAGCAGCAGCTGTTCGAGCGCATCGACAGCGAGCTTTCTCCGCTGCGCGAGCGCTACAACGCGCTGATGGCCGAGCCGGAGAAGATCGAGGCGCTGCTCAAGCGCCGTGGCCAGCAGCTGCGCGAGCAGCTGGCGGCACCGCTGCTGGACGAGCTGCGCCATGCGGTGGGCCTGCGTGACCTGTCCACCGCGGGCGACATCGCCAGCGAGGACGCTGGCGTGGCCCGCGTGGCACCGCCGCTGTTCAAGCAGTACCGCGAGAAGGACGGCCGTTTCTACTTCAAGCTGACCGCCGGTGACGGCACGCTGCTGATCCAGAGCGAAGGCTTTGATTCGCCGCGCGATGCGGGCCAGTTGATCGCGGTGATCAAGCAGGCCGAGCAGGGCGACCAGCTGCAGAGCGAGCTGTTCAAGCTGGAAGCCGAGGTGGATGCGGTGCTGGCGGCATTGGCTGTGTTGCGCGCCGACTGATCGGTAGATGCCGACCTTGGTCGGCGCTGTTGAGGGCGGAATGCCGGCCAGCGGCCGGCACTACCCGCAATCGGCGGCCATGGCATGATGTCCGCGCGCCTCAGGCGCGATGACATGGAGTCTGCAATGGCCTGGTTGTCGCTGCTGCTGTTCCTGCCTTGGTTTCTGTTGCTGGGCAGCCTGTACTGGCTGTTCCCGCGCCAGCCGCGTAGCGCGCGGCGGCGCCTGTTCGATGGTGCTGCCCTGGCATTGGCATTGCTGCTGAGCATCCTGGCGATGCTGTGGGGCCACCATATCGGCCTGGTGCAGCCCGGCGCCGGCCCGATCTGGCCGCAGGTGCTGGCGGTGCTGTATGCCTATGGAGCTTTCCTGGCAGTGCTGGTGCTGGCGTTGCTGCTGCGGCCGCGGTTCGCATTGCGCTCCGGCTGATCGGTAGTACCGGCCGCTGGCCGGCAACTGCATTCAACTGGCTACACCGAGGTTGCCGGCCAGCGGCCGGCACTACCCGACCAAAGCCGCATCGAACCCGGGCCGCCTGCGCGCCTACCATGGGTGTCTGTTCCCGATCCTGCCAGGTGCGTGCCAATGACCGCCGACCCCAGCATCCACACCATCGATACCGGTTTCCAGCGCCCGGATTTCGACGCGGCGTATCTGATCGTTGAAAACGGCCGTGCCGCGTTCGTCGACTGCGGCACCGGCCTGTCGGTACCGGCGATGCTGCAGGCGCTGGCGGAGGCCGGTCTGGGCGTGGAAGCAGTGGACTGGCTGCTGCTCACGCACGTACATCTGGACCACGCCGGTGGTGCAGGCCTGCTGATGCAGCAGCTGCCGAATGCGAAGGCGGTGCTGCATCCGCGCGGTGCGCCGCACATGATCGATCCGACCCGGCTGATTGCCGGCGCCACCGCGGTGTACGGCGCCGAAGAGATCGCGCGCAGCTATGGTCGCATCGAGGCGATTCCGGAGCACCGTGTGGTGGTGGCCGAAGACGGCCACCGCATCGACCTGGCCGGCCGCGAACTGGTGCTGTTGCATACGCCGGGCCACGCGCTGCACCACTACTGCGTGTGGGATGCGCGCAGCCACAGCTGGTTCACCGGCGATACGTTCGGTATCTCCTACCGTGAGCTGGACAGTGCGCAGGGTGCTTTCATCTTCCCGACTTCGTCGCCGGTGCAGTTCGATCCAGAAGCGATGAAGGCTTCGATCCGGCGCATGCTCGATTACGCGCCGCAAGCGATGTACCTGACCCACTACGGTCGTGTGGAACAGGTGGAGAAACTGGCCGACGACCTGTTCGAACAGATCGATGCGATGGCCGCCATCGGCCGCCAGTGCGATGGTCGACCGGATCGCCACCGCTGCCTGCTGGCCGCACTGCAGGCGCTGTACCTGGAACGTGCACAACTGCATGGCTGTGCGCTGGACGATGCCGCGGTGACCGCTGTTCTGGCGATGGACATCGAACTCAACGCCCAAGGCCTGGCCTGCTGGCTGGATCGCATCAGCAAGTAGATCCACGCCATGCGTGGATGACGTTGGCCCAGGCTGCGCCGCGGTGTCACGACCACGTTACACTCTGGTGACTTCCAAGCTAGCCGTGGTATTGCCGTGAATCCGATGCGCGTGTTGCTGCTGTCGTCCTGCCTGTTCGTCGGTGGCCTGGCCCATGCGGCCAACGACCTGCCGGGTGGCGGCATCGATCCGCAGGCACTGTCGCGCCATGTGCGCGTGCTGGCGTCGGATGAATTCGAGGGCCGTGCACCGGCCACCGAGGGTGAAGAGCGCACGGTGCAGTACCTGATCGAGCAGTTCCGCAGCTACGGCCTGCAGCCGGGCGGCGTGGACGGCAGCTGGGTGCAGCCGGTGCCGCTGGTGCGCGCACAGCTGGATGGCGCGGCCAAGGCCAGCCTGTCGCTGAAGCAGGGCAAGCGCGCGCTGGCCAACGGCGTGGACGTGACCCTGCAGAGCCTGCAGCCGCGCAAGCGCGTGCAGATCAAGGACGCGCCGCTGGTATTCGTCGGCTACGGCATCGACGCGCCGGAACGGCAGTGGAACGACTACAAGGACGTGGACCTGCACGGCAAGATCGCGGTGGTGCTGATCAACGACGCCGATTTCGAAGCCGATGCGCCGGGTGCATTTGATGGCAAGGCGGTGACCTACTACGGCCGTTGGACCTACAAGTTCGAGGAAGCCGCACGCCGTGGTGCCGAGGGCGTGCTGATCGTGCACGAGACTGCACCGGCTGCATATGGCTGGGCCACGGTGAAGAGCTCGGGCACCTCGCCGCTGTTCGACATCGAACGCGGCCAGGCCGAGGCGATGGCCCAGCACACGCCGCTGCGCGGCTGGATGCAGCGCGAGCTGGCCGAAGCGATCTTCGCCGACGCCGGCCTCGACTTCGATGCCGAGAAGCGCAAGGCGATGCGTGCCGACTTCCGCCCGGTGGCACTGGACAACGCGAAGCTGAGCGTGGATTTCGCGCTCAAGCGCGAGCAGGTGGTGACCCGCAACGTGGTGGCCAAGCTGCCTGGTGGCGAGCATGCCGACGAGGCGGTGATCTTCTCTGCGCACTGGGATGCCTTCGGTATCGGCCAGGCCGATGCCAAGGGCGACCGCATCCGCCGCGGCGCGATCGACAACGCCACCGGCGTGGCCACGGTGCTGGAACTGGGTCGCGTGTTCGCCGCCGGCCCGCAGCCGCAGCGCACGCTGTACTTCGTGGCCCTCACCGCCGAAGAGAAGGGGCTGCTGGGCGCCAGCTACTACGCCGCGCACCCGCTGGCGCCGTTGGACAAGACCGCTGCAGTGCTGAACATCGAGATGTTCAGCCCGGATGGTGCGACCCGTGACATCGCCTCGTGGGGCAAGGGCCGGGTCTCGCTGGAAGGCGACCTGGAACGCGTGGCCAAGGCCCGTGGCCGCGGCTACAGCCCGGACCCGAACCTGGAAGCCGGCTTCTTCTACCGTGCCGACCACTTCGCCTTCGCCCGGCTGGGTGTGCCGGCGATCACCATCGGCCCGGGCCTGGACAAGCTGGACGGTGGCGTTGAAGCCGGCCGCGCGCTGCGCGAGAAGTACTTCGCCGACTGCTACCACCAGGCCTGCGATGCGTGGACGCCGAGCTGGGATCCGAGCGGCCACGCCGCCGATACACTGCTGGTCTACGACCTGGGCGCCGAGCTGGCCAACAGCCGCCGCTGGCCGACGTGGGAGAAGGAATCGGAGTTCCACGGCGCGCGCGACAAGAGCGAAGCGGCCCGCCGCTGAGGGGGTAGTGCCGGCCGCTGGCCGGCAACCTCATGAACCTTCGGAAAGACGGCGTGGTTGCCGGCCAGCGGCCGGCACTACCGACGCCGGCGCAGCATGCGCCCCAGCTGGCGGCTGCGAGTGCTGCCAGATAGCAGGCCACCATCGTGCGCAGGCCAATGCCGTGGCTGCGGCCAGCGTCGCCGCGATTCACATCAGTGGCGTGGCGGAAGACGCAGCGGCCACCGGCATTGCACCGGTGGCCGCGATCATGACGGCGCGCTTACTTGCGGGTGCCGTCGAGCCAGTTCGGGCCCTTGTTGGTGAGGAAGAACACATAGACCACCAACGATACCGCGATCGTCGCGGTGACGTAGATGGCGAACCAGTCCACGTGGCCGGTCTTCAGCGCGCCCTGGTACAGCAGCGGGGCGGTGCCGCCGAACAGCGAGTTGGCCAGTGCATAGCCCAGGCCCACACCCAGTGCACGCACGTGGGTGGGGAACAGTTCGGCCTTCACCACCGCGTTGATGGAGGTGTAGCCGGTGAGGATGACGAAGCCCAGCGCGAGGGTCAGGAATGCCAGGGTGGCGTCATGCTGGTGCGGCAGCTGGGTGATCAGGTACCAGCTGTACAGCACGCCGCCGACGCCGAAGAACACCAGCAGGGTCTTGCGGCCGATGATGTCCGACAGCCAGCCACCGACCGGCTGCAGCACCATCAGGAAGGCCAGCACGCCCAGGTTGATCAGCGTGCCGGTCATCGGATCATTGGCGGCGAAGGCACTCTGGATCATCTTCGGGCCGTTCACCGAATAGGTGTAGAAGGCCACGGTGCCACCGGCGGTAATCAGGAAGCACAGCAGCAGCGGCCGCCACTGGTGCACGAACAGCTCGTACATCGAGCCGGACTTCTGTGCCTTGCCCTCGCGTGCCGCCTCGATGGACGACTCCGACAGCGACTCGTCCATGCCACGGCGCAGCCAGAACACCACCACCGCCGCGATGCCACCGATGCCGAAGGCGATGCGCCAGCCCCATTCGGAGATTTCCGGCTTGCCCCAGAAGGTCAGCATCAGCAGCAGGGTCAGCTGGGCCAGCACATGGCCACCGACCAGGGTGACGTAGTGGAAGGAGGACAGGAAGCCACGGCGGCCGGGGATGGCAGCCTCGGACATGTAGGTGGCACTGGCACCGTACTCGCCGCCGGTGGCGAAGCCCTGCAGCAACCGCGCGAACAGCAGGATCACTGCCGCCCAGATACCGATGCTGGCGGCGGTGGGGGTGATGGCGATGAGGAACGAGCAGGCCGCCATCAGCGTGACCGACACGGTCAGGGCCTGGCGACGGCCATGGCGGTCGGCGAAGCGGCCGAAGAACCAGGCGCCGATCGGGCGCATCAGGAAGGTTGCCGCGAAGATCGCCCACACGTACATGGTGGAGTTCTTGTCATCCGGCGAGAAGAACTGCGATTCGAAGTACACGGCGAATACCGAGTACACGTAGACGTCGTACCACTCCACCAGGTTGCCGGCGGAGCCTTTGAGGGTATTGGAGATGGAGCGCCGCAGCGCGGCGCCGTCGGTGCTGGGGACAGCGGAATGGGACGTGGTGCTCATCCGGGTGGGAATCCTCGATGCGGCGCTTCCGTGCGGGAAAGATCGGTGCCAGCCGCGCGCGGGGCGCTTGCGGCCAGCCTCCTAGGTAATGCATCCCACGTCAACGCCGGGTGCCGAACGAGCGGGCGGGGAATGGGACCGGACAGGGTGACAGCGGGCGCCAGACGGGCCTATAGCTAAATCGTCGTACGCCCTTTCGCGTCCGGCACCCGGGAAGATCGCCCATCCGAGTTGCAGTGTGTTGAAAACCGGGGTTATTTCAGCCGGCCGAACGTCCTAGAATCCGCGTTCCCCCGGCCCCTCTGGTGCGTCATGTCGGCTCCCCCTGTTCCGTCTGCGGCTGCCCCCCGGGGTGGCCTTGTCGCGTTGGCGCTGCTGCTGGTCTACGTGGTCTGGGGGTCGACCTACCTGGGCATCGCCAAAGCCCTGCACGGCGGCGCGCTGCCGCTGACGATGGTCTCCGGCAGCCGCTTCATCATTGCCGGTGGCCTGATGTTCCTGGCCCTGCGCCTGTTCTGGAAGATGCCGAACCCGACTCTGCGGCAGTGGCGCAACCTGGTCATCATGGGCGTGACCATGCTGGTGCTGGGCAACGGCATGGTGGTACTGGCCGAACGCGAGGTGTCTTCGGGCCTGGCCGCCACGGCGGTGGCCTCGGTGCCATTGTGGATGGCGCTGTTCTCGGCGCTGCGCGGCCAGCACGCCAGCAAGGGTGAATGGCTGGGTATCGCCGTCGGCTTCGTCGGCGTGGTCTGGCTCAATGCCGGCAGCAGCCTGACCGCTTCGCCCACCGGGCTGGTGCTGCTGCTGATTGCGCCGATCGGCTGGGCGTTCGGCTCGGTGTGGGCGCGCGGGCTGGACCTGCCGGGCCCGTTCATGACCGCCGCCGGTCAGATGCTCTGCGGCGGCGTGCTGCTGGTGCTGATCGGCCTGGCGGTTGGCGAGCGCCCGACCACGCTGCCCGACACCGGCGGCCTGCTGGCGATGGCCTACCTGTGCGTGTTCGGGTCCATCGTCGCCTTCACTGCCTACGTGTGGCTGCTGCAGAACGTGCGCCCGGCACTGGCGGGCAGCTATGCATACGTCAATCCCGTGATCGCGGTGCTGCTGGGCGCCGCATTGAATGGTGAACGCTTTGGATGGCGGGACTTCCTCGCCATGGCGGTGATTCTTCTGGGTGTGGTGGTGTTGACGATGGCGAGGACGCGAAAGAAATGAGCATGGACGAGAAAGAACAACGCCGTGGCCTGCTGGTCACTGCCTCCACCTTCGTGATCTGGGGGCTGGTGCCGGTGTACTGGCACCTGCTCAACGAGGTGCCCTCGTTCCAGATCATCGCCCACCGCATCATCTGGAGCACCGTGATGGTGCTGGGCTGGCTGCTGCTCAGCTCGCGCCTGGGCTGGTGGAAGAAGATCGCTGCGCAGCCGCGCGCGCTGCCGATCCTGCTGGTGTCGAGCCTGACCATTGCCTTCAACTGGGGCCTGTACATCTGGGCGATCAATGCCGGCCACGTCATCGAGACCAGCCTGGGCTACTTCATCAATCCGCTGGTGAACGTGCTGCTGGGCGTACTGGTGCTGAAGGAGCGGCTGCGCCGACTGCAGTGGGTGGCGGTGGCAATGGCGGCGGTGGGTGTGGCCTGGCTGACCATCGATGCCGGCACGCCGCCGTGGATCGCGCTGGGCCTGGCCTGTTCGTTCGGCCTGTATGGCCTGTTGCGCAAGCTGGTCTCGGTCGATCCGGTGGCCGGCCTGGGCGTGGAAAGCCTGTACCTGTTCCTGCCGGCGCTGGCCTTTGCGGTCTGGGCAGAGAACGGCCATGGTGGCGCGTTCTTCCACGGCTGGGGCTGGCGCAACGACCTGCTGCTGATCTTCGGCGGCGCGATCACTGCGGTACCGCTGATCGGTTTCGCCTACGGCGTGAAGCGCATTCCGCTGTCGCTGGTCGGCATCCTGCAGTACATCGCGCCGAGCCTGCAGCTGCTGCTGGGCGTGTTCTTCTTCCACGAAGCGTTCGATACCGCCAAGGCGATCGGCTTTGCCGCGATCTGGGCTGGCCTGATCCTGTTTGTCGGCGACAACATCCGCACGATGCGCGCCAAGCGGTAGCGCCGGGCCATGCCCGGCGAAGCCATGGGGCCAGAGCCCTTCGCGGGCGAAGGGATCCGACCCCGCTCCCCAAAAAAGAGCGGCGCCCCGAAGGGCGCCGCTCTGCTTCCATCCACAGCCAGGAGAGAGATGGCTGTGGCGGGAACGCGGTTGCAGGCTTAGAAGCGCTGCTGGTACTTCATGTACATGAAGCGGCCGATGTCGAAGCCACCGTAGTAGGTGAAGCTGCTGTTCGGCTGGCTGTACATGATCGGACCCTGGTGGTTGAACACGTTGTTCACGCCCAGCGACACGGTGCCGTCCCACGGCAGGTTGTAACGCACCTGCAGGTCGTGGAAGGTGTTGGAGCCCACCTTGTTGGTCGGCGATGCGCTGGTGTACGACGAGCTGAAGCCCGGCAGGTTGCACTCGTCCATGTACGAGCACTTCTCCTTCATGCTGGAGTAGTAGCGCGCGGTCCAGCCGATGCCGAAGTCGCCGTACTGCCAATCCAGGTTGAAGGTCGAGCGGACACGGAACTCGCCGCCCCAGCTGGTGCGCTGTTCCACCGGCGTGGTCGCGGCGTTGTCGTTGCGCTGCCTCAGGTAGTCGGTGTAGGTGGTGTTCCAGTTGACGGCGAACTGGCCGAACGTGGTTTCCGGCAGGCGGTAACGCACATTGATGTCATAGCCGGCGGTTTCGCGGAAACCCGCATTGACCAGCGAGCGGTCCAGGCTGTTGACCTGGCCGTTGCTGCCGCGGGTGAAGCGGCCGCACGCGGCATCCGAACCCTGCACGTAGCACTGTTCGAGAATGCTGTTGGCGGTCTCGGAGACAATGGCGTTGTTGATGCGGATCTTCCACCAGTCGAGGCTGACATCCAGGCCGGCGACGAAGTCCGGGCTGTACACCAGGCCCACGGTCCAGGTCTTGGCGGTTTCCGGCTTCAGCTCTGCGTTGAAACCGGAGTTGAAGTCGACGGTCGACTGCTGGCCCGGCTTGGTGGCAACAGTGCCATCGCTGTTGAGCTGGCGGAAGTTGGCCGGCACCTTCAGCGCCTGGCAGCGGGCGGCAACGGTCGGGCTGGTCGCAGCGGTACCGAACGAGGTATCGCACGGATCGGTGAACGAATCGCGGGTACTGACGGTGCCACCGTACAGGTCATCCACGGTCGGCGCACGGAAGCCGGTGCCGTAGGTGGCGCGCACCAGCAGGCTGTCGATCGGCTTCCACTTCAGGCCGAACTTGCTGTTGGTGGTCGAACCGAAGTTGTTGTAATCCGAGTAGCGACCGGCCACGTCCAGCGACAGTTCGCGCGCGAACGGCAGATCGGTCAGCAGCGGCACCTGCAGCTCCAGGTAGACCTCGTTGAGCGAGTAGTCGCCACGGGTCGGCTGGCCGGTGGTGCCGACGATCTCGCCCTTCTGCACCCGCATGTCCGGGGTGTAGCTGGCCTCTTCGCTGCGGTGCTCGAAGCCCATCGCGCCCATGATGTCGCCGGCCGGCAGGGTGAACAGCGAACCGGAGATGTTGGCGCTGGCCACCTTGGTGGTGCTCTTCATCTTGTCGACGAAGCGCGCGAACAGGTAGTCCTGCACGTCCTGGTTGCTCAGCGAGCCGGGGCCGGTGTAACCCATCGGCGCAGCCGGGTTCCACGGCACGCAGCCGGCGATCACCGCACCCGGTGCGCCGCAGCGGGCCACGTTGCCATCCATGAAGGACGGACCGACCGCCTGGTTGACGTGCGGCTGGTACATGCTGCCGGTACCGATGCGCTCGCCTTCATTGCGGTTGTACATGTAGCTGACGTTCCAGTCCCAGTACCGCGAACCGGTTTCGAAGCTGCCTTCCAGGCCGATGCTGGCGCGCTTGGTCTCCAGATTGTTCTCGGTGCCGCGCGGCAGCTCCTCGGAGCGGTGCGCGAACAGCACATCCTGGCCCCACAGGTTGAACGTACTGTCCTTGGACAGGGCGGCACGGCTGCCGTTACGCGCCTGGGCGGCGCTGACCGAGTACGGGTAGCCGGCCAGCTGCTTGGTCGATTCGCGCTTGCTGTACAGCGCGTCGGCGACGATGCGCAGGTCGTCGGTGATCGAGAAGCCACCGTTGGCGAACACCGAGGTGCGCTCCAGGCCGGTCAGCAGGCTCATGTTGGTCTTGCTGTTGGCACCATCGGCCGGATCCGGTGCGTGGAAGTTGCTCTTCTGGCTCGGATCGCCGCCCGGGCCCACGGTCAGGTTCTTGCCACCGACGGTGACGTAGCCCCACGGGGTATTGCCGTTCAGGTTGTCGGTCGGGTGGCGCGGGCCGTTGGGATAGCGGCTGAACTCGCGATCCTTGCCCAGCACTTCGTCTTCCTTGGTGCGCTCGGCACCCACGGTGAACCAGCCGCGGTCGAAGGTCTTGCCGAAGGTGGCGCTATAGGAACGCTTCTGGCCGTCACCCTGGCCGTACTGTCCGACGTAGACGCTGGCTTCGCCACCATCGAAGTTCTTGCGGGTGATGATGTTGACCACGCCGGCGACCGCGTCCGAGCCATACAGAGCGGATGCACCGTCGGTCAGCACTTCCACGCGCTCGACGATGGCCGACGGGATCGAGGCCAGGTCGGAGTAACCGCCGGCGCTGACGCCCATGCGGCGGCCGTCGATCAGCACCAGGCTGCGTTCCGGGCCGAGGTTGCGCAGGCTGACGTACATGCCGCCGAAGTCGCGCGAGGAGGTCAGCGAAGACGCGCGGCCCATGCTCGGCGAACCTGCGGCGGGAATGTCCTGCAGGATGTCGGCGACGTTGACGTAGCCCTTCTTCTCGATCTCGGCGCGGTTGAGCGCGATCACCGGCTGTGCGGTCTCGACACTGGCCTGGCGGATGCGCGAGCCGGTGATTTCGATGCGGTCGAGAGTGGTGGTGGCGTCGCCGGTGCTCTGTGCGAAGGCGGGGGTGGTGCAGCTGGCGGCCAGCGCGATGACGATCGCGTTGCGCAGCGGATTGGTTCTCAGGGACATCCGTGAAATCTCGTGTTTCAGAAAAAACATGCGCCCGTTCTGTGGGCGCGTGGGGTGCTGCAAACCAACGTGGGGGCGCGATTCTAGATTGTTTCCATTCGTAACTGTTTGTCGCTGCGCCGCGAATGTGCGCGAAAATGAATCGCAACCAACAATCCACAGATGCACTGTGCGCAGCGTCACGCGCGTTGCGTTTGCGACGGGCAGAGGCATCGGTAGCGGCGGTATCTACGCAATCTGTAGCGACAACCACCCAGATCGTGGTCAGATCCCTTCGCGTAGCGAAGGGATCTGACCCCACCAAAGAAAAAGGGACGGAGCCTTCGCTCCGTCCCTCTGCACGATGCGCAGTCTGTCGCTGCGTGATGCTCAGGTTTCGCGCAGCGCCGTGGTGATCGGCAATCGTGCCGCACGCAGCGCCGGGAACAGGCCGCCGACCAGGCCGATGCCCAGCGCCCATTTCAGGCCCGTCCACAGCAGTTCCGGCGACACATGGAACTTGAACACCACCGCGCTGAAGTTGCTGCCGATGGTGGACACGCTGTAGCCATTGAACAGCAGCCACGCCACCGCACAGCCCAGCAGGCCACCCAGCAGTGCAAGCAGCATTGTTTCCAGCATCACTGCAGTCACCACCGGCAGGCCGCGGAAGCCGATTGCCCGCATCGTGGCGATCTCGCGTGCGCGCGTGGCCACGGCGGCATACATGGTGTTGAGCGCACCAAACACAGCGCCTACGGCCATGATGGTGCCGATCACCTTGCCGAGGATGTCGATCAACTTGGTCAATCCACCACCCTGTTTGCTGTAGTAGACGCGGGTGGTCTCCACGTCCAGCTTCAGGCGCGGATCGGCGGCTACGGCGGCCTTGAACTGCTCGAAGCCGGCCTTGCCATCGGTGCGCACGCTGATCGACTGCCACGCACTGCGCTGGTAGGTGGTGGCCAACGTATCGGCGTCGGTCCACAGTTCCGAATCATGCGCATCGCCGGTGGCGAAGACACCGACCACGGTCCAGGTCTGGTTGCCCAGGGTCAGCGTCTTGCCAACGTCCAGATCGCGGAACTGGCCCTTGGCGCCCTGGCCGACCACGATCTCGCGCAGGCCTGTGGCGAACGTGCGGCCTTCGACGATCTTTACCTTGTCATGCACCGCCCACGCCTGCGGGCCGACGCCGCGGAACTGCGCGTTGACGTCGGTGCCATCGGACTTCGACACCAGGTTGACCACCTGCGACAGCTCCGGTGACAGCAGCGGCCGACCTTCGGCATCGCGGCTGATGCCGGGCAGGGTGGACAACGTCGGCACCTGTTCGCGGGTGATGACTGAGTTGGTTTCGGCCTGCGAGCCGCCGCGCAGCACGATGGCGGTGGTGTCATCGCCGGTGTTGTTGAGCGTGGCCTGGAAGCCTTCGCCCATCGCCAGCATCGCCACCAGCACGCCGACCACACCGGCGATGCCGACCACGATCACCGAGGACGCGCCCCAGCGCTGCGGCAGGCTGGCTACGCCGATGCGGGTAGCCGCCAATGCCAGCCGCCCGCCACGGGTCAGCAGCAGCCACAGTGCCACCAGCACGGCGACCGCCAACACGCCGATCCACGGCAGGCCGATCCACAGCACCAGGCCGATCACCAGCAACAGCGCGGTCAGCGCATTGCCCAGCCACTTCTTGAGTTTGCTCTTGAACATGTCGGTGTCCTCCTCAGCGGCCGGCCAGTGCGTCGACGATCTTCAGGCGCTTGGCACGCAGCGCCGGCAGCAGGCCGACGATGATGCCGATCACCACGATCAGGCCCAGCCCCATCAGCCAGGTCGGTGTCGGTACATGCGGCGGCAGCATACCCATGCTCTTCGGCCCGATCGCCGGCAGGATCAGTGCAGCCAGGCCCATGCCGATCAGGCCACCGAGGCCGATCAGCAGCACCGACTCCACCATCACCAGCATCAGCACGGTACTGTCCTTGAAGCCCAGCGTCTTCAGCGTGGCGAGTTCGGGCACGCGCTCGCGCACCGCCTGCGCCATGGTGTTGCCGGTCAACAGCAGCAGGGTGAAGAACACCGCGCCCATGATCGAGGTGACGATCATGCCGATGTCGGCGAACTGCTTGACGAAGGCCTGCTGGAACGCCGATTCGGTCTGGGTCTTGGTTTCGTGGTCGGAGTTGGCCGAGATCGCATCGATGGCCTGCGCCACCCTTGACGACTGCTCCGGGTTGTCCAGCGTCACCGTGTACCAGCTCACCTGGTTCTTGATGTAGTCGTTGGACTCATCGAAGTACTTCCAGTTCATCATCAACTGGCGTTCTTCATTGGCCGCCAGTGCGCGATCCTTCGAGCGGTAGATGCCCTTCAGTTCCAGCGGCCAGTCGTTGCTGCCGCCACGCGGGAAGATGGTGGCCTGCAGCGGGATGGTGTCGCCGATCTTCCAGCCGAACTGCTTGGCCAGCGTCTCGCCGACGATCGCGCCGGTACGGGTCTGCTGCCAGTCCTGCAGCTGCGCCGGGTCGATCTGCAGCTCGCGGTAGACATCGAAGTAGTTGGGCGCCACCGAGAAGTTGGGGAAGAAGTTCTTCGGGTCCTGGTAGATGCCGCCGAACCACATGCCGTAGGTGACATCGCGCACGCCGCTGACCTGGCGGATCTGCGTTTCCAGGCGGATCGGCAGCGACTGGGTGATCGACAGGCGCGAAGCCACCACCAACCGGTTGGCACCTTCCACGCTGCCACCGGACGAGAACGCCACGCGCACCGAGTCGAGCATGCCGAACAGCAGGAACGCGGCCACCACCGACAGCAGGGTCAACAGGGTGCGGGTGCGGCTGCGGAACAGCTGTGCCCAGACCAACGAGAAGTATTTCATCGCTGTGGCCTCCGTCAGTGGGCCAGCGGCGCGTCGGCCAGCTCGCCCTTGTCCAGGTGCACCGTGTGGGTGGCGTACTCGGCGGCCTTCGGGTCATGGGTGACCATGATGATGGTCTTGCCGTGTTCGCGGTTGAGCTGCTGCAACAGGCCCAGGATCTCTTCGGCAGACTGGCGGTCGAGGTCGCCGGTGGGTTCGTCGCAGATCAGGAAGGTCGGGTCGGAGACGATCGCGCGGGCGATCGCCACGCGCTGCTGCTGGCCGCCGGACAGTTCGTTGGGGCGATGGCTGCGGCGGTCGGCCAGGCCGACCAGGGTTAGCGCGATCTCTGCGTTGCGGCGGCGCTGCGCCGCATTGAGGTGGGTCAGCAGCAACGGCAGTTCCACGTTCTTCTGCGCGGTCAGCATCGGCATCAGGTTGTAGAACTGGAACACGAAGCCGACATGGTGGCTGCGCCACGTCGACAGCTGGCCGCCGCTCATCTGGTCGATGCGCTCGCCTTCGATGCTGATCTCGCCGCCGCTGGGGTTGTCCAGGCCGCCGATCAGGTTGAGCAGGGTGGTCTTGCCGGAACCGGACGGGCCCATCAGCGCGACGAAATCGCCGCTGGCGATATCCAGGTCGATGCCGTGCAGCACCTGCACCTTTTCGGGCCCACGCTGGTAGGTCTTGGTGATGTTGCGCAGTGAAACCAGGGTCGACATGGGTGGTTCTCCACGAAAGGCGGGAAACGGGGATGCGTCCCGGCCAACGGCCGGCACGCGTCGAACAGTGGTGCTTTCCAGCGGTACTGCCGGTGGCGCCATGCGGGCGCCGGGCCGTTACTGCGCTTGCTTCTGCTTGACCCTGGTGCCGTCGCGCAGGGTGTCCGGCGGGTTGACCACCACCGACTCCCCTGCGCTCACGCCCTTGAGGATCTGGCGGTCCTTGCCCATCGCCTGGCCCGCCTCGACCGTGCGCTGCTGCACGCGGTTGTCATCGCCCAGTGCGAAGGCCACCGACGCGCCCTCACGCTCGACCACCGCAGTAGCCGGAACGCGCACGCCCTGCGGCTTGGCTTCGGTCTGCGGCTGTGCCTGTTCCAGGAAGCTGACCCGCACGCCCATCTCCGGCACGATGCGCGGGTCCTTCACCTTCAGTGCCACGCGTACCTTCACCGTGGCCTTGCCGCGGTCGGCGGTGGGGATGATGGCGATCACCTCACCCGGAATCTTCCATTCCGGATAGGCGTTGAGCGTGGCTTCCACCGGCATCTTCGGCTGCACGCGGCCGATGAAGGCTTCGCCGACCTCGACTTCGATCTCCAGCGATTCCATGTCGACGATGGTGCCGATGCCGGTACGGGTGAAGCCACCACCGGCCGACAGCGGCGAGACGATCTCGCCGGGCTGCGCAGCCTTGGCGGTGACCACGCCGGAGAACGGCGCGCGCACGATGTTGTTGTCCACGCCCAGGTCGGCGATGGCCAGCTGGTCGTTGGCCACCTTGACGTTGCGCTGTGCGGTGTCCAGCTGTGCACGCAGGCTGTCGCGCTGGGCCACCGCCTGGTCGTACTGTGAGCGCGACACCAGCTGCTGGCCGACCAGCGCCTGCAGGCGGCCGGCTTCAGCGGCGGCCTGCTTCTGCTGTGCTTCCAGCCCGGCCACCTGGCTGCGTGCGGCTTGCAGCTGCGAGGCGTACAGGCTGCGCTGCGCGTCGGCATCGATCGGGTCCAGGGTGGCCATGATCTGGCCCTGCTCCACGCGCATGCCTTCTTCGATCATCACCTCACGCACCTTGCCGGTGATCTTGGCCGACACCGTGGCCATGCGCCGGGCGACCACGTAGCCGCTGGCGTCGAGCACCGAACTGCTGGCGCTGCCCTGTTGGATGGCCACCGCCGGCGCGGTGTCCACTTCCACGGTGGGCGCGCGGCCGAACAGTGCGAATGCACCACCGGCCAGCAGCACGATGATCACGGCCACGGCGATCCACAGCCAGCGGCGGCCACCACTGCCGCCACTGGAGGCGGGCGGCGGCGACTTGCGGTCGATACGGAGTTCCTTCAACAGCTCGGCAGAAGCGTTCATTCGTTCCATCACAGGCGTTCGGGCGGGTGTGACCGGAAGGGCAGGCAGCGGCGGTTCCGGCGGTGGAGCGTGCGGCACAGCATGAAGGCAGGTGCATCGGCGATGGCAGTGACAGCTGTCATCCGATGTCATTGACGGCGGCAACTGCGAAATGTGACCACGGCGGCACAGGATGGCAACGTCCCCGCTACCGGTACCGCACATGGATACGATCGCCCCGTCGCTGGCCCGCCTGCAGCAGGTGCAGGTGCGTTACCGCGACCATACCGCCCTGCATGGCATCGACCTGCAGGTACGCGCTGGCCAGGTGCTGGCGCTGCTGGGCCGCAACGGTGCCGGCAAGAGTACCGCGATCAGCGTGTTGTTGGGCCTGCGCCGCGCCGATGGCGGGCAGGTCGAACTACTCGGCGGCGACCCGCAGCAGCGGACCAGCCGTCTCGGCCTGGGCGTGATGCTGCAGAGCACCAGCCTGCCGCCGATGCTGCAGGTGGACGAACTGGTGGCACAGGCCAGTGCCTGCTACCCCGACCCGATGCCGCTGCAGGAGGTACTGCAGCGCGCCGGCCTGCAGGCGCTCGCGCGCCGCCGCTACGGCCAGCTGTCCGGCGGCCAGCAGCGCTGCGTGCAGTTCGCCATCGCGCTGTGTGGGCGGCCACGCGTACTGTTCCTGGACGAGCCCACCACCGGCCTGGACATCCAGGCGCGGCAGGCGATGTGGCAGGCGATCCGGCAGCTGGTGGCCGAAGGCTGTGGTGTGCTGCTGACCACCCATTACCTGGAGGAAGCCGAAGCGCTGGCGCAGCAGGTGGTGGTGCTGGAGCAGGGCCGGGTACTGGCCGACGCACCGTTGAGCGAGCTGCGCCTGGCCGACCGCCCGCGCCGCATCCGTTGCCGCAGTGGGTTGCCCATTGAAGACGTACGGCAATGGCCGGGCGTGCAGCAGGTGCAGCGCGACGGTGAGCATCTGCAGATGCTGGCGAGCCCGGCCGAGCCGGTGGTGGCGCGTCTGCTGGCCGCCGACGCGCAGCTGCGCGAGCTGGAAGTACAGGGCGCGGCGCTGGCCGACGCCTTCCTCGACATGACCCGGGAGGCCGCATGAACACCCTTGTCCGCACCGCCAGGTTGCCGCTGCCTGCATGGCGCCAGGCCCTGCGCCCGTACCGCGCCGAACTGCTGGCCGAACTGCGCCGGGCCTGGCGCACGCCGGCGTTCGCGGTGCCCTCGCTGCTGTTTCCGGTGCTGTTCTATCTACTGTTCGGCGTGCTGCTCGGGCGCGGGCATGCGCCGCTGTACCTGCTGGCGACCTACTGCGTGTTCGGTGCGATGGCTCCAGCGCTGTTCGGCTTCGGCGTGCAGCTGGCGCTGGATCGCGAAGGCGGCCTGCTGACCCTCAAGCGCGCGCTGCCGATGCCGGCGGCGGCACCGCTGCTGGCACGGCTGGCGATGGCGGTGATGTTCGCGCTGCTGGTGGCGTTGCTGCTGATAGGCGTGGCGCGTGTGCTCGGTGGCGTGCAGCTGCAGGCGTTGCAGATGGTGCAGCTGCTGGCGGTGGCGGGTCTGGCAGCACTGCCGCTCGGAGCGATCGGTCTGCTGATCGGCAGCCATGTCAGTGCCAGTGCGGCGCCGGCGATGGTCAATCTGGTTTATCTGCCGCTGGCCTTGCTGTCGGGCCTGTGGTTGCCGCTGTCGGCACTGCCTCAGCTGTTCTCGACGATGGCACCGCTGTGGCCGACCTGGCATCTGGCGCAGCTGGCGTTGCCGGTGGTCGGGCTGCCGGCAGTGGGCAACCTCGCCGGCCACCTGCTGGTGCTGCTGGTGGTGACCGTGGTCGCGTTGCTGCTGGCGCGCCGGCGCCTGCGCCGGATCGGCTGAACTGGCATGATCGGCAGCGATCGTCCCCGCCTGGATCCTCCCGTGTCGTCGAGCTGGCTTGCGTCCCTGCTGCGCCCTGCACCGGATTCGGCGGTGGCCGAACTGCTGCGGCGTGGCAAGTCGCCCTGGAGCGGCGCAATCCACCTGCTGTGGTCGGTCTGGATCTTCCTCACCCCGGTGCTCGGGAACGGCTTCACGCTGCGCTGGCTGCTGCTGACCCTGGCCAGCTATCCGTTGTTCCTGCTGCTCTATGCCAAGGTGATGCTGGCGCCACGGCACCACGCGTGGCGCTACGCGCTGGGCATGATCGTGATGGCCCTGGTACTGCTGCCATGGTATCCGTCGGGGTTGAGCTACTTCGTGTTCGGCTGCGTGATGATCCGCATGAGCAGCCGCGGCGGCTGGTGGGTATACCTGCTGCAGTTGACCGGACTGAATCTTCTGTTCTGCAGCACCGCGCTGTACTTCGGCTATCCGTGGCAGGCCATGGTGTGGATGCCGGCGGTGTCGTTCATTGTCGGCCTGGTGGTGAACGTGGAGGCCTTGAGCCATCAGCGCGACGTGGCCCTGCAGCTGTCCCAGGACGAGGTGCGACGGTTGGCGACCACCGCCGAGCGCGAGCGTATCGGCCGCGACCTGCACGATCTGCTGGGCCACACGCTGTCGCTGATCACGCTGAAGCTGGAACTGGCGCGCAAGCTGTACGACCGCGATGACGCGCGTGCACGGCAGGAGATCGGTGAAGCCGAGGCCATCGCCCGCGAAGCGCTGGCACAGGTACGCAGTGCGGTGACCGGCATCCGTGCCAGCGATCTGGCCGGCGAACTGGCATCGGCGCGGCTGCTGTTGGAATGCCAGCAGGTGCACCTGCAGTACACGGCACCGCCAGCGATGCCGGTGGAGGTGGAGCGCGGGCTGGCGCTGGTGTTGCGCGAGGCCGCCACCAACATCGTGCGCCATGCACAGGCGACCCGGGTGCAGGTGGATTTCATGCTTGAGGACCGACAGTTGGCGATGCAGATACGCGATGACGGCCGCGGCGGCGTGCAGGCCGAGGGCAATGGATTGAGTGGCATGCGTGAACGGGCGGCGGCGCTCGGGGGACAGCTGACCCTGCAGTCGCCGCGCGGCGAAGGTACGCTGCTGACCGTGCGCGTGCCCCTGGTGGCCGCCACCATGCCGCTGTCGTCGGCATCGTTGGCACAGGGGGGCGCGGCATGATCCGCATCCTGCTGGCCGAAGACCAGGCGATGGTGCGCGGCGCACTGTCGGCGCTGCTCGGCCTGGAACCGGACATTGAAGTGCTGGGCAGTGCCGCCGATGGCGAGGCCGCCTGGCGCATGCTGCAGCAGCTGCAGCCGGACATCCTGGTCACCGACATCGAGATGCCGGGCCTGAGCGGGCTGGAGCTGGCGCAACGCATCGCCCGCCACGAACTGCCGATCAAGGTGGTGATCGTGACCACTTTCGCCCGTGCCGGTTTCCTGCGCCGCGCGCTGGAAGCTGGCGTGCTGGGCTACCTGCTGAAGGACGCACCGGCCGAAAACCTGGCCGATGCACTGCGCAAGGTGAAGCAGGGCATCCGCGCGATCGACCCGCAGCTGGCGCTGGACGCCTGGTCGCAGGCCGATCCACTGACCGACCGCGAACGCCGTGTGCTGCGGTTGGCGGGCGAGGGCCGTACCGCCAGCGAGATCGCCGAGCAGCTGGGGCTGTCGCACGGCACGGTGCGCAATTACCTGTCCGAGTGCATCGGCAAACTGGGCGTGGCCAATCGGATCGAAGCGTACCGGCTGGCGCGGCAGAAGGGGTGGTTATAGGGGGGCGTCACTTTCTTTGCTCGTGCACCGCGCTGCAGGAGCAGCGCGGAACGGCGTAGCCGGCCCGTAGGGTGGCGCACATGAATGTGCGCCATCAAGAAAGTAACCAAAGAAACGCTCCGCCGGCCGCGAGCCGGCGTGCTTCGCACGCCGGTGCCCTGCGCTCCTCGGTCCGTCGAGGGACGGTGCGGGAACTCGCTGCGCTCAGACACCCGCACCTCTTCGCCCTCGCCGGACCTGCGGTGCTCGGCTCGCTTGAAGGCGGACTGGAAGGTCAACGGCAACGGCATCCACGCATGGCGTGGATCTACTGGGTGCAGCTGTGGCATTTGACCTTGGGTCCGCCTTGAGCGAGCCGAGCATCGCAGGGGAATCAGGGGCGCAGAGGCGCCGATGTCTGAGCGCAGCGATTTCGGCGCCGTCCCCTGATTCACCGAGAAGCGCAGGGCACCGGCGCGCAGCGCCGGCTCGCGACCTGGCGGCGTGTTTCTTTGGTTACTTTCTTTGCACGAGCAAAGAAAGTAACACCCCCTCCGCGGTCGCGGAAACGATCCGCCGGGAACACCCGGCGAACACGATCAGTCCTTCCCGCGTGCCATCGCCTGGAACACGCCATCCCGCCGCACCCACAGGTGGAACAGCGCTGCACCCACATGCATCAGCACCGTGGCGAACAACACATACGCCAGAAGGCTGTGCGCATTGCGCAACGCGGCGTACAACGCCGGGGTATGCGGCACGATCGGCGGCAGGTGCAGGCCACCCCACAGCACGATCGGGTAACCGCCGGCCGACAGCATCGCCCAGCCGATCAGTGGCATCGCCAGCATCAGCGCATACAGCATCCAGTGCGAGGCCTTGGCCGCCATCGCCTGCCATACGGGAAGATCCGCCGGCAACGGCGGTGGGCGATGGCGCAGCCGGTTGTACAGGCGGAGCAGCACCAGTACGCCGATGGCGATGCCCAACGGGCGGTGCAGGTCGATCAGCACCGGCCGCAGGTGCAGCGAGGCGACCATGGTCACGCCAATGAACAGCATGGCGATGATCATCAATGCCATCGCCCAGTGCAGCACCCGTGCCAGCAGGTTGAAGTGGCCGTTGCCGGTGCTCATCGTGCGGCCTCCTTCGGTTGTTCGACGTTGCCGCTGGCGCGCTCGCGTTCGCGTCGGTTGAAGGATTGCGAGTACACGGCCGAGCGGGCGGCCAGGATCGGATCGTCACTGCCACGCACGCCACTGGGCAGGATCAGTGGATCGAAGTTGATCTGTCCGCAGGCGCCTTCTTCCTGCGACTGCAGGCGGTCCAGGCTAAGTACGCCGGCCACCACCTGTTCACGCGACTCGGGCCACGGCACCGACGGATCATCGATGGCATCGCCGGGTTCGGCGGTGGTGACGACGAGGTTCCAGCGCACCGGGCCACTGGCCAGGCGCTGCTGCAGTTCCTGGCTGAGGAAGTCGACGCTGGCCTGCTTGCGCGTGTCCGCATCCATCTCCACCACCGGCGCCTGCGGCTGCCAGCGCCAGCGCACCGCGCGCTTCTGGCCCTGCACATTGGTGAACCAGAAGCTGTTGACGCTGTTGAAGGTGGTGTTGGCCCAGCTGCTGGTCCACGGCGCTGTCTTGGCCCATTGCTGGAACGCCTGCGCACTCGGGTACTTCGCCAGCACCGCGGCCATCTTCTGCGGGTCGGGCTTGCCGGTGGTGGGGTCGGGGATGGAGGCGCGCGTCTGCTCGTAGAACGCCTCGGCGTTGGGTACGGCGAAGAACGGGAAGCTGTTCATCGCCATCCGCCATTCCTGGCCGTCGTCGCTGACCATCTGCACAGCGAGGCTGCGCACGCGTGCGGTGTTGTCCGCGCCGTAGGGGTCGCCACCGCCGATCGACAGGCGGCCCATCACGGGTACCTTCTGCTGTGAAAACACCCGTGCGCTGGACAGCGTCGGCGCCTGCGCACTGGGCTCGAACCAGCCGCTCACGCAGATGCCCTTGCTGTGCGCACGGCGGAAGCCGGGATGGGCCGGGCCGGTAGCTTCGATGGTGTCGGTGAAGCGCTGCGCGGTCAGGCGGTTGCCAACCCAGCCGGCCAACCAGGCGAAGGTCAACGCGACCGCCCCCAGAATCAACGCGATCAGTGCGATCCAGAGCAGCGGCGAGTGCTTGCGCGGTGCGCCCGGTGTCTGGCCGGCGCGGGTGTAGCGGAAGAGCGACATGGTCGGTGTCCTGCCTTCACGGAGCGTGTGGGTGGTCGACCCACACATCCTCGCAGAACCCGGCCGGGGCCGGAATTCAATTTTTCGTCAGATTTACCCGCTGCATCAGGGCAGGTTGCGCCGGGCCATGCCCGGCGCCTCCATCAGGCGTAACGCGCCTTCAGCATCGCCCACGCCGAGCGCAGCGCCAGTGCTTCACCACCGGCCGGCCGGCCCGGGCGTTCGCCGTCGTTCCAGGCGTACACGTCCAGATGCGCCCAGCGCTGGCCGTCTTCCAGGAAGCGTTCCAGGTACAGCGCAGCGGTGACCGAGCCGGCCATGCGCGAACCGGCGTTGGCCAGGTCGGCGATACCGCTGCTCAGATAGCGCAGGTACGGGCGCCACAAAGGCATGCGCCAGACCGGGTCGCGGGTGGCGTCACCGGCCTGCAGCCATTGCTGAGCGACCGCGTCGTCATTGCTGAACAGTGCCGGCAGGTCGGGGCCGAGCGCGATGCGTGCAGCGCCGGTAAGGGTGGCGAAGTCCAGTACCAGGTCCGGCTTCTGTTCGCTGGCGAAGGTCAGCGCATCACACAGGATCACGCGGCCTTCTGCGTCGGTGTTGTCGATCTCCACGCTCAGGCCCTTGCGGGTGGCGATCACTTCGCCCGGGCGGAACGCATCCGGGCCGATCGCATTCTCCACCGCCGGCACCAGCAGGGTCAGGTGCACCGGAAGCCCGCGAGCCATGACCAGGCCGGCCAGGGCCAGTGCGTGTGCAGCACCGCCCATGTCCTTCTTCATGTTGCGCATGCCGTCGGCCGGCTTGATGTCCAGGCCGCCGGTATCGAAGCACACACCCTTGCCGACCAGCACCAGTGCAGGATCGGTTTCCTTGCCCCAGCGCAGCACCACCAGGCGCGGCGCGCGGTGCGAGGCGCGGCCGACGGCATGGATGGCCGGGAAGTTCTGCTTCAGCAGTTCATCGCCGGTGATCGCCTCGACCTGGGCGCCATGTGCCTGAGCCAGGGTGCGCGCTGCGTCTTCCAGCTGCTGCGGGCCCATGTCTTCGGTCGGGGTGTTGACCCAGTCACGCACGCGCAGGCTGGCGGCGATCAGATCGGCCACTTCACCGGAAGGTGCAGCCACCAGCTGAGCCGGGGCGCGGTTACGCTTGCGGTAGCGGTCGAAGCGATAGCTGCCCAGGCCCCAGCCCAGCTGCAGCAGTGCCTGCTCCTCGGCCGGCAGTTCAGTCGCCAGCTGCCACACGCTGCCTTCCGGCAGGGCGTGCGGGGCATGCGCATAGCTGTAGGCATCGGCGCGGTCACCAACGCCGATCACCGCACCGGCCAGGCCGTCGGCACCCGGCAGCAGGGCCACGCTGTGTGCGCCGGCATTGAAGCCCTGCGATGCCAGCCAGGCCTGGATAGCGGCTGGCTGGCCGTCCTTCCATGCCGCGAACTGCTCGCGGCCCAGCACATGCAGTGGCAGTGCTGCGGCGGTTTCGGCGGTGAAACCAGTGATCTCGCTCATGCGTCAGGTACTCCGGGGTGCGGCGGCATCGAGGTTGTCATCCAACCAGTCGGCCAGGCCGGTGAGGGTGTCGAACTGCAGGTCCGGCTGCAGTTGCGGATGGGTCCAGGTGGCGGCTTCGCGGTTGATCCAGCAGCCGCGCAGGCCGGCGGCGATCGCCCCGGCCACGTCCATCTCGGCGTGGTCGCCGACATGCAGCACCTGTGCCGGCGCCACACCCAGGCGGGTGCAGGCGGCGTGGAAGATGCTCGCTTCGGGCTTGGCCGCGCCGTGTTCGCGCGCACCCAGCTGGAAGGCGAAATGATGGGCCAGGCCGATCCGCTCCAGATCGGCATTGCCGTTGCTCAGCGCTGCGACCGGTACCCGCGCGGCAATCCGCGCCAGTGCATCGATCGCATCGGGATAGCACTCGACCTGGTTGCGCGCGGCGTAGAACGCCTCGTAGGCCGGTTCGAGCAATTCCAGGCTGGCACCGCTGTTCTGCAGGGCCTCCTGCAGCGTCAGCCGGCGCAGCGCGCTCAGGTCATGGTGAAGGTGTGGATTGTCTCGGAACGAGCGCTCGCGCAGTTCTCGCATCGCCGCCAGCGGATACATCTCGGCAGTGGCGGGGCTGTGTTCACGCATCCACTCGTGCAGGACCAGGTCGATGCGGGCGCCGATCGGGGCGAACGGCCAGAGCGTGTCGTCGAGGTCGAGGGTGATGGCTTGGACAGGGAAATTCACCCTGCCATTCTACCCCCGCCAGCGCGGGCTTTCATTCCAGCAGGCGCGCCCATCCCTGCATGCCGTCCAGCCGTGCCAGCACCAGCTTGATGCAGACCAGCAGCGGTACTGCCAGCAGCAGGCCGATCATGCCCCAGGCCCAGCCGAACAGCATCAGCGCCAGGATCAGTACCAGCGGCGACAGCTTCATGCGCCGCCCCAGCACGATCGGGGTCACCATCTGTCCTTCCAGGGTGTGCAGGCCCAGGTAGGCGGCTGCGGGCAGCAGGGCCTGCAGCGGGTCGCGGAACTCGACGAAGCCCATCAGCAGCATCAGTGCCACGCCGATCAAGGGGCCTACATACGGTGCGAAATTCAGCAGGGCGGCCACCGTGCCCCACAGCAGCGCTTCCTGCAGGCTGATGCCCAGCAGCATCAGTACGCCGGCGAACACCAGTCCGACCAGGGTGTTGATCACGCTGATGGTCAGCACGTAGCGCGACACCTCGCGCTCGATCGACCGCAGGATGTCGCTGGTGAAGCGTTGCTGCTGGCGGTTCGGGAACAGGGCGATCGCCGCGCGCTGCAGGCTCTGCCCGTAGATCATGAAGAACAGGGTCAGCAACACCACTGCCAGCACCGAGGCGGCCAGACGCGGCGCACGGGTCAGCATGCGGTACGGGTCGTCCAGCTGGGTGCGGATCACCTGCACCTTGCGGTTGCTGTCGCCGCCAGCGACGCGTGCAAAGTTCTCCGCGGCCTGGTTGGCCTGCTGCACCGGCTTGGTCAGGTCCTGCACCTGGCGGGCCACCTTGCGCAGCTGTTGCGGGGCTTCCTGCGCCCATTCCATCGCCGGGCCGATCAGCTGCACGGCCAGCGAACCGGTCACGCCGAGGCCGGCACCGAGGATCAGCAGCGCGCCCAGCGCACGTGGGATCCACAACTTCTGCAGCAGGCGCAGGATCGGGTTGCCGACCAGCGCGAAGAACATCGCCAGCAGTACCGGCAGGATGATGTCCTGTGCGGCCCACAGCGTGTAGCTCACCGCCAGCGCGGCCAGCACCACCAGCGACATCGGCCCGCGCGGGCGCGATGGCGGCGGCAGTGGCGCCTCGGGCGCTTCCGGGCCAGCCGGTGACGGGGACAGGAGGGACTCGCTCATCGACGCATCAACCGGAAAGGGGAGCGCATTATCCGCCGGCCGCGATCGGCGCGGCGGATCCCGTGAATCAACGTTCGGACAGCTCGGTCGCCGCTTCGGCCGGACGCGGTTCGCGCAGTTCCGGTTCCGGCGCTGCCTGCGGTTGTGGTGCTGGTGCCGGTCGTGTGCCCGCCGCTGATGCTGCCGCCTGTGCATGTTCGCTGGCATCGTCGGCTTCTTCAGCCGCATCGTCGGCGGTGGCTGCGGCCTGCGCTGCCATCGCCGTAGCGAATGCAGCCTGCGCGCTGGCGAACAGGTTCGACACCGACCCCACCATCTGCAGCCAGCGTGCGCCGTTGACCTTGCCCGGCACTTCCAGCTTGCCGGCGATGAAGCCACCGGCCAGGCCCACCACGACGATGCGCAGAGGCGACCAGCCCTGGCGCCAGACCTGGCTGAGCGTGCCCCAGTGGTCCTGGGTCTCGCCCATGCGCACGGTCACCACCTGTTCGCAGCGCTTTACCCGCCGCTGCAGCGCGCCGAATTTCATGGCTTGCCCTCCGGCAGCTGTACCCCGGCATCAGGGTCGTCCTCGCTGGGCTCATCGAACAGGCCCAGGCGCGACAACTGGCGCCGGGTGGCGTGCATGCCGGTGTGGTGGAAGAAGTAGGACACCCGCCAGATCGCATAGCCGGTAACGGCCAGGCTCAGCAGCGAGGTGATCAACAGGGCCTGCAGCCAGCTCAGGCCCCAGCTCTGCAGCAGGGCGATGAGCGTGGCGGCCATCAGCAGCCAGGCCGAGGCTCCAAACACGATCGCCACGCCGGCCCAGGCCAGCGCGCGACCGAATGCACTACGCGCCAGCGCGAAGTCGGCAGAGGCCAACCGGCGCAGGGAGCGTACCGTGTGCTTGGCAGAATCGGCGGCGGCACGACCGGCCGCGCCGACCTGGCGGATGCTCTCATCCAGCGGCGGGGTAGCCGCCGGATCAGGCGCTTGCGCGTTCTCTTCGCTCACGCTGCGGCTTACTTGTCGCTGCTGCCGCGGGCCAGCTTGGCGATGATCCAGCCGGCTGCGAAGGCGACACCGAACGAAGCCAACGGACGTTCGCGGATCAGTTCAGCGGCGCTGTCGATCAGGTCCTTGCCCTTGTCCATCAGTGCGTCGACCTGTTCCTTGGCCGCGGCTCCACCGAATTCGGCGGCGGCCAGGCCGGACAGCGCGCTGTCGGACAACTCTGCCTTGACGTTGGCCTTGCCGATGCGCAGTTCGTCGGTTGCTGCACCGGTTGCGCCCTTGATCGCACCGCCGGCAGCGCTGGCGGCCTGCTTCAGGTGGGAACCGGCTTCACCCAGGTGGTCCTTCAGGTTCTCGGTATTGGTGGGGCTCATCGAATCACTCCTGTTGCGATGGGGGAACGGGGGACGGCGGCGCCGACCTGGACTGACAGCAATAGCATTGCCGGGGTATAGGGGGTGTTACGGCTGGGCGATCAGCGCATCACGAGCTGGCCCTGCTGCTGGCCATTGTTGCGCAGCACGCGCAGCACCAGGGTGGGGGGGCGCTGCTGGAAATTGGCGCGCCAGCTGGCCAGGTCGGCGAATTCACCTACCGTTGCATCAGTGATGATGTCGCCCTGCTGCAGCCCGTTGCTGGCGGCGCGGCTGCCGCGCTTGACCTCGCTGACCAGCACGCCGCCAGCGCCGGACTGGCGCAGCGATTCGGGCAGGTCGACGAAGGTGGCACCGCCCAGGCGCGGGTCCAGGCTGTCGCCGGTGACCGCGCGTGCCTGTTCCTTCAATATCGCCTTGATCTGCAGCGGCTTGCCTTCGCGACGCACGTCCAGCGTCAGCGGGCTGCCCACTGTGGCCAGGCCTTCCACGTTGTGCAGCGCCTCGGCGCTGTCCACGCGCTGCCCGTTGGCCGACACCACGACGTCGCCCGGTTTCAGGCCCGCAGCGGCCGCGGCCGATCCGGCCAGTACGCGCGTGACCAGTGCGCCACGGGTTTCGCCCAGGCCCAGGCCCTGCGCTATCTGTGCGGTCAGGTTCTGGCTCTCCACGCCCAGGGTGCCGCGCACCACTACGCCGTGCTTGACCAGCTGGTCGACCACGCTGCGCGCCAGGTTGGAGGGGATCGCCAGGCCCAGGCCGATGTTGCCGGCCATGCTGCCCTGCGGGTTGAAGCTGGCGGTATTGATGCCGACCAGCTGGCCCTGCAGGTCAACCAGTGCGCCACCGGAATTACCCGGGTTGATCGACGCATCGGTCTGGATGAAGTTCTGGTAGCCCAGCCCGCGGATGCCGCTGCGGCCCACCGCCGAGACGATGCCGGAGGTGACCGTCTGGCTGAAGCCGAACGGGTTGCCGATGGCCACCACGAAGTCGCCCACGCGCAACTGGTCGCTGTTGCCGAGCTTGATGTCGGTCAGGTTCTGCGCCGGGATACGGATCAGCGCGATGTCGGTATCGCGGTCCGAGCCGAGGAACTCGGCCTTGACCGTGCGCCCGTCGGCCAGTGTCACCTGCACGTCATCGGCGTTGTCGATGACATGGTGGTTGGTCAGTACCAGGCCTTCCTTGGCATCGATGATCACGCCCGAGCCGAGCGATTCATTGATGCGCTCCTGCGGAATGTCCGGGAACAGACGGCGGAAGAACGGGTCGTTGAAGAACGGGTTGCGCACCCGCACGACCTGCTTGGTATTGACGCTGACCACGGCCGGCATCGCTTTCTCCAGCATCGGTGCCAGTGACGGCACCGCCTGCCCGGCCACCGAAGCTGGCAGCGCGGCGGCGGTGGGCAGCACCGCCGGCAGCGGCGCTGCATCGGCTCGGTTGTCCAGGTGCGCATTGAGGCCGGTGGCAACGAAGCCACCGAAGGCGGCGGCGATTGCGAGCGTGAGCAGGGTGGGAAGCGGTCGCATGGGAGTCGGTTCGCTGGCGTGGGTGGGGGCCGTTTGGCTCTACGGTAAAACAAGCTGAATGAGTGTGTCGCGATCTGGATAAATGCGCCATGAAAACGGAACGCCGGAAAGCGGGGCCACTGCCGCCCGCTTCGGGGTGGTGGCGTCATCAGTGGAGGTGCCTGGTGCGCGTTCGTGCGACATCGGATGCATTGCAGATACAGGCCGATACTTGCGCAGTTCGGCGCAACCGGGTGCCGCGATGCGCCATAAAGCGCTCCTTCGCCTGCATTCGATCAAGCACGTGCAGCGAACGCCCGCCGCAGCCTCGCCAGCGCGGCTCAGTGCTGAAAAGAAGGGTTTTCCTGCACACATGTATCGCCGGCAAGGGTGGTGGGCTACACCATCAGCGTCGCAGCAGATGCGATTGCTGGCGCGTGCCCCGTTCCACGATCGTCAATGTCGGTATAGCATCGCCCCGTTTTGATACTTAAGGCCCCCAGGAGGGCAACATGAGCAACGGTAATGGTGTGTCGGTCGTGACCGACGCCGTCGAGAACGTCAAAGAAACCGCCACCAACGTTGGCGAGACCATCGCCCACGCCGCCGAAGACGCCGTGAAGTCGGTCAAGAAGACCGTCAAGCGCGCCACCAAGGCTGCCGGTACCCGCGTTGCCAAGGCCAAGAAGGCTGTGGCCAAGGTCGAGAAGACCGTTGCCAAGAAGGCCGAGAAGGCTGCCAAGTCGGTCGGCAAGACCGTTGCCAACGCCAAGAAGAAGCTGGAAGCCGCCAAGAAGAACGCCAAGGCCGAAGCCGCTGCCCTGAAGAAGGAAGTGGCCAAGAAGAAGGCAGCTGCAGGCAAGGCCGTGGCCAAGAAGGCCGCTGCTGCCAAGAAGACCACCAAGGCCGCCACCAAGGCTGCCGGCAAGAAGGTCGCTACCGTGAAGAAGGCCGCCACCAAGAAGGCTGCCGTCGCGAAGAAGGCTGTTGCCAAGAAGACCAAGGCCGCCAAGAAGGTTGTCGGCAAGAAGGTCGCCACCGCCAAGAAGGCTGTGGCCAAGAAGACCGTCGCTGCCAAGAAGGTCGCCGGCAAGAAGGTCGTGGCTGCCAAGAAGGTTGTCGGCAAGAAGGCTGCTGTCGCCAAGAAGGTCGCCACCAAGAAGACCGCTGCTGCCAAGAAGGTTGTCGGCAAGAAGGCCGCCGTTGCCAAGAAGGTCGTCGGCAAGAAGACCGCTGCCGCCAAGAAGGTCGTCGGCAAGAAGACCGCCGTCGCCAAGAAGGCGGTTGGCAAGAAGGTTGCCGCCACCCGCAAGACTGTCGCCAAGAAGGCTGCGCCGCTGAAGAAGGTTGCTGCCAAGAAGGCTCCGGCGAAGAAGGCTCCGGCCAAGAAGGCCGTGCGCAAGGTCGCCAAGCGCAAGTAATCGCGCGGGTACCGAAGGCCCTGCCACCTACCGGGTGGTGGGGCCTTTCGCGTTTCTGGGACACGGGATGGGGCAAGATGCAGGTTCTTCCCGCCGGAGCCCCGAGCATGCGCGGTATCGACTTCAGCTCCTGGCAGGGCGTGCTGTCCACCCTGGCCGGCCTGGTCCTGATCACTCTGCTGGGCGTGGGCATCCGCCTGCTGGTGATGCAGACCCTGCAGCAGCGGCGCGAGCGCGAGAACCGGCAGATCAACGAGCGCCTGCGCACGCTGATGGCCGCCTACAAGACCCTGGGCGGCTCGTTCACCGGTGAACTGGGTGTCGATCCCAGCCACCGCCGCGACCTGCGCCAACGCGAAGATGCCGAAGGCATCGCCGAACCCCGCTCGGATCGCGCGCGCCGCATCCGCGACGCCGTAGAAGCGGCGCTGTCGGACATCCTGCTGCTGGGCACCGATGAGCAGGTACGGCTGGCCGCGCGTGCGGCCAACGAGTTGGCGCAGGGACGACTGGTGCAAACCCACGATCTGGTGGTTTCACTGCGCGACTTCGTGCGCGAAGCGCTGGACCTGGCGCCGATCCCGGCCGATCTGCAGATTCCGCCGCAGGGCCCGACCCGCCCGGGCGGTGCCAGTGGCAAGGGCCGCACCGATGGTGATGCGAAGGGCGGCCGCACTGGAGGCGGCAGCGGTGGGGGCGGAATGGGCGCCGGCATGGGGGGCGTGGGTCTGGGCGCCGGCGCCGCACTGGGCGCCGGCCATGCCTCTGCCAGCGATGAAACGGACGCGCGCTGAGCACGTCCGCCCGGTTCAGCGCGTTAGTTCGTAGATCGGCACGAAGCCGCCGTAGATCATCCGCGCGCCGTCGAACGGCATCGGATTCGTCGCCGGATCAAACCGCGGGTCTTCCATCATCTTCTTCATGCCGGCGTCGCGGGTCGGCTTGTCCGGCCATTCGATCCAGGAAAACACCACCGTCTCGTCTGGCGTGGCTTTCACCGCGCCGAAGAAGTCGGTGGTCTTGCCGTGCGGCACGTCATCGCCCCAGCACTCGACCACGCGCAGCGCGCCGTATTCGATGAAAACGGGATCCCCTGTGCGTGCATGAGCGAGGAACTTCTCTTTGTTGGCGGTGGGCACCGCCAGGACGAAACCATCGATGTAGCTCATTGCTGCCTCCGGATGGACCGTGCCGCATGCACGGCCTTCAAGTACCCGACGAACCAGTGCGTCGTGGATCGACATCCTGTGTGCGCCTGTTCAGCCCGGACCACCAGGCAGCGGCGCCAGCATCGTATCCGGTGGCTGCTGGCCCGCCAGGTGGCGCACGAAGTAGTCCCACATGCGGTGCGTGTAGGTGGCGTCGTTGCGGAACAGTTCGTGGTCCTGCCGGGCCAGGTACAGCAGGTCGTAGCTGCGCTGGGCCTTGTTCAGGGCGGCGGCCAGCTGCAGGGTCAATGCCGGAGGTGCGTTTTCGTCCAGCTCGCCATAGACCAGCATCAGGTGACCGCGCAGGTTGCCGGCCAGCGCTGCATTGTCGAGTCCGGCAAACGGCGCCGGCACACCGTCGGCAGTGGTCGTGGCCGGCAGCACGCCACCGAACAGCCGGTCCATGCCATGAACGGCCCCACCGTACATGCCCTGGAAATTGTGGCTGCCGGCCGAGGCCACCCCCACCTTGTAGAACGCCGGGTAGCGCAGCAGGGCGCGCGCTGCACTGTAGCCACCGAACGAATGCCCGTAGATGCCCACCCGTTGCAGATCGATACCTCGGTAGCGCGCGCCCAGCTGGCGCAGCGCGGCCACGTGGTCATCCAGCTGCACATCGGCGGCTTGCACGAAGCTGCTGTCATGGAACGCCTTGTCACGGCCGCCGGTACCGCGCGCGTCGATGCTGACCACCACGAAGCCGAGTTCGGCCAGGCTGGCGCGTGACACCGGATTCAAGGCGGACACCGCCTCGGCGTAGGTGACCGGCGCATTGCTGATGAAGGAACCACCGTACATCGCGTCGATCACCGGGAAGCTGCCGTCATCGCGATAGTCGCGGGGCAGGTAGACGGTGGCGAAGATCGGCGTGCGGCCATCGGCGGCCAGCAGTCGTTCGCGGTGTGGTGGGCGCCACCCGGCAGCAACGATCGCCCTGTCATCGGCTGTTTCCAGCACCATCACTTCACGGCCGTCATCGCTGGCCCGCAGCACGGTGCGTGGCGGTTGATCGAGACTGGAGACGGTATCGACCAGGTAGTCGCCCCGCGGTGACAGGGCCTGCGGGGCGCGATCACCAAACAAAGCGCCGCTGCCGGCATCGGCCAGATGGTCGCTGCCATCGGCGGCCAGGCGCTGGATGGGGCCGCCCTGCAGCGATACCCGGTACAGGCCGCGCACGTAGGGATCGCCACCGTCGACGCCGCCGGCGCTGAAGTATGCCCAGCCACTCACAACGTCCACGCCGAGCAGGTCACGCACCACCCATGGACCGCGGGTCAGTTGTTGCATCACCTTCCCGTCGGACAGGCGCACCCGGTACAGGTGGCCCCGGCCATCGCGCTGCGAGAACCACACCGCAGTGTCCTGGCCGGGCAGGATCGCCACCGCTGGCCGGTTGTACGAATACACGTTGAGCTGCAGGCGGGTATCGCTGGCTTCTTCCAGCACGGTGCGCACTGCACCGCTGCCGGCATCGATCTCCACCAGGCGCAGCTTGCGCGGTGTGCCGAAGTGCGCGATCGCGGCATACAACCGGTCACCGTCCCAACCCAGGATGCCGGCCTCACTGAGCGTGTTCCAACCCTCTGGCAGCGCGATGTCATGCTGCCTGCCGTTGCGGGTATCGACCACGTACAGGCTGTCGCGCACCTGATCGGTGTCACCCAGCACCCCCAGCTTCACGGTATGCACGCGCGGCCGCGCGCTGTGGGTCGGGCTGCTTTCCAGATAGGGGTAGTCCTGCAGCGCGCGTTCGTCGTAGCGGATGCCGGCCACGTAGCGGCCATCCGGCGACCAGCCGACCGCGAATGGCCGCGGCGGCATCCGGCCCTGGCTGCGCGGAATGCCGCGCAGGCTGAAGTCCGGCAGCACACCATAGCCGTGGCCGGCTTCACCGCCGCTGGTCAGTGCGTGCGGCGCCGTTCCAGAGCGCTGCAGCCACAGATTGTGGTCGCGCAGCTGCAGCCAGGCGTCACCGCCGGGCGACGGCAATGCATCGGCTGGCGGCGGCGCCTGTTGTGCGGCCGTGCACTGCAGGCGTGGCCATTGGCAGTTGATTGCCGCCTCGCCGTTGAACTGCAGGCGCAGGCCATCATGCAGTACCTGCACGCTGTTCAAGCGCAGGCGTGGCCCGTGGGTACCGAGAGGTGCAACTGCGGCGTCCAGCACATCGGGTTCGAACAGGATCGTACGCATAGCGTTCGCCGGATCGACCAACACCGCCTGGCGTCGGCCCTGCGCGTCTTCGCGTTCGTACCAGAAGCGGCCATCAGCCAGCCAGTTTGGCAGGAGCGAGGCATTGCGCAGCGCACCGCGCAGATGACTGTCGTGCACGCGTTCGGCGCGCTGGTAGTCAGCGGCCTGCAGTGCGTGCGCAGGCGCGGAGGAAAACAAGGCCGCGCAGGCCAGGACAGCAGCGTGGACAGTCATCTGCAGCGGGTAGGGCAGGTGCAAGGCAACCTCCTGTTGCAATCATCGATGGATGACAGATGCACGCGTGGCGCGCGCGTATGCCAGACGCAGCCTGAATCAAGCCAAAAAATTCAGCAATGCGAAGACCGCTGTTTTCAGGGAGCGTTGTGGCGAATAACGGAGAATTTACATTCCCGATGCGTTGGCGCCCTGGCGCTGCTGCACACCATAAGAAAGTAAAGGTGTACCCCCATGAAGAATTCGCTGATTGCTCTGGCCCTGGCCGCTGCCCTGCCGTTCACCGCCTCGGCTGCTGAGAACCTGTCCTACAACTACGCCGAAGCTGACTACGCCAAGACCGACATCGATGCGTTCAAGGCCGACGGCTGGGGCGTGAAGGGTTCGTACGGCTTCCTGCCGAACTTCCACGCCTTCGGTGATTACAGCCGCCAGGAAATCGACAACACCAACATCAAGCTGGACCAGTGGAAGATCGGTGCCGGCTACAACGTTGAAATCGCTCCGACCACCGACTTCGTTGCCCGCGTTGCTTACCAGAAGCGCGACCAGAAGCACGGCCTTGACTTCAACGGCTACAGCGCCGAAGCCGGCATCCGCACCGCCTTCGGTGCCCACGCCGAAGTCTACGGCATGGTCGGTTACGAAGATTTCTCGAAGAAGCACGGCATCAATCCGGAAGGCCAGTGGTACGGTCGCCTGGGTGGTCAGGTCAAGCTGAACCAGAACTGGGGCCTGAACGGCGAGCTGAAGATGAACCGCGACGGCGACAAGGAATACACCGTCGGCCCGCGCTTCAGCTGGTAACTGCTTCCTCGGCGCGCATGCGCGCTTGAAGATGCCTCGACAGGCCCGGCTCATGCCGGGCCTGTCGCGTTGGAGCGATCCGAAACCGCAGCTGAGCGCCTGCGCGCGTCTTTGGTGCGTTGCAATAAATTGGATTCCGCTGCTCCAGACGCGGGCCTACGGTGGGCACTTCGTACCGCCGGATCCGCGTGATGCCGCCTGCTGTTCCCGCTCTGCCCCTCGATCGACCCCGCCGCCTGGCAATGCTGGCGCCGCACCCCGTGCTGCGGCTGGGGGTGGAGGTAGTGCTGCGCCAGCACGGCGGCGTGCAGATCTGTGGCAGCTTCACCCGCGAAGGTGATCTGCTCGACCTGCTGCATCGCCAACCCGGTGGCATCGACCTGTTGCTGATCGATCTGTTGGCGCCGCGAGGACCCGAACAGGGCCTCGCCCTGCTGCGGCTGTTGTCACGACGCTGGCCGCTGTTGCCGGTGCTGGTGCTGTCCGAACACTGCAATGCAAGCACGGTGACCATGGCGATGCAGGCCGGTGCGCGCGGATTTCTTCCCAAGGGCACTTCGCCAGCGATGCTGATGCGTGCGATCGACGTGCTGGCCCGTGGCGGCCGCTTCGTGCCCCCGGAGCTGCGCACGCAGTTGAATCGATCGCGCATGCGGCGCACACCGGCGCCGGTGCTCACGCCCTTGAGCCGACGCGAGCGCGAGGTGCTCCGGCTGGTGCTGCAGGGCTGCACTACCGGAGAGGTGGCGCGGCGCTTCGGGCGCACCGCCAGTACGGTCAGCACGCAGAAGCGGACGGCCTACGAGAAGCTCGGTATCCACAGCGATGGTGAGCTGTTCCGCATCCGGCACCTGCTCGAATGCGGATGAGCGGGCTCATTCGCCCTGGTACTGCTTCTCTTCCACCAGGGCCGAACCGGCCACGCGGTTGATCTCGTTCTTCACCTGCACGCGCTCACCATTGGTGCCATACACGCCGCGCGCGAGCTGGATGAATGCATCATCGAACACCTGCGCCGCTTCCTTGTCGCGCAGCTGGTCCTGGATGTCCCACATGCGTTCGTTGATCGCCTTCAGCTGCTGCTTCAGCGCGGCAAGCGCGGGCTGTGCCTGCAACTGCTGCTGCAGCAACGGCAGCAGGCCGTCCAGCTCGGTGCGCACGTTGGCCAGCTTGGCGGCATCGTCGATGCGCTCGGCCTTGATCTCGAGAATGGTGATCTTGTCGATCAGCTCGCCGATCGATACCGGGGTCAGGATGGCGTCCACGTGGTTGGTTCCTGGAAACAGGCCTGCATGATACCGCGCCCACCGCAGCGGGATTTACGCCGAATTTGCGCTGCGGGCCGGGCAGCACCCTCGATCCGTTACGCCGCTCCCTCCGACACTGCTGTCCCGGCGGCGTGACCGCCTTCGACGAGGAACACAGTGCAGTGAACAGCAAGGGGATGATGGCAGCGATGGTGGCCGCGCTGGCAGGAATGCTGGGTATCGGCAGCGCGCAGGCCCAGGTGCAGGTGAGTGGCAGTGCAGCATTGACCAGCGACTACGTGTGGCGCGGCAGCTCGCAGAGCGACGGCGACCCTGCAGCGCAGGTGGGCGCAAAAGTGGCACTCGCATCCGGTTGGTACGCCAGCGCGTGGGGCTCCAACGTATCGTTCAAGCCGGACAACGGCGCGCGCAGCGAGTTCGACCTGGTGGCCGGTTGGAGTGGCGCACTGGCAGCGGACTGGACGCTGGATGCCAACCTGACCCGCTACGTGTACCCAGGCACTGGCCGCGCGCTGGATTGGACCGAACTCAATACCACGTTGACCTGGAAGCAGCGCGCCTGGCTGCAGGTCGCGCATTCCAATGATGCGCTGGCCGGCGGTCATCGCGGCACCTATGCCCAGCTCGGCGTGCGTGTGCCGCTGCACGAGCGCGTCCGGCTGGAGGCGGCGGTAGGCCAGTATTGGCTGGCCACCGCACAGGGGCCGGATTACCTGCATGGTCAGCTCAGTGCCATTGCCACGCTGACCCCGGCGTGGGAGCTGCGGGCCACCGTGCACGACACCGACAACGCGGCCAAGCGCCTGTTCCCGGGCAACGCCGGGGGGCGTTGGGAGCTGGCACTGCAGGGCAGCTTCTAGTTGGCAGCCGAGGCCTGGCGCGCGCGCAGCGCGCCGGGCAGCCACAGCAGCAGGGCCAGCACGGCCACCGCAGCACCGGCCACGCAGACGCCGGTCCAGCCGAAGCGCTGGTAGACCTGCGCCGACAGCAGCGAACCCAGCGAGCCGCCGATGAAGTAGCCGGTCATGTAGCCGGCATTGAGGCGGTTGCGCGCAGCCGGTTGCAGCGCATAGATCAGGTTCTGGTTGCTGACGTGCAGCAGCTGCGCGGCCAGGTCCAGCACCACCACGCCCACCAGCAGTGCCAGCAGCGAGTGCGCCGACAGCCCCAGTGGCAGCCACGACAGCAGCAACAGTACCAGCGCGATGGCCGTGGCACGGCCGGTCTGGCCACGGTCGGACATGCGCCCGGCCAGGCCCGCGGCCAGCGTGCCGGCTGCACCGATCAGTCCGAACAGGCCGATGGTGGCGTCGCTGTAGGCGTACGGTGGCTGTGCGAGCAGGAACGCCAGTGGCGTCCAGAAGATCGCGAACATGGCGAAGCTGCATGCACCCAGCAACGTGCGATGGCGCAGCACCGGCTCATGCACGAACAGGGAGCCGATCGAGCGCAGCAGGGCGAAGTAGCTGAGGCCTGCGCTGTGGTGGAAGCGTGGCAGGCCACGTTGCAGCGCCAGCGCGGTCAGCACCAGGGTGCCGGCGGCGATTGCATAGACCAGGCGCCAGTCGCCAAGGCTCGACAGCAGCCCGGCCACGGTGCGCGCCAGCAGGATGCCCAGCAGCAGGCCACTCATCAGCGTACCAACCACCCGGCCACGATGCTCCGGTGCGGCCAGGGTGGCCGCAAATGGCACCAGCACCTGCGCCACCACCGAGAACAGGCCGGTGATCGCCGTGCCCACCAGCAGCCACGTGAGTGACGGCGCGCAGGCGCTGATCACCAGTCCACTGGCCGACAACAGCGTCATCACCACGATCAGCCGGCGGCGCTCGAACAGGTCACCCAGCGGCACCAGCAGGATCAGCCCGGCGGCATAGCTCAGCTGCGCCACGGTGACCACCATGCCGACCTGGCCGAATGGCAGGCCGAAGGCATCGGCGATGGTGTGCAGCAGCGGCTGCGCATAGTAGTTGCTGGCTACGGCCACGCCAGTGGCGACCGACATCAGCAGCACCTGCCAGCGGTGCAGAGGGGGGAGGGACGGGCTCACGCGGTGTTCCAGAATGCGGGGTGCACAGTGTCCGCCCGCTGCAGTCATGATGGAAATGAATCATCATCATCCCTGTCATCTGGAAATGAGATGGTTGTGTGAATCTCAAGCAGCTTGAATTTGCCGTCTCCCTGGCCGAGGAGGGCAACTTCACCCGTGCCGCCGAGCGCTGCCATGTGGTGCAGTCGGCGCTCAGCCATCAGATTGCCAATCTGGAACAGGAGCTGGGCACGCCATTGTTCGAGCGCCTGCCGCGCCACGTACGTGCCACCGCCGCCGGCGAGGCGCTGCTGGTGCACGCGCGGCAGGTGCTGGCCAGCCTGCGCCACCTGCGCGCCGACGTCGCCGCAGTCAGCGGCGAAGTGCGCGGGTTGTTGGCGATCGGGCAGATCTCTTCGCTGACCGACATCGACGTGGTGGCGATGCTGGCGGCCTTCCAGCAGGCACACCCGCAGGTTGAATTCCAGCTGCGGGTGGACAAGAGCGAGGACCTGATCGCGCAGGTGCAGTCGCGCGAACTGGATGTCGCTCTGGTCGGGTTGGCGCCCTCGGCGGGGCTGGATGGCGTGTGCCACCAGATGCTGCAGGAGGAAGACCTGGTGGCGGTGCTGGCGCCGTCGCATCGGTTGGCCGGGCACACGCGGCTGCCATTGGCCGCGCTGCAGGATGAAGCGCTGGTCGACTTCCCGCGCGGCACCGGCGCGCGCCGGCAGACCGATGATGCGTTCGCCGCTGCAGGCCTGCCGCACACGGTGCGTTTCGAGGTCAACCTGATGGAACTGGTCGAGCGCTTCGTCCGCCATGGGCTGGCGGTCGGGATCGTGCCGGCGTTGATCGCCGAAGGGTTCGAGGGGGTGGTCCAGATTCCGCTGCAGCCGACCCCGACCCGCCGCGTGCACCTGGTCTGGCAGCGGTTGCCGACGCCGGCGGCACGGGCGTTCGTCGCGGCCGTGCTCAGCCGCGCAGGCGCAGGCTCAGGCCCTTGAGGAAGTTGCGCAGCATCTGGTCCAGGCAGCGCCGGTAGTTGGTGTGGCCGGGCTGGCGGAACAGCGCACCGATTTCCGACTTGGAGACGTTGAAACCGGCGCTGGCGAAGATCTCCAACAGGTCCACGTCACGCAGCTGGAAGGCTACGCGCAGCTTCTTCAGCACCAGGTTGTTGTCGATGCGGGTTTCCACCGCGCGTTGCGGCTGGCTCTCGTCGCGACCACGCAGGTGCACGATCAGGCCATCGAGGAAGTGGGCCAGCGCGCTGTCATTCATCGCCTCGAAGCCGGCTTCGTCATCGCGGCGCAGCCAGGCCTTCACCTGCTCGGTATCCACCGCGAAGGCCGGGTCGGCCAGCTGGCACAGGGTCACCACGTGGTGGTCGCCCAGGTCCAGGGAGTAGCGCACGCTGCGCAGGACATCGTTGTTGATCATGGCCCAATTGTACCGGTCACCCCGGCAGGTGGGGTCAGATCCCTTTGCTGGCGGCAAAGGGATCTGACCCTGGTTCTGCTCCAGGTTCTGGCCGATCCGGCAACACGGGGATCGGTCGACGGTGCCAGAATGGGGGTCTGGTTTTCCCCCTGGAGTTGCCTGATGACCCGCACTGTCCTGATTACCGGCGCCACTTCCGGCTTCGGCGCCGCTGCCGTCCACCGCTTCGCCCAGGCGGGCTGGAAGGTGATCGCCACCGGCCGCCGCGGCGAACGCCTGCAGCCGTTGGTCGAACGCTATGGCAAGGACGTGGTGCATGCCGCGGTCTTCGACATCCGCGACCCGGTGGCGATGGAAGCGGCGCTGCTGGCGCTGCCGCCGGCCTTCGGTGAGATCGACCTGCTGGTCAACAACGCTGGGCTGGCACAGGGCACCGCGCCGGCACAGAGCGCAAAGCTGTCCGACTGGACCACGATGATCGACACCAACATCACCGCGCTGGTGACCCTGACCCACCGGCTGCTGCCGCAGCTGGTCGAGCGCAAGGGTGCGATCATCAACATTTCCTCGGTGGCCGGCGTCTATCCCTACCCGGGCGGCAATGCTTACGGTGGCACCAAGGCCTTCGTCAGCCAGTTCTCGCTGGGCCTGCGCTCGGATCTGCATGGCACCGGCGTGCGCGTGACCACGATCGAGCCGGGCATGGCCGAAACCGAGTTCACCGTGGTGCGTACCCATGGCGATCAGGCTGCGTCGGACAAGCTCTATACCGGCGCCAACCCGATGACCGCCGAAGACATCGCCGAACAGATCTTCTGGGTGGCCACGCTGCCGCCGCATCTCAACATCAACCGCCTGGAACTGATGCCGGTCAGCCAGTCCTTCGCCGGTTTCCAGGTCGCCCGCGAGGGCTGACCTACACCGTGCTTCTGTAGCAACTGTCTTGTCAGGCGGAGGCCATCTGGGCCTCCGCATCCCTTTTGCGGGCGTTGAGGATCACCAGCATCTTGCGCATCACCGCGACCAAAGCCACCTTGCCCGGCTTGCCCTGCTTGAC